>JACOUQ010000005.1 GCA_016177775.1 Geobacter sp.
GCGGACCTCAAAAAATCGTGGGCTCGTTTTCTATCGCCTTATGGAACAGGCCATGGCGACCAAGCCGGTCACATTATCTGATGTAACTTGCGGATATAATTGGAACCATTCGGCAGGAGGAGCTAACTAGCTACCCCCTTTCCACATATCCTCGTCCACCTTCTCGAAAACGGAGATGGCCCGGTCGAATTCGGCCGCGTCCTTTTTGCTCCAGGTGCCGGCCAGGTGATCCAGGTCGTCATAAACTGCGCCCCGCTTCTTCTTCTCGATCCCCAACGACTCCTTGAGAATCCGCAGCATAAGCGCATTGACGCTGGTCCCTTCCTTCCGGGCCTTTTCTTTGAGAACAGCGGCGATTCTGTCGTCTATGCCGCGCAATGTCATGGTCGCCATAATATTTCCTCGCTTTATACTCTGTTCGCCAGCAGCAATCCGCTGACATGGCTGAAATGGTCATCATAGGTCGCCAGCGCCAGACCGTGCTGAAGAGCGGAAGCCGCCAGCCAGAGGTCGTTCGACGGTATCGGCCGCCCCTTTTGTTTCAATTCGTGAAAAACCTGCGCATAAAACTCGGCAGTTTCGTGTTCGATTGAGAGAACATTAACACGGGGAGAATCCAAAAACTGATCCAGCTCCTGCCGGTTCTGCTCTTCCCTGCTGCCGCACCGGAAACCAGCAAGCAACTCTCCCAGGATTACCGTGTTGACGCCGATAAATTCGGCCCGACGCAATAGGTCCACAGCCGCAGCGTCACTCTTCTTGAATGCCGCGTAAAAATTCGTATCAATGATTATGCGCTTCATGCAGCCCCTTTGCCATGACGCATGTCGAATATGCCATCACATAATGAATTCAATATGCAATCATTATAAACAAAACGCTGCGGTAATCAACTCTTGATTTTCTTCGCCTTTGCAACGGCAAGCCCCAGAAAGCGTAACGCCACTTCCGGTCCGTCGAGATTGCAAAGTTGCAAACTTCGGGGACTGCTTTCTCCCGAAGGGGGCCGTTCCCAACCATAGGCAGGACAAGGGCAGGACAAGGTGGACAACGCTCTTGCCTATTTTCTATTAGCCAATTCAGATAAATAGACAAGAGCGTCCCTCCAGGGTTCCCCTCCAGGGTTCCCCGGAAGAGTGGCGGACCATCCTTGCCATGGGTGGGATGGACGACCGGTGACGGCAGCGGCAGGGTAGGTTCGTGCTGTTGGATCACTCGTTCCTTTTCAACCGTGGCCTGAAAATCTGCATATATGCGCCGGTCAGTGCACCCGGGCAAGTGTGATTGTCACCCCTTCCGCGGCCTTTCACTTGTCCTTTTTTGTTGTCTGGGGGGCTTTTGTTTCCGTTTTGTATGTAAAACAATTTATGATTGAAAGAGTTGACTGTTTCGTATAGAATGCATTTATGCTTTTTGAAATCGGGGAAGAAATACGCAAAGAACGTAAGCGCCGGAAGATATCCCAGGAAAAGATGGCGAAGGATCTGGAGATGGGCCGCGCCACGATCAGCCAGATCGAGTCGGGTACCGTCCAGGAAATCGGCGTCCGCAAGCTGATCAGGATTTTGGAGTATCTAAGCCTGGAGCTCCGGGTGCGACCGGCAGGGGCACCGCCGACGTTGGATGAACTGAGGGGCGAGAAGTGACTACCAATGCCTTGGCCGTATGGGCCGCTGATTGCCGGGCCGGTCTTCTGGACCGGACTCTGGACCAGCGTCAGTATGTCTTTGCCTACGATCAGGCCGCGGAGTCACCCGACGCCCAAGTATCGCTTACCATGCCGGTGCGCCTGGAGAGCTGGCTGAGTCGGGATCTCCACCCGATTTTCCAGATGAACCTGCCGGAAGGGGCGCTGCTAGAGGTTATCCGACGCGCAATTGCAAAGCTGACGGGTGAAGACGATTTGGCTATTCTGCGTGTTACTGGCGGCAACCAGGTCGGACGCAACCGGTTTTCCCTGCCGGAGGATACGGCTCCCGGCATCGTTGAAACTGTCGAATCGCTGGAGGATCTGTTATCCTACCCGGACACGGAGGAACTGTTTCACGACTTGGTGTCGAAGTACGCCCTTCGATCAGGGGTATCGGGCGTGCAGCCGAAGGTCATGCTGGATGCGACGGAGCGGGGAACCGCCACTGTTGGCGGTTATATCGTGAAATCCTGGGGGGCCGACTATCCCCAACTGGCTGCGAATGAATTTTTGTGCATGACTGCGGCGCAGCGGGCAGGCTTGCCGGTGCCGGAGTTCCATCTCTCGGAAAACGGCGGCCTGTTCGTGATGAAGCGGTTCGATGTGGCCGCTTCCGGCGAATCTCCCATGGGCTTCGAGGATATGTGCTCCCTGCAGGCCCTGGGTACCACACAGAAGTATAATAGTACCTACGAACGGGTAGCGCGCACCATCAAGGATTTCGTGTCGGGAGAGTTCCTGCGGGGGGCTCGTGAGCAGTTTTTCGCCTCGCTTGTACTATCCTGCATGATAAGGAATGGCGATGCCCACCTGAAGAATTTCGGCGTGCTGTACGAGCGACCAGGGCAACCGGTCGGTATGGCGCCCGTGTATGATATGGTGACGACCGTGACCTACATCCCTCGGGATGTCCCGGCGTTGTCCCTGGCAGGCATCAAGAAATGGTGGCCACGCAAGATATTGGAGAAGTTTGCTGTGACGCACCTGGCATTGCCGGTAGGGAAGGTGGGGGGAATTTTCGAAGAGGTGGCGGAGGCGGTGACCGATACTCGCGGTTTACTGACTGCCTATATGGAGGACCACCGGGAGTTCCGGGAAGTGGGGAACCGGATGCTGGCGGCTTGGAACGAGGGGGTGATGGCAACCTTATCAGGTTGAGTTCGAAGAGCCAGAACCGAAAGGCCGCAGGTCATCCCGCAAGTCGGAGTCAGACATTTTCAATTCTCCAGACTTCTTGCGACTGAATCATTTATTGACATGTCAACAAACTTCTCTTGATGAAAAAATATTGTTGACTTTGCTGGTGAAGTGTCCTGGGCAACTCCGTCATTCATTCTTCATCCTTTGCTTAAATTGAATTTGGTGAGCATGCGCTGGCGATAATCGACGATGTCCTTGCGTAAGGACGCCAGGCTAGCCATTTTCTCATCGACCTTGTTGATGTGGTCGTCGAGTATCTCGACAAGCCGCGGAATCATTTTATCGGTCTGCTTTGCCTCGCCATAAGCGGTGTAAAGGTCCTGCATCTCCCTGATGGTCAGTCCCAGCTCCTTCAGCTTCATTATGAATTTGATCCGCCGGACGTAATATGGGGTGTACCCGCGCGTTGCCCCGTCAGCCCTCTGCACGGATTCGATAATGCCCACTTCTTCCCAGTAGCGCAATGTCCTGGTGGTCAAATCGACCGACTGTGCCAATTCTCCGATTGGTACGATCTCTTCGCCTTCGTCAGTCCTTTTCATGTCTTTCCCTTTACGTCAAATTTTAATAAACCTTAAGGCAGAAATAAGCCTTTGTCAACGATTTAAATCGAAAGCAGGGCTGGAATAACAAGGCATTAACCACTGTCTGCCAAATCTGTATAAAAATGTTTTAAAAATGATTGACATGCACGTAAACGCAATGTACTTTTATTTATAAAATAACGGCGATATGCTGTTTTGCTTCGTGTTTTCGGGTAGGTTTTTTCGCGGCCAATGGCAGGCAGTGCGCGTAAACGTAATACGTTCACCACCTGATAAATCACCACTGACAGGAGGCGCCATATGCAAGCAAACGCAGAAACCCCATACAAATCCAGGCACAAGATACGGTTTGTGACTGCGACGAGCCTGTTCGACGGTCACGACGCCTCCACCAACATCATCCGTCGCATGTTGCAGGGTTCAGGGGCGGAGGTGATCCATCTGGGGCACAACCGTTCGGTGGAGGAGATCGTCACCGCTGCCATCCAGGAGGATGCCCAGGGGATCGCCGTTAGCTGCTACCAGGGGGGGCACGTCCCATTCTTCAAGTACATCCGCGACCTGCTGGAAGCGCGGGGGGCTGGGCACATCCGCATCTTCGGCGGCGGCGGCGGAGTGATCATTCCCGACGAGATCCGGGAAATCGAGGAGTACGGCATCTCGAAGATATTCTCCCCCGAGGATGGCCGCCACATGGGGCTGCAGGGGATGGTGAACCACATGATGGAACTGTGCGACTTCTCCCTGGAACGGGATATTGAAGCGGAAATCGGACGGCTGAAAGAGGGGGATATTCGCGCCGTCAATACCCTCATCTCTCTGGCCGAGCAGTCGGTCCACGAGCGTTCGGCGTGCTATGAAACCGTGCGTGAACGGATTCGCGGCATGGGGCGCAATGTGCCGGTGCTTGGCGTCACCGGTACCGGCGGTGCCGGGAAGAGCTCCATTACCGACGAGTTGGTGAGGCGCTTCATCCGCGATTTCCCTGAGAAGAGGGTGGCTATCCTGGCGGTCGACCCGAGCCGACAGCGGACCGGCGGTGCTCTCCTGGGCGACCGGATCCGCATGAACTCCATCAATACCGACCGGGTCTACATGCGCTCACTGGCCACCCGCGACTCCCATTCCGAGCTCTCCGCCGCCATGCGGGACGCCATCGACGTGGTGCAGGGGGCCGGCTTCGACCTGGTGGTAGTGGAGACCTCCGGTATCGGCCAAGGGGACGCCAGGGTGGTGGACGTCGCCGATGTCTCCCTCTACGTCATGACCTGCGAGTTCGGGGCGCCGACCCAGCTTGAAAAGATCGACATGCTCGATTTTGCCGACCTGGTAGCGCTCAACAAGTTCGAGCGAAAGGGGGCGGAAGATGCCCTCAGAAACGTGCGCAAGCAGTATCGCCGCAACCGCAACCTGTTCGGGCCTTCCGACGAGGAACTCCCCGTGTTCGCCACCATCGCGGCCCAGTTCAACGATCCGGGAACCAACGTCCTGTACCGGGCCGTGCTCGACAAGGTCAAGGAGAAGAAAGATCTCGACTGGCGGTCATCCCTGGATATCCGCGAACGGGAGAGCCTGAAGAGGTACATAATCCCCCCCGACCGGATCCACTACCTGGGGGAGATCGCCAAGACCATGCGCAACTACCGGACGACAGCGGAGGAGCAGGCGAAGATCGCCCGCGCCCTGTTCCAGCTGAAGGGGAGCCGGACACTGCTGGGCGCCGCCGGTAAGGACGGGGCGCCGCTGGACCAGCTGATCGCCAGCCATGAGGCGAGGCTCATGGAGGAGTCGCGCCGGATCATCGAGGGCTGGCCCGAGGTGAAGAGGGGCTATCGCCAGGACTTCCTGGTGAACAGGGTGCGGGACAGGGAGATCAGGACCGGGCTCTTCACCACGACCCTCTCCGGCACCCGCATCCCCAAGGTCTGCGTTCCGGACTACGAGGACTGGGGCGAGATCGTCAAATGGAGCATGAAGGAGAACGTTCCCGGATCGTTCCCATATACCGCCGGGGTCTTCCCTTTCAAGCGGGCCGAGGAGGATCCCAAGCGCCAGTTCGCCGGCGAGGGGACCCCGGAGCGGACCAATCGCCGCTTCCACTATCTCTGCAAGGACGACGATGCCAAGAGGCTGTCAACGGCCTTCGACAGCGTGACCCTCTACGGCGAGGACCCGGATTACCCTCCCGACATCTACGGCAAGGTTGGGGAGAGCGGGGTCTCCGTCTGCACCCTGGACGACTGCAAGAAGCTTTACGCCGGCTTCGACCTATGCGCGCCGAACACTAGCGTCTCCATCACCATCAATGGTCCTGCGCCGATAATGCTCGCCTTCTTCTTCAATACCGCCATCGACCAGCAGGTAGAGCGCTTTCGGGAGAAGAACGGCCGCGAGCCGAGCGAGGCGGAGTACAGCGAGATCCGGGAATGCACCCTGCAAGCCGTACGCGGCACGGTGCAGGCCGACATCCTGAAGGAGGACCAGGGGCAGAACACCTGCATCTTTTCCACGGAGTTCGCCCTGAGGATGATGGGGGACATCCAGCAGTATTTCATCGACCAAAAGGTGCGCAACTACTACTCGGTCTCCATCAGCGGCTACCACATCGCCGAGGCCGGGGCGAACCCGATCAGCCAGCTGGCGTTCACCCTGGCCAACGGCTTCACCTACGTGGAGTACTACATCTCCCGGGGAATGCGGATCGACGACTTCGCGCCGAACCTCTCCTTCTTCTTCTCCAACGGCCTCGATCCGGAGTACACGGTCGTCGGCCGGGTGGCGCGGCGGATATGGGCGGTGGTCATGAGGGAGAAATACGGCGCCAACGACCGTAGCCAGAAGCTCAAGTATCACATCCAGACGAGCGGGAGGTCTTTGCATGCCCAGGAGATGGATTTCAACGACATCCGGACCACCCTCCAGGCGCTGATGGCCATCTACGACAATTGCAACTCGCTCCACACCAACGCCTACGACGAGGCTGTTACCACCCCGACCGAGGGGTCGGTACGCCGAGCCATGGCCGTGCAGATGATCATCACCAGGGAGCTTGGACTCGCCAGGAACGAGAACCCGCTCCAGGGCGCCTTCATCATCGACGAGCTGACCGACCTGGTGGAGGAGGCGGTGCTCGCCGAGTTTGAGCGGCTCGACCAGCGGGGAGGAGTGCTGGGTGCCATGGAGACCCAGTACCAGCGCTCGAAGATCCAGGACGAGTCCATGCTCTACGAGCACAAGAAGCACTCGGGCGAGCTCCCGATCATTGGGGTCAACACATTCCTCAACCCGCGGGCGGAGGAGGAGGGATACCATGTGCCGGGGGAGCTGGCCCGCGCCACGCCGGAGGAGAAGGAGCAGCAGGTCGGAAACCTGCGCGCCTTCCAGGAGAAAAACCGGGAGAAGGCGCCGGTTTCCCTGAAGAAGCTCCAGGATGTGGCGGTCGCAGGCGGCAATATCTTCGCCGAGCTTATGGAGACAGTGAAGGTGGCCTCGCTGGGGCAGATCACCCGGTCGCTGTACGAGGTGGGAGGCAAGTACCGCCGCAATATGTAAGGAGCGAGCGATGCCTTCCGTCAATCAGAAAAAAACGTTCCAAAGGAGTTGGAGAATGACTCGTCCCATCGACACATCCCGCTCAGTGAACCTTCCACTCGGGAGCGACCCGAATCTACGGCGACACTACATGGTGGTCAACCAGCCGCTCCAGGGGAATCTGCGCTTCGGGCTCATGCTAGAAGTGCTGGACAAGGTGGCGGAGGAGACCGCCCTTGACTATGTGCGCCGCTTCCATCCCGATGCCCGCGTGGTGACTGCGGCCATCGACAACATCTTCATCCGCAACGCGGGCGACGTGATGCGGGACCTTGCCTTCCACGCCCGGATCAACCATGTGGGGCGCAGCTCCCTGGAGGTGGGGATTCGGGTGGAGCATCCGGGGAGCCCGCCGGTGCATATAGCATCCTGTTACTTCACCATGGTCGCCCGGTCCGGGTCGGGGGAGGGGGCGACGAGCCTCGCGCTTCCCCCCCTCGAATATGCCGAACAGCTGGAACGTGAGCGGATGGAGAAGGCGATAGCCAGCCGCGAGGCATACCGTCGCCAACAGGCGGCGGCCCTGGAGCCACCAAGCCGCGAGGAGTACGACCTCCTCAACCGCCTGCACAAGGCGCAGGAGGAGCCGGGTTTCACGGGGCTTCTCGCCGGCCGTCTGGTCACCGAGTCGTGGGAGCGCATGTACCCCGAGCAGGAGAATGTTCCCCAGACCATCTTCGGCGGATACCTTATCCGGCGCGCCTACGAGCTGTCGTCCATCTGTGCCGAGCTTGTGGCCCCGGAACGGGCGGTCATCGTGGCGGTCAACCGGATCAACTTTTTCCATCCGGTTCTCCTCGACGACAAGCTTCACTACACGAGTCGCATCGTCCACACCGGCGGGACCTCGATTACCGTTGAGGCCAACATCGAGCGGATCAGCCGGGACCGGACAAGCAAGGCCCTGTCAAACTCCTGCCTCTTCACCTTCGTCAATGTGGACCCGGAACTTCGACACCGGCCGGTCCCTCCGGTCTGTCCCACTACCTATGCCGAGGACGCCCGCTACCTTGAGGCCCACCGGCAGCGAGAGGCGTACCTGATTGCGAAGCGGGAGGGGAAGTTTCATCATTGATGCACTCGCAAATTCTCAAAAATAGTTCCCTCCCCCCTGGCGGGGGAGGGTCAGGGTGGGGGGGGGCAATGGATACAGATCGACCATTCCAATGAACGGAGGTGACCACAGCATGACACCGAAGGAAGAGTTCGCCCAGAGAATAGGACGCCTGCAGGAGGAACTGAAGGGGAAGGGGATCGACGGGGCGCTGATCGTCTGCCCGGTCGATATTTACTACTTCGCCGGGACCAGGCAGAATTCGGTGCTCTGGATACCGGCCGATGGTGAGCCACTCCTGCTGGTCCGAAAGAGCTTTTCGCGGGCCAGGGGCGAGGCTGCGGTTGCCGATGTCCGGCCATTCCCGTCGAGCAAGGAGTTCCCGAACCTGTTCGGCGAAGAGGTGAAGTCCGTGGGGCTCACCTACGATGTACTGCCGCTGCAGCAATACAACTTCTACGCCAAGCTCCTCGCGGGGCGCGAATTCGTCGACATCTCGGGGCTGAACCGTGAGCTCCGTTCGGTCAAGTCGTCCTGGGAGCTGGAGAGGATGCGCGAGAGCGGAGCCAGGCTCTGTGAGGTGTTCCGTCAGGTGCCCGAGTTCCTGCGGGCAGGGATGCGCGAGCTGGATCTGGCGGCCGAGTTCGAGTACAGGCTGAGAAAGGCGGGGAATGAAGGTTATGTGCGGATGCGCGCCTTCAATCAGGAGCTCTTCCAGGGGCTGGCTGTCTCGGCTGCCACCGCCGCCCAGCCCGGCTTCTTCGACGGTGCCGTCACTGGCAGGGGACTCTCCGCCGCCTCGCCTCACGGCGCCTCCACCGCGACGATCGATCCTGGTACGCCGGTCTTCATAGATTTCACCGGTGTCTTTAACGGTTACATCGTGGACATGACGCGGATATTCTGCATTGGCGCCCTGGACCCCGAGTTCGTGCGGGCATACGAAACTGCGATCTCCATCCAGAAGTACCTGGTTGACAACCTGAAGCCCGGCGCCATCTGCGAGGAGCTTTTTCTTGCATCGGCCGCCATGGCCGAGGATGCGGGCTTCGGCAGGAATTACATGGGCTCTCCGGGTGAGAATGCGCGGTTTGTCGGCCACGGCGTAGGGTTGGAGCTGGACGAGTTTCCGGTGCTGGCTCAGGGGTTCAAGGTACCACTGCGGGCGGGGCAGACCATCGCCATTGAGCCGAAGTTCGTAATCCCCGGCAAGGGGGTTGTCGGCATCGAGAATACTTTTGCTGTTAACGAAAAAGGAGGGATGAAGATCACCGACCTGCCGGACGAAATCGTCTACATATAACCTCCCCAACCTCGCTCTCCCCCGTCAGGGGGGAGGGCGATCAGAAGTGTATTAATGGAGTATTGGTAGATAGTCAAAAATATAAAATAGTGTTACGCGTAGTTGACATGAACGTAAACTGTTGTATAACTCATACGAAGCTGGTTGATCTCGCGGCTGAATAAGTAAATCTCTGTATTGATGAGAACGCTGTAATTTAACATCGTTTGATTGAAGATGCTGAGGAGGATGGATGTCTTTGCCGCGGCTGGTTGATTCGACTTTGGAGCTTTCGGAGCGAGTGGCGCTTCTTGCCTTTCGGCGCGACGACGTGCGCAATGCCCTGACCGGTACAGGCCTGATCGACGATATCCTCTTGACCATCGACTGGGCCAACCGGACGCCGGATGTGTCGGTCCTGGTCCTCACCGGGGAGGGGGCGGCCTTTTCCAGCGGCGGGAACGTCAAGGAGATGCAAGCGCGACAGGGGATATTCGGTGGCTCGACCCTGGAGATTCAGGACCGGTACCGGCGGGGCATCCAGCGGATACCCCTTGCCATGGAGCGGGCAGAGGTCCCCCTGATAGCGGCGGTAAACGGTCCGGCTATCGGCGCCGGATTCGACCTGGCATGCATGTGCGATCTGCGGCTCGGCTCGACAAAGGCCCTGGTGGGGGAGACCTTCATAAATCTCGGGATCATTCCCGGGGACGGCGGAGCCTGGTTCCTGCAGCGTCTTGTCGGTTATCAGCGGGCGGCGGAGCTCACCTTCACCGGCCGCCTGGTGGATGCGCAAGAGGCCCTGCGGCTCGGAATATTCCTGGAGCTGACCGAACCGGAGGGGCTTCTTCCCCGGGCGCTGGAGCTTGCCGCCCAGATCGCCGCCAAGCCCCCCCATGCGGTACGTATGACCAGGCGGCTCTTGAAGCACGCCCAACGCGGGGAGCTTTCCGATTTTCTCGGCCTGTGCGCCTGCTTACAGGGGATGGCACACCATACCGAGGACCACATGGAGGCGATCAACGCCTTCCTGGAAAAACGAACCCCCACCTATGCCGGAAAATGACCCGTATCAAGGAGAGAATATTTCATGAATCCAGCGGTAAAGATAGGCACGTGCGGTGCGGTGCGGGATTTGCCGGCAGGGGCAGTCGGCTCGGGAATCGTCCGGCTGGATGCTGAACTTGGGGTCGTTTCACTGGACGAAACTGCTGGAGAGCTGATCGGAATCCCTCCCGACACCCTGTTGGGCCGCAGGATCGGCGAGATCGTCGATCTCGCCAACCTGGGCAACCTCATGCACTCCGGCATCAGCTTCAGCAACCAGGCCATCGTGGTCGGGACCAGGAGTCTGGCCTGCGATTACGTGCCGATCGTGGAGGATGAAAGGATTGTCGGCGGTGTGATGTCGCTGAAAAAAGCGTTCCCCGAGGACCCCCCCGGCTCATCGGACGATCTCAAGGAACTCCTCCGTTCGGCCGGCGCATTCATGGACCTTGACTATCACGGCATCATAATTCTCGACCGCAACGGCATCGTCGTGATGGTCAACCAGGCCTTCGCCGAGGTGCTGGATACAACTCCCCAGGCCATGATCGGCAAGCATGTCCACCAGGCATATCCCAATTCCCAGCCTTCCCGTATGCCGGTGGTGATGGAAACCTGCAAGCCGGAGATCAGCACCCATTACATGAACGGCAAGGAGGTGTATGCCAGCCGCTTCCCCCTCGTCAGGGGGGGCAGGGTCATCGGCTGCATCGGGAAGATACTCTTTAAGGATGTTCGCGAGATTACGCTCCTGGCCAACAGGCTTCAGACCTCCCCGGAGGGTAAGGCTCCCGGCCGGGCCGTGGCGATGAAGGGTGCCATTTTCAAATACGACATCAACAGTATCGTCGGCCAGAGCAGGAAGATTGCCGAACTCAAGGAGGTCCTGCTCCGGGTGGCCCTGAAGAACTCCAACGTCCTGCTGCGGGGGGAAAGCGGGACCGGCAAGGAGCTTTTTGCCCATGCCATCCACGCTGCAAGCAACCGGCGTTATGCCCCGTTCATCAAGGTGAACTGCGCGGCCATTCCGGAGCACCTCCTGGAATCGGAGCTCTTTGGTTACGCGGAAGGTGCCTTCACCGGCGCAAGGAAGGGGGGGCAGCTCGGCAAGTTCGAGCAGGCCCACACCGGAACCATCTTTCTCGACGAAATCGGCGACATGCCGCTATCCATGCAGGTCAAGCTATTGCGGGTTCTGCAGGAGAGGGAGTTTGTCCCCCTGGGGGGGGCTGCTCCCAAGTCGGTTGACGTCAGGGTCGTGGCGGCAACCAACAGCAACCTGGAGGATCTGGTCAGGGAAGGAAAATTCCGGGAAGACCTTTACTACCGCCTCAACGTGGTGGCGCTCACCATCCCCTCTCTCCGGGAGCGGATGGAGGACATCTTTTCCATAACCAAAAACTTCATCGACCAGTTCAATTTCGAATTTGATCTGCACGTCCAGGGGCTCGACGCCGAGGCGTGGGACATCATCCGGCGCTATGACTGGCCGGGCAATATCCGCGAGCTGCGAAACGTTATCGAAAGCGCCTTCAACGTGGCCACCGGGCCGCTCATCATGAGGGAGCATCTTCCCAGCCAGCTGTCCCGCTTTTCGTCCCGAGCCGGCGCGAAGGCAGAGCATGCCGCGGGGCAGGGGGTCGAGGATTACATCAGGGCCTCCATCGGCAAGAAGAATATCAACGAGATCATGGACGACCTGGAGAAACTGCTTATCGTGAAGGCTCTTGATATCTGCAACGGCAACAAGCTCCAGGCAGCCCAGCTCCTGGGGATTTCCCGGCCCGGGCTCTACAAGAAGCTGCAGAAGCGGAGCGGAGAAGTCTGCACCCCGTATTGACAGTGTATAAACCCCCTCCTACCCTCGCAGGTAATCCTCACATCGTTAACATCGTTTTATTTCATCGCCATGAGACCGGTTAGGCTTCAATAGTTGTGCCTTGGAAAATTGTTGCCGCTGCTCTTGTAAGATCCCACAGTATGTAAACGGATGTATAACCTGTCAATCAATGTAACAGTGTTATAGAAGTGTTCCTGGCAAAGGTTTGGAAGGAATGTGCCCACAACGTGCCGGTGAGTGTCTATTCCGGTAAACACACTCTTCTCGCCCCCATATGTCCATAGCCTAGTGTTTCGGTATGAAATATCCGAACAAATGCCGATAGTTAGTCGTGAAAGGTATTTGATTTTACACTGACAAACAATGTTTGGCATTTTGCTTGCTTTCCATTTACGTAAAACCCAAGTCTGTGCTTTTCATCAGAGGGTGGCAAAGCAGGGGGGCGGTGCGGGATTACGCTGGGAAGGTGGTGTGCGCCCTGACCGTGCTCGGGCCTTCCTTCAGGATGCTGGCTGGCCGAATTGAATACGAAATCGTTCCATCCCTGGTGGAGGGGGCCGAACTCCTCTCGATGAAATTCGGCTATGCAAAGGCGGCCTGAAAGGAGGTCCGGGATCGGCTTGAAGTGAATGAATGAGACCTTTAGGGTTCCAATCCACAAGAAAAGGAGTGTCGATCATGGCAGAAACTCAGTGCAACTGGTCGGAGATAGCCAAGAGTCCCCTCTTCGTTGAACTCCACCGGAAAAAGATCGTTTTCCTGTACGGCTGGTGGGCATTTTCCGCAGGATGTTATTTCCTTCTCCTCCTTGGAGCAGGATACACCCCCGGCCTCTTCGGCATCGAGGTGATCGGCAATATCAATGTCGGGTATCTCTTTGCCCTTGCCCAGTTCGTCATAACCTTCGGAATCGCCATCCACTACGGCAGGGTTGCCGACAGGGACTTCGACCGGCTGACCCGGGAGCTTGTTGAGCAAATCAAATAGGGGGAGTGATCTATGAAAAATTCAGTTACAGCCTTTCTTCTCGCGCTTTCCCTGGGCGGATTCGCCCACGCCGCCGAACCGGCGAAGGCGCCTTCCGTTCAGCAGGCCCCGTCAGCCGTGACCGCGTCCGCACAGCAGAGCACGCCACCGGCAGCCGCCATGGTTGTTCCTGCCGGCGCGGCCAAAAGCGCCGCTCCGGCCAAGGTCAAGACCAACAAGGCGATCACCCTCAGCATGTTCGCCTTGATCATCCTCTCAACCTTGGGGGTTGTAGTCTGGGCGGCGAAAAAGACCCAGACCGCCGCCGACTACTACACCGCCGGAGGCGGGATCAGCGGTCTCCAGAACGGCTGGGCCATCACCGGCGACGTGGTCTCTGCCGCCTCGTTCCTCGGGATGTCGGGCCTCATTTCCCTCTACGGAATCGATGGCTTCATGTACTCCACCGGGCCGATTCTCGGCTTCGTAACCATCCTGCTCCTCATGGCCGAGCCTCTGCGAAACGCCGGGAAGTACACCATGGGGGACATCCTCTGTTTCCGTGCCTCCGCGAAGCCGGTCCGGGCCGCGGCTGCCATCTCCACAGTGGCGGTCTCCACCTTCTACCTCCTCGCCCAGATGGTCGGGGCAGGGAAGCTGATGCAGCTTCTCCTGGACATACCGTACAAGGCCGCAGTCATCGGCGTCGGCACCCTGCTGATCGTCTATGTCGTTTTCGGCGGCATGAAGGCGACCACCTGGGTGCAGATCATCAAGGCGGCGCTGCTGCTGACAGCGGCGGTGCTGCTGTCGCTTCTGGTGGCGATCAAGTCGGGGATGAACCCGCTCCGCTTCTTCGCCGACGTCGTGAACAACGCCGCCATCCAGGACCATGTGCGGATGGGGGTCCTGAAGCACCCGCTGCCCGAGGCCGGTTTAGACTACGGCAAGCGGTTCCTGCAACCGGGGCTCTTCCTGAAGAACCCCCTCGACCAGGTTTCGCTGGGTCTGGCCTGGGTCCTCGGCGCCGCCGGCCTTCCTCACATCATGATGCGCTTCTTCACGGTCCCCAATGCCAGGGAGGCCCGCAAGTCAATCCGGATCGCCGTCTTCCTCATGGGGGCCTTCTTTATCCTGACCACCTTCCTCGGCTTCGGCGCCGCCATCCACATCACCCCGCAGAAAATTGCGGCCATGGACAAGGGGGGGAACATGGCCACACTGCTCCTGGCGCAGGTCATGGGCGGGGGTGAAGGGTCCATCGGCGGCGACCTGTTCCTTGCCTTCGTCTGCGCGGTGGCGTTCGCCACTATTCTGGCGGTGGTCTCAGGTCTGGTGCTCGCTTGCTCCGCGGCCATCGCCCACGACATCTACGTCAATATCATCAAGGACGGCAAGGCCAACCAGCGGGAGCAGGTCGTGACCGCCCGGGTCACCTCGCTCGTGGTCGGCGCCCTCGCCATCTGGATGGGGATCGCCGCCGAGAAGGAGAACATCGTCGCCCTGGTGGCCCTCGCCTTTGCGGTGGCCGCATCCGGCAACTTCCCGGTGATAATCCTCTCCCTCTTCTGGAGGAAATTCAATACGGCCGGGATCGTCTCCGGGATCGTGGTCGGCACCATCGCCGCCATCGGCCTCGTGCTGGTCTCTCCCAACATGACCTATCCGAAGAAGATCGCGGCTGACGCGAGAAAGATCGTAGATACGCTGGAGAAGAAGCAGGCGGCTGGCGAGGCCTTGGCCGAGAAGGACCAGAAGGCACTGGAGAAGGCCCGGACCGATTATGCCAAGAACAAGGACGGAAAGTCGATCATGGGACTTGACGCCCCGCTCTTCCCGCTCAAGAACCCCGGCATCGTCTCTATCCCCCTCGGGTTCCTGGCGGCGATCATCGGATGCCTCGCCTTCCGCGACCGGAGGGCCGAAGACATGTTCGACGAGATCTACGTCCGGCAGAATACCGGTATCGGCATCGCCAATGCAATCGATCACTAGCCTGGCAGAATCGTCAGCAAGCTGGTCATTACTCTCAGATCGCGCTGCAGATTGCTGACAAACAGTTAACACCAAAATTAATACTGTTAAAAAATAAAGACCAAATAGCAATGCGCGTTGACGTAGTCTTATCAGCGCGCATTTTTTATTTCATAATACTTTGCATGTAGAAACAAGAGGTCTAACATTATGAAAGGTTTGTGTATACGAACGAATAAAACTGTAAAATAACGCAACATCGTTTATTCAAGGCGTATTTCAGAGGCATCCACCATAGTTGCACATTCGTACGACAACTATTGTCTACTTTTGGAGACAGTACCTCATTCTTCCCTACGGAGTATCCCACCGGTTGCAATCGACTCAAAACATCACAAATACAGTAATATGCGAGCGCAAAGTCAGATAAATTACTATTACAAACAGTGTTTGGCATCAGGGTTGCTTTACCTTTCCGTAAATAGTATTTGGCGGAGACCGAGCTCCGCCATTCTCCGTAGGCCTCGAACGGGGCAGTTTTCAAAAACCATGCAAGGGGGATTTAACGATGAAAGCATATCCAACACTCAACTTCGACCTCGGCGAGACCGCCAACATACTCCGGGAGACGGTGAGGAACTTTGCCGCTGCGGAGATCGCCCCGCGGGCGGCCGACATCGACCGGGACAACCATTTTCCCATGGACCTCTGGCCCAAGATGGGGGAGCTGGGACTTCTGGGGGTCACTGTCTCCGAGGAGTACGGCGGTGCCTGCATGGGGTACCTGGAGCACGCCATCACCATGGAGGAGCTCTCCCGCGCCTCCGCCTCGGTGGCCCTCGCATACGGCGCCCACTCCAACCTCTGCGTGAACCAGATCTTCCGCAACGGCAATGAGGCCCAGAAGCAGAAGTACCTCCCGAAGCTGATCAGTGGCGAGCATGTGGGGGCACTGGCCATGAGCGAGCCGGGTGCCGGCTCCGATGTGGTGAGCATGCGCCTGCGGGCCGACAAGAAGGGGGACCGCTACATCCTCAATGGCAACAAGATGTGGATCACCAACGGGCCCCACGCCGACACCCTGGTGGTCTACGCTAAGACCGACATGGAGGCGGGCCCCCGTGGCATCACCGCCTTCCTGATCGAGAAGGGTTTCAAAGGGTTCTCCACGGCCCAGAAGCTGGACAAGCTGGGGATGCGGGGCTCCGACACCTGCGAGCTGGTGTTCGAGAACTGCGAGGTGCCGGAGGAGAACATTCTCGGCGGCGTCGGGAGGGGGGTCAACGTGCTGATGAGTGGCCTCGACTATGAGCGGGCGGTCCTCGCCGCCGGCCCCCTGGGTATCATGCAGGCCTGCATGGATGTGGTGGTCCCCTACCTGCACGAGCGGAAGCAGTTCGGCCAGCCGATCGGCCAGTTCCAGCTCATGCAGGGGAAGGTCGCCGACATGTACACTACCATGAACGCCTCGCGGGCATACGTATACGCGGTGACCAACGCCTGCAGCCGGGGGGAAACCAGCCGCAAGGATTGCGCCGGGGCCATCCTGTATGCCGCGGAGAAGGCGACCTGGATGGCGCTTGAGGCGATACAGTGCTTGGGGGGCAACGGCTACATCAACGAGTACCCCACCGGTCGCTTCCTGCGCGACGCCAAGCTCTACGAGATCGGCGCCGGCACGAGCGAGATCCGCCGGATGCTGATCGGGCGGGAGCTCTTCAACGAGACGGCGCACTGACAACGACAAATCGGACACGGAGACCAACCCGCCATGAGCGTACTGAAAAGTTCCATCAATACCGCAACCGACGAGTTCCGCGCCAACGCCGACGTGATGAGGGGGCTGGTGGCCGACCTTCGGGAGAAGGTGGCGCAGATAAAGCTGGGAGGGGGAGAGAAGGCCCGCGCCAAGCACGTGGATCGGGGAAAGCTCATCCCCAGGGAGCGGATCCGGCACCTCCTCGATGTCGGTTCCCCCTTTCTCGAGCTGTCGCAACTGGCCGCCTTCGGGATGTACGGCGGCGACGTCCCTGCCGCCGGGGTCATCACCGGGATCGGCCGGGTTTCCGGGCGGGAGTGCATGATCGTCGCCAACGACGCCACGGTCAAGGGGGGGACCTACTTCCCGGTCACCGTGAAGAAGCACCTGCGGGCCCAGGATGTGGCCGAGGCGAACCACCTCCCCTGCATCTACCTGGTGGATTCCGGCGGCGCCAATCTCCCCCAGCAGGACGAGGTCTTCCCCGACCGCGATCACTTCGGCCGGATATTCTACAACCAGGCGAACATGTCGGCGAAGGGTATCCCCCAGATTGCCGTGGTCATGGGCTCCTGCACCGCCGGCGGGGCCTATGTCCCGGCCATGTCGGACGAGAGCATCATCGTCCGGCGGCAGGGGACCATCTTCCTCGGCGGGCCGCCGCTGGTTAAGGCGGCTACCGGCGAGGTGGTGAGTGCCGAAGATCTGGGAGGGGCCGACGTCCATTGCCGGACCTCCGGGGTGACCGACCACTATGCCGCCAGCGACGGCCATGCCCTGGAGCTTGCCCGACGCATCGTAGCCAACCTCAACCGGGTCAAGCATCCTGGCCTCTCCATCCGGGAGCCGGCGGAGCCCCTCTACGACCCGGCTGAGCTCTACGGCATCATCCCCACCGATACCCGCAAGCCCTATGATGTGCGGGAGGTGATCGCCCGCATCGTGGACGGCTCGGAGTTCGACGAGTTCAAGCAGCTCTACGGCACCACCCTCGTCTGCGGCTTCGCCCGCATCTTCGGCTATCCCGTCGGGATCGTGGCCAACAACGGGATACTCTTCTCCGAGTCGGCCCTCAAGGGAGCCCACTTCATCGAGCTCTGCGGTCAGCGGGGCGTCCCCCTTGTTTTTCTCCAGAACATCACCGGATTCATGGTCGGGAGCAAGTACGAGTCAGGAGGGATCGCCAAGGACGGGGCGAAGATGGTCACCGCCGTGGCCTGCGCCAAGGTCCCCAAGCTCACGGTCCTCATCGGCGGAAGCTTCGGCGCCGGCAACTACGGCATGTGCGGCCGGGCATACTCGCCGCGCTTCCTCTGGATGTGGCCCAATGCCCGGATCTCGGTCATGGGGGGGGAGCAGGCGGCGAGCGTCCTTGCCCAGGTTAAGCGGGACGGGATGGAGGCGCGCGGCGAGAGCTGGAGCACCGAGGAGGAAGAGGCCTTCAAGAGGCCGATCCGGGAGCAGTACGAGCACCAGGGGCATCCTTACTATGCCAGCGCCCGGCTCTGGGACGACGGGATCATCGACCCGGCCGACACCCGGATGGTGCTGGGTCTGGGGATATCGGCGGCGCTCAATGGCCCGGTGGAAACCACTCAATTTGGCGTCTTCAGGATGTGATGAGTAAATCGTGAGGAGTGAGGAGATGAGGAGATGAGGAGATGAGAGACGAATTCCTGAAGACCCACATCGATGACCGGGGCGTTGCCACCCTGACCATGAACCGGCCGGAGGTCCACAACGCCTTTGACGATGCCCTGATCGCCGCTTTGACCGGCGAGCTCCGGCGGCTGGAGGCGGACGACAGAGTACGGGTGGTGGTCCTCGCCGCCGCAGGTCGAAGCTTCTCCGCCGGCGCCGACCTCTCCTGGATGCGCCGCATGGCTGACTACACCCGGGAGGAGAACCTGGCGGACGCTCTGGGGCTGGCCGAGTTGATGCGGACCCTGAACGACCTGAAGAAGCCGACCATCGCCTCGATCCAGGGGGCGGCCTTCGGGGGAGGGGTGGGGCTCGTGGCCTGCTGCGACGTGGCGGTTGCCAGCCGGCGCGTCACCTTCTGCCTCTCGGAGGTGAAGCTGGGGCTCATCCCGGCGGTCATCTCCCCCTATGTGGTGGAGGCCATCGGCCCCAGGGCCGCGCGCCGCTACTTCCAGAGCGCGGAGCCCTTTGACGCTGCCGAGGCCCACCGCCTCGGACTCGTGCACGAGGTGGTGGCAGAGGAGGAGCTTGCCACAGCCGTTGACAAGCTCTCCGGGGCGTTTCTCGCCAACGGTCCTCGGGCCATGACCGCCGCCAAGAAGCTCGTGGCCCGGGTCGCCTCCGGTCCCATCGACGAGGCAATGGTCCGCGACACCGCCGAGCGGATCGCCGCTGCCCGTGCCTCCGACGAGGGGAAGGAGGGGCTCTGCGCCTTCCTGGAGAAGCGCAAGCCCGCATGGGTGAACCCCATCCCCACCCCGATCCTCCCCTAGAAGGGGAGGGAGACAACACAAAAAGGATAGAGACCATGTTCGACACCATTCTCATTGCCAACCGCGGCGAGATCGCCTGCCGCGTGATCCGCACCGCCCGGCGCCTCGGCATCCGGACCGTGGCCGTATACTCCGACGCCGACGCCACCGCCCTCCATGTGGCCATGGCAGACGAGGCATACCACATCGGTCCCGCACCGGCGCGGGAGAGCTACCTGAAAGCCGACGCCATCATGGAAGCCGCGGCCCGAAGCGGTGCCCGTGCAATCCACCCCGGCTACGGCTTCCTCTCCGAGAACGCCGAGTTTGCCGAGGCGTGCGCCAAGGCGGGGATTGTCTTCATCGGCCCTCCCACCGGGGCGATTCGCGCCATGGGATCCAAAAGCGCGGCCAAAGGGATCATGGAGAAGGCCGGGGTCCCTCTGGTTCCCGGCTACCACGGCGAGAGGCAGGATCCGGAGTTCCTCGGGGAGGAGGCTGAGCGGATCGGCTTTCCGCTCCTCATCAAGGCGAGCGCCGGTGGCGGCGGCAAGGGGATGCGGGTCGTGCGGAGTGCGGCGGAGTTCCCCGACTTCCTTGCCTCGGCCAGGCGCGAGGCCGGGGCAGCCTTCGGCGACGACCGGGTGCTCCTGGAGAAGTACCTCACCAAGCCGCGCCACGTGGAGATCCAGGTCTTTGCCGACAGCCACGGCAATGTGGTCCACCTCTTCGAGCGGGACTGCTCCATTCAGCGCCGCCACCAGAAGGTGCTGGAGGAGGCGCCGGCCCCGGGGATGAAACAGACCCTGCGGGAGAAAATGGGGAAGGCGGCGGTGGCCGCGGCCCGGGCCATCGGCTACGTGGGGGCGGGGACCGTGGAGTTCCTCCTGGACGAGGACGGCTCCTTCTACTTCATGGAGATGAACACCCGCCTCCAGGTGGAGCATCCGGTGACCGAGATGATCACCGGCCAGGACCTGGTGGAGTGGCAGTTGAGGGCCGCGGCAGGCGAGCCGCTCCCCTGCGGGCAGAAGGATCTCGCCATCGGCGGTCATGCCATTGAGGCCCGCATCTATGCCGAGGACCCCGCCCGCGACTTCCTCCCCTCCATCGGCCTGCTGGCCCACATGCGCACCCCTGCCGAGGGCGCCAATGTTCGGATCGACACCGGCGTGCGCCAGGGGGACGAGGTGAGCATCTACTACGACCCGATGGTGGCCAAGCTGATCGTCTGGGACACGGACCGGGCCGGGGCACTGCGCCGTCTCCGCAAGGCCCTGGCCGACTACCAGGTGGTGGGGGTGACCACCAACATCGGCTTTCTCGGGAGCGTAGCGGCCCACCCCGCCTTTGCCGCCGGGGACCTTGACACCGGGTTCATCGAGCGGCACCGGGCCGACCTTTTCCCCGACCCCCGTCCCGCGTCGGACCGGACCCTGGCCCTGGCCTCTCTCGACATGCTCCTGCGGCGCACCGACGAGGCGCGGCGAGCGGCATGGGCCTCCCTTGACCCATACTCGCCCTGGCATCTGACCAGCGGCTGGCGGCTCAACTTCGACAACCATCACCATATCTATTTCCTCGACGCGGAGGAGAAGGTTACGGTGACCGTCCATTACCGCCCCGGCGGGTATCTCCTCGACCTCCCCGGCGGTACGCTCTTCGTCCGGGGTGAGCTCGACCCTGCCGGCGATCTCCTGGCCGACCTCGGGGGGGCAAGGGTGAAGTCCACCGTGGTTCGCCACGGCTCTACCCTCACCGTCATGGAGAGGGGACGGAGCCACACCCTCGCCATCCACGATCCTTACGCCATCACCGGCGCGGAAGAGGGGACCGGCGGGCGTCTCACCGCCCCCATGCCGGGGAAGGTGGTGGCTGTCATGGTGGAGCCGGGGGAGAAGGTGGAGAAGGGACGGCCCCTCATGGTCCTGGAGGCGATGAAGATGGAGCACACCATCACCGCTCCCCGCGAGGGGCTCGTGGCCCGGCTCAACTTCGCGGTCGGCTCCCTCGTGAGCGAGGGGGCGGAGCTTTTGGCCATGGCCGGCGAGGAAGGGGGCTGAGATGCGGATGCCCAAGCGGGTGAAGATGGTGGAGGTGGGGCCGCGGGATGGTCTCCAGAACGAGAAGGCGGTCATCCATACCGGGGTGAAGATCGCTCTGATCGACCGGCTCACCGAGGCCGGGCTCCCGGTGATCGAGGCTACGAGCTTCGTCTCCCCCAAGTGGGTGCCTCAGATGGCCGACAATGCCCAGGTCATGGCCGGGATCACCCGCAGGGAAGGGGTCGGCTATCCGGTGCTCGTCCCGAACCTGAAGGGGCTGGATACGGCCATTGCCGCCGGGGCGGACGAGATTGCCGTCTTTGCCGCAGCCTCCGAGACCTTCTCCCGGAAGAACATCAACTGTTCCATCGCCGAGAGCCTGGAGCGTTTCGCGGAGGTGATAAACGCCGCCTGCGGGCGCGGGGTTCGGGTGAGGGGGTACGTTTCCTGCGCCCTCGGCTGCCCCTACGAGGGGGATGTTCTTCCCTCCGCCGTGGCCGCTGTCGCCTCGCTTCTCTATGCGCTCGGCTGCTACGAGATCTCGCTCGGCGACACCATCGGCACCGGGACCCCGGGCAAGGCCCAGGCGCTGGTCGATACCGTCGCGGCGCGGGTGCCGCTCGATCGCCTGGCGGTCCACTTTCACGACACCTACGGCCAGGCCCTGGCCAACATACTGGCGGCGCTGGAGCGGGGGGTGGCAGTGGTCGACAGCTCGGTGGCCGGCCTCGGCGGATGTCCCTATGCCTCCGGCGCCTCGGGAAACGTGGCGAGCGAGGACCTCCTCTACATGCTGAACGGCCTGGGGATCGAGACCGGGGTCGACCTCGGCAGGCTGGTCGCTGCCGGCAGCTACATCTCAAATCAGCTGGGGAGACCGAGCGGCTCCAGGGTGTCTAGGGCCATGGGGTGCGGGGAGAGTGAGCGAGGCGAACTATCCGAATCGTAGGGGCGGGCCTTGCGTCCGCCCAATCGGGTACCCGCAAGGGGTAGCCCTACCGTGAATACGATGGCCGCGAGAAAAACAATCAAGGAGGTATCAGCCATGTCCAGTGTAGCCGTAGCCGTACGCTCATATGAGAAGGAATACCGGCAGAAGCTCTGCACCCCGGAAGAGGCGGCCGCGACCGTCCAGTCGGGGGACCACCTCTGCTTCCCCATCTGCGCGGGGGAGCCGACCATCTTCGTCAAGGCCCTGGCAGCCCGCAAGCATGAGCTAGAGGGGGTGGTGGTCAACCAGCAGCACCACCTCTGCCCCGACTACCTCACCGAGGAGTCCCCCCCCCACATCAGGGTGAACTCCTGGTTCACGAGCCACGTCTCCCGCAAGGCCGTGCAGAACGGCTGGGCCGATTTCGTCCCCAACTACTTCCACGAGGTCCCGAAGCTGCTGCGGGATTACTGGCCGGTTGACCTGGCGGGAACGGTGGTCTCCCCCATGGACGAGCACGGCTTCTTCACCTGCAGCCTCTCCGTAGCCTACACCATGGAGGCGATCAAGAAGGCGAAGAAGGTGCTGGTGCAGGTGAACCCCAACGCCCCCCGCACCCACGGCAACTGCCACATCCACATCTCCGAGGTGGATTTCGTCATCGAGTGCAACGATCCCATCGTGGAGCTGTCGATCCCCCCCGTCACCGAGGTCGAGGAGGCGATCGGCGGCCATATTGCCGCACTGATCGAGGACGGTTCCACCCTCCAGCTCGGGATCGGCGGCATCCCGAACGCGGTCTGCAAGGCGCTCCTGAAGAAAAGGGACCTGGGGATCCACACCGAGATGATCACCGACGGCATGGTGGACCTCATGCTCTCCGGGGCGGTGAACAACTCCCGGAAGAACACCCATGCGGGCAAGACCATCGGCACCTTTGCCCTGGGTACCAGGCGCCTCTACGAGTTCATGAACGAAAACCCCATGATCGAGATGCACCCGGTGGACTACACCAACGACCCATACAACATCGGGAAAAACGACAAGGTCGTCTCCATCAACGCCACCATCGAGGTCGACCTCCTCGGCCAGTGTTGCTCGGAATCCCTCGGCTTCGTGCAGTGGAGCGGCACCGGCGGCCAGGCCGACTTTGTCCGGGGGGCCAACATCTCCCGCGGCGGCAAGAGCTTCATCACTACGGCGGCCACCGCCAGGAACGGCACGGTCTCCAGCATCGTGCCGACCCTGAAGCCGGGTGCCGTGGTCACTACCAACAAGAACGACGTGGATTACGTGGTGACCGAGTTCGGGGTGGCGAAGCTGCGGGGCCAGACGGCCCGGCAGCGGGCCATGAACCTGATCAACATCGCCCATCCCGACTTCCGGGGTGAGTTGATGGAGGCGGCCCGGCGGATGAACCGTATCTAGCGTCAATGAGACGGCCCGGGACCTTTTACGCCTGGGACCTGCACCGTGCGCACGGGAACCTCCTTCCTCGTGCGCACGGTGCAAATTCACAAAAGGAGATCGACATGACCGAAAACTGCTGCGCACAAGGCCTGATGTCATCCCGGAGCGTCCACCCGGACGAGGGGGTCCGCCTCCTTTACGGTCTGAGCAAGGAACAGCTGGTCGACATCATCGTCGACAGCGCCAAGAACTGGCTGGCCCACGACGGCCTCTGGTTCCAGGCGATAGAAAATACCCACGGCATGGAAGCCGCCATGGATGCCGACCGCGAGGCATGGCGGAAGTTCACCGTCATCGAGGCCCAACGGATCATGGCGCGGCTCGGGATCGAGCCGGGAGGCGGTATTCCCGCCTTGGTGGAGTGCCTGAAGCACCGGCTTTACGCCCGCCTGAACCTCCAGCAGGTCGAGGATCTCACCGACACACGGGCGGTCTTCCAGATGGCGGACTGCCGGGTCCAGTCCGCCCGGAAGCGCAAGGGGCTCCCCGACTTTCCCTGCAAGTCGGTGGGGATCGTGGAGTACGCGGAGTTCGCCCGCACCATCGATCCCCGGATCGAGACCCGCTGCGTCGCCTGTCCACCCGATGAGCACCCGGAGCATTTCTGGTGCGCCTGGGAGTTCACCCTGCGGGAGCCATAGAGAAACGGAGGACGTCCATGAAAGTTCAATCGTCTATAGAGAAGGCCCTGGAGGGGATCAGTGACGGGGCGACCGTCATGGTTGGCGGGTTCGGCCTGGTGGGTATCCCCGAAAAGCTGATCCTCGGCCTGCGGGAAAAGGGGGTGAAGGATTTGACTGTCATCTCCAACAACTGCGGGGTGGACGACTTCGGCCTCGGGATACTCTTGCAGAACCGCCAGATCAGGAAGATGGTCTCCTCCTACGTGGGAGAAAACAAGGAGTTCGAGCGCCAGTTCCTCTCCGGCGAGCTGGAGGTGGAACTCCTCCCCCAGGGGACCCTGGCGGAGCGGATCAGGGCCGGAGGGGCGGGGATTCCTGCCTTCTACACCCCGGCTGGAGTCGGCACCCCCCTGGCCGAGGGGCGCGAGGTACGAAACTTTGGCGGGAGGGAGTATCTCCTTGAAACGGCGCTTGTCGCCGACTTCGGCCTGGTGAAGGCGTGGAAGGGGGACCGAATGGGAAACCTGGTCTACAACAAGACCTCCCGTAACTTCAATCCGATGATGGCGGCGGCCGGGAAGGTGACAATTGCCGAGGTTGAGGAGCTCCTGGAGCCCGGGGAGCTGGACCCGGCATACATCCATACCCCCGGTGTCTACGTGCAGCGGGTCGTCCTGTGTGACAACCACGAGAAGCGGATCGAGCGGAGAACGGTCCGCTCCTGAGAGAGGAGAGAGGCAATGGGATTGACAAGGGAACAGCTGGCCCAACGGGCTGCGCAGGAGGTTGAGGACGGCTTTTACGTGAACCTGGGGATCGGCATTCCGACCATGGTCGCCAACTACCTCCCTTCCGACCGCCGCGTGGTCCTCCAGTCGGAGAACGGGCTCCTCGGGATCGGCCCCTACCCCCGGGAGGACGAGGTGGACCCGGAGCTGATCAACGCCGGCAAGGAGACGATCACCATGGTCCCCGGCGCCTGTATCTTCAGCAGCGCCGAGTCGTTTGCCATGATCCGGGGGGGGCACATCGACCTCGCCATTCTCGGCGGGATGGAGGTCTCGGCCTCAGGCGACCTGGCGAACTGGATGATCCCCGGAAAGATGGTGAAGGGGATGGGTGGGGCCATGGACCTGGTTCACGGGGCGAAGAAGATCGTGGTGGTGATGGAGCACTGCAGCAAGGCGGGGCAGTCCAAGATCCTGAAAAAATGCACCCTCCCCCTCACCGGCAGGGGGGTGGTGAACCGCATCATCACCGACCTGGCGGTGATGGACGTCACCGCTGCCGGCCTTGTGCTCAGGGAGCTTGCGCCGGGGGTAAGCGCCGAAAAGGTGGTCAGGGCCACCGAGGCGGAACTGGCGGTGCCGCCCCGGGTGGAGACGATAAGGGTGTAACAGCCCGGCATGACGGGGATCCCCCGCGGAGAAAGGAGGGGTGCCGATGAACGGCTTCCGGAGGAACATCACGCTCGAGATCGGGAGGACGGAGGACAACGGGATTGTGGTGACCGGCACCATGACGGACCGGTTTCACGACATTTCCGTGGAGTGCGTCGTGGATCCCGCGAGCCTGGCCATCAGGGAGATACGGGCTGATTTTCACCGCTCTCCGACCGACAACTGCCGCAAGGCAGGATCCCGGCTCGACCTCCTCGTCGGTTTCACGGTGGGGAAGGGGCTGAGCCGAAAGCTCAACGAGACGCTGGGAGGGGGAGGGGGGTGCGGCAACCTGCGCCAGCTTCTGACCGGCGCCCTGCCGTTGGCCATCAACGCCAGGGCGGCGGAGGGGATAGACGACGTGGGGGAGATGCTTGACACGATCCACGAACAGCTTATGGGGACCTGCATCGGCTACTCGGAATCGTCCGGGACAGGATCAGGTCCGGCATTCCCGTAACAGGAAAGGAGCACAGATGAGATCATGCAGACCGTTACTCGTGATTGCGGCACTCCTGCTTGCCGCCTGCGCCGGCCCCCGGCCGGTCCCTGTGGGAACAGCAGAAGGTTATGTCGAGATTGTCAATCCGGCATATACCATGACCCCGGATGCGCCTCAGACCATCTGGGTCCCCCGGCGATACACGGAGGGAGTACCGCGTGGCCGCGAGCTGGTCAAGAAGGGGTACGAGGTGGTGAAGTCCGAGATTGGCAAGGGGGGAGCTGGGGGTGTCGCAACTACCAGCGAAGGTGAGCGGTCCCGGATGGACGATGCCGGCGGGCCGCAGTGAGCGTAGGGAAACCGGCAGCGCAGGTCCTCGGGGACCTGGGGAAGGAGGCATGCGGGGGACGGAGCGGGATTTGTCGGAGGTCGAGGGTGTCAGTATCGGGAGAAACCATTTCAATTTGAATCAGGAGGCTATGCATGTTCAAGAAAATTTCAGCTCCAGCGCTCGCAGTCGCGTTGCTCGCAGCACCGGTTTTCGCTCAGGAGGTCCCGCAGACACAGCAGCCCGTGTATAATTGCGATTTCCAGCCATCATGCGAGGTCGCCCCGGGAATTTACGGCAAGATGGCCTCTCCGGTTTCCAGCAAGTTCAACCTGACCATCGGGGGATACGTCAAGCTCGACTATGCCTACAATTCGGTCAACCTCGGCGCCAACGGGGCTCTGGGGACCCTTCAGCAGATGCCGAAGAGCAGCTCGCTGGCCGGCAAGGAAGATCAGTCCATCTTTACCGCCCGACAGTCCAGGATCTGGTTCAAGGCCGCGGGCCCTAACTTTCTTGGTGCCAAGACCGGCGCCATCATCGAAACCGACTTCTACGGCGGCGGAGGGACCAACGAAAGCCCCACTCTGAGGCTGCGCCTTGCAAACGGTTCCCTGGACTGGGTCAACACCCAGGTGGTCTTCGGACAGGCCTATGACATCTTCGGCCCTGCAATTGCCTCCACCATCGACTTCGGCTCTGGAAACAAGACCGGCAATCCCAACAACCCCCGCGTCGCCCAGGTCAGGGTGACCCAGAAGGTCAAGCTGACCGAGGCCAATTCTCTGCGGCTCATTCTCGGCCTTCAGAACCCGGTCCAGGATACCAATACCGGTACCGCCGGAGGGACGTTCGGCTCCGCGGTCAACGTGGCAGGGCAGGCGATGCTGGTCAGCAAGGCGCTCGGCGTGGCTCCCGGCTACTTCGGTCTTCCGATGAACTCGCTCACTGCCGGTCTGTTCGGGCTCTGGGGAAGCGAGAAAATCGAGGGGAACAGGTCTGCCGATTCCTGGGGATACGGTTTCTATACCTTTGTCCCGCTTCTCAGGTCAAAGGACGGTATGAGCCGGGCCATGACCGCCTCCTTCGAGGGACAGGTATACATGGCGGCCAACATGAGCGCGAACGGGGCGACGGCCGCGTCTCTCGTCGGCACTGCTCCCAACCAGTCGCCGGCCAAGGGGTACGGAGTATACGGGCAGATTATCTTCTTCCCGACCCAGGACCTGGGGGTTACGGCCGGCTACGGGCGCCGGAACGCATACAACTATGCAAGCTACAGCGGCATCAGCAATTTCGAGAAATCGAATTCCAACCTCTACGTGAACATTTCATACGATCTGAACGCCGCGGTGCGGGTGGCGGCCGAGTACCAGAACATCAACACCAAGTACGGCAACGTCACCAACGGCACCAACGGCCTGGCGGGCCTGGCGGACAGCGGCACCGCCAACATCGCGCGGTTCGCGGCGTTCTACTTCTTCTGATCGTCGTCCCGATGCTGTGCCGGCGTTGACTGCCAGGGCCCTGAGTAAAAGACCCGCGAGGCTCAGCGGAAGCCGACAGGAGGAGTCTTCCCTGCCGGCTTCCGGATTTTTCACAGCCTTCACGGCAACGCCCACTCTCTCAGCATTTCCGATGGCGCCCCTGCTTGCACGCCTTATACTTACGCAAAAGCATGACATTTACGTAAAATAATAGCCACTCCTTCTTCGCAAGCGACGGGGTCGAGATGAGTCGCCTTGTGTAACTCGGCTAAATTGCAAGATAAAAAACGTAAAAAACCAAAAATCCAACAGTATAAAAAAGTGTTTTACTTATGCTTGACTTAAACGTAAAATACAGTATGCTTTTGGCAGAGCACAAATACGGATCGGAGGAATCGATGAAAGAGATATTCGTGGTGGATGCCTTGAGAACGCCGTTTGGTTCCTTTTGCGGAATGCTTGCCGACGTGGAGGCCCCGAACCTGGCCGCTGCCGTCATGAAGGGGGTGCTGGAGAAGGCCGGTCTTGCCCCCGAGGCGGTGGACGAGGTGGTCATGGGTCAGGTGCTCTCCGGCGGGTGCGGCCAGGCGCCGGCCCGGCAGGCGATGCGCGGGGCCGGGATACCCGACTCGGCCCACGCCCTGACCATAAACAAGGTCTGCGGCAGCGGCCTCAAGGCGATCATGATGGGCGCCGACTCGATCCGGCTCGGCAACTCGCAAATGGTGATCGCCGGTGGCATGGAGAATATGACGCTTGCCCCCTTCCTCCTGAACAAGGCACGCAACGGTTACCGGATGGGGCACGGCGAGCTGTTGGACCTGATGATCTACGACGGCCTGCAGGACCCGTACACCGGAAGGCACATGGGGGAGATCGGCGAGGAGAGTGCCGCTCGCAACGGACTCTCCCGCGAGGAGCAGGACGAATTCGCTATCCGCTCTTACCGGCTCGCCCAGGCGGCGGTTACGGGCGGGATATTCGCGGAGGAAATAGTTCCGGTCGTGAAGCAGACGAAAAAGGGGAACGTAACCATTGATTGCGACGAGGAGCCGTTCAAGGTGGATGTTGCCAAGCTCCCACAGTTACGGCCGGCGTTTCGCAAGGACGGCACCATCACAGCCGGCAATGCCTCCAGCATCAACGACGGCGCCGCACTGGCTCTTCTCACCGACGAGGCGGGACTCAGGAAATACAACCTTACACCCAAGGCCCGGATTGTGGCGACCGCCACCGAGAGCCGCCACCCCGACCAGTTTCCCGAGGCCCCTGTCGGGGCCATCAGGAAGGTCTGCGAGAAGGCGGGAGTGGCGGTTTCAGATATCGACCTCTTCGAGATCAACGAGGCATTCGCATCCGTGCCCCTCATCGCGATCAAGGAGCTCAACCTCCCGCTGGAGAAGATCAACGTCAACGGCGGCGCCTGCGCCATCGGTCACCCCATCGGCGCCAGCGGCGGAAGGCTCGCGGCAACGGTCGTCCGGGAGCTCCACCGGCGGAAGGCGCGCTACGGCCTGGCCAGCCTCTGCATCGGGGGAGGGGAAGCGGTGGCGGTCATTTTCGAGAGGGTCTAAAGGTTATACGACCTATGAGACCTATGGGTCTTATGGGTCCTATGAAGGATCTTTTGTTCAGGAGGAACATATGATCAAGCAAGTCGGAGTACTCGGCGCAGGGCAGATGGGAAACGGCATCGCCCATGTGTTTGCCCAGCACGGGCATGAGGTCGTTCTCTATGACATAGCGGCGGCCCAGTTGGAAAAGGCCCTCACCACCATCCGTGAAAACTTGATGCGCCAGGCCAGGAAGGGGGCAATCCCCGAAACCCTCATCGCTGAGACGATGGGGCGGATCAGGGCGAGCCAGGACATGAACGCTCTGGCGGGGTGCGGCTTCTGCGTCGAGGCAGTCACCGAGCATGAGCCGCTCAAGCTGGAGATATTCAAAAAGCTCGACGAGACAGTGAAAGACGGGGCAATCCTTGCCTCCAACACCTCCTCCATTCCGATCACCAAGATCGCCGCCATCACCAGGCGGCCCGAGAAGGTGATCGGGATGCACTTCATGAACCCTGTGCCGGTGATGAAGCTCGTGGAGGTGATCCGCGGCCACGCTACCAGCGATGAGACCTTTCAGACGACGGCTGCTTTGGTCGCCAAGCTTGAAAAGGAGATGGCCGTCTCCCAGGACTACCCCGGCTTCATCGTTAACCGGGTCCTCATCCCAATGATAAACGAGGCGGTCTTCGCCCTCTACGAAGGGATTGCCTCCGCCGAGGACATTGACAAGGGGATGAAACTCGGCACCAACCAGCCGATGGGGCCCTTGGCCCTGGCCGACTTCATCGGTCTCGATACGGTGCTCGCCATCGCCAACGTCCTCTACGATGGTTTCAAGGACCCGAAGTATCGCCCCTGCCCGCTGCTGGTGAAGATGGTGAATGCCGGGTATCTGGGGAGGAAGTCGCGCCGGGGCTTCTATTCCTATTGACCATCGTAGGGGCGCGGTTGCCGCGCCCAGGGCGGGGAGACCCCGCCCCTACAGGAGAACATATGGACTTCAAGAACCTGCTCATCGAAACCGCCGCCGGCGTCGCTACCCTCACCGTCAACCGTCCGGAGAGTCTCAACGCCCTCAACAGCGAGGTGCTGACCGAGCTTGCCTCCGCCCTCTACCAGTTGGAGTACGACCCGGCTGTCAGGGCGGTGGTGCTCACCGGCGCCGGCGAAAAGGCCTTCGTGGCCGGGGCCGATATCAAGGAGATGGCGGCCATGAGCTCCTTCGAGGGGCACCAGTTCGCTCTGAAGGGACAGCACGTGATGATGGCCATGGAAAAGATGAAGACCCCGGTAATCGCCGTGGTGAACGGCTTCGCCCTCGGGGGCGGCCTGGAGCTGGCACTCGCCTGCGACTTCATCTACGCCTCGGCAAGAGCGAAGCTCGGCTTCCCCGAGGTGACCCTTGGGGTCATCCCCGGCTTCGGCGGCACCCAGAACCTGGCGCGGCTAATCGGCAAGAGCAAGGCCAACGAGCTGATCTTCACCGGGAAGATGATCACCGCGGAGAAGGCCCTTGCCTGGGGGATCGTCAACGAAGTATTTCCTCCAGAGGAACTTCTGCCACAGGCTAAGGAGACCGCGGCGGCCATCGCCGGCGCCGGGCCCCTCGGCGTGGCCTATGCCAAGAACGCCATCGCCAACGGCCTCAATATGACCAAGGAGGACGGTTTCCGCTACGAGGCCTCCCTCTTCGGGGTGCTCTTTTCGACCTCTGACCAGAAGGAGGGGATGGGGGCGTTCGTGGAGAAGAGGAAGGCGGAGTTCAAGGGGAGATAGGGTTTTGGGGGGAGTTTACAACCAAGGGGAGGAGAGCCAAATGAATTTCGAGCTGAGCCAGGACCACAAGGTATTGCAGGACGCTGTCCGTGATTTCGTGGAGAAGGAGGTGAAGCCTGTCGCCGCGAAGACCGACGAGGAGCACATGATCCCCGACGAGCTGGTGCGGAAGATGGGGGAGATGGGGTTCATGGGAAGCTACCTCCCCGAGGAATACGGCGGGGCCGGCCTCGACATGCTCTCCTACGCCATCGTCGTCGAGGAGGTCTCCAAGGCATGCGGCTCCAGCGGCGTCCTGATCTCGGCCCACACCTCCCTCTGCTGCGGGCCTATCCATACTTTCGGCACCGAGGAGCAGAAGATAAAATGGCTTCCGCCCCTGAATTCGGGCGAGGTCATCGGCTGTTTCCTCCTGACCGAACCGGACGCCGGCTCTGACGCCGGGGCACTCGCCACCACCTATCGCCGCGAGGGTGACGAATTCGTCATCAACGGCTCCAAAATATTCATCACCAACGGCGGCTACAAGGGGACCGGGGTCCTCTTCGCCACCTCCGACAGAAGCCTCAAGCACAAGGGGGTCTCGGCCTTCATCATCGACCTCGATACCCCCGGCGTGGAGATACTCAAGAACGAGAAGAAGCTGGGCATCCGGGGGAGCTACACCACCGCCTTCGCCCTGGACAATGTCCGGATTCCGGCGGAGAACCTCCTGGGACAGGAAGGACAGGGGTTCAGGATCGCCATGGACACCCTGAACGGCGGCAGGATCGGTATCGCCTCCCAGGCCCTCGGCATCGCCGAGGGGGCCTTCGAGCGGGCGCTTGCCTACTCCAAGGAGCGCAAGCAGTTCGGCGCCCCCATCAGCGACCTCCAGGCGATCCAGTTCAAGCTGGCCGACATGTGGGCCCGGATCGAGACCAGCAAGCTGATGACCTACAAGGCCGCCTGGCTCAAGGACAACAAGAAGAGCTACACCATGGAGTCCGCCATGTGCAAGATGCTCGCCTCCGAGGCGGCCACCTTCGTGACGAAAGAGGCGATCCAGATCCACGGCGGCTACGGCTTCATCTGCGACTACGAGGTGGAGCGGATGTTCCGGGACGCCAAGATTACGGAGATCTACGAGGGGACGAACGAGGTGCAGCGGGTGGTCATATCCAAGCTCCTTCTTTCATGAATGCCATTTGGGTAGGGGCACCCCCCTGTGGGTGCCCTTGATCTGGGCAGGCACGGGGGCCTACCTCTATAAGGAACGGATCAATGGAATCTACGCGCGAAATTTATTGGAACATCGGCCACGGGGTCGTCATTCCCATGTATCTCCTCACCCTTGCCGCTGTCGGCATCCTGGCCTGGGGGGTCTGGCAGCGGGTGCCGGTCTGGCGGCAGGGCAAGTCCATCGACCGGTTCGACCGCTATGACGAGCGGGTCAAGCACCTCGTTTCCCGGGTGCTGAGCCAGGAGAAGGTCAGCCGGGTGAAGGCCGGCGGCATCCCCCATTCCCTCTTTTTCTGGGGCTTTCTTACCCTCTTCGCGGGAACGATGGTGGTGATGGTCCAGGCCGATTTCTTTGCTCCCCTGATGAGCGTGAACATCCTCACCGGCGAATTCTACGAGGGCTTCTCCCTGGTGCTGGACCTGGCCGGCCTCGTTGCCATCCTGATGCTGGCCGGGCTCTTCATCAGGCGCTTCGTTCTGAAGCCCGAGGGGCTGGAGACCGTCAACGACGACTACCTGATCCACCAGCTCCTCTTCGCCATTCTCGTCACCGGCTTCTGCGTGGAAGGGGCACGGATGGCCGCCACCGAGCTGCGGCAGAACCCGGATCTCGCCCGCTTTTCTCCGGTGGGGCTGCTCTTTGCCCGGCTCTTCACGGGCTATACCGACGACTCGATCCGGACAATCCACCAGGTCCTCTGGTGGGTCCATTTCGGCCTCGTGCTCGGCTTCATTGCCGCCATCCCCTACACCAAGCTGCGCCACATCCTTACGACAGGCCTCAACTCGTTCCTGGCCCCCCTTGAGGAGAAGGGGACCATTACCTCCCTCAACCTGGAAGACGAGAGCGCGGAGCAGTTCGGCGCCACGAAGGTGACCGACCTGACCTGGAAGGATATCTTCGATGCCGACGCCTGCACCAGCTGCAAGCGCTGCCAGGACCGCTGCCCCGCCCATGCCACCGGCAAGCCCCTCTCCCCCATGAAGGTGGTGAAGCAGGTGGGGGAGGCGGCCTGTACAGCACCCGATGCCCCCCTTGTGGAGACGGTCACTGCGGACGCCCTCTGGAGCTGCACCACCTGCCGAGCCTGCCAGGACATCTGTCCGGCCGAGGTAGAGCATGTGAACAAGATCCTGGAGATGCGGCGCAACCTCTCGCTCATGGAAGGGGAATTCCCCGGGGATGAGGTCCGCACGGCGGTGAGCAACGTGGAGGTGAACGGCAACCCCTTCGGCCTTGCATACGCCGGCCGGGGGGAGTGGGCCGATGGGCTTCCGGTGGCCCGGATTTCCGAAGGCGAGGAGGCCGACATCCTCTACTTTGCCGGTTGCTATGCCTCCTTCGACAAGCGGAACCGCGAGGTGGCCCGAAGCTTCGTGAAGATCTGCGCCGCCGCCGGGGTCCGGGTCGGCATCCTCGGCAAGGACGAGAAGTGCTGCGGCGAGCCGGTGCGAAAGCTCGGCAACGAATACCTCTACCAGATGGTGGCCCGGGAGAATATCGAGACCATGGAGGCCAGTGGGGCACGGAAGGTGGTCACCACCTGTCCCCACTGCTTCAACACCCTCTCCCGCGACTACCGTGACCTGGGGTTCGCCCTGCAAATCGAGCACTACTCCACTTTTATCCACGGCCTTGTGGAGAGCGGGCGCCTGGCGCTCGCCCCCGACGCCTTCACGTTTACCTACCACGACTCCTGCTATCTCGGCCGCTACAAGGACATCTTTGCCGAGCCCCGGGCAGTGCTCGCCGCCGCCGGCGGCGGGCTGCGGGAAATGGAGCGCTGCGGGGCCGACAGCTTCTGCTGCGGCGCCGGCGGCGGGCGGATCCTGGCCGAGGAGAAGATCGGGACTAAGATCAGCGAGAGCCGGGTGAGGATGGCCGGCGAGACCGGCGCCCCGCTGCTCGTTGCCAATTGCCCTTTCTGTCTCACCATGTTCGAGGACGGTATCAAGACCGGCGGGTTCGAGGGAAGCATCCGGGTGCGGGACCTGGCAGAGATCGTTGTCGAAAGGTTAGCGGTTTCGTAGGGGCGAGGCATGCCTCGCCCGATGGTGAAAGTCGGCTCAAACAAGGGCGAGGCATGCCTCGCCCCTACGGGATGGAAATCAGGAGGTAACCATGAAAATTCTCGTCTGCATCAAGCAGGTTCCCGACATGGAATCGCGCTTCAGGCCCAACGCAAGCGGCACGTGGTTCGAGGAATCCGACCTCGCGTTCCGGATGAACGAGTACGACGAATACGCCGTGGAGCAGGCGGTGCAGCTCAAGGAGCAGCTTGCGGGCGAACCTGAGGTGACGGTCCTCTCCATCGGACCCGACAGGGTGAATGAGGCGCTCAAGAAGGCGCTCGCCATGGGGTGCGACCGGGGGGTCCACATCCAGGACCCGGCCCCGCAGGACAAGGACCCCTGGCAGATCGCGTCGATCATCGCCCAGTTCGCCCAGGGAGAGGGGTTCGACCTCGTCTTCACCGGCATGCAGTCCCAGGACCGGGGCTCGGCTCAGGTGGGGGTGCTGGTGGCGGAACTCTTGGGCTACGCCTGCGCCACGACCCTGGTGGGGTTCTCGTTCTCCGACGGTCTTGTGACCGCCAGGCGCGAGCTCGAGGGGGGGATCAAGGGGGTGGTGAAGCTGGGGCTTCCGGCGGTGGTTACCTGCCAACTGGGCCTCAACACACCCCGATATCCCACGCTCCCCAATATCATGAAGGCGAAGAAGAAGGATGTCCTGACCATCCCGGTTGCCGACCTGCTGCACGAAGAGGCAGTGGCGGCCACGGCGCGGTTCTATCCGCCCGAAAAGAAGGGGGGCGGGATTGTCCTGGAAGGCGATGTGGGAAACCTGGTGGAGCAGCTCTACGGGATACTGAAGGAAAAAACCACGGTTCTGCGGTAGGAGGGGAGAGTCATGAAAACGCTACTTGTCTGTGAATACCGGGAAGGAAAGCTTCTCGATTCAACCTACGAGCTCCTTGTCTTTGCCGACCGACTAGGCGCCGAACGGGCCATGGTCCTCATTGGAAGCGACGCTGCTCCTCCGGCCTGGGACGGGACGGTCTACCTGGCCGATGCCGCCACCTGCGGCGAATACAACCCGGACGTGCACAAGCGGATCATCCTAGACGCCGCCAGGCGGGCTGAGGCCGACTGCATCGTGTTCCTCCACTCATCCTACGGATGGGACCTGGCCCCCAGGGTTGCCGCGGCCCTGAGGGCCGGCCAGGTGTCGGAGATCGTGGATGTTGTTGACAACGGATTCGTGGTGGGGTGCTGCAACGCCAAGATGCGTCGGACGGTGACGCCCAAGAGCGGCAAGACGGTCCTCACCATCCAGGCCGGTGCCTTCAGCTTTCAGGGGCCCACCCAGGGGACGCCCCGGCTGGAAAGGATTGAAGTGGAGGGAGCGGCCTCGTTGCAGGAGTTCGCAGGCTACGAGCCGGCCGAGAAGAAGGATGTGGACCTGACACGGGCCGAGGTGATCGTCAGCGCCGGACGGGGGGTGGGAAAGAAGGAGAACATCCCGGTCATCGAGACCTTGGCCAAGGCCCTCGGCGGCGAGCTCGGCGCTAGCCGGCCCGTGGTGGATGCCGGCTGGTTGGAGCACAGCCACCAGGTTGGGACTACGGGGCAGACGGTGGCCCCCAGGCTCTACGTGGCCTGCGGCATCTCGGGCGCCATCCAGCACCTGGCAGGGATGAAGAAGTCCGGCTTCATCGTCGCCATCAACAAGGACAAGGATGCCCCCATCGGAGAGGTGGCCGACGTCCTGGTGGTGGCTGACGTGATGCAGTTCGTGCCGGCCTTCTCGGCCAGGGTGCAGAAGTGATGCTGTCCGGTTTTTAGGGAAAAAACCAGAGAACGGAGCGAGCATGAAACCTCTTGACGGTATCAGGGTCCTCAATCTGGCGCTCAATCTTCCCGGCCCGGCCGCGGCGCGACGGCTCCACGAGCTGGGGGCCGAGGTGACAAAGGTGGAGCCACCCTCCGGAGACCCGATGGAGCGTTACCACGGCTCCTGGTACCGGGACATGGCGGCCGGCCATGCGGTGGCGCGCATCGATCTCAAGGCGGCGGATGGGCGCGCCTGCCTCCAGGAACTCCTGGCCCGAGCCGACCTCCTAATCACCGCCACCAGGCCGGCGGCCCTGGCGAGGCTTTCACTCGACTGGCCGTCCCTGCGGGAGCGCTATCCGCAGCTCTGCCAGGTGGCGATCGTCGGCTATCCCGCGCCCCGGGAAAACGAGGCCGGCCACGACCTGACCTATCAGGCTTCTCTCGGGCTCCTGGCCCCACCCCAGATGCCGCGTACGCTTCTTGCCGACATGGCTGGCGCCGAGCAGACCCTTTCCGCGGCCCTGACGCTCCTCCTGGCACGGGAGCGGGGGAAGGGGGGCAGCTACGTCGAGGTTGCCCTCTCCGATGCCGCCGCAAGCATGGCCGAACCGCTTCGGTACCGGACCACGAGTCCTGGGGCGCTTTTGGGGGGCGGCCTTCCCGAGTACAACGTCTATCGCACGAGCGATGGCTGGGTTGCGGTGGCGGCCCTGGAGCCACATTTCAAGGAGCGGTTGGAAGGGGAGCTGACGGCGGGGAGCCGTGACGAGTACCAGGCCGCTTTTCTCGGGAAAAGCTCCGCGGAGTGGGAGGCGTGGGCGCAGGAAAAGGACATTCCCATCGTTGCCGTCGCTACTTAATAGCTGTTATCGATCAAGGCCCTTTAAGGGCGCGGATTGTTGTCACAGGAGGAGACATGTTTCTCGATCTGACCGAAGAGCAGAAGCTGATCCAGGATACCGCCCAGGAGTTCGCCCGGGCCGAGCTGGAGCCGGTGGCGGCGCAGCTCGACCAGGGAGACGACCGTGGACCCATGCTTGCCAACCTGAAGAAACTGGCGGAGCTGGGGTTCATGGGGCTTAACGTGAAGGACGCCTATGGCGGGTCCGAGGCGGGAGTCGTGGCCTTCAGCGTGGCCATGACAGAGATCGCCCGGGCCTGCGCCTCCACGGCCGTCACCGTATCGGTCAACAACATGGTCTGCGAGGTAATCCAGGCGGTCGGCTCCGAGGAGCAGAAAAAGGCCTACATCCCCAAGATATGTTCCGGGGAGTACGCAGCCGGAAGCTTTGCCCTCACCGAGACCGGCGCCGGTTCCGACCCGGCCGGCATGACTACCACCGCGGCTCTCGACGGCGATCAGTGGGTCCTGAACGGGGCCAAGCTCTTCATAACCAGCGCCCCCTATGCCGGGGTCTTCGTGGTCTGGGCGGTCACTGACCGGGAGGCCCCCAAGGGGAAGGGGATCAGCTGCTTTCTGGTGGAAGCCGGGACCCCCGGACTCATCATCGGCAAGGAGGAGGGGAAGATGGGGCAACACGCCTCGGCCACCAACGAGGTGATCTTCGACAAATGCCGCATCCCGAAGGGGGCACTCATGGGGAAGCTCAACGACGGTTTCAGGATAGCCGTGGCCGAACTCGGGGGAGGGCGGATAGGCATCGGGTCGCTGGGCCTCGGGGTTGGCCTGGCGGCCATGGACTATGCCACCAGGTACGCGACCGAGAGGTCCCAGTTCGGTCAGAAGATCAGCGACTTCCAGGCGATCCAGTGGAAGATCGCCGACAGCTACACCGAGCTGGAGGCGGCCCGTTTGCTGCTGATGAACGCCGCGTTCAGGAAGGAGCAGGGGAAGCCCTTCGCCAAGGAGGCCTCCATGGCCAAGATGTACGCCACAGAGGCCGCCAACAGGGCCTGCTATCACGCGGTGCAGATGCTGGGGGGGTACGGTTACACCCAGGACTACCCGGTGGAGCGCTACGCCCGTGACGCCCGCATCACCTCTATCTACGAGGGGACAAACGAGATCCAGCGGGTGATCGTCTCGCGGGAGATATTGAAGAATTTCAGTTCATAGGTCCCGTACGTCCTATAGGACCTATAACCGCTTTACAAGGAGGGTTTATGTCAGGCAAGCGCATCACCTTGCAGCAGGCCGCCGAGATCATCAAGGACGGCGCGAGCCTTACCTTTTCAGGCTTCACTATCTGGCGCAGACCCATGGCGATTGTTTTCGAACTGATCCGTCAGGGTCGAAAGGGGCTCCATCTCATCGAGGTGAACGGCGGCCCCCAGACCGAGTTCCTGGTGGGCGCCGGCTGCGTCGACATCTGGGAGTCGTGCTGGGTGGGGCATGAGCTGTATGGCAAGTATGGCGCCAACCTCTCCCGCAAGGTGGGTGCAAAGGAGATTCTGGTGGAGGATTACAGCCACGCGGAGATGATGTTCCGCTTTGCTGCTGCTGCCTCCGGCGCCCCCTATGTCGCGACCCAGACCTCGCTCGGCACCGACATCCACAACCCGGCGTACGACACTCTTGGCCGGGCGGGCTTAAGGGACGGCAAGCGCATCCCCAAGGAGAAATACGTCTTCACCGACGATCCTTTCTTCGGCGCCGGCCCGCAGGTGCTGGTTCCGGCGGCCAAGGTGGACATCGCGGTAATGTGCGTCCAGCAGGTGGGGGAGGAGGGGACGGTAAGGGTCAGCGGCCAGTACTACTCCGACCCGGAGGCGGCCAGGGCCGCGGACATCACCATCGTCATGGCCGAGGAGATCGTCCCCGAGGAGTACCTGCGCCGCGAGAGCGACCGGAATACCATCACGAGCTTCGAGGTGGATTACATCCTGGAATGCCCCTACGGCGCCCACCCTACCGGGATGTTCGGTCGCTACGACGTGGACGGAGCCTTCCTCAAGGATTTCTACGCCAGGACGCGCACCCAGGAAGGGTTCGACGCCTTTGCCAGGGAATGGGTCTTCGGCCATGACCAGATGAGCTACCTGGAAAAGCTGGGGTGGCCCAGGATGCTCTCGCTCAAGGCCAACACCGCGCTCAACTATTCAACAGGCATAAAAAGGGGGCAATGACATGACCTGGGAATATGCGACTCCAGAAGAATATGGACTGGCCGACCTTCTCTGCTGCGCGGCCTCCCGCGAGGTGCAGGACAACGAGATCGTCTTCGCCGGCACCGGCCTCCCCATGGTGGCGATCATGCTGGCCCAGAAGACCCACGCGCCGAACCTGAAGCTGATCTTCGAGGCAGGCACACTGGACGGCCGCCCCCCCGAGATACCAACCTCCGTGGGGGATGCCCGCTGTGAGATGGGGGCCTCCCGGGCATCGGGGCTCCACGACGCCTTCAGTATTGCCCAGCGCGGCTATGTGGACCTCGGTTTCCTCGGCGGGGCCGAGGTGGACGAGTACGGCAACGTGAACACCACCTGCATCGGCGACTACCTGAACCCCGAGCTCCGTCTCACCGGGAGCGGCGGTAACCCGGACATAAACTCCTTCGCCAAACGGACCGTTTTCATCATGGTCCACGAGAAGCGCCGCTTCACCCCAAGCGTCAGCTACATAACCAGCCCGGGGTGGCGGGTGAAGAAGTGGCCGGGCGGCGAGTTCGTTCACAGAAAGGAGCTCTACGGCGCCGCATATCGGGGTGGGCCGTCGGCGGTGATCAGTACGGCCGGGGTCTTCCGCTTTGACGGGGAGAGCGGCAAGATCTACCTGGATACTTGCCATCCCGGTAAGATGCCAGAGGAGATCCGGGAGTTGTGCCACTTCGATCTCGACATCAGCCGTGTTTCCGGCGAAACTCTCCCCCCGACCCGCGAGGAGCTCCACCTCATCCACGAGGTGCTCGACCCGGAGCAGATATTCATCCCGAAGGTGAAGAAGGGGGTCTGATGATCTTGAAGATGTGACAGACGCGCTATAATCGGTTGAATTTTCTGGTTGATTGTGCAATACTTCGTTGCCTTTGCGGGTACGGGCATGAAGAATTCGATCCCTGTTTTCCACTCCAGCCAACTACCCCGGGACGCTTCGGCGCCTGGGGTTTTTATTGATATGCACGAAAAAACACCGAAAAAATTCAAGTGCCCCCAATGCGGGAAAGAGGCCGTATGGGAGGGGAACCCGTTCCGCCCCTTCTGTTCCGAGCGCTGCAAGATGATCGATCTTGGCGCGTGGGCGTCGGAAGATTATTGCATCTCCGGTGACAAGAAGCCCGAAGATACGGAACCGGAGAACGATGTGTAGGGGCGCATGGTATGCGCCCTGACTGGGTGGACAAGCCTGCGCGCTGGAGCGCTATGGCCCGCAAGCGCGTCCGCCCCTCCCATTCATAACGCTTTGCAGCAAAAGAGGAGTTGATCAAATGTCTGAAGTCCGCCTCCGTTTCGCCCCCAGTCCCACCGGCTACCTTCACGTGGGGGGGGCACGCACCGCGCTGTTCAACTGGCTTCTGGCCAGGAAGCTAAAGGGGAGGTTCATCCTCCGCATCGAGGACACCGATGTGGCCCGCTCCACCCAGGAGTCGGTGGATGCCATCCTGCAGGGGATGGAGTGGCTCGGGCTGGATTGGGACGAGGGGCCGTTCTTTCAGTCGGACAATTTCCCCCTCTATCGCGAGCACGTGGAGAAGCTTCTCAGCGAGGGGAAGGCCTACCGCTGCTACTGTACGCCGGAGGAACTGGAGGCGAAGAGGGAGAAGGCCCTGGCCGAAGGGCGCAAGCCGAAATACGACGGCACCTGCCGCAATCTGACGGAAGAAATCCCCGGCAAACCGTTTGCGGTCAGGTTCAAGGCCCCCAAAGACGGCGTGACGGCCTTCGACGATCTGATCAAGGGGCCGATCTCCTTCAACAATGAGGAGCTGGACGACCTGATCATCCAGCGCTCGGACGGGACGCCGACCTACAACTTCACCGTGGTGATCGACGATGCCTCCATGCAGGTCACTACGGTCATCCGCGGGGACGACCATGTGAACAACACCCCGCGCCAGATCCTCCTATATGAGGCCCTGGGCTACCCGGTGCCGAAGTTCGCCCACGTGCCGATGATCCTGGGGGCGGACAAGACGCGCCTGTCCAAGCGCCACGGCGCCACCAGCGTCATGGCCTACCGCGACATGGGCTTTCTACCGGAGGCGATGGTGAATTACCTGGTTCGGCTCGGTTGGAGCCACGGCGATCAGGAGATTTTCAGCCTGGAAGAGCTGATCGAGAAGTTCTCCATCGAGAATGTGGGGAAGTCTGCCGGAGTGTTCAACCCGGACAAGCTCCTTTGGCTGAACCACCATTACATCAATGAAAGCGCTCCGGACCAGTTGGCGGAATTGCTGATACCCTTCCTCAAGGAGCGGGAGGTCGACCCGGAAGGGGGGCCGAGCCTGCCTGCGGTGGTGAAGACTCTCCAGGAGCGCTCCCATACGCTGCTGGAGATGGCCGACGGGGCGGTATTCTATTTCAGGAGCGATTTCGACTATGACCCCGAGGCCGTTGCGAAGTTTCTGAAGCCTGATGTTGCCCCGCGGTATGAGGCGCTGCTGGCAAAACTCGACTCTCTGAACGAGTTCACCCACGACGCCATTGAGGCTGCCTTCAAGGAGCTCTGCGCGGATCAGGGGATAAAGATGGGGCAGATCGGGCCGCCGGTGCGGGTTGCCTTGTGTGGCGGGACGACTTCGCCGAGTATTTACGAGGTTATAGAGGTGCTGGGGAAGGAAGAAACCCGGAAGCGGATTACGCGGGCACTGGATTCCGTCCGTGGAGGGTAAGCTGTGAAAAAAGGGGCGCAACCAGTGCGGTGCGCCCCTCTTTGCGCGGCTAGTTCCCTTTCGGAAGCTCGATCTTCGGCTCACTCGCCTTTCGGTAGAGGAGGATGGTTCTGCCCAGAATCTGGGCCACATCCGCGCCGCACTCCGCGGCGAGTTGCTCCGCCACCTCCTTGCGGTCGCTCATGCAGCTTTCCAGTATCTTGATCTTGATAATTTCGTGGGCCTCAAGCGCTTCTGCCGTTTCCCTGATCAGGGAGTCGTTTATTTCCCCCTTCCCCACCATGATGACTGGCTTCAGGTTGTGCCCTATGGCTCTCAGGAAGCGTTTCTGTTTTCCGGTCAGCATCGATATACTTGTCCTTTCTTGACGTCCGATCTTTTCATTTGTATATCATGGTCCGTTGTCGAAGGCAATCACCCCGAGGATTATCTGCGTGGCAGACGGCTGTGCCTAATTAATGGACACCATCCCGTGTCGCTGCCTATTAATCGTGCTTTGAAAGGCGGTTTTTTCGGCCAACAGGCATGCCAACTCCTTGATAAACAAGGAGTAAGTGAATTGATATCTTTTAGGCAAGAGGATTGCAGACAGTATGCAGCCTGTCTACCAAGCGGGCAGCAGAGTTTGGCTTGCTTTTGTTACGACATGCAATTATACTGCGCGAATAATTATTCCGGACAGGGGGGTGATGACGCATGAAAAAAGTTGAAGCCGTGATCAAACCGTTCAAGCTTGACGAGGTGAAGGAAGCGCTCAACGAGATCGGGATCCAGGGGATCACCGTCAGCGAGGTGAAGGGTTTCGGCCGCCAGAAGGGGCACACGGAACTGTACCGCGGCGCCGAGTACGTAGTGGATTTCATCCCGAAGATCAAACTGGAGATCATTGCCAGCGACGACTTGTGCGGCAAGGTGGTGGAAGCGATTCAAAATGCGGCCAAGACCGGCCGTATCGGCGATGGCAAGATATTCGTCACCCCGGTGGAAGAGGTTGTCCGTATCAGGACTGGCGAGCGGGGAGAGGACGCCCTCTAACCGCCTGAATTATAATTTCTTGAAAGGAGATTTAGTAGATGACACCAAAACAGGTAGTAGATTTCGCCAAAGAAAATGGCGCCCTCATGGTCGACTTCAAGTTCATGGACTTCGTGGGGATCTGGCAGCACTTCACCACGCCGATCAGCGAGTTCGGCGAGGACATCTTTGAGGACGGCCTCGGCTTTGACGGCTCCTCCATCCGCGGCTGGCAGCCGATTCATGCCTCAGACATGATCATCATTCCGGATGCCACCACCGCCAAGATGGACCCGTTCACCGCGCTCCCGACTCTCAGCCTCATCTGCAACATCTTCGATCCGATCACCAAGGAAGGCTATTCCCGCGACCCGCGCAACATCGCCAAGAAGGCCGAGGCTTACCTTAAGTCCTCCGGCATCGGCGACACCGCCTTCTTCGGTCCCGAGGCCGAGTTCTTCATTTTCGACGACGTCCGCTACGACTCCAGCGCCAATCAGTCCTTCTACGCCGTGGATTCCGTGGAAGGCGCCTGGAACACCGGCCGTGAAGAGTTCCCGAACCTCGGCTACAAGCCGCGCCACAAGGAAGGTTACTTCCCGGTTTCCCCGACCGACTCCCAGAACGATCTCCGTAACGAGATGGTGATGGAGATGCAGAAGGTGGGTATCCAGGTCGAGTGCCAGCACCACGAAGTTGCCACCGGCGGCCAGGCCGAGATCGACATGCGCTTCGACGCCATGGTTACCATGGCTGACAAGCTCCAATGGTTCAAGTACATCGTCAAGAACGTTGCCTACCGCAACGGCAAGACCGCAACCTTTATGCCGAAGCCTCTCTATGGCGACAACGGTTCCGGGATGCACTCCCACCAGTCCATCTGGAAGGACGGCGTCAACCTCTTCGCCGGTGACAAGTACGGCGGGCTTTCCCAGATTGCCCTCTGGTACATCGGCGGGATCATCAAGCACGCCAAGGCTCTCTGCGCCTTCACCAACCCGACCACCAACTCCTACAAGCGTCTGGTGCCGGGCTTTGAGGCTCCGGTGAACATGTGCTACTCCAGCCGTAACCGCTCTGCTTCCCTCCGTATCCCGATGTTCTCCAGCAATCCGAAGGCGAAGCGGATCGAGTACCGGACTCCGGACCCCTCCTGCAACGGCTACCTTGCCTTTGCCGCCATGCTGATGGCCGGCCTCGACGGGATCGAGAACAAGATCGATCCGGGGCAGCCGCTCGACAAGGACATCTACGGTCTTTCCCCCGAGGAGCTCAAGGACATCCCGTCGGCTCCGGGGACCCTGGAAGAGGCCCTCAACTGCCTCAAGGAAGACCACGAGTTCCTCCTCAAGGGTGACGTCTTCACTGCCGACGTCATCGAGAAGTGGATCGAGTACAAGACCGAGGCCGAAGTCAACCCGGTCCGCATGCGTCCGGTTCCGATGGAGTTCGCGCTTTATTACGACATCTAAACCGTTCGTAAATATGCAGTACGAAAAGGCGGGAGAGTAATCTCCCGCCTTTTCTTTTTGATGCCCCGTAATATACTTTGAGCAGGGGAAACCCGTTGTCTTTCCCACGCGTCTGCGCTAACATGCGCGATTACGCATCCAATACATGTCTGGAAGGTGAGATGATGAAAGAATGTTTCGGATTCACCATACGCTGCTGTATTCTGACCGGAGCGTTGATTCTGTTCGGCTTGGCATCGGCCTGGGGCGAGGAACCGACGCTCAACCTTGGCTTGAAGGAAGCCATACGGCAGGCCGTGGAAAAGAACCTGGACGTTCGCGCCGAGCTTTATAATCCAGCCATTGCAGAGGCAGACATCGGTAAGAACCGGGGAATTTACGACACCCATCTGACGCTCCTGACCGATTACAAGGATTCCACGACCCTCCCTGCCAGCACATTTCTTTCCGGCGCTCAAGTGATTAAGCAGCGCACTCTCCGGTTCAATCCAGGCGCTAACCAGTTGATCCCCCTCGGCGGGACCCTCGGGTTCACCTTTGACAACACCCGCAACAGCAACAATTCGTCCATTTCCCTCAATCGCTACTACCAGACCGACCTCACTCTGACCTATGCCCAGCCCCTGTTGAAGAACTTCGGCCGCGAGGCGACCGAGCTGAACATCTCCGTTGCGGTTTTCACCAAGGATGCGTCACTTGACCGCTTCCGGACCAAGCTGACCAGCACCGTGGCTACTGTGCGCAACGAGTATTTCAAGCTCTACAGCCTCCGCCAGGACCTGGAGGCGAAGAAGAGTTCCCTGGAACTTGCCCGGAAGATACTTTCCGATACCCAGGCGCGTGTAAAGGCCGGGGTGCTGCCGGCCATGGAGATTCTAAATGCCGAATTCGGCGTGGCCTCGCGGGAAAAGGAACTGATCGACGCGGAACGCGCGGTGAAGGACGAGGTGGACGTGATCCGTGTCCTGTTGCAGGTGCCAGTCCCCGGAGAGCTCATCCCTGTTGACACCCCGTCCAAAGAGCCGCTTGAGGTGAAAGAGGATGAGGCGATCAAGCATGCCATTGCCGGCCGGCCGGAGCTCTTGGAGCAGCGGACGAACCTGCAATCTGTCGAGCTCCAGACCCGGGTTGCCGCCAACAGGACCCTGCCCGACCTGACCTTTACTGCCAGCGGCGCCATAACAGGCCTCAACCACGAATACGACGAGGCTTTCGACAAGATGATGACGTTCAATTACCCGGTCTGGTCGGTGGGGCTCCAGTTGGACTACCCGCTGGAGAACCGGGCCGCCAGGAATGAGTTGACCAGGAACCGGCTGAAGGTGGAGCAGGCGAAGACCCAGATTATCAGCCTGGAGGAGGGCGTGGCCAATGAGGTGAGGGCCGCTGTCCGCGCGATCCAGGCCACTTACAAACAGCTGGAGGTGACCGACCGGGGGCGCTCCTATGCGGAGGAGGTTCTCCAGGCATATATCAAGAAGCAACAGGTCGGTCTTGCCACCACCAAGGATGTCCTGGATGTGCTGAACAACCTGGTGGCGGCAAGGACCAGCCAGATCCAGGCCCTGGCTAATTACAACAACGCCATCACCCAGTACTGGAAGGCCACCGGAGAGCTTCTGGAGCGGGAGGGTGTCACCGTCAACGGTAAAGAGGCGGATGCGCTTTACGGAAAAAGCAGGAATCGGTAAAGCCAGGAAAATCGTAAGATTAGCCACGAATAACACGAATGAACACGAATATATAAAACGGATTTACCATTTGTGAAAATTCGTGACATTCGGGGCTAATTCATTTGAGAGGTTTGGAGTAGTACAGATGAGACGATTTATTTCTATTGCTTGTCGTTCTGTAATTACTCTCGTTTGTTTGACGTTCATCGCCTGCGGCAAGAAGGAGGAGCCGAAGGGGAGGCCGCCCGTGCCGGTTTCCGTGGCTGCCGCCGTGCAGAAGGACGTGCCGCTGCAGGTGCGCGCCATCGGCAATGTGGAGGCGTACAATTCGGTGGCGATCAAGTCCCAGGTGAACGGGACCATTGCCAGGGTCCACTTCACCGAAGGGCAGGACGTGCAAAAGGGGGCGCTCCTTTTCACCATCGATCCGCGTCCCTTCGAGGCAGCCCTCAGGCAGGCAGAGGCCAACCTGGCCAGGGACCTCGCCCAGATGCGCAATGCCCAGGAGCAGGCGCGGCGCTATGGCGCCCTCCTCAAGGACGGCATCGTTACGCAGGAGCAGTATGACCAGTTGAAGGCCAATGCAGAAGCCCTCACGGCCACGGTGGCCGCGGACCGGGCCAGCATCGAAAATGCCAGGATCCAGCTCGGCTACTGCTACATCCGCTCCCCCATCAGCGGCCGGACCGGCAATCTGGCCATCAACGTGGGGAACATGGTGAAGGCGAACGACGTGCCGGTGCTGGTCACAATCAACCAGATAAACCCGATCTACGCCACATTTGCCGTTCCCGAGCGGGATATGGTGGATATTCGCAAGTACCTCGCGATGGGGAAACTGAAGGTGGAGGCACTGGTCACGGGTGAGGAAGCGAAGCCGGAGGAGGGGAGTGTCTCCTTCCTGGACAACACGGTGGATACTGCCACCGGCACCATCAAGCTCAAGGGGACCTTTGCCAACCAAGGCCGGCGCCTCTGGCCGGGGCAGTTCGTGAACATCCTCGTGACCCTCACCACCAGGGCGAATGCCGTTGTGATCCCGAGCCAGGCGGTACAGACCGGCCAGCAGGGGCAGTTCGTCTTCGTGGTCAAGCCCGACTCAACCGCGGAGCAGCGACCGGTTGTGACGGGGATCAGCCATGAAGGATTCACCCTCATCGAGAAGGGTGTGCGGCCGGGGGAAACTGTTGTGACCGATGGCCAGATGCGGCTTGTGCCGGGGGCGAAGGTGACTGTGAAACAGGGGCTGGGGACCGGTGATCGGGGACCGGCAAAACCTGTTGAAACATCAGGCAAGTAGCAATGAACATCGCCGAGCTCTTCATCAAGCGCCCCATAATGACCTCACTGGTGATGATGGCGATTCTGCTGTTCGGCATCGTCGCCTACCGGGCGCTGCCGGTGAACGACCTCCCCACTGTAGATTACCCGACCATACAGGTCTCCGCCGCCCTTCCCGGCGCCAACCCGGACACCATGGCCTCTTCGGTGGCCACGCCACTGGAGCGCCAGTTCTCCACCATCGCCGGGCTGGAGACAATGACCTCCACCAACGGCACCGGCATCTCCCTCATCACCCTCAAGTTCGTCCTCGACCGGAACATCGACGCTGCGGCCCAGGACGTTCAGGCGGCCATTTCTCGGGCGCAGCGCCAGCTTCCCCAAGACATGCCGAGCCCTCCGTCGTTCCAGAAGGTGAACCCGGCCGATCAGCCGGTCCTCTACCTGGCTTTGAGCTCTCCAACCCTGCCTCTTCACGAGGTGAGCGAATACGCCGACACCGTCATCGCCCCACGGGTCTCCATGATCAGCGGCGTGGCCCAGGTGCAGGTGTTCGGCTCCCAGAAGTACGCGGTGCGCGCCCAGGTGGACCCGCGGGCGCTGGCCACCCGCAGGATCGGCATCGACGAGGTGGCGGCGGCCCTCCAGAGGGGAAACGTCAACCTCCCCACCGGCGTTCTCCAGGGGAAGAGTCAGGCCCTCACCATCCAGGCCACCGGCCAGCTCTATAATGCCGAGGCGTACAAGCCGCTGGTGGTTGCCTATCGCGGTGGCGCTCCGGTCCGCCTGGGGGAAATCGGCCGGGTTATCGACAGCGTGGAGAATGACAAGATCGCCGGCTGGTACAAACAGACCCGCGCCATTGTCCTCGCCATCCAGCGCCAGCCCGGCACCAACACCATCGAGGTGGTGGACAGCATCAAGAAGCTCCTCCCCCAGTTCCGCGTCCAGATGCCCGCCGCGGTTGACCTCAACATCCTCTACGACCGCTCGGTGCCGATCCGCGAGTCAGTGGCCGACGTCAAGTTCACCCTGTTCCTCACCATCTGCCTCGTCATCCTGGTGATCTTCCTCTTTCTGCGCAACGTCTCCGCCACTGTGATCCCGTCCCTGGCACTACCCCTCTCCATCATCGGCACCTTTGCCGCCATGTATGCCATGGGGTTCTCGGTCAACAACATCTCTCTCATGGCCCTGACCCTGTCGGTCGGTTTCGTGGTGGACGACGCCATTGTCATGCTGGAGAACATCGTCCGCCACATGGAGCAGGGCGAAGGGGTGATGGAGGCGGCCCTCAAGGGGTCGCGGGAGATCAGCTTCACCATCCTCTCCATGACCCTTTCGCTGGTGGCGGTCTTCATCCCGGTCGTTTTCATGGGGGGGATGCTGGGGAGGCTCCTCCACGAGTTCGCGGTCACCATCAGCTTCGCCATCCTGATTTCCGGCTTCGTCTCGCTCTCCCTCACCCCCATGCTCTGCAGCCGCTTCATCCGGCCGCCGTCCGCCGAAAGGCATGGCCGCCTTTACATGATCATGGAGCGCTTCTTCGATGGGCTGCGCAACCTCTACGAGCGGACCTTGAAGATGGTCCTCAACTGGCGCCGCGCCACCATGCTGGTCACTTTTGCCATGACCTTCGCGACTGTCTGGCTATTTATCAAGATGCCGACCGGCCTTCTGGCCAGCGAGGACTTCGGCGCGATCTTCGCCTTTACCGAGGGTGCCCAGGGGATATCGTTCGAGGACATGAAGCTTCACCAGCAGCGGCTGGCAGCGATCGTTGCCAGCGACCCGAACGTGGAATCGTTCATGTCGTTCGTCGGTGCCGGCGGGACCAGGGTCTCCTCCAACTCCGGCTTCATGTTCGTCCGCCTGAAGCCCCGGGAGGATCGCAAGCTCAACGCCGACCAGGTGATCCAGGAGCTCCGCCCCAAGGTAATGGGCGAGCCGGGGATCATGATGTTCATGCAGAACCCGCCCCCCATCCGCCTGGAGGCGACCCTCGCCAAGAGCCAGTACCAGTTCGTGCTTCAGAGCCCGGATACCGATGAACTCTACCGCCATGCCGCTGAATTCGAAGCAAAGCTGCGCGGCCTGCCGCTCCTCCAGGACGTCACTAGTGACCTCCAGATGAAGAACCCGCAGATAAACCTCAACATCGACCGGGACAGGGCGTCGGCCCTCGGGATAACCGCCCAGCAGGTGGAGGACGCCCTCTACTATGCCTACGGCGCCCGCCAGGTCTCCACCATCTACTCGCCCACCAACCAGTACCGGGTGATCCTGGAGCTGGAGCCGCAGTACCAGATGGACCCGGCCGCCCTTGCCATGCTCTATGTCCGGTCCAACACCGGCAGCCTGGTTCCACTCAACAACCTGGCGACCCTGTCCCGCAGCCTGGGGCCCCTGTCGGTCAACCACCTGGGGCAGATCACCGCGGTCACCATCTCCTTCAACCTGAAGCCGGGCACACCCCTGGGCGACGCGGTGAAGCTCATCGAGCGGGAAGCAAGAACGCTCCCCGCCACCATATCCACCGGTTTCCAGGGGACAGCCCAGGCATACAAGGAGTCCACCACGGGGCTCATAGTCCTGATCATCATGTCGATCCTGGTGATCTATATCGTTCTCGGCATCTTGTACGAGAGCTACATCCACCCGATCACCATCCTCTCCGGCCTTCCGTCGGCCGGGTTCGGCGCGCTCCTCACCCTGCTCATGTTCGGCAAGGAGCTGAATCTCTACGCTTTCGTCGGGATCATCATGTTGGTGGGGATTGTGAAGAAGAACGCCATCATGATGATCGACTTCGCCCTGGAGGCGGAGCGGAAGGAAGGGAAGGCCCCGCTGGACGCCATTTTCGAAGGGGCGCTGATCCGTTTCCGGCCCATCATGATGACCACCATGGCGGCCCTCATGGGTACTCTCCCCATCGCGCTCGGCTTCGGCGCCGGCGCCGCCTCCCGCCGTCCCTTGGGGCTCGCCGTTGTCGGCGGCCTCGTCGTATCCCAGCTCCTCACCCTCTACATCACGCCGGTGGTCTACTACTACATGGACCTGTTCCAGAAGTGGGTCATCGGCTTGAAAAAAAGAGGCGGCCTTAGAAAGCCTTGATCCCGTCTCCCTTCCTCCCCCCTTGCCATTGCCTTCGCGTTGGTTATAGTTCTATAGCCATGCAACCATTCTATTCCAGACCGAAAATTTCACGCCAAGTGTTTCTGGCGGCGTGCTTGTTGCTGTTCCTGACCGGATGCGTGCCCAGGCCGTTCCTTCTAAACAGCGGCAAGGAGAGCGACGTTGTCATCATGCAGGATGGAAAGCCGGCTCCGACCGGTGCCGACGGCGCGATTCTCCTGCGCAGGGATGCGTTCGAGATCCGCTCGCGTTGGTCGGCGGTGAGTGTCTGCGTGACGCGCTCTGTTGAGGATATCGGAAAGATCGGGGTGGGGATCGATACCCGACGGGAGCAGGGTACCTGCTTCAATGCCAAAAGATCGTATTCCATGGGCCGGGATGCGGATTACCTTGTTCTGGGGGACGGTTTCAATGCGCTCAATACTCCCCATGGCATGAGGAAAACGGAATGGTACTATCTGTTCACGGTTCTTGCCTTTCACGATTCGCGGAGCAGGAAGGAGATGCCCCTGATCCAGGCCAGGGGGCGCTACCATGCCGTCCTGTGGGTCGACAGGAACGGGGACATGGTGCTGGATGGCGGGGAATTTCTGATTATTGAGCTTGTTTTTGATTAGAGGTCAGGAAAGTCCCCAACCCGCTGCCTTGTGAGGGTGTTCCTGATTTTTGGCTAGTCCTGGAATATCCGCACCTTGCCGAACTCCCCGTCGTAACCTGGGGAGATGGCGACATTGCCTGCGCGCATTAGCTCGATGGCTTCGGCCAGGCGGGGGGACGATGCCTTGGCTATTTCAGCGGCGGGGGTGTCCAGGAGTATGGTGAACTCGCTCCCCAACTGCTCCAGTACCTCGAAGTAGAGGCGCTGGACCTTCTTGCTGGCAACTCCGACACCGAGCACTTCGGAGATGATTTCCTGCAGGGGAATGATGGAGCGGAACGGGGGGGCGCCGGGCGGTTGGCTGTTCCCGGTACGGTCAGCCAGGAGCTCCACCCGGTGCAGCACCCCGACGGTCATCTTTTTCCCGCAGGCCGGGCAACAGCCCTTGCTGGCAATGGTCTCCGGGGGGGAAAGCCTGACGCCGCAGTCGCGGTGTCCGTCGGAGTGGTATTTCCCCTCCTCGGGGAAGAATTCGATGGTTCCCTCGAACCCCTGGCGGGTCTTGAGGGCGTTGGCTATCCCGGCATAGGAGCGCTCGCAGGAGAGGACGTTGGCCTCACGCCCCAGCTTGGCGGGGGAGTGGGCGTCGGAGTTGGAAATTAGCGTGATCCGGTCGAGGGCTGAAATGCGCCAGTTCATGGGAGGGTCGGAGGAGAGGCCGGTCTCGATGGCGTGGATATGCGGGGTCAGCTCGTCGAAGCACTCTTCCAGTGAATCAAAGCCAGAGGCCGCGCCGAACACGGAAAAATGGGGGGTCCAGGCGTGGGCTGGGATCAATATGGCGTCGGGCGAGGCATCCAGAACTATCTTGAGCAGCTCCTTGGCATCCAGTCCCAGGATGGGGCGGCCGTCGGCGGAGAGGTTGCCGATTCTGGCGAGTTTCGCGTTGATTTTCTCAACGGTGCTGAAATCAGGTGCCAGGACGATGCTGTGGACCTTCCTGGTCCTGTCGTTCTTCCTGTAGATGCAGCTGATCTCGGCTGAGGGTAGGAAATGGACCTCGCTGCGGCACGAAGCCGGGACTTCCGGGGTGCGGAGTTTTTTTCTGAGGACATAAAGGCCGTTGCCGGCGGGCTCCAGCTTTGACTTCAACTCGTCCAGCCAGAGCGGATGGGTGAAATCGCCGGTGCCGATGACCCCGATCCCCTTCAGCTGCCCCCATCGCCAGATATTCTCCGGGTCGAGGTCGCGGCTGCACGCCCTGGAGTAGCGGGAGTGAATGTGGAGATCGGCAATGAAACGCATGGGTGGGACTCCTGTTGCTACTTTCGGTTAGAACTTTATACTTGATTGAACAGGCCATGGCAAACAGATTTTGAGGTGTTCGGGCATGCAGACACTTGTTGACATCTTCAGTACTTTTAAGGATCGGGGCAATGCCACAGCCTTTGTCTATCGCACCGGTGTCCGCCGTTTCACGTTTTCTTACGGCGAGCTGTATGACCTTGCTTTGCGGATGGCCCGCCTGCTGGAAGAAAAGGGAGTGAATCCTGGAGACAGGGTCCTTCTCTGGGCACCCAATTCCCCCTGGTGGGGGGTGGTATTCTGGGGGTGCGTGGCGCGGGGGGCCGTGGTGGTGCCGGTGGACTTCATGTCCGGGAGGGAACGGGCCGAAGGGATTGCCGGCCTTGCCGAAACCAGGCTGGTTGTGCAGAGCCGCGCCAAGGTCGAAAGGATCGATGGGGCATCAATGCTCTTCGCCGAGCATCTGGAGTTCCTGCTGGCGGAACGGAAGCCGCTGGAGAAGATCTACCGGCCGAAACTGGATGATACCGCTCAGCTCATCTATACCTCCGGGACAACCGGCGCCCCCAAGGGGGTAATCCTGACCCACGAAAACCTGATGGCGAACCTGGACCAGGTGAACCGTCACATACCCGTCGTGACGCCGGAGTTCAGGTTTCTGTCGCTGTTGCCCCTTTCCCACATGTTCGAGCAGATGGGCGGGTTCTTTATCCCCCTTTCCCATGGCGCGTCAATCGTCTACCTGCGGATCATGAAGCCTTCCGCCATGGTGGAGGCGTTCCGGGAGGAGGGAGTCGACGCCCTGGTCACCGTCCCCCGCCTGTTGCAGCTGCTGAAAAGCTCTGTAGAGCGGGAACTGACGGAGAAGGGACTGGAGGGGCCGTTCCGGTGGCTGGTGGGTGCGGCGCAAAACCTTGGGCAGGGGATAAAAAAGTTCCTCTTCTTTCCGGTCCGCCGCAGCTTCGGGAGTCGCCTCCGCCTCTTCTTCTCCGGCGGCGCCGCCCTCGACCCGGAGGTATTCGCTTTCTGGGACGCGCTTGGGTACACGGTGATCGAGGGGTACGGTCTCACGGAATGCTCGCCGGTCCTGACCGCCAATACCATGGAGCGGCAGATCCCCGGCTCGGTAGGAAAGGCGCTGCCTGGCGTGGAGCTGAAGCTGGACGAGGGAGAGCTCCTGGCCAGGGGGGCAAACGTTTTTCCGGGCTATTTCCGCAACGAGGAGGCAACACGGGGCGCTTTCACGGCTGACGGGTGGTTTCTCACCGGCGACCTGGGAGAGATCGACGCCGAGGGGTGGTTGCGTATCAAGGGGCGGAGCAAGGAGCTGATTGTAACCGGCGCGGGGATCAATGTTTATCCCGATGAGCTGGAGGAGCTTCTCAACAAGGCGAAGGGGGTGAGGGAGGCATGCGTGGTGGGGCTCAACCGTGGGTCAGGGGAGGAGGTCCATGCCGTGCTTCTTTTGGACGACAGCGGACGACCGCCGGCGGAGATCGTCGGGGAGGTAAACCAGAGCCTCGATGACCTCCACCATATCACCGGCTACTCGGTCTGGCCCGAAGCGGAGTTTCCGAAGACCACGACCCTCAAGATCCGAAAGTTCAAGGTAAAAGAACAACTCGCCAGGAAAGCGGAGGGAGCGGTGCCGGCGGCCGGCGCGGAACGCCTGGCAGTGCTCATAGCCGGCGTGACCGGGGCTTCGTTGGATGAGGTAAGGGAAGAATCGGTGCTCGTGGCGGATCTGGGGTTAACCTCCATCGGGAGGCTGGAGCTGGTGAACCGCCTGGAGCAGGAATACCGGCTCGACCTGGACGATGCCCTGATCGGTCCCCAGACCAAGGTGGCGGACCTGCGGGCCATCCTGGACAAACGCGAGAAGGCGGTGGTGTCGGGGAAGTTCCGCTTCTGGACCAATTCACGGCCGATATGCTGGTTGCGGATGCTGGCGGACTGTCTTATCAACCGCCCCCTTTTCTCATTCTTCGTGCGGCTTAAGGCAGAAGGGGCGGAGCATTTGGCAAAGGTGGAAGGGCCGGTGATATTCGCGGCGAACCACATGAGCTTCCTGGACCAGCCGGCAGTCATGTTCTCCATGCCGGCTGATGTCCGCTACCGCACCGCCACGGCCGCGTGGGCGGAATTCTTCTTCGTGAACTTCCGCAACCAACTCCAGAAGCTCTGGAAACGCCTCTGCTACGAGTACGGGACCCTGGCGCTGAACCTCTTTCCCCTTCCCCAATCCTCCGGTTTCCGCGAATCGCTCCGTTTCATGGGGCGGCTTGCGGACAGCGGCAGGAACATCCTGATATTCCCGGAGGGGGCGCGCTCACCCGACGGCAGGTTGTTGCCGTTCGAGCAGGGGTTGGGGCTGGTGGTGCACGAGTTGCGCCTGCCGGTCATACCGGTTAAGATCAAGGGGTTGGAGCATGTATTGCCGCGAGGGGCGAATTTCCCCAAACGCGGTGATGTGGGCGTAACGTTCGGCAAGCCAATGGAATTCGGGCTGGAGGAACCGGAGGCGGTGGTGGAGGCTATCCGGAAGGCGATTGAAGGACTGTGAAACTCAAACGTCCAGCACCACCGTTGCTTCCCATCCTGTGTCGGTTTTTGAGGCCTGAAGCCGGTGCATGGTGACCGCCTTGACATCCACCAGCAAGGGATGACGGGAACGGTCGATGGTTTCGCCGCGGGCAATAGCCTCCAGGCGGAAGCGATCCCCGCCAGTCTCCACGTTGATGGATTCGATTGTCAGGAGCAGTTGCCGTGCGTCCTTGTAATAAATCAGCTCGGCCAGAAAGTCGAACAGCAGCAGGTCCAGCTCGTAGTTTTCCAACGCGATCCGGACCTCGGTATTCTTTCCGAGCGAGCCGGGATCTTCCAGCATGACGGCGAGGAGCGCCTCGGCCGCGGCAATGAACATCTCCTCCAGCGTCTCTCCGGTGGACTGAAAGGCCACGTCCGCCACGGCTATGTCTTCAAGGTAACGAAACGGCATATCCCACCTCGCGATCTTTTTCAAAGGTATATCACATGCTCAAGCAGATTGCCAGGGACCGGCACTACTGTAGGTAGAGACGCATTGCATGCGTCTACAAAATGAGGCATGCCGGAATGCAAAAGGGACGGCCTGATGGCCGTCCCTTTCCTTTTGGTTATATTATGGGATGCTCGCTATTTCCCTTTTCCGGTCAGCCTCACGAGCGCTTCCATATACTTCTCGCCGGTCTTCCGCACGATTTCTTCGGGCAGTGGCGGTGCGGGAGCGGTCTTGTTCCAGTCCAGCGTCTCCAGGTAGTCGCGCAGGAACTGCTTGTCGAACGAGGGCTGGGGACCGCCCGGTTGATAGCCGTCCTTGGGCCAGAAGCGGCTGGAGTCGGGGGTCATGCACTCGTCGATGATGATAAGCTCGCCGTCGAACAAGCCGTACTCGAACTTGGTGTCGGCGATGATGATCCCCTTGGTGGCGGCGATGTCGCGCGCCTTCTTGTAGATTGCGATGGTGATATCGCGGATCTTCCCGGCAATCTCTTCCCCGACCAGTGCCACGGTCTGTTCGAAGGAGATGTTCAGATCATGCTCCCCCAGGTCCGCTTTCGTGGAGGGGGTGAAGATCGGCTCGGGGAGACGGTCGGACTCCACCAGCCCTGCCGGGAGCTTGATGCCGCAGACAGCGCCGGTTGTCTTGTAGTCTTTCCAGCCTGAGCCGGAGAGGTAGCCGCGCACTATGCACTCCACCGGGAGCGGTTTGGCCTTCTTAACCAGCATGGAGCGCCCTTCCAGGATGTCTGCGTATTTCTGGCACTCCGCGGGGAATTCCGCGAGATCGGTGGAGATGATGTGGTTCGGGATGATGTCCTCCATCTGGCGGAACCAGAAGGCGGATATCTGGGTGAGCACGAACCCCTTGTCGGGAATCCCCTCGTTCATGATTACGTCGAAGGCGGATATCCGGTCGGTGGTGACGATCAGGAGCTTGTCGCCCAGATCATAGATGTCGCGCACCTTCCCGCGGCCGGCAAGTTTCAGATCGGGGAAATTTGTTTCAAGAACAAGCTTGGACATATATAAGGTTCCTCCATTTTCAACTAGTTATAAGTTACCAGTCACCGAACTAATCGGAAAGAAGCGCCGGATTGATCTCGATCTTGGCCTTCTTGCGCAGCTCCTGCAGCCAGGCATTGACTGCCTCTTCCTGCTTCCGGGGGAGCATGGTCTGCTTTACCTGTTCCTTGGTGTGGGCGAAGTTTTCCTTGTTGGTCTCGATGCGGTTTTTCAGCTTGATGGCATACCAGCGCTCGCCCACCTTGAACGGCGTCTTGGCGGCAGGCGCAGCAGAGGTAAGATTGAAGGCCGCCTCCATCATCTCCGGAGAAGCGCCGACTTTCGGAATATCACCCTTGGCCGAGAAGCCGAAGCTGCCGGTCTCCTGCACCTTGGCAGGAACGGCCCCCTTGGCCAACTGGGCCAGGGCATCCTCGGCCTTTTTGCGGGCCAGTTCCTGGGCCTTCTCAATGGCCGCCTTCGCTTCAACCTGGCTGCGGATCTGGGCAAGAGGTGGGACGTCAGCCGGTTTGCGGTCCTTCACCTTGAAGAGGTAGATGCCGCGTGCGGTTTCCACCGGACCCCCGAACTCGCCGGTCTTGGCGATGAATGCCTTTCTGAGGAGCTCCACTTCTCCAGCGATAGATGCAGGAGGCGTCTTGGCGGTAAAGAGGGGGGTGTCGGTTACCTTGGAGCTCAGCTCCTTCGCTGCTGCGGCGATGTCGCCGCTCTTCATCTGCTTGTTCAGCGTGTCAGCAACGGTTTCATAGGCATGCTTGGCAGCCTTGAGCTTGAGGGCGTCGGCCTTGGCGCGCTCCCTCACCTTCTCGAAGGGGAGGATTTCCCCCTTTTCCTGGTAACGGTCGATGTTCTTCTGGTAGAAGGCCTGCGCGTCGTCGTCGGTCACAGTGAGTTTGCCGGTGAACTGCGACGGCTCGACCAGAAGGTATGAGAGGCTTATCTGTTCGGAGGTTTTGAATTCATCCTGGTGCTTCTGGAGATACCCCTGGAGGTCCTGGTCGGTCAGCTTGACCTCGCCCCTTACCTCGCTAGGCGAGAAGGAAGCGAACTGGAGTTCCACCTTGTCGTTCTGTTTCTTGAAGGCCTGCAGCGCCTCGTCGTCGGTGATCGTGACCTTGTCCTTGATGGTCTGACGGGCCTTCTGGGCCATCATGGCGTCTTTCTGGCTATCTTCGAAGGCAGCGGGGGATATGCGGTTGAATGCAAGCACCTGCTGGTACTGTTGGAAATCGAAGGCGCCGTTTTTCTGGAAGCTCGGGTTTTTGGCGATTTCGGCCTTGACATCATTATCGCTCACCCTTACACCCATGTGCTTTGCCTCCTGCCGGATCAGCATTGCGTCGACAAGGCTGTTGATGGCAAGCTTCTTCAGGTTTAGGCTCTTTTCCAGCTCCGGCGTGTAGTTGGCGCTGTAAAGCTGCTTGTAGATGCCGCTCAACCGGCCGTAGCCCTGCTGGAACTCTTCCATGGAAATCTTCTTGCCGTTGACCTTGGCGGCGTAGGTAGACTTTTCGGCCTCTTGCCCCTTCCCCCAGATGAGGAAAATCGTCCCGATGAACGAGAGCACGATTACCCAGAAGATGATCTTGATGACAGGGGATTTCTGATATTTTCTCATGATTCCTAGCATTGCAGAACAGGCTCCTTTTTCTGAAGGGTCGTTAATACGCAGGGACAACGGCTAGGCATACTACTATAAATGGTGGTCAAAGACAACAGAGGATTTTAGAGGATTTTACCCCTTGCATGCCCTCCGGGTTTCTGTTACCATTACCGACTTGCAAATAGATGAAATCATGGAGAAAGGAAGGTCCATGCTCAAGATATTCGATTCACTTTTCGGCATGTTTTCCAATGACCTCGCCATCGACCTCGGGACCGCCAATACCCTGGTCTACCTGAAGGGGAAAGGGATTGTGGTCAGGGAGCCGTCCGTGGTGGCGGTACAGAAGACCGCGACCGGCCAGCAGAAGGTCCTGGCGGTCGGCAGCGAGGCCAAGAAGATGCTTGGCCGCACCCCCGGAAGCATTACGGCCATCAGACCGATGAAGGACGGCGTCATCGCGGATTTCGACATCACCGAAGAGATGCTCCGCTACTTCATCCACAAGGTGCACAATCGCAAGACCCTGGTCCGACCCCGCATCGTCATCTGCGTGCCGTCCGGCATTACCCAGGTGGAGAAAAGGGCGGTCAAGGAATCGGCCGAGTCGGCCGGCGCCCGCGAGGTATACCTGATCGAGGAGCCGATGGCTGCTGCCATTGGTGCCGGCCTTCCCATCACCGAAGCCTCCGGCAATATGATCGTCGACATCGGCGGCGGCACCACCGAGGTGGCGGTCATCTCCCTTGCCGGCATCGTCTACACCAAGTCGGTTCGGGTGGGCGGCGACAAGATGGATGAGGCCATCGTTCAGTTCATAAAGCGGAAGTTCAATCTCCTGATCGGCGACCGTACCGCGGAGCTGATCAAGATCGAGATCGGCGAAGCCTTTGCCGGAACCGAGACCCGCACCATGGAGGTGAAGGGGCGCGACCTGGTATCCGGCATCCCCAAGACTGCCGAGATCAACTCCGACGAGATCCGCGAAGCGCTCTCAGAGCCGGTCAATGCCATTGTGGACGCGGTGCGCATCTGTCTGGAGCGGACCCCGCCCGAACTGGCAGCTGACATCGTCGACAAGGGGATTGTCCTGGCCGGCGGTGGCGCGCTCCTGAAAAACCTCGATGTCCTGCTGCGCGAGGAGACCGGGCTGCCGGTGGTTATAAGCGAAGACCCTCTGTCGGCGGTTGTTCTTGGGTCTGGGAAGGTCCTGGATGAGCTGGACCTTCTCCGCTCCGTGGCGGTAAGTTCCTGACAAAAGTTTGATACAGTCTGGTTGAAATCATGAAAAGACGGTATTTCGTGGGAGTTATTCCTGGGAAATGCCGTCTTTTTTTGTCTCGAAGATTTGTGATTAATATTTGCCATATTTTTCACATGTTTCAGTGGCGGAGTTTTTGTGCTGTCAAGTCCCAGGGATGCTTGTCCTTGACAACCATGCCCGAAGATGGAAGAATGTGAACCGCTTTCAGGTAGTGTTTACGGAATAGTCGGTCATTAAAGGATATATAATATGCGAAAAGTTTCCGTCATTGGCCTCGGGTATGTGGGACTTCCGGTTGCCGTTGCCTTCGGCAAGGTTGGTAGGACCGTCGGGTTCGATATCAATTGCCAGAGGATCGAGGAACTGAAACGCGGCTTCGATCGGACCGGTGAAGTGACCGCGGATGATCTGGCGACAGCCGATATACTGTTCACCGACAAGCTCGAAGAACTTCGCCTGGCCGACTTTCATATCGTGGCGGTCCCCACGCCGGTCGACGATGCCAATCAACCTGACCTGACCCCCATGTTCAGGGCATCGGAAACCGTTGGCCAGGCCCTGAAGCAGGGCGATATCGTAGTTTATGAATCGACCGTTTATCCGGGTGTCACGGAAGAGGAGTGCGTACCCATTCTGGAGCGGGTTTCGGGCCTCAAATGTGGTGTGGATTTCAAGGTAGGCTACAGCCCGGAACGGATCAACCCCGGCGACAAGGAGCACACCTTTACCAGAATAAAGAAGGTAGTGTCAGGCCAGGACGCCGAAGCCCTCGAGATCGTAGCCAGGGTCTACGAATCGGTCGTGACGGCCGGGGTCCACAGGGCGCCGTCCATCAAGGTTGCCGAGGCTGCAAAAGTTATCGAGAACACCCAGCGCGACCTCAACATCGCCCTCATGAACGAACTGGCCCTCATATTCGACCGGCTCGGCATAGACACAAACGATGTCCTTGAAGCTGCCTCCACCAAATGGAATTTCCTCCGCTTTTCCCCCGGTCTAGTCGGGGGGCACTGCATCGGCGTAGACCCTTACTATCTCACCCACAAGGCCGAAAAAATCGGCTATATCCCGCAGGTAATCCTCGCTGGCCGCCGGATCAACGACGGCGTGGGGCGTTTCATAGCCCAACGCACCGTCAAGGAGATGATCCACGCCGGCCATAACGTCCTCGGTTCCACTGTCACTGTCCTCGGGCTTACCTTCAAGGAAAATTGTCCTGACCTGCGTAATTCGAAGGTGATCGACATTATCCACGAGCTCGAAGATTACGGGATCAACGTTCAGGTCCACGACCCGATGGCTGACCCTGCCGAGGCGGAGCACGAGTATGGGGTGAATCTTATCCTCTGGGAAGAGTTGAAGCCTTCTGTCGCAGTCGTTGTGGCCGTGGCCCATGCCTCGTATCGCTCACTTCTTCCTGCTGACTTTGTCGGGCTTATGGATGGAAAGCCGCTTCTGGTCGACGTCAAGGGGGTTTATGAACGATCGGGCCTTGAATCTGCCGGGATCAGGGTGTGGAGGCTGTGATTGCGCAATCATTCATAAGGAAAGCTTTTTACGCGTGTCAACGTTTGTGTAATTAATCTTAAACGCCAAATCGAGGAGTATCGGATGCTTCGGGGTAAGTCAATATTGGTCACAGGCGGTACAGGCTCATTCGGGAAAAAGTTTGTTGAGACGATATTGGCCGAACATCCGGGAATCGAACGGTTGGTGATTTATTCTCGTGATGAACTGAAGCAGTTTGAAATGGCCCAACAGTTCAGCGATGCGGAATTTCGGCAGCTGCGATATTTTGTGGGGGATGTTCGGGACCGCGACCGGCTTTTGCGCGCCATGGAGGGGATCGACATCGTGGTCCACGCAGCCGCGCTCAAGCAAGTACCTGCTTGCGAGTACAACCCTTTCGAAGCCATCAAGACCAACATAATCGGGGCTCAGAATGTCGTAGAAGCGGCCATCGACAAGGGAGTGAAACAGGTCGTTGCCCTCAGCACCGATAAGGCGGCTGCACCAATCAATCTCTATGGTGCCACCAAGCTCTGTTCTGACAAGTTGTTTATAGCCGCGAATAACTTTAAAGGAAAACATGATATCAAGTTTTCCGTGGTTCGTTATGGTAACGTCATGGGTAGTCGTGGCAGTGTCATCCCCTTTTTCCTGAAAAAGCGTCATGAGGGGGTCCTGCCGATTACCGACGAGAGAATGACGAGGTTCAATATCACTCTCGAAGAGGGAGTGAACCTCGTTCTTTATGCTCTTGAAAACATGTGGGGAGGCGAAATATTCGTTCCCAAGATCCCCAGTTATAAAATCACCGATGTTGCTGAAGCCTTAGCCCCTAACAGCGAGAAGAAGATCGTTGGTATCCGGCCGGGTGAAAAGCTCCATGAAGAGATGATTACCATGACCGATGCCCTGTGCACGCTGGAATTTGACAAGCACTACGTAATTCTGCCTTCTATTCGGCAGTGGGATATCGACAAATATGCTTCAACTTTTGATGGCAAGTTTTGCGCCAATGGTTTCTGCTATAACAGTGGGACGAACAGTCAGTGGCTTTCCGTCGAACAGATTCGTGAACTTGTCAAATCTCACGTTGACCCAGACTTCGTTGTGTAATCGGAGTTGACAGTTGGAGAAATCAATCATCCCCTATGGCAGGCAATGCATTTCTGAGACCGATATTCGGGCGGTTGTGGATGTACTTCGTTCGGACTGGCTTACGCAGGGGCCGGCGATAGAGCAATTTGAAAAGGCGGTCGCGGAATATTGCGGGGCAAAATATGCTGTGGCTGTCAACAGTGCCACGTCTGCCCTCCATATTGCCTGTTTGGCGGCCGGCCTTGGTGCGGGTGACATGCTCTGGACATCACCCAACACCTTTGTGGCTTCAGCAAACTGCGGGCTGTATTGCGGCGCCGGGGTAGATTTCGTCGATATCGACTCGCGCACCTATAACCTCAACGTTGCCGAGTTGGAAAAGAAACTGGAGATCGCTCTTAAGAGCGGCAGAGTGCCCAAGATTGTGATCCCAGTTCATTTCGCTGGTCAATCGTGCGAGATGGACAAGATTGGCGATCTTTCAAGGAAATATGGCTTTTCCGTGATTGAGGATGCCTCCCATGCCATTGGCGGTAAGTACTTGGGGGCACCCATCGGCGGTTGCCAGTTTTCGGACATGACAGTCTTCAGCTTTCACCCGGTGAAGATCATCACTACCGGTGAAGGAGGAATGGTTCTCACCAATAGCGAAGATCTCCATGAGCGCCTGATCAGGCTGCGCAGCCATGGCATTACCCGTAATCCGCAACTGATGGAAGGGGAATCTCACGGACCTTGGTACTACCAGCAGATCGAGCTTGGCTTCAACTATCGCATCACGGATATTCAGGCTGCACTTGGGCTTAGCCAGATGAGTTGCCTGGATGCCTTCGTGGCGCGGCGCCATGAACTGGCAACCAGTTACAATGAAGCTCTTTGCGAACTGCCGATTACTATTCCGTTTCAGCATAAAGATGTTTACTCTGCTTTTCATCTTTACGTGATACGGCTGAATCTTGGACAGCTGGCTATGTCACATCGCGAAGTATTCGATGTATTGCGAAGCAAGGGAATTTTGGTCAATCTTCATTACATCCCGATTCATTTACAGCCTTATTACCGGAAGCTCGGTTTCCGTCAAGAGACTTTTCCCGAAGCGGAAAAATATTACGGGGAAGCAATAACTTTACCTGTTTATCCTTCCATGACCGAGGATGATCAGGATAAGGTGATAAAAGCGCTTCGTGAATTGTTCATAGCGGGCAAGAGATGAGCGGGAGAATTCATGCCTAATTTGCCACTGTTTGTTGCTGAAGTGTCCAGTAATCACAATCGAGATATTGATCGCTGTTATCAATTCATAGACACAGCTGCAGCCATAGGTTGTTTTGCTGTGAAATTCCAGCTTTTCAGAATTGACGAACTCTTTGCTCCGGAGATACTTGCGAAGAGTGCGGTCCATCGTCAACGCAAAGAGTGGGAGTTGCCTATAGAGTTTATCCCCCGACTGGCTGAGCGTTGCAGGGAGCGAGGGGTTCAATTCTCTTGTACACCGTTTTACATCGAAGCTGTGTGGGAGCTTCTGCCTTTCGTCGATTTCTACAAGATAGCGTCCTATGAGCTTCTCTGGCATGATCTTTTGTCCGCTTGTGCTCGCACCGGTAAACCAGTAGTTCTTTCCACAGGTATGGCTAACAACGAGGAAATTGCTGGTGCTGTCAAGGCCTTGAGTTCTTCGGGATGCAGTGACATCACGCTTCTTCATTGCGTTTCGGGATATCCGGCGCCTGCGAAGGAATGCAACCTGGCTGCAATTCAAACCCTTGCTCAGACCTTCGACTGTCCCACAGGCTGGTCTGATCACAGTCGCTCCTCTGCAGTTCTTTATCGGGCAGTTCATCGATGGGGAGCCGGTGTGATCGAGTTTCATCTCGACCTTGAGGGAAAGGGTGAAGAATTTGTTTCCGGCCATTGTTGGCTTCCTGAGGAGATTAAGAAAGTTATCGAATCCATTAACCTCGGATTTACTGCTGACGGCAGTGGTGAAAAATCACCGTCACCAGCCGAAGAACCCGATCGCATGTGGCGTGCTGACCCAGAGGACGGTCTTCGCCCTCTAAAAAGGATCCGCCGTGAGTATAACCCATAAGCAACGTGTCGTCGCCGTCATCCAGGCGCGCATGGGGTCGTCCCGCCTGCCGGGGAAGGTTCTCATGCCATTGGTGGGAAGGCCTGTTCTTTGGCATATAGTCTATCGACTCAGAATGTGCCAGATGGTGGATGAAGTTGTAGTAGCTACCTCTACCAATTCCGCTGACGATCCATTGGTTGACTATTGCCGCCAAGAACGGATATCTGTATGCCGTGGCCCGGAAAAAGACGTCTTGCAACGATTTCTGATGGCGATGCAGGAAACAGCGGCAGATGTCGTGGTGCGGGTCTGTGGTGATTCTCCTCTTGTTGACCCTGTTACTTTGGACAGGATGATCTACACGCTGATAAGGGAAAAGGGTGACATATGTAGAGGAAAATCCCAGAACCCGGTAATTCATGAAGGGTTTACGCCTCTTACATCCAATGTCTTGCGGAGACTTGACTTGGAGGCAGGTGAAGACCCCGTCGCACGGGAACATGTTACTTCGGCCAGCAGCTTTTGGGACCGAAAGGATGTCAAAAACGTTTTCTGCTCCATCGGATCGGAATATGAGTTTAGTGGTGCAAAGATTTCCATAGATACACCAGCGGATTTACGGTTTCTGGAACAGGTTTATGAACGCTTGGCAGTGCAGCCCGGAGAGGCTGATGTGCGAGAAGTGGTGCAGCTTTTACGGGTTGAACCCTGGCTCCTCGAAATTAACCATCGAGTTCACCAGAAACGCCCCGAAGAACGGAATTTGAGTGTCATTATCAGGTGCGACGGTGATGCACAGATCGGCTTTGGGCACGCATACCGTTGCCTTGCTCTGGCAGAAGAGCTTCGCGAAATTCATGCAGTAGGTTCGGTCTTCGCAATGATTTCAGGAGAGATTTCTGCAGAATTGGTTAGATCTCAGGGATATCCGGTCGAGATGATGCCAAGTAATGTCTCGGAGGAGAAATGGCTGCTGGAAATGGTGCACCTTAGGCGGCCGGACGTCATCATCTTTGATATCCGAACTGGTCTCTCACAGGAGGCGCTTACTTCCCTGAAGAACGAAGCGAGCCGAATAGTCGTTATTGATGATGACTCAGACCGCAGGCTAGCTGCCGACATTGTATTTTACCCCCCAGTTCCTCAGGCACTGCGGCTTTCTTGGGAGAAATTCTCAGGGAAGGTATATGTAGGCTGGGAATGGGTATTATTACGAAGGCAATTTGCTACTATTCCCATTCGCGAGTCAAACGAAATCCCAAAGATACTTGTCACAATGGGGGGGAGCGACCCCGCAGGTTTTACCTTGCAAGCTCTGTCAGCCCTGTCTCAAATTCCTATCCCGTTTGAAACTGTGGTCGTAATTGGTCCTGGATTTATGCATAGGGAGAGACTGACCAATTTTCTTGAAAAAAACAACCTGGCGGTAACAGTGCAGGAAAACGTTTCCGATATGGCGGGATTGATGGCGCAAGCGGATCTGGCAGTGGCGTCTTTCGGAGTCACAGCTTACGAGCTTGCCGCATCAGGGGTTCCCGCCATTTTTCTTTGCCTGACCGAAGATCATGCCAAGTCCGCTTCCGCTTTTGTTGAAGCAGGGGTTGCAGTCTCACTTGATTATCATGACGGAAAAGATAGATCAGATATTCTGACAGAAATTGAGAAGCTTGGAACAGATAGAAAACAGCTTGATAGTATGAGAAAAAGAACACGCTTGCTTGTTGATGGAAAAGGTGCTGAAAGAGTAGCAGCTCTGATTGTCAAAAGTCTGGAGGTATAAATTGGCTTTTCGAAAACAATGGAATGATCATTCAGGTCATGTCTTGGATAATATTAACGGGTTTGATGTTATTGATTGTGAAACTTGTGGTTTTAAACATGTAATTCCGATACCGGCATTTGAAGATTTGGAAAAAGTTTATCGACATGAATATTATACCCAGGAAAAACCTCTGTATTTAGAGAGACATATCAGCGACCTTGATTGGTGGAACCTTGTTTATGGCGAACGCTATGACACGTTTGAGCAAATTTTACCTGCCGAGCGCAGGCGCATCCTTGATGTGGGTTCAGGCCCTGGATACTTTTTGTTGCATGGACAGGAAAGGGGTTGGCAAACGTTAGGGATCGAGCCTTCTGCAAGAGCAGCTGCCCACTCTGCAAGTTTAGGGCTGGAAATAGTTGAGGATTTTCTTTGCAGTGCCAATTCCGGGCAGTTGGGTAAATTTGATGTTGTACATATGAGCGAAGTTCTGGAACATATCCCAGATCCTAAGGGTATGCTGGAATTGGCGAAAGATTTATTGTATCCGGGCGGACTCCTTTGCATCGTGGTGCCGAATGATTACAATCCTTTTCAGGAGGCATTAACTAAGGTTTGTGAGTATAATCCATGGTGGGTTGCTCCGCCGCACCACGTCAACTTCTTTGATCCGGATTCTCTTAGTCGCCTTTTTACCACAACCGGTTTCGAAATCGTATTACGTGAAGCAACATTCCCACTCGAGATGTTTCTGTTAATGGGTGATAACTATGTGGGGAATGATCCTCTCGGAAGGCAGTGCCACAATAAACGCAAGTTATTCGAAAAGAACATTACAGCAGCAGGCTTGACAAAACTGAAACGACGCCTCTACCAGTTGTTGGCTGAGGAAGGGATCGGGCGTGAGGTTCTTATTGTTGGGCGCAAAGTCGATGACGTAAGCTGAGATATCTAAAACGTAAAAGTATTATTGGATAATAGTGCGCATATTATCTGGTGACATAGCTAGATTGAGTGCTCAGGTGCGCAATCATTAATTATGCCAATAAACAATGGAAAGCGGAACGCAGATGCAAATCCAATGGAAATCGATAGACTCCTTCATCGGTAACAGCTCGGCTACATCGTTGCTCATGAACCGACCTTGCCCGATTTGCGGAACATTTTTCCATGCAAGGAATCTTCTGCGATTCGATGATCTTCAGTTCTTCACGGATTCTGTACAATTCCCCAAGCGCGCTGACATAAGCATAGTCCAATGCCGACAATGTTTCGGTATTTTCCAGAACCCTGGTTTTTCGCCCACTGCCTTTGAGATTTTATTTGCTGAAGCAGGATGCTCTTATGGATCGAGCAACATTCGTCCCCACGAGCAGGTTGAGTGGCTTGCCAGCCGGGGGTTATTGGAAGGGCATCGGCGTATTCTTGATGTCGGTTGTTATAAAGGTGAGTTCTTATCGATTCTCCCAGATAATCATAAACGCATCGGCGTGGACATTGACGCGGGGGCTGTTGCTGCCGGAAATTGCGAAGCTGCTGGTACCGTTGAAATTTTCTGCGGAGATTTCGAGACATTCCAGTTGCGCGAACCAGTTGACCTTATAACCATGTTTCACGTTCTGGAACACCTCCCGCGCCCAGTGTCTGTGTTGAGGAATCTCCGCGCAGCAGCTTCCGGACCAGATGCTCGTCTTGTGGTGGAGGTCCCGATTCTGGAGAAAGGCATAACAAACGATATTAACGGCTTCTTTTCCGTTCTGCATATGACCCATTTCAGTCGGCAGAGCCTGCGTAATGTCCTGGCGGCGGCAGGATGGTGTGTCGTGGAGGCCGACGAAAAGGAAGATTATAACGCTCTTCGTATTGTTGCTGCTCCAGGAGAGCTTGCAGTTTCGGCCATGGGAAGCCCTGATGACCTGCAGGGGGCGTTAGAAAGTCTTTCAGCCTGGAACTCTGCAGTAATATCCGTTGAACGCATGCTTTCAAGAATTAAGGAAGATCGCGTCGTCATTTGGGGTGGAGGAATGCATCTGGAATTTCTCTATCAAGTCACCTCACTTTTTCAACGCGTGTTAAGCAGAAAGTACATAATCGTCGACAACGACCCTCTTAAGCAGGGGAAAACTTGGCGTGGTGTTAATATATACCCGTCGGCAATATTGCAAAAATTAGATTGGTCATCTGATGTCTCGCTTATCATTTCTAGTTACGGGGCGCAGCAATCAATCGCTCAAGCATCCCTGGATCTTAAGATTCCGACACACAAAACTTTAAAACTTTACGATATGGTTACGAGGTGTTGACATAATCGATAAAGGCAAGCAAATTTGAAGCATTGTTTTTCTGGTCAATTATCTAAATTGTCATTTTTAGAAAGGGTTCGCTTATGTTTGCAACGGCAATAATAGCTAATTGCATTAAGAATATGGGAAAATCATTGTATCTCTATCCTGGAGGTACAATTGCACCCCTCCTTCACGAATGTAAACGAGCCGGAGTTGAATTGGTGGTAACGAAGGCTGAGCAGGGAGCCGGCTACATGGCTATTGCGGATGCCGTTATTAATGGGAATGTCGCTTTTGTGGCAGTTACCAGTGGTCCGGGGGTTACCAATATCTTGACCTGCATTGCGGATGCTTTTTATGACAGTATTCCATTGGTAGTTTTTACCGGTCAGGTTGGCACCCGTGATTTGGACAGGTCTGATGACTTGAGACAGAGGGGCTTTCAGGAAATTCCGACCCTCGATCTAGTTCGACGCATTACGAAAGCAGCCTTCCAGCCACGTTCTGTAAATGAAGTTGCTGCTACGATCACAGAAGCCATTCGGGTTGCGGAAAGCGGTCGGCAAGGTCCGGTACTGATAGATCTTCCCATGGACGTTCAGATGACCAAAATTGAGGAGAGCGATATTGAGCGACATATATCTCAGCAGATGAGAGACGATGTTACTGAAGAATTCCACATTCCCTGTGAAACAATGAACAAATGTCATGAGGCTCTGCTTGCATCTTCACGTCCTCTGATCCTGGCTGGAGGCGGAGCTGTCCGCGACGCGGAGCGGATCAAGTGTTTTGTCGGGCGATGGGGAATTCCGATCGTTACAAGCATGCGCGGCATCGGCGTAATTCCCACCGATAACCCTTTGGCAGCGGGATGGGTCGGTCATACCGGCCTGCCTTGGGCAAATTGGGCTCTTGCGCAATCCGATTGCATTCTGGTGCTTGGAAGTCGGCTGGATTTGCGGCAGACTGGGACCGAAACAAGCAGCTTTGCCGGTCGACACGTTTTTCATGTTGATATCGATGCGGCCGAGTTAAGGCACGGGCGCCTGCCCGGAACTACCGCGATATCAGCATCTGTTGGACAAACGCTGGATGCTATCGACCGCTATCCATTACCTGGAAAAGATGCATATGAACAATGGCGGGCCTCTCTCGCGCATCAGAAATCATCCATGCAGCTCGGAGATCATGGGAAGAACCAAGGTGTTCGTCCCGACGAGCTTCTTGCTTGTATCGATCGCATGACCCGCACATCCTGTTCGGCTGTAGTTACGGGAGTAGGTTCTCATCAGCAGTGGGCTGCCAGGTACTTTACATTCGATCTGCCTAATAAAATTCTTCTCACTTCATCAGGGCACGGGACAATGGGGTATTCCCTGCCAGTGGCACTAGGTGCGAAAAAACTCAACCCGGAACGCCTGGTAATCAGTGTCGATGGCGACGGTTCGTTTCAGATGAATCTTCAGGAACTTGCTCTCATCGAAGAATACAATCTCGGCGTCAAGATTCTGGTTATGGACAATAATCGTCTCGGCATAGTTTCCCAGTTCCAGAGGATCACTTTCAATGATGATCCTACGACCGGCAATTTCCGCAACCCTGATTTTCTTCATATCGCAGCAGCATACGGTATACCGGCATGGGATCTTCCGGAAATGGATAATCAAATAATTGCAGCCTGGTTGAACACGCCGGGTCCGGCTCTTCTGAGGGCACGAATCCAATCGGATGCTCCGGTTTCCCCTATGCTTTTGGGTGGACAACGGCTTGATGCCATGTGGTATTCGGAGTGAACGCAATGATTTCGGACAGGATACCCAAGACAGATAACAGTGAAAAAAGTCGAATGGTTTTCCTTACGGGTGCAAGCAGGGGAATTGGTGCGGCAATCGCAGAACTGTTATTAGCCAACGGATATCGTGTCGCCCTTGGATATTGTCATTATCCCGGTGAAACAACGAAACTGGCTGACATGTTCCCCACAGCTTTGCCGGTAATGGTGGACATCGGGGAACAGGATTCTATCACTTCGGCCATTGATGCTGTCCGTAGGCATTTTGGCGTTGAAATTGATATTTTGATCAATAACGGTGCAATCGCACAAGAAAAACCATTCCTGGAATTAACGAGCGAAGATTGGGACAGGATGCTCTCTGTCAATCTGCGCGGCCCTTTCATGTTTTCAAAGGAGGTGCTGCCGGCAATGCTTTCACAGCAATGGGGGCGAATCATTAATATTGTTTCCATAGGCGGCCAATGGGGGGGGATGAATCAAGTTCATTATGCGGCCGCGAAGGCAGGATTAATAAATCTGACCCGTTCTCTCGCCAAGCTTTATTCTGGAAGGGGAGTTACTGCAAACGCCGTATCACCGGGTCTTGTGGCGACCGACATGACTCGGTCGGAGATAGCTTCGGAGAGAGGGCAGGCAAAGATAATGTCGATTCCTGCAGGGAGGATCGGAACGGCAAGGGAAGTGGCAGCGGCTGTGATGTTCCTCTGTTCGGATGATGCGGGATACATAACCGGCCAGACCATCAATGTCAACGGGGGAATGTATTTCGGATGAAGACACTCTGGGTTGTTAGCGGCGGAGCGGAGGCTGTTCCAGGCATTCGTCGGGCCAAAGAAATGGGGCTCAGGGTTGTCGTGAGCGACGGGAACCCGTCCGCGCCTGGTGCGGCGCTTGCGGACGAGTTTGTGCAGGCAAGCACCTATGATGTGACAGCCACCGTTAAGGCTGCCAGCGACTATCACAGAAATCGCTGCCCCCTGAATGGCGTGATTTCAATTGCCGCCGACGTTCCTCTAACCGTGGCGACCGTCGCTGCTGAGCTCGGATTGCCAGGAATCCCGGTTGAAACCGCTCTTCTTGCGTCGGACAAGCTGGCCATGAAGAGTTGTTTCAAGGAGAGGGGGATACCTATCCCCTGGTTCCATCCCGTGGAATCCTCTGGGCATCTCAGGGAACTGATGAAGGAGCATGGGGTACCACTTGTAATAAAGCCGGTGGACAGTCGCGGCGCCCGGGGAGTGCTACGACTCATGGAATCCACGGATCTTGACTGGGCATTCAGGCACGCCCACCAATTTTCTCCCTCGGGACGGGTCATGGTAGAGGAGTACTTGTCAGGCCCACAAATAAGTACGGAATCTCTGCTTCTTGACGAATATGCCTATACTCCCGGCTTTTGCGACCGAAATTACGAGTTTCTTGAACGCTTCGCTCCCTATATGATTGAAAACGGCGGCGAGCAGCCATCTTTTCTGACGCCTGAGGAGCAGGAGCAAGTGAAGCGGTGTGCGGAAAGCGCCGGGCGGGCACTCGGGATCAAAGCCGGCATCGCCAAAGGCGACATAGTTTTAACTCCTGGCGGTCCCAAAGTGATCGAAATTGCCGCCCGCCTTTCCGGTGGTTGGTTCAGTACCGACCAGATTCCCCTTGCGACCGGAGTTGACCTGATTGGAGCTGCAATCCGACTGTCTCTGGGTGAAAGACCCTCTGCCGAGGAGCTTGAAATTCGTAACCAGCAAGGGGTGGCAATTCGATACTTTTTCCCTCCACCGGGGATCATAACCTCTATTCGCAATGTTGAAAAGGCATCACGCTTGCCTGGCGTGTACAAGCTGGATTTTTTTGTAAAGCCTGGGGAGGCTGTCGAACCAGTAACCAATCATACAAAGCGATGCGGCTATGTTATTACCAGTGGCTCCGACCGCGTGGAAGCCGTAAAGCGGGCATGTGAAGTGGTCAACACCATACAGATAGAAACAAGAAACTGATCGGGGCCATGCTCTATTTATACGCCATTTTCCACGTCAATCTAGCCTTCTCTTCCATTGAAGAGGAGCAACGTCCAGAGGTCATTCGTCGCTGTTATTGGCCGCTGCTGCGGTTGGCCGCAGAGTTAGATCTTCCGCTCGGCATCGAGGCTTCTGGCCACACCCTGGAAGTTGCAGCTTCACTTGATTCTGCATGGGTGGCGGAGTTGCGGCGCCTCTCTTCGACTACCTGCGAGTTCATAGGAAGTGGCTATGTTCAACTGATTGGTCCTCTTGTTCCGGGCCGGGTCAACCGTGAGAATCTAAAGCTTGGCAATCGGGTATATGAAAATTTACTTGCAATTCGACCGCGCGTAGCCCTGGTGAACGAGCAGGCATATTCGGCCGGCCTTTTGCGGCATTACAAGGAGGCGGGGTACGAATCGATTGTTATGGAGTGGGATAATCCAGCTCACAATCATCCATCCTGGAATTCAGAGTGGCGCTATCTGCCCCAGCTTGCATCGGGTCAAAACGGAGAGCAGTTGCCCGTTTTGTGGAACAATTCCATCTTTTTCCAGAAATTCCAGCGGTATGTGCATGGTGAGATGGAATTGGAACCTTATCTTGATTTCTTGACACGTCACGACGATGGAACCATTAGAGCCATTCCGCTGTACGGAAATGATGTGGAGATATTCAACTTTAGACCTGGCAGATTCATGACCGAAACTGCTATTGCTGATGATGAGTGGAGCCGCATCCGGCGTTTATTTGAGACCCTTCTTGCCGATGGTCGTTTTAAATTCCTGTCCCCGTCTTCGCTCTTGCCGCTGATGCACGAGAACGAGGGCGGAAATCGTTTGAGCCTAGAGTCACCGGAGGCCCCAATCCCTGTAAAGAAACAGGAGAAATACAACATTACCCGCTGGGCAGTTACCGGCAGGGATGACCTTGCCATTAATACAGCCTGTTGGCGCGTATATGATGCACTCTCACAAGCGGCTTGCAGTACAGATGATGACTGGAAGGAGCTATGCTACCTCTGGAGCAGTGATTTCCGCACCCACATTACAGCAAGGCGTTGGCAGCGCTATCTCAAGCGGCTCGCAAAGTACTCGCGAATCAAGGGAGCAGACACAATTCTGCTTCCTCTTCAGGAAGAAGGATTTCCGGAATTACCACGAAATCTTTCGGTGATTCGTGAGGGGCATCATCTTTTGGTTGAAACGGCAACGGTTAAGGTGCGGCTAAATGTTCGAAGGGGCTTGGCCATCGATTCAGTTATATTCCCGGACATTTGTGCGGAAAGTCTTTGCGGAACCCTTCCTCACGGATTCTATGACGACATAACGACTGGCGCCGATTTTTACACTGGTCATCTGGTTTTCGAGAGCCAAGGGCGACCAAAAATCACGGATCTTGAACCAGTCGAGCCGATTGTGAGTTGGCATCCCGAAACAGATACTGTGACTGTTTCCGGTGTCTTGGCATCTGCGTTGGGGAAGGTCGTTAAGCAGATATCCATAGCTGTTTCCAAAGGGGAAATATCTATCGACTACTCCTTGCACTGGCCGATAATCCCAGTGGGAACGCTCCGAATAGGCAACATTACTCTCATGCCAGATGCGTTTGAGGAAAAAGAACTGTTTTTCCGAACGCATAACGGTGGTTGGGATATGGACACTTTTCATGTCGCCGGCAGAAAGATTGCGCATGGCGATGCAACCTCCTTTCTTGTATCAGCTAAGCAGGGACTCGGCGTGACAGAAGGAGTGCTGGAGATCGGCGATCGGCAAAAAATTCTACGCGTGGAATCTGACAAGTCATTGGCAGCTTTGCTGGGTCTTATCACTTTCAAACCTGTGCGAGACTCATATTTTTTCAGATGCGCTTTTAGCGCTTCAGAAATGGATGAAACCAGCCGGCAGAAACTTCGTAAAGCACCCGTGCGGTTCAAGTTGACCATTTCGGCGAGACTCAATGGATAATATCATGAGAAATGATTTGATTGGCCAGGTTGCAGTGTTATGAAAATCGGACTTATTCTAGACAATCCAAGGCGCGATCTGAGCGCTACGTCACTCATTGCCTACCAATTACTAAAAAGGGGGTGGGAGGTTTATGTCATCCCCATGTACGACCAAGGCTACGACGTGCCGCTATTAGGCCTCGATGTAATTGTTCCCAATTATGCCAGAACTTCAAATCTTGATTTTCTGAGATCTTGTAAGGAGATGGGACTGCAAATTTATGTCCTTGATACCGAAGGAGGTCTCATGCCAGAAGATGATGAAGGATCGCCGGAGTTTTGGGCTAAACGCTTTCATGAGATCGGTGCTTACAGGTATGTTGATCGTCACTTCTTCTGGGGAGAACGCATGCACCGGGCTTATGCCGCTCTCAGCGGACTTTCTTCGGAGCAACTCCATGTGACCGGCAGCCCCCGACATGACATGTGTCATCCAAAATGGCGGTCTTTGTTGAATACCCACAGGTCAGGTTATGTGCTTGTCAATATGAATTTCCCATCCATCAACCCTTGGTGGGGCAAGTTCGAGTATTCCAAGACCGATGGCAAAATTCTTTTTTGTTCGGCACTCGAGGAGATCAGTGCTGTGGCAAACATCATCAACGTATCATTGCAACGGGCAATGCCATTGCAAGACGCGCGCATGAAAGTACTCGAAGAGTATCTACGTATACTGAGGAAGATCTGTAAGGATAACGAAAATATACAATTCTTGATCAGACCTCATCCGTTTGAGAATAATGCTTTATATAAGGTAGCCTTTGAAGAATTCCCGAATGTCGAGGTGGACGGGACGGGTGAAGTTTTTGCCGCGATCAGCGGGGCTCGTTACGTGATACATCTTAATTGTGGAACTTCTGTAGAAACCCGTCTTCTTGGCAAGATTCCGCTTTCCTTGGAATTCTTGAATTCCGAGCTATTAAAAGTAAGAATTTCAGTTCCATCGAAAATCAGTTACGGACTGGTGAGTGTAGATGAGCTAAATTCGATATTGCAAGGCAAATTGAACATTCCGGATAATGCTTTTTGCGATTCTGCCTACCTGCCACACATAATGCCGTGGTTCCATGGTTGCGACGGTCACTCCGCCGAGCGTGTGGCAGAACTGATCGATACAACAGCTTTACCGGTAAAACATCAGAAACGGTGGTTTCGCAAGTCGATTCAATCCTGTCATGACCGACCCCGGCTAAAGCAGGTTATGGTTGGAGTCGTTACGCAATTCATCGGTTCCGGCCTCTACGAGGCAGTACGCAATCGTCTGTATTCTCGACGTGCAATGAAGTATGTGAAACCGGCGGACGTTGCGATGCAACTTGAGTCAATTCGTTGTTGTGATGGAGCGGCAACCCGGTTTAGCGCTGCCTGCGCCAAACATCCAATAACTGGATTGCCATTGAGCAGCATCAAGTTGTCTGCAGATTTGGGATAATTCTACAATCGCTTTAAATTCCAATTGGCGATCATGTGAGAAGTCAAAAGGGAGGATAGGTCTGCAAGAATCCTCATCAATAAACACCGGTCGCCCTTCAGGGCTCATGATAAATGTTGCTGCCAACTACGGGGGGGTAGTGTGGACTTCGCTGCTCTCGATTGCAGTGGTGCCTTTCTACCTCCGTCTTCTGGGCGCCGAAGCCTATGGGTTGGTGGGCTTTTTCACTGCACTCCAGGCGACATTGAACATGCTGGACTTAGGCCTGAGCACCGCCACCTGCCGTGAAGTTGCCGCAAGAATGGCCTTACCGGCATCGGAGCGCGAAATAGGTCCGCTGGTCCGCACAATTGAGTCGATATACTGGGGGGTCGGGCTCCTTCTGGGTGTTGTGATCGCTGTTTCTTCTTCTTTTTGGGCGACTCATTGGTTCAACTGCAAGGAACTTTCCCATGAAACGGCGGCACTGGCCACTGCGGTCTTCGGGATGACCCTTGTGCTGCGCTGGCCCGTTGCCTTGTATCGTGGCGTTCTCCGTGGCCTGGAAAGGCACCTGTCCTACAATCTTGTCCTGGTTATTGCCGCAACTGTCCGGGCAATTGGGGCCATCTTCGTTCTGTTCTTCGTTTCCCGCACAGTGGTGGCATTTCTTGTCTGGCAGCTTATCACCACTTTCATCGAAATTTCCCTGATGACCTTGTTTGCCTGGCGCGGCTTGATGGCAGCCGGAGTGGCGGAAGAACGAAGATTCGATTTTTCCGAGCTGCGGAAGATCTGGCGTTTCGTCGCCGGTGTAAGCGCTGTAACGGTGCTCGGCATAGCCCTGATCCAGAGTGACAGGCTGGTGATAAGCAAGCTCCTTCCGCTGGAGCAGCTGGGATACTATACGGTTGCGGTGACACTCGCATCGGCAATGGGGCGAATTACCGGCCCGATCATCACGGCGGTATTCCCCCGTCTGACCTCTATGTATTCAGCGCAAGACAAGGGGGAGCTGGCGAGTATTTATTTCCGCGCAACTACTGCAATTGTATATGCAGTGGTTCCTGTTGCCACAGTTTTAGCATTTTTTGCCGGCGATTTTCTGTTGCTCTGGACAAAATCGCAGGCAGTGGTCGACCACGCTGCACAACCATTGTCATTGCTTGTTCTTGGATACATGTTCAATACGATGGCGCATCTTGCATCAACGATTCAGTTTGCTGCCGGCAGGATAAGATTCCTTCTGCTGTTCAATTTGTCTGCCCTGCTTATATACGCTTCGTCCCTTTGCCTGGTCGTGCCGAATTGGGGGATTGCCGGCGCAGCAGCCCTCTGGCTCGTCCTTAACATCATTATCTATTTGGTGCTTCCAACGGTTGCGTGGAGAGGTTATTTCAAGGATTTCCGATTTAATTCCATTTATGCCCCAAGCCTGAAAATAATCGTTCTGGGTGGACTGCTCATAGGCGGAGCGCGCGGTGTTGCCGCTTCTTCGAATGCCGGGCCTGTGCTGAGCGTGGTTTATGCCGGTATTGCGGTTACTTTGTATTTCATGCTGGGCTACCTTCGTTACAAGACCGAATTCAATCGACTCTTTTGTTCCTTTTTGAATCGACCGTCATAGGTTTTTAGAATACAGGCTTCGAAACAATTGCAATACATTCTTGTCAATCAAAAACATCATTTGCAAGGAGTCAGCCGATGCACAAAAAGCCGCTTATAATCGCTGAAATTGGTTGCAATCACAAAGGCGATATGGCCACTGCCTATGAAATGATAAAGGTGGCCGCTCTGTTCTGCCAGGTGGATGTCGTCAAGTTTCAGAAACGTACCCCGAAGGAATTGTTAACGCCGGAAGAATATAACGCCCCCCATCCGAACCAGGCCAACTCGTATGGTGCCACGTATGGCGAGCATCGCGAATTTCTGGAGCTGTCCCTGGATCAGCACAAGCAGCTCAAGGAGTGGTGTGATGAATGGCGCGTTACCTACAGTACCTCGGTATGGGACATGACATCGGCCAGGGAGATCGCTTCACTGGAGCCGGAACTGATAAAGATTCCATCGGCATCGAATCTGAGGTTCGATATGCTCGGTTATCTTTGTGACGAATACGGCGGCGAGATCCACCTGTCCTTCGGCATGACGACCCATGAGGAAGAAGAGCGGATCGTCCGGTTTTTCGAGGACAGGAACAGGAGCCGGGACCTGGTGCTCTACAGTTGCACATCAGGATATCCGGTTGCATTCGAAGAGATATGCCTTCACGAGATCACAAGGCTCAAGGATAAGTTCGAGGCATCCGTTAAAGGGATCGGCTTTTCCGGCCATCACCTGGGAATTGCCGCAGATATAGCCGCATTGACCCTCGGTGCCCGGTGGATCGAGCGCCACTTTACCCTGGACCGGACATGGAAGGGCACCGATCATGCAGCCTCGCTGGAGCCTGACGGCATGCGCAAATTGGCCCGGGATGTGCGGAATGTCTCCAAGGCCTTGAGGTACAAGGAGAAGGAAATCCTGGACGTCGAGGATGTCCAGCGCAGGAAGCTCAAGCGCCTGGGTGCCGAGGCATGAGCGGCGGAAGCAATACGAACGGCCTGCTCGCTATAATCCCCGCCCGTGGCGGATCCAAGGGGATTCCGGGGAAAAATATCAGGATGGTCGCGGGGCTTCCGCTTATTGCCCATTCCATTCGGGCGGCGCTTGAAGCTAAATCCGTCAGCAAGACGATTGTATCGACCGATGATCTTGAGATAGCCGATGTTTCCCGTAGCTTTGGCGCCGAGGTGATCATGCGTCCGGAGGAGCTGGCCCTCGACGCGACCCCCACCGAGCCGGTGCTGCGGCATGTGCTGGAGACGATAGCGCAGGAACCCGGCTTTGTGCCGGAGCATGTAGTGCTTCTGCAACCGACCTCGCCCCTTCGAACGGCTGATGACATAGATGCTGCGTATGAATTGTTCCTTTCAGAAGGTCGCGACTCGCTCCTGAGTGTCTGTCCCTACCACGGCTTCATCTGGTCAGAAGGGGGCAAAACGGCCCGTCCCCTCAACTACGACTACCGCAACAGGCCCCGGCGCCAGGATATGAGCCAGTTCCTGGAAAACGGCTCAATCTACATCTTCGGCCGCGACCGTTTCATTGCCGAAAACAACCGCCTCTGCGGCACGATTTCCTTGTATGTCATGCCCGAGGAGCGCTCACCCGAGATCGACACCTTGTTCGACCTGGAGCTCGTGGAACAGCTCTTTCGAGCTCGAAAGAAAGACAATCCAGCCGGGCTGGAAGCCAGGATTGGAAAAATCAGGATGCTGGTTACCGATGTCGACGGCGTTCTCACGGACGGCGGGATGTACTATGGGCCCCAGGGGGAAGCGCTCAAGCTTTTCAATACCCGCGACGGCATGGGGCTGGAGCTGGTAAGGAAGGCCGGTATCCAGGTTGCCATCATTACCAAAGAAAATTCGGAAATAGTCCGGAGCCGGGCACGAAAGCTGAAAATAGAGGAAGTGCACGTGGGGATAGAGGACAAGTTTTCAGAGCTGGTGAAGCTCCTGGAGCGCCATGGTCTGAAGCCGGAGCAGGTTTGTTATGTCGGTGATGACGTCAATGATCTGGAAGTCATGCGAGGGGTGGGACTTCCTGTTGCCGTGGCCGATGCCGTTACTCCTGTCAGGGATGTTGCGGCATACGTGACTCGCGCGTGTGGCGGGAAAGGGGCGGTTCGGGAGGTATGTGATCTTTTGATCGCGACACGTTGAGTTTTATAGGATATCAATGAGTGCTGCACTTTTGAAGGGGGAATATGCTTAAGAAATTGAAGTGGAAAATAAAAATATCTGTTTATAACCAAAACATAGCAAATCTTATTGACTTGATGAAAAGTAAAGTCAACTGCGGAGCTGGTTCAAGGTTAGTTGATATTGGTTGTAACGATGGTGTGTATACTAGAATATATTGTAATAACTTGAAGATACCCTTCGAAAATGCCCACGGTTTAGATTACAATTCAGACAATATCAAACTCCTCCCTCTTGAGCGGTTTTTCACTCATGATATAGATGTACTCGCCAAAATGCCTTTTGATGATTGCATGTTTGATGTGCTCATAATGAATCAAGTTTTAGAGCACACCAAAAACATTTCTCAAATTCTTGCCGAATTAAACAGAATTACTAAAACCAATGGTAAACTCTTTATTTCTGTTCCTAATATCGCGGCTCTGCATAACAGATCAATATTGTTATTCGGGGGTATACCATTATGCATACAGGATCATGATGTACATATAAGAGGGTTTACCAAAGAATCCTTAACCAAATATGTTGGCAAATATGGCTTTGAGGTTGTCGGTGTAACCGGATCCGGGCTTTATCCATTCTGGGGGCCGGTCAATAAACTACTCGGGAGGATTTTTCCTCAGTTTTCTGTATTTTTTACTTTGATGCTGTCTAAAGTATCTGACTGCGATACAGCAATGGTTAAAGATAAGCATTTTCACGAAACAAAAATTAGCTGAGTTTTTATGTTCAGGACAATCCAGATATGAAATCATTCGACATTTTATTCTCCATCCTCACCCTCCCCGAGGTCGATTTTCTCGCCCCGGTCGCCGCCCGACTGATCGAGAGGGGAAACAGCGTCGGTTTCATCCTCTTTCACGAGGCAGGTGCGGAAAAGTTGCAAGCAATGGGGATTCCCTGTTTCAATATTTTTGAAATGATCGACAAGGCATCATTCCCACGCTTTTCAGGTGAGGAGATCGAAGAGATCCGACTCTCCTTCGGTATCGACAATCTGCGGCATCTCTTCATCCACGAAAAGATGGGGTATGACCGGAAGGACGAAGATGCCCTCGCGCAGAAGGTTGCCGGTTATCTCCTCGCGCTTGATTCGATATTTAGGGACCACGATGTGAAATGTGTCATCCAGGAGCTGGGTGGATTCAGCTCCAACCAGTGTGTTTATCATGCAGCGCGCAAGCACGGCATCGATCACGTCTTCTATGAACCGGCGCCGTTTCCCAGGAGGATTGTCTTTAACCTGAATAGCTATTATTCGGACATTCCGGAAGAAGTTCTGGCAAAACAGGTGGACGGAAAGACAAACTCTGAGGTTGAAGCCTATGTGGAACGATATTGCCAACAGAAGAACCTTGTCATACCGTTCAAGGACAAACATTCCTTTGCCGACATGACCTTGGGGAAGATATTCAACTCCAGCAATGCCAGGAAGTTGAAGCGAAAACTCTTCCACAAGTACGTGCAGAAAAAGCGGGAAGAGTATGATGAAATCGGCTGGGTCATAAGGTTCAACTTCCTCAAGTTGATCCGTCGCCTGCTCCTGGCATCATCTTACAGTGAGCCGGATCTTGCCGAACGCTTTGTCTATTTCCCGTTTCATGTCCCCCATGATATCCAGCTTACAAGCAGGTCGCGCCTTTTCTACAACCAGGAAGCGTTCGTTGAATACCTTGCCAGGATTCTTCCTTACGGTTGCAAGCTCTATATCAAGGAGCATCCGGCATCGATTGGCGGGCACTCCTCGACAGTCCTCAAAAAAGTGCTAAAACAGCACAACAACGTGCAACTCATCCACCCGCGGACAAACTCATTCGATCTGATCAGACACGCCGAACTGGTGATAAGCGTCAACTCCAAGGTCGGCTTCGAAGCGATCATGCAGGGCAAGAAGGTGCTTGTGGTCGGTGACGCCTTCTACAAGCGCAAGGGGGTCACCTTCGACTCCGACAACCTGAACAACCTGGAGCCTGTTCTCAGGGACGCACTGGAGGCTTCCTCCCCGGACCAGGGGAAGGTGACGGATTTTCTGACAAAGGCCTATGCCTGGAGTTATCCGTGCGAGCTCTTCCTGATGGAAGAGACAAACCTCGAAACCTCCATCGACTCGTTCATCAGTTACCTGGAGTCAGGACGATTCAACAGATTGGGCATCAAATGATGGAAAACCAGGAAATCCCATGAAATACAAAAGGGTGCTTTTCATCCGGGCAAGCCTTGCCTCCGCCTGGGTCGGGGCGGTCAGCCCTCCCGTCGGCATCGCGTACCTTGTGGAAGCCCTCGGGAAGCATGGCTGCGTCTGCAGGACGATAGATACCGCCCTCGGCTTCAGGCCGGAGGAGCTATATGCCGCGATCAGGGCCTTCTCGCCCGATGTCATCGGCATCAGCATGTTGACCTACAAGTATCTGGACACCTACCGGATGGCCGGGGAGTTGAAGAAACACTTTCCCCACATCCCGCTCGTGGTGGGGGGCGCCCATGTTTCCACCATGCGCGAGAATGTGCTGGAGTCTTGCGCTGCCTTTGATTTCGGCTTCGTCAGGGAGGCGGAGGAATCTTTTGTTGAGTTCTGCCAGGGTACGGAGCCCTCCCTTATCAAGGGGGTCATCTACCGCGACGGAGTGAGGGTTGCCTACAGCGGTGACCGCGATTATGTTAACGACCTCGACCGAATCGACTGGCCCCGGGATTACGGGGTAGACCTCGATAAATACCTGTCCAGGGAAATACTGATCCTCTCTTCTCGGGGGTGCCCCCATTCGTGCATTTTCTGCCCCGTTTCCCTTGCCATCGGCCGGAAACTGCGGGTCAGAAGCCCCCAGAATGTGGTGGACGAGATCGAATACTGGTATCGCAAGGGTTACAGGCGATTTGCCATCCTGGATGACAATTTCACTTTCTACAAGGACCGCACCTTGGCGATCTGTGACGAAATCCTGCTAAGGAAGCTGGACGGGATCAGCCTGCGCTGCGGAAACGGCATCAGGGCCGACCGCGTGGACCGGGAAATGCTGGAGAAGATGAAATCGGCCGGTTTCACCTATGTTAGCTATGGGGTGGAGAGCGGCAGTGACAAGGTCCTTCAGACCCTCAAAAAGGGGGAAACGATTGCCCAGATCGAGAGGGCGGTGGATTTGTCGGTCGAGCTGGGGTTCGATGTCACGCTATTTTTCGTGGTGGGGGCGCCGGGGGAAACCCTGGAAGACATAGAAAAGTCAATAGAGGTAAGTCTCCGGCACCCGGTCATGGATGTGAGGTTCTATAACCTTATCCCCTATCCCGGCACAGAGTTGTTCCAGTGGATCAGGGACCGCAACTGTTTTGTCAGTGAGCCCGAGGAGTATCTGAACGATTCTTCCGGCTTTTCAGAATGCCCTGTGTTCGAAACTCAGGAGCTGCCCGTTGCTCAGCGTATCGAGGTGATGAAGCGGTTGGATGGGGTAACGAAGACCGTGCGAAAGAATGCTTTGCGCAGGAAGTTGCAACCGTTCGGTCCGGCAGGGGCGATTGCCGTTTCCATGTTGGGCAATCTGTATGTGAGCAATGCTTTCCAGGCCATGATCCGCCAGAACAGGGTCGTGCGCCGGATTATCGATAACGTCTATTCGTCTGTCCGAAGAAAAGAGATGCAATGATGAAAGTCTTGATGCTCAACCCTCCGTTCCTGCCGCGCTACAGCAGGGAGTCCCGCTCTCCTGCCGTGGCCAAGAGCGGGACCTTCTATTATCCCATGTGGCTGGCATATGCGACCGGGGTCCTTGAAAACGCCGGTTTCGAGGTTAAACTGATTGATGCGCCGGCACGGGGATACGACCTGGAGCATGTGAGGAAAGAAGCCCGGTTATTCAACCCCCACCTGGTTGTTCTCGATACATCTACACCAAGCATCGTGAATGACATTCAGGTGCTGGAGGGGCTGAAGGAGGACAATCCCGACCTTTTCACCCTGATGGTCGGGCGTCATGTTTCCGCATTGCCGGAAGAGACCATGGCGCGGAGCACCCGGATCGATGCAGTCGCCATAGGGGAATATGACCATATCGTCCGTGATCTTGCTTTGGCCCTGCGGGATGGCCTCCCCCTCTCCGGCGTGAGGGGGCTCTTGTGGCGCGACAGGAATACGGGGGAGGTTGTCAGGAATGACCCGATGCCGTACATCGAGGATCTGGACAGCCTACCTTTCGTTTCGGAGGTTTACAAGCGCCACCTGCTGATAGAGGATTACTTTTACGGCCATTCGCTTTTTCCGATCATCACAATGGTGACCGGGCGGGGATGCCCCTTCAAATGCTTCTATTGCTGTTACCCCCAGACCATGTATGGGCATCGCCTAAGGCTTCGGAGTCCCGAAAACGTTGCCGCGGAATTCAGGTTCATTGCGGAAAACTTCCCGGAGATCAAGGAAGTGATGCTGGAGGACGACACCCTCACCGTCAATCTCAAGCATGCCGAAGCGTTTGCCGACGCCCTGATCGCGACCGGCAACAAAATCCCTTTTTCCGCCAACTCCCGGGCGGAGATCACGGACATCGGGGTGCTGAAGAAACTCAGGATGGCGGGCTGCCGCCTTTTCTGCGTCGGCTTCGAGAGCGGCAACCAGCAGATCCTGGACAACATGAAAAAGGGTTTAAAGCTTGAACGTGCGCTCCAATTCTCGAAGGCGACCAAAAAGGCAGGGATAATGGTTCATGGCTGCTTCATGGTGGGGAATCCCGGCGAAACCCCGGAAACGCTGGAACAGACCCTTGCCTATGCCAAAGAGCTCAATCCCGATACAGCCCAGTTTTACCCGATCATGGTCTATCCCGGTACCGACGCGTTCAAATGGGCCGAAGAGAGCGGCTATCTGCTGACCAGGGACTATTCGCGATGGGTAACACCCGAAGGGCTACACGCAACGGTGCTGGAGCGTCCGGAACTGAGCAGCCGCCATCTCATGGAGTTCTGCGACCGGGCGCGAAGGGAGTTTTATCTCCGCCCGCGGTACATCGTCAGGAAAATCGGCCAGAGTCTGCTTGATTCTGCGGAACTGAGGCGCAACATCAAGGGTTTCGTTCATCTCCTTCGTCACCTGCTGAAGCGGGACTCTTCATGCAAATGCTAGTGCCGGTTTCCGTCATAATCCCGGTTTACAATGAGGCTGCCCACATCGTCCCGTGTCTTGAAAGCCTTGTGAACGGCACTTATCCAGCGGCCAGCACCGAGTTCCTCGTGGTGGACGGCGGCAGTAAAGATGATACGGTCGACAGGCTTCAATCCTTTGCCCGATCCAATCCGGATCTGCGTCTGCGGATTCTTCACAACCCCGACAAGACGCAGGGGTATGCCCTGAACGTGGCCATCGGCAATCTGGCGCCGGAATCGAAGCTGGTGATTCGTGCTGACGGGCACAGTACCTACCCGCCGGATTATTTATCTGCCTGTGTTGCCACCTCGCTTGCCACGGATGCGGAAAATGTGGGTGGCGCCATGGTGCCGGTAGGTAAGACGCCGCTGCAGGAAGCCATTGCGTTCTGCATGTCCCATCCCCTGGGAGTGGGCAATGCGAGGTTCCATCTGGCGGACTTTAACGGCGAGGTGGATACGGTCTATCTGGGCTGTTTCAAGCGGGAGGTCTTTGATAAGGTCGGGTTCTTTGATCCGCACCTGACCCCTAACGAGGATGCTGAGTTCAATCTCCGCATTCGGAAAACTGGTGGGAGAATATACCTGAACAGCGCCATTCAGGTCGATTACCTCCCCCGTGAGTCACTGGCCACGCTGGCAAGGCAGTATTTCAATTATGGACGGGGGCGATGCCGCACTGTCAGAAAGCATAGGGTTATCCCGTCGTCAAGGCAATTGATTCCACCCGTATGGCTTTTGTTTTCAATCCTCTGCGTGGTATTCACAGCTGTTTCCGCCTGGTGGCTCATAATGCCGATTTTGTATCTCGCGACGTGCATTGCCGTTGCCGCCCTTGCCGCGATACAACGCAAAAACGGTGCGCTGTTTCTGGCTCCCATCTGTTTTGTGATTATGCACTACAGTTGGGGGAGCGGTTTTCTGTATGAGCTTGCCGCCCCTTTGAAAAACATACAGACAGGACGTCTTTGATGCTGCTGAAGCACTTGCCGAAGAAGCAGATACTTTTATTCCTGGGAGACGTGTTTCTCGTTGCGGTCGCTTATTTTCTATCGCACCTCATGCGCCAGGGAGTTGAAGGTTATTTTGCCGAAGCGGTTTCCCCGACGGTATTCCTGGTTGTCTTCCTTTATCTTTTCTCGTTCTACCTTTGCGAGCTTTACGATCTGCGAGTAAAGTTCGGAAGTGCAAGGTATCTGTTCAGATATTCCGCGGCCATTGTTCTTGCCATGTCGGCGGAAGCAGTTACATACTACCTGATGCCGGATCTCAAAAACGGCAGAGGACTGCTTTTAATCTGCGGCATACTGGTGGCGCTACTTTGTCTTGCGTGGAGATCTCTTTTTGAATGGTGCTTCATGGGGTTGCTCCGGCGGCCAAAGCGAGTTCTGATACTCGGCGCCGGAAATGTAGGTTGTGATTTATATGGGCACATCAAAGATGATCCCAACTATCATGTTGTCGGATTTGTAGATAACGGATCATCACAAGTATCAATCGATGGCCTTCCAACATTCACTGAGTGCACCGGGATCGAAGATGTTGTCAACAAAAACAGAGTTGATGCTTTACTGATAACAACGTCCAGTCCTGATTATGATGAGATGTTCAGATATATTATTTTTTGTAAAATGAAAGGTATGGCAATCGTTGACCTGACAGCATTTTATGAAGAATTGACCGGACAAGTACCAGTAGAGCATATCAGTGATCTGTGGCTTCTCACTACACCGTTCATCGGGGTAAGAAGAGGCATTTATAACAAAAAAATCAAAAGGTTACTCGATATAATCTTCTCTATTATAGGCCTTATTATCACATTGCCTGTTACGTTGCTTACCCTTCCCGCAATCGTGGCAGAATCGGGGCTGCCGGTTTTTTACAGGCAGACAAGGGTAGGGCTGGACAACAAATTGTTCGAAATCATCAAGTTTCGTTCCATGGTCAATGATGCCGAAAGAAATGGCCCTGTCTGGGCAAGCAAATCTGACCCTCGTATTACAAGAGTTGGTGCGGTCATACGCAAACTTCGGATAGATGAAATTCCCCAGATGTGGAACGTTTTGAAGGGGGAAATGAGTTTTATCGGGCCACGACCCGAGCGCCCGGAGTTCGTCAAGGAACTGGAGAAAAAAGTCCCATATTATGCGCTCCGCCATTTCGTGAAACCGGGCATAACGGGTTGGGCCCAGGTGAATTATCCTTATGGTGCTTCCGAACGTGATGCCTTGGAAAAGCTGAAATATGACCTGTTTTACATCAAAAATCTTTTCCCCACACTTGATTTCCATATCCTTGCCAAAACGGTGAAGGTGGTCTTAAAGGCCACTGGAGCAAGATGATCGCTTCGCTGTACCCCTTCGAAGAAATCTCTCCGCAATTTTCTTAGCTGATCAACTCCTTCCATAGCTGTTTCTTTCGACATCCTGATTTCATCCCTGTGAAAATCCACCTCTCTGGCATGGTACATTGTGTATCTTTTATGAAAAATATTTATCTCACTCGTTGACAACTTGCTAATCGATGGTAGATTAAAATTGTCCTAAATGGGACGGATTTATTTTATTGCTCATTAAAATAAATTATGTTAGACATGACTAATGGTGCCAAGGGAAGGACGACTTGTCATAAAAGGCTGTCCCCACCACGTGATTCAACGGGGACATAACCGGCAGGATGTATTTTCTACCGATGAGGATTACCGCTATTACCTCGATAATCTCAGGGAGTGGAAGGAGCATCTAGGTTGCCGTGTTTACGCCTTCTGTCTGATGAACAACCATGTTCACATCGTGGTGGATCCAGGGGCGCGGGAGGTGAACCTCGCCCTGTTGATGAAGCGGCTGGCTGGACGACAGACGAGGTTTGTAAATAGCAGAGATAGGCGTAGTGGAACTTTATGGGAAGGGCGCTACAAATCGAGCCCGATCAGCACCGATGAATACCTCCTCTCGTGCTGCCGGTATGTCGAATTGAATCCTGTAAGGGCAGGCCTCGTTTCCGAACCGATGGACTACCAATGGTCGAGCTATACAAGAAAGGTTGGGGGCCGAGGATACGAATGGCTTGATCGGGACCCGGTCTATCTCGGATTAGGAAAGACTGTAGAAGAGCGGGAAGCACGCTACCTCGAATGGACTCGGCAGGCGATTGACGAAGGAGAGTTGGAACTGCTGCGGCAGTCGATCCAGCACGGAGGTCTCACGGGCGGCAGCCGGTTTGTAGAGGAAATTGCCGGAAGGATGGGGAAACGAATCGAGTTGCGGGGACCAGGCAGACCGAAGAAATGATCTGCTTACTATTTCAGGTTTCTCCCAGCGTTCTGGCGAAGTACCTAAGAAAATTCACCTAAGGTCAGCAATGACTTACGGTTATGCTCAAAGAATGTGTAACGAACTGAGGTACTACAGTAAAATCGCTGTAACAGCCACGCTATACAGAAGGAGGCGTTATGGACAAGGTAGCAGAAATGCCATTAATGGACGAGCGCGATGGGAACATAGTTTTATTTTACCCACATATTCCTAAATCAGCTATCCGATCAGTTGAAGAGACATTAAGCACAAGATGGATAGGGCAGGGGCCTAAGGTTCAGAAATTCGAGGAAAAATTTGAGAAGAAATATAGTGGTGGGAGAAGAGCAATAGCATTAGGTTCAGGTACTGATGCGCTGCACTTGGCTTATATTCTTGCGGATATAAAAGATAATGATGAAGTCGTTGCGCCTGTCTTCACCTGTACAGCAACAAATATCCCACTTTTATACGAAAGGGCTAAAGTTGTTTTTGCGGATGTTCAACTTGGCACTTTGAATATTGATCCAGCACACGTTAGACGTTTAGTTAACGAAAGAACAAAAGCAATTGTGTGCGTACATTACGGAGGGTTACCATGTGACATGCAGGAATTGTCTCAAATAGCCGAAGAATGGGGAATTCCTATTATAGAAGATGCTGCACACGCGATCGGAGCTGTATATCGAGGCAAAGTGATCGGAACTATTTCAGAATTCACGATGTTTTCATTTCAAGCCATAAAGCATATCACTACAGGTGATGGTGGGATGTTAATTATTAAAGATAGCGATCTTTATGAAAAAGCGCAAAAAATCAGATGGTTTGGAATTGATCGTTCAGCGAAACAAAAGGGTATTTGGGAGAATGATATTAAAGAGATAGGTTATAAATATCAAATGACTGATATCGCAGCGGCAATGGGGTTGGCTGCCATAGAAGAATTTGACCAAGTTTTAGCGTTGAGAAGAGAACTATTATTCGCTTATGAAAAAGGATTGAGAGATATTCCAGGTATTAGGCTGGTTGGATCAGGTTATACTGACAGAGAGCATGCTGCTTGGCTCTGCACTGTAATTGTTGAGAGAAGAATAAATCTACAAAATAAACTACGGGAGAATAGAATTGAATCAAATCAAGTACACTACCGCAATGATAGATACTCTATATTTGGTGGTAGAAGAAACGATCTTCCGAATATGGATTCGATAGAGGATAAATACTTGGTTTTACCATTGCATACAAAAATGACTGTTTCTGATGTCGAAAGGATTTGTGAAGTTATACGTTCTGGATGGTAGAGTATAAGGTTGAATACGTCTTGTGTCCAAGAGCATTAACCATATGGTAAGTATTTTACAAATCGAGATCAAATTACATGAAGACTAAGGATTTGACAATCTTCCTACCGCTCAAGGGGCGGCACCTGCATACCTTGCGTTGGCTTTGGCACGCAAACCGTATCCGTCTGCCATATCACGTGATCGTTGCCGATGGCGAAGTACACCCGACGATAGCTCGGCTGTTGACGGATCAAAAGACATTCCCGAACCTAAGTTTTGAGTATCACCGCTATGAGGACAGGACGTTTAGTGATTACTACTATAAGTGGGTCGATGCACTCGGAAAGGTTCAAACTCCTTATGTAATGCTATCGGATAACGACGACTTTCTTTTCCCGTTTGGTATCCAAAAGAGCATAGCATTTCTTAATAGTGCGCCGGAATATGTGTGCTCAGGTGGGGGAATACCTGGCTTTTCAATCCACGAACGGTCGCATGTGGCGCCTAATATTATTGGTCCGTTACATCGCATCAGATACCGATATATTTTGAACGACTGGTATAGGTGTCGTGACGTTGATGACCCGTCAGTTGCATCCCGTATTTTAGAAGAAATAAAGAATCCTCTTGCAGTCTATTACAATATCTATCGTACACAGGCTCTCTGTACTATTGCTGATGAAATTCTTGCTTGCAATCTACATTTCCGACATCACGAAGTTTACTTCGCGATGCGTGCTATGACACTTGGAAAAGTAAAGTCCGATCCCTCTCGTTTTATTTGTTTTCGTCAAATGGGGACCTCTCTAAACTTCGGTAATAGTACAGACATGGCAGATGACTTGCTCCGCCCCAGTTTTGCTCAAGATTTCGAGACAATGGTTTCCAAGATAGCGTGCGAAGCTGCCAAGTCCGATGGCTGTGATCAAGCCGAAATCAAGGACCGGATATATGAAGCCTTTGCTGTTAATCTAAGAATGACACTAGCATGTACTATGATGCGCTACCGGTTTCCTAGAATTTATTCCCTAAAACAGTTCTTATTAGCTTTGCCACGTCCTAGACTTATGCCTGAAGCGTTTCAGCGTAAATTAGATATAAAAAGAGTATGGAATTCCTTGGCCTCGGATGGTGCTGACCGTATCACAATTTCATCTCATGCCGCGGAATTGGAAGACATTTTGGCCACACTTCAGGGAGATGAGTTTGTGAAGTTCATATCGCAAAATGCGTCAGATCTGCTGGCCGCTTCGTAAGGAAACTGCTGATCGTGATTTAGACTTAAGCAAGAGCTTGTGCATTATCGGAAATACTGGGAAGCAGAAAGAAGGCAATAGAAGAGATTAGCTAACACATCCTGTGGCATATGGCAGGAAATTCTATATTGGAGGGTCGGCGATATGGATGGATTGATGCCCATCATTGAGATCCAAGGTCAATTAGAGAATGAATTTATCAGAATAGTCCCTTTGGAAGAAAAGCATTTAGAGGGATTATTGAAAATTAGAAACGAGAAATCTACCCGTGACAATTTGACAAATCCAAATATTTTTGTATTAGAACAATCAAAAAAATGGTTTTCAGGTTTAAAAAACGATGGATCTAAATTATATCTTGCCATCGAAAATAGTAATGATGAATTACTTGGATATATAAGATGTGACGAGTGGGATAAATTAAACAACAGTATAAGATTTGGATGCGATATCGCTTCAGAACATAGGAATAAAGGTTTAGCTACTCAAAGCTGCAATTTAGTATTGCATTATTTCTTTGAGAAGCTAAATCTTAATCGAGTATGGCTACTCGTATTAGCTTCTAACACAATTGGCATAAAATTAGATAAAAGATTGGGTCTTAAAATAGAAGGCGTGCAAAGACAAGCTATATTTAGAAATGGAACTTATCATGATTATGTCATGATGTCGATATTAAAAAGCGAATTTTATAAAATAAGAAAGAAGAGTAAAAGAAGTCAAGAGAGATAGTATAGCGAGAATGGTGATAGCTTTAGGCTTAGGTATTGATTCGCTGTACTTAGCTTATATTCATCGACCCTTCTGCTTGAGAACTTTAGATTTTAATATGGAGCTAATATATGGCACGTAATATTTTATGAGTGTTGCACGTCATAGCATATACAATCTAGCTGGTGCCATACTTCCAATGGCAATCACCTTGGTCACCTTACCTTTGTACATCGGATATATAGGTGCTGAAAGATATGGCGTAATCGCTGTGATTTGGGGTCTTCTGAGCTATTTCGCATTCTTTGATTTTGGTTTTGGACGTGCAGTTGCTCAGCGGATGGCTTGTCTTTCGGAGGCAGAGCCATGCGAGCGCAGCAGTCTTCTTTGGACCGCACTGGCAAGCACATTTGCGCTTGGTGTCCTTGCCAGTATCCTGTTGTGGCTTTTCTCGGACTATGTCCTTCTTCATCTGATTGATATGTCGGCTCCCAGCAGGCTTGAAGTATCCAAGGCTCTTGGCTGGCTGCTATTAACTTTGGCGGTTATATTACCGACGACGGTATTGCAAGGGGCACTTCAGGCTCGTCTAAGGTTTGCCGAAATAAACGGAATCCTTATTATTGGAATGCTAATCAGTCAGTTGCTCCCTCTAGCGCTTGCTTCTGCCGGTCATGTTGAACTGAAGGTGTTGGTCCCCGCTGCTCTTGTATCACGGCTATTTATAGCGGCTCTGCTATTACAACAATGTTTTCGACATGTGCCTTTGTTAACACACCTTGCATTAGATCGCGGTCATCTAAAGGGCTTGCTTCACTACGGCGGTTGGGTTTCAGTGATGACTTTGCTCGAACCTTTGCTGGGGAATACCGATCGGCTCATTATCGCTACTTTAAAAGGCGCCAAAGCAGTAACTTTCTACTCAATACCTTTCGACCTCGCTATGAAGACTTGGGTGCTATCAAGCAGTTTGTCCAGCGCGATTTTCCCTCGGTTTGCGTCCCTAAGTTCAATAGAATCAAAAGACCTTGCAATGCGGGCTACCATGACTCTTGTTACTGTTATGACACCCATTGCCATCATTGGCACATATGTGTCCCAGCATTTCCTGAATATGTGGCTTGGTAGATCACTCGCGGCAAACAGCGCGCGAGTATCAGAGATAATCCTACTAGGTCTTTGGATAAATTCATTGTCAGTTCTATATCAAGCAAGATTGATGGCAATGGGCAATCTGAGAACCGTAGTAATTATCTATCTACTTGAAATACCAATTTATCTGCTCATGGTGTGGCTTGGTATCGGGGTTTGGGGGATTGTTGGTGCGGCAATGACATGGACAATGCGTGGTTTGATCGAGACTTGTGTGGTGCTTTACGTTAGCGGCGCGCTGTTAAAAACCATGCGGAGTGTTGCGCCCTCGTTTGTTTTGGTGATTGTGGCTACAATTGTCTCGCTGATTCCTGATGTTCCACTTTTTGCTCGTTGGAGTCTATGTCTATTGCTCCTTTGCTTATCTTTGCTCAAAGATCGCGCACAATTGACTCATGCAGTCAAGGTAATTGTGCGCTGCGGTCATAAGGAGGCGGAGGCATTCACATGACTTTAAGTTATCATCTTAACCGTCCGAACATGATCAATGTGGCTAATTTTATTCAATGATACGGAATCGAGGAATAATTTTATAAATATGGAAAATGTAGAAGTTAAACATCGCCATGTGTTTACTGTCTTTACAGCAACCTACAATAGGGCGCATACCTTGTACAGGGTGTATGAGAGTCTTAAGGTACAAACATTTCGTGATTTCGAGTGGATAATTGGGGATGATGGTTCTGCGGATGGCACAGAAACACTCGTTAAGCAATGGCAGGGAGAGGCGGATTTTCGGATTCGTTATTTCTGGCAGGAAAATGCCGGGAAAAACTTTATCTTTAACCGGGGAGTAAGAGAGGCAAAAGGTGAATATTTTGCTGAGCTAGATTCGGATGATGCACTGAAACCTGAAGCCTTGGAACGCGCGCTTCATCATTGGAAACAAATACCGGCTGAAGAAATAAAAAAATACTTTGTCCTGTTGTTTTCTTGCGAAGACGACAAAGGCAAGATCGTAGGGCCCTTTTTCAATCATTCACCGTGTGATTATGACTTTAGAAAATTCAATTACTCGCGCAAGTATCGCAGTGAAAAATGGCGTTGTTTCAAGACTGATGTATTAAGGCAATATCCCTTTCGCGAAGACGCTAGAAATTGCCATATTTTTGAATCAACATTGTATTGTGAGATTGCAAAAAAATATAAAGCCCGATTTGTTAATGAAATAGCAAGAATATACTATTTAGACGGACCATCCTTAACAAGACAGCCCAAACACCCGATGCAAAATCTTGAAGGTTTGCGCTTATCAATATTATATACCCTCAACAATGATTTAGATTTCTTCTTTCAAAGACCGCTTCATTTTCTCAGGAAAGCACTGAACTTTACGAGGTTTTCGTTGCATTTCAACATACTGTTCAATAAGCAATATATCTCACTGACGAAGTTGTCCGCCAGATCCCTATGGTATATAACGCTACCTCTTGCTGTGTTCGTATTTTGTGTAGATATTTTACGCGACAGAACGCCCGAGGCGGCTGAAAGGTCGAAGCAATCAGGCAGGATGTTATCAAGCATATGAGGAGCAAATTGATGTTCGAGCTGAAGGGTTTGGGAACGCCGACATTATTGCTTTGCTTGCCTATGTTGGAGGCACGTGGAAAGATCCTTTGAGTGAACATTATGCGGAGGACTAATCATTGAAGGTTGCAAAGGTAATAACAACTTCATTTATGCCAAGAGCCGTGAGGGAGAAAACGGAAATGACCGGAATCCCCTTGGGTTATTTTGTGCACAGTCAAAACTTCCCAACAAAAGAATCGGTAATTGACTTAATTAATTTAAACATTGAGATCGAGTTGAAATGTAATCCCGGAGAAAATGTTGATTTGATAATAGTGAATAATGACTCCGGATGGCAGGATGGAAACCATTTTTTAGAAAGTATCAACGGCAAACGTTTAAAGCACGGCAAAATTCAAGTGCTGCATAGAGAAAACTTTGGCAGATCATTTGGCGGGTATAATCACGCATTTAAGGTATTTGGTGAAAGTTATGATTACTTTATATTTACAGAGGATGACGTTGTTATAGGCAGAGATGGATACGCATCTATTGGTATTGAAAACTTCCATAAAACAAAAAACTGCGGATTTGTAGCATATTTAAGTTTAACGTGTAACTCCCTTGATTTGGACTCAGATGAATCATTGGCTGCACACGGTGGTGTCGGGTTAACAAGCGTGAGTGTTTTGAAAGATGTAGTTGCTCATCATGGTTCGCTTCCCCACGCTGATGAGAACTCTTCTCAAGAAATGATAGATATTATAAGTAAAGGCGAGATCCAGTTCACGAATAAAATACATAAATTAGGATATCAACTTATTAGCATTCCAGAAAAAGTTAAGCTGTATGACTTTGCTTATGACATAATGCGCGGACTCGAGGTTAAAAGGTTTCCATCACTCTCGGAAAAAGTATTGCACAGGCTTAAGCAAAAAACATATAGACAAAACATCGTAAGGTCAATCTACGAACAGAAAGCCATAAAATCCCTTTATAAACTGTTAGTCAAATGAACATAGATGGTACAGTAATGAATAATCATATCATCTGTGACGGCAAATAGGACGCTTCCATGCAAATCGTAATTCCAATGTCAGGTTTTGGCGAGCGATTTAGGCGAGCCGGGTATGAAGTTCCCAAGCCGCTGATAGAAATTGACGGCAAGCCGATTATTGCACATGTCATTGACATGTTTCCCGGTGAACAGGATTTCCTTTTTATCTGTAATAATGAACATCTTGCCAATGATAATTACCGTATGGAGAAGACTCTGCTGCAATATTGCCCGTCAGGGCGTGTTGTTGGGATTCCGTCTCATAAGCTTGGCCCGATCCACGCGGTTCGCCAAGTTGAAACAATGATTGATCACAAGCACCCTGTTGTGGTGAATTACTGCGATTTCACATGCTTTTGGGACTGGCATCACTTCAAAAGTTATGTGGCCGACAGCATGTGCGATGGCGCTATTCCGGCTTATAAAGGTTTCCATCCTCATGTCTTGAGCACTACCAACTATGCCTATATGCGTGAAGAAGACGGTTGGATTTTTGATATACAGGAAAAGCAGCCTTTTACCAACAACAGGATGGAAGAATACGCATCAAGCGGTACTTACTTCTTCGCATCCGGCAAGATTATGAGTGATGCATTTCGTGCCACCATGGAGCTTGATATCAATGTGGGAGGTGAATTCTACGTAAGTCTGGCCTATAGGCCGCTACTTGCTGAGAAGCGCAGGATTGCCGTTTACTCATTACAACATTTCATGCAATGGGGCACACCGGAAGATGTTGATGAATACAACGGCTGGTCATCCGCTTTTCGGAAAATGGCAAGCCCGCAGGCCCAGGCAAATGAAGCTATTGGTTCCTTGGTGGTTCCTATGGCAGGCTTAGGCCAACGATTTGTCAATGAAGGTTACGAAGTGGCCAAACCGCTCCTCCCTGTTTCTGGTAAACCGATGGTCGTACAGGCTGCGAACGCACTTCCGCCCGCAAATCATCACGCCTTTGTGCTACGAAGTGATATGGCCGGCAATGAGGATATCTCTGACACTCTGAAAATCGTCTTCCACGATGTCGTGACTGAAATTATACCAGCTGTTACCGACGGGCAAGCCTGCACAGCCCTTATTGGTCTCGACGCCTTGGAGCGAGAGATTGGAAAAGTGCCGGGCCCGCTTACATTTGGTGCTTGCGACAATGGGGTATTATATGACATTTCGGCTTTTCAGGAGCTTACTGCAAATCGGGAAGTGGACGTTATTGTATGGGGGGTGCGTGGCCATGTGAATGCTGTACGTCACCCGCAAATGTTCGGCTGGATTGAAGAAGAAAACGGCCTTATCAGGCGCATTTCGGTCAAGACCCCGTTAAGTTCTCCTGCAAAGGACCCAATTGTTATTGGTACTTTCACTTTTCGGCGAGTCGAAGATTTCCGCAGAGTCATAAACCATCTTATTGCAAGAGATGGACGGGTTAATGGTGAGTTTTATATCGATTCGTGCATCAACGATGCTATCGAGCTTGGCTTGCGTTGTCATTTGTTCGAGGTAGACAACTTTTTATCTTGGGGGACCCCCAATGACCTGCGAACGTTTGAATATTGGCAGTCATGTTTTCATAAATGGGCTAGCCACCCCTATCGTTTGGAATTAGACACACAAATTCCGCAGGCAGCACGGTATGCTCTGGATAAGCGCTACCAGACAACGGTTCCCGATCTGCCGGCCGGTTGCGTTGCTCAGTGACGCTAAAGCACCCGTCCGACTGGCTTTCTTGCTGGTGACAGGAGTCTCAGCCACTCTCAACTTCTTGAGTATGAAGTTATTTGTGTTCAAGGCAAGACTAGCTTCGGAGATACTATGGGCCTTTCTCTTATTATTCCATGCTACAACGAAGCGGCCAATCTGCCGCTGCTATTAGAGCGATGCAAGGAAGTGACTCGTCGCCCTGGTGTTGAAGTTATCCTGGTAGATAACGGTTCAACAGACAATAGCCCGGAAGTCCTCTTGGGCCTGCTTCATGAATGCCCCGGATGTCGTAGCGTTCGTGTCGAAAGCAATCAGGGATACGGGTTCGGCATTCTCACTGGACTCAGAGCAGCAAAAGGCGAAACCCTTGGTTGGACCCATGCCGACATGCAGACCGATCCAGAGGATGCCTTGCGAGGGCTTGAATTGTTTGACCGGTATGGCCCGGAAATTTTTGTGAAGGGCGGACGTTTCGGACGCCCTTTAGCCGACGTGGTGTTTACGGCTGGCATGAGTATCTTTGAGATGTTGCTGCTTGGCAAGCCGATGCGGGATATCAACGCCCAACCGACGATGTTTTCGCGTAAATTCTTCGAAACATGGCGCGAGCCGCCACACGACTTTTCCCTGGATTTATATGCTTATTACCAGGCACGTCTCGCTGGCCTGAGGGTTTATCGGTTCCCTGTCCTATTTGGTGAACGCGCACACGGAGTATCGCATTGGAACGTAAATTGGGCGGCCAAGCGCAAGTTCATACGCCGTACCATCGACTTCAGCCTGCAGCTGAGAAAATCACTAACCACATGAAACTGATTGCACATCGCCGAAATACTATTAACGATTTGCTCGCTACGCCGACAAAGTACGGGGTTGAGGTTGATATCCGCAGTTATGGTGACAACCTGATAATGCATCATGACCCGTTCATTGTAGGTGAATCTTTCGATGCATGGCTCGCTGTGTATCGGCACGGCACCCTTATTCTGAATGTCAAGGAAGAAGGTCTTGAAGCGCAGTTGATCGAATTGATGAAGATAAAGGGAATCGATGACTATTTTTTCCTGGACCAATCTTTTCCATTTCTTATTAAGTGGTCAAAAATGGGAGAGCGGCGCTGTGCGGTGCGTTTGTCAGAGTTTGAGTCCATCGAAACCGCACTGTCCTTGTCTGGCAAGGTAGACTGGGTTTGGGTCGATTGTTTTACCCATTTCCCACTGACTGGAGAGGACGCTAGACGTTTGAAGTCCGCGAAATTCAGGCTTTGCCTCGTTTCTCCTGAGTTGCAAGGGCAGAGCGCAGAACATGAGATACCAATGCTTGCTGCATTGTTGATAGAGCGAGGCATACAGGCTGATGCTGTTTGCACAAAGCGTCCTGATCTTTGGGAGCTAGGACACTCTATATGATGAAGTTTCTGACCCACCCGCTTTTTTTAATCGGGTTGTCCATTCGACTAATAATTATTGCCATGGTGATACCTATGGCCACAATACAATGGTACGCACCATTTTTGGAAGTGACTACTTCTCAATTTACCCTCGATCCATGGGGTACATATGTCTATCAGGGTGGGTCCCCTGTTGCATTCCCATATGGTTATATGATGTGGTTGTCATTTTTGCCAATAACATTGTTAATGAAATTGATTGGCATACCTGCTTTGTACGGATACGGACTTACTCTACTTGCAGTGGACTTTGCTTTTATGCTGGTGCTTAGAAAAACACTGCCGAATCGAGACCGACTCCTGCTGATTATCTACTGGCTGTCACCGATAATCATGCTGGCTACATATTGGTGTGGTCTCAACGATCTTGTTCCAGTGTTTCTGCTGATTATTGCACTGCATTTTACTCGCAAGTTGAAATTCTTTCATGCCGGGGCATTATCTGCCGCAGCGATTTCGGCAAAGTTGAGCATGGTTCTGACAGTGCCTTTTTTTCTGATATACCTGACACGCAACCGTGCATTGAGGAAATTTCTCCCGTCATATTTAGGCGGTGGAGCGGTGTTTGGTTTGCTATTTGGATTGCCATTTATAATTTCAGATTCCGGATTGCACATGCTGATAAGTAATCCGGAAATGTCCAAGGTATATCAATTTGTTTTAGGTATCGGCAACTCAACCCTCATTTATGTAGTGCCGATGGCATACATGGTCATGATGTATGCTGCCTGGAGAGTGCGCCGCCTGAACTTCGAATTATTTCATGCCATGATGGGCATGGCTTTTCTGCTTGTGGTTCTTCTTACTCCCGCGTCTCCTGGATGGTTTGTCTGGGTAATGCCATTGCTCGTTTCCTATCAGGCGAAGAGTGGTCGTGTTGCAATTGCTCTGGTTGGTTTGTTTTCTACGCTTTATGTGCTTAACACTTTACTGCTGATGCCGGCATCATCGTTGAGATTTACTGATGCACCTGGGTTTTTGTCAATGCATTTGATTGGTCAATCACATAGTCATATTAGATCGTTATTTCATACTGCGATAACAGCAACAGGTATCGTCCTGGCGTTGCAAATCTGGCGCGAATCTGTCAGCTTCAATGATTATTTCAGGCTCAGCCGTAAACCATTCGTCATTGGGATTGCAGGTGATTCTGGCTCTGGTAAGGATACTCTGGTTGATTCATTGGTAGGTTTGTTTGGTGATCATTCAGTAGCTAGATTGTCAGGGGATGATTATCATCTTTGGGATCGTCAAAAGCCGATGTGGCAGGTCATGACGCATCTGAATCCAATGGCGAATGATCTCGAGTGTTTCGCCAACGACCTGATTGCACTAACCGATGGCAAGTCGATACTTTCCCGCCATTATAATCATCAGACCGGCAAGAAAAGTCGTCCGCTTCAGATCAAAAGCAACGATATCATAATTGTCAGCGGATTACATGCGCTTTACCTGTCACTTCTTCGTAACTGCTATAATTTGAGTATCTATCTGGACATGGATGAAAAATTAAGATGCTACCTGAAATTGCAAAGAGATGTCCAAAAGCGTGGGCAAAGTTCGGAGCTTGTGTTCTCATCATTGGCGAAGCGTGAGCCTGACTCAGCTCAATTTGTCCGTCCGCAAGCTGAACATGCTGATCTCGTCATATCGTTACAACCTATATACCCCGGCATGTTGGAGGAATTTGGAAATGACAACCATCCCTTGCGCTTCAAGCTGTTTGTTAAATCCAGGAATGGCCTGAATGAACTGTCGTTATCAAGGGTATTAGTGGGCGTTTGCGGACTGCATGTAAATATGGGCATGAGAAAAGATGGCGCTGAAGTTGAGTTGACTATCGAAGGTGAGGCATCTGCAGAAGACATTGCGCTATCAGCAAAAATGCTTTTCCCGCGTGTCCTTGAATTTCTTGATACTAACCCGAAATGGGAGGATGGGGTCAAGGGTCTTATGCAACTCATCACGCTTTCTCACGTTAACCAGGCATTGAATAGGCGGTTCATTTGATGAAAATCTTCAAGCAGGGACAATTTAGCCGATTGCCGGATGCGATTCTGTTCGACACAGACAACACGCTGTATCCTTATGCCCCTCCCCATGTTGCTGCGCATCACGCTGTTCGTGAGAAGGTCACAAGGACGTTTTCCATCGAGCCTGAAACATTTGATAGAGCCTTTAGTGAGGCGCGTGATCAGGTCAAGAACCGGCTGAAACATACTGCGGCTTCTCACAGTCGGCTTCTTTATATGCAGCGTATGCTGGAAATTATCGGGCTTGGCTCACAAGTTTTGTTGGCTTTGGATTTCGAGCAGACATATTGGCGTACTTTTCTTAGCAACGCAGTTTTGTTCGATGGCGTAAAGGACCTACTGGATGATTTGAGGCTGTTGGGGATTCCGACTGCTATAGTTACCGATCTTACTGCACAGATACAATTTCGCAAAGTCGTATATTTCGGGTTAGATAGCTATTTCGACTATATAGTCACGAGCGAAGAAGCTGGATTTGATAAACCGCATAAAGCCCCTTTTCAGATTGCTCTGGAAAAAATGCGCCCTAAAGGCGATTGCATCTGGATGATAGGAGATAATCCGGTTACCGATATAGGTGGTGCCCGTGAAAAGATCAATGCAGTGACCTTGCAGAAAATACACGAAGGAATTGAGCTTGGAAAGGATCCAAACAGCCCCGATGCGGCGTTTCAGGAGTTTGCCGAGATTCGTCAACTGATTTTCAATCTGAGAGATGGAGCATGATTTAACAGCATCATGCTCAGAGATTCACGTCGGCATAAGGTACTTTCATGGATGAACTCACTCTGACCAGGCAGTTTGTCGCGCTTTCGTGCTATGCAGGATCGCGGTTTGACCTTGTGCAAGCGGGGGGGGGGAACTCCTCTGTCAAGTTAGACGGTAATCGGATGCTGGTGAAAGCGAGCGGCGTTCGTCTCTCTGATCTTCAGTTTGGAAAGGGGTACGCCGAAGTCGATTATCCTCGTATAGTGGATATGCTCAGTACCCCAGCTCACTGGCAGGATGAGGAGAGGCGCTGTAGGGACATAAAGGTTGCGCAGCTGGTAAATTTGGCAACAAATTCATCAGATGTCAAAGCTTCCATAGAGGTTTTCTTGCATGCCCTGTTGGGACGTTTCGTTCTGCATACACACCCAATAGCAGTTAATGTCATCGCGTCGCAAAGTGGATGTGAAAATATTATTGAGGCTCTCTTTGCCGATTTTCTGTGCTTACCCTACTATACACCTGGGATTGAACTGGGGATAGAACTCGATGCACAGATAAAAGGATATATTTCGAGACGAGGAACTTCTCCCCAAATCATTTTTTTGCAAAACCATGGGTTGATTGTGAGCGCTGAATCAGCGGATGAAGTGCGGAGAGTGACTGAAGACGTTATCAGAAAATGCGAGGAATGGTGCCACGTTGATTTGGGGCGATATCGGTCAGTGACGGCTATAGCAGAGTATGTTGGGGGTGGTGCAGCAGCTTATCTCTGCGAAGACCAAATAGTTGACGGTCTACTTAAAGCCCATCCCCATCTTTTTTCACAAAAACCGTTTTGCCCAGATAGCTTTGTATTCTGCGGTGTCGTGCCACTCATAGTGGAGGATTTAAGTGATGCCAAAGCTCTGGAGGCCTATAGGATAGCCTATCGGGAAACTCCCAAAGTAATTAATTACAAGGGGAGCCTCTATTTTGTAGCTCAAAATATCAGAAAGGCTAAAGAGATCGAAGACGTATATAAGGCCCATTTGCTGGCACTTGTTCTTATGGAGGGGAAGGTTAACTATTTAAGCGACAATGAATTGGATTATCTTGGTGAATGGGAAGCAGAAAAATATAGGGAGGGGATATGATTCGCGACAAAATTATCGCATTGAAGCATATTAGTAATGAATCTACTATCACCATAAGGTTTAATTGGGCGAAGATATTGTTTTATACTTTTTTTATGTCATACGGTTATTTTGGTGCGTTGACACCCAATTATCACCAATTTAAGCACAATATCTTATCATCCATAATCACACTATGCTATCTTACTCTAATATTAATTTGCCTAGGGTTGATCGCATGGAAAGCCTCTGACAGATTCCAAGATGTAGTCAATATCGAAAAAAGAGATATTTATGTTTTTGGTTCATATTTCGCAATACTTTCATTATTTCAATATAAGCAGTTGCAGTTCTCGCTTTTTGGCGACGAAATATTTTACTCAACGAGAGCCTTTGTTCATGGCACGCAGATTTCCTTGGCACTTGCCAGGAAGACAACTATGCTGGATGCTGTGCCTTTTCAGTATTTGGTTCAGATTGTCAGTCTTCTGTTACTAGTTTCATTGCTATGTCTCTTCTTTAAACGACTCGATTGGAAATATCGAATCATAATATTTTCGGTTCTCCTGTTCTTTGGCCGGTTAATTATTACCGCTGTGGCTGGGAACCCCTCTCCTCATCCTCCGCTAAGTTCATTTCCACCTTTTATATTTGGCTCTTTGTTTGGCATCACTGATATTTCATGTAAATTATCGTATCTTACCATATACGTTTTTTTTACTGTTGTGCTTTATAGGATGATGCTCAGGGTGTTTGATTCTTTCATATCGTATCTGCTAGCTCTCGCTATTGGAACGATACCGCTACTTTGGCACTTAGGCGCTGTTGTTGAGCAGTCTCTTTGGACATCAATCTGCTTTACCGTAGTGATGGTTGAGATCATTACATCAAAAAAACTGAATTGCTTAAGGCTAACTTGTTTTATATCTATAGCAACACTAATGCGCCAACCATCGTTCCTAGCAATTGCTCCAGTAATCGCGCTATTTCTTGCTGAACTGATTCATCTCAAAGATAGAAAAAAATGGTTATATGAATTATCTCTTCTTTTGGCGCCAACGCTTCTTTTTATCCCATATTTTGTTGAAAGTCTGTTTAGAGGGTATCAGAAACGTATAATGGGTTGGAATGATCCCTCTGATTTGTTCGGACATATTCTAAGTGCGCTAGATTCAGATATTATTTTGATAGCTGTATTAAATTCTGTTCCATACTGGTGGGTCATTTTGATTCCATTTGCGTTCATACCACTTTCTCGCAACACGGTTAAAAAGAATGTGGTTTTTTTACTTTTTCTTTCAATCACCATAAGTGTGTATTATTCAATTGAGCCAGGAGGATGGGGATTTGGAAAATATCAGGCAGAATATGCAGTTCCATTTGCTATTTCCGGCATGTTATTCCTGGCATTGAGATTGTCGGTGTTGAAATATGTAAAGCACACTATGACTGTTCTGATCTCAATTCTAATACTGTTAAATATAGCTGATTTTGTTCATATTCCTCAAGGAAATAAAAAAGTTGATGTGCTTATAGATACATACTTGGATGACGCAAAGAAGTTTGACGCTGGTTACCGCTTGCTATGCGCTTTCCCCTATAATTACCATGATGCGTATGAGACTATAAAGAAAAATAACTTGTCGGAAAATTCCTACACTATGGGGGTTACCTATTCATGGTTGCCAGAAGTCATGAATGGATATTCCGCAAAGGCAATTCGATCGATTAGTGATATATGGAAACACCAGGTTGAGCTTATAAACGAAGAGCATGTCAACTGGACTCGAGGAAGTGTTGATACGGTCGAAAGGGACAATCGAATTAATGTCGTTCTGCTTGGGCATGTTGTTCCTAATAAGCAGGAGCTTATCGATCAATTTAAGAATAGAAATTGGAGTGTCATGGGGGAATATAAAAATAACTCCTACGGGTCAACTGTTGTTGTTATGAGGAGACCGTTAAATGAGTGAAAGTATAATGCAATGGCTTGAAAGATTGGATTTTGAATTGAAGATTTTTATGGGTATTTCAAGGTCATTGCCCCGTTTGCCGAAGGTAGGTGCTATTGGCAATACACTTAAGCGAATATATCTCCGCAAAAAGCGTAGACCAGTTGAAGCTGATGTTTTGGGTTACAGGGTGATACTTGACCCTGACGAGTATGTTGAAGCCGAGATATTGTTCATTCCGCAGCTATACGATTATAGGGAGATTGCTTTCTTGAAAAAAAACCTATGCAAGGGCGATTGCTTTATTGATATCGGAACCAACATTGGTTTATATGCGTTGGCTGCATCTTCGTCAGTTGGAGAGGAAGGACGCATTTTGGCAGTGGAGGCGAATCCTGCCACGTACCAGAAGTTAGTTTTCACAGTAAAAAGCAATGACATAAATAACATCACAGCTATTAATATGGGTGTCGCGGATAAAACTGGAACAATGCGGCTAGGCTTAAACACAGACGGAAATACTGGCGGTAGTAGTTTTGTAGTGCCATATGTGAAAGGAATTGATGTCAAGTGTACGCCACTGCTTGATATGCTATTATTGAACGAAATATCAGTAATTCATGGAATGAAACTTGATATTGAAGGGCTTGAATTTAGAGTATTAAATAAATTCTTTCATGATGCGCCGATGTCGCTCTACCCAGAATTTATCATGATGGAATTCCATCCGAAGTTTATTGAGATGGCGGGCGGAAACAGTTTGGAGGTGGTCAAGAGTAACGGCTATCGGGAAGTATTGAGGCATGAAAATAATATTATCTTGGAAAGAACTTAATCCCTCAGGTTTGATATGCCGACAGGAGATGAATAGAAAAGGACAAATTACATGAAAAAACTTATACACTTATTCTTTAATTGTTTGGGCTACGATATTGTAAAATCTCAATACAACAACATCGATCAAGCAAAGCACTTGTTGAATGTATTAGTGAGTAAAAAAATCGATTGTGTGATAGACGTCGGCGCTAACAATGGACAGTATGGTGAATTCTTACGAACGATTGGTTACAGTGGATATATTGTTTCTTTTGAACCTGTAAGAGCGGCATTTGATGTGTTGAAGATTAAATGTGAGAAAGATGACAAGTGGTATTGCTCTAATTTGGCGTTAGGCGATAAGAACGAAGAAAAACCTATGAATGTATACCAAAGCACGGTTTTCTCATCATTTCTTGAAGTGAATACATATTCAAAAAAAATATGGCAATCTCTTGAAAATGTCAAGTCTGAAATAGTCAAGATTGTTAAGCTTGATGATGTTTATGCGGAAATAGTTGGCAGCACGGGTTCCACCAATTGCTTACTTAAAATGGATACGCAAGGATATGATGTGCATGTTTTTAATGGGGCTTTGGGATCTCTCAAATTTATAACAGCTCTTCAGTCTGAGTTGTCTTTGATACCCGTTTATGATGGGATGCCTCCAGTTTATGATGCTTTGGAAGAGTTTCATAAGCATAACTTCTATATTAGTGGCATGTACCCAATTAATCGTGACGAATCATTGGCAGTCATTGAATATGATTGCGTGCTCGTAAAAAGACCCTAAAGGTGAATATTAAATGAACTTCAACTTAAATGAACTGTTAAAAAAAACGCCTGTAATAATCCCTTATATATTATATAGAAGGTACTTTAAACCACCCAATTCTCAGAATGAAGAGGAATCAATAATAACCAAGTTAATCCGCAGATTTAATGTACCAAAATCATTTGTAGAATTCGGATTCTCCGGTTGGGAATTTAATTGCGCATCTTTGGTTAATGAATGGGAGGGCTTGCTCATTGACGGTGATTCTTACAATGTAAAGATCGCTGCAATTGCTTACCCAAAAATCAAGTCTATGTGCCGATGGCTAACTTTAGAAAACATCGACTTAATTGAGAAATATGCAAAATACAGAGAACTAGGAATTTTGTCAATTGATGTGGATGGTAACGATTACTGGTTTCTTGAGAGGCTTATAAAGACTAATCCGGCACTAATAATCGCAGAATATAATTCGTCATTTGGATTAAAGCCAATTACTGTACCTTATGATCACAATTTTGATCGTACTACAAAGCATGAAAGTTGGACTTACTTTGGTGCTTCCCTTTCTGCAATTAACTATCTTGCTAATTTACACGGCTACAGTTTAATTGAAGTGAGTAATAGTGGAATTAATGCTTTTTTTGTGCGTAGAGATCTGATGTCCATTGACGATCGCGAATTAATGCCAGAGTATGCATTCAGAGAAAGATATTTCCCGGATGGTAGCAGACCTTCTCAACAATGGGAGAAAATTAAGCATCTCCCTTATGTTGATGTAACACAACTTTACAATTCGTAAATGAGACTAATGCTTCTGACAAATCAGTTGCTTGCAACGCCCTCTGGTGGCAGGGAACTTTTATGCAAGTTGAATCATGATGCTCTCAAGGAGATCTTCGGAGATCGACTTGTGTTATTAGAGTTGTCTCGGTGTTCGATTCACAACTTGAGCTCAATCATCAATACGTTTAAGGGCCATATCGACGGTCTTACCAGGGTAACCATTGTTGAGGCGGTCCGACAAATTCAAGTCAGCAAAATTGAGAAGATATTTGTCGATGGTTCAAATCTTGGTGAGTTTGTCAAGGTCGTAAAGACAGAATTCCCAGAGGTTCAGGTTTGCACTTTCTTTCACAACGTCGAATCTCGATTTTTCTTGGGCGCACTCAGGCAAAGCAAGACACTGCGTGCGTTGGGTGTGGTGATAGCCAATTATCTGGCCGAGAAAAAGGCGGTTCGCTTTAGTGACAAAATTATTTGCTTGAACGAAAGAGACAGCCGCCTACTAAAGCGCCTCTATGGACGCCCCGCAACGCACTTGTCGCCGATGGCACTAAGGGACAAATTCCATGATTGTGGGACTTCGGATGACAACGAAGCGCATGAAAAGTTCGCCCTTTTTGTAGGGGGTGCGTTCTATGCCAATAGAGCAGGCATTACGTGGTTCGTCAAGCACGTTGCGCCACGCATTCGGATCAAGACCTGTATTGTCGGCAGGGGCTTTGAAGGCCTGAAGGATGAGCTTGAGGTTGAAGGAAAGGTGGAGGTTGTTGGTGAGGTACAGAGTCTTGCTCAGTGGTATAGGAAATCCCATTTCGTGATCGCGCCGATCTTTGACGGCTCCGGGATGAAGACCAAGGTCGCCGAAGCGCTGATGTTCGGTAAAAAAATCATCGGTACGCCCGAGGCGTTCTCGGGCTATGAGGAGATTGCAGATCAAGTTGGGTGGACGTGCAATACAGCGGATGATTTTGTGGCTGCTATCTTTCATGCTCAAGACGAGGTTGTGTTGGAGTTTGATCCAACATTGCGGATAATTTACGAAGAGAGATATTCATTTTCGGCGGCAAAGGCGCGCTTTTCCGCCATTCTGTGTGATGGAGCCTGGGGTGCAACCATTTATAATGCTGTCGGAATGTCCAAAAAGCGAGCGTTCTTGAGATGAAGATCAGCGTTATTACCCCGCGATTCGCTATTGCTGGCGTCCCCCTTGCGCAAATAAGATTTGCACGAGCATTTGCGGACAAAGGGCATGAAGTTGACTTGGTGGTTGGTTATGTTGATCCACTGTATAAATTCCCCTATGTGGATAACGTAAAGGTACATCTCTGGCGTCAGCCGAAGGTTCGGCGAATGATGCCCGGTTTGATCCGTTATCTCCGCGCCGAAAAGCCAGATGTCGTGTTCTCCGCCGAGGATCACCTTAACTCTGTCGTTTTGCTTGCCGCAATCGTTTCCGGCTCGAAGGCTAAAATCAGCTGCTCGTCGCGGGTGACGCCGTTCGATACTTACTCGAGTGTCATGTTTACGAAACGCTGGTTTCTGAAGCAACTCATGCGCGCGGTCATGTGGCGGGCTGATGCATTGACTTGCGTATCGAAGGAAATGGTCGAGCAATACTGGCGCGTCTTCGATTCTCCGCCTCACGTCTGTGTCTACAACATCGTGGACGACCGATATTCGCAACTGAGGATGATGGAGACGGTGGAACACGAGTGGCTTATGCTCAAGGATTGGCCTGTACTGGTTGCAGCTGGCAGGTTGGCTCCGTGGAAGGGGTTCGTGGATCTGATCCGTGCGATGAAAGAGCTGTCCCACAGAAAACAGACTCGCTTGGTAATATTGGGGGACGGGCCTCAGCGGACCGAACTCGAGGCATTGATCACCGAGCTTGACTTGACGGACGTGGTCAAGTTGCAAGGGTATGTCGAAAACCCTCTAAAGTTCTTCGCACATGCCGACGTTTTTGTGCTGTCCTCTCATGTCGAAGGCCTTCCAAATGTACTTGTTGAAGCCATGATGTGCGGATGCACACCAGTTTCCACGGATTGTCCAACTGGGCCGCGAGAAGTCTTGCAGAATGGAAAATACGGCTATCTTGTCCCCATGCACGATCCGGTTGCGATGGCTGCGGCAATTGAGCGGGCATTGGAGAACCCCATTCCCAAGGAACTTCTCGCTGAAGCAGTTCGCCCCTTTGAAGAAAGTGCCGTTATAGCAAAGCATTTTGAAGTGCTAGGTCTGGCCGGGCAGCAGCGGGCTGATGGGGTATCAAGTTGAAAATTGGACTTAATGCGACGTGCTTCAACTATAGGCCCTCTGGCGCAAGGCAGAGGTTTGTAGGGTTATATGGCGAATTGGTGAGGCACCTTCACGATGTCGAGTTCGTCATATACGAGCCAGTGGATTGTCGTGTTGGTTCCTGGTTCGACGGGGCCCCGAATGTATCCGTCAAGCACACGCCGCTTCCTAGCGAAGGTCGCGTGCGAAAATTCATCTGCGGGTGTCGGTATTGGGATTCGGCCCTTCAATATGAAGGATTTGGCTTTTTCGAAGGGTTCAACCTACCGCTTGTCAAGGCACCTACTGGCCGAACTTTGCTGACAATTCACGATATTCGAGGATTGAATTCTGAATATGGAACTTTGGAGCGTGCGATTTTCAAGAAGTTTCTTGGAAAGGCGCTCAGGACGGCAGACCACGTGGTCACCGTTTCTGAGACCATGAAGAAGGAAATCCTCAGTTTCTATTCGGGAGTCCCGATTTCCGTAATTTACAATGGTTTGGATGTCCGTGAGTTTGATGGTATTCCGGAGACTGAACTGTTGGCGGCCCGCCGGAAGTTTGCGCTTCCAGAGGAATTCATTTTGGCGGTTGGACACTTTGAAAGAAGGAAGAACTACCTAAGTCTGATCGATGCGATTGCACTTCTGCGCGACCGAGGCCGTTCCTGCTTCCTGCTGATTGTCGGTAACGACAGCGGCTTGAAGAAAGAGGTCGAAAGGCGAATCGTGTCTGCAAATCTAGCCGGCCAGATAAAGATTTTGTGTGGCCTTAGCGATCTGGAAGTCCGCTGTGCGTACAATCTCTGCAGCCTTTTTGTTTTCCCGTCTGCCTATGAAGGATTCGGGATACCGATTCTCGAGGCCATGGCTGCCAGCCGCCCGATGGTTCTCAGTGACATACCCGTCTTTCGGGAGATCACGCAGGACAGAGGTGTGTATTTTCTTCACCAAGACGTGGAATCTATGGCGTTCGCAATCGAGAATGTCCTGTCCTCGCGCAGTGAACGTGCTCGATTGATAGAATATGGCAACGCACGAGTTCATGCATTCAGTTTTCGGAACTTGGCTGCTCAAATGGAATGCATGTACAGATCGTTAAGGTAGCGCCTTACACCCTGGATTACAAAGATGATTATAGAGTTGAGCTCGCAAATTGTGCCGGCACAAACAGTCCTGTTGATGACAATGAGTATGGATACATCGGGTTCTTGAGCCAATGCGAAAACGCGAATTAATTTACTTTATCTTGGGAATTACGACAGGCACTGCTTGTATGGTTGTTCTGCAGTTATTATTGTATGTGTTCCTGATTCCTTCATGGCTTGTGGTATCTGGTGAGCCTGTCAAAGCGGATGCCGCCATAGTACTCGGCGGTGGCGAGCTGTCACGACTGCGCAAGGCGATGTCACTCTATTATGCAGGCACAGTTCGTGAGCTTATCCTTGTAGATGCACTGGAGAGCGATTGGACAGGCAGCATTGAGCGGCTCGACCCCGGACACCCCCTCAACAGAAAGCAGATAACCGTCCTGACCGGTTCAACTTCCACCGAGACCGATGCCAGGTTATCTCTTCCATTCTGTCTTCGAAAAAGATTTAAACGTGTAATCGTCGTGACTGACCCTTACTACTCGCGCAGGGCAGATATCACCTTCAGGCGGGCGTTTTCAGGAAGCGGGATAGCGGTGATGACAATCCATACCGGAGATTTTAACAAATTGGTGCCACCGGATGGAGCCTGGCGATCTGACCGATCGACCCGCGATACCATTTGGCTGGAAACTGGCAAGATTGCAAGCTTGCTGATCCCGGAGGTCTTACGGCATCAACTTATGAGTACAGACCGTTAAGCAGGCATTGTGACGGAGTCATCAAAACCATGATCACACGTACCGCTCCAGATGCAACAATTCGTTTCACTGGCGCAATCATTTGCATTGCTGCAACAGTTTACCTTGTCCCGCGATATTTGGATATGGTTGCAGTTATGGGTGGGGCAAGTCCAGAGCCGGATATGTATACCGACTATGTCAAGGCTGTTTTCTGGTCATTTGCGCTATGGATTAGCATCATGGCCTGGCCGATATCCTTGCAGAACAAAAAACTCCTTTTGGCAGGGTGGTCGGCCAAGATCCTGGTAACCCTTTTTTTCATGCTTTTTTACGAATGGCACTACGGAGGAAGCACTGGTCTCGATGCATATAGGTATTTCGTCGAATCCAGACAGACGAATTTTGATATACATGCACTTGGGTTCAAAGACGGAACGGAAAATATCAGTAACATTGCCATGTTGCACAGACAACTGTTGCCTGACTCGTATCATACCATGAAGGTCAGCTTTGCGATGATTGGGCTAGTGGGTATCTACTTCTTTTACCGCGCTGCCGTAATCTTTCTTGGCCGCGAGGTTCCCCGTCTTTTCTACCTGCTGGCATTTTTCCCCGGCATCATCTTCTGGTCCTCGATTCTTGGAAAGGATCCGGTCGTTTTTTTCGGCATCGGGGTTTATACCTATGGTGTTTCCGGATGGTATCGATATAAAAAAGTCCGGTTTCTGATGGCGATATGTTCTGGAATACTGACGGCTGTTTTCATTCGTCAGTGGCTTGGATTGATCATGGCTGTCCCCATGGGGATCATCTTTATGTTCGGACTGCGCGGCATGGCAACTCGCCTGTTTTCCGGCATCTTCACCGTGCTGTTGATATATTTCAGCACTCTCCCGTTTCTCGAACGCTTCCAGATTGAGGCGATGGAGGACATCCTCAGAGCTGCAGACAAGACCACATTAGGTTTTGTTACTACTCCCGGCGGCTCTACCCAGGCGTTGAACTTTGATTTTTCCAGTCCGCTCGGTTTAATGTTGTTTCTCCCTTATGGCGCCTTTACGGCCTTGTTTCGACCATTTCCCGGCGAGGTCATGAATCCCTTCGGGCTGTTGGCAGGACTGGAAAGTGTGTTCCTGCTGTTTCTGCTTGCCAGGGCAATCAAGAGAACCAAACTATCGGAACTGAAAGAGCCGTTTGTCTTATGGGCGATCCTCTTCGTGCTGACCTGGGCGCTCATGACTGGCATGGTTTCCTCTACCAATTTTGGCGTTGGGGTTCGTTACAAATTACAGGTTCTGCCAATTCTTCTGGGTTTGCTCATGTATCTGGCCCGCAAGCGAGTTCCGGACCATGTTGGCTGATTTGCCTCAGGGTGAATCACGATTCGGTCTTGGGCGGAGTCTTGTCTCCGCATACTTTGCCAATGCCGTAAACGGTGTTCTGGGCGTTATTTCCGTACCGCTCGGGGTCCACTATCTTGGGGCAACAGGTTACGGCATTTTTTCAATCTATTCTGTTCTGGCGTCGTACATCTCTTTTGTTGACCTGGGAGTCACAAAGAACTTTGTCCGGCTTCTCTCGGCCGAAAAGGAGGGCGATGAGAGTCGCAGAAACCATCTCGCTACGGCACTTGGGCTCTATCTGGTAATTTCTTCTGCTCTGATAATGCTGTTCCCTTTTATTTATTTCAGTGTCACTCGTTGGATGTTTCCAGTTTCGCCAGAGCATCGCCATGCCGTCAGTTGGATCGTAATCTGCGCTGTTGCGGAATATATCATTGCGATCCCTTCCGTTTTGCGCCAAATGCTCACAGTTGCCGATGAGCGGTTTGATCTATTGTCACGCTTCAACCTGCTCTCCGGTTTTGGTCGTTTCGTGCTGATGGGGGTCGGATTCGCAGTATTCAAACGGCCCGAGGTTGCGGTAGGTCTTGTTGTTTCATGCCGCTTTGTGGACTGGTTGCTTGCTGGTCAACTATTACAAAGAATTCCCAAGGGATTACGACCGACTTTTCATGGAAAGGAACAGCTTAAATTGATCAGATGCTCTTCATTGCTTTCAGTTGCTCAATTGTTTCAGTCGACGACTGTGGCACTGGGTTCGATTCTTGCCAACCGTTATTTGGGGCTTGCCAGTCTTGGACATTATCGTGCTGCATTTGATCTGGCAAACAAAGTATGGTTCATTTCGAACGGGGTAGGGTCGGTAATGTTCCCGCGCTTTGTTCGGGTAATGAATTGTCATGATTCCAGGGCAAGATTGGCGACGCAGGTCGTGCACTTGCTCAATGTCAGTTGGAGTGGGTATTTACTGCTTGCGCTCTTGGGGTGCATTGCAGCTCCGGTCATGCTGCCCCTGATCGGCATAGACGATAAGCAGGCTATCGGGCTGTTTATGCTCATGCTGCCAGGTGTATGTATCAATGCTCACAGCAATCTCAGTTACGTTTTTCTTCAATCAGCAGGCCAATTCCGCATGGTCGCCTTGTTGAGTGCAGCAGGCGCAGTTTTAATGTTGTCTGTTTTTTTGATAACCCGCCCGTGGGCCGGTGTGTACGGTCTTGGATTATGTTGGCTGATCGGACAGCCTGTCTATGCTGTCATGTCTGACACAGTCATGTTCTCTGTAGCTGGGTGTAGCCAAAGCGGCCAGCATCAGACATGGTTGTTCAAGCTTGTCGTATGTGTATCGTTGCTTCCCGTGGCAATTGCCCCCTTGTTTCCGATGCCACTTGCAGCTAGATACATTTCTGCAGTGGTTACCGGTATTCTGGGCATATGGACTATTGCAATGTTCAAATACAACAGAAGACACTACCGGCAGAGTGCGTAATTTCGTCATTTAGGTGATGTCGTGCAAGCATGTATCAGTGGATGGTATGAAAAATCCGGTTCTCGCGTAACTCTAAAAATATTTGGAGCCTAAGCAGATGACTATATTAAATGAAAAAGTAAAGAAAAACGTGCTGCTTTATTATCCGCCTGCGACCGATGATATGGATAATCCATGGCTTAATTTCCCACTGCCGATGTTGAGCGTTTGTTCGCTTGTTGATAGAGACAGCTACGAGTTGTGCATTGAAAATGGGCTTTATGACTCTTGGGAACGCCTTTTGCGGCAGTCGGATAATGCTGTATGCCTTGGTATTTCCATCAAGACAGGTAGTCAGATAAAGCATGCGCTTTCTCTTGCAAGGCAAATACGCGCAAAACGCCTCGACCTGCCTATAGTTTTAGGAGGATACCATGCAAGTGCGTTGCCCGATCAAACGCTTGAAAATCCCTTTGTTGATATCGTTGTTAGGGGATATGGAGAGGTTGTTTTTTTAAATTTAGTAAACTCTTTTTCTGAGGGGGGGGATTTTCGTAAAATCAATGGTATTTCCTACCGAGAAGGTGAAAGGATCGTTCATAACAAAGATGAAGCTATTCCGCGTTTGGATGATTTGCCGCCTGTTCCCTATCACTTGGTAGATACACGTCGATATATTGAAGCAGATCCCTTGCATAGTATTGCATATTCCAGCAGCAGAGGATGTCCACATCGTTGTGGTTTCTGCTCCGACTCAGTAGTTTACAAACATATATGGAACCCATTGTCGTCTGAGCGAGTGATTAGTGATCTGCAATACCTTAATGCCACCTATAAACCTGAAGTGATCAGGCTAGTGGATCCAAACTTTTTTGTTGATGAAGCAAGGGTTGCCAGGATTTGTGAAGGACTAATACAAAAAAATATCGGGTTACGACTCGTTAATGTTAACGGAGATGCTCACATACTGACGCGTTACTCGGATGATACAATTGCACTTATGCGCAAGGCAGGAATCGAAAACATACTGATCGGTGTGGAATCCGGATATTTGAAAGCGCTTGATTGTATCAGTAAGAAATCATCCAAAGAGGAAACAGTGACCGTTCTCTCAAGGCTTCGCAGACATGGTATCTCTGTCGGACATTCTATGATAATGGGCTATCCCTTCGACATTCCCTCTTCACAAATGGAGGATGAGCACAGACGTGAATTTATTGCGACAATGACCATGGTCTATGATTTGAGCTTGAGTAAGATACCAGGAGATTATTATCTTCTTTTTAGGTTTACTGCATTTCCTGGGGTTAGGCTATTTGATCGCTACCTTAAACTTGGGCTGCATCAACCTGCAACGCTGGAGGAGTGGAGCACCGTAAATATGAATGAGTTTGTAGCGCCGTGGATCAGTGACAAAGTGCTGGGATGGATAAGTAACTGCCAGATCATGAGCTACTATTTCTCAGCAACATCAAAAGAACTTTGGAATAAAAAACACATATGGGTTATCAAAGTTTTACCTCAAGAAAAATTTGATAAAATGCTGAGCAATGTAATAAATAGAATCAACACAAGACTATATAGAAACATATTAAATGGTGACTTTAGGTTACCACTACTATTGAAAATCTGGTATCACTTCGAAAGACTCTGCAGGTTCTTACTAATGAATCATAAACGATACGGATTTGCAGGGGCTGTTAATAAAATGTATAGAGAGGCTATGCGCCTGATTAGTTAACTTGACCGACATACAACTGCAAAATTACAAGGCAAAAAACACCATGACATTGGAAACCAAGTTGTGCCCATTGGGATGTTCACCGAACGAGATACTGATACTTACTGGAGAAGACCTGTTACATAATATCCCTGGTAAGTTCCCAGTAGTGAAGTGTTTGACGTGCGGTTTGGTCCGTACCGATCCCCGGCCATCGCCGGAAGCGATAGGTTTTTACTATCCGGACAGCTACGGTCCCTATAGCGGAACAAGGATTACCGATGGAAAGGGGGAAGCTGGCCGCAAGACACGTTGGCATCATTTATTACGGCGGTTTGCTGACTTTCGCACTAACAGCATCCCACCACTTCCTCCGGGGAGGATGCTGGAAATCGGCTGTGCATCAGGCTCTTTTCTTCACAGGATGGCAAGTGAAGGGTGGAGCGTGACAGGAATCGAATTATCGGAACATGCTGCGGCAGCAGCGCGATCCTTGGGCTTTCCGGTATATGCCGGCAAAGTGGAATCTGTACCGGAACCTTCTGAACCATATGATCTGGTTGTGGGGTGGATGGTGCTCGAACACTTGCACGATCCGGTTGACACACTGGAACAAATTCGAAAGTGGGTCCGCCCTGGCGGTTGGTTGGCCATTTCCACTCCCGATATTTCAGCAGTCGAGTTCAGGCTTTTCAAGGAAAGATGGTATGCGTTGCACCTACCTAATCACCTATTCCATTTTTCACGAGGCACCATAACCAAAGTTCTCCAAAAAGGGGGATGGGATGTCAAAAAGATCATGGGCCAGCGAGTCATAACAAACATACTTGGCAGCATTGGGTTGGTTCTGCTCAAAGGCTGTCCTGATTCCAAATTGGGCCGATTGTTCTTGTCCCTGCCAACTGCAGGCTTATGGTTAAATGTTATTTTGTACCCGGTTTCCTGTGTTATGGCCAGACTTGGTCAAACTGGCTGCATGACAGTGTGGGCGCAAAGACCATGATACGAGTCGCGGCATACACTCCCGGACGCCATACTCCGAGCGCACGATTCAGAGTTCGCCAGTATTTGCCTTTTTTTAAAAAAGCCGGAATAGAAGTCCATGAGTACGTGCCCAGGGAGGGAACTTATCCGCCCTCTGAGCGTCTCAAGCGTCCGCTCTGGGCAGTAAAATCTATTTTAGAACGAATTCCTGCTGTAGTACGTTCCCATGAATATGACGTTACGTTACTTCAGCGGGAGATGTTCTCCTCACATATTACCTTAGAGCCTTTTACGAAACGCCCAAGAATCCTCGATGTGGACGATGCCATCTGGGACAATCGAAGGGGTGCCTTTGCTGAAAGTCTCGCCCGCATGTGCGATGCCGTTATTTGTGGTAACGCATTTCTGGCTGAACAGTTCAGGAAATGGAATAGCCGGGTATACATTGTACCGACTGCGGTTGATACGAAGCGCTTTCGACCGAGCTTGGCTTCTAAAGAAAAACAAATTATCGGTTGGTCTGGCAGCAGTAGTGGATTTCACTATCTGTACGGCATAGAGAAAGCACTCGCAACGGTCCTAACTAAGTTTCCGTCGGTTATTCTGCGCATTATCGCAGATGCAGCGCCGCGATTTGCGCAAATCCCTTCAGAAAGGTGGGAATTTGTGCGATGGGCGCCGGAGATAGAGGTACAAGCTATCCAGGGAATGACAATCGGTATCATGCCGTTGGACAATTCGATTAAGGCACGAGGCAAATGCTCGTTTAAAATGCTCTGTTACATGGCCTGTGGTGTCCCAGTGGTCGTTTCGCCAGTTGGCATGAACGTCGAACTCCTTGCAAAAGGTGATATTGGATATGCTGCTTCATCAACTGAAGAGTGGGTAGATGGTATTGCCTTGTTGGTGGAAGATCCTGTTACTGCAAAACGTAAAGGGCAGACCGGCCGGAGAATCTGTATTGAACATTATGATGTCCATTTGGTCGCAAGTCGCATAGCTAAGATTATAGACGAGGTAGCTTGTGGTTGAACCAAAACGAGTACGTTTCACAGTAGTTACTCCGACATACAATAGAGCGTCCACTCTGCCACGGTTGTATGCCAGTCTCGCAAGCCAGACTTTGAAAGATTTTGAGTGGGTCATCGTTGATGACGGTTCAACCGACGAGACTGAGATAATGGTTGCCGAATGGGTCAATGAAGCCTGTTTTCCGGTTCGATACTTCAAGCAATCGCACGGAGGTAAACATCGCGCTTTCAATAGCGGGGTCAGTGAGGCGCGTGGGGATTTTATTGCTCCGACCGATTCCGACGCATGGCTATTTACTTCCGCACTGGAGCGCCTGGCTGCCATCTGGGAAACCATTGCAATTGATAAACGACCTTGTTATTGCGGAGTTGCCGTCCTTTCAAGTTATGGTGATGGTCGCATTGTTGGAAGTTCATTTGGCAAAGGCATTTATGACGCATCATATACTGACATGATGCTGAATAGACGGATGACGGGGGACAGATGGGGATTCATGTTAACCGATCTACTCAGGAACTTTCCATATCCTGAGGTAGTCGGCGAAGATTTTATCCCGGACGGACTTGTCTGGTTAAGGATAAGCGGCTCTTATTTGATGCGGATTGTCAATGAACCTCTCCAGTTTGTTGAATACCGTGCCGACGGATTAAGCAATAATCTTGTCGCTGTACGGGCGCTAAATCCACAGGGGGTGTGCCTTTATTACCGGGAGATCCTCTCACACCGACTACCATTTCGATATAGATTTCGTAATCTGGCAAATCTGGCCAGATTTTCGTTACATGGTGGTACATCTAAATTGTCATTACGCTTGGAACATCGCGAATTTGCCAGTCTTTTTGCAGTTTTTACGGGCTATTTCATTTATTGGTACGATATCTATCGTTTGCGCAGAGCAGGGAAGGCATGCAAATAAATACGTCTGGAATGTCTCCAACCATGAAAAGAAATAAAATCGTTCATATCATCAATGACCTAAAAATCGGCGGTGCCGAGATGATGCTGTACAAGCTGCTCTCGTGTTCTGATAAAACAGTATTTGAGCATATAGTTGTGTCTATTTTTGATGGGGGAGAACTTCTGAATGACATCCGTGCTCTTGGCATCGAGGTTCGCACCGGGGGTGGGATGAATCTCATGACGACAGTGAGAATATACCGGATAGTCCGTGAACTGGAGCCGGACATTATTCAGGGCTGGATGTACTATGGTAATCTGATCACCCAAATGGTCGCGCTTTTCCTCCCGCGACAAATCCCCATTCTCTGGAACATCCGCTACTCTCTTTCAAGCTTCAGGAACGAAAAGCCCCTAACGCTGCTAGCCATCATGGTCTGTGGGATGATATCGCGTTTTCCCGATAAGATAATCAACAATTCTCGTGTAAGCGCGATTCAGCACAGCACGCAATACAATTACCGAAACGACAAGTGGGAGGTCATCCCGAACGGTTTCGATTTTGAACTTTTTTCTCCTTCTGAGGAGGCCCGCCTTGACCTGAGAAAGTCGTTGGGTATCGATCCCGATGCCATTTTGATTGGCATGATTGCTCGTTTCCATCCACAGAAGGACCATGCGACCTTTCTCAAGGCAGCCGCCATCCTGATGCATTGCAATCCTGCCGTGCATTTCCTTCTGGCGGGGCACTTGGTAACAGATGGAAATCCGTTGTTAAGCAGTCTCAAAAACAAACTTGGCCTTGGTGACTGTGTGCATTTTCTCGGAGAGCGAACAGGCATGTCAAGGATCACTGCGGCGCTTGATGTTGCAGTGTTGTCATCGTCATTTGGTGAAGGTTTTTCAAATGCGGTAGGAGAAGCAATGTCGTGCGGCGTGCCCTGCGTTGTGACTGACATAAGCGATCTTGCCTTCATAGTAGGTGACACCGGTCTGGTTATCCCCCCGAAAAACCCGCAACTTCTGGCAAAGTCGATGGAGACTCTCGTTGAAATGGGCGCAGCCGGGCGCAGGGAATTAGGGGCACGGGCTCGGCAACGGGTTATCGAGCATTTCTCACTGGAAGTAGTTTCAAAACAGTATGAATCTGTATACCTCGATGTTCTTTCAAAATATACCGAACAGAGGGGACGATAACCGTGTGTGGTATAGCAGGATTTATTGATGAATCATCCTCTGGTTACGACTGGTGTATGCGCCTGTCAGAAATGTCTGGCAAGTTGGCACATCGAGGACCTGACGACGGAGATGTCTGGTTTGACCCCGCAACCGGGGTTGGTCTAGCGCATCGCAGGCTGGCCATTGTCGACCTGTCAACCTCTGGTCGCCAACCGATGTCTTCGGAATGCGGTAGATACGTTATTGTTTTCAACGGTGAAATATACAATTTCTGCCACATCCGCGAGCAGCTGAATAAGGAGGGATTCTGTCCGCAATGGCGCGGGCACTCAGACACCGAGGTTATACTTGCGGCCATAGCTGCCTGGGGGCTGCATCAGGCGGTAGAACGTTTTGTCGGGATGTTTGCCTTTGCACTCTGGGACAGGAGTGAGCGTGTTCTGTATCTAGTCCGTGATCGAATTGGGGAAAAACCGCTCTACTACGGATGGATGGGAGGATCGTTTATTTTCGGCTCCGAACTTAAATCATTGACAGTATATCCGGCTTGGCGCGGAGAGATTAACCATCATGCCCTAGCCCGCTATTTGCAGTATGGTTATGTGCCCGGACCTGATTCGATATACCGCGGCATTCTCAAACTGCTTCCTGGGACAATACTGTCGGTCGGGTTTGCCGGAAAAGGAACATATGATGAGAGTAACCATCCCGAACCCAAACCATACTGGAGTGCACGTGAAATTGCCAGCAGGGGAGTTTTCAATCCCTTCCGGGGGACGGAACCGGAGGCTCGCGAGCTCCTCGAGCGCCTCTTGCTTGATGCCGTGAAGCAGCAAATGGTTGCCGATGTGCCACTGGGGGCTTTTCTGTCCGGTGGCGTGGATTCGTCGACGATCGTGGCCCTCATGCAGGCGCAGAGCAGCCGCCCGGTAAAGACGTTCACCATTGGTTTTAACGAACAGGGCTACAACGAGGCGGAACATGCAAGGGCAGTGTCCAGGCATCTCCTTACCGATCATACAGAGCTGTATGTTAACTCTGTGGATGCTCTTGCGGTACTCCCCAAGTTACCCTATCTCTACGACGAGCCTTTCGCCGATTCTTCCCAAATCCCCACCTTCCTGGTTTGCGAGCTTACTCGGCGCCATGTGACAGTAAGCCTGTCGGGAGATGGAGGCGACGAACTTTTCGGTGGTTATAACCGATACCTTTGGGGACGTAGAATTTGGGATGCAATCGGGTGGGTTCCCCAATGCATCCGCGGATCAGCAGCCAGTGCAATAACGCTGCTTTCTCCGCAGACTTGGGAAAATATCTTTCATAAGCTGGAGCCTCTGCTGTCGGATAGATTGAAACAGAGAAATCCGGGAGACAAGCTTCACAAGCTGGCGGGAGTCATTAGCGCTTCCACTCCCGCCATGATGTATCAAGGGATTGTCTCACAATGGCGGGATGTAGTGTCTCTCGTGCGCGATTCGCCATCAGGTTCTTCGTTCCCAACGAGCAATGGGTACAGCTGGAACACCCCTTTCAGCGACTTGACGCAAATCATGATGTATCTGGATTTGGTTACCTATCTGCCCGATGACATTCTGGTCAAGGTTGACCGGGCTGCCATGGGCGTCAGCCTGGAAACCCGCGTGCCGTTCCTTGATCATCGTGTTGTGGAATTTGCCTGGCAGCTTCCGCATTCAATGAAGATTCGCAAAGGGGATGGGAAATGGCTGTTGCGTCAGGTCCTGTACAAGTATGTGCCGCGGGAGTTGATAGAGCGGCCGAAGACAGGCTTTTCGGTCCCCCTTGGCAACTGGTTGAGAGGGGAGCTGCGTGACTGGGCCGAGGCTTTGCTTGATGAGAGGAGAATGATTTCCGAGGGGTTTTTCAACCCAACGTTAATACGCCAAAAATGGCTTGAACATCTTTCGGGAAGATACAATTGGCAACATAACTTATGGGGTATCCTTATGTTTCAGGCGTGGCTTGAAACAACCAAAGACACATAGATGATGATGACAAACAAGAAAATACTCTATTTCGTGAATGACGCCGATTTCTTTTTGTCGCATCGGCTGCCGGTCGCAAGAGCCGCAAAAAGAGAGGGGTTTCAAGTTCATGTTGCGGGGCCGCCAGGCGAGAATGCCCATAAAATTACTGGTGCCGGCTTTACATTCCATCCTATTCCGATTACGCGCAGTGGCACCAAGCCATGGCAGGAACTTCGCACTATTTTGTCTATGTATAGGCTGGTTTGCAGCATCAGGCCTCAGATTATTCATAACGTAGCCATGAAAGCAGTGCTTTATGGAAGCCTTGCAGCGCGGTTCGCCGGTGCGGAGGCGGTAGTGAACGCCTTGACCGGTCTGGGATATGTTTTCATATCAAAGAGTATTAAGGCGCATATCCTGAGAAAGTGCATAATGACAGGGTTCGGGTTTGCCTTTCAGCAGAAGAAGCATCGGCTTCTGCTTCAGAATTATGATGATCCCCTTTTATTCCTTGATGCTGCGGTTGTCAAGCAGGAAGAGATTGTCATCATCCGGGGTTCCGGTGTCGATATGGGCGTTTTCATTCCTACGCCGGAGCCAGAAGGAGATGTTACCATTACGATGGTTTCGCGCATGCTGTGGGACAAAGGCGTTGAAGAGTTTGTGGAAGCAGCCAGCAATCTACGCAAGCAAGGTGTCAAGGCTCGTTTTGTGCTGGTAGGTGACAGCGACCCCGGCAATCCTGTTGCCGTCCCTGTGTCGCAGCTGGAAGAATGGGCAAGTACCGGCATTGTGGAATGGTTGGGACGGTGTGATGACATTCCAGGCATATTCGCTGGATCGCATATCGTTTGTTTGCCATCGTATCGCGAAGGGTTACCCAAGGTCCTAATAGAAGCAGCCGCCTGTTGCCGTCCAATCATCACCAATGATGTCCCGGGCTGTCGCGAAATTGTCTGTAATGACGATATTGGTTTTCTTGTCCCTGCGCGAGACAGTGTAGCCCTGAGGGACAAGATACTTGCACTGATAGAGAATGGTGAATTGCGCAGAGCAATGGGTAGGAGGGGGAGAGAGAAAGCAGTCAAGGAATTTTCTGTCGAGAAGATTGTGAGTGAAACATTGGCCATTTATGGAGACTTATCATAGGCAAGTATGCCTAGACCGTGTATGACGCCACAGTGTGTCATGAACAAAACGACTCAACCAGTATTGTTTCATGGATTTTGCCTTCAAAAATGTTTTTGGGGGGTGACGGTTATGATCTTGAAACATGTACCCAAAAAAAAGCTCTTATTATTTGCAGGTGATATATTTCTTATCTCTCAGATAATATTGTTTGCGCCTTTAATTCTTGCTTGGTTATCAGGAGGCAATAATTCAGGCCACTCGTTATGGATATGCTTTATGGTGGGGGTGATATATAGTATCGTTTTTTATATTTTTGATTTGTACGAAATGGATATGAGATTTAAAAGCCCGAAATACTTATTCCGCTACTTTAATGCCATGGCGATAGCAACTCTGATAATAATAGGTATACTATTCTTCCTCCCTAATTCAAATTTTGGGAGAACTGAAATTTTATTTACTACAATATTGGTTATGTCAGTGTGTTATATTTGGCGCCTCTTCTTTGAGGTCTGGTTTAAAAAATTCCTGTTACGACAGAAAAACATTCTTATTGTGGGGGCTGGACGATCCGGGAAAACATTATATAAAACTGTTAAGGATTATTTAAATTATAGCGTGCTGGGGTTTATTGATGATGATCCGGCCAAATGGGGGACATCAAATTCTCCCACTGTTCTTGGTGGGTCAGCTTTATTGAATGAGCAAACCTATATTGGAAAAGTTGATGCGATAATCATCGCCATTACCCATTTGAAAAGCCAAGATATGCTGAAGTGCGTTTTAGAATCGAAGATGAGAAGGACTCGGGTATATGATATGCCCTCTTTTTATGAAGAAATTACCGGTAAAATCCCGGTAAACCATGTTGATGATTTTTGGTTTGTATCAACACCCATATCCGGCTTGGATAAAAACATTTACAATCTTAAGGTTAAAAGAATTATTGATATATTGCTATCGGTAATTGTAATAACTACTAGTCTTGTTGTTACAATTCCTGTTGCAATACTTATTAAGCTGGATTCAACGGGGCCTGTTTTTTACAGGCAGAGGCGAATAGGATTAAATAGCAAGGGTTTTGTTTGCATTAAATTCAGATCCATGGGAGTTGGGACTGAACATGATAGAAGGTTTGCCGGTCAGGTGAACGATCCTAGAATAACCAGAATTGGGAAAATAATAAGAAAATTAAGAATAGATGAAATACCACAATTGGTGAATGTCCTCAAAGGAGAAATGAGTTTTATAGGACCGAGGGCATTGATTGAAGAGGAAGTTAAAGAATTTAAAGTCCAAATTCCATATTTTGATCTTCGACATTCAGTGAGGCCTGGAATAACAGGTTGGGCGCAAGTAAATTATAAACATGGCGCAACGGTAGAAGATGGTCTGGAAAAGCTTCAATACGATCTGTTTTATATTAAGAATTTATCGCCTATGCTTGATTTCCATGTTCTTCTGAAAACGGTTAAAGTCGTACTTTTTGGCAGAGGGGCAAGGTGAATTGGCTAGACCTTTTTAGTCCGTCATTGCTGTTATTATTTAAATAAGTGAGCGAATTTAATGGGTAATTTACCTTGCTTTCTGGTCATAGTTCTTGTTTTTTTAAATCCTGTATCTGCTATCGCCGACACCTACATACCGCTCGGTAGCCCAGTTTACAGTCACATAAAGAGGTTGGAGGGCGATGGGCTCATCAAGACTGCCCAGCTCTCCACCCTCCCCATATCCCGTTTGGAGGGGGCAAGGCTTGTTGCCGAGGCGATGGAAAATATTGAGGAAACCGCCTCCCCTTACGTCAAGGTTTTGATTGCCAAGCTCAAGGAAGAGTTTCAAGGTGAGTTGGATGGAGAGCACGGGACCTATCTTAAGCCCATCGATCAGTTGTCTTCCGAGTACGCCTACAGCGATGATCCCAGTTTCTTTCGCCTGAAGAACAGGGACGGGGTTGCCATAAGAAAGGGGAACAACGGCTTTGTCGATCTGACAGCGAAATTGGACTCACGTTTTCTGGGGCTTTCTGCCACGCCTGAGTTTCGTGTTTATAACGACGAAAGTACAATCAAGCTGAAAAAAGGCTACGCTCTCATGAACCTCGGAAGGGAGGAGTTCTTCTTCGGCAAGGATAGCAACTGGTGGGGGTCTGGGGAGAACGGTACACTTCTCCTCTCGAACAATGCCGAGCCGATCACCATGGTGAAGGTTTCCAACAGCATCCCCTACGACATTTTTGGGGTCGGCTGCAGGGGGACGTTTTTCATATCAAGGCTTGAGGAGGACAGAAATGACATCCAAAACCCCATCTTCTACGGCCTGAGACTCGAACTCAAACCGTTCAGATTCCTGGAGATCGGTCTTACCAAAACTGCCATCTTCGGGGGGGACGGTAGAAAAGAACGCCTGGGAGCTTTCTGGGATAGCCTCATTGGGAGAGGTGAGAATGCCGAGAACCCTGATACCAATGAACCCGGTGACCAGAGGGCCGGCTACGACGTCAAGATTACCATTCCTTTCGGTTACCAACCCATTACCCTTTATCTGGAGAGTGCCGGTGAGGATGAGGCTGGGGGGCTCCCGAGCAAGTGGGCTTATATTTATGGGTTCTACCTTCCCCGGATTGGAAATCTGGATCGCCTGGAACTGCGTGGGGAATACACTAACACCGTTGTTTCGAGCGTTTCGGGAGTCTGGTATGCCCACCATATCTATACACAAGGTTACACCAACAAGGGGAGGGTTATCGGTCATTATATCGGCGGCGATGCCAAGGACCTTTTCCTTTGGGGAAGGTACAACTTCGATACGGCAGCATTTTCCATATCCTATGAGAGGTTGAGAAAGTATTTCCCCAGCCAGTTCGATTGGGAAGACTATGGGATCAAGTTCAGTAAAGAGCTGTTCAAAGGCGGATCAATCGAACTTTCTGGTAATTATTCACGAGAGGAGACAAAAAACTTCTTTATACAACTCGGCATTAACTTCAAGCTTTGATTCTTTGATATCATGGCGCTAAATATATTGTGAATTACTTTGGGCTAAGAAATGATTTTGGGTTTTATGTTGTCCCATTATTTACGATTTACAAATTGTCTCTTGACTGATAATCAAGGTTTATTCACAACGAATCTTTACAGACTAATAGGGGCTCAAGAATGAAAAAAATGTTGAAAGTTCTAGCTACAGGTCTGATCTTTTCCGCTTTTTCCATCACGCTTGCCCTTTCAGCTGACGAAAGGCCCAAAAGTGAAGACGAAGGTATATATTTCGGTGAGAATAAGGCATCATCCGAAGTGGGAGATCCTGAAGAGAAAAGCGGTAAGACCAGTTTTTCGCCTGAAATACCGCTCGGTGAGTTAAGAATACCTCTGGAGAAGGAAGCTTCTGAGAAAAAGGAGAAGGAGAGTGCGGTTGATGGGACAGAAGAGAAAAAAGAGAAGAGATTCGTGACGCCCGAAAAGAAGGGCCGTTTGGCCCTCAAGGCCGAGGCGGGCGACGGCCTCGCCTCGCTCTCCTGGACAATTAACGGGCTAATACAGAAGCAGGGAGATCCACTACCACGGTTTACTATTTTTTATGGTCCAGAATCGGGGAGATACGACAAAAGGGTTGAGGTAGGCAACGCAACGGAACACAAACTAAGGGAGTTGAAGAACAACCAGGTCTATTACATCAAAGTCCAGGGGTATACCAAGGACAATGCTGTAACTATTTTCTCCAACGAGCAGCGGGTAATCCCACGTCCTGAGGAAGAGCTCGGCTCAGCGCTTGAGAGGTCATTTGCCGGCAAGACCGTTACCCTCCAGGACAAGATTGAAGCGGACCAGATTGAAAGGAAACTGAAGCAGTTCGGCTACGATTTTTTTCAGAACACCCTTCTGACTGGGGCTGCGGCCGATAACCTCCCAGTGGGTGAAGAATACCTCGTCGGTCCCGGTGATTCACTGCGCATCGACATTTGGGGGGGGGTCAACAGCCACATCGAGCTGGAAGTAGACAGAAACGGGGAGATCACTATCCCGAGGGTGGGAACGGTCAAAGTGTGGGGTCTTACCTACGGTCAGGCGAAGGAAGTCATCAACAGGTCTGTTTCCCGCTACTTCAGGGGATATGAGCTGAACGTAACTTTGGGGAGGCTTAGAACCATCCAGGTCTTCATAGTTGGCGAGGTGGAGGCGCCTGGAACATATACCGTAAGTTCCCTGGGAACGGTAATAAACGCCCTCTCCCTTGCTGGTGGGGTCTCAAGGAACGGAAGCCTCCGCAATATCAAACTATTGAAGGGAGGAAAGGTTGCCCAAGAAATCGACCTTTACGACATGCTGCTTTCGGGGGACAGGAGCAAGGATGTGAGGCTTGCAAACGGGGATACGATTTTTGTGCCTGTGATAGGCCCGGTGGTTGCTGTGGCTGGAGAGGTCAAGCGCCCTGCCATCTATGAGTTGAAGGAAAAAACGAGCTTGAGACGTGTCCTGGAGATGTCAGGTGGGATAACGGCTGCCGGGTACACTGGAAGGTTACAGGTTGAGAGATTCGAGAGGAATGGCGCCAGAGTCGTCCTTGATTATGAGCCCAAAAGCACGCTCGATGAAACCTTGGCGACGGCGGAGGTGCAGGACCGAGACATGGTGAAGGTATTCCCTGTGTACAAGGCCCTTAGGCAGGTAGTGACCCTCCAGGGGAACGTCGCCAGGCCTGGCGAGTACCAGTTCAGGAAGGGTATGAGAGTTGACGACCTCATCCCCGGCTACGATGCTCTCCTACCCGACACCTTTCTGGATTCTGCCGAAATTACCCGTCTTGCCTTGCCCGATTATCATAAGGAATTAATATCCATACATCTCGGAAAAACACTGGCGGGGGACGAAAAGGAAAACATACTCTTGCAGGAGCAAGACACCATAAGGATTTTCGCAAAAGGGGAGAAGGAGGAAAAGCGAACCGTTGCCATAAGCGGGCAGGTCCTGAATCCGGGGGCCTACGACTACTTCCCGAATATGACGGTCCGTGACTTGGTCACAGCTGCTGGCACTTTGAGGAGTAATGCTTTCCTGGAGAGCGCCGAACTGACAAGAATCGTTGTGGGAGGGGGGAGGGCGAAGTCGAGCAGGATCGATATCAACCTTGCGAAGGCCATTGCGGGAGATCCCGAGCAAAATATCCCGCTTCAGCCCAATGACGCCCTGATCGTCCGCGGAATCCCGGACTGGCTTGAGGCTACCGACAGGTTCATAACGTTAAAGGGGGAAGTGCGGTTTCCCGGCACATACTCCATTACCAAAGGAGAGAGGCTTAGCTCTGTTATTGAGAGGGCCGGAGGCTTCGCGGAAAAGGCGTATCTGAAAGGTGCGAAATTCACCCGAAGATCGGTTCGGGAGAACCAGCAGAAACGGATGGAGGAGGTTGTCGCGAGGGCAGAGCAGGATATTCTAAAAAAACAGGGGGAGCTGGCATTTATTGCGTCTTCAAAAGAGGAACTGGAGGCAGCCAAGACTTCCCTGGAAGGCTTGATGAAAAGCACGCAGAAGTTGAAGACCGTAAAGGCAGAGGGGAGGGTGGTCATCCGCCTCGTTTCCCTCGACGAGTTCAGAAACACACCTTATGATATCGAGCTTATGGGGGGAGATTCCCTGGAGATACCGCAAACCCCTAGTGTGGTCAATGTTTTTGGGCAGGTCTACAATCCCACAACCCTCATACACATGCCGAAAAAGAACACTTCCTATTACCTTAAGAAGGCAGGCGGCCCCACACGGGATGCGGAAGAGGGAGATATGTACATTCTGAAAGCTGATGGCACTGTAGTAAGCAGGGCAGAGTCGTCCGCGGGCATCAACTGGAATGAAGACGGGAAACTGTGGTCATTCGGCGGTTTCATGTCTGCCACCCTTGACCCAGGGGACACCCTGGTGGTGCCTCAGAAACTTGAGCGGATCGCCTGGATGAGGGAGATCAAGGACATTACAACCATTCTGGCGCAGATCGCCCTCACCGCCGGAGTGGTATTAGCGGCGGGGCTATAAATTCTGTAAATTGTGAAACGGGAAACGGGAAACGAGGATAAATACAATGGATGTGCAAACAAAAGAAATATCCGCAGAGGTAAAAAGCGTAAACCCTGTAGACCTCCTTCTGGTCGTGCTGAAGAGGAAAGGGCTTATTTTGAAGATATGTGTGGCAGCAACCCTATTCTCGTGGATTTACAGTCTTACCCTTCCCAATATCTACTCTGCGACTGCCAAGGTTCTCCCCCCTCAGAATGATAGCGGCGGGCTTGCCGCCGTCATGGGACAGACTGCGCTGGCTGGCGTCGGAGGGGGTGGGTTGAACGCTGACCTTTATGTCGGTATCCTCAAGAGCCGGTCGCTGGCAGATGCTGTGGTCAAACAACTCGATCTGATAAGGGTTTTCAAGGTGAAGTCGCTCGAAGAAGCCCGTGACGCTGTCTCAGGCGCGCTCAAGTTGCAAGCAGGGAAGGACGGAAACATCGCCATCACTACCGAGAGCACGGACCCGCAGATGGCTGCTTCACTGGCAAACGCCTTTGTGGAGGAACTGAGACGCCGAAGTGTTCAGCTTAACCTTACGAAGGCAGGGACCGAGAGGGCCTTCTTGGAGAAGCGTTTGGACGTGGTGAGGGAAGATCTCAGGAGGGCCGAGGAGTCGCTTAAAACATTTGCTGAGAATAACAAGGCGATAAAGTTTGAATCCCAGGCTACCGCTTCTATTCAGGAGGTTGCCCAGGCAAAGGCACAAATTGAAGCCAAGGAGGTACTGCTTGCATCGCTTCGGAGCTACCAGACCGACGAGAGCCCGGAGGTAAAAGTAGTTCAGGCGGGCATTGGAAAGCTGCGCCACCAACTTGCCGGGATGGTCGGTAGAGGCAGGAACGGTGACGTTATCCCAGCGATGGGCAGTTTGCCAAACCTGGGGCTCGAGTATGCACGCCGGATGAGGGATCTCAAGACCCAGGAGGCGGTCTTTGAGCATCTCACCAAGCAATACGAGATGGTCAAGTTGACGGAGTCGAAAGATTCCTCCTCCCTCCAGGTCCTGGACGATGCGGTGGCCCCCACCAAGACGAGCAAGCCGAAGCGTTCGTTGATCGTCATCATGAGCTCGGTAATCGCCTTTTTCCTCTCGATGTTTCTAGCCATTGCGTTGGAACACCTGGAGAATATGTCCGAGGAGGACAGGGCGCGCTGGGATGAAATCAAGAGGGCGCTGGCGTTTCGGAAGAGCGACAGGTGATCGGGGTACGCCGCTTCATTGTGGAGGTGCTATGTCTTATCCTGCTTGCCACCCAGGTTCATGCTGCTGACCCCTCCAATTCCTCAGGCGTGGTAAAGCAAGAAGCCATCAGCCTCAGAGACGAGGCGGTGGAGGTCGCAACCACCCCGTTCGATACGGATGGGTACGGACTTTGGGGTACGATTGCAGTTGGTGGCGCCGTTGGTCTTACCTATCTGTTCGACGAGGATATCCGGGAGAAGGTTCAGGCAAACAGAAGCGGCACTCTCGACACGGCAGCGGATATCGGCAGTGTCGTCGGCAACCCCCTGCTTCATCTTGGCATTGCCGGAGCTATTTATGGTGGCGGAATACTGGCCGATTCTCCCGCGTTGCGCGAAACCGGCGCAATGCTCGGTGAAGCGGCGCTCCTGGCGGATGCGACCAGTTTTGTCCTGAAGCAGGCAATCGGCCGTGGCAGGCCGTTTGCCGCCAATGACAAGGGGAGTTTCAGGCCGTTCCAGTTCAAATCCGACTACGATTCCCTTCCCTCTATGCATGTCGCCAGTTCCTTTGCCATGGCTTCCGTGCTTTCTTCCACCACGGAAAACCTAGGTTACAAGCTTCTTTACTACACCTCTGCAACCTTCGTGGGTTTTTCCCGCATTTACGAGGACAAGCACTGGGCGAGCGACATCGTCCTCGGTGCCGCCGTGGGCGAGCTCTGCGGCCGTATTGTGACAAAGTATCATGATTCTCACCATAAATTGGCGATAGTGCCAGTTTATGACGGCAGTTCTGCATCGGTGGGCCTTGTCTGGAAGTGGTAGGGGATGGGCTCCACCGCGATAAGAGCGATTTTATCGGTGTACTTTCTTGCTCAATTTTGCTTTAATCTGTAGTCCGATGAATTGGCAAGAGAGGAGACGTGTTTGAGAGTTCTGGTAACAGGGGGCTGCGGTTACATAGGCAGCCATGTGGTGCGGCAGCTTTCCGAAAGTGGTTACGAGGTAGTTGTCTATGACAATCTTTCCACCGGTTTTGCCGATGCGTTGATAGGCGGCGAAAGGCTAGTAGTGGGCGACTTGGCCGACACCCCGGCGCTTGAGGAGGTTTTCAGGGAGTACGGCATAAAAACGGTGCTCCATTTTGCCGCGGCAATCGTTGCTCCTGAATCGGTCGCCAATCCGCTAAAATACTATTCCAACAATACTGCGAATACCCTGAATCTTCTCAGGACCTGTGTAAAGTTCGGCGTTGAGCGGTTCATATTTTCGAGCACTGCCGCGGTCTACGGTATTCCCCCCTCGGGATGCGCGGCAGAAGATTCCCCCACGATCCCCATCAACCCTTACGGTACATCGAAGCTTATGAGCGAATGGATGTTGCGCGACGCTGCCCATGCCCATGGCCTGCGTTATGCGGCTCTCCGCTATTTCAACGTTGCCGGGGCCGATCCGCAGGCGCGCATGGGGCAGCGGACCCCGGAGGCGACCCACCTCATCAAGGTGGCCTGTCAGGCGGCGTTGGGCCTCCGCCAGGCAACTACCATTTTCGGGACCGACTACCCGACTTCCGACGGAACCGGTATCAGGGATTATATCCATATAGAGGACCTGGCCAGTGCCCATCTTGCCGCATTGCGCCACTTGGAGCATGGTGGGGAGTTGGTGACCGTAAATGTCGGGTACGGCACGGGGAGCACTGTTCGAGAAGTCCTCGACATGGTGAGGAAGGTGAGCGGCGTGAAGTTTCCGATAATCGAGGGGGAGCGTCGCCCCGGAGATCCGCCGATGCTGGTAGCAAAGGCCGACAGGATCAGAAAGCTTTTCGACTGGAAACCACGGTACGATAACTTGGCGCAGATTGTGGAAGATGCCTGGCGCTGGGAACGGAAAATCAGTGTATTGTGAATGGTGAAAAAGGAGTTGTTATGATCAGGAGCATGACCGGTTTCGGCAAGGCTGAGGCTGATTCGCCCGCCGGCAGGATCATTGTTGAAATCAAGTCAGTAAATCATCGCTACTGCGAGACATTCGTCAAGCTGCCGCGTGTTCTTACGTTGATTGAAAGCGATGTCAAGAAGAGAGTTGCCGAGCGGCTGAAACGTGGGAAAATTGAGGTATACATCCAGCTCGAACCGGGGGAGCATGCCCTTGTGCCTGCCGTGAATATCGGCCTTGCCCGGGGGTACTGCGAAGCTTTCCGCTTCCTCAAGGAAGAGCTGGAGCTTGCCGATGAGGTAAGCCTTTCGTTGATCCTGGACCAGAAGGATGTGCTCGCAGCCCCGGATTCCAGGACCGACAGCGACGAATTCCGCCGCGTCCTCCTGGATACCGTAGGTGCGGCAGCTGAACGCTTGGAAAATATGCGTCTTGAGGAGGGTAAGTCGCTCTGCGATGATCTGTTGAGCCGCCGCTCACGACTTGCGGAATTGCTCGATTCTGTCGCGGAAAGAGTGCCAGTGGTGGTTTCGGAATATGCCGTGAAGCTGCGGGAGCGTTTGGCGAAGCTCTTGGAAGCAACCCCACTGGATGAGTCGAGACTGGCCCAGGAAGTGGCCATCATGGCCGACCGCGGCGATGTGACCGAGGAGCTGGTCCGGTTCCGCAGCCATCTCGCCCAACTGGATGCCTTTCTGGCGGAGATCGAGCCGGTGGGGCGGAAACTCGACTTCCTGTTGCAGGAGATGAACCGTGAGGTCAATACAATAGGTTCGAAGGCGAATGATGCACAGATCGCCATGCTGGTGGTGGAACTGAAGGCGGAGCTGGAAAAGATCAGGGAACAAGTGCAGAACATAGAGTAAAGCGTGAGGAGTCAGGAGTGAAACGAGAGGGGATACTTTTTATTATATCGGCGCCGTCAGGTGCCGGCAAAACCACGCTCTGCAAGGAAGTAATTGACATTTTCCCGAACTTGCGGCATTCTGTAAGCTATACGACGCGCCCCCCACGCCCCGGTGAAGTTCATGGCCGGGACTATTTTTTTGTATCAAGAGAAGAGTTCGACCGGATGGTGGCGGCCGGTGAGTTTGCTGAACATGCTGAAGTGCACGGCAATTTCTACGGCACGGCTTTGAAAACCCTGGAAGAGTACCGTAAATGCGGCATTGACGTTATTCTCGATATTGATTGCCAGGGAGCCCGTCAACTGAAGGAAAAGTACCATGGGGGAGTCTATATCTTCATCCTCCCTCCCAGCTTCCAGGAGTTGCGCCGCCGTCTCGATACCCGCAGTTCGGACAGCGACGAGATTATCGAACGGCGCATCAGGGGGGCGGCCTGGGAGATAAGGGAGTCCCGCTGGTACGACTATATAATCGTGAACGATGTATTCAGCAAGGCGGTTGAGGAGCTGAAATCGGTTCTCATCGCCGAAGGGTGCCGTTCTTCCAGGGTTATGGAGGCGGTATCGGAACTGTTTGAAATTTGAACCAGGCGCGAGGCGCGAGGCGCTGGGCGCTTGGATTTTCCTAGAGCCTAGAGCCTAGTGCCTAGTGCCGCGACTAAAAGGAGCATACTATGGCACGCGTTACCGTTGAAGATTGTCTGGAAAAGGTCGATAACCGTTTCCTCCTGGTTATGCTGGCATCCAAGCGGGTCAAGCAGCTGCACAAAGGGTCGAAGCCACTTATCGAGAACAAGGCGGCGAACAAGGAGGTTGTGCTCGCGCTGCGGGAAATCGCCTCTGGCAGGGTGGGGTACGAGCTGACTTCCCGAAGAGGGCGGTAGTTCAGGCTCAAAAGGGCTGAAGCATTAAAAGGGCTTCCGCCCTTTTTTTGTCTCTAACACACTTATGATCAGAATCAACGACATCATAGAAAAAGTCAGCTCCTACAGCGCCACGGCCGATATGGACCTGATAATGAAGGCCTACGTCTTCAGCGCCAAGGTCCATCAGGGACAGATGCGCCTTTCGGGCGAGCCTTACCTTGTGCACCCGATGGAGGTGGCGGCCATACTGGCTGACTTGAAGCTGGACGCTCCCACCGTAGTGACCGGGCTTCTGCATGATACCATCGAAGACACCCTGACCACCAGGGAGGAGCTCGAGGGGATGTTCGGGTCCGAGGTGGCCACCCTGGTGGACGGGGTCACCAAGATCAGCAAGATTCATTTCAAGACCAAGGAAGAGCGCCAGGCGGAGAACTTCCGCAAGATGATCCTGGCGATGTCCAACGACATCCGCGTTCTCCTGGTCAAGCTGGCCGACCGGCTGCACAACATGCGGACGCTTCAGTACCAGCCGGAGAACAAGCAGCGGGCCATTGCCCAGGAGACCCTCGACATCTACGCCCCGCTTGCCAACCGCCTTGGTATCTCATGGATAAAGAGCGAACTGGAGGATCTTTCGTTCCGTTACCTGAACCAACAGGTCTATTACGACCTGGCCGCCAAGGTGACCAAGAAGAAGAAAGAGCGCGAATCGTATGTGGAAGATGCCAAGCGGATCATAAACAGCAAGCTGGAAGAGCACGCCATCCGTGGCGATGTTTCGGGGCGGAGCAAGCACCTTTACTCCATCTGGCGCAAGATGGAGAGCCGCAATGTGGACATTGACCAGATATACGACCTGGTCGCGATCCGGATCACAGTCGAGGATCTCCGGGAGTGCTACGAGGTGCTCGGGATTATTCATTCCATGTGGAAGCCGATCCCGGGCCGTTTCAAGGATTACATCGCCATGCCGAAGGGGAACTTGTATCAGTCCCTGCACACAACGGTCATCGGCCCCTTTGGCGAGAGGATGGAAGTGCAGATCCGGACGAGCGAGATGCACAGGGTTGCCGAGTCGGGAATCGCGGCCCATTGGAAGTACAAGGAAGGGAAAGGGTATGACGAGAAGGAGCTGAAACGCTTCTCCTGGCTCCGGCAGCTCCTGGAGTGGCAGCAGGAACTCCAGGATTCCCGCGAGTTCATGGACACCGTCAAGGTGGAGCTCTTCCCGGAAGAGGTCTACGTCTTCACCCCCCGCGGAGATGTGAAGTCGTATCCCAAGGGATCGACCCCGATCGACTTCGCCTACAGCGTCCACACGGACCTAGGCCACCGCTGCGTCGGCGCCAAGGTGAACGGCAAGCTGGTCCCCCTCAAGTACGAGCTGAAAAACGGCGACATCATCGAGGTCATCACCTCGCCGCACCACACGCCTAGCAAGGATTGGCTGAAAATCGTCAAGTCGTCCAGGGCCCGTAACAAGATACGGGCGTGGATCAAGACTGAGGAGCGCAAGCATAGCATAACGCTTGGAAGGGAGATCTGCGAGAAGGAGTTCCGCCGATTTTCGCAGAATTTCGCCAAGCTGCAGAAGAGCGGCGAGATTGCCCGGTCAGCGAAGGAATTCGGGTTCGTCAGCGAGGATGACGTCATGGCCGCCATCGGCTACGGAAAGCTCTCCTGCATGCAGCTCCTGGGGAAGCTGATGCCGGCCGAGAAGATTGCCGAACGGCAGGAGCGGAAGCCCACCACCGTGGAAAAGGTGATGGGGAAGCTCTCGCGCAAGCCGTCGGGCGCCATTCAGATCCGGGGTATCGAGGATGTGCTGGTCCGCTTCGGCAAGTGCTGCAACCCGCTGCCGGGTGACCAGATCGTTGGTTTCATCACCAGGGGGCGGGGCGTGACGGTGCATACGGCCGATTGCGCATTGGCTCTGGAAAGCGATCCGGAGCGGCGGATCGAGGTTTCCTGGGACAAGGGGAAGGAAGCGGCCCTGCCGGTAAAGATACGGGTTTCCTGTTTCGACGAAAAGGGTATCCTGGCCAGCATCACCCATGCCATTTCCGATTGCGAGGCCAACATAGCCAGCGCTTCGGTGCAAAGCACCCTCGACAAGCGGGGGGTGAACACGTTCGAGCTCAACGTAGTTGACCTCAATCACCTGAATCGAATCCTTAGCAGCATCATGAAGATAAAAGGTGTGATCAAGGTGGAGCGGCTCAAAAGTTAGCCAGTACAATCCTTTCCAGGTTCCTCCAGAAAAGCGAAAAGCCGGGTATCATAAGACCCGGCTTTCCAACTCCAGAAAATTTCCAGTCACCAGAAGATTCTCCTTTCAACAAAAATGATCAGGCAACCTTTTTGATGAGTACCTGCTCGCCATGTTCGTTGATCCAGAGCGCGCCGCAACTGCTGCATTCGAGCAGGTTGTCAGCGTACCCGTCGGCGTGGATGTCGATTTCGATCCCGAGGCTGGTGTTGCATATCGGACATTGCATGACATTCTCCTTTCATTGTTTGGTTGATTCCACTATAAATCAAAAAAATCATGCATTGCAACGGTAAAATTACCAAAAATCTTTGTAAAACAGGAGTTTGCATAACTTGATGTTTTGCTTGCCAGACCGTTATTTCTTATTCAAACAAATTCATAGGAACTGAGGGTCGGACCAATAACAACATAACTGATTGAAAAACAATACGAATCTGATTTTCAAACTGAATTATGTTTTTATTGATATTTTTGACAGGAATAATTGGAAAATCCGGATGGGACTAAAAAAATTTCAACCGATCATTTTTTAAACTCAGGTTTGAAAAATATGGCCCTATACAGCTTTTGCAGGGCATGGGGCGAGGCTCCGAGAAAATAACCGGCCAGTACCAGCAGGTGTGCAGCGGTGGTCCGCATGATGCCGTGCTCTTCCCATTTCCTCGCGGACGTCCTGATTGGGTGGGGGATAAAGGTGAGTTTTCCTTTTGTGCGGAGGCGGCGAACAAAATCGGCATCTTCCATTATCGGAATGGCACGGTAACCGCCCAGATCAGCGAATACGGCCTTTCGCGCGAATATGCCCTGGTCGCCGAAGGGAGTGCGGAGAAGGCGGGAGCGAAACGAAGCAGTTCTGCCAATAAGACGGTAGGCAGGCTTGTCGCCTGACAATTGCAGATCGAACGCGCCGCCAACGGTTCCGGGATTCTGTAGGGCATCAGTTATTAATGAATACCAGGCAGTGGGGAGTATTGAATCGGCGTGCAGGAAAAGGAGAACGTCTCCAGACGCGACCCGCGCGCCGGCGTTCATCTGGACACCGCGCCCAGGTCCACTTTTCAATACCTTGTGGGCGAAGGTGACGGCGATATCGAACGACAGGTCGCTGCTTCCGCCGTCAACGACAATGATCTCCGAATCTGAAAGTTGACCGATGGATAGGCGGAGGGATTGGAGTGCCTGCTGCTCGTTGTATGCCGGGATGATGACGGAGATCATTGGAACCATTCCATATCATGGTGTTACGTCATTCGTCTAGGGGGGGAGGAAATATATTGAAACTTTATCCCTCCCCCGGTAGTTGTCAAGTTGTCCGGCCCGGCCTCTCTGATATAATTTAGGAGAACGGAAAATTGAGACCGGAGACCGGCAAAACGCTTGCAATGGGGAAGCCATGAAAGAGGCGATGTTCTACGAAAAGGTGGGGGAGGGAAAGGTGAAATGCGGGCTCTGTCGCTTCCGCTGCCTTATCCTTGACGGCAACCGTGGTATATGCGGAGTGCGGGAAAACCACGATGGCACGCTTTATACGCTTGTGTACGGCAAGGTCATCGCCGAACATGTGGACCCGATCGAGAAAAAACCGCTCTTCCATTTCCTCCCCGGCAGCAGATCATACTCCATTGCCACCGTCGGATGCAACTTCCGTTGCCTCCATTGCCAGAACTATAGCATCTCCCAGCCCGAGGGGAAGCGCCTGGTCATCGCCGGCATGGACCTCCCCCCAGAAAAGATCGTGGAGCTGGCGCTTGATAGCGGCTGCAAGTCGATCTCCTACACCTACACCGAGCCGACCATCTTCTACGAATACGCCTACGACACCGCAGTGCTGGCCTATAAGGCGGGCCTGAAGAACGTGTTTGTCACCAACGGCTACATCACTCCCGAAGCCCTGGCGCATATCCAGCCGTATCTGGACGCGGCGAATATCGACCTGAAGGGGTTTTCCGACAAGTTCTACCGGGAGGTGGTGCGCGCCACTCTTCATGAAGTCCTCGAATCCATCGTGGAATACAAGCGGCTAGGTATCTGGATCGAACTGACTACGCTGATAATCCCCGGCTTCAACGATTCGGACGAGGGGCTGAAGGGGATCGCCGACTTCATCGCCACCAAGGTCGGCATCGACACCCCCTGGCACGTAAGCCAGTTCTACCCCACATACAGGCTCACCGATCGGCCGCGCACGCCGGTCGCAACCCTGCGCCGCGCCAGGCAGATCGGCCTCGATGCAGGGCTGCGCTATGTCTACGAAGGGAACGTGGCAGGAGAGGGGGGCGAAAACACCTGGTGCCACTCATGCGGCGAGCTTCTCATCGAGCGGTATGGTTTCTTCATTCAGAACAACTCCATAACTGGCGGCGCCTGCCCAAAGTGTCATGCGGTTATTGATGGGGTCGGGCTGTAACACCTCCAATTCTATGCCGACTTGTAACGGTACATTCGACTAGGCCCTTTCGGTTCTGCAATTTCACATCTGACCTCCTTAATCAGCCCAACACGACGGGGCAACCCATTTTCGTTCTTTAAGAGTTCTGACAATGGCGTCTGTCAGGTATATTTTACATTTCACGTTTACCGGCGACTTGCCATAAATTTCGGAGACGAAAGTGATTTCAAATTCCTTGTTGCCCGATAATCCAGTGATGAACTCGTCCCATTTCAGGTAATTCCTGCTCCTGGCGGCTGGGTCTTCGCCCCCGCGCACGAGGACTGTGCGCGGGGCAAAGGCGGTTTCATGGCTCTCAGTGCTGCCAGCCTCGATGGCAAAGGGATGGGCGTCACCATTTTTTTTCCAAGTAAGGTTGTTGTTATTACTACCCGAGGAACCAAACTCCTGCCATTTCTGTTCATAAGACCTTCCAGCCATCGTGAACCTGATCGCTTCGCTTTTGATGGCCGCATTGTAACCGGGCTGGCCGGTATTTACATAGGCCATTGGCGCCGCAAACCTTACATATTCTGTTTGTGCGGCCCCAATCTTATCTGCAAAAATAAGCACCTGTTCAGGCAGGAAGAGTTTGACTACAGGGCCGTGAAGATAGCCGGAAAATTGGTGGAGCATTCCTGCTAGGGCGAGTGTAAAGGCGGCCAACGCCAGGATGTCGGTTTTCCGTTCGATCTCGATGCCGAAGATTTTCATGGCGGATTTTCCTTTTCTGTAACCGGAAAAGGGGAAGACAGGACTGGAACTTGGCAGCCAGTTTCAGTCATCGTGCTACCTTAGAATATACTTGCTGTCGGTTGCCGGCAAAGTTTTTTTCGATTCGGGCTGTTCAGTAGTATGGAGGGTGGCTGGTGCAAAGTCTGGGTCTTCTATCGGCATCTTGTATGTTCCTTATCCTCCGGATCCTCCTTCGGCATCATGGTGTCTTCTCCATCCCCGGGGGGCAGTTGGGGTGCTCTCTGCATACGGGGATATTCTATCGGCATCTCCATATTTTTATTGGCGGGATTGCCGGTTTCCTGCGCCCAGCAAAGCTGAACGCCTAAGACGTATACAAATCCTAACCTGATGAGTACTTTCATGATCTCCTCCCGTTGACGAGAAACGTAAGTAACTAGCCAGTGCTTGAAGTGGCGTGTTCAGGGGGATGACAGACCTATATATTTTACTTTTCTGATAGACACCGTATGCTACTCACTTAACATGTATTAAGCTAAGTCACCCCTTGCAAATTACTACATAAAGTGCATCAGCATTTTTGTAAAGTTTTGCAACAGGTGGATTTTCGCTATTATCCCTTACATTTATGGAACTCACTGTTTCGATAGTAACATTCTGTGCTCCAGCATCCCTGAAAGCTTGGGCAGAAACTTGAGCCTTGCTCTGATCTGTAAAAAGATCAACGGTTAAGTAGGACATTGATTGCACTCCTTTCACTTTGATATGCTTGCAGCGAGCCCATCAACATTGCCTAGGAATAAAGGTGAGTGTAATGATTTTTTGAAATCATCAATGGGCTTTCCTTTAAACTCCTCGACGAATGTATTACCTAGTCCTGTATTTTTTATCAATTTTTCCAACCGCTCTTTTTTGACTATTCCATCTTCATCAACATACGCTGCGATGAGGTCGATTTTATAATTCCAATTTGCTAGCTGCTTTGCGGCAGCCTGCTTGATTTCATCGCTAACTCGCCCTTGGGCTTGCAAGGTTACAAGTTCTGCCCCGCCTTTCTTTGCAAGTTCTCTGGCTGCTAAGCCTGTAGCAAAGTACTGGGCGATGCCGACGCCGGCCCCTTCAGACCCATTTTTAATATCAGCACCAAAACTTGCAAGAACTGAATACGTATCCCTGTCACCTCCAGCATTTCCGACGTATTTATGGGTAGAAACACCGGTAAAATTTCTGAAGACGCTACTCCCTGTATTATTTGCAAATCTTGAATCCTTCGCATTGACATAAAGTGGCATCCATACTCCTTCCTGTCGTGTATAGCCTACAGTCAATGACGGTACATTCGTTGTGGAATTGAGTGACAAATCTACTGCAAGTTTGGTGTTTGTCCCAAACACAAGGGTATCTGTATGCCTCGGCATGCAGCCGGAAGTAAAGCTGATAATCGCTAACAAGAAAATTACAATAACTAATTTGAGTCCACTGTTACGCATAATCCCTCCATTTTTATTGAATTCATCACTTCCTTGAGTTGTTGTTCGTTCATCACTCTAATTACGACCCGGCAATCGAGCGGTATGTATTCATTACGCTCGTGGTAATAACCAAATCCAACCCCCTTTTCCATCCGTAGCCCGAAAGAGGTATATTCCATTGCTTGGAATTTACCGCTATTACTGGCGGATGGTGGAGTTATAACTCTGACATAACCGAAATAGCGCCGAACAATACTGCCATCCTCGCGAACGGTAACAGCTGAGCAAGCTGCAATCAATGGCAAGAAAAATAGCAATAAATAATGCTTCGATTTTCTATGCTTTAGAATTTTGAGAAATTCATTTGTTGGCATCGTATCTTAAGTTTAGGCATTTCTGCCTTACCTCTTGAAACTCAGAGAAATCTCCCGAGAAACTTCGCCACCGGCTTGGTGAAATCATTATCCGTCCAGTAACCCCGGCCACCTTATCAGAATGACCCGCCGGATTCCAGGAAGAGACTAATCCACCGGCATTGATCTCCCGGTCTTTCGTGACAGCTTTCCGGTAGCTGTCACTCCGCGCTTTCAATGGGAACCGAGAATCTCGTCTGGGTCGAAGAAAGCCGATTTGAGGTGCCATAACTCCACCATTACTAATTGGTTTCACCCTTGTTTGACTACCCCGCCGGTCCAAAAGAAGTTCCCGTTCCCGTCCTGATACCAACGTGAATTCCCATTGACCGGATCGCCCGCATCCGTCCAGCCGGTGTAGGCGAGAACATCCCCCACTGAAAGAACCTGGGCAATAGGTGCGAGGGTACTAGGTTTTCCTTGCCTGATGTTGAGCCGGACTGTTGCTGTCACGGTCCCACTTTCCCTAGTAATTGGTAATGCATTGCCGCCGGTCGCCGCACCAGTGCACTCGTCGAACTCAAGCGCCACGTCTCTCAGGAGTTGCTCATAGTTGCGGCGGCTGCGGGCAAGGCCGGTCACCGGATCGGTTTTCCTGTTCGGGTCGAGGATGAAGTGGCCGGCAATATGCTGTCTGGGATCGAGGCTGAACCTGAAGCAGGCATAGGCCATGATCCAGACATACTTGCGGTACGCCTCGTCGGCGTCGATTCCCCCTCCGTAGCAGTACTCCACACCGATGGCGGCGTCATTGGCGTCGTGACCGAACATCTTGTCGTCCGTAGGCACCCCGTAAATAACGTGCCATGCCTTTTCCGGCGGCCCCGTGAATACTGGAATGCACTCGATTATCTCTCGATGGTCCACAAAGATGTGCGCCGAGGCGCTTTGCTCATTCCGGCTATTTTCGTAATACCGGACGTTATCGCCAGCCGTGGAACCAGGATTGCCAGTGTCGTGGGCTACAATGAAGCGGACGCCGGGTGACATGGCGCGACCGGGACGGCGCTTGGATGGCGTGCTGAGATAACGGGGTGTAATGATGTACTTTTGCTTGAATTCACTCATAAATTACCCCATGGCCGGTTCATCTTCATGTTGATTGTATACCGGATTAGGTGCAGGATTCGCGGATGAAAGAACGGCAGCCTGTGGTGCTGGGGGCGCGGGAGTGGCAGCTTGTTGTGCGGGCGCCACAGGCGGAGGCGAAGCTTGGCCTTGTACTTCAATGTTTGCCTTACTTATTTCTTTGCTCGACTGAATCCCCTTGGAAACTAGGTAGGAACCGCCACTTATCCCCAACAACGCTAATATCTCAGGTGGTATCGTCAGAGGAAATTGCGCTGGTTCTTTGCTGACGATGACTAGAAAAAGGCTCATAGATATCACGAATGTGAAAACCAGCAATTGGAATCGTGACATGCTGGCATCGCCATTTTCCTCGCTGATGAGTCTCTGCAGATTGATCTTTCCGACAAACATTTGATACAGAAGGATTAATCCCGCTACGCCAACAAATAAAGTAACTATCCATCCAATCATCAGTTTGAGAAAATCCATGCCATTGCCTCCTTGTTCCTTTGGTTAGTTGCCGGGTTATCTAGCCATGTTTTTCAGTAGAGAGTAGGATTTTCCTATAAGATAGATGAGGTTTCCCCCACCTGACAGGAGAAGAAATTCCAGCGGTAGTGTCGGGAAGTGGCTTGGATCCAGGCACACTTTCAGCAAGTAATAGAACATGGACCCTATGACTACGGCCAATAGCTGAACTCTGCCGGGACTGTATTTGACTGCTGTGTTTTTTTCGTATAGCAGACATGTCATATTAATTTTTCCTGTCAACAACTGGTAAACGACAATAATGGCAAGGCCGATCAGGAAAATCCATGTTTCTGTGATTATGAATTTGGACACGAAGACTATCCTTTTTGGTTTTTGGGTTTTAGAAAACCATAGCATCTTTAGAACGGCGTTACGCGGTCTTTCCCACCATTACATGCCTGGTTATTGGCTCCAGGTGCTGTCATAACGGTTTGTGTCAAAATAAAATCTCCACACCATGCCGCTTTCAAAAACGACAAAAGCCGCCCCATCAGCCTAAAGCTGACCAGAGCGGCCTTTGCTCAAAATCGATAATGGCCCCTGTCGGTGGAACCATATCCCCTCCGTCTTTACAAAAGAAACATCCCGGAGCGTGCTGTTGGGAGTTCTTTGGTTTTAAAAATTTTATTAAATTTATCGTTCAAAAGCTTATTGTCAACTTGATTGCTATCTAATTAATATTAATCTTTACCAATAAGTCGCTGGGTGATTTTCTTCGGGATAATAGCATTCAATTAAAAGGGTCTATAACATCGGCTCAGATAACATGTCAAGCAGAACGTATACGGCTTGTTTCCGACGTCTCGCCGTTTTGTTGAAATAGACGAACATCCATTTATTCTTCGCGGCAGACGGTAATCAAAGGAAATGTAGAAGTTTGAAATCGAACTGCGAGAATGGGCATCGAAAATGTGCGGTGGGTTTGTTTCACAGGTTATTGAACTACCTCCACGAAAAATGTTATAGTGACGTGATACACAACATTTCCGCTTGCAGAGGTCTGCTTGAAAGTCTCTATCATCCGTCGCTCGTGGGTCACCTTCTCCGCCTACGTCATCGGCACCTACGCCTCGCTCCTTAACTGCTTCCGCATAGTAGGCGCCGAGAATATTCCGCAGGAAGGCGGGGTGCTCCTTGCCTCCAACCATATCTCCGCTTATGAAACCATCTTTCTCCCGTGGGCTGTCATCCGTCATTACCCCATGCGCATGCTCTGGGCGCCGGCCAAGGAGGAGTTGTTCCGTAACCGCCTGGCAGGGGCGCTGTTTTCCTCCTGGGGGGCATTTCCTGTCCGGCGCGGCCGTGACGTGCGGGCCGGCAAGACCATCAACGAACTGTTGCGCGATCAGCGGGTCATGCTCTTTCCCGAAGGGACCCGACACAAGGACGGCACTTTGGGGAAGGGGAACCGCGGTGTCGGCAAGATCATCTACGATACGCGCCCCGCAGTCGTACCTACTGTCCTGATCGGGCTAAACCGTTGGAAATTCCCCGGTTTCGGACAGAAGGCGAGTGTCGTCTTCGGCGAGCCCTTAGATTTCTCCGATCTCTTGCAGCGCGAGGACTGTAAGCAAACCCATCAAGCCATCGTCGACCGGATAATGGACTCGATTGCCGAAATCCTGAAGCGGGAGGGGGCCTATGTCGGGCAAGATTGAGATTTTCTGCGACGGCGCCTGCAGCGGCAACCCCGGCGTCGGCGGATGGGGGGCCATCCTCCGCTGGAACGGCCACGAGAAGGAACTCTCCGGCGCACATGGCGAGACCACCAACAACCGTATGGAGATGACCGCCGCCATCGAGGCACTTTCCGCCCTCAAGCGCCCCTCGACCGTCATCATCGCCACCGATTCCCAGTACCTGGTCAAGGGAATGACCGAGTGGATCAAGGGATGGATCAGGAAGGGGTGGGTCAACAGCAAGAAGGAGCCGGTTCTCAACCGCGACCTCTGGGAGCGCCTCCTGGAGCATACCCGGCAACACAAGGTGGAGTGGCAATGGATTCGCGGCCACAACGGCCATACCGAGAACGAGCGGTGCGACGAGCTGGCGAGGAAGGCGATTGAGGCCTATCGGCAGGGTGCTAGGCTGAAGGCTGAAGGCTGAAGACGCTGGGTTCCATGCGGTTCAAAAGGACTTTTTCACCATTCACAATTCACTATTCACGGCATTTGAATGAGCTATTTCATCATCGAAGTCTCCGAGCAGGAGATCAGGCGGGAGAAGGATAAGGCCCGCGAGCTGCGCAAATCGCAGTGGTGGAAAAATCGCGTTGGGCGCGGGATTTGTCACTGGTGCGGCGGGAAGTTCCCGTTAGATGATCTCACCATGGACCATATCGTCCCCATTGTCCGGGGGGGGAAGAGTAGCCGTGGCAACCTCGTGCCGGCCTGCAAGGAGTGCAACAATAAAAAGAAATACATGCTTCCCATTGAATGGGAGGAGTATTTGAAAACGGTAACCGGAGACCGGGGTCCAGACCCAACTGGGCCTGAAGGGAATGGCTAAGATTAAAATCTCGCTATTTTAACCTCTCACAACTCACGATTCACTACTCACGAGAAAAGAATGTATAAAGCCGTAATCTACGACTGCGACGGGGTGATGTTCGACTCCTTCGAGGCCAATCTGGAGTTCTACCAGCGGATCATGCGGGCAATGGGGCGGGCGCCCCTGGACCGGGCTGACGAGGAGCATATGCGCGTCCTCCATACTTACGCCAATCGCGAGGTGCTGGCCCATTTCTTTCCCGACCCGGCAGAGTGGGAAAAAGCGGTGCGTCATGCCGGCGCTCTTGATTACCGGGAGCTCGTTCCCCTCATGGTGATGGAGGATGGGTTCCGGGAGACGCTTGAAGCCCTGAGCGGGCGAGTAGACCTCGCGGTCTGCACCAACCGCTCGACATCCATGGACATGGTCCTGGAAAGCTTCGACCTTGCCCGTTACTTCGGAATCGTCATGACTGCCAGCAAGGTGGCCAACCCCAAACCCCACCCCGAACCGCTCATCAAGGTTCTTGACCATTACGGGATTGCCCCCGCGGAGGCTCTCTTCGTCGGTGACTCAGACGTGGACCGCCAAGCCGCCCAAGCCGCAGGGGTCCCCTTTGTGGCCTACAGGGCCGATTTCCCCGCCCATGCCAGGATCGAGAGGCATTCAGAGATTCTTGGCCTGCTCTGACCGGCTAGTGCTCGTGATACCCCAGCACTACCAGAATGCAGCTGCCGTCTGCTATGACGTTGATGTTGTTCTTCCTGCACAGCTCGACGGCCGCCTGGCTCTCAGCGCCGGGCTGCATCCAGATGTTCTCGATCCCCTTGGCGGCGGCGGCCGGAATCAGCTGTTCGGTCACTGCCGGCGGGGTAATCATGGAAATGCTCTTCACCTCGGCTGGAAGGTCCGAGATCTGCGCAACACAACCGATCCCCTCTATCTCCCGCTCATTCGGGTTGACTGGAATAGCCCGGTACCCCTTCTGCATGTAACAACGCAGGACCTTGTTTCCATACTTCTCCCTCTTTGAAGATGCCCCCACCACGCCGAATGCCGGGGAGGCCAGAAACCGGTCGATCTGTTCACGGCTGTCCATGGATTCTCCTTTCCCTGTGGACTTTCTAGTGTGTAAACTCCTTCAAGTATAGGCCATTTTCACCGGAATTAAAGAGAAGATGACCTGCCCCCCTTGCTCTTTGCCCGATTTCTGGTTCAATTAAGTTGCAGGGTACACATCTGACCTAGGGAGGAGAACGGAACATGAAAGGTAACGACAAGATCATCGAGCATCTGAACGCGCGTCTCGCCGAGGAACTGACCGCCATCAACCAGTACATGGTCCACGCGGAGATGTGCGAAAACTGGGGGTATGATAAGCTGCACGACCTGATCAGGAAGCGGTCAATAGACGAGATGAAGCACGCCGAGAAGCTCATCGCGCGCATTCTCTTCCTGGAAGGGCGTCCTACGGTCAGCCATCTGAACAAGATCCACATCGGTGCGGAGATCCCCAAAATGCACGAAAGCGACCACGTCTACGAGCTCGATGCCGTTAAGGGTTACAACGAGACCATCAGGCTGGCGGTGGAGGTGGGGGACAACGGCACCCGCGAGTTGATCGAGTCGATCCTGAAGGAAGAGGAGATGCACGTGGACTGGCTGGAGGCGCAGATGGACCAGATCCGCCAGATGGGCATCCAGGCTTATCTCGGGGAGCAGATCGACTGATGTCGATTGTAATGGTAGAGACGCATTGCATGCGTCTCTATTGCATGCGTCTCTAGGGTGCGTTGCCTTACGAATACCCCTCAAGGCCCATATGTTTTGGGACAGTAAAAAAGCCTGCTTGTGCAGGCTTTTTTATCGCGTGACAATGGCGGTGTCGATTTGCGCATCCCTATCAGCCTTTGCGCGAGAGGAGGCGGGTTGACAATTCTGGTCAAATTTGTTAATTAATTCCCCACCTTGCATGAAAAGGGGGGAATGCCATTGTTTAATCGCAAATTTAGCAGAAGACTGTTTCTCAAGGCATCACTGGCGGCGTCCCTTATGCTGCTCGACGGCGTCCCGGGCTTTGCATCCATCCCGCCCGAAACCGATATCGATGGACAATTGTCGCTTTTCAACACCCACAGCCGCGAGCGGGTGTCCCTGATCTTCAGAAAACCCTCGGGGGAGTACGATCCCGAGGCCATCAAGGAACTCAACTGGGTTCTCCGCTGCCACTCCGGCGAGGTGGGGGAGATGGACATGCGGGTCATCGAATACCTTAGCCTGGTGGACAAGCAGCTGGGTGGCAACAACGAGATACATATCATTTCCGGTTTCAGGTCGCCCAATTATAATGCGATGCTTCGTAACAGGAGCCGCGGCGGGGTCGCCAGCAAGAGCCTCCATATGAAGGGGAAAGCCATAGATATCGCCATTCCCGGCGTTGACCTGCATATGCTCCGCACGGCCGCTCTAGACCTGCGTTATGGCGGGGTCGGCTACTATCCCGGCCCTGGGTTCGTGCACATCGATTCGGGAACCTTCAGGACCTGGTAAAGGGGGTGCCGGTGCGCAGGTCGATTATCCTGATAACTTGCGCCCTTGTCCTGTCACTTATCTGCTCCGTTGCGGGGGCCGCCCCGAGAAAACGGAAAATAAAACGCATTATCCCCCCCTGCAAGGTCTTTTACCCGAGCGACCTGACAATCGCCTGGAAATGCCGGCGAATAAGAGCGAATGAAACGCCGGAACGCCTCTTCGGAGAGCGCTGGCTGGATGTCCTTCGGTTCAACCGGATCGACCGGCGCCATTTGTTGTGGGGAGGTTACATAAAGATCCCCGAGAACCTGGACGATATAAAGGATTTCACCCCTCTTCCCCATTTCCTCCCCGAGGCCGAAAAGGAAAAGAAATTCATCCTGGTAGACCTTTCCGAGCAGTTCATCGGCGCCTACGAATACGGAGTCCTCGTATTCTCATTCCCCGCAGCCAGCGGCGAGAAGGTGTTCCGGACCCCCACCGGCAGGTTCCGGGTAACCGCCTACAGCCTTAATCACGAGTCCTCCATATACAAGATAGAGAAGACCATAATCCCGTACCCCATGCATTACGGCCTTATGTTCCACGTGAGCAGAAAGGGTACCGCCTACTGGATTCATGGCCGCGATATCCCCGGCTATCCCGCCTCGCACGGCTGCGTAGGCCTTTATGACGAGGAGATGCAGAACCGCTATTACGATTTTCCAGTCAATCCTGTTCTTGATGATGCCAGAAGGCTTTACGAATGGGCAATCGGGGATGCCCCGGACGACGGTGAATTTCATTATCTCAAGGGGGGGCCGAAGGTCCTGATTGTGGGGACGCTGTCGGTGTAGAGGCGGGGTCTAGGGAATGGGGACTGGGGACTGGTAAAATCTTACGAAAAAGCCTGCAATCGCAGGCTTTTTCGTTTTTTGTTGATATTGTCCAGTGCCTAGCGCCCAGTGCCTGCTTTCAAAACTCCTTGAGATTGCTGAACTCGCCCCAGGCAAGATAGGTCTTGGGGGACTGGACGAATAAGTAGATGTTCTCCACGATATTCAGGTGGCGCCGTTCCTGGTCGGCGATCTTGAGGAGTAGATTCCTTGTCGCCTCCTTGTCCGCTTTTGCGGCAAGATCCTCGTAAAATTTGATGCTCTCCTCTTCTTCCTTCACCACATGCTTGAAGGCGTCCGGGTCATCCTGCAGCTCGGCCATCAGGTCACGTTTCCCCAGAAGCGGCCTGAACGCGCAGGCCGCGTCGTTCAGTGAATTGAACTGGGCCTGAGCCGGGTCTGTGGTGTCCCGCATCTTTTTCAGCGCTTCCAGGTGTTCGTCCTCGGCCCCTGCCATTAGTTCAAAAAGCTTTTTGAGCTCTTCCACCTTGGCGTTTGAAGCCAGTTTCTGGTAGTGTGCTTTTGCATCTTCTTCCATTTTGATGGCGCAGTCCAAGACGTTCATGACGCAACCTCCTTTTCCGTCCCGGCGGTTAGATCGCCGGAAATTCTCATACGTGAAAATTATACCAGAATAAGGAGTTGTTTGTGGAGGGAGGAGGGAAAAAGACCGGTCAAAATTTCTGACCGGTCCGAGTGATTAGGAGAGATGAAGCGGCTAGTCCCTTTCGGGCTTGCGGAACCGCTGGGCTTTTTTCCTGCGGCGCGCGGCCTCCTGCTGCTTGCGTTTTTTCTTTACAGATGGCTTCTCATAGTGCTTCCGCTTCTTCATTTCCTTGAAAAAGCCGTCCATCTGCAGCTTCTTTTTCAGATTTCGGAGCGCGCGATCGAGGTCGTTCCCCTGGACAATAACCTGCATGCATACCTCCTTCGCGAAATAAAAGCCCAAGGACTTTTAAAGCCTTGGGCGGCCAACTTCAAAAGATGAAAACAACTCTAACACATGTCGGGCAGGTTTGCATGGAAAAAGGCCAAAAAATGTGATCCTCGGTTTCAGCAAATTTCCGGATGTAGAGACGCAAGATTTTGCGTCTCTACTGAAGCTCGACATTTGCAATTTTCCGGGCACACTTGCAGTATGTGGAGCGTTAGATATGGAAGGGAGACAGCTATGCCGGACGCCCCAGCATATCCTCTGGCGATATTTTACGACGGCTCCTGCTCAGTCTGCGCGGAAGAGATGGATGTTTACCGGCGCAAGGAGCACGCCGGCCGCCTACGATTCATTGAAATCAGCGCTCCGGAGTTCGACCCGATCCCCTACGGCATCACCCTGGATGAGTTCATGCACGACTTGCACGCCATCGACCGGGAGGGGCGCGTGTATCGGGGGGTGGAGGCGTTTCGCGTCATCTGGCAGGCGTTTCCCGGCTCTATCTGGTACGGCCTTCTTGCCTCTCTGGTTACCCTTCCCGGGATGAATCACCTGTCCAAGTTTGCCTACTGGAGCTTCGCACGGATCAGGAAATTTCTGCCGAGAAGCCACGATGCATGCAAGGACGGCACCTGCCTGCTCGGCAAGGACCGCCCCCATCGCTGAGCGTCGCATCCCGTGTTATTCCGGACAAGCATGGGGAGATCGTGGTATATTGCACAAACTTTAAGGAGATACGGATGGAACAGATTTATGACGTAATAATCGTGGGTGGCGGGCCGGCAGGGGTGGCGGCGGCCTATCTATGCCAGCGGAAGGGGTTGTCGTACCTGCTTATGGAGCAGGGTAAGACCGTCTTCCAGGGGATTGCAAACACATACCCCGAGGGGAAGAATGTCTACCCCTCAAAACCGAGGGAGGCCCCGGAGCCTTTTCTGGTGGATGAGCTGCGGCCCCCGGATAAGCCGGTAACGGTGGAGAAGTACATTCAATACGTGCAGCACTTCGTCCAGCATGAGAACCTGAACGTACAGGCCGAGATATCCTTCGAAGACCTGAAGGAGGAGAGAGACGTCCTCATAGTGCAGACCGACCGGGGGCCATTCCGCTCCAGGAAGGTGGTGCTTGCCTTTGGCAGCAGCATTCCGCGCGAGCTGTCAGTCTATGGCGATGCCAAGATGGTGGCCAAGACCCTCGACGACCCGAAAAAATATCTGGGGGTGCGCACGCTGGTCATTGGCGGGGGGAACACCGCCGCCGATGTCATCATCTCCATCCTAAGGGCCAAGCGGGAGGCGAACGACAACCAGCCGGTCTACTGGGCACACATCTCCGAGACTTTCGACGTCAACAAGGAAATCGCCCAGAGGCTTGGAGAGGAGATCCTCCTCGGAGGCCACATCCGGCTGTTGCCCGGCGCAACTCCCCGTATCGGCGAGGTGGACGACGAGGGGGTGGATCGGCTGGTGATACGCATAAACGAGTTCAAGCAGTCGGACGGGATCGAGATCTACCACGCCATGAGCTTTCCCATGAAGCACGTTATCGCCTGCATCGGCTCCCAGGGCCCTCTCCCCATTTTCGACAAGATCGGGGTCCAGACCATCGCCTGCGCCGAGGGGGTCTGCCGGGTGGCCAAGGAAGGGGAGCGGCTGATCCTTTTGACCGCCGAGTTCGAGTCGACCCGCAAAGGTGTGTATGTGATCGGCGGGGCCATATCCCCCTCCTTCATGAAGATCAGCGCCGGCGCCATTCAGGAGGAGAAGCACCCCAACCTGATCTATACGGCCATTAACGACGCCTACCATGTGGTGGAGGCGATCTCGAAAAAGCTCGGCAAGTAAGGAGTTACAATGCCCCGCATTAACAAGGACCGGTCGGTCAAGAGCGGGCTCCCGCCCGGGACCCTCATCCACATCGGCGAAAGGAGCGACCGGGAGATCCGGGTCACCATCGCCGAATATACGGAGAAGACCTACGAGGAAAAGGCGATCAGCTCCCTCAAGGAGAGCTTCTACTACATGGAGCCGAAGGCCCTCACTTGGATCGACGTGGAGGGGCTCCATGAGGTGGAACTGATCCAGAAGTTCGGCGACACCCAGGGGCTCCATCCCCTGGTACTGGAGGACATCGTCAACACCAACCAGCGGCCGAAGCTGGAGGATTACGGCGATTATCTCTATATCGTCCTGAAGATGCTACGCGACCGGGGTGAGCCGGGAGTCGGCATGGAGCAGATCAGCCTTATCCTTGGCCCGCATTTCGTGATTACATTCCAGGAGGGGTTGCGGGGAGACCTGTTCGGCCCGGTGCGGGAGCGGCTCCGCAATGGCAAGGGGCGCCTGCGGAGCATGGGGGCGGATTACCTGGTCTATACGCTCATCGACATGATCGTGGACAGTTATTTCACTTCTCTGGAGCGGCTGGGGGATGATATCTCGGAGTTGGAGGACGAGGTGGTACGGGAGCCGGGGCCGGAAACCACGCGCAAGATCCACCAGATGAAACGGGACATGATCCAGCTGCGACGGGTGGCCTGGCCGCTTCGCGAGGTACTCAGCGCCCTGGAGCGGCGCGAGTCGACGCTGGTCTCGGCCCCGGTGGCGATCTATCTGCGGGACGTATATGACCACACGGTCCAGGTGATCGATGCGGTGGAGGCTTATCGCGACATCGTCTCCGGGCTCCTCGACATCTACCTTTCCAGCATTTCCAACCGGATGAACGAGACAATAAAGTTTCTCACGGTAATCGGCACCATCTTCATCCCGTTGACCTTCATCTCCGGGGTTTACGGCATGAATTTCCAGTTCATGCCGGAGCTGCAATGGCGCTGGGGATACTTCCTCGTGGTCGGCTTCATGTTTTTTGTGGCGGTCGGCATGCTCGTATATTTCCGTCGCAAACGCTGGCTGTAGGCGGTTTTACCTGAGAAGCATCACGAACCAGTCGCGCGCCAGGGCCGCCGCTTTTTCCAGGGTGCCGGGCTCCTCGAAGAGGTGGGTCGCTCCGGGGACCAGGGCCAGCTCCTTTTTTGTAGTTATCAATTCCAGCGCCTGCCGGTTCATGCGGATCACCTCCCTGTCCAGCTCTCCCACGATCAGGAGTGTCGGCGCAGTCACCTTGTTCAGGAAAGGCATGGCGAGATCGGGACGCCCTCCCCGGGAAACCACCGCTTTCACCTCAATCCCAGGTTCCACCGCTGCCTGAAGTGCCGCTGCGGCGCCGGTACTTGAGCCGAAATACCCCAGGGCCGCGCCTTTCCCTTCCGGCCGTTCCATGAGCCAGCGGGTGGTGGCAGCGAGCCGCCGCGCCAGCAGGTCGATGTCGAAACGGTTTTCGTAAAGCCGATCCTCGTCCCTGGTCAGGAGATCGAAGAGGAGGGTGCCGAGCCCCGCTTCCTGCATGACATTCGCGACATAGGTATTGCGCGGGCTGAGTCGGCTCGACCCGCTGCCGTGGGCGAAGATCACGATTCCCTTTGCCTTTTCAGGCATAGTCAGAATTCCCTCCAGTGTTACTGCGCCAATCTTGATTTCAACTGTGCTTGCCATGGTCTACCTCCAGTTACCGCATGACTGAATCATTGGATATTCCTTCTGTCCAATCTATTTTACCCCTCCTCTCCGTTACGGCAACGTATGAAAAATGTGACGTCAAAGAGCTTGCTCACTGCGGGAGGTGGGAATTCTTCCGGGGGAGGGTATAATTTCAGGAGAATCCTGACGGGAGGTGAAAAATGAAAAAGCTGTTTGTTTGCTGCGTGCTGGCTGTTTCCCTTGCTGTTGACGGTTTTGCCCTCGCGGAGGAGATGGTCGCTGCTTCTGGAGCCAAATCCACTGAGGAGAAGGTCCGTCGTGCGACGGTGGACGCCGAGGGGGTACAGCGGGTCGAGGTGCTGGGGGGATCGTATTTTTTCCGCCCCAAGCACATCATCGTCAAGGTGAATGTCCCGGTGGAACTAAAGGTGAAGAAGGAATCGGGAGTTACCCCCCACAACATCGTGATGAAGGCGCCGGAGGCAGGGATCGAGTTCGATGTGGCGATGGAAACCGAGCCGAGGGTAATCAAATTCACCCCGAAAAAGACAGGAAGCTACACGTACTACTGCAGCAAAAAGCTCCTCTTTTTCGAGAGCCACCGCGACAAGGGGATGAAAGGGACCCTGGAAGTGGTGCCGTGAAATTACTCCAACTCTTCATCCTGCTGACGGCATTGCCTCTTGTTGCGGCAGATCCGATTACGGCGGCCCTTGAGCGATTCAAGAAGGTGGACAGCTACAAGGTTACGCTCCGTTCGAAAAGCCGGGGTGAAGACGAGGTTATCCGCTATTACTACAGAAAGCCCGGCTTTGTCAGGATGGAGTTCGTGACCCCTCACAGCGGGGCGGTCCTCGTGTACGATCCTGGGAAGAAGAAGGTGAGGCTCAGGGCATTCCCGTCGATGAAGTCGCTGGTGTTTACCTTCGACCCTGGCAGCCGGACTGTAAGAAGCTCGCAGGGGCATCGCGTGGATGCTTCGGATGTGGGGACGCTGCTCCGGAGGGTACAGAAGCTCCAGAAGGACGGTTCGACGGTATCGGCAGGGGAGGAGGAAGTCGGCGGGCGGAAAGCGCAGCGCGTGGAAGTCACGGGGAAGGGGGGGGCGGTTTTTGAAGGGGTTCACCGCTACCGTCTCTGGCTGGACGCGGGAATTTTCTTGCCGCGGAAGGTCATAGCCTATGATGAAGCCGGAAAGGTAGTGGAGGAAGTGCTCATGGACGACCTGGCGATTGACGTACCTTTACCGGAGGGGTTGTTTGAGCTTTGAGGGTAACAGGATGATTAAAAAAACGGGGCAGGACGAAAACGAGCGGTTGCGGCGCCTCATCGAGCTGGACAAGGCGACGCTCCCCCCAGACGGCGGGGAGCGGTTCAACCGGCTGATATTCAGCTCCAGCCCCTATCTGCTCCAGCATGCCGAGAACCCGGTGGACTGGTATCAATGGGGGGATGAGGCATTTGAGCGGGCGCGCGCCGAGGACAAGCCGATCTTCCTCTCCATTGGCTACGCCACCTGCCACTGGTGCCATGTCATGGAGCACGAATCTTTCGAGGAGCCCGAGGTCGGGAAGGTGATGAACCGGCTTTTCGTCTCCATCAAGGTGGACCGGGAGGAGCGCCCCGACATCGATGAGCAGTACATGACCGTGGCCCGGATCATGACCGGTGGCGGGGGGTGGCCGCTGAACATACTGATGACCCCGGATCGGCAGCCGTTCTATTGTGCCACCTACCTGCCGCGCACTCCCCGCATGGGGATGCCGGGAATTACCGACATCCTTGAGAGGCTCGGGGAATTCTGGCGCGACAAGCGCGAAGCGGTCCTGCAGAATTGCGCCGCGGTTCTGGATGCGCTCGGGAAAATGAACGCCCCCACGGCAGGAGAGGTTGCGGATATCGGCCTGATGCAGGATGCCCGCCGCCAGCTGGGGGAGATGTACGACCCGGTCTGGGGAGGATTCGGGGAGGCGCCGAAGTTCCCCATGCCCCACTATCTCATGTTCCTCCTGCGCGAGGCGGCCTGGAGCGACGATAAAGGGGCGGTTTCCATGGTGGGGAAGACCCTGGACATGATCCGTGCCGGCGGTATCTTCGACCAGCTTGGGGGAGGGATTCATCGTTACAGCGTGGACCGGCAGTGGCTGGTTCCCCATTTCGAAAAGATGCTCTACGACCAGGCTTTGCTGGCCATCGCGGCTCTGGAGGCCATGCAGGCCACAGGCGAGGGGCGCTTCGAGGAGCTGGCGCGGGAGATATGCGATTTCGTGCTACGGGAGCTGACTGCGCCGGAAGGGGGATTTTACTCCGCCCTGGATGCCGACACGGAGGGAGAGGAGGGGCTCTTTTACACCTGGACACCTGCCGAGGTGGTCGAAGTTCTGGGGAAAGCGGAAGGAGAGCTTTTTTGCCGCCTGTTCGACGTCACGGAAGGGGGAAATTTCGAGGGGCGAAGCATGCTCCACCTTCCAGTTCAGTTGGAAGATTTCTGTACGCGGGAAGGGATATCGCCGGAGTTGCTCCGGAGTGACCTTTCGCGTTGGCGCGACAGGCTCTTCGCGACGCGGGATCGAAGGATCAGGCCCCTTCGAGACGAAAAGATCGTCACGTCATGGAACGGCCTCATGATCGCCGCCGTGGCCAAGGGGTACGCAGTGCTTGGAGATGGTCGTTATCGGGAAGCCGCAGAGAAGGCTCTCCGCTTTGTCGCTGGACGGCTCACAGCTGAGGCTGGCGGGCTTCTGCGCAGTTTTCACCACGGGAAGACCTCAGTACCGGCTTTTCTGGAGGATTACGCCTTCCTCGTATGGGGGACGGTGGAGCTTCACCAGGCAACGCTAGAAGAAGGATATCTTGTCAAATCCATTCGTCTCGCCAGGAAGATGCTCGATCTTTTCCGTAGCGACGGAGGCGGGTTTTACGAACGCAAAGAGGGGGGTGATCTACCGGTGCGGCAAATGGGTGCCTACGACTCGGTCATTCCGTCGGGGAATTCCGTTGCTGCCACGGTTCTCGTCCGCCTTGGGCGGATTGCGGGGGACGAGACACTGCTGGAATCGGGGGAGAAGGTGCTGGCCGCTTTCATGGGGAGCGCCGGCCGTCAGCCGGCCGCGTACCTGCACCTCATATCCGCTCTGGGACTATTACGGCATGACCCGGTGGAGGTGGCGATCTCCGGAAATCCTGCTTCAGAAGAGGCGCAAAGGCTGATCGCTGCTTGCCATCGCGTTTTCATCCCCGCCCTGGTTCTCCGCCGCGCAGGGGAGGGGGAGCAGATGCCCGGCGACCGGCCGGCAGCATTTGTCTGCGCCGCTGGAAGCTGCCGCCCGCCGGTCTCCGGCCCAGGGGAGCTGGTGCGGTTGTTAGAGGAGGTGGCACGGAAGAGTTAAAAATCTAGGCTAAAAACAAAAGGAGGTCTGCTCATGCTGATCGGAAGAACATGGTACACACTGGAAGAGGCGGAGGAAAAGTTCGGGGTGGACAAGGCCGAGATCCTGTCCTGGATCGAGGATGGAGTGGTCCGCACCGAGGAGGAAGACGGGAAGATCGCCCGGGTAAACGGCGAGGACATCGTGCTGAAGGTTGAGGAGATGACCGGAATTTGACACGCTCCTGTGTGTGATTTCGTCAAGACTTGACGCCCACTCTTTTTGCACTAGACTTTTATGTATCGAAAATTTCGATGGATATGCGGAATGCTTCTGTTTCCTGAATATCTGCGGGAAAGGGGGTGAGTCGGGATGAGGAAAATTCTGGATGAGAAGACGCTTGTGCAGGAGGCGGCCTTCTGGGATGGGATGAAGATGGTTGCGACGGAGCATCCTGGCAAGGCGTGCCAAAAATGAAAGAGCTGAAAGAGCGGAAGCTGAAAGCTGCCGGTCGGCGGCTCCGTGAAACACAGTTGCAGGCATGGCGGGGAATTCCTGCCATGCCTGTTTCTTTTTCCGAATCATTGCTTCACATGACCGGAGGGGTTTATGGCCATAACCGGGACATTCGATTTCTTCGTTCAGTGGCACCTGACCGAAAGGTGCAACCTTGCCTGCCGGCACTGCTATCAGTCGGGAGGGTTGGGGGATGAGCTTTCTACTGAGGAAGCCATTCAAGTGGTGGAGGAGGCAGCGGAGATGATCGATGTCTGGCGTGACCGCTATGGCATCGACTTTGCCGCCAGCTTCAACGTCACTGGTGGCGAGCCGCTTTTGCGTAACGACTTGTTCGGGATTCTAGGGGAGATCGGGCGCCGAGGATTCGATACCTTTATCCTGACCAACGGCACGCTGGTTGATCGGGAGAACTCTGCCAGGCTGACGGGGCTGGGGGTGCGCGGGGTGCAGGTGAGCCTGGAGGGGCCGGAGGACGTTCACGAATCGATCCGGGGGCAGGGGAGCTACAGGGCCGCCCTTGCCGGCGTTTATCATCTTCTGCGGGCAGGGTTGGCGGTCACTCTCAATGTGACCCTTTCCCGCCTCAATGCCGGCCGGATGCAGGAGATGGTCATGCTGGCGTCCGGCCTGGGTGTGCAGAGGCTCGGTTTTTCCCGCTTCGTGCCGTCCGGCCGGGGGATGGAGATGGTCGGGGAGATGCTGGAGCCGGCAGAGGTGAAGGCGCTGTACGAAGCGCTTCTTCCGGTTAAAGTGCCGGGACTGGAGATCGTGACCGGGGACCCGGTTGCGGCCCAGATGCGGGCAGCACCCGGCAATCCTCAAGAGTGCATACCTTACGGAGGGTGCGCCGCTGCCGTAGCCGGCCTGACCCTGCTTGCGGACGGGACCGTCACTCCCTGCCGCAGGCTGGAGATGCCCATCGGCAATCTGCGGACGGACTCGCTCCGGGAAATATGGGCCGCCTCCCCGGTTCTCGCGCAACTCCGTGACAAGCAGAACTACGGCGGCAAGTGCGGTTCCTGTTCCCGCTGGGCCTCCTGCCGGGGGTGCCGGGCCATTGCCTGGGCGTATGCGAGGTCAAAGGGGAGGAATGATTTCCTTGCCGAGGATCCGCAGTGTTTTCTGGAAATATGAAGGTTTTGCTTCAGCCTACAGCCTATAGCCTACAGCCTGTCTACAAAATCTTTTCATCGCGAAGAAATTTCTCCACGGTTTGCAGGAACCCGCCCCAATCGGGAGGGCAGTCGTTGTGGGCACAGGGGAGCTCCACGAAGCGCGCTTTGCGGGCAATTCCGGCCAGCTCTTTCCCGTGCTCGAACGGAATGATGTCATCGCGCCTCCCGTGGAATATCAGGACAGGTCCGGGGAAACTGGCAAGGGCAGCGGCATTGTCAAAGACGTCGCGAACGAGGAAGGAGGGAAGCAGGTAGCGTCTGGCAAATGGGCGGGTGGAGGTGAAGGGGGACTGGAGGATGAGCGCCGCCAGTGGCCTCTGCCTGCTGAGCGCGCAGGCCACCCCGCCTCCAAGAGACCTGCCGAAGGCCATCACGCGGGAGGGGTCGACGTCATTCCTTTTGGTTATCATGTCGTAAGCCGCCAGAGCCGTTTCCGTGATGCTCTCCTCGGAGGGGCTTCCCTGGGAGCGCCCGTAGCCAGGATATTCGATGGCTAGGACCCCCATTCCCATGGCGTTGAATCCTTCGATCTGCCCAGGGAGGAAGTCGATGATTTCTCCGTTGCCATGAAAAAAGATGACCAGCGGTCGTCTCCCTTTCCCCTGGCCAGGGACATACCACGTCTCCACCCTGCCGAAACGTGTCTTCAGCCAGAGTGTAGTTCTGCCCACCATGGGGCTCGGCGTGGCCGGTGCCTGGATGGTTTTGCCGGGATACATCATCTTGCGCTGGGCGATAAAGACTAACGCGGCGTAGAATGCATACGCCAGAATAATCGCGGACAGAAGCTTGAGGAGATTGATTCCCATGATTCCTAAATCTTACCCGAAATCGGGCATAATAAAAGCTGTGAATGCGGCCCGGAATTATCCTTGACAGAGCTTTCTGGAAACTGCTAGGGTGAAATCATCACAATCGCAGTTCCCGGACAAATGAAAACGACATCATTGAAGGCCCCGGAGTGACTCCGGGGCTTTTTTGCTTTGGGACAAAGAAAGAAGGAAAATAATGGAATTCAGTGCATTCAATTTTCATCACAACGTTGCGGCAGGCGTAACCGCGGCCGGCTATCTGGAGCCCACGCCGATTCAGGCGCAGGCCATTCCGCCGGTCATGGCTGGGCGTGACGTCATGGGCCTCGCGCAGACCGGTACCGGCAAGACCGCCGCTTTTGCGCTGCCGATTCTGCATCGCCTCATGCAGGGTGAACGCGGCTTCGTCCGCGCCCTGGTCATCGCGCCAACCCGCGAACTGGCGGAGCAGATTCACGAAGCCATCACCAGCCTGGGGCGACAGACCCGCCTGAGAAGCCTCACCGTCTATGGGGGGGTGGGGGTAAACCCGCAGATTGAAAAGCTGAGAAGGGGGGCCGAGATCGTGGTTGCCTGCCCCGGCCGGCTTCTCGATCATATTGGGCAGGGGACGATCGATCTGTCCCGGCTGGAGGTGCTGGTCCTCGACGAGGCGGACCAGATGTTCGACATGGGCTTTTTCCCCGACATCCGGCGTATTTTGAAGCACCTCCCGCAGAAGCGGCAGACGCTCCTCTTTTCGGCCACCATGCCTGACGAGATCCGGCGCTTGGCCCACGAAGTGCTGACCGACCCGGTAACGGTCCAGGTGGGGACCACCGCACCGGCGGTAACGGTCAGCCACGCGCTCTACCCGGTCGAGCAGCATCTCAAGACTACCCTTTTGCTGGAACTGCTGCAACATACCGACACCGAATCGGTGCTGGTGTTTACCCGCACCAAGCATCGCGCCAAGCGCGTTGGGGAGCAGCTGGAAAAAGCTGGCTACAAGGCCGCCTCGCTGCAGGGAAACCTCTCCCAGAACAAGCGTCAGGCTGCGCTCGACGGTTTCCGCGACGGCACGTTCCAGATCCTGGTGGCGACCGACATTGCCGCCCGCGGCATCGACGTCTCACAGGTATCGCACGTCATAAACTACGACATACCCGACACTGCCGAGGCCTATATTCACCGCATCGGCCGGACCGGCCGTGCCGCCAGGAGCGGCGATGCATTCACCCTCGTGACCAGCGAAGATACTGCCATGGTACGCACCATCGAGCGCGTGCTCAATACTCCCCTGGAGCGCCGGACGGTGCCGGGATTCGATTACAGCGTTCCCGCCCCCAAAAAGGATAGCGAATTTGCCCGGCCGCCGCGTCCTGCGATGCCGGGACGCAAGGGTCCCCGGCAATCGGGCGATAAGAAGGGGACCGTCTCCATTCCGGCCAGTTCAAAGGGTAACGCCGTCAACGGGTCGTCGCAGAAACCCGGCCAGCAAGCCCGTGCTGCCGGTGGACGGCCTGGGGGAAAACGACCATCTCGCAGCAATTAAAACCGTGCTGAAAATTTTTTACAATCTTTGCATTCATAAATGTGGCAAATTTCAAATTTTCTGCTATACGTTTAAATACAACCGTCTAGGCACCCGTGCCCGCTTAACCGGGCGAGGACAGGCCACTAAAAAAGGAGAGAAAAGACAATGGCAACTGGAACTGTGAAGTGGTTCAACGAGAGCAAGGGGTTCGGGTTTATCGAGCAGGATGGCGGCGGCGGAGATGTATTCGTTCATTATTCCGCAATCACCGGCAGCGGGTTCAAGACACTGGTCGAGGGGGACAAGGTTTCCTTCGATGTGGTCAAGGGTCAGAAGGGGCTCCAGGCGGAGAACGTAAAAAAGATATAGTCTCAATGACTATGCTGATACTTGACAAAAGGCCTGCTCGTGCAGGCCTTTTTCTCTGGATCGGTGGATGATGGTCGTTATTCCCCCCAGTTTATGACCTGGTTCTTGAAGTCAACGTGGTATCTGATTCCCCGCAGAAAATCCATCCCCAGAAGCCCGTCATATTTGACGGGAGGCCCCATGTGAGGGACGATGTCGACCCTCATGCCGGTTCTGTTATGGGGCCCTACCTCAGCGTTGTCCATTTTTGTGCTCCTCCCTTCAATGATTCCCCCACCGAATACCTGGCCTCTTATCCTTGCGGTTTTCTCCATGTCTATGCCGAGGCGTGAAGCGGTTGCCGGGCTTATCGTGGTGGTGGTGGCGCCTGTGTCAAGGAGAAGAACCACCTGGACTGCTCTGTCTCCTTGCCTGAAAGTAACCGGAACCAGCACCCGGTCCCCGTCCACGGTGACTTTGGTCTGGTAATACTCCTTTCCGGCGTACCTGCCGGTCTCGTGGTAGGAGGGGGGAGGTTCATAGGAGGCGATGGCGGCGGCAAGTTGCTCCGCCAGCTTCAGGTCGGATTTCTTGAGGATTTCGTATTCTCTGGTCGCTGCTTCTCTGTTGTGAAGGGCCAGGTTGGTCAGAGCCAGGTTGTAACGGATATCTGCGTTGTCGGGATTGATGAGCAGTGCCCTGTGGAAGGCCGATGTCGCCTTCTCCAGGATATCCGGAAATGTGACGGCTTCACCGGTGCCGAGTCTCATGTAACTGATACCGAGCCCCTTATGTGCCTCCACGTTGTCTGGGTTGATTTTTGCCGCTTCCTCAAATGCCTTGGCGGCCTTGCGGAAATCCCCATTTTCCAGGTAACGGTTGGCAGTTCTGAGGAACTCCGCCTCCCGTCCTTCCTGTGCGGATAGAAGGGAGAAAGGGACAAGCAGAAGGAACATGGAAAGCAACATCCCCAAGTGGAACCTGACGGTTTTCATGGGCTGACGCATCGGTTTTTCACCCCATAGACTTTTGCAGCCGTTATTTCAAACGTGTTCCTCATGAAAAATGCCTCCAGGGTAATTGCAAAACCAGTAAGATGGTGTATAGAATTAACATCGGCAATGATTCGACGGCTGCCATTGCCAGGCCCGGTATCTGGCGTTCATCCGGAGGAAAGTATGAGAAAGATGTGGGGATTGATAATTGTCACAATCGCCATGTTTCTTTTTATCCCGGCCATCATGCCCGGGTTTTACGACCAGTACATCGAGCCGTTCGTGGTGATCGCGATGTTGCCGCTGCGGGGCTATGCGAACCTGAAGCTCCTCTTTCTATGTTTCGTCGGTTTTGCGGGTGTTGTTGGAGCGGTCATGTTCTTGAAAAAATGATACCTAGCCTTCATCCTTCAAATGACCTCACCGATGTTAATCCGTATTCTTGGGCCGGTCCGGCTGGTTCATGCTGTCAAGAAGCCTGGAAAGCTCCTCCGCAGGCAAGGGCCTGCTGAAGAGATGCCCTTGCATCTCGGGACAGTTGAGCGAATCAAGGCGCCTCATCTGCTCTCTGGTTTCAACCCCCTCCGCAACCACGTTCATGCTGAGGCTTTGCGCCATGCTTATCATGGCCGATGCAATAGCCTCGTCGTTAGCGTTCGAGTCTATGTCGCTCACAAAGGAACGGTCTATCTTCACAGAGTGGATCGGGAGCTTCTTGATGTAGCTGAACGTAGAGTATCCAGTGCCGAAATCATCGATTGATATCTGGACCCCCAGGTCGCTCAGTATGCGGAGTGTGGCGATGGCGTCCTCGCCCCGCAACATGATATTCTCGGTGATCTCGATCTCAAGCCATCGCGGTTCCAACTGTGTCTCTTCCAACACCTTTTCGACCATTTCCGCCAGGTTGAGTTGCTGGAACTGGCGTGGTGAAAAATTGACGGAAACGCTCATGGGAGTGTAACCCGCTTCCTGCCACGCCTTGTTCTGGGCACAGGCGGTGCGCAGCACCCACTCGCCGAAAGGCACGATCAGGCCGGTCTCCTCTGCCAGCGGGATGAACTGCGAAGGGGGAACCAACCCGAATTCCGGGTGCCGCCACCGTGCCAGTGCCTCCAGTGAAACGATCTGACCGGTTTTTATGTTCACCTTCGGCTGGTAGTAGATCAGGAACTCATTTCGATCAAGGGCCGCCCGCAGGCTGTTTTCCAGTTCCAGGCGTTCAAGTGCGTTTTCATCTATGGACGGGGTATAGAGGTGATATCTGTTCCTTCCCCCCTCCTTTGCCCGGTACATGGCCATGTCTGCGTTCTTTATCAGGGTTTCGACGTCCTGGCCGTCCTGGGGGAAGATGCTTATCCCTATGCTGGTGGTGATGAACAGCTCGTTTTCCGGGAGAGAGATCACCCGGCAGAATGCATCGATGAGCTTCTGGGCGACGCTGACGGCCTCCTCGGTATCGTCCAGCTCTGGTAGCAGTATGATGAATTCATCCCCACCCCGGCGGGCAATTATGTCCCTTTCGCGCCGACACGATTCCCTGAGCCGCTTGGCTGCCGCTTGGAGGAGCTGGTCGCCGATCACATGCCCCAGGGTGTCGTTTATGACCTTGAACCTGTCGAGATCGAGAAAAAGTACTGCCATGAAACGATTGCGACGGCGGGCCTGGGCCAGGGCCTGATGCATGAGCTCGTTGAACAGCAGCCTGTTGGGCAGACCGGTCAGGGAATCATAATAAGCCATCCGCCTGATGGCCTTCCCGGCCAGCTTTTGCTCGGTGATATCTTCCTGAAAGGCGATAAAGTTGGTGATGTTTCCCTTCTCATCAATGAGAGGGGATATGGAAGTGGACGTCCAGTAAGGTTCGCCGCTTTTTTTTCTGTGCCGTAGCTCTCCTTTCCACTCTCCCCCGCCGATTATCGTTTCCCATAATTCTCTGTACACCTTGGGGGCTTTTCCACCGGATTTCAAGACCGATTTCCCCGCCGCTTCCTCCAGGGTAAATCCGGTCAAACGGGTAAAACCGGGGTTGACGTATTCTATTCTCCCCGATGGGTCGGTGATCATTATGGAAACAGGGCTCTGCTCGACCGTGCGGGAGAGTTTGCGGATAAATCCCAACTGGTCCCGGACCCTGTGTTCGAGCCTGATGCTGTCGGTGCAACGCCCGAGGGCCTCGAACAGCCTGTGCTGCTCGATCGGCTTCAGCACATATTGGCTGATGCCAATGTCCATGGCCTCCATGATCTGGCCTATGTCGCTGTTTGCGGTCGTGATGATGATTCTGGCGTCAATGTTGAGCTTTTTGATCTCCCGTGACATGCTGATGCCGTCCATGATCGGCATCCGGACGTCGGTCAGGACGATATCGGGAGAATGTCTGGCGAAGAGTTCGAGCCCCTCCTGGCCATTTCCCGCCAGGATCAAATCCACGCCGGGGAATTTTCTCCTGATCATCTCTGACACGATCTCCCTGGAGACCCCGTCATCTTCCACATAAAGGATCGACAGGCCGACAGATTTGGCCTCTGGAACTTCCTCGGGGACTTCCATTATTCATCTCCCATCAGACTGCTAGCTCGAAGATTTTTTGTTGTTTTCAGTATATCATGCGTAAGGTATTCGGGAAGTCGCCCAGGTAAACAGTTCCAGCGCAGGGTGCGATTATCGGAAACACGGAAAGGTAGGGAAGGGGGAGGCGCTATGTGCCCATCTCCCCCTTTCGGTCTGCTGAAGGATCAGTTGAAGAAGAATCTGAAGGCGAATGTCATGGCAAAGCTGGATGGGTCATAGTCCCCGATTTTGGCGCCGTTGGCCGGGTTGGTTATGTCCGCTTCCGGCGCGAACAGCAGTTTCATTTCCGTGGTCAGGGCGAATTGCGGCACGATAAAATAATCGATTCCGCCACTCAGGTGAATGCCGGCTGTGGTATCCACGTCCCTCGACGCCCCTTCGTTCGTCGTGAAATCGTTAATCAGGATGTCCAGTCCACCTCCAACATAGGGGGTCAATTTTGGCACTGGGTCGTCGAAACGGTACTGGACGCCCAACGCCACATTGGTCGTCTCGAAATCGCCGAAATTGGCGCCATCGTGATCGCTGTTGAATTCGGTATGCGTTATGTCCAACTCTCCGGCGAAGTTTTTGCTGAAACCATAAATGAAGCCGCCCCCACCCACATAGCCGACTTCCGTCTCGATGTCCTTGCCATCTGCATGTTCACTGTCTGCCGGCACCAGGAATCCGATTCGCCCGGTAAGCCCCAGTTTGCCTGTAATGTCGTCCGCCATGGCAACTCCGGATGTAAAGGCAACTGCCGTAGCCATGCAGGTTAACGCGATAAGCTTTTTCATCGTTCCGACCTCCTTGTCATTTTTTGCGCGCATCTCGGTAAATTATAATTCTATAATCTTAGCTTGCAAGGACGCCGTTCTTTCCCCCGCGTGGCAATATCCCCGCACTTCTTGACTTTGCAGGGTGCCATGGCATTATTTGTAAATAAATCAATCAGAAAATGCAAAGGAGGGGTTCACCATGATGCGGAAGATTTTGGTTATGAGCATGCTCCTTGTGATCTCGGCCAGCAGCACTGTTCTGGCCATTGGACCGGGAAAGAAGATCGAGTTCAAGGGGAGCCCGGAGGGTACGGTGATCTTTGACGGCACGACCCACAAAAACGCCGGCTTGACCTGCAAGGACTGCCATAACCCGGTCATGTTCCCCGAGATGAAGAAGGGTACGGTCAAGATAACCATGGAAGACCTGTACGCCGGAAAGTATTGCGGCAGATGCCATGACGGGAAAAAGGCGTTCCAGATCCTTGCCAACTGTGCCCGTTGCCACCACAAGGAGGGGATGGCGAGATAGGGGGTGGAAACAGGGATGATAGTAACTTTCAATGCCGTGTCCAAGACGCGGCTTTTTTTATCTTCTGGCCTTGGTCCGCCTGTTCCGAAGGCAAAAATCTGGACAGCGGTCCGGGGGCTGGTTTATGATGTAAACAATACCGGGGAAATTGCTTCCGGCACTTTTGCGCAAGGAGGCCCTATGCTGGATATCCAGGGGGATCTGGGGGCGTCACTTTTCAAAACATGGAGCGAGGAACAGAAAATGGAGGAGATCGGCCGGCTTGTCCAGGGGTACCGTTCGGGAGTCCCCGTCGGGATCCTCTGCAAGATGGCCGAGACCATTGCCGGCAGTAGGGATAAGGCCCGTGAATATCTCGCCATCTACCTGAGCGAAGAGGACCGCCGAAAGGCAGTTGAGAACGAAAGTGTCGGGATGCGGCAGATAGTGTCCGAGTTCATGATCTGAACCGGCCCTGGTGTCCGGAGGAAACCGCCATGCGTCAAGGATTCAAGGACCATTTTTCGCAAGGTTCGGGAGCTTATCGCGACTGCCGGCCGGACTACCCGCCGGAACTGTTCGGGTGGCTGGCATCGCTCCCGCCGCGACAGGAAGCAGCGCTTGACTGCGGTTGCGGCACAGGGCAGGCATCCGTTGCCCTGGCGGCCCATTTCCAAAAGGTTTACGCTGTCGATCCGAGTGAAGAGCAGATCCGCCACGCCATTCCTCACGAACGGGTGAGTTATCTGGTTGCTCCGGCCGAGGCGACCGGCTTGCCGGAAGCGACCATGGACCTGGTGATTGCGGCGCAATCGCTCCACTGGTTCGATTTTGACCGTTTTTATGCGGAGGTGCGGCGGGTGGCCAGGGAAGGGGCTTTTTTCGCTGCCTTCACATACGGGCTCTTGACGGTTGACGGAAAGATAGACGCGGTTTTGGGGCGGCTGTACCACGATATCCTCGGGCCGTACTGGCCTCCTGAGCGGGCACACGTCGATGCGGGTTACCGGACGCTGCCTTTCCCTTTCACTGAAATCGTTCCCCCTTCCTTCATCATGCGGAAAGAGTGGCAATTGGAACGGCTGGTCGGTTATATCGGGACTTGGTCGGCGGTGAAGGAATATCGTCGTAAGCATGGAGTCGATCCCGTAGCGGCTGTCGCCGCAAAGCTGCGTAATGCCTGGGGTGCGCCGGAGGAGCCTAAGAACATTGAATGGCCCCTGGTTTTGCGGGTCGGACGAATAGCCTGAGAAGCTCGGGAGTGCAACCACAAAATAAGGGGGAAGCGTAAAGCTTCCCCCTTATTTTGTGGTGCTTGTCATTGCAAGGTTATCATGGTTTGATCTGCAGAGTGATTGTCTTGGTACTCCCATCATCGAGCGTTACCGAAACGACGTAACTGCCGGATTGCAGATTGCCGGTGGAGAGATTGTAGATGTAATGCCCGTCCGTGTACCTGAACAGGTTGCCGGAATCGGGGACATTGCTCGTTGCGTCGATGGGATCCCCCACGGGTGTTTCGCCGGAGTATAATTGGAGCGTCAATGTAACAATGGCGGTAGAAATACTATTTTCGCAACCGTCAGCAATCGTGAGCTTTACCGGGACCGTACTCCCCTGTTTGAATGGTTTCAGAAGTGTTACCGGGGCTTCGAATCCACCGAACGAGTATTCCACCTTGTAATACACCGATCTGGTGATTATATTGCCGGCATTGTCCGAAGCGGTTACTGTGTAAATAAAAGCGCCGGTGCCGTTTGCATTTCCGCCGGTCAGTGTCGAGTTCTGCGAGCTTACCCTGGAACTGCTGTCGGTTACACTGTAGGACGGAACAGGCACATTGCATGGCGTATATACCGCACCATCTTCCACTCCGCTGATGGTAATGACCGGCGGGGTCTTGTCGATATTCAGGGTTACGGGAACTTCGGCGGTTTTACCGACCTTGTCTATGGCCCTGCCGGTGATTATCTGATCTTGTCCTTCCATTGTGACGGTTACGGGCGACGTGCACGCCGCTATCCCCGCCCCGCTGTCCGCGCAGTCGAAGCTGACGGTCACGTCGGTGTTGTTCCAGCCTGCTTCGTTCGGGACCGGGTTGATGGAAGCCGAGATAGTTGGTGCGGATTTGTCGATATTGACGGTAACGCTGGCTGTGGCTATGTTCCCAGCCTGGTCGGTTACGGTCCCGGTTATTACCTGCCCGGCACCTTCTGTTGTAACGGTAACCGGTGATGGACAGGGGGTGAATGCGGACAGGTTATCGCTGCAGGTGAAGGAAACCGTAACGTCTGTGCTGTTCCATCCGTTTGCGTCCGGCTGGGGCGTGACCGTCGCCGTTATGGTTGGCAATGTCTTGTCGATATTGATTATAACGCTTGTGGTTGCCGAATTACCCGCAAAGTCGTAGGCCGTCCCGCTCACGGTCTGTCCAGCCCCTTCCGTGGTGACGGTTATCGGGTCCGGGCAGATTGCGACGCCTGATGCGTCGTCGGTGCAGGCAAAGGTCACGATCACGTCGGTGTTGTACCATCCATTCTCGTTCGGCGGAGGATAAATGATCGCAGTTATGGTCGGCGGGGTCTTGTCTATGTTGATGGTTATGGTCTTGGGGGCCTCAACGTTGTCGTAAAGCACCGTGGTCGTGTCGCAGATCGCGAACGCTCCGGTATACGGCTGCCATGTCGCCCCGTTGTCAGTGCTGTACTGGCTCACGCCTTCCGTTACCTGGAGGGTGACATAGACGCACGACGGGTAATATGCCGAGCTTGATCCGTCGCCCGGGCTCCCTCCTGTGCCTCTGCCGCCGGGCGGGGGAGGGGTGTAATGCTTGTTGATGGGTTGGGTCGTAATGCGAGTGCCACCATTGCCGGTATTATCCACCGACCAGTAGGTGACGGTATGTTCACCCTCCTGGGAAACTACAAAGTTTGTTGAAAAGCTTTTCGAATCCGCGGTCACCACTGTTTCCTCGCCGTTGTCGACGATGTAATGGACTTCCTTGACGTGAGAACAGGCATCGGCAGCCTGGAGTATGACTGTAACGTCGGATTTGTACCAGCCATCCTCACCCAGGACGCCGATGAGCGACGCGGAGGTGACCGGCGGGATCGTGTCTCCCACGGTGACTACTACCGCATCGCTGGCCGTATGGCCATTGCCGTCATTGACGGTGAGGGTGATCGTCGTTCTGCCTGATGGAAGCGTTATCATGGGTTTAACCCCTGATGCCGTCCCGCCACCCCATGACCAGGTATAGGTGAGCGGGTCGCCGTTCGGGTCGTAGGAATGGGACCCATCGAGGGCAACAGAGACTTCGGTTGTGATTGGGCACTCGATGGTTTGGTCAGGGCCGGCGTTGGCGATGGGGGTGACGAGGCCGATACCGATCTGGTTGCCGGCAAGGGCGTTGTTGGTCTCGTTGGATTCCTCTATCCAGTTGTAAGTATCCGCGTAGCCACCCACGTAGTATGTCCCGTTTGTCATCACCGGCACCGCGAAGGTACCCGTGATCGTCTTCGACTCGCCCGCCGCCAGCGCGGGCATCCACACATCCACCATTGTCGGGTCGCTGCCGTTGATCGTAGCTTAACCGCCGTTGGGGTCGCGTTCACCGAGGTGAGGACCATATCGGCGTACAGGCGGGTAGTGGTGATCTGGTTGCCGGCAAGGGCGTTGTTGGTCTCGTTGGATTCCTCTATCCAGTTGTAAGCATCCGCGTAGCCACCCACGTAGTATGTCCCGTTTGTCATCACCGGCACCGCGAAGGTACCCGTGATCGTCTTCGACTCGCCCGCCGCCAGCGCGGGCATCCACACATCCACCATTGTCGGGTCGCTGCCGTTGATCGTAGCTAACCGCCGTTGGGGTCGCGTTCACCGAGGTGAGGACCATATCGGATTTAGAATTATCGAATGAAATGGCGCCATCCCCACTGCCGGCGAATATATACGTTGGTTGTGGTGAAAGGAGTTTAATGGTATTCCCTTTCAGGGAACTGTTCCCCTCATTGAACGCATACCACGAATCCCCCCACCAATCCGACCGATATATTCCCCCATCCGCCGTCCCTGCCAGCAGTGAGTTGGGGTTGACCTGATTGATTGCTATAGACAAAACATTGAGACTTCCCAGCCCGTTATTTATCTGTGCCCACGTTGCTCCGCCATCACCGCTCTTGAATATACCGGCGGCAGCTGTACCAGCATACAGGGTGTTCGGCTGCTGTGGGTCGATGACGACCGTGTTGACAATCTGGCTCGCCAGCCCGCTTCTCTCCCATGTAGTTCCGCTGTCTATGCTCTTGTACAGGCCGTCGACGGTTGCGGCATAGATGATGTCCGTTTGTGCCGGTAGGGGACTCAAAGCCGGGTCTGCTGGAGGGATGGCTATTTTCCTGACATCTGAGGATGAAAATGCGCCAGAAGATATAACCAGCCAGCTTGTGCCCCAGTCGGTGCTTTTGTAGACCCCGTTATTCGTTGCGGCATACAGGATGGCAGAATTGTATGGATCGATTGCCAGTTCCATTACGGAAAGGCCGTCCAGGCCGGTGGGTGACCAGTTGGAGCCGCCATTGACCGTCTTGTAGACGCCTCCGCCATCAAGACCGGCATAGACGTTATTGGGGTTCGAACTGTCCAGGGCCAGGGCGCGAATCCCCATGCCAGCGGGAAGACCGGCATTCGACGCGACCCAGACACCGCTGGTCCCGGTGTTCTTGTATAAGCCTCCGCTCGCAGTCCCGGCATACCAAGTTGTTGCAGTTGTCGGGTCTTCAACCAGGGAGAGCACTTCCTGCCCGGACATTCCGGCAGGTACCCATGCCGCGTGCGCGGGCGCCAGCCAGGAAAAGAATAAGAACAGCATGATGCCCAGCAATGACCAGTGATTGTTTCTCATGAAATCGTCCTCCTGCGGAATACGAATTTTATCAAGGAAAGCGCTAAGGGAAACTCTGCAATATCAAAAACAAAGGCCGCATCGTAAGCAAGTGGCTCACGCAAGCGGCCTTTTCTGTAGCGTTTACAGTAGCGTTTAAGATTGTTTTCTATTGTAATCATAACAAACCCCATAACAATAAATATCAATTAGTGCGCGTTTATTTCACATTTGCTGAATTATGTCAATGAAAATTAGCAAAATATAATAATCCAAATAGTCAGATAAAGGTCAACGCCGATCTTGAAAAAAACATTCCAAGGAATAAAAACCTTGAAATTAAAAAAGGCCAGCGCTTTCGCGTTGGCCTTCCTGATCTCACCTCGGTTTTTTTAAGTTTTTAGATTATGTCTCCGGTAAATCTGTTGTTGCTTTCCGGCAGATTTTACACGCGATATATAATAGGGAACTTTTTCAAGGTTCGTATATTATCGACCGTGGTTGCGGAGGCATAAAAGCCTTTTCACCTACCTTTGATTATAAAGTAGTCCTTTTAAAGTAAAATTGCAAACTGCCTGAGACTGTAAAGCCTTGGCTGGCCGGTGTTCGGAGGTGCCCACAAAATGGCTTCAGGCCCTGTCTGGCAGCTTCCTAGTGCTTTTTCCCCCTCCCTTTTCCTTTCCCGCCGCCTTTTGCCGGTCCTCCCCCCTGCGCGCCGGTGTAAACCAAGTTGCCACGCTTGAGGGCGTGGAATTCGGGCGAGCCGGGCTTTATGCCGAGACTCTTGGCGATGACCCCCCAGCCTTTCCCCTGATTGGCCTGGTAGACTCCCAGAACTGCTTCCGGGGACTGATGAGACCATTGCGCCAGTTGCATGACCATGAATGCGTCAGCAGGCTCGGGAACGGTGCTGACTATGGCCTGCACCTGGGGCGCCGGGACCCCGAACTGGGCGCCTAGCCCTATGGAAAAGGCTCCGATATCGGCCCGCGCCTGGACGTTTAGATTGCCGAGGAAGACTTCGAGCCCGCCGGCGGATACCTGACCACAGAAGATGAGTAGCATCGCTACTGCAAGGAAGCTTCTTTTCATGACTGATCTCCTTTAATGAGTTTGGAAGATGGAGAAGTTGAAGGTGCTAAAAAAATACAACCGTGGAGGGAGGGTGTCAAGCCGCGGGACAAATCCAGAAGTGTAGAGACGTTGTTTCCACGCGGAGCAAAAAGAAAAGGGCAGGGAAAAGCTCCCCGCCCTTTCTCGTTCCCTTGATGAGACTGTTTGCTACTTCAGGTTCCTGATCGCTTCCTCAATCCGGTCGATCCCCTTCTTGATCAGCTCCATGCTGGTGGCGTAGGAGAGGCGGGCATAGCGGTCGTCGCCGAATGCCACACCGGGAACCAGGGCAACCTTGGCGTCTTCGAGGAGATAGGCCGCGAAGTCCGAGGAGTTCTCAATCTTCTTCCCACCAGGAGTGGTCTTGCCATAAGACTCGGAGAAGTTAGGGAAGGCGTAGAAGGCGCCTGTGGACTTGAAGCATGTAACGCCGGGAATGGCGTTCAGCCGGTCGATTATATAGGTGCGGCGCTTCTCGAATTCCTTGACCATCTCGGAAACTGGCTCCTGCGGGCCGTTGAGGGCCTCCACCGACGCCTTCTGGGCAATGGAGGTGGCGTTGGAGGTGGACTGGGACTGCATCTTTGTCATGGCGCCCATCAGTTCCTTCGGGCCGCAGGCATAGCCGATCCGCCAGCCGGTCATGGAGTAGGCCTTGGAAACGCCGTTGACGATGATGGTCCTTTCCTTCAACTCCGGGCAGGCCATGGCGATGTTGCAGAAGGTGAGCCCGTCGTAGATGAGCCTCTCGTAGATGTCGTCGGAGACGATCAGAACGTGGGGGTTCTTGAGGAGTACCTCGCCAAGGGCCTGCAGTTCAGCCCTGGTGTAAGTCGATCCGGTCGGGTTGCAGGGGGAGTTTAGGATCATGTACCTGGTCTTCGGGGTGATTGCTTTCTCCAGCTGTGCCGGTGTGATCTTGAAGGCGGTCGACTCGTCGGTCATGATGAAGACCGAGGTGCCGCCGGCCAGAACGATCTGGTCCGGATAGGAGACCCAGTACGGGCCGGGGATGATGACCTCGTCACCTTCCTGGATGAGGGCCTGGGAGATGTTGTAGAGGGTGTGCTTGGCGCCGCAGGCAACTGAAATTTCGTCACGCGTGTAATCCAGGCCATGGTCGCGCTTCATCTTGGCGATGATGGCGTCCTTGAGGTCATCGGCGCCGCCGACCGGCATGTACTTGGTAAACCCGGCGTCGATGGCCTTCTTGCCGGCTTCCTTGATGTTGGCCGGGGTGTCGAAGTCGGGCTCGCCTGCACCGAAGCCGACTACGTCGATTCCCTGGGCCTTCAGCGCCTTGGCCTTTGCGTCGATGGAAAGGGTGGGGGACGGCTGGATCTTGTTCACGCGGTCAGCAAGTTTCATCATTTCCTCCTCTTGTTAGTGAAGCGTGAGTCGTGAGTCGTGAGAAAAGCTGGTTGGGGCTTTTCAACTCACGTCTCACTTGGATTCATCTATTATACTTGGCGTCAAGTGCCTTTTTCACCTGGGGGGGGACGAGTTCGTCGACCGGTCCGTTCAGTGAGCTGACTTCCTTCACGATGGACGACGAGAGGTAGCCGTAAGGTACTGACGTCATCATGAACAAAGTTTCCACATCGTCGCTGATGGTGTGGTTCACCTGGGCCAGCTGGAATTCGTACTCGAAGTCCGAAACCGCCCGCAGGCCGCGGATGATGACCTTGGCCTCCATTGAGCGGACGTAGTTTACCAGAAGGCCGCTGAAGGTGTCAACTTCGACGCGAGGGTTTGTGCCGAGCACTTCTTGGATCAGCGCCACGCGCTCGTCTATGGAGAAAAGGGAGGATTTTTCTGCGTTTCTGGCCACAGCCACGATGACCTTATCGAAGATTTTCAGTGCCCGTTCGATGATGTCCAGGTGGCCGAAGGTGACCGGGTCGAACGAGCCGGGATAAACGGCGATGCTGAGCGGCATGCTGACCTCGTTGAGGACCGTGAATGGTAAAAAGTGAACGGTGAAGAGTGATGCTACCTGTTTTTCACTCTGATTCCATAACCGACCAGAAGGATACGGCGGTATCGCCGTATCGTCGTCGGTCGAATTCCTCGAGGTGGCCGATGCGCTGGGGAAGTTCTTCCCTGTAGCCCAGCTCGGCCACGATTATCGCTTCGGGAGCGAGAAGCGGCGACGATGAGAGGAGTTCCAGCGTCTTTTCGACAAGTCCTTTTCCATAGGGGGGATCGAGGAAAGCCAGGTCGAACTGCTCACCTTTGCGGTCCAGGGTATTGATGGCTAGCTGAACGTTCTGCATGATCACCAGGCTTCTGTCGGCGAATCCGAGAGCTTCGAGGTTCTTCCGGATAATGGCGGTGGACTCCCTGTGGTTGTCAACAAAGATGCCTTGGGTGGCGCCGCGGCTCAATGCCTCGATGCCCAGATTTCCGGTCCCGGCGAAGATATCCAGGACCCGCAGTCCGTCAAAGCTGGACATGCGGCTGGCCAGGATGTTGAAAATCGCTTCCTTGATTCGGTCGGCGGTAGGCCTGACCCGCTCATCCTTAAGGCTGAGAAGCTTTCTTCCCCGCGCCGTTCCGCTGATTACCCTCATGGTCTCTGGCCCAGGAACTTCATAACCCTGGATGCGCTACCCTGAGCATGAAACGCGGTGAGAAACTCCTTTGACTCGCGATAGGCCATGTCCATGATCTGTCGAGCGTTCTCTCCGGGGATTGAGTCGATCTCGGCCTTGAATGCCGCAGTGGCGTATTTTATGTCCCTGCCATTGTCACGTGCCCAGCGTCGCATGGCGTCCATAAGGTCGAGCGGAAGGCCGGCGTGGGCCACATTCTGCCATAACGTACCGATATTCCCCTTGCGGATGCCGTAATCGAGCAGCTTCCCGACAAGGCGGAGCGGAGTACCGGTGATTCCGTGCTGTACCAAGCCGGACAGGCCGCGCTTGGCTGCGGTTTCGTAAATCTGCCGGGTCCTTTCCAGATCTATGGCCACCATCTCCCCTTCCAGGTAATTCCCCCGCTTGGAGCCGTTCTCAATCGACAGCATCTGTGGCTGAACGCCGTTGCCAATGAGTCCGTCGAGGAAAGCCTCTGTCTCTTCTACAGTGGTCAGGGTCGGCTTCCCCTTATCGTTCAGGGCCTCGCCGATCTCAACCTCCAGGCCGAGCCCCTCCTCGAGAATGGGGCGGGCCAGCTCGGTCGTTATCCTGATATGTTCGGGGAGGGGATTGAACGATGCATCGATGGCGAATGACGTGTAGCCAGCCTCGATTTGCGCCTCTATAAGCTTGCTGGCAGCTTCGAATTCCCGGGCAGATTCGTCCCGGACTATGATATGGTCGCCGTGGATTATGAACGGTTTGGTGAAACCGCATGATTCGGCGTATTCCAGGATCGTGTTGACGAATATCGCAGGCGATTGGCCGGTATATCCGCTGTCGAGCCCTCCTTCTGTACGGGTCAGTTCGAAGGCGACGGTGGCATCCAGTTCCTGGGCTGCCTTCATTATCCCTGGGATCACATGCTTGATGCGAGGGTTGCAGGCCATGAGAATCGATTTCTCTTCTCTGAAGGCCTGGAATACATCTTTTCCGTTCATAAGGCAGACCCGGCTTTGGGATCCGAGAATGTTGCGTATGCGCTCTGGTGTAATTTCCAACACTGTTTTATTCATGAATATTAAAACCTTTAAATTGTGCAAAAGATTCAGAAATTTAGCATGGTTGCGGGTGGCAGTCAAGAAAACTTTGTTATTGACACCGCTGCTGGTGCGGGGTTTAATAATCCGATCACGACCCGGAGTATGCCATGAGTAGCGAAAGTTCATACGAGCGTCCCGACTTGGCCGGTTATGCTGCCCACAGTATGTTGTCACACGGAAGAAGGTATTCTGAGGCTTTTCGTGATGATCGGCCTGCCTTTGAGCGGGACCGGGACCGTATCATACATTGCGCTGCTTTCCGGCGCCTGGAGTACAAGACCCAGGTATTTGTGAACCATGAAGGGGATTATTACCGAACCCGCCTGACCCATTCCCTGGAGGTGGCCCAAATCGGCAAGGGGATAGCCCGCCGACTCAAGCTGAACGAGGAATTGGCAGAAGCTCTGGCGCTTGCGCACGATCTTGGACACACACCCTTCGGGCACACCGGCGAAGAGGTGCTGAACCGCCTGATGCAGGGACACGGAGGGTTCGAGCACAATCATCAGTCGTTCCGGGTGGTGGACGAACTGGAAGAGAGATATCCCGATTTCAATGGGCTCAACCTGTCATGGGAAGTCCGCGAGGGGATACTCAAGCATTCTTCGCCTTACGACAATCCGCCGGAGCTGTTGCACGAGTTCATGCCCGGGGTGGTGCCGACCATTGAGGCCCAGATCATCAATTTTGCTGACGAAATCGCTTACAACAACCATGATATCGACGATGGCCTCAAGTCGGGGTATATCACCCTTGCGCAACTGGATCAGGTCGAACTCTGGAAGGAGACCTGTGATGCCATCAATCGGCAGTATGCCGGAATCGAGCCGGAACGCAGGAAATACCAGACCATAAGCGCCCTTATTGGCATTTTGATCAGGGACCTGACGGACACCACTCTTTCAAGCATTCAGGAACACGGGATCGGGACGCTGGAGGATCTACGCCGGGTAAATCGGCAAGTGGTTTCATTCAGCCCTGAGATTGCCAGGAAGAACAAGGCGCTGAAGCACTTTCTCTATCACAACCTTTATCGCCACTACAAGGTTGAGCGAATGCGCATCAAGGCGGAGCGCTACCTTACGAATCTCTTCGAGACGTATGTGAAGACGCCGACGCTGCTCCCGAGAAAATATCAGAAAAAAATGGAGGAGGTCGGCCGTGAGCGGGTGGTATGCGACTATGTCGCGGGAATGACCGACCGTTACGCACTGGATGAGTTCAAGCGGCTGTTCGAGCCGTATGAAAGGGTGTGAAGTTCATTAAAATGCTTGACTTTGGCGGCGCGTTGTTTTAATAAAACGAGCGATACTCACAGACGCCAGATACACGACAATACTAAACCACCTGCGAGGGTGGGGCGGAAAGCCCACTGGGTCTCATCGAGACAGCCGGGATGCCGAAAATATCTGACGATATTCAGGCCCCGGCTTTTCTTTTGGGGCAGGTTCGGGAAAGGAGCTCATGTCAGATGAAGCACGCCGCAATTATACTGCTGGCCGCCCTGTTTGCTACTGTCCTGATTGTTTCGGCACAGGCGTAACTGGGGCAAATGAAACATGAAGGTGGAATCAGGGCAATTGTTATCTACGGGCAGGTGAAAAGGCAAGGGCGGGGGAAACCCCGCCTTTTATCGTTTCTGCATGGTGTCCATAAGCTCCAGGCCACGTTTCACGCGTGACAACACCCGGACTATGTTGACTGGCTTGGGGATGAAGTCGAGGAATCCGGCTTCCAGCGCTTTTTGCTCATCTTCGCTGGAAGCTTTTGAAGTTAGAATGATTATGGGAATACGAACGCTTGCCGCGTTTGCCTTCAGGGTGCGCTGCATCTCGTAGGCGTCCATGCGGGGCATGACGGCGTCGCTGATTATAAGATCGGGCTTTTCCGTCAGGGCGAGCTTCAGTCCCTCCAGCCCGTCGGAGGCCATAAGGACCTCGTACCCTTCCTTCTCCAGAGCGACTTTTATGACGGTTGCAACAGTGGCGGTGTCCTCAACCACCAATATGCGCTTGCGCTGTGGCGGCTTTGCTTCTTCTCCCTTGAGGTAATGCTTGGAGATGGCCGAAAGGATCTCCTGCCGGGTTGTGAGGACGGGATATACCTTCAAGCCGGTCCTTTTGGAGATGAATTCGATGGTCTCCTCGTCGAAAGGATCGGTGATGGCCAGTGCCAGCATGACATCCTGCCGCTTCAGGGGGAAGACCAGCTTCTGCAGCGCCAGGTCCTGCGGCACCATTTGGAGGAGGTCCGCCGGGAATGAATAGCTGGTCAGGTTTTTTACGGTCTTGAAGTTGAATTGCTTCGCAAGGGCCTCGGCAAGCTCCTCCTCGGTGATGACGCCCATCTCCTCGAGAACCATTCCCAGCCGCTTTCTGGTCCCTTTTTGCCGATCCAGCGCGCGTTCGAGAGTCTTGACGGTAATTATTCCGGCTTCTACGAGCAGGTCGCCGAGGTGCTTCTTTTCCGCCATGCATCCCCCTCTGTGGGTCATTCATTAATGTATGTTTATAGGCGTATGTATCACAAAACATACGCATATTCCAGTAATAAATAAAAAAAAGCCCCGCGGACGGGGCTTTTTCCGTGCGATGAATCGGGACGTTTATCGAAGGTGCTCTTCCGGATAGGCATTGATACTGTGAATGGCAAGGTCGGGGCCGGCAAATTCCTGTTCCTCGTCGAGCCGGATTCCAACGGTTTTGGACAGAATGCCGTAGACGACGAATCCGCTGACCAATGCGAACGCAACTGCCGAGAGGCTTCCCATCAATTGTGACAGGAATGAGACGCCTCCCATGCCTCCCAGCTCCTTGTATCCGAATATCCCTGCGGCAATCCCCCCCCATGAGCCGATAATGCCGTGCAGCGGCCAGACGCCGAGCACGTCGTCGATTTTCAGCTTTTCCTGCTCGAGCTGAAACCCGTAAACAAAGATGACGGCGGCAATGCATCCGGTGACAAAGGCGGCCAACGGATGCATGAGGTCGCTGCCGGCGCAGATGGCGATGAGGCCGGCCAGCGCACCGTTGTGGACGAAGCCGGGGTCGTTCTTGCTGGTCACGACAGCGGCCAGTACCCCGCCGACCATGGCCAGGAGGGAATTGATGGCAACCAGACCGGAAATCTTCTCCAGGTTGCCGGCACTCATGACATTGAACCCGAACCAGCCTACTGCGAGTATCCAGGAGCCGAGGGCCAGGAACGGGATGTTGCTGATGGGGAGTGGGTGGGATTTGCCGTGAATGTAGCGCCCCATGCGCGGGCCGAGGATGAGCACGGCCGGAAGCGCCAGCCAGCCGCCGATAGAGTGGACGACCACCGAGCCGGCATAATCGTGAAATTCCGCCCCCCCGAGGCTTTTGAAGAACCCCTGGAGAAGGGAGTTGTTTTTCCCCCAGATGAGCGATTCGAACAGCGGGTAAGCAAGGCCGGCAAAAATTGCGCCCGCCGCCACCTGGGGCCAGAACTTCGCGCGTTCGGCGATCCCCCCGGAGATGATTGCCGGGATGCAGGCTGCAAAGCAGAGGAGGAAGAAATAGTGGACCAGGTCGTATCCTTGGTTTGCCCCCATCAGTTCTCCGGCGGGTTTCAGGAACGATATGCCGTAGGCGATGGGGAAGCCGATAAGAAAATAGACGATGGTGGAAACCGACCAGTCGGTCAGTATCTTGACAAAGGCATTAACCTGGCTTTTCTGGCGGACCGTGCCCACCTCCAGGAAGGCGAAGCCGGCGTGCATGGCAAAAACCATTACTGCGCCGAGCATGAGAAAGAGCACGTCAGAACTTTGCTTGAGACCTGTCACCATTGACATCGAATCCATACAATTTACCCCCATTGGTAATTAGTTTGCACGCCATTGTGCAAAGCAGCCCAAAAATTAAGCAAAAATCCTGCCAAATTCGTAACAACCTGAAACTACATGCCTAGTGATTCGGCAGTAGCGCAATAGCTAGCCTGCAGCTCCGGGTATTGCCTAAATGAATGTCACGTATGCCTAAATATTGGGCTTTTGCTGTGGCCGATTATTAATTGACTCATCGGAGTGAAGGGGGGTAAAATTCGGAGGTCTGCATAAAAGTCTTCCACTACTTGAAGAAGAGGAGGTATGGCCATAAAGGTTCTGGATCTTGACAAGGTAACCTCTATCGAGGGTATCCGCTACCTCGTTCCCCCTGACGACTTTCAGTTGACGGCCCGCGACGGCAAAGTGAGCCTGAGTTGCGGAGACGTGCCGCTTCCGCTGCTGATCGAGGACTATGAAGCGCTGGCCGCGCCCTGTCCAACCTATGACGCTGTCGGAAGGGGGATATACCAGACCCTGCGGACCAATCCCGACTGCCGCTTCGGCGAACGCTATGCCCTGATGCTGAGGGATGCCTATCCCCATTATGTTTCCGAGATTGCCACCAATCTCCTGATGCTGGACAACAAGGATGTAGAAGTCCCGTATCTGGACCGCAAGATAAATCTCCTCAAGATACTCTGGCTCCTGGAGCCGCTGAATGCGCACTTCCCGTTCCAGATCGGCATGACCTTCATGGACAAGGGACTCCGGGCGTCAGTGCTTCATCTCTCCACCGTCAATCTTTATAAGGCTAGGGACTTCTTTCTGAAGGCCCTGGAGCTTTCGCCCGGAAATCCCGAGATATCCCGTCACTCGGGGGAGGTCTGCTATTTCCTGGGGAGGTATGAGGATGCAGTCGTTTTCTGGCGGGCCGCTCTTGCCGCCAGGTCAGGGCCGTTGGTGGAGGACATTGCGGCAAGGATTGCCAGGGTAGAGAGCCGGGAGATACCCATGGTACCGGCCGTGGACTACCTGACTGCGGTAGGTATCGCCTTTCAGCATTTCCAGGCCGACGAGATCGAGGAGGCTGCGGCTATTCTTCAGGACGTTCTCGATGATCCTGTTTTCCGGCGCGATTTCATCATGCCCGATATCTGGTACGTCCTTGGAGAATCATACGAGAAGATGTCGATGCCGAAATATGCGGAAGATTACTACAATGAGGCCCTGAGACTGGATGAGGGGCATCAGTCGGCCCGTGATGCCTTGCAGAGGCTGCGGGGTTAGGAGGTTTGGATGTTCGGGTTCAGCGTCGCGGACTGGTTGTTCATTGTAGCCGTAATGTTGACGATTTTTGCATGTGTGGGAATCAGCGACATGCGGAAAAAATAATTGGTTTTTTTGTTTGCCTCGATTATATTCAATGCTAAAATAAAACACGATTATATTTTAAGAGGCATGCAATGACTGAAGAAACCGATATCCGTCGCCCGCTGGGGTTGACGCTGCTGACGGGCCTGTATCTTTTCTTTTTCCTTGTCACCATTTCCACTTACGGCAAGCCGCTTCCATTTATGGGAAGGATTTACGACGACGGTCCAGCAAAGATCATAATATTTCTGGACAGCCTCGTCTGCCTCTACCTGTTTCTCGGAATTCTGAAGCGGCAGTATCTGACGTGGTACCTGGTCATTGGCTACAATCTTTTCGAGATTGCAAACACTGTAATAAATCTCAATTATATCCATGTCGCAGAGGTAGAGAAGGTCATTGGCGAGCGTGTCAATCAGGAAGCGATGATCGTCAATAACATTGTCTGTGCCTTGGCCATTCTGCTCCTTACCCAGTTTGTCTACAAAAACAAGAGTTATTTCAGCAACAGGCAGAAGTACTTATTCTGAAACAAGATTGAGGGCCATTTTACACCAGGTTCCCTTGCGCTCCCTTCCGACATCATGCCTTGCAAGCTCCAAACATCTCTGTTATAGTGATTTTCCCATTGACAATGGGTGTTTCATTCCGGCCAATGCGATCTTCGCCACTGGTTGAGAGGTATAATGCTCATAAAGCCTGTAAAAGATTTCAAGAAATATGAAGGCCTCTTCAACAAGCTGATGCACGGCCTGACCGCGTCCATCTTTCACGCGGACGAGTGCGAGTGCCGAATCGACCTCTCTGCTACCCGCGGAGTCGGGATAAGGATCGAGAACCTCATCAAATCATACAACGAGGTACAGGTCCTGAAAGGCATCAATCTTGAGATCCTCCCCGGCGAAACCTTTGCCATAATCGGCCCTTCTGGAACCGGCAAGAGCCTCCTCCTCAAGCACATCGTCAAACTCGAAACCCCCGACAGCGGCGAGATTTATATTGATGGCCACCCGGTTTTCCAATCCTCGGGGAACAACCAGAAGAAAAACGATTATCGTTTCAGCATGGTCTTTCAGTCATCGGCCCTCTTCAACTCCCTGACCGTCGGGGAAAACGTCGGCCTATGGCTGCGGGAGAAGCGGGTCTGCAAGGAGCAGAAAATCCGCGAGATCATTCGGGAAAAACTTTCCATGGTCGGCCTGGAGGGGAAGGAGGGAATGAAGGTTTCCGAACTTTCTGGCGGCATGAAGAAGAGGGTGGCCATCGCCCGTTCCCTGGCCATGAATCCGGACCTGATCCTGTACGACGAGCCGACCGCGGAACTTGACCCGGTCACTTCCGACGAACTGGCCAATACCATCCTGAGCCTTAAGCAGACGACCAGAAATACCACGGTAATAGTTACCCACGACCTGAATTTTGCGCTGTATGTTTCGGACCGGATTGCCATGATCAACGACGGACAAATAGTCGAGGTCGGCTCGCCGGTTCAGATCAAGGCCAGCCAGAATCCCGTGGTAAAGAGATTCATCTATACCACGACAAAAGGAATAAAGGGGGAGTGATCTCCGGAAATCCTCCCCTTTGTTCCGGCGGAGACATCACGTGTTTATATGCTTGTTTTAACGTAGTTTATGTTGTAATATTAGCCAGCCCTCATTTGTGGATTATTGCGGACCTCGCCTTTTCCGCTTTGCATGCAATGTCGATTTTCAAAGGAGGCACCATCCTTGAAGCTCATCCACGCATCCTACCTTGCATGTATCCTTTCCCTCACCCTTTCCTCATGTATGCCGCTCAAAGAGCTGAAAGAGAACAAGCCGCTGCTCCCTGTCCGTGAGTACGAACGGATGATAGTCGGCCGGCTCGATGCCCAGTATGTCGGCACCGATAACTGTGTCTCGAAGTGTCACAAGCATGACAAGATAACCGATGATTTCAAGCGCAGCGTCCATGGCGAGCAGACCAAGCCCGAAACCGGCCTCCCGCTAGTGAACTGCGAGTCGTGCCACGGCCCCGGCAGCCTCGCCATCGATAAGATTGAGGAGAACGTCAGGCTCCACGGGGAAAAGGGTAACAAGTGCGACACCACCAAGTTCATTGACATCATGAACCTCCCTTCCCAGGCCCAGAGCCTGATTTGCCTCAAATGTCATTCCGCAGCCTCGACACCTGTCCTTACCCACTGGAACTCCAGCCCCCATGCCCTCAATGACGTGAGCTGCTTCGACTGCCACAAGCTCCATCAGGGTCCGCAGCAGAAGGTGAGCCGCGACGAGATGGCGGAGCTCTGCTACGGATGCCACCCCGAGGTCAAGGTGCAGAACCGCCTCTTTTCCCATCATCCGATCGTTGAGAAGAAGATGGCATGTTCCGACTGCCACGACCCCCATGGAAGTGCGCAGGACAAGATGCTCCTTGGCCAGACACCGAAGGAGACCTGCACCAGATGCCACATGGAAAAGCAGGGGCCGTTCGTGTTCGAGCATGGTGATGTGATGGAAAACTGCTCCAATTGCCACACTCCGCACGGTTCGGTGAACAATAATCTCCTGCAGGTATCCCAGCCTTTTCTCTGCTTACAGTGCCACACGGGGCATGTTGCATTTGCATTGACCGATTCACCCGGCGTAAAGCAGCTTTACGCAAATCGTTGCACGGATTGTCATTCGCAGATTCATGGCTCGGACGTTCCGGCGCCGGCTTCGTCGGGAAAAGGGACATTTCGCCAGTAGTTCATGCGCTTGTCATGTCAAGGAGTGGAAACGTGAGAATGGTTCCGGCGTTTGCCTTTATTCTAGTGTTTTGCTGCGTGGGTTTCTGCGTGGCAGGGCCGGCACTTGCAAGGGATGCGGACGGTTTGGTCGCTGTTGAAACTGAAGATGCGGAGACAGGCGCACCTCAGGCGGAAGTCGGTACTGCTGAAGTCTATGAGGTGCAGGATGAGGAGGCGCTGATAGAGGAAATCGAAGCCGGTAAACCTGTGGCAGCGGAAAACAAAATCCAGATCGCTCCCGGTTATCGCTTTCTCCATGTAACCGGGAACGGGAACCGCGCGGCCGAGTATACCTATCTTCACTCGGGCGTCGCCGGCAGCGCACTTTTCAGCAGCATCGGCCCCGAACTGAAAGTCAACCTGGACGGCTTTTATCTTAACGAAAACGACTACCTCGGGGACCTGCTCTTTGACTATCGTGGCCGATACCGGATGCAGCTCCGGACCGAGGCGCTGTTTCACAATCTCGATCACGAAACGCTCTTCACCCCATTCTTTTATGCCCCATGGTTTACCAACTATGTTCCGCAGGATACCAGTTCTGGCGAACGATATAGCCTTCGGACCGAGCAGGATCTGGTGAAGCTCAGGCTCATGCCGTGGGAATATCCGTTACATCTAAATTTCGGCTTCTGGCGGATGACCAGGGACGGCACTAGGCAGCTCATCTACGACTTCATCGACACTGTAGCCGGCACTGATACAATCAGGAGCATTTCCCGAGAGGTGAAGCGCGAAACCCTGGAAGGGACCGCTGGCTTAGACGTGCACCTCGGGTATGTCGACCTCTGTTACAGCTTCAATATCCGCGACTTCGCCAATCGTGCCAACAATCCCAGGGATAACCAGGAGCACAACGTTGATCCCGACAGCCGGCTTTTGTCCCATACTATCAAGCTGCACACCTCGATGACCGGCGGATTGGTCGGCGCGTTCTCCTACACCCATTCCACGCGGGAGAGCATCAACGAGCTCAAGGACGTTTCCTTGAACACCCGGCCTGAGAACCGGCTGCAGAACATTGCCGGCGAGATCGTTTATACGCCTCGCACATGGTTTTCCATGGCCGCCAGGTTTCGCCACCAGGAGATCGACTCGGACAATGTGACGGTCGTTTCCAGCCAGTACCCGGCAATCATCGCAAAGCCGCAGGTCGACTCCCAAAAGGAGATTGCAAGGGTTACCCTCTCTCTCAGGCCGCACCGCCTGCTCACCCTGAAAGGGGAATACAGGGGGGAATTCGTCCATCGCGATAATACCGGATATTGGCCCGACCTCCCCGAGCACACGGACATTCATCGCGGCTCCCTGACGCTGTTGGGCAGGCTCAAAAACGGCTTTCGCAGCAAGGTTCGCTATGAATACGCAACCGTCAGCAACCCTGCCTACGGTAATTTCTATACCGACAGGCACGACGGTCAACTTCTCTTGACCTATACCAGCAAGAACCGTTGGGGAGTAGCCGCGAACTACCGCATCACGCAGGAGAGAAACGACGAGTTTTCTCCGGCGACGGTATCGTCACGCCCCGCCTTGACCCGCGACCGGGAGGTCAATAACGCTTCCGTAACCGCGTGGATAAGCCCGATAGATAAGATCACGCTCACCGGGACTTACGGATTTCTCCGTTCGCAGGCTGACCAGGAAGTCCTCTTCACCAGCGGCGCTACTTCCAGAACCACGACGGATTTCACATCCCAGGCACAGCTTTACTCCGTCGGCCTTTCCTACCGCTGCACCGACCGCTTCGATCTCGCCCTCTTGTTCCAGCAGGTGCATTCGTTTGCCCGGTTTGCCCCCGAATCCAATCCGAGCCTGGACATCGCCAACATCCGCGAACAATCCCAAAGCAGAACCATCGAAACCTCGGCATCGGCCCGGGCCGGCTACTTCTTGACAAGGGATTTCAACTGTTCGCTGGAATATGGTTATAAGCGATACAATGAAAAAAATTCGCAGTTTTTCGATGGGACGGTTCAGACCGTTACGGTGATGTTGACAAGGAAATGGTGACCAGGACACGTTCACATAACCACAGGTTCTTCAGGACGGCAGGGCTGGCGTTATGCGCCTTCCTGCTGCTGTCGCCTTTTCCTGCCTACTGTGCCGAAAAGGTCGTGGGGATCATCATGACTGCCGACCTCCCCCGTTACTGTGAGGCCCACAAGTACTTCATGAAGGCCATGGCAAGGCATGGGTATGATAACGGCCGGCTTGAGGTCATCGTGCAGACCCCCAATCCCGATCCGATCTCCTGGGCCAACAGCGCCCGTAAACTGGAGGCACTCGGCGCGGACGTGATCGTTGCCTACGGCGCTCCCGCTGCTCTGGCTGCTTTGCGTGAAGTGGGCAACATTCCTGTCGTGTTTTCCGACGTCTACGACCCGATCGAGACCGGCATCTCCCGGTCAATGACCTCGTCCGGCAGGAATTACTGCGGCATAAGTGCCAAGGTGCCGATCATCACCCTGATCAAGGCGGTCCAGGACATAAGGGAGATCAAGAACGTCGGCGTGCTTTACAGCTCCAAGGAAGCAGGGTCGGTCGCCCAGTTGAAGGAGATGAAAAGGGCTGCCGCACAGTTGGGATTGTCGGTGCAGGATGCGAACGTCGCTTCGCCCCGGCAGCTTGACAGTGCCCTGGCTTCGCTTCTGGAGAGAGTAGATTGCATCTATGTTTCGGAAAGTGCCGTGGTCAGCCGCGGGTTAGAACGGATCGTCCAGAGAGCGGCCGCGCACAAGGTCCCCGTGATATCCCAGATACCCGATGCCGCGGAGAGGGGGGCATTGGTCTCCCTGGAGATCAGCGAGGCAGAGCAGGGGGCCGTGGCAGGAGAGTATGCCGCGGATATCCTGAAGGGAAGAAACCCCGCGAGCTTCTCCATCGCGACCCCGAAGAAGGTCGACCTGGTCGTGAATATGAAGACCGCGAAAGTACTCGGCGTGAACATTCCCTTCCAGGTGCTGAGCGTGGCCACGAAGGTCATCAAATGACCGATGCAAGCTGGTTATCGTCCACATTTCCTTTTGACAGGACAACGGGATATTTGCCATAATCGTTCCCGGTTTCATTAATACCGGATTTTCTCGGGACGGGGGAGCGCATGGCAGGCAAAAGCATTACGGTCACATTTTTCAGGCAGAATCATCTGCGGCCCGACTGGAAGGTCGATACCAACAGCACGGCATTCGACCTCTTTTTTATAGAGCTGGCTGACGAACTGGCAAAGCTGGGAATCACTCTTTCCTGGGAGCAAAACGATGCGGTCACCATCGATGTCAACAGCTATGCGGACGTTCTCAATGCTGTCCGGATAGCTTCCCAGTCAGACGGGATTTCAAGCCTCTGTATCGGGCATATCATCGGCAAAAGCCCGAATCTTGATCTGATGGAAGATATCAGGAGGGGGGTAAGCCGGGTGGCGTTCGCTCCGGAGACGGTTGCTCCGGAAGACGGCAACAGGAGGGTGTGTCACAACTGCGGCTGTGGCTGCTGATTGTCGAAATGGATGATTTCCGCCTGGATGGAATCGGCGGAAATGCGCAGGAGCCCGTAGCTACGGACCTCGCAGCGATCTGACAGCGAACCGGGATTGAAGAACAGGATGCCGTCGATGGTTTCGGCCAACGGGCGGTGAGTGTGGCCGAAAAGCACGATGTCGGCCCCGACGCTTTCCGCCTTGATGCGCAGCCGCTCCAGGCCGTCCTTGACATTGTACCGGTCCCCATGGGCAATAAAAAAATTCCTGCCGGCAATGGAGCGCAGCTGTTCCAGCGGGGCGGATGCGCAGCTGTCGCAGTTGCCCGGCACCTTGATGAGGGGCGCGCCAACGATCTGCTCGATCATCTCGGCATCGTCGAAGGTGTCCCCCAGGTGGATGATGTGTCCAACATCCCCCAGGGAATCCAATGCCGTGCACACATGGGCATAATTGCCGTGGGTATCGGAAAAGACCGCCACTTTCATGTCCCGCACCTTACCAAAGCTTTTTTCAGCCAGTCAAGCATTAATTTCGATTGCATGTCAGCCAGATCGGGGTGTCAGAATGAAGGATAAAAGTCGCATCGTTTTTACGGTTCTCGGAATTTTCGCCGCAATTGTCGTATTCTTTGCCCTGACGGTCTACCTGGCCGGAATGATCCTGGGGACCCAGAAGCAGTTCGTTCCCGGTGGCGGGGTAGGGCTTCTGGAAGTGAAGGGGGTCCTGGTTGACGCGGAGGAGACCATCCGCCAGCTCAAGGAACTTCGCGACGACCGGAGCGTCAAGGTGATCGTGCTGCGGGTCGATTCTCCCGGCGGGGTGGTCGGGCCTTCCCAGGAAATTTACGAGGAAGTGAAAAAGGTTGCCGCAAAGAAGAAGGTGATCGCCTCCTTCGGTAGCGTGGCCGCATCCGGAGGTTACTACATTGCGGCCCCGGCAACCAAGATCTACGCAAACCCGGGGACCATCACCGGCAGTATCGGAGTCATCCTCAAGTTCTCCAATATCGAAGGGCTATTGGGGAAGATCGGCCTGAAGTCCTTGAACGTAAAGAGCGGCGAGCACAAGGACATCGGATCGTCGACCCGCCCCATGACCGAATCCGACCGCGTCATCCTCCAGGGGGTGATCGACAGCATCCATTCCCAGTTCCTCAAGGCCGTTGCCGAGGGTAGAAAGCTTCCGATGGAGGAGGTCGTGAAGGTGGCGGACGGAAGGATATTCACAGGCGAGCAGGCTCTCCAGTACAAGCTGGTGGATGTGCTCGGGAACGAGCAGGACGCCATTGCAGAGGCGGCCCGCATTGCCGGAATCAAGGGTGAGCCGAGGATCATAAAACCTACGAAGAAAAAGGTCAGCATGTGGGATTTCTTCGTGGGAGGAGGGGAGTCGCGGCTGGCGGGATTCCTCAGGGGTAAAGCCGGCTTTTCCGCCAACTATGAGCTGGACGGGCCGGACATGCTGCTGATGCAGCGTTAGATCTGAAGCTCGGCTTATTATTTACGCGTGATTCCCATATCTTTCTTGGCTGACTTAATGAAGCGTCCAAATGCCTTATCCTTTTTTCGCTTTTCCAGATACGACAGATCATGAAACTCTGATTCACTCCTGAGTTTGATAAAGTTCTGATAGTGTGCCCGTTGGAGACTCCCTTCCTCAACTGCACTCAAAACAGCACAACCTGGTTCATTGGTGTGAGAGCAATCACTATATTTGCATTTCGATGCTAGCTCATAGATATCAGCAAAGCTGTTGCCCATTCCTTCCTCGGCTTCCAAAATGCCAAATTCACGCATTCCCGGGTTATCTATCAGCATTGCGCCATTATTCAATATTATGAGTTCGCGACGCACCGTCGTATGTCGTCCCTCTCCTGTATCACTCACCACTTTGGTCTCTTGTATGTGACGGCCAATCAACTGGTTGATCAATGTACTCTTGCCAACCCCTGATGAACCTAAAAGACAGTAGGTTTTCCCGGATAGCAGAATTTCGCGCACATTGTCAACACCTTCGCCGGTGATGTTGCTAAGCGCGAGTACCTCCGCATTTATACCAGCACTTCTGATTTCTTCTATTAACTGTTGGAGAGCTTCAGGACTGACCAGATCAGTTTTTGTAAGTAAAATGACAGGATGTACATGTCCATTTCTGACCATTACCAAGTAACGCTCAAGCCTGTTAACATTGAAGTCGAAATGACAGGACTGGACTATTAAGGCCACGTCAATATTCGAAGCAATCATCTGGAATTCAATGTTATCTCCTGCTGCCTTACGACGAAGAAACGACTTTCTCGGGATGACGTCATGGATTATTCCAAACATGTCAGAGCTGTTGTATTGAATGCATACCCAGTCTCCAACACAAGGAAAATCAATTGGCTGATCGGTCACATATAGAAAACGCCCGGCAAGTTTTACGCGAAATTCACCAGACTCATCTCTTACAAGAAGTTGCTCACGATCCACAGCAGCAACACGTGCAAGACGGTGTTCTGTCAAGCCAGTTTCTTTTGCCTTTGTATCAAACCATTCATCCCAACCAAGTTGATTTAGTTGTAGAGAAGCAGAACTCATTTGACATTCCTCAAAGCGTGCAGATTCATTTTCTCATGATTTTAGCGGCTGAACATAAGGCTGACCGGGTGTTTCTTGAGGTCGTCTTGGCGCTGGGTGGTGTACTCCGATCTACATTCTCAGATCTGCACCAGCTTTTTGAAGGCTTTCCGGCTTGACCTATACCAATAAATATTATAATCTAATACCAATCTTTGTATTGATGGAGGTTATCTCATGCAAAAAAATACCAGTGTCACGCTAGGCCCACACTATGAAAAATTCATTTCCCAGCAAGTTGCTCAAGGTCGTTTTGGTTCAGCAAGCGAGGCGATACGGGCCGGGTTACGACTTCTGGAAGAACGGGAAACCAAACTTTCCTTGTTGCGTCGTGCTCTTATAGAGGGTGAAGAAAGCGGCACAGCCAATTATTCTCTTAAGGGCTTGATCGAGGAGATTGACGGTGAAAGTTTCAACTGATGCCAACCTTTGCCCTTACCAACAAGGCCATTGCCGATTTAAAAGATATTGGCCGTTATACTCTGGAACATTGGGGACGCGAACAGCGCAACCTATATCTGACGATGCTGGATGCGTCCTTTCAGCAACTGGCAGCCAACCCCCTTACAGGTAAGGATTGCAGCGATATTCGGATCGATTACCGCAAATTCAACGCCGGCAGTCATGTGATCTTCTATCGTCAAGCCGGCGATACGCTAGAAATTGTTCGTATTCTGCACGGACGTATGGACTGTGTGGCGCGGCTTTCTTCGCTTTAACATACAGGTTACAGCAGCCTGCAGATTTCAAATTTCTAACCCTTCGGCAATTTCTTTGAAATCTGTAGGTTCTGTTGGACTCCAAATGTCCGAAAGTCAAGCCCTTCTGTTGGACTGACCCTTCTGTTGGACTCCTACAGAATATTTCTCTATCGGTTTGGCAGGACTGAGATAAAAGCAACCAGGTCCGGATGCGGTTCGAACCATTCGCCTTCTAGCCGAAGCTTAGCAAACCGCGCGTGAAGCGCTTTTTCATATGCCCTGTTTCCGCGGGCGGTTACTAATACCTCAAGTTTATATGGATGAGCTGTTTGTAAAGCGCTTAGCCGATCTTCAATTTTCCCTGCCGTGTATCCAATCTTTATTGCATGTGTTTTCTCTGATCGAATAAAGTAAACATAACCATTGTCACTGGCAATAGGCAAAATTCCCCATATTTTCAGTGTCTCTTCCAGTCTCTCAGTGTCTAATTCACAAAAATCGTATTTCTCAATAAGTTGTTCCAAATCAATGCGAGCGATGCCTGACAAAGGGCGTGATTCGAAATTATCAAATCTTTTATATTTATTGAGGCAGTCCGCATCAAGAACAAATAACTCCCCGGTATCCAAGCTCCACGCGAGTAAGGCTTCTTCAACTGTTATCTTCTTGTCACACTCGTTACACCACGCATAGGGCTTTAAGCGTTCAGGGTATTGCCGAAGATATTCCAACCATCCCTCTTTTAAGCTTTCAATTGCCGCCTCATATGACCCGTAATAGCATTTTATCTCCTCATATTGATTGCTTTTTCGTGGGAATTCGTCATCGTCTGCTGCATTTCTAGCAATGTCACCTACCCGATCAGGCCGATCGATCTGCGAAAGCGGCCATTGATAGAAATTCGCTCCTGCAGCGTTAGCTTTTGCTTTGTCAATTGCCGCTTGACGTTCATTTCTATGAATTTTTAAGGCAAACTCGTTGAGAGCTTCTCTACTTGATTCTGGGATTACTAAAATGACGTCACCACTTATTTTACAGCCCCCAATCTCTGTTATGGGGCCTGAGTTGATATCAGACCAAGATACAGCTCTGGCCAGCTCGTCGTCTTTGATTTTGAATTTTTTGTTGAGGTGCTTTTTCTCCACAGTGCGTAGTTTATTGTAAAGTTTTTCGCCGACATACGTCCTGTTGTGTAGAGTTTCTTCCATATAGGAGGAGACGCCACCTTCTTTGAGCATCCACTCATAGAGGGAATCGAAAACTGAACGATTCGGATTTAAATGATCGAACCAGTTATGTGGCAGTATGACGGTCTGGACATCAGGCACCTCACTGATTATCTGTCGAGGCGTGCATTTGCTCATACTTCCTCCCATCTCTTTCTCTCATTCTCGTCATTTTCTCGCACAGCTTGATTTGCACTTGTTTTGTATGGATTAACATCAATAAGTGCAAAAATCGCCCCGATTTGCGGAATCGCCTTTGATTCTATGTCAAGTAAAGCCGCTGGCATCATCTGGCAGCTTCGGCGTAAGCTGAGCTTGATGAAAACGGGCTCAGTATAGGGTGGGGAAGGGGGGCTGTCAAGGGGGTAAAGGCGGTGAATGGTGAATGGTGAATGGTGAATGGTGAATGGTGAATGGTGAATGGTGAATGGTGAATGGTGAATGGTGAATGGTGAATGGTGAATGGTGAATGGTGAATGGTGAATGGTGAATGGTGACTGGTGAATGAATGGTGAATGGTGAATGGTGAATGGTGAATGGTGAATGGTGAATGGGGCAGCCGATAGGGTAGAGGGAGAATTGGCAGCCTTGTCATTGAATTGCGGCGTAACGAAAGTACACTTGATTGGAAGTGTGTCGGCAAAAGACCGGTGGGATGAAAGGAACCTGTATGCAAAAGATTACTCCATTCTTGTGGTTCGATAAGCAGGCCGAAGAAGCTGTGAATTTTTATGTCTCTATTTTCAAGAATTCAAGGATCGGGAACATCGCCCGCTATGGCGAAGCAAGCTCAGAGGCCGCCGGCAGGCCAAAGGGAACTGTGATGACCATTGAATTCCAGATCGAAGGACAGGAATTCGTGGCGCTGAACGGCGGCCCGGTGTTCACGTTCTCGCCGGCCATATCATTTGTCGTAAACTGCGAGACGCAGGAAGAAGTGGACAGGTTGTGGGAAAGGCTCTCCGAGGGGGGCGAAATAGTGGAATGCGGCTGGCTGAAAGACAGATACGGGATGTCCTGGCAAATCGTTCCGACTATTTTGGGAGAGATGCTGCAAGACAAGGATGCAAAGAAATCGGAAAGGGTCATGAAGGCAATGCTGCAGATGAAGAAGCTCGATGTGGAAGGTTTGAAGCGAGCGTATGAACAACAGTAATTCCAGCAAAGGAGAGGGGAATTTAGCGGTACAAACCCTGTCAGCCCAACTCTTCAAGGAAGGCCTTAAGTTCCGGCAACCTTTCCATCGCGACTTTCCAGACTGTTTTGAGGTCGACTCCCATATAGTCGTGGATTAGTACATCGCGCATGCCGGCCATTTTGCTCCATGGGATATTGGGGTGTTTACTGCGGAAGGCTTCAGGAACGCCTTTCGTAGCCTCTCCGAGCACTTCGAGACTTCTGATGACAGCGTTGACTGTCTTTTTATCCTTTGCAAATGCCTCAAAGGTCATACCGCGGGTAAACTCCTCCACCTCGGCAATAGCATTGCGGATATCATCGAGATAATCGGCTATCTCCCGCCCCTTATACATATTCAACCTCGGAGAGAATACGCTTGCCGATGGCGGGCTTGAGGGCTTTTTCCATGACGAGATCGACCTTGTTATGGAGTCGTGCCTCCAGGAACTCGCGCAAGCCGATGAACTCGAACAGGTCGATCTCACGATCAAAAGAGACAAGGATGTCGATATCGCTCTTTCTCCGCTGTTGCTCACGGACGCAGGATCCGAACAATCCCACCCGCATGACGCCGTAACGGGTTTCCATTTCAGACTTGCTGTGCCTGATTATGTCGATGATCTCTTGCTTGCCCATGGATATCTAGTATCACAAAACAGAAGTCATCGCAACGGTGGAGCTGGGGTGCCGCTGCCGGAAATAAAAAAAGGAAGGCCATCCATCGGCCTTCCTTTTCTATCAGTCTGAAATCTGTTCTTCCTAGCGCGGCATCGGGGTATACATGTCGCCATAGGGGCAGCTGCTCTTCGGGACGATCTTTACGAACTTTTCCTTCATGACTTCCTTGATGTCGAGCTTGAAGTCCTTGCAGTATTCCGTCAGATATCCCTTCAGTTCCGCCTCATCCTCATTTGTGGGGGAAAAGACCCCGACCTCGTTGGAGAGCTTCTTTTCGTCGACTCCGCCGCGGACGTAGATCACGCCACCGTGCATGCCGGTGCCGAGGAGAAAGCCGTGCTTCGGTTTCTCTGTGTCGTCCGAGTACATGCCGAGAAGGATCAGCACGCCGCCTGCCATATATTCGCCGAAGAAGTCGCCAGCCTTGCCGCCGGCAATCAGGACCGGCTTGTTTTCCAGGTACGACTTCATGTGGATGCCGACCCGGTAGCCCACGTCCTTCCTGATGTGGAGGCGGCCGCCGCGCATGCCGTAGCCGAGAACGTCGCCCGCGTGCCCGTGGACGACCACCTTGCCGGCATTCATGGTGTTGCCGATGTTGTCCTGGCCGTTGTCCTTGACGATGATGGTGGCGCCGTTCATGAACGCGCCCAGGTCATTGCCCGGCACGCCGTTGATGGTGATGGTGACCGGCTTGTTGATCCCGTCGCCGATGAAGTACTGGCCATTCACATTGTCGAGCTCGATCTTGTCGGCCCCGGCTGCCACAACTTCACGGATTTTCTTGTTAAGGTCGCGGTAGTACACGCCTTTAGCATCTATTCTCATGTTAACACCTCGTATCCATTCACAATTCACCATTCACTATTCACTGATTTTAAGCCACACCCTTGTCCATCTCCACGATGACCGGCTGGCCACCGCGCGGCGCCCAGACTTTGTCGGGGGCGGGGCAGATTTCGCGGATGGCCGCCTCTTCGGATGCCATGTAGACGAAGTCGTCCTTGCTGGCGCAGACCAGCGGGCGGAGCTTCACCCGGTCATTGAGGCCGATGAGTCCCTTGTTGCTGGCGAAGAGGATGGCGAACGGCCCGTTCAGCAGGGCACTGCCGTAAACCTGGCGGATGGCGGTCAGGAGCTGGCGCTCGTCCTCCGGGAGGGAGTCGATCATGTCCCAGAAAGGGGAGGCCAGGGCCAGGCTGGCCAGGTGGGGGGGCAGGCCGTGCTTGCGGATGAGGAGGTCGAGCATGTAGGCCACGACCTCGGTATCGGTCAGCATGGTGCAGAGATAGCCGTACATCTCCAGGTAGCGCTTGTTGATGCCGTAGGACGAAATCTCGCCGTTGTGGACAATGGACCAGTCCAGGAGCGTAAAGGGGTGCGCGCCCCCCCACCAGCCGGGGGTGTTTGTCGGGAAACGGTTGTGGGCGGTCCAGATATACCCCGTGTACTCTTCGAGGCGGAAGAAGTCCGCAATCTCCTCGGGATAGCCGACACCCTTGAAAGCCCCCATGTTCTTGCCGGAGGAGACGACGAAGGCCCCCTCGATCTCGTTGTTGATCCGCATGACATGGCCGACGACCACATCGTCATCCGTCATGTTCTGGAACTGGATGGCTTCCTTGTATTTGTCCGTCTGCAGCGGCTTTATGAAATAGCGCTTGAAGACGGGGGGGGTGGCGATGGCCTTGGTGCGGCGGGTCGGGATGTCTTCCTGCTGCTCGATATGGAAGTTGCTGTCCAGGTATTCCTCGGTCAGCTGGAGGGCCATGTCGTTTTCATACATCATGTGGAAGGCATAGAAATCCTTGTACTCCGGATAGATGCCGTATGCCGCGAATCCCCCGCCGAGGCCGTTGCCGCGGTCATGCATGAGCGCGATCGACTTGATGATCACCTCACCGCCGACCAGCTTGCCCGACTTGGAGATGAAGCCGGTAAGGCCGCAGTTGGAGATGTCTTTCTGGAATCTGTGGGTCGGTTTCAGTTTGTTCATTTATGATTACCTCTGATGGGATAAAACCTTGTGCTTTTAGGCCGCCTTCCCCTGCGGGGCGAAGAGAGCTTCGCGAATCTCCCTGGGGAGGTGGACAAAACCGAAGTCGGGATTCAGGAGTTGGTCCTTGAACGGTGTCACGTCCACTTTTTCGCGGACAAGGCCGGCGTAGATCCCGGCGCGCTCCACGTTCCCTAGCAGGACGGCGCCGGCGAGCAGGTTCCCCTGGAGCACAATCTTCCGGTACTGGTAGTTTTCCCGGTCGATGTAGGTAAGGATCTCGTATTCCTTGGGCTCCAGGGGGTTGGTGATCCCCATGGAGATGGTCGGCACCTTGAAGAGCTCGATGGAGTTCATGGCGAGCCCGCCGGTGTAGCTGGTGGCAGCGCCTGCCATGGCCGCCCCGGCAATGTCACCCTGGATGTAGGCATCGGGCCAGATGGGGAGCGGGTTTTTCTGCCCGGTGAAGAAGTCCTTGGCCTCGGCCACGTCGCCGGCGGCATAAACACCCTTCACGGAGGTTTCCATGGTGTCGTCCACGACAATGCCGCGGTTAACGGTGACCTTGCTCCCCTTGAGGAAGCCGCAAGCAGGCCGGACACCGATGGCGACGATGACCGTATCGCACGGGATGAAATCGCCCGACTTCAGGGTAACGCCGGTTATCTCCGCGCCTTCCCCCTCGATCCTGACCACTGTCTCCTCGGTGAGGACGTCAATGCCGTTCGCCTTCATCTTCTTGGCCACGATCTTGCCGGCCGGCCTGTCGAAGGCCGCCGAAAGGATCCGGTCCGCCAGTTCGATGATGGTGATCTTCTTGTCGAGGAGATGGAGCCCCTCGGCCGCTTTGAGTCCGATGAGCCCGCCGCCGATGATTACCACGCGGTCGATGTCGCTTGCGATCCCCTTCAGCTTGGCCGCGTCGTCCCAGGTGGTGAAGGTGAAGACCTTCTCCTTACCGGCAAGCCCCTCGATGGGGGGAACGAACGGGTCGCCGCCGGTGGCGATCAGGAGGCGGTCATACTTGATGGTCTCGCCGGTCGCGAGGCTGAGCGACTTCCTGGCGGAATCGACCCCCACAAGCTCGGCATTGAGCAGAAGGTTGACGCCGTTCTTCTCGTAGAAATCCTCCGGGAGGTAGGGCATCCGCTTTTCGGTGACGAGTCCCCCGAGGAGGTAGGAGATGAGGGGACGACCATAGGCGACATGTCCCTCGCGGGAGATGACGGTGATGTTTCCCTTCTGGTCGTGCTTTCTGATTCCCCTGATGGCGCCGACGGCTGCCACCGAATTTCCGATGATTATGTAGTTCATTTCTGGCTCCCCTCCTTGAACACAAGGGCTCTGTTGGGACAGGCGGAGACGCAGGCCGGTGTCTCGCGGTCCGGGCAGAGGTCGCACTTGTTGGCTTTTTTCCTCGCCAGGTTCCGCTGGACCGCGCCGTACGGGCAGGCCATCACGCATGACCAGCAACCTACGCACTGTTCCACATCCATCCGGACCACGCCCCGGTCATCCTTCTGGATTGCGCCGGAGATGCAGGCCTGGAGGCAGGCAGGCTCGTCGCAGTGGCGGCAGGTGGTGGAGAAGGAAAGGACCCCGCCGTTCCACTCTTCCACGGTACAGCGGGAGATGGGGCGGGCCGGCTCGTGGAGGTAAGCCCTCACAGGGTCCTTGCTCTGGGAATGTTCGGTGATGCAGGCCACTTCGCAGAGGTGGCAGCCGATACAGGCGTCTTCTAGAGTATATATCCGTTTCATGTCTTATTCTCCCGCCGGCATTACGCCGAGAAGGTTCATTTCGTTCTCGCTGAGCCCCAAAGCGCGGAGCTTGTAGCGGTTGCCGCGGAGCGATTCCAGTGCATTGAGCCCCATGCCGCCGAGAATTTCCTTCATCTCGTGCCCCCATGCATGAATCAGGTTTACGAGACGCTCGGCGCCGAGCTCCGGATTGAGGCGCTTGGCCAGGTATGGATTGTTGGTGGTGATCCCCCACGGGCACTTGCCGGTGTAGCAGCGCTGGCAGAGGGTGCAGCCGAGGGTGAGGAGGGTGGATGTCCCGAGGTTGATGGCATCCGCGCCGAGAGCGATCGCCTTGATGGCATCGCCGGAGCTGCGGACACCGCCGCCGACCACGATGGAAACCTGGTTGCGGATTCCCTCGTCGCGCAGGCGAGCGTCAACTGCCGCAAGGGCGAGCTCCATCGGGATGCCGACGTTGTCGCGGATGACCTGCGGCGCTGCGCCGGTCCCCCCCCGGAAACCGTCGATGGTGATGATGTCGGCGCCTGCTCTTGCGATGCCGGAGGCAATGGCGGCCACATGGTGCACGGCGGCGATCTTGACGGACACCGGCTTGGTGTAGTTGGTCGCTTCCTTGAGGGCGAAGATCAGCTGGCGCAGGTCCTCGATGGAGTAAATGTCATGGTGCGGCGCCGGAGATATGGCGTCCGATCCGATGGGGATCATCCTGGTCTCGGAGATCTCGGGCGTAACCTTGAAGCCGGGGAGGTGGCCGCCGATGCCCGGCTTGGCACCCTGGCCGACCTTGATCTCGATCCCCACGCCGGCATTCAGGTACGCCTCGTTCACGCCGAAACGTCCGGATGCCACCTGAACGATGACGTTCTTGCCGTACTTGTAGAGGTCCTTGTGGAGCCCCCCCTCACCGGTGTTGTACAGGGTTCCCAGCTCCTCTGCCGCAGCGGCCATGGCCTTGTGGGCATTGAGGTTCAGCGCGCCGTAGCTCATGGCGGAAAAGATAAACGGATACTCCAGCTTGAGCTGGGGAGTAAGTTGCGTCTTCAGGGTCGGCTTGCCGGTCTTCTTGTCTGTGACAATCTCTATAGAGTCCGGTTTCTTGCCGAGGTAGGTGCGCAGTTCCATCGGCTCACGCAGCGGGTCGATGGAGGGGTTGGTCACCTGGGAGGCGTCCAGCAGCAGGTGGTCCCAGAAGATGGGATACTTTGCCGGGTTCCCCATGGCGGCAAGGAGGATGCCGCCGGTATCGGCCTGGGCGTAGAGGTTGCGGATATGGGAATTGGACCACGATTCGTTCTTCTTGAAGACCTCTTCGTTGGTCCGGATGGTGATGGCGCCGGTCGGGCAGAGGGCGGAACAGCGGCGGCACCCGATGCAGAGGGTGTGGTCCTCTGTCAGTGAGTCGGTCTCCGCCACGTAGGAGTGGGTTTCGTAGGAACACTGCCGGATACAGACCTTGCAGCGGATGCACTTGGCATCGTTGCGGTCGACGATGAATTCGTGGAACGATTCGGTTACCGATTTATAAAGCACCTTGGACCTCCTGGGGTTGAACGCGGGTCTTGCGGCACCGGCGGCTGCCGGCGTTTTGTGGCGATACATTGTCTACAATATGTGTGCCAGATTTTTACGAGTTGTTGTCGCCAGGGAATAACCTGCCGGATTGTAAGGGAATAGAGGGGTGTATACATTCTTGAGCGGGCTTGAGGGGAATGTATACGGAATACTGTTGTCTTCAAATGAGTAATATAATGATACAGTTGAGTACACATTTGCCGTATCGCTGATCTTGAGAGAGGTTTTATTTGTGTGAATAACGTGATATATGAATAACCTGTCACGATCTCAGATTTACCATATTCGCATAGGAATGCTTTCGTCCCGTAGGGACGGCTGAGAATGCTTTCGTCCCGTAGGGACGGCTGAGAATGCTTTCGTCCCGTAGGGACGGCTGAGAATGCTTTCGTCCCGTAGGGACGGCTGAAGGTAGCCGGGGGATTTATCCCCCGGAACTGGAATGCCCGTCATTCAACCGTCACGTACGTGACGGGATGAGATGTCCCGCTCCAACCGTCACGTACGTGACGGGATGAGATGCCCCGTCTTGTTCCCGGCGTTGAAACGCCGGGCTACCATCTTTAGTCCCTACGGGACATAACCTTCTAAAGAAGTTTACTCTCAAGGAGAAGAAAAATGACCGGAAAAGGAAAGAATGTCACCGAGGAAACCGAAGTCCAGCGCAGGTTCGATGCGGCGGCATCCGGCTGGGACGAGGAGCCGCGGCGGGTGAAGCTGGCCGATGAAATTGCCGCCGCGATCCTGGGGGAGGGTGTCCTGGGCGCGGATATGGACGTGCTCGACTATGGCTGCGGCACCGGGCTTCTCACGCTTCGGCTGCAACCTCATGTGCGGAGCATCACCGGCGCCGACACCTCGCCGGGAATGCTGGATGTTCTTGATGGGAAAATCCGTAAATCGGGTTTGGGGAATGTTTCCACCCTCTGCCTCAACCTGGAAACGGGTGACGTGGCGAACCGGAGATTTCACGCCATCGTGAGCAGCATGACGCTGCACCATGTAAGAGATACGGGCGCGCTCATCGCGAAGCTCCATTCACTGCTGCTGCCGGGCGGGTATCTCTGCATCGCCGACCTCGACAAGGAGGACGGCTCCTTCCATGACGATATGGCAGGGGTGGAGCATTTCGGTTTCGAGCGGCAAGGGCTGGAAGAGATGTTCAGGGCAGCCGGTTTTACAGCGGTCCGCAGCCGTGTTGCCGCAACAATCATGAAGCGGGAAACGGTCGCCTACCCGGTGAACCTGGTGACCGGGAGGAAATAGTTACCCGACTTCCGCGTAATCCCGCTTGCGGAACGCTACCCCGAGGGACTCGGCGAGGCAGCGTACTTCGTCCACGTCGAGCCCCGGCACGGTCACGGCCGTTGCCACCACGTTCGGGATATACTGCGGCGCTTCCTTCAGAAACTCGCACACCCCCTGGAACCCCGCGTCACCGAACGGCGTGTTGCAGAGCCTCGCGTAGGTCTCCGGATCGGCCGCGTTGAGGCTTACCGAGATTGTATCCACCAGACCCTGAAGCTCCGGCAGGATGTCCCGCCCGTAGACCAGGTTCGCCTGGCCGTCGGTGTTGATCCTCACCTTTACCCCCTTCGTTTTCAGCTCGGAAGCCACCTCTTTGATCAGGTCGAGCCTCAGAAGCGGCTCGCCGTATCCGCAGAAGACTACCTCGTCGAAGCCGGCCGGGTCGCCGATTGCCGCCATCACCTCCGCAAATGAAGGCTCGTGGTCCAGTTTCAGGTAGTGCCCTTTGACCGTGAACTCCTCGAACTTGGCGCAGAAGGAGCAGCGGTTGGAGCAGCGGTTGGTGATGTTCAGATAGAGGGAGTTGCGGATGCGGTAGGCGATCCGCGCCTGCTCGTCCGCGCCGTCGATGCCGAAGAGGCGCTTCGTGTTGAGCGAGGTGATCCTCCCCACGTCATCCACGGTCAATCCCTTCAACTCGGCGATCTTTTCCGCCGTCAACCGCACATAAGCCGGCTCGTTCCGCTTTCCCCGGTGGGGGACGGGGGAGAGATAGGGGCAGTCGGTCTCGATCAGCATGTTTTCCGTCTTGACCCCGCGTACCACTTCCCGGAGCGCTTCATTGCCGGGATAGGTGACGGTCCCCGGTATGGAGACATAGAACCCCATGTCGATGCATTCCCGGGCCATGGCAAGATCACCGGAAAAACAGTGGAGCACGCCACCAATCTCGGAGGCGCTCTCCTCGCGCAGGATGGACATGACCCGCTCGTGGGCGTCGCGATCGTGGACGATCACCGGGAGAGCCAGTTGCCGCGCCAGGCGGATGAAGCGGCGGAAGACCTTCTCCTGGTCCTCCCGTGGCGACCGGTCGCGATAGAAGTCGAGGCCGATCTCTCCGATGGCAACCACCTTGGGATTTCCTGTGGCCAACTCCCGGAGGCGCTCATAGCATTTTTCCGTAACCTTGTCGGCATCGTGCGGATGAATACCGACGCTGCAGTAGATATGCTCATATCTCTCCGCCAGTTCGACGGCGGCGATGCTCGATTCCATATCCGCCCCGACCACGATGATGTGGGAGAGGCCGGCATCGGACGACCTGGCCAGCATGGCGTCGAAATCCGCGGCAAATTCCTTGGCGTAGATATGGGCGTGGGAGTCTATTAGAAACGGCTTTTCAGGCATAATGCTATCCTTTGCGTGTGCAAAACGAAAAGGCGGCCTGAGGCCGCCCAGTGGCTGAATGTCAGTGAAATTCGCTAGTGGTGCGGGACATGCGGGTGGGGGATCCTCTGTTCCAGTCTAAGCCCCATGAACCATTCCAACTGCGCGGGGGTCAAGAGAGCGGCAGTTTCCAGGTTGGCCTTTATCCGCTTGAAACGGAGCTCGCCGTTTAGGGTAGCGATTTCCATGACGAGTCCCTTCAGCTTTTTTTCGTCCTGTGGCTTGCCCGGCAGCATGCTGTTCAGGCTTTTTTCCTTCTCGTTTACGGCGTCATCCAACTTTTTCGTCTCCAGGTTGACCCTGTCGTATATCCCCTTGATCTTTCCCAGCTGATCAGAGGTCAGGTTCAGCTCCTCCCAGAGCTCCAGGATGTTCTTGGGAGTCAATTCCACGGCGCTGTTTCCGGAGCATTGGGGGGAGATGGGGGGATGATTGGTCGGATGGGGGGGGATTTCCTCCTGGATGTGCGACTGTATGGAAAGATCCTCCGGTGATATGTTCGGAGGGTTTACCGCGGCATGGGCGATACTGGACAAGGTAATGGAGATGAGGGCGAAAATGAATTTACTGGTCATCGAATCACCTGAGGGCATGAGAATTTTGGGTCAAATATAGGATTAATTGAGCAGGAAATCAAGAGAAGGGTTGCCGGCGGTGTTCAAAATGGAATTCTGTTCATATTGTGTGTATTGGTTGCAAAGCGCCAGTTGACGTTGAGTAGCGGATTTTCGGATAAAGCGCTGCGCAAACTTTTATCAACAAAGGGGAATGGCGCAGTGATGGTAAATTGCTGCAACCAGCTGAAATCAAACGCTAAAATTGCCATGAGCGAAAATTGGCCAGTTGGTATCCAAGTTGTAACGGTGAGGTTAAAGAATCAAAAATACCGGGGCAGGAGGATACGGCCATGGCACGGCGATTCAGGGACATCTCAGACAAGGCCTGCGAATACGATTTTCGGATGATGGAAGTGTCGATCCTGAGGCGGAGCGGGGTGCGGGATGTAACCACCAACCAGACCGTCGTGGTGGATAACCACTGGGAGACGCTGAACTTTGTGCGCGAGAACATGGATGATGTCATAGACAACGTCATTAGGATGAAAAAGCTTGAGGATAGCGAGCGGAAGAGGATGGACGAGAGCTCAAGGCTGTTCCGGGAGAATCTGGAGCCTCTTTTTAGCAAGCTTGCGGGAAACAGTCGCAAAAACGTTCTGGGGAAACTCTCCCTGTCGCTGAGGAAGGCCCTGATCCAGATGGCAATGGAGCGTTATCATGCGGACCGGGATTCGGTGTGCAAGGCTTTGGGGATATCCCCGGATATCCTCGAACAGGAACTGGCGTCATGCGGCATAGGAAAACCGAAGGCCGCGTGATGGGAAGGGGTAGAGACGTAGCATGCTACGTCTCGACTCTTTGGGATCTATGGTTTCGGAGGAAGCGGCATCCAGTGGGTGAAAACGCGGACCTTTTTCCGGTCGATTCTGGCGATGCAGGTGGTAATGCTTTCCCTGTTCCCCACGCAGGCATAGTCATCGCCCAAGACCCGGTAGGGGGTGAACAGCAGCACCCGCTCGGATTCCTTCGGCAGCTTTTCCCTTGCATCGATCCAAGTCATGTTTCTCCCTTTCATTGCGTTTGCAAAAATAATCACGCACCCGGTGAAAGTATTTTCAGCGACCGGGGCGGATCATCGTCCGCCCCGGATTCGATCAGTAACCAAGCAGCCTGGGTAGCCAGAGCGAGATTGCCGGCACATAGGTGACCAGAAGCATGAAGATCAACATCGAGATTAGCCATGGCATGACCGCCAGGGTAAGCTCCGAGATTCCCATCTTCGTGATGCCGCTGGAGACGTAGAGATTAAGCCCAACCGGGGGGTGGCACATGCCGACTTCCATGTTGACGGTGATCAGCACGCCGAAGTGGATCGGGTCGATCCCGAGCTTCATCGCCACAGGGAACAGGATCGGGGCGAGTATCAGGATGATGGAGGAGGGCTCCATCACGTTTCCAGCCAAAAGAAGGAGCACGTTGGTGACCAGCAGGAAGGAGACCACGCCCAGGTTATGCCCCAGGATCCAGTCGGCCATGATCTGGGGGATGTTCTCGTGGGTCATCAGGAAGGAGAAGAGCACCGCGTTGGTGATGATGTAGAGGAGCATCGCCGACATGCTGGCGGAGTCGAGCAGCACCTTGGGGATCTTCTTCATGGGAACGTCGCGGTAGACGAACACTGCGATGACAAAGGCGTACACCGCGCTCATGGCTGCCGCTTCCGTCGGGGTGAACATGCCGCTGTAGATCCCCCCCAGCACGATGACGATCAGCAGCAGTCCCCAGACGCTGTTTTTGAAGGCAACCAGGCGCTCGCCCCAGGTAGCCTTGCGTGCCCGCGGATAGTTGTTCTTCCTGGCGATCCACCAAGCCACGGCTCCCAAAGTAGTGGCCAGCATGAGACCGGGAATGACCCCCCCCATGAACAGGCCGCCGACAGAAGAGTTGGTGGCAACGCAGTAAATTACCATCGGAATCGATGGCGGAATGAGAATGCCCAGCGAACCGGATGTGGTGATGACCCCGGCCCCGAACCTTTTTGGGAAGCCCGCTTTCACCATGGCCGGCATCATGATGGACCCGATGGCCACGACAGTGGCTGGGCTTGAGCCGGAAACCGCGGCAAACAGGGCGCAAGCCATGACGCCGGCCAAGGCCAGACCGCCGTGCCAATGACCCACCATGGAAGTGGCAAAGTTTATCATTCGCCGGGCCACGCCTCCGTGGGTAAGGAAGTTGCCGGCGAGGATAAAGAACGGGATGGCCATGATCTCGAACTTTTCGATACCGGTAAAGAGTTTCATGGCGACCGCTTCGGTCGGAACATCCGAAAAGAAAAACAAAAAGCTGAGAACCGTCAGGCCAAGGGCGATGGAGATTGGCATGCCGGTCAGCATGAGCGCCAGCAGCAGTGCGAACACGACCCCGGTGCTGCCGAGCATGGCTATGGCGCCCAGCGCTACGGCAATCCCAACTATCCAGGTCGCCGCCTTTTTCTTGCTGAAGGGTTCCCATTCTGCTACAGCCGTACTCATTTCGCACCTCCATCCATTGCCGGTTTTTCGAATTTATGGGTCTCAAACTCTTCCAGTGCCTCGGTGTCATCCACGACTTTCTCTTCCTCGACCCCCTCCACATGGGTGTGATCGTGGCGCGGAAGCTCACCGGTCCGGAAAAAGACCCAGCCGGTCTGCACAAAGCGGAAAGACATGAGGAACGACCCGAGGGGCACAGCCGAATAGATGATCCAGGTGGGCCACTCAAGGTCAGGAGTGATCGGCCCTTCGATCAGGTCGGTAACGTTCATGCCCAGCTTGCTGAACGCGGCATAATGCAGGCCGTTTTCCCAGACGAATTTGACCCCCAGGGTCCCAATGATCCCGGTAAAGAGGGCGCCGCCGGTGATGGCAAGCATGACGCACTTCTTGCGCCAGGTATCCGGGAGACGATTCACCAGCACGTCGACCCCCACATGTATCCCGGTGCGCACACCGTAGGCGGCGCCGAACTTGGCCATCCAGACGAACATGTAGATGCAGAGCTCTTGCGCCCAGCTCATGTTGATGCTGAGGAGCCGGTCTTGCATCCCGGGAATGGGCAGGCCCGACAGATAGCGGTGGGCGACGGCGACAAAGATGATGATCGTCGCGGCACCGATGAGGAACGTGATGATGATTTCCTCAAGATGGTCAAGGTATTTGTTCATTGGCTACTCCTGCACAGGTCGTTAAAAAGGCCGCTGCCGGTCGTGGCAGCGGCCGAAGGAATGTCTACAGCGTCAACTTCCAGCCTGCTATGGCTTATACCCGGTTGCTGCGTACACTTCATTGATGATGTCTGCGCCGATCCGCCCCACGTTTTCCTTGTGGGACTTGTCCATGGCCTTCTTCCATGCGGCACGTTCCTGCTGGCTCAAGGTGATGATCTGGGACTTCCCTGATTTCCTGACGGCAGCCAGCGCTTCGTCGTTGTCCTTCTTGGCCACCAGGTTGGCGTAACTGGTTGCATCCTTCATGCACCCTTCCAGAATCGTGCGTATGTCGGCAGGGAGGCCGTTCCAGAACTTCTTGTTGACGATGACTGCATAACCGAGATAGCCGTGGTTGGAGAGTGTCACGTACTTCTGCACTTCGTGCATCTTCTGGGTGTAGAGGTTTGAAGGCGGATTTTCCGTGCCGTTGACAACGCCGGTCTGCAGGGCCTGGTACACCTCGGAGAATGCCATTACCTGGGGCATTGCCCCAACGGAACGCATCTGGGCGTCGAGCACTTTGGAGGACTGGATGCGCATCTTCTGCCCCTTCATGTCGTCCGGCGTCTTGAGGGGCTTGTTGGCGCTCATCACCTTGAAGCCGTTATCCCAGTAGGACAGCCCGAGAATCCCTTTCGATTCCAGCTTCTTCAGCAGCTTGGCGCCCACCGGTCCCTGGGTGACTTTGTGCAGCTCCGCATAATCGTCGAAGATGAAGGGGAGGTCGAAAACCTCGAACTCCTTGACTCCCAGCGGGGCGAACTTGGCCAGGGAAGGGGCAAGCATCTGCACCGCGCCGAGCTGCAGCGCCTCCATCTCTTCCTTGTCCTTGTATAGCTGGCTGTTCGGGTAGACCTCGACCTTGACCCTCCCTTTGGTGCGCTCCTCGGCCAGCTTCTTGAAATAGTCGGCTGCCTGGCCTTTGGGGGTGTTCTGGGCGACTACGTGGCTGAACTTGATAACGATCGGGGTGGCCATGGCTGTGGAACCGAACGCCAGGACGAGGGCCAGGACTAACAGTGTTTTCAGCTTCATTTTGTTCTCCTTTAGAATTTTTTAGGACATTGCGAAGCATGTTCGCGGAACAATGAAATCGAATACTGAAAAGTGAGATGCTGTTTTATTAGCAACGGTGGTGCCAATGTATACATTCACGCATAACTTGTTGAAAATACACAGAAACAATGATTTACGGGAGAGTCGTCGGGTAAGCAGAGACGGGGATGGTGGCTGAAAACCGCCACACGGAGATGGCGGAAATTCGCCAGAGAGTGGTCTCGATCAAAATGCTGTAACGATGCTTTGCAACAACGAAGTCAAGACAGGTCGTATTTGGCCATTTTGTAACGGAGGGTTCCGCGGGGGATTTTAAGCACCTGCGCGGTCTTGAGGACATTCCCGTCATTTTTTGCCAGGGCAGTGGCGATGATGTCCCTTTCGTACTTTTCAATGGCCCGTTCAAGGCCGATTGTCCCGATGTTTCCGGGTAATTCGCCTGATTGTCCGGGTGGTGGGAGTGGTTGTGATATCTCCGCCGGCAGATGCTCGGGAAGGAGCGCCGGCCCGGTGTGCATGATGCAGATTTTCTCCATGACGTTCTTGATCTCCCGGATGTTGCCGGGCCAGCGGTACGCCTCCAGCAGCCGCAGCGCCTCGGCCGATATCTCCTGGAAGTTGCGGGAAAAGGTCCGGCTGTATCTTTCCAGGAAGAACTTGGAGAGGGCCGGTATGTCGCCTCTGCGCTCGCGCAGGGGGGGGATGTGGATCGGGAAGACGTTGAGGCGGTAGAAAAGGTCTTCGCGGAAGGTCCCCTCGCGGATCGCCTCCTTCAGGTTGCGGTTGGTGGCGGCCACCACCCTGACGTCGATCTCGATGTCCCGCGTGCCGCCGACCCTCCTGAATCTCCGGGTTTCCAGCACCCGCAATAGCTTGGCCTGCATGGCAGGGTCCATCTCACCGATTTCGTCGAGAAAGAGGGTACCCTTGTCGGCGGTCTCGAAGATTCCGGGTTTGCGGGCCGAGGCGTCGGTGAAGGCGCCCTTTTCGTGACCGAACAGCTCGCTCTCCAGGAGATTCACCGGGATCGACGCGCAGTTAATCTCGATGAAAGGGGCCTCCCGGCGGGGAGAGAGGTGGTGGATCGCCTTGGCCACCAGCTCCTTGCCGGTCCCGGATTCGCCTGTGATGAGGACCGTTGCCTCGGGGAAACGGGCCACCTCGCTTACCTGGCGGATGATTTCCTTCAGCTCCGGGCTGGCGCCGATCATCGGCACCTTTTCGAAGAGCTCCATCTCCCCTTTGCGAATTGCCCGCACTTCCCGTTTGAGAGTCCCCGTCTGAAGGGCCAGCTTGACGATGACCCGCAGGGCATCGGCCTTGAACGGCTTTTTCATGTAGTGGAACGCCCCGAGCTTCAGGGCGTCCACCGCGCTCTCCACCGTCCCGTAGCCGGTGATTATGATGACAAGGAGCTCCGGGTCGGCCTCCTTCAGCAGCTTCAGGACATTGATGCCGTTCTCCTTCCCCAGGTTCAGGTCCAGAAGGACCAGGTCGATCTCCTGCTCCGATACCCGCTCCAGCGCCTCGGCGCCGGTCGCGGCATCCAGCACCGCGTAGCAGTCATCCTTGAGGATCCGTTGGACGTTTTCCCTTATGAATGCTTCGTCATCGACTATAAGAATGTGTTCCATTGGTTTTCCTCTATTAAATCAGCTCCTGATTAGCATCCCACGCTGCCTTGGCAGCGCTTTAACGGAGAGTAATCTCGCAAAGCTTACCACCCCCAGCCCTTTAGGCCCTTTGGGTCCTCCTAAAATAGGAGGGGAGCAAACTCCCCCTCCTTGGTGTACGCCCGTCATGGGCGTGAACTTATGGGGTGCAAGTCCCCTGTACGAGAATCCAATCACTGTCGTGAGACAGGGTAAACCAAGTACTAGCCGAAGGCAAGGGCGTCTCCGCGAGGAGGGGTCTGGAGGAAGCCGGAGCGCAAAGCTATGAGCCGACGAACAGAAACAGCATATAAGGCCGGGTTTCCGGGCAAGTCAGCACCAC
>JACOUQ010000032.1 GCA_016177775.1 Geobacter sp.
ACAAAAACTCGCCCGCCCCGATTTCTCCCACGGCGTTCAGTTCCTTGTCGCATACCGCAAGCCGGTCCCGCTGCGTTACCAGAATACGCCCCTCGCCCGTTATCGCTACGCCGTTCACCATCTCAGGAAATTTGCGCGAGGTGATGAGACGACCAGTACTATCAAACCTAAATATTGTGGAATTCGCATTTGAGGCAACATAGAGGTCGCCTGTTTCGGAAACCAATGCCATCCCTATCGGTTTTGCCATGTTGCTTATGATTCCAAGATATTCGACAGTCGGCGGGGTTTCGGCACGAAGATGAGCTGGCAGGCAAATCGCGATGATAACCAGCGAAAAGACAACAAGTTTCAGGGTTTCATGAATTTTGCTGTTCATATGGATAGCCTCCGCATATCCTGAATATATATACAGTATTGAATAACTGCAGAAATCAGCCGCCGTCGCAAAGGTTACGTTAACTTAATTGTCAGCAGCTAATCTTGCAACATTAGTTCCCAATAATGTGCCTATATAAATTCTTTTTTAGCAGAAAAAAAGGGGGCGACCATCAACCGCTTACGCTGTCGACAGTCGCCCCCCTTTGAGGAAGGACCTGGATATTTCTCGTTAGCCTTATTTACAAGCTGTTATTATCTATTAACATCTCTACAGAAATCCGAACTTCTTCATCCGGTACCGGAATGCGTCGATTCCCAGGTTCAGCTTCTTGGCGGCCTTGGACTGATTGTTGTCGGCAAGCTCCAGAGCCTGCCGGATAAGCTCCTTCTCCACCTCCTCTATATCGATTCCTTCGGGAGGGAGCTTGAAACCGGTTACCGGCGCACCTTGTGGAGCGGCCCCGGCAGTAATCTCCAGAGGGAGATGCTCCATAAGGAGGGTGTCTTCGCTTTCCAATATGATGGCGCGTTCGAGCACATTGCGCAGTTCTCTGACGTTGCCAGGCCAGTGGTAGTCGAGCAAAAGCTTCTCGGCAGACTTGGATATCCCCTTCACGTTCTTGTGAAATTCCTTGTTGTATATTTGCATGAAGTGATTGGCCATGACCAGTATATCCTCCTTTCGCTCCCTGAGGGGCGGAAGAAAGATCGGGATGACTTGGAGGCGGTAATACAGGTCGTTGCGGAATGTTTTTTCCTCGATGGCCTTGAGCAGTTCCTTGTTGGTTGCCGAGATAATCCGGACATCCACCGGTATGGTCTTAGAGCCTCCGATCCGCCTGAATGTCCGCTCCTCCAGAAAGCGAAGGAGCTTGGCCTGCATCCCCATCTCCATATCGCCGATTTCGTCAAGGAACACCGTGCCACCGTCAGCCAACTCGAAAAGTCCTTTCTTGGTAGCCTTGGCGTCGGTAAATGCCCCCTTCTCATGACCGAACAACTCGCTTTCCAGGAGTGTCGCCGGCACGGCGGCGCAGTTGATGGCAACAAACGGCTTGTCTGCCCGGCCCGACATATAGTGGATACCCTTGGCAACCAACTCCTTGCCGGTTCCTGACTCGCCGAGGACCAGGATGGTGGCTGCATCGCTTTTCGCCACCTTTTCCATGACGTCCTTCACCTTTTTCATCTGGGCGCTGGCTGCCATAATCTCGGGGGGGGCCAGTTTCTTGTGCTCGGTCCGCAACCGGACCACTTCACGACGCAGGTCACTCGTTTCCAGGGCCTTTCTTATGACAAGCCCAAGTTCGTCGAGGTTGAACGGCTTATTGATGTAATCGTAGGCCCCGAGGCGCATGGCATGTACTGCCGTTTCCAAGCCGCCATAAGCGGTAAGCATGATGACGATGATCTCTTCATCGAACTCCTTGACCTTTTCAAGGACCTCCATGCCACTGATACCGGGGAGCTGAATATCGAGAAGCACCAGATCGGGTTGCTCCTCACGGGCGGATTTGAGGGCATCTTCCCCATTCCCCGCGGTTATGACTTCGTACCCCTGCTTGCGCAGGTTCTGTTCCAGAGACCAACGAATCAGATGTTCATCGTCAACAACCAGAATTTTTGTTGGTTTCATGAACGCTCCTTTGGGGTGAGTTGTTCGACGTCGTCGTTCACGTCTGATGGGTGGACATCGGGGGAGGAACAGGGAGCCGGATGGTGAAGACCGTCCCTTTTCCCTCTTCGCTGTTGACGGTAATTGTCCCCTTGTGCTGGGTGATCAGCTTGTGACAGATTGCCAGTCCAAGGCCTGTCCCCTGGGCCTTGGTAGTAAAGAACGGAGTGAATATCTTGCCGAGGATCTGCGGCGGTATGCCATATCCCGTGTCGGCGATGGTAATCTGCACCCACTGGTCCCCGTTTGCTTTGATAAGCCCGGAGGTAATGGTCAGCACCCCCCCCTCCGGCATGGCCTGGACCGCATTGAGGATTAGATTGAGAAAAACCTGTTGAATTTGCTTCGGATCGACATAAACGAGCGGCAAATCATCCTGCAGCTCGACTCTCCGATCTATGCTCTTCCCTCCACGGTGCTGGGTGGAGAACATGACCATCTTCTTCAGCAACTGGTTGACATCGGCATAGATCAGCTCCGGCATGGCCGGCTTGCCGAAGAAAAGAAGGTCGTTGACCGTCTTGTCGAGCCTCTTGATCTGTTCCAGGACTTCGCCCACGATCTGGTGACGAGGGTCACAGGAGTCGAAATCCTCCCTGATGATTGTTATCGCCGATGCGATCCCTGTCAATGGATTGCGTATCTCATGGGCAATCCCCGCGGCCATCTCCCCAACCGAAGCCAGCCGGTCGGCCCGCTCCATTTGTTGGAAATGAAGCTCCTCCAGTTCCTGCTTTGCACTATCGAGATTCTTAACCATCGAATCGAAGCTTGTGATTAATTTTCCTACCTCATCCCGCCCTTCAGGGGTCATGCGGACCGACAGGTCTCCCTGTTCCACGCGAGCCATGCTTTCCACAATGCGGTTGAGCGGTTTTTTCACGAACTTCAGCATGACCACGGAGATGGTTACGGAAAGAAAGAGGATGATGGCAAACGTAGAGACAACGAAAAGCCTGGTGGCCTCGATCACCCTCTGCCTGGTTTCCCTGAGGGAATAATTGACGTTGAGCACGCCGATTATGCGGGTCCGGGAGCCATGGCAAAAATGACAGGTCCTTTCGTTATAGATCGGCTTCAGCATACCGAGTACATCGCCGTAGCCGTCCACGGTAAAGACCCCGGTCTGGCGGTTGTTGATGAAGAGGTTGTAGTTCGCGTCGTCAACCGGTTTCCCGACCTCGGCGGGGTTTGCTGAACGGAGCACGATCCCCTGAGGATGGAAAATGCGCACTGCTGCCAGCTTGTGGTTCTGCCCCACCATTTGCAGTATGGTCTGAACATCATCGGTGTTGCCGATGCGCATTGAATTGTAAATACTCTTCTCAATGGTGTGGAGAAGGAGCTCCGTGCTGTCGCTGGCGGAATTGATGAGCTGGTCGTGTTCCCGCTTCAGGTTGAAGAAGGCGAAAACACCGATGCCGAAGGTGAGGAGGGTGATTGAGATGACGATGACCCTGGTTGTAAGGCTTTTAAACTGCAACCTGGCTCCGTAACTGTTTGGTGGCTGGACTTATCCCTGAACGCCTCAAGGTTGAATCATTGAATCGAGAATTTCCAATCACTGTATTTGGTCTTGCCTTCGAAATCCTTGAGCGGCCTTTCATCCGGAAAATTCGCCTGCTTGATCGGTTCTTCCTTGCTGGAGCTGGCGACACCGATGATTCCCCTTATCGGATCCTTGATGAGCACCCAGTCCTCGCCGGTCATGGGGTCCTTATAAAGCTTGCGCAAATAGCGCCTTGTTCCGGCCGAGCGAGGATCCTTGAGCAGATAGGAAAGCTCTCCGAGATTCGTAGCTGGCGATTGATTAGGCAAAGGATTGTTCCAGCGGTAAATCGCGTCGTAGATCTGCTTCCCCCGGAACAGAAGCTCCTCTTCCTTCTCCCGCTGCATGACCTGCTTCCAGGTCCGGCCGGCCAGACCGAGCATGATGCCGCTGATCATGATCAGCATGAGGGCCGCCAGATAGGTGAAGCCGTTGGAAGATTTCAGATTTTTCAGAAGCATGGGCAATGTGTGCCGTTACTTGCGCTGAAGGACCTTGCGCGCCGCCTCAACCAGGTCCTCAGGCGTAAGACAGAAGTACTTGATCAGTTCGTCGGCCTTGCCGGAGGTGCCGAAGCGGTCGCGGATACCGACCATCTCCACCGGGGTCGGTCGGGAGGTGGCTAGAAATTCCGCCACGGCTCCCCCAAGGCCGCCGATTATGGAATGTTCTTCAGCGGTGACGATGGCGCCGGTTTCAGCGGCAGCCTTGATAACGATGTCCTTGTCCAGCGGCTTAATGGTGCCGATGTGCACCACGCGAGCCGATATTCCTTCCTGCTTGAGGATGTCGGCAGCGGCAACAGCCTGTGCGGTCATCATGCCGGTCGTGACGAAGGTCATGTCACTGCCGGGAACAACCTCGGCCCCCTTGCCAATCTCGAAGCGGTAATCGTCGCCGAAGATGGTCGGCACCTTGTTGCGCCCCAGCCTGACAAAGACCGGCCCCTTATAAGCCGCGGCAGCTTTGATGGCAGCCTTGGTTTCCGGCCCGTCGGCCGGGACGATGACCGTCATGTTGGGGATAGCCCGCATGATAGCGACATCCTCCACCGACTGGTGGGAACCGCCGTCCTCCCCCACCGTGATCCCGCCATGGGTGGCAACTACCTTGACGTTTGCCTTGGGATAGGCCACCGACTGGCGGATCTGCTCCCAGGCGCGCCCGGCGGCAAAGATGGAGAATGTGGACAGAAACGGGATTTTGCCTGTTGCCGCAAGTCCGGCGGCCACGCCGGTCATGTTCGCCTCGGCGATCCCCATGTTGAAGAAGCGCTCGGGGAATTTCTTTGCGAATACCCCGGTCTTGGTGGAGCCGGACAGATCGGCATCCAGGGCAACTATATTGACGTTTTCCGCTCCAAGCTCGGCCAGCGCCTCGCCATAAGCGTCACGGGTGGCTATCATGCTCATAATTCAAATTCCTTTCAAATAGGACCTATGGGACTTATAAGACCTATGACTTTGTTTTCTAGTCCTCGGTGATTCCAAGGTGCTTCAGCGCTTCCGGCAGTTCCGCGTCACTTGGCGGCACTCCGTGGTAGGAGGCCTTGTTCTCGAAGAAGGGAACCCCTTTTCCCTTCACCGTGTTGGCCACGATGACGGTCGGCTTTCCTTGCAACTCCCCGGCCTTATGCAGGGCATCCATGATCGCCGCCATATCGTGGCCGTCGATCTCCAGGACATGCCAGCCGAAGGCCGCAAACTTTTCGCCGATGGGGGTGACGTTCATCACCCTGGTCACTTCGCCGTCTATCTGCAGACCATTGGCGTCTACCAGGGCGCAGAGGTTGTCGAGCCGGTAATGTCCGGCCGACATGGCAGCCTCCCAGACCTGCCCTTCTTGCAGCTCACCGTCGCCCAAGAGGGCATAGACCCGGCTGTCGCTCCGGTCGAGCCGCAGCCCGAGGGCCATGCCGACCGCCTGGGACAGCCCCTGCCCCAAGGAGCCGGTGCAGACTTCGACGCCGGGGGTGGATTTGCTGTCGGGATGCCCCTGGAGATGACTCCCGAGCCGGCGGAGCATCATCAGGTCTTCCTTGGGAAAGTAGCCTGCCTCAGCCAGGGCAACATATTGGGCCGGCGCCGCATGCCCCTTGCACAGGACGAAACGGTCGCGCCCCTCCCATGCCGGTTCTGCGGGGTTGTGCCGCATCTTGCCGAAATAGAGGGCCGCGATCATGTCAATGGCGGACAAAGAGCCGCCGGTATGGCCGGATTGCGCCTTGTGGAGCATCCTGAGGATGTCGGCGCGCAAAAGCCTTGCTTTCTCCTGTAGCTGTTCAATCTGGTGCTGTTCCAAACCGGTTCCTTTCTACTCTGGTTATTCTTTATCTTCGGAAGCGAAATAGGAGAGGATGATGTCATCCATGCTCTGTTCGTGCAGGGACGGCTTGACTGTGGACGGCTCCGTCTTTGGCGCCGTTTCTGTAAATTGGGGAGGTTCTATGGGCTTGGGCGGGGCCGGTGCCTGGGGAGTGCGCATGGATATGATCCGGGCGTCGAATTCGCCGGCCTTCAGCCTGCGGAGCATATCCTTGTGCTGCTCCTTCATCAGTTCCTCGACCACTTTCTCGACATTCTCTATCTTGACGATGTCGGCATAACTGGTCTTTTTAGAGGAGATGATGGTGCCACCGATGAAGAGCAGGGTGGTTATCTGGGGATTAGCCAGACCGCTATCCTCTGTCTGGATATGGAAGACCTCTCCCCTGTACCTGATGTTGTGGTTTAGCCCGACTACCATGCAACTCCCGGCTCCGCCAAATGACGTAATAAGGCCAAATTATCACACAAATCAAATGGTTGCAACTGCTCATTTCCCGAGCAGCTTTTTCACCTTTGCCACGGCCTCCATGGCGTCGCGGGCATAGAGGTCGGCGCCGATGCTGTCGGCGTAATCCTGGGTAACCACAGCCCCCCCCACCATGGTGAAGGTCTTGACACCGGCCTCGTGCAGCCTGGCAATGACGCGCTCCATTTCCGCCATGGTGGTGGTCATGAGGGCGGACAGCCCCACCGCGTCGACCCCTTGATTCAGGGCCTCGGCCACGATCCTGTCGGCCTTGACGTTCTTGCCCAGGTCGATCACCTCGAACCCGTGGTTCTCCAGGAGCGTACAGACGATGTTCTTGCCTATGTCGTGGATGTCTCCCTCCACGGTGGCCATGAGAATCCTGCCGAGGGAGGCGATGCCGCCCCCTTGCAGCTCCTGCTTGAGCCTGGCGAATGCCTTGTGCATGGTGTCGGCGGAGCGCATCACCTGGGGGAGGAAGAAAATGTTCTTCTCGAAACGGCGCCCCACTTCCTCCAGCCCCGGCAGAAGCCCCTCGTTGCTGATTTGCAGCGGCACCATCCCTTCCGCCAGGGCCGCCTCCACGATGGCGACGATATTCTCCTCGTCCCCTTCGATGATGGCCAGCCTGAGGCGATCTTTGACATCGCGCGGCCTCTCTTCCACAACCGGCGTCGCCTGGGTGGCCTGCACTCCCTTGTAGGCATCGATGTAGGCTTGCGCGTGGGAGTCTTTACTCAGAAGCACCATGGCCGCGCGGAACGCACCCATCATCGCCTCTTCCTTGGGATTGACGATGGCGGCATCGAGCCCCGCCTCCATGGCCATGGAGAAAAAGACCGAAGAGATCCGGGGGCGCTGCGGCAGGCCGAAAGAGATGTTGCTGACCCCGAGGACGGTTTTCAGCCCCAGGTCGGCCTTGACCCGGCGGATCGCCTTGAGTGTCTCCAGCGCCCGCTTCTGCTCTGCGCTGACAGTCAGGGTGAGGCAGTCGATAACCATGTCCCGGTCGGGGATGGCGTGGCTGCGGGCGGCATCAAGGATCCTGCTTGCCACGGCCAGCCGTCCTTCCGCAGTTTCCGGTATCCCCGTCTCGTCCAGGGTCAGACCGATGACGGCGGCCCCGTACTTCTTTGCCAGGGGGAGGACGCGGTCCATGCTCTTCTGCTCGCCGTTGACGGAGTTAATGAGCACCTTGCCGTCCGCGGCCTTTAGCCCACGCTCCAAAGCATCGGGGCTGGACGAATCGAGCACCAGCGGCACTCCTGTTGTCTGGGTGACACAGAACACTGCCCGTTCCATGGCCGCCGGCTCGTCGATCCCCGGCGCACCCACGTTCACGTCGAGCAGTGTCGCTCCCGTGGCAACCTGTTCCATGGCCTCGCGGCGGATGTACGACACCTTCCCCTCCCGCAATTCCTCGGCAAAGGCCTTCTTGCCGGTGGGGTTGATCCGCTCGCCGATGATGGCAACCGGCTCATTCCCGCCGACTGCGGCAAATCCGGTGCGGCTGGAAAGAAACATGACGCGGGGGTCCGGCCCGCAATCTCGCAGGCCCTGGTTCTTGCCGTCAAGCGCATCCCTCATGGCCCGGATGTGGCCAGGGGTTGTGCCGCAGCACCCCCCAATGATGCGGACATTCAGGTCCAGCAGCCTGTCGTGAAATGATGTCATATCCTCCGGGGTGGCCGGAAAAACGGTTTTCCCCTCAACCAGTTGCGGCAGACCGGCATTGGCCTGGGATATGAGCGGCAAACGGGTCACCTTGCGCATGGCGGCAAGGACGGCGTAGATGCCGTCAGGGCCGAGGCCGCAGTTGGAGCCGATAACGTCCGCCCCGGCCGCCTCCAGGGTGATGGCGGCGGCCTCCGGCGGCGTGCCGAGCACGCTCCGGCCGTTGTCCTCGAAGGTAAGCTGGGCGACAACCGGGATGTCGCGGGAGAGCTCGCGTATGGCGATCACTGCGGCGCGAATCTCCTTGATGTCGAGAAAGGTCTCCAGGGTGATGAAGTCGGCGCCGGCATTGATCAGCGCCCGCGCCTGCTCGCGGAACGCATCGGCCATCTCGTCGAAGGACACGTCTCCCAACGGCTCCACGAACTTGCCCGTGGGGCCGATGGAGGCTCCTACGTAGGCCCTGTCGCCGGCCACCTGCCTGGCTATCTCCACACCCCTGGCATTGATCTCTGCCACCTTTCCTTCAAGCCCAAAGTTGACCAGCTTGAAGCGGGTGCCGCCGAAGGTGTTGGAGACGATGATGTCCGCGCCTGCATCCAGGTAGGCCCGGTGCACGCCGGCCACAATGTCAGGCATGACGAGATTCAGTTCCTCCGGCGACTGGCCGGGCCGCAAGCCCCGCTCCTGAAGCATGGTCCCCATGGCGCCGTCCAGCACCAGCACTCGCTCTTTTATGGCATTAAGAAAAGGTGCTTTCATCGCATATCCACCTATCGGGAAATTTTGTAGGGATACCCCTTGCGGGTATCCTGCTTTTGGGCACCCGCAAGAGATACCCCTACAAAAACCATCTAAATATGGTTCTTCTTGCGCTCTATTCCTTCACCAGCGTATAGTCCGGCTCCAGCGCCCCCCGCAGGTCGAGATGCCCCTTGAGGGTTTGCGCCTCCTTGCCGGCAACGAGGAACCTGACTTTTTTCACCTGGGGGAAATTGAAGCAGAGCGTATCAATGATGGAGTAAACCGCCGTGATTTCGGCGGAGCTTGCGGCCGGAAGCGCCGCAACCGTTTCCGGGGAGAGATCGAGCACGGCCGTGTCCCATTCCAGTTTAACCAGGGTCACACCGGCACTCGCCGGGAGAGTCGGTGCAAGCTCGCCGATCGGGCCATTGGCAAGTTCTTCCAGAAGAACGGGAAGACATTCGCCAGGATCGGCACAAATGCCAATCTGCCTGGCCTCCCGCTTGAGCCCGCTACCATCCGGAGTCGCGAAGAACAGCGTGGCGACAAAAGGGGCGCCGGTCTCCGGCTGTACAGGAGCCTTGGAAATCAGCCGGCGCTCCATGTAGCGGTTCACCATCAGGGCACCGAAAACGAGCGCCACAAAGATAAAAGCAGCTAACAGAAGCGATTTTCTTCTGCGAAGTCGGTTATGCCTGCTCATCTGCGGTACCTGTCGCGCGGTATTCTTCCAGGCTTACCTGGTGCACATCGCCAAGTCGGCCTCCCAGGAAACGATTTCCCACACGGATAAACCCCGCCGGAACATCGGTGACGAAATAGTGGTGATTCCCATGCTCTGATTCGGGACGGAGCGTCCCCTGGATGCGAAGTATCTCCGCCACGGTCCGGGCTGTTTCTTCGGCCGAATCGACCAGTTTCACGGCAGGCCCCATCACCTCTGCGATTACCCCCTTGAGGAGCGGATAATGGGTGCAGCCAAGGACCAGAGTGTCCACTCCGGCCTCCCGCAGCCCGTCCAGGTAGGTGTGGGCGGTCATTCGGGCCACGTCGTTGTCGACCCACCCCTCCTCGGCAAGGGGGACAAACAGGGGGCAGGCGCGGGTCAGCACCTCGACCTCCGGGTTGATCCGCTTGATGGCCTTGGCATAGGCGCTGCTCTTGATGGTCCCCTCAGTGCCGATGACACCGACCTTGCCGGTGCGTGTCATTGCTGCGGCCCTGCGGGCGCCCGGCTCGATCACCCCGACAATGGGGATCGAATAATGCTTTTTCAGCTCTTCCAGGGCAACGGCCGACGCGGTATTGCAGGCCACTACCAGAAGCTTGATGTCGCGCTTCGCCAGAAAAGCGGCAATCTCCTCGGCATAGCGGATGACGGTCGCCGGCGACTTGGTGCCATATGGAACGCGGGCAGTATCGCCCAGATAAACGGTATCCTCCTGCGGCACTGCCCCGATGATCTCCTTGAGCACCGTAAGGCCACCGACACCAGAATCGAATATCCCTATACCCTTCCAACTCACCAGCGCAACTCTCCGAACGATCCGAACAAAAGTCAACAGACTGAAAACAAAGATGTTATAGTATGTTATGCTTCGCCGGGTTGTCAAGGTATTTGGGGTCAGCGCGCAAGGGTAGAAATTACTTGAAATACCGCCATAAAATCCTTTGATTCGCCATCAAAATCTGATAAGCAATACAAGTGAGTCATACCATCTCACAGCGGCTGGGGTGCCATGCAAAAGGAAAAGATCGTCGACAGGACCAGGGAAGCGCTGGAACCGCTCGAAACCGGCAACATAGTCGAGTTCATCCGGAATCTCTCCCTTCACACATTCGAGGAAAAACCCTGGCTGATCCTCGTCTTCCTGGCCATCCTGTTCTACGCCGTGATTCGGCGGTCGAGGTTCGTTCTCCTCTTCCTCTTCGCCTTCTTCTCTATCGTCGGGCTCATCACCTATGCCATGCCCACAGAGGGTGAGTTGAGCGCGAGGTCCCTCCTGCCGCTGGCCCTCGGCGGATTGGCCGTAGGCGGCGTGATCATCTATGTCGCCTTCATAAAGACGGAGTAACAATCAGTTGGACAGAGTCGGCTTCACCACAACCATTCCTCTGGAGATCCTGATCGCGGCAGGCAAAATCCCGGTCGATCTCAACAACGTCTTCATCACCAGCCCGCAAAGCCACCAGCTTATCGAAGATGCCGAGATCGAAGGTTTCCCGCGCAACATCTGCGGCTGGATCAAAGGAATCTACGCCGTGGCCCTGAAGGAAGGGATACGGGAGATCATCGCTGTTACCGAGGGGGATTGCAGCAATACCAAGGCCCTCATGGAGGTCCTTTCTCTGAAGGGAGTCGCAACGGTCCCGTTCGCCTATCCCCACGACCGGGACCCCCAGACCCTGCGCCTGGAGATGGAAAAGCTGATGCGCCATTTCGGCGTGGAGCGGGATGCCGTGTACGAGGCCAAGGAGCGTCTCGACGTGATCCGGCGCAAGGTGTGGGAGATCGACCGGCTTACCTGGGAGGAGAACCTGGTTTCCGGGGGTGAGAACCACTACTTTCAGGTGGCCACCTCCGACATGAACGGCGATCCGGACGTCTTCGAGGCGGAGATCGACGCCTTTCTAGGAGAGCTAAAGAATCGCCGCCCGTATTCGGACCAGATCCGCCTCGCCTACATCGGCGTTCCTCCCATCGTGGAGGGCCTTTATCCATTCCTGGAGTCCCATGGCGCCAGGGTGGTCTTCAACGAGACCCAGCGCCAGTTCTCCATGCCCTACGGCGCGACTGACCTGGTGGAGCAGTACCGGGCATACACCTACCCCTACGACATATTTTTCCGCCTGGCCGACATCCTGATCGAACTGGAACGGCGGAGGGTGGACGCCGTCATTCACTACGTCCAGTCGTTCTGCTTCCGGCAGATCGAGGACATGATCGTGCGGAGCAAAATACCGCTGCCGGTCCTGACCCTGGAGGGAGACAAGCCATCGCTGCTGGACGCCCGTTCCAGGATCAGGATCGAAGGGTTCCTGGAAATGATTGAGGGCAGGGATTAGAATCGAAGGCTGAAGGCTGAAGGCTGAAGGCTGAAGGCTGAAGGGTTGAAACTTGAAACTTGAAACTAGAAACTCGAAACTTCATATAGGCATCGACCTGGGGAGCCGCACGGCCAAGTTTGCCCTGCTGGAGGGAGAAAACGTCGTCAGACTCGCGGCACACGACACCATTACCTTCTACAAACGTTACGGAAGAGTGGAAGGGGACGATCTTATCCTGGACCTGGCAGCCAGTTCTCTTTTTTCCGAGACGGAAATTGAGCATGCCCAGATCACGGTAACCGGCTATGGCCGCAACACCTTGAACCTGCGGGGGGCGAAGGTGATTTCCGAGATCCGCGCCCACGTGGCCGGCGCCTTGTTTCAGACGGGGCTCAGGGACTTTACCCTCCTCGACTTGGGGGGGCAGGACTCCAAGGTGGCCCAGGTACGGGGAGGAAGGCTCGCCGATTTTGTCATGAACGACAAGTGCGCGGCCTCCAGCGGCCGCTATCTGGAGAACATGGCCTCGATACTGGAAGTATCGCTGGAGGAACTCTCCTCGCACTGGGAGGAGCCGGTGCGGCTTGACGCCACCTGCGGCATCTTCGGCGAATCGGAGCTGATCGGCCAGATCCTGCGAGGCCATCCCATGGCCAACCTCTGCGCCGGGGTGAACATGACCCTGGTGAAGCGGGTCCTGCCGATGCTGAAGCGGTTTCCGTCGGACAGGATCGTCCTCACCGGCGGCGTGGCACGAAATAACGCTATGGTCAGGCTCCTGCGGAAAGAGACCCGACAGGAGATCGTCGTACCGAATGAACCCCAGCACAACGGGGCGATAGGGTGTGCATTTTGGGGGCTGGGGCTGGAGGCTAGGGAGTAGTCCCTGATTTCAAAGGAGGCTTTTTAATGAAATTCGGCAAGAAAGACTGGATTTTCGTTGTATTGATCCTGGCAGTGCTCGGCATTTTTTACGCCATCTCTGGCGAGGAAAAAACCAAAAAAGTGCCGCTCGACGATACCCACCGTCAGTTCTATGACATGCTTAAGGCCGGCAAAAAGAAAATCGAGGTCGACCCCCTCTGCATCCAGTGCCATGATGGGGTAAAGATCCCCTTCCCGGCCAACCATCCGGTAAAACCCGAGGGTGGCCCGATGCGCTGCCTCTTCTGCCACAAGACTCACAAAAAGTGACCACACTCAACCTTACCGCCGAGCTCGAAGGGTTGATTGCCGACATCTCCTCCCGCATGGAGGAGTTCCGGCACATCGACCCGCAGAAAGTCCTGCTCTGCGTTTCCACAACGCGCACCGGCGGAGTGCACGGCACCTTCGCAAAAATCCACCCCCTGCGCTTCGAGGACGGCAGCCGGACCGCCGTCATCCGGCGCGGCCGGCGGAGCTTCAGATGCGAAATGCCCAGCATCAACCGCCAGGGAGAGGAGATGCTCTATGTCATCTACTTCCTGGTCCCCCGCTTTCTCAATCTCCCCCTCAGGGAGAAGCTCATCACCATCTTACACGAACTCTACCACATCTCCCCCTCCTTCAATGGCGACCTCCGCCGCTTCCCCGGCCGCAACTACGCCCATGGCAGTTCTCTCATGGCTTACAATGATCGTATGGCAAAACTGGTCGATGCCTACCTGTTACTTACAGGGAGTGGGCAAAGGATCGCCTTTCTGGATGGCGATCTGGAGGCTTTGCGCGCCCGTCATCGCATGATTGTAGGCCGGAAGATGCCCATGCCCCGCATCACCATGACCTGAGTAAACCACTACTTCCGCATATTATTAAATATGAATAATAAATATCTATTGATTTTTACCGCCCGGTTTGTTACTTATAAAGTCAAAACCCACCGGTGGGAATGCAATGGCACGTGCGTTATTACTAATTACAATTTCGGGTTTTCTTTTCTCCGTCTTTCCATCCGGGGCCATGGCTTTCAGCTACCAGATCGTGGACGAGGTCCGGCAAGCCGCAGAACGCGGTGAAGTTGAGGCGCAGACCAGGGTTGGCCTCATTTATGGCCGTGGGATCGGCGTTCAGAAGGACAAGGAAGAGGCGGTCAAATGGTTCAGACGGGCTGCAGAAGAGGGATATGCCGAAGCCCAGTGGAACCTGGGACTATGCTTTATCCGGGGGGACGGAGTCCCGCAGGATTTCGCCCAAGCGGCCGAATGGTTCAACAAGGCGGCAAATCAGGGCTTTTCCCATGCCCAGTTTGATATGGGAGTACTCCATCTGGACGGCATCGGCTTGCCCCAGGACCGGGAATTGGCGGTGGCATGGTTCAGAAAAGCCGCGGAGAACGGCCTCCAGGCCGCCGTCGAGACGTTGCGGGAAATGGGAGAAGAGTAACCGCAACTCTGGCGACAACTTGACCGCATTGCACAAAAGGGCTACGCAAGTATGCCCTTTTTTTTTGCAGTTGTTCATGCTAATGAGTGTATTAACGTAACTTGTATAGGATGTGTAATCACCATCAAACAGGTCTGTCTGGGCGACACTGGCTGAAACGCGATTTTCGGCACAGGATATGAAGATAGTTTGTTCGTAAGTCAACATCACGATCCGGACAAGAGAAGAAACACCTGCCATGCGACGATTCGCGAAACAATTCATCTTGGCTTTCTGTCTCGTCATCCTTACAGCTTCGTTGTCTCTTGCCGGGGAGTTGACCCTCGCTGCGGCAGCGAGTCTCAGGGAAGCTGTCAACGAACTATCGGACGCCTTCATCAGGAAGCACCCCGACGTAAAGATTATCAAGAACTACGGGGCCTCGGGCACCCTGGCCAGACAGATAGAAGGGGGCGCCCCAGCCGACATCGTCATCTCGGCAAACCTGGAATGGGTGAATTATCTCAAGGAGAAAAAGCTTGTAGAGCCTTCCACTATCGACACCTTCGCCTTCAACTCCCTGGTCTTCGTCGGCACGGCCAGCCGGAAGCTGACCGGCATGAAAGACCTCCCGAAGCTTGGCAAGATCGCCATAGGCAGCCCCAAGAGCGTGCCGGCCGGCGAATATGCAGTGAAGGCGATAAAGAAGCTTGGTTTGGAAAAGGAGCTCGCCGCCAAGCTGGTCATAGCCAAGGATGTACGGGAAGCGATGAAGTACGCCGAGCTGGGGGAGGTTGACGGCGCCTTCGTCTATCGGACCGACGCCCTGCTCCTCGGCAAAAGGACCAAAATCCTGTTCAATGTCCCGGAAGGGCTCCACGACCGGATCATCTACCCCATGGTCCTGACATCAGCCGGGACCAGGAAAAAGGATGCCCGGGAATTCCTCGAGTTCCTCCGGTCGGCAGGGGCGAAGAACGTCCTTGCCAGGTATGGCTTTCTGACAAGATAGGTAACCAATGATCTCATTTACCCCGGCAGACATGGATGCAATCCGGCTCTCGGCTAAAGTGGCCGTCACGGCTACACTGGTCTCGCTGCCGTTCGGCTTCCTTGTGGCATATGTGATGAGCTATGTCCCGTTTCGGGGAAAGACGCTGCTGGAGGTTCTTCTCAACCTCCCGCTGACCCTCCCGCCGGTGGTGATTGGCTACCTGCTTCTCCTCTCCGTCGGCAGAAACGGCTGGCTGGGACAGTATCTCGACGCGGCCGGGATCAGGATCGTCTTTACCTGGTATGCGGCGGCCATCGCTTCGGCGGTGGTGGGCTTTCCGCTCCTGGTCCGCTCCATCCGGATCGGCATGGAGTCCATCGACGAAAGGCTCATCCAGGCCTCCCGCACCTTGGGCGCCCGATGGTTCGACACCCTCTTCACCGTCATCCTCCCCCTCTCCCTGAGGGGGGTCCTGGCCGGCTCATCACTCATGTTCGGCCGCAGCCTCGGCGAGTTCGGCGCAACCATCATCGTCGCCGGGAACATCCCCGGCGTTACCCAGACCATGCCGCTGGCCATCTACGAGTATGCCAGCTCCCCCGGAGGGGAACGTATGGCGCTCGCCCTCTGTGTCGTGGCCATCATCCTCTCCATGGCGATCCTCTTCCTGCACGAGTACCTGGGGAGACGGATGGGGAGGAGGGACTGATGGATCTGCGGGTCCGGGTCAGAAAATCGTTCGGGGATTTCACCCTCAAGGCCGACTTTTCCGCGCAAGGAAAGAGGCTCGGGATCTTCGGCGAATCGGGGAGCGGGAAATCGACGCTCGTTAACATGCTGGCCGGGCTGGTGGACCCGGACGAGGGTGAAATCGTTCTCGATGGTGAAACCCTCTTCGATTCAGCCAAGGGGACGAACCTCCCTCCAAACCAGAGAAGAATCGCGATGGTCTTCCAGCACCCGCTTCTTTTCCCACACATGAACGTGCGCGGGAACCTCCTCTATGGCTGGAAAAGGTGCGCCGTTGCAAATCGCCAGATCATGCCCGACGAGGTGGTAAGTGCGCTAAAGATCGGGCATCTCCTCGACCGCGGCGTCAACAACCTGTCCGGCGGTGAAAAGCAGCGGGTGGCGCTCGGACGGGCAGTCCTTTCCAACCCGCGGCTTCTCCTGATGGACGAGCCCCTCTCAGCCCTGGACGATTCCCTTCGCTTCGGGATCATTCCCTTTCTCCGCGATGTCTGCGACACCTTTTCCTTACCGTACATCTTCATCTCCCATTCCCTCGTGGAGATGCGGCTCATGGCCGACCGGGTGACGGTCTACGAGCGGGGCCGCCAGACACAGGAAACCACCCCGGACGGCCTGGCCCGCAAACGGATGGGGGCTAGCCCGGTCGGATACATCAACCTCCTGCGCCTCAGCGGCCCGCAGCCGAGCGACGGTCTCACCACCTACCGCTGGGGCGAGAACCGCCTTCTTCTCACCGCCCGCACTGACGCGAAAGAAGCGCTCTTCGAGCTCTCATCCAAAGACATGATCCTTTTCAAAAAACACCCCGAGGCTATAAGCGCCAGGAACCTCCTCCGCTGCACCGTGCTTTCCACCTTCGAGGCCGGCAACAAGGCGGGCCTGGAGCTTAGATGCGGCGGCGAGCGCCTCGTTGCCGAAGTGGCACGTCAGGCTGTGGCCGAACTGGACATCCGGGAAGGTGGTGAAGTCTTCGCTGCCATCAAGGCGTCCGCATTTCGGGAGCTGGGGTGAACAGGAGAGATTGTAAAATATCCTCGAACACGCTATGATGTGTTGGCTTTGGCTCGAACCCAAATTTACGGGAGCCATTTTATGCAGCTCGCACTCACCATCGCCATCTTCGGCGCCCTCGGCTGCCTTGCCCGTTACGGCCTCTCCAGCCTGGTCTACAACCTGGCGGGCCGCGCCTTCCCCTATGGCACCCTGGCGGTAAACATCATCGGCGCCTTTCTCATCGGCTTCATCATGGAATTCAGCCTGCGCAGCGCCCTCATCCCCCAGCAGCTCAGGGTCGGCATCACCATCGGCTTTCTTGGCGGTCTCACCACCTTTTCAACCTTCAGCTTCGAAACCTTCAAGCTGCTGGAGGAAGGGCAATTCGCGGTGGCCCTTGCCAATGCAGCGATCAGCGTGGTGGCCTGCCTTGCGTGCACCTGGGTCGGGATCACTGCGGCGCGGTATCTGTAGGCAAAAAAGGAGCAACCCATGGAAAAGTTCATCGGCGAAAAGGTCCTGATGCGCATCTTCATCGGCGAGAGCGATCGCTGCGGCACGGTTCCCCTCTATGAGGCACTGGTGGAGCTGTTCAGGAAGGAAGGGCTGGCCGGCGCCACGGTTCTGCGGGGCATTGCCGGTTTCGGCGCCCACAGCGTCTATCACACAGACCGGCTGCTGGAACTCTCCACCGACCTTCCAGTGGTTGTTGAAATCGTAGAGGAGCAGGAAAAGCTCGACCGGCTCATGCCCCAGATCGACCAGATGATGAACGGCGGGATGATAACCATGGAAAAGGCTACTGTGATCCGCTATTCCCACCGCAAAAAGTAACTACCTTACCCATCCTTCTTGAGCAGATAATTGCAATGTTAATTTATTTTAATTTCTGTTTGCCTTCCCACCCGATTAATGATATATAAAATTTATTAACGTTTTCCTCGGCTTCATTCGCAACAAAAAGACCACAAGGTAAAGGCGCCAGTGGGGGGGGTTGCGGGCATGAAAAAACGGGGATTCATGAGGCACCCGGTCGTGGATGAAAGCAAGTGCAGCGGATGCCGTAAGTGCATCGACACCTGCGGCAATGAATGCCTGGGGTTTGACGAGATCAGGAAGGTTGCCTACGTCAAGACCCCCTATGATTGCACTGCGGAGTTCCGCAAATGCATAAGCGGCTGCCCTGCCGGCGCAATCTACTTCCCGGACGAGGAAGAATACTTCGCGTACGTAAAACAGCGCCTCCAGTGGCTGGAATCGGTCTTCGGCCCCCGCGCTGCCAGCCCCGGTCAGCACCCCTTCCCACTTCCTTCCCCCTCATTACCTTCCGAGAAACCCATTGACAAAACAGCTCAATAAGCATTATGGGTAATGCATTGAACTTCAACCCCCCATTTGCACATGTAAGTCATATTGTCCATGAAACCCGCAATTTATAGGCTTCTGCGCGACTGTACCCTAATCCTCCTCATTGCCTCTGCCTTAGGGGTGACCTGGAACTGGAGGCTTCTAACGGATGCCTTTTACGGCAAGGCGCCGAGCGCCGCACAGGAGCCGGCACCTTCCACTTCAACACCCCCATTGCCACTCGGTCTCATGCAGGTCAAAGAGTTTCTCGACCGCGGCGAAGCCATCATTGTCGACGCCCGCTCTCCCGAAACCTTCGCCAAGGGACATATCATGGGTGCCCGTTCGTTACCCCTCGGGGAAACGGAGCGCCTATTCCCTGAATTCACTCGAACCGTGCCGAAGGACGCCATGCTCATTGTCTACTGCAACGGCTTCGGCTGTCATGACAGCATGGAGTTGGGCAAAAAGCTTCAGCAGGAAGGCTACGGGCAGGTGTTTGTCTACGAGGGGGGATACCCGGAGTGGCGGGATGCCGGATACCCGATAGCAGGAGGAGAGCGGTGACGGTATTACCCACGAACCGCCTGCTCTTTCTGCTTCGCCTCGGACTCGGCGGCATTTTCGTCTATGCGGGAGCGGTCAAGCTCTTCGACACCGTCGGGTTTGCAGGGAGCATTGCCGCATACCAGACACTCCCCTATTTCGGCAATTATCTGGTTGCTGCCATTCTCCCTTGGCTGGAGCTGATCTGCGGGCTGCTGCTGATTAGCGGCTTTCGCATAAGGCCGGCGGCGGCAATGCTTACCGGACTGAACACGGTATTCATCCTCTTCCTCGCCTCCGCCATGCTCCGCGGCCTCGACATCGACTGCGGCTGCTTCAGGGAGACGGCGGCAAAAACCCCTCCGTGGCTCGCGTTCGTGCGGGATCTCCCCCTGCTTGCGGCATCGATATACATCTTCATCTCGGCAGAGAGGAAGGGGAGCCAAGGTTAACACGAAAAGTTTTTTGCGATTGCGCCCAAAATGGTGTACGATGCCTCCGTTTTCATTAAACTTATCGATACTAGGAGGCATCAGTGTCGTTACCTGTCATCATCCTCCTCTGTTCCTACCTGCTGGGATCAATTCCAACCGGGCTGCTCCTCGCCAAGGCCTGCGGCATAGACATCCGCGCGACGGGCAGCGGCAATATCGGCGCCACCAACGTCTACCGCACCGTGGGGCGCAAACTCGGCGTGATCACCCTTGTCCTCGACTGCCTGAAGGGACTTGTACCGGTTCTGGCAGCGCAGCACCTCGGCCTACCCGAGGCCTGGATAGCAGGCGTCGGTCTGGCGGCGTTCCTCGGCCACGTCTATACCGTCTTCTTGAAGTTCAAAGGGGGTAAAGGCGTTGCCACCGCCCTCGGCGTTTTCCTCGGCATCTCACCCCTGGCCGTCCTCTGCGTCCTTATCCTCTTTTTCCTCATAGTCTGGAAATGGCGCTACATCTCCCTCGGCTCCATCACTGCAGCAGCAGCTTTCCCCATCTTCACCGCCGCGCTTGACCGACGCCCGCTCATCGTCGCCATGACCGTCATCATCGCCGCCTTGGTGATCTTCAAGCACAGGGAGAACATCAGGCGACTCCGGGATGGAACAGAGAGCAGGTTCAAGGCCTGACAGCCGGTATCAGGGACCGGTACAGCCAGAATCCAATGCTCATCACTCTTCCGGGCGGATTTATTGACTTTTCCCTGCCCATCGGTCAATAATACTGACGATGCGTTTCAAATCACTCTTCAGACATATCCCCCTACCTCAAAAAAAGAAAACGTGGCTGATCGTCGGCGTAGTTGCGATCTCGCTCCTGCTGCCTACATCCTTCGCCATCTTCCTGGCAACTGCGCCGGGGATCGGCAAGGTCCAGAAGCTTGTCGATTTCCCCGAAGGGACTACCCTCAAAAAGGTCGCCGCTGGCCTGAAGCAGGACAGCCTGGTCACCAGCTCGGCGCTATTCAGCATCTATGGCCGCGTGAAGGGCGCAGGTTCCCACCTCAAGGCCGGGACCTACCAGCTTGATGACGGCATGACTCCGCCCGAGATTCTCCGGAAGCTGGTGGCTGGCGACGTCTATGTGCACCGCTTCACGGTCCCTGAAGGCTACTCCATCTATCAGGTCGCCGAGCTTCTGGAGCAGCAGGGTTTCTTCAAAAAGGATGCTTTCCTGCGCCAATGCTTCAACAGGGAACTACTGCAGGAACTGAAAATAGACGGGCGGAGCGTGGAGGGTTATCTCTTCCCCAGCACCTATGACGTAAGCCCGAAAATGGACGAAGCAGGGCTGATCCGGGAAATGGTGGGACAGTTCGGTAAATTCTACGACGAGCGGTTCGCGAGCCGTGTCAGGGCCATCGGCAAGACCAGGCGCCAGGTGCTCACCATGGCATCCATCATCGAAAAAGAGGCCATGGTGGCCTCGGAGCGCCCCGTGATCTCCTCGGTCTTCCACAACCGGCTGGTGAAAAGAATGCCCCTGCAGAGCGACCCGACAGCCATCTACAGCGTGAGGGCCTTCGGCGGGAAGGTTACCAAGCAGGACCTGGAGAACGATTCTCCGTACAATACTTACCACGTTAACGGTCTACCGCCCGGGCCGATCGGCAACCCGAGCCCATCTGCCATCGAGGCGGCCCTAAATCCGGCCCGGACCGCCTACCTCTATTTCGTGGCCAGGAAGGACGGCACCCACTATTTCACCACCAACCTCGACGATCACAACCGGGGGGTGCGCAAATACCTGAAGCAAGGCGTGGCAGAGAACGACAGCACTGGAAGGATGCTGGTGTACCGAAATGACCGCCCGAATCCTGCTGGCAGAAGATAACGGGCCGCTCGCCGCCGCGCTGGAGAGGCTGCTAACCTCCCGGGGGTTTGCCGTCCTGATGGCCGAAAATGGCGTCGAGGCCCTTCGGAAGTTCGCAGGCGGCGGAATAGACCTGTTGGTACTGGACCTGCGCCTCCCTGGACTGAACGGCATCGAAGTCCTGCGGAAAATCCGCCTGACTCCAGCTGGAGCCAAACTTCCTGTCATCATCATGACCGGGGTCTACCGGGGAGAGAAATACGCCCTGGCAGCCCGCAGGCTCGGGGTAGAGCATTACCTGGAAAAGCCTTTCCGGACCGACACATTACTTGAAGCCGTCACCTCCGCCCTTCGCGGCGCCTCCTCCCCCCCTTCCCCACTGGAACAGCTCATTGCAATCTATCACCAGGGGAAAAGCGGGACATTCACCATCGCAGGACATCCCCCCATCGTGATCCTCAACGGCGAACCTCTCACCTTCGTATCACGCGGCAGGAGAGAGTTCCCCTTATTTCTGGCCACACGCGGGAAGCTCCCCAGGGAGCGGGTTGATATACTCTCACAAAGCGGGGAGGAGCACCTGTTTCTGACCAGAACCGGTCTCCTGACCTATGATGATCTGGCCGAAGAATCCCGCCAGTTTCTCACGCAACTTCTTGCCTCAGTTCTCGATACAGATGGAGGTTCCGAATTTACCGACGCCCTCCCCAAACTGGAGCCACCGCTCACCCCCCTCTGCCTTCCCAGGCTCCTTTACGAGGCAAACAGGGGGCTCTCTTCCCGTTTTGACTGGGAAACCTTCCTGGAACGGAACGGTGCTTACTATCCGGCCCGCACGCCTCTCTTTTACTGGCAGGCAAACTTCATAAGCATGCGTGAGGAAGACATTCGGCTGCTGGCCAGGGTCAACGGCAAGACCACACTGGCTGAACTGACAGGGTCAGGTGACCGCCATGGTGCAGCCCTCTTTTTCCGATTCCTGCACGCCTTAGGCATGATCGAGCTGGCTCCCGCACCAACGGAAGAGGCATCACCAGATTTTCCGCTGGAGTACCAGTTCAACCGCCCACTGGAGGCGGAAAGCGCGTCCCAGGAGTCTCCTGTCCAGTTCGACGACCTGGTCGAAGAGATGGCCGGGAAGGTGGACCTGGAGGTGCAGGGGATGGATGCCCCCCTATCCTCGGCGGAAATCGGTTTCGAGCAGGCCGTGCTGCGTGATTACAGCCAGCTGAATGAGAAGAACTATTATGAAATCTTCGGGCTCACCCAGGGGGATTTCAGCTTCCAGGCGCTCAAGGAGGCCTACTTCGACGCAACCCGGCGATATGACCCCGAGAAGTTCATGGAACTTGCGGGGAACGTGCAGGCCATGGCCCAGGAAATCCTCTCGGTCTATGCCCATGCCTACAACACCCTCTCCAACGTCGTGGCAAAGGAGCGCTACGACGAGCTCCTGAACTCCGAAAAGGTCGGCCTCGGCGGCCAACAGGATGACGCGCTTCAAGCCCAGATCCAGTTCCAGTCTGGAAAGGTCTTCCTCGATATGGGGGAGTACGAAAACGCGGAAAAGGCGCTGAACGACGCCTACACGCTGGAGCCGGACGACCCCGACCACTGCGCCTTTCTTGCCTGGGCGATCTACCGCAATCCAGCCAACCGCAGCTCCCAGACTGCGCGGGAAAAGGCGCGCGGGCTTCTGGTAAAGGCGATGCAGTACGGCAAAATCTCCGAGACCTTTTCCTTCCGCGGCTGGATGCTCCTGGATGAAGGGCGGGACGGCCTGGCGGAAGGGGAATTTCAGAAGGCGCTCCGGACCAATCCCGGCGACCGCCTCGCCCAGAAGGGGCTGCGCCAGATCGCGGAGCAGAGGGAAGGGGAGAAGCGCGGGCTGCTCAAGCGGTTCTTCGGGTAAAGATAATATGAGCTATCCTTCAAACCAACCTTCCAACTGCAACCTCCTGGTCGTCCTCGGCCCCACCGCCTCCGGCAAAACCCGGCTCGGCGTGGCCCTTGCCAGGCATCTCAACGGCGAGATCATCTCCGCGGACTCCCGGCAGGTCTACCGTGGAATGGACATCGGCACCGGCAAAGACCTGGCGGAATACGGCGATGTCCCCTTCCACCTGATCGATATTGTCGAGCCAGGATACGAATTCAACGTCTTCGAGTTCCAGCGCCTGTTTGTTGAATCCTTCACCGACATCACCAGCCGAGGAAAACTGCCGGTCCTGGTCGGCGGTACCGGCCTTTACCTGGAATCGGTCCTGAAGGGGTATCGCCTGGTGCAGGTGCCCGACAACCCCACCCTGCGAAACGAGCTGGCCGGCAAGTCGCTGGAAGAACTTCAGGAGCATCTGCGGGAACTGAATCCCCGGCAGCACAACACTTCCGACCTCCTGGAGCGCGACCGGCTGGTGCGGGCAATCGAGATTGCCTCATTCGAGCAGGACCACGAGCCTGAGCCGCTCCCCGAGATCAATCCCCTCATCTTCGGGATCCGCTGGGAACGTGGGGAGCTTCGCCGCCGCATCACCCAAAGGCTGAAGGAACGGCTGGAGCAGGGGCTGATAGAGGAGGTGTCAAAGCTTCACCGCAATGGGGTCCCCCATGAACGGCTGGAGTTTTATGGCTTGGAGTACCGCTTTTTGTCACAGTTCCTGCGGGGGGCGCTGAACCGCAACGACATGTTCCAGAAACTGAACAGCGCCATTCACGACTTCGCCAAGCGCCAGGAAACCTGGTTCCGCCGCATGGAGCGAAACGGCACAGTCATCCACTGGCTGGACGGGGCGGGGGATCCGCTGGCAGAAGCGCTGGGAATCGGGCTGGAGATTTAGGGGATTTGCTTCTGAACACCGCTGTCACAAAATACCTTAAAACCCGCGCTATCACCGTCCCCTGGCGGATCGAAGGTTGCGACAGGAAAGCTCTCGCGGGAGCAGTTGTAATCCCGGCCTTGGCCGAGAGCAGCAATCTCCCCGCCACGCTCCTGTCGCTGGCCGCAAATCCAGCGGAGCTCCTTGAGCGGTTCCTGGTGCTGGTGGTGGTGAACAACCGACCGGATGCGCCAGAGCGCGACATGTTCGACAATCTGGCCACTCTCGAATTTTTGCGGGAAGCAGGGGAGAAATTCGCCCCCCTGAACCTCGCCTGGGTGGATGCCGCCTCTCCGGGGCTGGAACTCCCGGCAAAGGGGGGTGGGGTGGGAATGGCGCGCAAGATCGGGCTCGACCTCGCCCTTACCAGGCTTATCTCTCCTCCTGCCGCCCCCCTCCTGATCTCGCTTGACGCCGACACCCTGGTCCGGCCCGACTACCTACCCGCCATCATCGGCCACTTCGCACAGTCAGCGGCCGGCGGGGCTGTCATACCCTTTTCCCACCAACCGGCAAGCGATCCGGCCGAGCAGTCAGCCATAGATCGATACGAGCTTTTTCTCCGCAGCTATGTGCTGGGGCTTTCCCTGGCCGGTTCCCCCTATGCCTTTCATACCGTGGGGAGCGCCATGGCCTGCACGGCGACTGCCTACGTGAAAGCCGGCGGCATGAACAGCCGCGCGGCAGGGGAGGACTTCTACTTCCTCCAGCAGCTCTTTCGGACCAGCGGAGTAACCCGGATGCGGGGAACAATGGTCCATCCCTCGCCGCGACCCTCCCACCGGGTGCCGTTCGGTACCGGCCGCGCCATCTCCCGCACCCTTGCCGGAGACGACGGAGCGGTCATGTTCTATCGCCCGGAATGTTTTCATATCCTCGGTGAATGGCTGAAGCTGCCGATGGCGGAGAAAGGAGCCGCAGCGATCATGGCCGCTGCCGCTGCCGTTTCTCCTCACCTGGTGGAGTTCCTGGAGACCGCCGGCTTTGCCGGGACCTGGGAAAACCTGCGGCGAAACCACAGGGACACAGCGGCCCTCCGCTCGGCGTTCCACGGCTGGTTCGACGGTCTCAGGACCATGAAGCTCGTCCACCACCTATCCGCAGGCCCGTTTCCCCGCTGCGAACCGGAAGAAGCCCTGCCGCCCCTCTGCGCCCAGGCCGGGTTTCCGTCAGCCGGGGCTGTTGGAGGATGGCTCAATACATTGCGCGATGTCCAGAATTCCTGAACGGAGACCTCTTCCCATGTCCAGACAGAACCGTTTGAAAGCAAAAAACCTTTTCTTCCCCTTTCTCCTGCTGCTCTGCTGTTCAGGCACCATCCTCCCGGTGTATGCCGCCGAGATGAAGCCCCTCGACAACCTCCAGGGGTACCTCATCTCCCGTGAAATCACGGACCTTTGCTCCAAATCGGCCGAGGCCTCGGAGCGGCTTGAAGGTGTCCTCCGCTCGCTCGGCAGGATACAGGAGCTAACCAGCAGTCGGGCCGTGGAATCCGCGCTCCGCGAGGTCCTAAACGCGCAAGCCCTGAAGCAGCAGACGGAAGCGGACCTGAAGGCCCTGGCCGGCTATGTGGACCGCAACCGTAAGGCCCTTGAAAAGGAAGGGCTTGAGGACCTCATCCCCCTGGCAGAGCTGGACGACCGGACCTTTTCGCGCCATGCCAAGGCCCTCGACTCGTATCTGGCCTCGTTCAGGACACTCCTGGAATTCCTCCGGCATGGGAGCGACGACACCCCGGCCACCGAAAAGGACCGTCAGGAGCGGCAGGAAGAACTGTTCAATGCTTACGTGGAGGCACTTACCCTTTATAACGACCGGAGCGAGGAGCGAGCTCAATATCTGGGCAAATTCCTGCGCGAGCACCCTCAGCTACGCGACCTATTTCCCCGTTGAAAATCAAGGGCTTTTGTGAAATAGTGCGGCAAGCTGCAAATCCCTGAAATATTCGGGAATTCCATCATGTATCTCGATTTCTACGGCTTTACCGAAAAACCATTCAACATCACCCCGAACCCCCGCTTCGTCTTTCTGAGCAAGATCCACCGGGAGGCTTTCGCGCACCTGCTCTACGGCGTCCGCGACCGGGCGGGGTTCATCGAGCTCACCGGCGAGGTGGGGACCGGCAAGACCACCGTGCTGCGCACCCTCCTTGGGCAGTTGGACGAAGAAGGGTACCGCACTGCCCTCATCTTCAATCCGCGACTCTCTGCGCTGGAATTGCTTGGCGCCGTCTGCCGGGAGTTCGGCATCCCCACCGAAAGCAGAAGCACCGCCCAGCTCCACGACGACCTCAACGCCTTCCTCCTTGAGGAAAATGCTGCTGGCCGGACCGTGGTGCTGGTCATTGACGAGGCGCAGAATCTTGAGCCCGGCGTGCTGGAGCAGGTCCGGCTCATATCCAACCTGGAAACGAAAACCGACAAGCTGATCCAGATCGTCCTGGCCGGCCAGCCCGAACTGGGGGAAATGCTGGAGCGACAGGAACTGCGCCAGCTGAACCAGCGGATCACGGTCCGCTACCATCTCCTCCCCATGGACATGGAGGACACCGGGGCTTACATTGCCCATCGCCTGGCCGTTGCCGGCGGGGGTGGGGCCGTGGTATTCCCGTCTGCGGCGCTCAAGCGGATATACCGTTTCTCCGCCGGCTATCCCCGGCTGATAAACATCGTCTGCGACCGGGTGCTCCTGGTGGCCTATTCCGAGGATAAACGGGAGGTGAGCAGCGAGATGATAGCCACCGCCATCCGGGAGTTACGCCGGCAGGTTCGGCGGCCACTCTGGAGACGCCCCCGTTTCTGGCCTGCTGTGGCTGGAACTGCCGCTCTCTGTCTGGCCCTGGGCTTTTTCGCCCTCGATAGCTCCGCGCCGCCAACCTCAGCCTCCCTCCCCGGTGTCACCGCAACCGGAGTACCGCTACCATCCGAGACCGACCTTCGCAAAATAGCCTCCAGTCTGCAACCCGGCGCCAGGGGAACGGAGGTCACTCAGTTGCAGACATTTTTGCATGCTTCCGGATGGTACGAGGGGAAACCGAGCGGAATATTCGATCAGGCAACCGTTGCCTCGATCAGAAAGTTCCAGGCGGCATGCGGCCTGGAACAGGACGGCATGCCGGGTTCCCGGACCTTGCTTCTCCTTTACCGCGAAGGAGAGAAGTCCGCCCCGGCCAGACCTGCGAAGGGAAAAACAGGAACATGAGCTCGATATTGAAGGCACTCAAAAAGCTGGAAGAGGAAAAGATTGCAAGGAAGGATGAACCGAAGGACATCGGGCGCAGGATATTGAAGGAGCGGTCGGCTTCGACCCGCCTCCCGTGGCTCCAGGTACTCGGTGGGATAGCAATGGTGGCCGTGCTGGCCGTAGTTGCCACCTATGCAGCCATGGGCGGCTTCTCCCGGCCGGGGATGACGAAGGCGCAGGCCGTTGTCGAGCCCACTGCGACGCAAAAGTCTGAGCTTGCCCCGCCTGCTCCAGTTCCCGTGACACCGCAGATTGTGAAGGTACCGGCCCCCATCGCTTTCGGCGGCACAAAGACAACGCCCCTTACGGTTGTGCAGCAGGCGAAGGCGGCAGCGAATCCGCAGCCAGCTCCGCCTGCACCCGTCGTAGCCGAAGCACTCCCTCAGCCGCCGCAGGTGAGCAAACACGAACAGGAAGCGCTGCATCCCCCATCCTTGCGGGTTACCGGCATCGCATGGCAGAAGGAGAGCACCTCCCGCCTGGCCATTGTCAATGGCCAGGCCGTAAGCGAAGGAGCAAGCGTCGGTGGCGCCAGGGTGCAGACGATCCTCCCCGACCGGGTGGAATTCGCGTACGCCGGGCAGAAGCTCTCCGTGTCGCTGGAAAAGTAGCCTTTACGCCGGTACCCAAGCCGGTTCCATCTGCAACTCCCGGATCGCCAGCTCCTGGAGCTTGAATTTCCGGATCTTTCCCGAGGCGGTCATCGGGTAGCTGGTGACACCTAACAACACCCAATTCTCACTGAAGGAGTCAAACACCTTGGTTCCCCGTTTTCCCTCGTTTCACAAAAAGAAAATATACTACTACGCATCAGCCCTGCTCCTGCTTCTGGCCCTGGCCCCGCCAACCTGGGCCCAAGAGAGCTTCGCCACGTACCCACTGCTGCCTGCCGGATACTCTTCCATCAAGGTCTTTGACCGCCAGGGGCGCTTCGTGGGACGCATATTGCCGGAAAAGCGGTACTGGGTCACCATCGACCGCATCCCTGCATTCCTGCAGAAGGCGGTGGTGGCGGTCGAAGACTCCCGTTTCTATGAGCATAACGGGATCGACGTGCGGGGGATCGCCAGGGCCCTGGTGAAGGACGTGGTCAAGGGGAGGCTGGCCGAAGGGGGCTCCACCATCACCCAGCAGCTGATCAAGAATAAATATCTCTCCGGGGCGAAGACCATCGAGCGTAAGCTCGAGGAAGCCCGGATGGCCATCGATTTCGAGCGGAAGTACACGAAGAAGCAGATCCTGGAGATGTATTTCAACGAGATCTACTACGGCAACGGGGCCTGGGGGATTGCCCAGGCCGCCCGCACCTATTTCGACAAAAAACCGGAGGAATTGACCTACGCCGAATGCGCCCTGTTGGCCGGGGTGCAGAAAAACCCGGGGCGTTACAACCCGCTCGGCAAACCTGCCGACGTCGTAAAGCGGCGGGATGTGGTCCTGAAACGGATGACGGACGTGGAGATGATTACCCCCAAGCAGAAAAAAAGCCTGCGGTCCCAGCGCGTGCCTGTCGTTCCACCGGGGCAGGCCTCCTATTACATGGCCCACATCAAGAGCAGGCTGATCGAACAGTTCGGCCCGCAGGTGATCGAACAGGGGGGACTGGAGATAACCGCCGCCATGGACCTGACCCTGCAAACACTGGCGGAGAAGACCCTCCAGGAAGGGGTCAAGCGGATTTCACCGGAGCTTCAGGGGGCGCTGGTTTCCCTGGACCCTGTTACAGGCGACGTACTGGCGGCCGTTGGCGGGACCGACTATGCGAAGAGCCCATATAACCGAGCCTTTGCCGCCCGACGCCAGCCCGGTTCATCCATAAAGCCGCTGATCTATGCCGCGGCCCTGGAAAAAGGAGTTACCGCCGCCAGCATCTGGGATGACACGCCGGTGGCCTACGATCGCGGGAATGGCGAAACCTGGAGGCCGTTGAACTACGGGAAGGAGCAGTATGGCGACCTGACTCTCAGGGAGGCGCTGGCATACTCCAACAACGTCATTACCGTGAAGCTGCTGGATTCCATCGAGGTCCCCTATTTTGTCGATTTTGCCAGCAGGATGGGGCTTTCCCTCCGCTCCCCCAACGACCTCTCCCTGGCCCTCGGAACCGATGAGGTCACCCTGAATGATCTGGTCCTGGCCTACGCCCCCCTGGCAAACGGTGGCTCGCGCCCCGAAGCCAGGACCATCATCCGCATATATGACCGCAACCGCCGCTCCTGGACGGAAAATCCCCCGGCAGCCGCCCCGGCCCTCTCACCTGCTTCCGCCTTTGTCACGACCCAAATGCTCAGGGACGTGATGGTGTACGGCACCGCGAAAAGCCTCAGGAAGTTCAGCCAGGAACGCCCCTCCGCCGGCAAGACCGGCACCACCAACGACTATCGGGATGCCTGGTTTGTCGGCTATACCCCCCAGATGGTGACCGGCGTCTGGGTGGGATATGACAAGCCGCGGCCGGGAGGGAAAGGTTTCACCGGCGGAGCGGTCGCCGCCCCGATCTGGGAAAAATTCATGCGCCCGGCCCTGGCATCGAAACCGGCGATAGATTTCCCGAAACCGGATACGGTCGTTGCCGTCTCCATCGACCCGACCACAGGCGGCCTGGCCACGGATGATTGTCCGGAAAAACGGGATGAATTCTTCAACGCTGGAACCGAGCCGACCGCGTACTGTACCAAGCATGGCGAATTTTCAGCCGGCAGTTCCGAAGCGCCTGCCTCGCTCAAGACAGCAATTGGCGCGAGCGAAGCAAATGCAGAGCGACAATGAGCCAGTCGAGGCAATGGTCGATGCAAATATTTTTCTTGTGGATACATGGCGCTTTGCGGTATCATTAGCCGTCCTTCATCTGCGCAGCAGCAGCTACCAACCATCCTGGAGGTATCCATGCAGCGCTGTTTTCCTGATGCTCCCAGAGACATTATTCCCCTCCCCTCCTTTTCCTTTACACGAAAACGTGCGTTCTACCGATATCCAGAGCGAAGCTATCCCGGCTGGTTCCTTAACAGTCTGTTAAAACCTGGACCGCTGAGCGGTTATATAGCCGTGATCGCTTGACAATCGGGCTTTTTCGGCTAGAGTTGTAATTGCTTTCCTCTCTTTACCCGGAACTAGCGAGAACTTTATGCCCCCCACTCTTCAGCGCGGCATCAGTGTCGATCCCGAATTTTACCCGCTTGCCTTTTACACGCTGGCTGCGGCGGGCCTGATCGGCCTGCTGCTTATCGCCGCGTGGTGGCTGGGCGCCAGGAGCACTAATCGCAACAAGGAACTCCCGTACGAATCTGGAGTCATCCCCACCGGCACGGCACGGCTTGCCTATCCGATACCATTCTACCTAATCGCCATCTTCTTCATCGTCTTCGACGTGGAGGCGGTCTTCATCTTCGCCTGGGCCGTTGCGTGGGAAGAGCTGGGACTTGCCGGCATGCTGCACATAACCTTCTTCATCGTGGTGCTCCTCCTTGGACTTGTCTGGCTCTGGCTGAAGGGTGGGCTGGAGTGGGGGCCGTCGGCCGAAGGCCGCCGCAGTGCATACAAGAAGCAGAATTATGACGGAAAGTGAAATCCCGGACAATATACTGCTGGCCCGCCTGGACGACATGATCAACTGGGGGCGGGCAAACTCGCTCTGGCCGATGTTCTTCGGCCTGTCGTGCTGCTTCGTGGAGATGATGACCTCCTTCACCTCCCGTTACGACATCGCCCGCTTCGGCGCCGAGGTGCTGCGCGGCACACCGCGGGAAGCGGACGTCATGGTGATCGCCGGGACGGTCTTCAAGAAAATGGCCCCCAGCATCCTGCGCCTTTACGAGCAGATGGCCGAGCCCCGGTGGGTAATATCCATGGGGAGCTGTTCCAATTCCGGCGGCATGTACGACGTTTACAGCGTGGTGCAGGGGGTGAACCAGATCCTGCCGGTGGATGTCTACGTCCCCGGCTGTCCCCCACGGCCGGAGGCGTTCCTCCAGGGACTGATGCTCCTTCAGGAGAAGATCAGGCAGGATGAACACCCGGCCCGGCCGGTGCTGCACCTGCAAGGGGGCACCCAGGGGACCACTGCCCCGGTCCTGGTTGACGGCGCCACCAAATCCCGCGACACTCGGGGCCCCGGCATGGAAGGGATCGCCATCCGCGGCACATCGGTACAGCATCCGGAGTTCTGGATGCCCCGTTCCGACGAGATGTGGCGACCACCCGCACCGAAGCATTCCTACCCCGACTTCGGCCTTTCCGGAGAAATCGAGAATACCTTTCAGCAGCGCGTCGTGCGGGACGATGCCGCCACCGACATGCTCACCTTCCGCTGCCCGGCCGACATGGTGCAGGAGGTGCTCAAATACCTGAAGCACCGTCCCCGGGCCCCCTTCAGGCGGCTCGAGGACATTGCCTGCGTCGACGACTCCTGTCGCCGCGAACGACACCGCTTTCAGGACTTCACCCTCAATTATCACCTTCTCAATTTTGACATCCCCGGCCATATCCGGATCAAGACCGAACTCTCGGGAAAATCCCCCGAGCTCCCCAGCGTCACCACCGCATTTCCCGCGGCCGACTGGTACGAGCGGGAGGCGTTCGACATGTATGGTGTCCGTTTCAGCGGCCACCACAACCTGCGGCGCATCCTCATGCCCCCGGACTGGGATGGGCATCCTTTGCGCAAGGGGCATCCCTTCCGCGCCACCGAGATGGCACCATACACCACGGAGGACGCACGCCGCCACCAGTCGCTCCCCGCTTCCGAGTTCTTTCCTCAACGGCTGGGGGAGAGGACGAGGGAGGGGGACCATCTCATCCTCAACCTCGGCCCCCAGCACCCCGGCACCCACGGCATCATCCGCTGCATCCTGAAGCTGAAGGGGGAGGAGATCGTCGACATCGACAGCGACATCGGCTACCACCACCGGGGGGCGGAGAAGATCGCTGAGCGGCAGCACTGGAACCAGTTCATCCCCTATACCGACCGGATCGATTACCTGGCTGGGGTGCAGAACAACCTGGCCTATGCGAACAGCGTGGAGCGCCTCTGCGGCATAGAGGTCCCGGAGCGGGCAATCTTCATCCGGGTGATGCTGGCGGAGCTGTTCCGGATCGCCAACCACCTGGTCTGGCTCGGCACCTTCGCCGCAGATGTGGGGGCCATGACCCCGGTCTTCTACACCTTCACCGACCGGGAAAAGATCTTCGACATCGTGGAGATGATCACCGGCGGCCGGATGCACCCCTCCTGGTTCCGGATCGGCGGCGTGGCCGAGGACCTGCCGGAGGGATGGGAAGGGCCGGTGAAACATTTCCTGGAATGGTTCCCGCCCAGACTCAAGGAGTACGAAGATCTCCTGAACGGCAATCCGATCTTCGCGGCCCGCCTTAAGGGGGTCGGGGCGATCTCCCTGGATGACGCCATGGAGTGGGGAATATCCGGCCCGAACCTGCGCGCCTGCGGTTTCGCCTGGGACCTGCGCAGGAAGATCCCCTACTGTGGCTACGACCGCTTCGACTTCGAGATCGCCACGGCGGAGGGAGGCGACTGCTGGGCCAGATACCGGGTCAGGATCGAGGAGATGCGCCAGTCGCTCCGGATCGTGGAGCAGACGTTGAAAGGGATGCCGGGCGGCCGCTGGATCACCGACGATTACCGCTATGTCCTCCCCCGGAAGCGAGACACCCTGAACGACATCGAGTCCCTCATCCACCATTTCGTCAACTCAACGCGCGGCATGGCCCCGCCGGTGGGTGAGAACTACAGCGCCATCGAGGCCCCGAAAGGAGAGAACGGCTACTTCGTGGTCTCCGACGGGCTGAACGTACCGTACCGGGTCAGGATCAGGACCCCAAGCTTCCCCCACATCCAGGCCCTGCCGGTCATGAGCCGGGGGTGGCTGGTGGCGGATTTTCTGGCGATACTGGGGTCGATAGACTTTGTGCTGGCGGACCTGGACAGGTGAGAACCTAAACCTCTGCCACAGAGACACAGAGGCACAAAGGTACACAGAGAAAACCAAAGGTTGATTTAATGATTCCAGAATCTTTGAAAAAAGAGCTGCAAGCACGCGTCGCTTCCGCCATTACCAGCCGGGAGGCGGCGGTGGACGTGATGAAGGAGCTGCAACGCCACTATGGCTGGCTTACCGACGAGGCGGTCGTAGAGGCGGCGGAGCTGCTGGGACTCTCTCCATTACAGGTGGAGGAACTCGCCACCTTCTATGAGATGATATACCGCCGGCCCGTCGGGGAAAAGGTGGTCCATGTCTGCGACTCCATCTCCTGCTGGGCGATGGGGGGGGAGACGCTGCTGGCCCATGTGGCGGGGAGGCTCGGGATCAAGCCTGGAGGGAGCACGGCGGATGGAATGTTCACACTCCTCCCCTGCGCCTGCCTGGGAATGTGCGGCGACGGGCCGGCAATGATGATCGGCGAAGCCCTGTACGGGAGGGTGACACCGGAGATGGTGGTGGAGATATTGAAAGCGAATCCGGGGGACGCATGCGCCCCCCCTACAACAAAGGAGGAATAAATGATGAAAAAAGTACTGATCTCGACATTCTGCATGCTGGCTGCGACATCCTTCGCCACGACCGCCATTGCCGCCGGGAAAGGCGAGGAGCTGTTCAAGAAGCACTGCGCCGCCTGCCACCCCAACGGCGGCAACATCGTCAACCCGAAGAAGACCCTCGCCAAAAAGGACCGGGAGGCCAACGGCTTCAAGACCGCCAAGGACCTCGTCAAGAACATGCGGAAGCCGGGACCGGGAATGACCCCGTTCGACGCCAAGACCATCCCCGACAAGGACGCCAAGGCGATTGCGGATTATGTGCTGAAGACGTTCAAGTAGCGGATTCCCCAATGTAGGGGCGAGACATGCCTCGCCCAGCTTTTATCCGTGCCACCGTGGTGAAATAATCTGTATGGAACAGGTCCTATTCCGACATAACAAGCCCGGCCGCTGCGTAAGCTTCGATGAGTACCGCAGCGAGGCGGGGTTCACAGCCTTGCAAAAAGCGCTGAAAGAACTCTCGCCGAACGACGTGCAGCAACTGGTGATCGACTCCAACTTGCGCGGCCGGGGGGGCGCCGGCTTTCCAACCGGCAAGAAATGGTCATTCGTGCCCCGCGATCTGCCTGGGCCGCGCTGGCTGATCTGCAACTGCGACGAGATGGAACCGGGCACTTACAAGGACCGGGTGCTCCTTGAGGCAAACCCGTACAGCCTGGTGGAGGGGATGGTCCTCGCCGCCTATGCTTTGGAAGTGAGGCACGCCTTCATTTTCATTCGCCGGGGCTACGAAATCGCCGCTGCCAACCTGCGCCGGGCCATCGGCGAGGCGAATGAAGCAGGCCTCCTTGGTGAAAACATCCTGGGGAGCCCGTTTTGCTGCGACATCGACGTTCACGTTTCGGCTGGCCGCTACATCTGCGGCGAGGAGACAGCGCTGATGAACGCCCTGGAAGGGAAGCGGGCCAATCCCCGCTCCAAGCCCCCCTTCCCGGCCGTAAAAGGGCTCTGGGGCGGGCCGACGGTGGTGAACAACGTGGAGACTCTGGCCAACATCCCGGCCATCGTCGCCAATGGTTCCGAATGGTTCAAGGGGCTGGCGCGGATACCAGAGGCAGCAGGCACCAAGCTCTTCTGCGTGAGCGGCCATGTGCAGAACACCGCCTGCTTCGAGCTTCCCCTCGGCATGCCCCTTGGGGAGATAGTCGACGGCCCATGCGGCGGGATGCTGCCGGGTAAACGCTTCAAGGCGTGCATGCCTGGAGGCGCCTCCACCCCCTACCTGACTTCAGAGCATTTCGGCGTGCCGCTGGACTTCGACGCTGTGGCCAAGGCGGGGTCCCGGCTCGGCACCGGCGGCATCGTGGTGTTCGACGAAAACACCTGCATGGTGGCGGCGACCCTGAACCTGACGAAATTCTATGCCCGCGAGTCATGCGGCTGGTGTACCCCCTGCCGCGAGGGACTGCCATATGTGCAGTGGCTTCTGACCGAGATCGAAGAGGGGAGGGGCTCCACCGAGCAGATCGAGATACTCAGGGAGCACGTGAAGTACCTGAACTACGCCTTCTGCGCCCTGGCGCCAGGAGCCATGGGCCCGGTGGACGGGCTGTTGAGGCACTTCGAGAATGAGATACGGGAGCACATTATTAAGAAGAAATGCCCGTTTAATAATTGAAGTTGATTTTTGCCACAGAGGCACAGAGGCCCTGAGAAATGCGAAATCTGAACAACTTGACAGAGAAGATAATTGGATGTGCGATAGAGGTTCATAGGAATTTGGGACCGGGCCTCCTTGAATCAATTTATGAAAGGGCCCTATGTCACGAATTCAATCTGAGCGGCATGCAGTACGAAAGCCAGGTTATTGTTCCGATAACATACAAAGGCAATAATCTAGGCGACTGCAGGCTTGATCTGTTAATTGAAAATGAGATAATCGTCGAATTGAAAGCAGTTGAGAAAATGGGCCCGGTGTTCAAGGCCCAGCTATTAAGCTATCTGAAAATGACCAGGAAAACGCTGGGGTTACTGATAAATTTTAACGTTCCTATTTTGAAAGACGGTGTAACAAGGGTTATTCTCTGAGTCTCTGTGGCTCTGTGGCAAAAATCAATGCCTAAATTAATCGTCGACAACATCGAAATCGAAGTTCCGCAAGGCACTAACGTCCTTGAGGCGGCGCGGCAGGTGGGGTTCGTCATCCCCCACTTCTGCTACCACCCGGCCCTGGGAAGCGTCGGGGCCTGCCGCCTGTGCGCCATGAAGTTCATCGATGGGCCGGTGAAGGGGATCCAGATGTCGTGCATGATCCCGGCCCAGGACGGCATGGTGGTCTCCACAACCGATACAGACGCGGCCCGGATGCGGCAATTGGTCATCGAGTGGCTCATGACCAACCACCCCCACGACTGCCCGGTCTGCGACGAGGGGGGGGAATGCCTGCTCCAGGACTACACCATTGCCGGCGGGCACGGCATCCGGAACTTCAGAGGGAAGAAGCGGACCTTCATCCCCCAGTTTCTCGGCCCCCACATAGAGCACGAGATGAACCGCTGCATAGAGTGCTACCGCTGCGTCCGCTTCTACCAGGAATACGCCGGGGGGAGCGACTTCGGGGTAATGGGGAGCGCCCGGCGGGTCTACTTCGGGAGGTTCGAGGAGGGGAAGCTGGAGTCCCCCTTCTCCGGGAATCTGGTGGACATCTGCCCCACCGGCGTCTTCACCGACAAGACCGCCCGCTTCCGGGCCCGCTACTGGGACTATGAGATGGCCCCCTCGGTCTGCCCCCACTGCTCGCTGGGGTGCAACACCGTCCCAGCCGCCCGCTACCGGGAGCTTCTGAAGATAATGGCAAGGCGGAACGATGCGGTGAACGGCTGGTTCATCTGCGACCGGGGGAGGTTCTCCAACAAGGCGGTGAACGACCCGACGCGCCCCCGTTTTCCGCTAGTGGACGGAAAAGAGACGACTTGGGACGAGGCGCTGGACGCGATTCTTATGCGCGTTGAAGAGTTGTCCGAGATCCACGGCGAAGGGTGCCTGGCCGTGGTGGGATCACCCCGCCTCTCCCTGGAGGGGAATGTACTTTTACCGCAGCTTGCGGAAGTGCTGGGGGCGAGCTTTCTCTGCCACTTCACCGACAGGGAGGAGGAAGAAAGGACGGTCGCCGTTGTTTCACATCTCACTAGGAAAAACGCCGCATCCATGGCCGACGTGCGGGGAGCAGACTGCATCGTTGTCGCGGATTGCGACCTCCTGGACGAGGGGCCGATGATGGCCTTGGCGGTCCGGCAGGCGTGGCGCAAGGGAGCGCCGGTCTTCCTGGCGGGAGAGAACTCCCCTTTGGATCAGGCACGTCAGATCGGCATCGAGCCGGTAAAGATCGGCTCCGTTGATGAAGTGCCGCTCGCCTCGTTCAAAAGCCCTGTGGTCATCTGCGGGACGAAGCACAACTCCCCCGCAGCCATTGAGAGGCTCTTCCGGTGCGAAACCAGTATCGCCTGCCTCCTCCCAGGCCCAAACGCCTTTGGCGCAGCCCTTCTGGCAAGGGAGCACGAAACTGTCTCGCTAACCGAGGCACTGGCCACCGGCAAGGTAAAGGGGATCATCGCCGTCGAGGCGGACATCCCGGTGGAGATGCTGGAGGGAATGGCGCTGCTGGCTGCCATCGACTGGCACCCGACCGACGCGGTGCAGCAGGCCGACGTCATCTTCCCTTCACTCGCCTGGCAGGAGATGGACGGCACCTTCATCAACAACGAAGGTCGGGCGCAGCGGTTCAAGCGGACGATGAAGCCGGGCCTCCCCATCAGGGGTTTACCGGAGCGCTATCATGCTTCAGCCGACAAGCCGGCGCCGTTCCATCCTCCGAGAATGCACAGCAAGATGGCGCCGGGAGGGGAAGCGCGGCCGGCTTGGCGGGTCATGGCGGAGTTGATCGAGAGGTTCGGCGGGGAGGGAGTCGATGCGGCGCTCAGCGGTAAATGGGAGATGCTTCGAGATATTTACCCCGAGAGTGAGGGAATAAGGGTTTTCGATTTATGAAAAGCTACATCCCTACCGGCCTCAGAGCGGATATGAAGGAGAACGACAGATAATCATTGCTTATCAAGGGAGAACAATGACCCCCCTACTCTTTGTACTCTTTTTTGTTTCAGGCTTCTGCGCCCTTCTTTATCAGGTCGTTTGGGTGCGCCTGGCCTTTGCATCGTTCGGCATTATCACTCCGGTTATTTCTGTCGTAATTTCAGTATTCATGTTGGGCTTGGCGCTCGGGTCATGGGCAGGCGGCAAGCTGATCTCTTTGCTGGCCAGGCGGACAAATCTTTCGGCGATATTCTTCTACGCATGTGCGGAAGCCGTCATCGGCATCGGAGCTTTTGTTGTTCCAGCTCTTCTGGTGTTGGGCGAAACAATCCTCCTTCACATGGGAGAGGCAAACTCCTTCTTCTACCTCCTTTCGTCGGCCATCGCAATTACGCTTGCGCTTTTCCCCTGGACTGTTTTTATGGGAGCTACATTCCCATTGGTGATGGCCTATGTTAAGGAATGCAATCCCGCGGACACGCAAAGTTTCAGTTTCCTCTATCTTGCCAATGTCTTCGGCGCCATGTTTGGCACTTTGCTTACAGCCATGGTATTCGTAGAGCTATTGGGTTTCCGCCACACGCTCTGGGTTGCAGGCATTGCGAATTTCTCGATTGCCGGTTTGAGCGTTGCTATTGGCCTGCGATCCGCCAACAAAAGATGCCATTCTGAAAAAAACAACGATGCAAGCCCCGCAACCATCCCCACCGGCAAGAATCCCTTCATCAGCGTCATCCTCTTCACGACCGGCTTTTGCTCCTTGGCCATGGAGGTTGTCTGGACGCGGGCCTTTACGCCGGTATTGGGGACGCAGGTTTATTCCTTCGCCGAGCTCCTCTTTGTTTACCTGCTCTGCACCTGGTTTGGTTCCCACGTATACCGCCGCGACCTGAAGAACGCCCGCGTCCGACCAGTTGCCCATTTGCTCACTGTCCTTGCGGTGGCAGCATTTCTCCCGATACTGCTCAACGATCCACACTTCTCTCTTGATGCCGATCTGCGCATTTTCCTGGTATTGGCAAGCATCTCGCCGTTTTGCGCCGCCCTCGGTTACCTCACGCCGCATTTGATCGACGAATGTGCAGCCGGTGACCCCCGCCTCGCCGGAAAGGCCTATGCGCTCAATGTGCTCGGATGCATCCTCGGGCCGCTGCTGTCTTCCTATGTCTTATTGCCACTTCTCGGCGCCAATCTCACGCTGGTAGCCCTTGGGGCACCTTTTTTAGTCTTTTGTTTCGTGTGCTACAAGGACATCTCCCGTCAATTGAGATTCGCCGCTGGTCCAGCAGCGGGAATTTTTCTGCTTGGCTCGTTTTTCGTAGATTTCGAAAATCCTGACGGAGGACCCACAAAAAGCTATGAGATCCGGAGAGACCATACTGCAACGGTCATTTCTGCCGGGAAGGGATTACAGAAAAAACTTTATGTGAACGGCATAAGCATAACCCATCTGACCTCCATCACCAAGTACATGGCCCATCTGCCCCTGGCTTTCCATCAAGGCCGACCCGAATCTGGCTTAGTCATCTGCTTCGGGATGGGCACGAGTTACCGCTCGCTTCTGAGCTGGGGTGTCCAGGCTACATCCGTGGAACTTGTGCCAAGCGTGAAACAGGCATTCCCTTACTATCACGCCAATGCCGAAGCGCTCTTAAAGCATCCCAGGGGACGGATCGTGATCGATGATGGCCGGCGATATCTCAACCGAACGATTGAATCGTTCGACGTGATAATTGTTGATCCGCCGCCACCGATTGAAGCAGCAGGATCAAGCCTGTTATATTCGAAGCAATTTCATGAAGCCGTCAGACGACATTTAAAACCAGGCGGCATCTTCCAGACATGGTTTCCAGGAGGTGAAACGAGCATTCTGCAGGCTATCACGAGATCCCTCGTCGAGGTTTTCCCTTATGTAAAAATTTATACTTCTGTCGATGGGTGGGGGGTGCATCTCCTTGCCTCGATGTCGCCACTCGAAACACCGACACCAGAGGAAATGGTCAGTCGCTTACCGGTGCAAGCCAAAAAGGACCTGCTGGAATGGAGTCACAAGGGCTTGAACGCCGACATAAGCAGTATCCTTGCTAACGAAATACCTGTTGCAGAATTGTTAAGCTTGGACCGTTCAATCGTTATTACAGATGACCGGCCTTACAACGAGTACTTCTTGCTGCGTCGAGCGAGCAACAGCGCTAGCGCGCCAGCTGCACAAGGAAAGCGAAAGTCGTATTAAACTATGAATGCTACCACCCTCGACATACTCATATTCCTTGCCAAGCTTGGACTCGTCTTCTTCGTAGTCCTGACAGCGGCGGCGTACCTGGTGTTCGCCGAACGGCGCATCCTGGCGTGGATGCAGGACCGCCACGGGCCGAACCGGGTCGGGCCGCAGGGGCTGCTGCAGCCGCTGGCGGACCTGATCAAGCTCTTGACCAAGGAGGACTTCCGGCCGAAGGATGCGGACAAGTGGCTCTTCTACCTTGCGCCGGCCATGGCGGCAATCCCGGCCATAATGATCTTCAGCGTGATCCCGTTTGGCGCGCCGGTGAGTATCTTGGGGCAAAACGTGCCGCTCCAGATTGCGGACCTGAACGTGGGGCTCCTCTTTTTCATGGCCCTGTCCGCCATCGCGGTCTATGGAGTGGCACTGGGGGGGTGGGCCTCGAACTCCAAGTATGCCCTTCTCGGGAGCATCCGCGGATTGGCGCAGCTTATTTCCTACGAGCTCTCCATGGGGCTGTCGCTGGTGCCGGTGGTGATGCTGGCCAGGTCGTTCCGCATGTCGGAAATCGTGGCAGCCCAGGCCGGCGGCTGGTTCATCATCTATCAACCGCTGGCATTCGCCATTTTCCTCGTCAGTATCATCGCCGAATGCAAGCGGGTGCCGTTCGACATCCCCGAGGCCGAGGGAGAGCTGGTGGCGGGCTTTCACACCGAGTACTCGGGGATGCGCTTCGGCCTTTTCTTCGTGGGGGAATACATCAACATCATCGTGCTGGGGGGGCTGGCGACCACGTTTTTCCTGGGGGGGTGGCAGGGGCCGCTGCTTCCGCCGGTGGCCTGGTTCAGCCTGAAGACCCTGGCATTCGTGTTCATCTTCATCTGGGTTCGTGGTACACTGCCACGGCTCCGCTACGACCAGCTGATGCACTTCGGGTGGAAGTTTCTGACGCCGCTGGCGCTGCTCAACATTCTCACAACTGGATGGTTCCTGACGCTCCGTTAAACTTTTTTTCTAAGCCGGCGCACGCCGGGAAAGGGGGAAGCACAATGGATACGGTCGAGACGAGGGTGAATTTCATCGGAAAGGGGGAGTGGAGTATGGGGAATGTGAACACGCAGGACAGGCATGGACATACTCCGCTCATGGATGCGGCGAAAGAGGGTGACCTGCAGGGGGTGAGGGACCTGCTCCACAGGGGGGCTGATGTCACGGTGCGGAGCATCAAGGGGAAGACAGCCCTTCACTATGCGGCCTCCCACGGCCATGCGGACATCATCAGGACCCTGCTGGAGCGCGGCGCCGAGGTGGATGCGCGTGACCGCGACGGGCATACCCCCCTGATGCTGGCGGCCATTTACGGCTGCAACCATACGGTCCAGACGCTGCTCAACGGCGGCGCCGACTTGCAGGCCAAAACCCTGTTGGGGAACACGGCCATGGTTTATGCCCAGAACAACAACCACTCCCTGACCCTGGCGATTCTTCGGAAGGCACACAAAGTTAGGCAGGTGACAGCATAACCTGATGATCGTTTCCGATATCAAGGCCATACTGCTTGGGCTCTGGACCACCTGGAAGCACATCCTGCGCAAGCCGGTGACCATCCAGTACCCGGAGGAAAAGAGGACCCCGTATCCTCGCTACCGGGCGCGCATCGTGCTGACGCGCGACCCGGACGGCGGGGAGCGGTGCGTGGCCTGTTACCTCTGCTCTGCCGCCTGCCCGGTGGACTGCATCTCCATGGAGGCGGCGGAGGGGGAGAACGGCCGCCGCTACGCCCGCTGGTTCCGGATCAACTTTTCCCGCTGCATCTTTTGCGGGCTCTGCGCCGAGGCGTGCCCGACCATGGCGATCCAGATGACCCCGGACTACGAGATCTGCAAGCGGGACATCATGTCGCTGGTCTACGAAAAGGAAGACCTCCTTATCGACGGCTGCGGTAAGGACCCGGAGTACAACTTCTATCGCCACGCCGGGATCGGGGTGGTGAATCCGCGGGGGGGAAACCCGGACGAAGAGCGGCCGATTGATCCGCGGGGGTTGATGCCTTAATAAACCAGGCACTGGGCACGAGGCACAAGGCACAAGGTTTTACTTGTTTGCCATTTTGCCATTTGCCATTTGCCCAGGAGCTTCATGGAAGCGACTATCTTTTATATACTGGCCGCCGTCACCGTAATCGCCACTGTCTTCGCCATCACCGAGAAACACACGGTGCACGCCATCATGTACGTGGTCACCTCCTTTTTCGCCCTGGCGGTGATCTTCTTCATGCTGGCAGCGCCGGTGGTGGCGGTATTCGAGGTGATCCTCTACGCCGGCGCCATCATGGTGCTTTTTCTTTTCGTCATCATGATGCTCGACCTGGGGCACCCGGAAAAGGCTGCGGAACCAGGCATCCGGGAATGGTGGCCAGCGCTGCTGCTGGGCGGCATCGTCCTCTCAGCCATAATCATGCTCCTCACGGCCCGCGCCCCGGCCATTGTCGGCACCGGGGCACGGATCGGCGTGCGGGAATTCGCCCTGACCCTGTTCCGCAAGTACGGGATCGCCGTGGAGATCATCTCCATGCAGCTGCTGTTCGCGCTGGTGGGGGCGCTGTACCTGGGGAAAAGCAGAACACCCTCACCCCCAGCCCCTCTCCCTGAGGACCCAAACAGCGGGCCTAAAGGAGAGGGTGGCCGAAGGCCGGGTGAGGGGGGAAAATGATCGTTCCATTGACTCACATTCTCATCCTGGCCGTCATCATCTTCGTGCTGGGGCTGGTCTGCGTCCTGGTCTGGCGGAGCAACCTGATCATGATGCTGATCGGCATCGAGATCATGCTGAACGCCGCCATGCTGGTCTTCGTGGGAGGCGCGCTCCGATGGGGGATGGCGGACGGCCAGGTCTTCGCCCTGATGATAATGGCCATGACCTCGGCCGAGGTCTCCCTCGCCCTGGCTCTGGTGGTCTATTTGCACAGGCGGAAGCGGACGGTGAATGCCGATGCGTTCAGCGATATGAAAGGCTGATTTTTGAAACTCTACCTCTCCCTCATACTCCTCCTACCCCTCATGGGAGGAATCACCAACGCCATCTTCGGCCGAAAACTGCCCCGCCGCCTCGTGGAATCCCTCGCCTGCGGCGTGGTCTGGGGCGCATTCGCCTGCTCGCTCCTTGCTTTTCTTGACTACCGCGCCCCGGTGAAGGCGGAGCTTTTCTCCTGGCTTGCCAACTTCGACTTCAAGGCCCCGATCGACCTCTATCTAGACCCCCTTTCCCTGGTGATGATCGTGATGATCACCTTCGTCTGCGGGGTGATCCACATTTATTCGGTGGCCTACATGGCCGAAGAGGAGGGGTATGTCCGGTTCTTTGCGCTCCTCAACCTCTTCGTCTTCGCCATGCTCGTGCTGGTCCTGGCGGAGAACCTGCCGCTCCTCTACCTGGGGTGGGAAGGTGTGGGCTTCTGCTCATACGCCCTGATCGGCTTCTGGTACAAGGAAGAGAAGAACGTCACCGCCGGCCGGAAGGCGTTCATCACCACTCGGGTCGGCGACACCGCCTTCGGCATCGCCATTGTCTGGATGTTCCAGCTCTTCAACACCGTATCCATCACCGAGCTGAACGGAATGGGCTTCCTGATGCCCGTCAGGGTGCTGACCGGCATCGGCCTCCTCCTTCTCGTCGGGGCAATGGGGAAATCGGCCCAGGTACCGCTCATGGTCTGGCTCCCCGATGCCATGGCCGGCCCCACCCCTGTTTCGGCCCTGATCCATGCGGCAACCATGGTGACCGCTGGGGTCTATCTACTCGCCCGGATGCTCCCGCTGTTCGGGGCCTCCACCATTGCCCTCGCGGCCATCGCCATTACCGGCGGCATCACCGCCTTTTACGGCGCCACCTGCGCCATGGCCCAGCGCGACCTTAAGCGGGTCCTGGCCTATTCCACCATCAGCCAGATCGGCTACATGATGCTGGGAGTCGGCTGCGGGGCGGTCCCCGCCGCCATGTTCCACCTCCTGGTCCATGCCTTCTTCAAGGCGCTCCTCTTCCTGGGGGCCGGCTGCGTCATTACCGCCATGCACCATGAACAGGACATCTTCCGGATGGGTGGTCTGCGCCGCACCGCCCCCCTCACCTTCTGGGCATTCCTCGCCGGAGCGCTCTGCCTCTCCGGCTTCCCCCTCAGCGGCGGCTTCTTCAGCAAGGACGCCGTCCTGGCCGCCGCCTGGGCGAAAGGCGGGGCGCTTTACGGCGGGCTCTATCTGCTGGGGCTCGTCACGGCTTTCCTTACGGCGCTATATACCTTCCGGCTGGTTTATCTGGTGTTCGGGGGGGAACCCGTAGGGGCGCACCTGCGTGTGCGCCCATCAGGGCAGACACATGGGTCTGCCCCTACAGTCCCTCGTCTCATGGAAATCACGCTCATCCCATTGGCTCTGCTGGCCCTCCTTGGGGGGGCGATAAACCTTCCCGCTTACCTGGGCCACGGCTGGCTGAGCGGATTGTTCGTACCAATGGCAGGTGCCGTTGCGCCGGAGATCACCCACGGTCAGGAATTGGCACTGCAAGCGATAGCGGGCATCATCTGCCTGGCCGGCCTCGCTGCGGCCCATTACCGCTACGGCGGCGCAAGACGACAGGAACGGCTCGCTGCCGCTGAACAGCCCCTTCCGCCACTGGCGGCATTCTGCTTCAACGGCTGGTATTTCGACGCACTTTACCGCCTGCTGTTCATCCGTCCCTACGAGGCCCTCTCCCGCTTCCTCTGGGAGCGGGTGGACGAGGGGGTGATCGACAATTCCCTCGACCGGCTGGCAGGGGGGGTGGCAAAAACCGCCCGCTTCATGTGGGTGCAGGTGGATGAAAGGGCCATAGACGCATCCCTCGACCGGCTGTCGGAGCTGACCGGCCGGGCCGGGGAAGAACTGGGGCGCTGGACCAGCGGCCGAATCTCGGTCTACATCATGAGCTTCGCCACCGGGGCGGCGTTGATTTTGGCTTACCTGGCGTGGGTGGTTTATTCGTCTTGAGCACAGAAAGGAGGGAACCTTGATTACAAACTATCCCATCCTCTCCATATTGATCTTCCTCCCCTTGGCGGGATGCTTCTTCCTGTTGCCGGTCTGGAACAAGCCGCAGCTCCTACGCCCCATGGCGCTGGCCGTCGCCCTGACAGAGCTGCTCCTGGCGTCCGTGATGTTTTTCACGGCCCCGACGGCTCCGACAGTCAGCACGCCCCTCCCCGGTTTCTTCCTCTACGAGGACCACTCCTGGATCGCGCAGTTCGGCGTCCGCTATACCCTGGGGATGGACGGCATCAGCCTCCTCATGGCGATGCTGACGGCTTTCGTCATACTGGTCTCCATCCTCGTATCCTGGCGCGCGGTCACGGAACGGGTGGCGCTCTTTCATGCCCTCCTCCTCATCATGGAGGGGAGCATCATGGGGGTCTTCCTTTCGCTGGACCTGATCCTCTTCTACCTCTTCTGGGAGGTGATGCTGATCCCCATGCTCCTCTTGATCGGGGTCTGGGGGCATGGGCGCAAGGTCTACTCGGCCGTCAAGTTCTTCATTTACACCACAGCCGGCTCGCTCCTCATGCTCCTGGCCATCATCGGCATCTACCTCGTGCACGAGGGGCAGACCGGGGTGGGCACCTTCTCCGTCCCGATGCTCGTGAAAACCCAGCTCTCCCCCCAGACCGGGCTCCTGCTCTTCGCCGCGTTCCTGATCGCCTTTGCCATCAAGATTCCCCTCTTTCCGGTGCACACCTGGCTTCCGGACGCGCATACCGATGCCCCCACCGCAGGTAGCGTCATCCTGGCCGGGCTTCTGCTGAAAACAGGTGCCTATGCCCTGATCCGGATCGGCTACCCATTATTCCCGGCTGCCGCCAGGAGCCTTACGCCGCTCCTTTTCGTCCTGGCCGTCATCGGCATCATCTACGGCTCCTGGATCGCCTATGCCCAGAAGGACATGAAGCGGCTGGTGGCCTATTCCAGCGTGGGGCACATGGGTTTCGTGGCCCTCGGCATCGCCGCCTGGACCCCGGTGGCCCTCTCCGGGGCGGTGCTCCAGATGGTGAATCACGGCATTACCACCGGCGCGCTCTTCGTCCTCGTCGGGATGCTGGACGAGCGGTGCGGCACTCGCGACATCGACGCCTTCGGCGGGCTGTGGGGGAAGACCCCGAAATTTTCCTTCTTCTTCCTCCTCTTCGCCATGGCCTCGGCCGGTCTGCCGGGGCTCAACAACTTCGTGGGGGAGCTGATGATACTCATCGGCACCTTCAAGGTCGCCCCGCTGGCGGTCATTCCGGCATTCCTCGGCATCATCCTGTCGCTGATCTACTCGGTCTGGATCGTGCAGAAGGTGCTGTTCGGCAAGGAGCGAACGCCAATGGAACTCCCCGACATCTCCCTGCGGGAGGGGGTGATTCTGGTCTCCCTGGCCCTCATCTGCATCCTGCTCGGTGTCCATCCCTCCCCCCTCCTTGACCACCTGAAGCTTCCGGTGGCGCTCCTCACGGGGGGAACACCGTGAGCGCAGCCGATCTCTGGGGCATCATGCCGCTTTTGATCCTGGCCTGCGGCTCAGTGCTGGTCCTGGTTGTCGGGGCGATCTTTCCCCGCCGCTACGGAACCTCAATCGGCGTAGCCACGGCGCTCGGTGCCGGCCTCTGGATGCTGCAAAGCCCCCCGGCAGTCGTCACCCCTACCCTCGGGATCGCGCTCACTCCCTTCGCCCGCTTCCTGACCGTGGTATTTTCAATGACCGCCGCCGCGGTGCTGCTCCTTTCCCACGATTACAACCGCCGCCGCGGCATAATTGGCGAGGAATTCCCGGCCTGCGTCCTTTTTGCCGCCTTCGGCATGACCGCCCTGGTCACCTCCACCAACCTGCTCACCCTCTTTCTTGGCCTCGAATCGTTCACCTTCGCCTTCTACATCCTCGTCGCCTCGGACCTGGGGAATCCCGAATCGTCCGAGGCCGGAGTCAAGTATCTGGTGATCGGTGCGGTTTCCGCGGCCTTCGTCGCCTTCGGCATCTCCTTCATCTTCGCGGGGAGCGGCACCCTGGAGATCGCCTCCGCCTTGCGCCTGGCTGCAAACGGCACGGAAAACAACCCCATGGTGGTCGCCGGCTGGGGGCTTATCCTGGTCAGCATCATCTTCAAGCTCTCCCTGGTGCCGGCCCATCTCTGGACCCCGGACGTCTACCAGGGGGCACCCACCCCGGTGGCCGCCTTCCTCTCCGCCGGTTCCAAGGGGGCCTCCATCGCCTTTCTTCTGCTCCTGCTCCCCGCAGCCGGACATACGGAGATGCTCCGCGCACCCCTCTGGTGGCTGTCGCTCCTCTCCATGTTGGTTGGGAACCTGGCCGCCCTTCTCCAGGCCAACATCAAGCGGATGCTCGCCTATTCGTCCATCGCCCACATGGGGTACGTAACCTTGGCCCTTCTCACCGGCAGCGCCACCGGCTATCGCGCGGCCGCCTTCTATATCGTAGCCTATGCCGCCATGAGCCTGGCCGCCTTCGGCGCCGTGGCCGCCCTTTCTCCCGGCCGGGGGAGGGACCTGGTCCTGGATTTTCGGGGGATCGGCTACCGCCGCCCTCTGCTGGGGGGAATCCTTGCCATGGCCATGTTCGCCCTTGCCGGCATCCCCCCTTCCGCCGGATTCACCGGCAAGTTCTTCATCTTCTATGCCGCCATCAAGGGGGGGGAGGTGCCGCTGGCGATCTTCGGCATCCTGACCGCCGCGGTTTCCGTCTACTACTACCTGCGGGTGGTGGTGAACCTGTACATGCACGACGCTGCATCCGTTGCCGTTTCAGAGGGGGCTACCCTCACGGAAACCACAGCACTTGGCGCGGCTGCATTTGTGATCCTCCTGCTGGGGGTTTTCCCCGGGCCAATCCTGGAAATGACAGCGACTCTCTTCCGCTGATTGGTTCCATTTCCTGCAACTCATTCCTGCGTTGGGATCACCCCTACGGTCCTCCCATTAATCATTAAAAATCTGCTTTCCCCTTTCGCCAGGTTATGGTAAATTCCCCAAACATTGCGCCGACATGAAAAACACGGCCGGGAAAAACTCGATGCCCTGCGGCACTCTATCTTTTACCAGGAGTGCCGGCTGCTGTTACAATGCTTTACACCGGGTCACCCTGCAATGGAGTGCCCGAGCAGGTAAAAGGAGTATGTGATGCGGGTACCCATCGGTTACAAGTTCATCTTCGGCTTTATCATCGTAGTTGCCACCACGGCCTTCATTCCCGGTCTAATCAGATCCCTCGGCTATTCGCCGGAATTCACCACCCTTCTCACCTACGTCGTGGCCCTGACCGTCGGCCTTATCCTGGGATGGCTCTTCTCCAGGCATTTCACCCGCAACATCGCCCGGCTGACCAAGGCCGCCGAGTCCATAAGCAACGGCGACCTGACCCAGGACGTAAGCCTGCCGCCATCGCGCTTTCCCGATGAAACCCATGAACTGGAGCACTCCATCAATGCAATGGTGGAGAACCTCCGGAAGCTGGTGAACCAGATCGGGATGACCGCGGAAAAGGTTTCGGAATCGGCCCGCACCCTCTCCGCGTCGGCACTGGAAGTAAACGCCTCCAACGAAGAGGTGGCCCAGGCCGTGGAGCAGATTTCAAGAGGGGCGGAAACCCAGGCGGAAATGGTCGAAAAGAGCTCACGCGGCATTCACGAGATGGCCATCTCCATCGAGATCGTCGCCAAGAGAGCCAAGGAGGCGGCAAAGGCCGCCCGCGACACCAGCGTCACCGCCCAGCGCGGCAACGAACTGGCTGGCAGCTCCCTGGAGAGCATGAAAAGCCTCTTCGCCAACGTGGAGTTGAGCGGCCGGCAGTTCATCGACTTCATCGCCAGGCTTCGGCAGGTGGGGAAAATCGCCGACGTGATCGGCGACATTGCCCGCCAGACCAATCTCCTGGCCCTGAATGCCGCCATTGAGGCGGCCCGCGCCGGAGAGTACGGCAAGGGTTTCGCGGTTGTGGCCGATGAAGTTGGAAAGCTGGCCGACAGCACCGCAAAATCGGCTGCCGAGATAATAGACCTGATCTCCACTGTCAGGGAAGAAGGCCGCCGTGTACAGGACACACTGGCGGAAAGCTTCAAGCACCTCAACGACGGCAAGCACAGCATAGATACGACTGGCGCCTCTTTTCAGGAGATCCTCCAGACGGTCCTTGAAACGGAACGAAAGGCATCGAGCATCGCAGACCTCTCCCAGATGCAGACCGACGGGGCAAACAAGATGGTTGGCGCCATCGACGAAATCTCCAAGGTGGCTGAGGACAATGCCGCCTCCACCGAGCAGGTGTCGGCCGCGACCGAGGAACAGGCGGCCGCCATGCAGGAGATGGCCAGCGCCTCCCAGGATATGGCCAAACTGGCGGAGGAATTGATGCAGTTCGTTTCGACCTTCAGAATCATCGAACAGGAACAGCCAGTCCTGTGAGCGCCCCCGGGCGGCTTCTCATTTTCTCCCTGCAGGGGAGCGGGTTCGCGCTGGAGCTCGCAGAGGTGGCGGAAATCGTGGAGCCGCCGCCGCTATTCCCCATCCCTCGCGTCCCCTCATGCTTCAACGGCGTCATGAATTCCCACGGCAACCTTGTGCCAGTTGTGGACCTGGCCGAATTCTTCGGGCTCGGGGCCCAGGCGGTGGGGGGGAAAATCCTGGTGCTCGACCGGCAGATCGCCAACCTCGCTTTTCGCGTGGAGAATATCCGCGGCATTATTACGTCTGACCTGGTCCTGGAGGAGCACGCCGGCGACCGGCAGATGGTGACGAAAATACTCCAGCTTCCGGACGGCGAGATCCGTAGGCTTGATCTGGCAGGGATCGTCGGCGGGCTCGAAAAAGCCGTAACAGGCAGTTGATATGGTGGCTGACAATTATCGGAGGATTACGTAATGGGGCTGAAAATTCTGGTTGTCGACGATGCGCTGTTCATGCGCCGGATGCTTTCGGGCATCCTGGAAGAGGAAAACTACGAAGTGATCGCCGAGGCCCAGACCGGCGTCGAGGCAATCGAACAGTTCCAGAAGTGTCACCCCGACATAACGGTCCTCGACATCGTCATGCCCGAAATGACCGGCATTGAGGCGCTGAAGGCGATAAAAGGGATCGATCCCGGCGCAAAGGTGGTCATCTGCACGGCCATCGGACAGGAAGCCCTGCGCAGCGAGGCAATGGGAAGCGGAGCTCTCGATTATATCCTGAAGCCGTTCGAGCCGGAAAACGTCAAGGCTGTCATGCGGAAGGTGGCGGGACTGTAACCCATGGACATGGCCAAGTACCGGGAGCTGTTCGTTTCCGAAACTGGCGAATATCTGCGCTCGATGGGGGAGTCGATCATCGCCCTGGAAAACGACCCCGGCAACAGGGAGCAGATCGATGCCCTGTTTCGGCACGCCCATTCCATCAAGGGAATGGCCGCCTCCATGGAATACCACTCCATCGCGGAATTGGCCCACAGGATGGAAGACCTGATGGACCGGGTGCGCCATGGCGTTTTCCCCTTCAGCCCGGCCATTGCGGATCTCCTGCTGGAAGGGGCCGACACGCTGGAGTCGATGCTGGCGGACGTGGCGCAGGACCAGGTTCCCACGCAGCACGCCGCCGGACTCCTTGACCGCCTCTCCGGCTATCAGCCGCCGGAACCGGCCCAATCCGCGCCCGCTTCTGCCGAGGCTCCGGAAGAGACCATCCCGCTGGCCGAGCCGCCGGAAGCAAAGCAGGAGCAGGCCGGCGAGCATCAGGAGCACTTTCGGACGGTCCGCATCCGCACCGAGCTGCTGGACCGCCTCATCAACCATACCGGTGAGCTTCTGACCACCAAGGAGCGCCTGAAGAATGTCGCCGGGGAACTAGCTTCCCCCAGGCTCACCAATGCCATCGAGGACTTGGCCAAGGAGCTCCGCGAGCTGCACATTGCGGTGCAGAACATCCGCCTCCTCCCCTTTTCCAGTATCTGCGACCGCTTCCCGCGCGTGGTACGCGACCTGGCAAAGAAAAGCGGCAAGGATGTAATGCTGGAAATCGAGGGGAAGGAGATCCAGCTGGATCGCGCCATCCTGGAGGGGCTCGCCGATCCCCTGATCCACATTCTGCGCAATGCAGTCGACCATGGCATCGAATCGCCGGAGAAGCGGGGCGCCGCCGGCAAGGACCACTCCGGTCGGGTTGTGCTTGCGGCGCGGCGGGAAAAGGACCAGATCGTCGTCACCGTGGAGGATGACGGCAATGGGATGGACCCGGCACAACTGATTGCCACTGCGGTCGCCAAGGGGATGCTCCGGCAGGAAAGGGCAAAGGCGATGACACCGGGAGAAGCATTGATGCTCACCTGTCTTCCGGGCTTTTCCACGGCGCGCGAGGTCACGGAAGTTTCGGGGCGCGGGGTCGGCATGGACGCCGTGCTTACGGCAATAAAGACAATCGGCGGCACTCTCTCCATCACCTCCGAGCCAGGGCGCGGCACCGCCATAACCTTGAAACTGCCGCTCACCATCGCCATCATCCATGTCATGCTGATTTCCTGCGGAGAGCTCACGTTCGGCGTGCCGCTCAACAAGATCAGCCGAATTCTGGAACTGGAGCGAAGCGCTCTCGTTACGCGGGGAAAGAAGAAGGTTTTCTTTCTGGAAGATGAGGAAATACCGCTGTTGAGCCTGAACCGGGTGCTCGGCATCCCGTCGCGCCTTCCCGCCCGTGGGGTAGTGCCGACTGTAGTCACCGAAGTCAGGGGGCGCCGGGCCGGCCTTGCCATAGACAGGTTCATCGGCCAGCAGGAAGTGTATATCAAGGACCTGGGCAGACCACTCAATCGAATGAAGGGGTTGGCAGGCGGGGCCATGATCGGCGACGGGCAGATCATCCTGCTGCTCGACGTCGCCAATCTACTGTAGGGGCGGGTCTTGTGCCCGTCCACTTCAAGGAGAACACATGGACATCGAGAGACTCAACCACGAACAACTCGATGCATTGCGCGAGATAAGCAACATCGGCATGGGGCATGCGGCCACCGCACTGTCGCAACTGGTGGGGAAAACCGTACACCTCGATGTCCCCAAGGTCAACATCCTGCAAATCTCGCAGGTTCCCGAAGTGCTGGGCGGGCCGCAGCATCTGGTCGTCGGAATTTACATGCAGATTCTCGGCGACGCGCGCGGCAATATCCTGCTGATCTTCCCCCTGGAAAGCGCCATGGAGCTGGTGGAAAACCTTCTCCTGAAGCGACCGGCACACGGGACTGCGCTTAACGAGCTGGAGGTCTCCACCCTCAAGGAGGTCGGCAACATCCTCTCCTCCGCATTCCTCAACGCCTTGGGCACGCTCCTCAAGCTGACGCTCATCCCTTCTGTTCCCATTCTCTCCTGCGACATGGCCGGTGCAGTGGTCGATTACGTTCTGATCGAGCTGGGGAAAGCGGGGGACATCTCCCTGATGGTCGAGACCGAGTTCCGGAGCGAGGAAGACCGGATCAAGGGGCAGTTCTACATGATCCCCGGCGCCGATTCTCTGGAAATCATCCTGACGAGCCTGGGAATCGCGACATGAACATAATAACCATAGGGATATCCGAAATCGCGGCAACAGGTGCTCCAGGGGTCCTGGTAAGCTACGGCCTGGGGTCCTGCGTCGCCATTGCCCTCTATGATGCGGAAAAGCGGATCGGAGCACTGGCACACCCGCTGTTGCCGGAACCGGCAGCCAAGGCCAATGTCGCTGTCAAAAGCTCGAAATACGTCTCCCATGCCGTCGACATGATGGTGGAGGAGCTGGCCGAAAGGGGTTGCGCCACCAGTCGACTTGTGGCAAAATTAGTCGGCGGCGCCGTCATGTTCGACTCGCTTTACAACAGGTACCGCGAAGCCATCGGCCAAAGAAATGTGGAGGCCGCCATAGCGGCCCTTGCCCGGCATGGTATCCCCATCGTCGCCCAGGATACCGGCAATGATTACGGCAGGACCCTAGAATTCTACACCGAAACAGGGACGATCGTGGTCAAGGCGGTTCAGCAGCCGACAAAGAACATTTGATCCTCTCTCCCCATTCTCAGGGAAATTGGAGGCCTACATGAGATTGCTGCGCATAACACTGCTGTCCTTTTCCCTGCTGTTCGCCGCCACGGCCCAGGCCGCACCGGTGGAGCAGATCGACATCGGGCTCAAGGACGTCATCGACACGGTGGAAAAATCGTATCGGGCACTGGAAGACGTGACAGCCGACTTCTTCCAGCGCAGCCTTTTGGCAAGGGAACAGCGCGAAATGCGTGCCGACGGCACCATGGCCCTCAAGATGGCCACCTCGAACTCCCCGCTGATGTTCAATTTCGAATATTTCCGGCCGACCAACCACCAGATCATCAGTAACGGCAAGACAATGTGGACCTACCTCCCGCAAAACCGGCAGGTGATCCTCAGCGACATCAGCTTCGCGTTCAACCCCTTCCGCTTCGACCCGGACCGCGACAGGGCGTCCAACTTCCTCCAGGGGCTGGGAAGGATATCCAAGGATTTTCTCATCAACTTCCCGTACGAGATGCGGGACATGGACGGTAATTACAAGCTGGAGCTCACCCCGCTGCGGGCAAGCGCAACCATCAAGCAACTCTTCATCGTGGTGCACCGCGATGCGGTCATGAACTACGTCCGCAACAACCGCACCATAGTGTACAATCCGACCCGTCATGAACTGAACTTCCCCGTCCTCTCCACCACCGTGATCGACCACAACGACAACTCAACAACCATGGAATTCAGCAACATCCGCACCAACCGCCGCCTTTCGGATTCCCTGTTCGACTTCATCATCCCGGCGGGGGTTGACGTGGTCCGCCCACGCAAAAGCGGCGCCATGCCGGTGAGGCCGTAAACCGCTATGACCGTTTCGTGCAAGCTATCCACCTCCCTTGCTGGCCCCGTTCTCCGCATCGTACGCAGACTGCCCTGTTTCGCGCTGGCACTGCTCGGCGCCATCTGGCTCACCGGCGCCACAGCCGCGGCAGCGGAGCTCGATGACGTGGTCGCGACCCTGGAGCAGGGTTATGCGATTCTGGAGGATGTGCAGGCCTCCTTTGTGCAGCGCGCCGCCATCGCTTCACTGAAGCGTGAGGAAAAGGGAGGGGGGGAGATGTTAATCAAGCGGCCGCAGAACGCCCCCGCCATGTTCCGGTTCGACTACACCAAGCCCCAGAAGCAGCAGATTATCTCCAACGGCAAGACCCTCTGGTTCTACGTTCCGGACAACCAGCAGGTCATGGTGACCAACCTGAACGGGCTCATGGAGAACAGCGGCGTATCCATGAACTACCTGACCGGGCTGGGACACGTTTCCAGGGATTTTTCCATAGCCTTTGCCGGCGACGGCAAAGACTCCAAGGGTAATTACGTGTTACAACTTACCCCGAAAAAAAAGAGCCAGCTTCTGGCCAGGCTGCAGCTGACCATCAAGGCCGAGGCCGTCGAGGGTTATCTCAGGGAGGGGAAGGCCGTCGACCCCTTTCCGGTTCTCACATCAGTGGTCCATGACCAGGCCGGCAACCGTACCACCTTGGAGTTCCACAAAATCCGCGTCAACAAGGGGCTCAGCGGCTCCCTCTTCCAGTTCCGTGTTCCGTCCGGGGTCGAGGTGATTAAGCAATAGAATAAGGAGGTTCCCATGCCATCGTTCGATATCGTTTCAAAGATAGAAATGCAGGAAGTGGACAACGCGGTCAACCAGACCATCAAGGAGATCGCCCAGCGTTACGACTTCAAGGGGAGCAAGTGCGAGGTCGTGCTGGAGAAGGACGCGATAAAAATACTGGCGGATGACGACTTCAAGCTCAAGGCCGTGATCGATATCCTCCAGTCCAAGTTCATCAAGCGTGCTATTTCTCCGAAGGCACTTCAGTATGGGAAGGCCGAGCAGGCCTCCGGCGGCATGGTGCGCCAGACCATCACCCTTCAGCAGGGGATATCCAAGGAGAAGGGGAAGGAGATCATCCAGGTCATCAAGGACACCAAGCTCAAGGTACAGGCACAGATCCAGGAAGAACAGGTCCGGGTGACCGGCAAGAACCGGGACGACCTCCAGGACGCGATTCGCACACTGAAGGGGAAGGATCTCGATATAGAGATGCAGTTTGTGAATTTCAGAGACTAAAGGGGTAATTTTGCAGAATCAACGCAAGCAGAAAGTAAGCATGGTCAGCCTCGGTTGCCCGAAGAATCTGGTGGATGCCGAGGTGATGCTCGGATGTCTCGACCTGAAGGGGTACGAGATCACCACCGACGAGAAAGACGCGGACATCATCATCGTCAACACCTGCTCCTTCATCAAGGAGGCCAAGCAGGAGAGCGTCGACACCATCCTCGACCTGGCCGACCGGAAGCAGGACGGCCGCTGCCGGCTCCTCATCGTGGCCGGCTGCCTCCCGCAGCGCTACCAGGAAGAGTTGGCCAACGAGCTCCCCGAGGTGGACATCTTCATCGGCACCGGCGACTATCCCCGCATCGCAGAGATCCTGGCAGAGCGGGAGCAGACCGACTCCCAGGTCAAGTACATCGGCGACCCCAACTACCTGTACGATGCGGACCTGCCGCGCCTCAAGTCATCCCCCTCCTACACCGCGTATCTCAAGATCGCCGAGGGGTGCTCCAACTGCTGCTCATACTGCGTTATCCCGTCACTGCGCGGTTCCTACCGCTCCCGCCCCATGGCCAAGCTCATCGAAGAAGCCAAGCGCCTGGTGACATCGGGTACCAAGGAATTGAACCTGATCGCCCAGGACATCACCCGCTACGGAAGCGACATGGAAGATGGCATGACACTGGAAACGCTGATCCGTGAGCTCGCCAAGCTGGATGGGCTCCGCTGGATAAGGCTTATGTATGCCTATCCCGACGGCATCACCGACGGTCTCATCGACCTGATTAAGACCGAGGAAAAGGTCTGCAAGTACCTGGACATGCCGATCCAGCACATCAGCGACCCGGTTCTCAAGCAGATGAACCGGCGGAGCGGCGAAGAAGATATCCGCAGCCTCATCGCGAAGCTCCGCACCGAAATCCCGGCCATTGCCCTGCGCACCTCCATCATTGTCGGCTTCCCGGGCGAAACCGATGAAGATTTCCGCAAGCTTCTTGCCTTCGTGGAGGAGGCCCAGTTCGACCGCCTCGGGGTATTCTGCTACTCCAGGGAAGAGGGAACGCCGGCTGCCGAGATGCCCGACCAGGTTTCCGAACGGGTCAAGCGGGAGCGCTACAAGAGGCTGATGAAGGCCCAGGCACGTGTATCTTTCAAGCGCAACCGGGCGCTCATAGACACCCTGGAGCAGGTCATCGTCGAAGGATTCAGCGATGAAACCGACCTTCTTCTCAAGGGGCGCTCGTCGCGGCAGGCCCCCGATATCGACGGCATGGTCTACATAACCGCTGGAAACGCAGATGTCGGGGACATCGTCACCATCAAAATCACCGACTCGTCAGACTACGATCTGATCGGCGAAATCGTTCAGCAGTGACGCATGAGAGCCCCGCCCGAGCGGGGCTTTTTTCTTGACAACAGGGGATTTTACTGTATTATTTCGTGACCCGAAACCAGGGGTAATCCTAGCAATTGGAGCAAGAATGGCTGCAGAGAAGAAATGGGACGAAATCAGGGAAATCCTCCTGAAGATGAAAGAGGAGACTCTGCGCGAGATTTCCAAGGCGGTCAAGACCGGGACCGCCACCGTAACCGGCGAACCGACCGGCGACATCTACGACCAGGCCTCCAGTGAACGTGACCGCGAACTGGGGCTGCTGCTGGGTGACCGGGAGCGAGACAAGCTGCACCAGATCGACGAGGCGCTTCTCAGGATCGCAGAAGGAGAATATGGAATCTGCGAGGAGTGCGAGGAAGAAATCCCCCTCGGCCGCCTCAAGGCCATGCCCTTCACCCGCCACTGCGTCAAGTGCAAGAGCGACCTGGAAAAGCTTCAGGCCCAGACGAAACGTCTGGAAGAGGAGCGCTCCTTCCGGGACATCTCCATCAGCGAGGAAGAAGAAGGATAAGCACCACCCAGAAACAAATCCGAAAAGGCGCGGCAAATATGTCGCGCCTTTTCTTGTCTCAAATGACCGATTTCAAGATACAGATGAGATCATATTTAATATTTCAGACTCATTTTAAATAGCATATACATAAGATTCTGGCAAAGGGAACATATTTGCTTTACTCAAGCCTCTGTTTGTATTATTAAAAGTGTCAGGAATGACAGCAGTGACCCAGCATTAACACAAACCAATATTGTTATTGCTTGTAATGTGTGGACCAAAAGGAGGAGATGATGAGAAAGTGCCTGCTTACTGTAACCGTGTTGGTGGCACTGGTTGCGACAACTGGAAGCGCAATGGCGGAGAGCATCAAGGGAAAGCACGGCGTGACCGCGCGCGGAGGTTTCCTGATTCCTGCAGACAGTAAATTGGACGTGGGCGAAAAGCTGGAAGCGGACACCGGTTTTGCCGCTGGAGTCGGCGTCATCTATGGGATTACCGACAATCTGGCCGCGGAAGTGGACGTCACCTATTCCCAATATGACCTGTATCTCAATTCTTTAGGTGTGAAAACTAAATATTTCGAAGTAAAAACACATACTATATCACTTGGCGCACAGTACCGGTTCATGCCGGAAGGGAGAATTGTCCCTTACGTCGGCGCAGGGATGGATATCCTGATCAATGAAACAACCGATGAGGTTTCACCGTCGCTTGGACTTCCTGAAGAGAAATACGACACTGATCTTTCTTTCGGTGGTCACTTGAGCGCTGGTGCGGACTTCTTCCTGACCAGACAATTTGCCTTAACCGCCGAGTTCAAGGGGATCCTCGCCACAGAGGCCGCTGTGAAAAACGATAATGGGGACAGAATTGTCAAACTCGATCCATCCGGCATTTCCGGTCTTTTCGGTTTCAGGTACTTCTTCTGAAACTTGTCAGTCCCTCGCAGACATTAAAGGCGGCCCGGAAGGACCGCCTTTTTTCATGACAGAGACTTTTCATGGCTCATTCCGGTTTCCCCAGAAGTCTTCCGAATTCCTCAACCGACACAGCCGTCTTCCAGTGTCCGGTCGCCTTACCCACCAGGCTCCCTCCCCAAACAATCCCAACCACGAGCAGGGCGAAGAGCAATCCCGGCACCACAATCCGTCTCCCAGTCAACTTCATCTCCAGCGTACCCATGGCTCTGCAATGGCTGATGCAGCGCCAGCAGCCGATGCACTCCTCGGAAAAGACCCGCTCCTTCTCCATCACCGGAATGTATGACGGGCAAACCTGGGTGCAGACACCGCAATGGACACAGGTCTTCTTATCCCTCGTCACCTTGACGGGCGACAGCATGGAGATCAGCCCGACCAGCGCGCCGTAGGGGCAGAGAAAGCGGCAGAACGGGCTGCGAAACGGCAGGGATAGTATCAGCAGAGTTACAATGACAGCCAGGGCCACACCGGAAAGATGGAGGAAGAAATCCAGGAGCCGGACGTCGGCTATCTTGTTGTAATCGGAATGGATGAAGGCGGTGACCGCCTCAGAGGGCATAACCCAGACGATCGACCAGAGGAAAAAAGCAAGAAGGAGATACTTGACCCCGCGCAACCCGATGTCCAGCCAGCGGGGGGGCCGATAATTGCGCTTGAAGATATTGAATCCGCACTTCCAGAGAAGCTCCGAAACGGTCCCGACCGGACATATCCAGGAACAGAAGGAACGCTTGAGGAGGAAGGATACGGCAATGACGGCTAGAAAGATCACCAGTGCCGCCGGATGCACCGGGTTGATGGCGCCGGAGACGAACCATTCCTTGAGGCCCAGAAGGGCGGAGATGGGGAGGAACCCTTCGACCCCATTTGGACGGGACACCAAGGGGGTCACGCCGCCGGAGCGAAAATGGAGAACAAAGCGGAAAAACTGCACCCCCAGGTAGAGTTGGAAGAACAGGAAGCCCCAGGCGACGGCGATTCTAAGCGGCTGGATGTAGCGTTTGGACATTTTCACTTCCTTGGGAGCGTTAACAAATTCGAAAACAAAAAGCGAGAGTGTGAAGCGTGAGTAGAAAGCGTAACGGCTATGTTTTCTTCACTCGCTTCTTGTTATCGCACTTTTCTCACGCTGTTGACTCTCGCTGTTATCTCTCGCTTTGCATGAGACTTATTCTGTCACATTACCATGCTACCCTTTCTCCATGATAATCGAGGAGGGGAACATGGAACCTTTGGTCGTATTCAGCGCCGGGCTGGTCATCTACTGCGGCAGCATAACTCTCGGAGACTTCGTTCGGGAGTGGCGACAATCACGGCTCAGGCATCGGGCAAAGGCTGGGAGACCGCTTCTGGCGAAGAAGCGCCGGGCTCTTTGCGCAACGCGGGATCGAGCAGGTGCCGTGGCTGTACGTTGGCCAGCGCCCGCAAAAGGCTCTTTTTGACGAACGGATTTTCCTGCTCCAGCTGAACCAGGAGCTGCTTCATCCGCTTGCGCTGATGGTCGGCCCTGCCGCAGACCGGGCAGCAGCAGCAGACCACCGGAAAGCGGTTGGCGCGGGAAAACTGGATTATCTCCTTCTCTTCCACGTACACCAGGGGGCGGATCACCGTGGTCACCCCGTTGTCAGCAAGCATGGATGGGGCCATGGCCTTGAGCGACCCGACAAAGAACTGGTTGAGGAGCAGGGTCTCCACAAAGTCGTCCAGGTGATGGCCCAGGGCCAGCTTGTTGCAGCCGAACTTCTGCGCCAGGGTGTAGAGAACCCCGCGCTTGAGCCGGGCGCAGATGGAGCAGTAGGAAGAATCGGGCCGCCGCTTCTCCTTGATAATCCCGTAATGATCGGTCTTCTCCATGTGATGGGCAAAACCGTGTTCCCGCAGGTGCTCCTCGATGATGTCGGCCCGGAAGCCGGGGTAGCCCGAATCGATATTGATCGCCATCAGCTCGTACTTCACCGGCGCGCGACGGCGTAGCTCCTCCAGGAGATGGAGCATGGCGTAGGAATCCTTCCCCCCGGAAACCGCAACCGCTATCCGGTCCCCTTCCTCGATCAGGTTGAAATCGCCAATCGCCCGGCCGACGGCGTTTTTTATTCGCTTGTACAGCTTGTCTTCAAGAAGTGCCACTGGAACCCCGTGAAAAGATAATAAGATCCAGAGTAAGGTAATTTGCCCAGGGAAGTCAAGAACCTGGGAAATTCCCGTTGACTCACGGCCCTCCTTCTGGTTCAATTTCCCACAGCTCCCTCCGGTTACCACGGAGGCATTCCATTTTCAGGAGACGCCGTTGCCTAGTTCCGATCCCCGTCGCACCGCTTATGACATCCTCCTCCGCGTCGAGGGGGAACGGCTCTTTGCCGACGTGCTCCTCGACAAAGCCCTCACCAGAGGGGAACTGCAAGGCCCCGACCGTGGCCTTCTGACCGAGCTGGTTTATGGTGTTCTCCGCCGCCAAGGGACCCTGGACCATGTCATCGGGCAATTCTCCAGCCGGCCTGCGAAAAAGCTCGACCCGCAGGTGCGCATGCTGCTTCGCCTCGGCATATACCAGCTCCTCTACCTTGATCGGGTCCCCACCTTTGCCGCGGTGAACGAGACCGTGCAGCTTGCGAAGGAAGTAGCACCACATGCCGCTGGCTTCATAAACGCCATCTTGCGCCGTACTGACCGGGAGCGTGATGCCATCGCCTGGCCGGACCCGAAGCTCGACCCTGCCGGCTACATTGCCGCCGTCCACTCCCACCCCCGCTGGCTCGTGGAATCGTGGATAGAACAACTCGGCTACGAGGAAGCGGAGCGCCTAGCCCGCGCCATGTCCGAGCCGCCTCCCCTCACCCTGCGAGTCAACACCCTGCGGATTGACCGGGCCGGGCTCCTCGGGCTTTTCGCAGAGCATGGGATATCCGCGGAGGCTACCCGCTTCGCTTCGCACGGCGTCACCGTAACTCCATCGCGGCCGATTGCCGAGCTCCCCGGTTTTGCGGAGGGGCTTTTCACGGTGCAGGACGAATCCTCACAACTGGCCGTATGCCTCCTCGCCCCTTGTCCCGGCGAGACGATCCTCGACCTGTGCGCCGCGCCAGGGGGCAAGTCCACCTATCTAGCGCAACTGATGGAAAACCATGGGACTGTCCTGGCCTGCGACATCTCGGCCAACAAGCTCCCCCGCATCCGGGAAACCGCCGACCGGCTGGGCCTCTCCTGCATAACCACCCAAGCCCTGGACGCAGCCAAGGTGCCGCCAGCCGGCCATTTCGACAGGATACTTGTGGACGCCCCCTGCTCGGCCCTGGGGGTGCTCCGGCGCAATCCGGAGGGGAAGTGGCGGGTTACCCCAGCCGACGTCGCGAATCTGGCGGCCTCCCAGAAGCGGATCCTGCGAAACGCCTCTCAAGCCGTCAAGCCGGGCGGGTTCCTCCTCTATTCCACCTGCTCCACCTCGCTTGCGGAGGACGAGGAAATCGTCGATGATTTCCTTTCCGAAAACAGCGGATTTGTGCTAGAAAATGGAAGGGAGCTCCACCCCGAATGGGGGGACCTCTTCACCGAACGGGGGATGCTGCGCAGCTGGCCCCACCGGCACGGCATGGACGGCTTCTTCGCCGCCTTGCTGAAAAAACGCTGAAATAGGTCCTATGGGACTTATACGACCTATGAGACAGAATTTGGAGGCTTTATGAAAAAGATCGCCCCATCCATCCTCTCCGCCGATTTCAGCCGGCTGGGCGACGAGGTGCGCGCCGTTGAGGCTGGTGGCGCCGACTATATCCATGTGGACGTGATGGACGGCCATTTCGTACCCAACATCACCATCGGGCCGCTGGTGGTGGAGGCGGTGCGCAAGGTGACCACCCTTCCGCTCGACGTCCACCTGATGATAGCCAACCCCGACCTCTACATCCCCGAATTCGCCAGGGCCGGCGCCGACATCATCGTGGTGCACGCCGAGGCCACCCATCACCTCCACCGGACTGTCCAGCTCATCAAGTCATTCGGCAAGAAGGCAGGGGTATCGCTCAACCCGGCCACGCCGCTCCACTACCTGGACTACATCCTGGAGGAGCTCGACCTGGTCCTCCTCATGACCGTCAATCCCGGGTTCGGAGGACAGTCGTTCATCGAGGCATGCCTTCCCAAGATTCACGCCCTGCGGGGGATTCTGGATAAGCGCGGCCTGGAGACCGAACTGGAGGTGGACGGCGGGGTGAAGACCGATAACATCGACAGGATCGCCCATGCAGGCGCGAACGTCTTCGTAGCCGGCAGTGCCGTGTTCGGCAGCCCGGACTACGCCGACATCATTACCGAATTGAAGCGCCGCGCCAAAGAACCGGTTTTATAATCCGCCACGGAGACTCATTATACTCGGGGGAGGGAACCTTGTAGGGGCGCAGCATGCTGCGCCCTTTTGCGTTCAGATTGCGCAGGTGACGTGCAGGTCGCACCCGTGGCAGCGCTCCCGCTTGCGGCAGTGCTCCTTGCAGTGCCCGACGATCAGGGCATGGTACTCGTTGAAAAGCCCGACATCCTCCGGCAGGTTCTCCATGAACATCGTGCGGACAGTTTCGTAGTCCGCGTTTTCCGCCACCACCCCGAGCCGCGCGAAAAGCCGCTTCGTGTAGGCATCCACCACAAAGGTCGGCTTGTTTCCGGCATAGAGCAGGATCGAGTCGCAGGTCTCCCTCCCGATCCCCCGCACCCTTAGCAGCTCCTCCCGCAGCTCCCGCCAGTCGCCCGAGAACATCCGGTCGAGGCTCCCATCGAACCGCTCGAACAACCACCCCACGAAATCCTTCAGCCGGCTGCTTTTTACATTGTAATAGCCGGCAGGCCGGATCGCTTCCGCGAGCTTCTCCACCGGCACGTCCCGAAGCGCCTTGGCGGACAGAAGCCCCTCCCGCTTGAGATTGACAATCGCCTTCTCCACATTCCCCCAGTTTGTGTTCTGGGTAAGGATCGCCCCCACGCAGACCTCGAAGGGGGTCTCGGCCGGCCACCACTGCATCGGGCCGTAGCGCCGCGCAAGGATGTCGAATATCTCTAAAAGCTGTTTTTGCAGTTTTTTATTCATATGCTAAACCACCATAACAATCTTCCCACAGGCGTCGGCTTGGGGGCTTCCTGAAGCAAATGGCGCGGCTTCATGCAAAATGGATATTCGAGGGAAACCGTCCGAATATGGTATTTACTCAATCCGGGCGCATAGGGTGACAGATTGCCATTTGCTTCAGGAAGCCCCCAAGCCGACGCCATACCGCCACTTTCCAAACAACCACTAAATAATCACCCCATGCAAATCCCGCCGCCGGTACCGCCAGGCAAAGGCTCCGGCCCGGAAGAACCAGTCGAAGAGGAACACACCCCAGACCGCGTAGAGCGACATATGCAGCAACTCGGCCGAGATGTAGGAGAGAAAAACCCTGATCCCCCACATGGCAAAGAGGGTGACAAGGAATACGTAGAAGGTATCGCCGGTGCCGCGCAGGCTCCCGGCGTAGACAAAGGAGAGGGCGAGCGGTATCTGGGCGAAGGCCACCAGCCGCAGGAAGACGCTCCCCTTCTCGATGACGTCCGGGTCGTGGGTGAAGAGGGCGATCAGCTGATGGGGAATGCCCAGGAACAGAAGCGCCATGAACCCCATGACCAGGAGCGCGACGCGCAGCGCCTCCCGGTGGCTCAGGCGGGCACGGCGGATCTTGCGCGCCCCCAGGGCCTGCCCCATCAGGGCCGCCGCGGCTATCCCCATCCCTGCCCCCGGCATGAACGAGAGGGACTCTATGGAGAGCCCGATCTGGTGGGCCGCATAGGCGGCCGTACCGTAGCCGATGATGTACTTGGAGTAGAAGAGCTGCCCAGACTGCTGGGCGATCCGCTCCAGCGCCACCGGGTACCCCACTTGCCACACCCGGCGGAACAATGGGAGATCGGGCCGGCCGATGGTGATGTAGTTGCGCCGGAGGGCCTGCACCAGCAGATAGAGGAAGCCGCACGCCTCGGAGATGTTGATGGCAATGGCCGCCCCCTCCACCTCCAGCCTTGGGAAACCGAACTTGCCGTAAATCAGGGGCCAGGCCAGGATGACATGCAGAATGTTGACCAGGATCACCCCCTCCATCGGAGTGCGGGTGTTGCCGCTGCCGTGCATGATGGCGGAGAGGATGTTGAGGCCGGGGGTGAACAGGAACCAGGTGAAGACCAGCCTTATGTAGGGGCCGCTGAAGGCGAGCACGTCCTCCCTGGCGCCGAGAAAGCGGGCCAGGTGGTCGCCGAAATGGTAGCCGAGCAAAGAGGCGATGACGGTCATGCCGCAGCAGGCAAGGCAGGCGGCAAAGGCTGCACGACGAGCCTCGGCCTTGCGCCCCGCCCCCCACAGATGCGCGATCACCACCGTGGTCCCGGTGGAAAGCCCCCAGAAAACGGTCATGACCACGAACATCAGGAGCTGGCCGAGACCGGTGGCGGCGATGGCCGCGGCGCCCAGCCCCCCGACCATGAAGATGTCCACAATGGAGACCAGCCGCTGGAACAGCGACGAGAGGAGCACCGGCAGGGAGAGGCTGACCACGTTGCGGCGTATGGAGACCCGCTTGCGGCGTTTCCTGTGAAGAATCATGAAGGGACCATAAAAAAGGCAACCTTGCGGCTGCCTTGCACTTGATGAATACAATACGGAAAAATCGTCATTCTTCAGACAATCCCCTCTCCCCATGGGAGAGGGTGCCCGAAGGGCGGGTGAGGGGTGCCTTCGGTGAATAAGCCGCCGCTTCCCCCTCACCCTAGCCCTCTCCCTCAGGGAGAGGGTACCTAAAATGGTATATCCTCGTCCGGATGGAACACCGGCTCCTCATAGGCCGGCTCTTGCCCACCCTCTGCCCTTCCGCCAGCCTGGCGAGGCGCGCCGCCAGCTTCGCCGCCGCGTCCGCCAAGCATCTGCATCCGGTCGCCGACGATCTCGGTGCTCCAGCGGTCGCGGCCGTCCTTGTCCTGCCACTTGCGGGTCTGGAGGCGTCCCTCGATGTAGACCGTCTTCCCCTTGGTCAGGTATTCGCCGGCGATCTCCGCCTGGCGCCCCCAGAGGACGACGTTGTGCCACTCGGTCTTTTCCTCCCACTCGCCGGAGGCGTTCTTGAACTTCTCCGATGTCGCCAGGGAGAAGCTGGCCACCGCCTTGCCGGAGGTGGTGTAGCGGACCTCCGGGTCCTTGCCGAGATTGCCTATCAGCATCACTTTGTTGAGGCTGGCCATATTGTATGGGCTCCTTTTCGCCGAGGCGATTAATGGTCTTGCGGATGCGGGAATTCTAATAGAAAACCGGCCACCTGCGCAAGTTTTATTTGTTTGACTAGGGCGTGAAAAAAAAGTAATTTAATGCGGATATTGTCCGGAGTCACGTGATGCTGCGCGCCTGTTTCTTCCTGCTGTTCTTCATCCCCTACACCCTGCTCATGAGCATAGCGGCGATAGTCGGGACGCTGGCCGGCGGCGGCATCGGTTTTGGCCACGGCTGCGCCCGCCTCTGGAGCCGTGGCGGCCTTTTCCTGGCCGGCGTCAGGCTCGCCGTTGCCGGGCAGGAGCAGATTCCGCCGAGCGTGCCAGTCATCTTCATGGGGAACCACCAGGGGAATTTCGATATCCTGGCCCTCTCCGTGGCCATTCCCCGCCAGTTTTCCTGGCTCGCCAAAGCGGAGCTGTTCCGCGTCCCGATTTTCGGGGCGGCCATGCGGCGGGCGGGCTACATTCCCCTTGACCGCAGCCATGGCCGCAGGTCGGTCAGGAGCATGAACGAGGCGGCGGAACGGATCAAGGGCGGCGCCAGCGTGGTCGTCTTCCCGGAAGGGACCCGTACCCTGGATGGGAGCCTCCTCCCCTTCAAGCGGGGGGGCTTTCTCCTGGCGGGCCGGGCAGGCGTCCCCATCGTCCCCTTCACCATCCGGGGGAGCAGGGAGATCAACCCGCGCAACCGCCTCCACCTGACAAAGGGAACGATCACCATCCGGTTCGGCGCGCCGATCTCCACGAAAAACTCCAGCAAGGACGCGGATACGCTCATGGAGCGGGTCAAAAGCGCCATACTTGCCGGATTCGAGGAATAATCCATGTTTGTGTCTGTTGCAATGATAATCATCGGCATCGTGCTTGCCGCCTGGGGGCTCCCCGCCAGCCACAGCCTCAAAAAGCCGCTGGACATCCTGGCGGCCCTGGCGGTCCTCTGCGGCGTGGTGATTGCGCTCCTGGGGGTGCTGCTCCTCACGGTGCCCGACTTCTTCAAGGGATAACATGCTGACCGAAAAAGCCAAGACCATAGCCGCGAACCTCCTGGTCATCGCCCTCATGATGCTCCTCATGATCTGGGGCAATACCTGGTGGCGCCAGCGCACCCAGTTCACCAAGGGAGAAAAGGCCCTGGCCGAGCGCAACTACATTGCCGCCCTTGCCGGTTACGAGGCTGCCATCCACATGTACACACCCGCCAGCTCACTGGTGGAAAAATCGGCCGAGCGCCTCTGGGAAATCGGTGCCATGCACGAACAGGCCGGCGACCCGCAGAAGGCTCTGGTGGCCTATCGCGCGCTGCGCAGTTCCTTCTACTCCACCCATGGTCTCATCAGGCCCGGCGAAGACTGGATCGCCCGCTGCGACGCCAGAATCGCCGAAATCCTGAAACGCCAGGGTTATTGAGCCTGCCCTTATGACGGACATCATCGACCAACCTGAAGTTGATACCGGCCTCTCCGAGCTCCCCGGCCTGAAGATCATCCCCCTCGGCGGCCTTGGGGAGATCGGCCTGAACATGGCCGTCTTCGAATACGGCGACGACATCATCATCGTCGACTGCGGACTCATGTTCCCCGAGCCCTCCATGCTCGGCATCGACCTGGTTATCCCCGACATCTCCTATCTGCGGGAGCGGGCCCACAAGGTGCGCGGCATCCTCCTCACCCACGGCCACGAGGACCACATAGGCGCCCTCCCCTTCGTGCTGCCGGAAATCAATCCCCCCATCTTCGGCTCCCCCCTCACCCTAGGGCTGGTGGCCCAAAAGCTCAGCGAGTACGACCTGGACGACAAGATAGAGCTGGTGCCGGTCAAGCCGCGCAAGAGTGTCACCCTCGGCTGCTTCGAGGTGGAGTTCATCCGGGTCGCCCACTCCATCGTGGACGGCTGCGGCCTTGCCATCCGCACCCCGGAGGGTGTGGTGATCCATACCGGCGACTTCAAGCTCGACCAGACCCCGGTGGACGGCGAGGTGACCGACCTCCCCACCTTCGCCCGCTACGGCGCCGAAGGAGTGCTGGCGCTCATGTCCGACTCCACCAACGTGGAGAAGGAAGGATACACCCTGTCGGAAAAGGAAGTGGGGGACGCTTTCGCGGAGATATTCCCCCGTTGCGAGGGGCGCATCATCGTCGCCGCTTTTTCCAGCAACATCCACCGGGTCCAGCAGATAGTGGACGTGGCCGTGACCAACGGCCGCCGGATACTTCTGAATGGCCGCTCCATGCTGGCCAACGTCGCCATTGCCCGCCAGCTCGGCTACCTGCGCATCCCGGACGGCACCCTCACCGATTTGAAGGAGCTTCCCTGGCTTCCCAAGGAACAGGTCTGCATGATAACCACAGGCAGCCAGGGAGAGCCGATGAGCGCCCTGCTCCGGATCGCCATGGACGACCACAAGCAGATCAAGCTGGAGCAGGGGGATACCGTCATCCTCTCCTCCAAGTTTATTCCGGGGAACGAGAAGGCGATCTCGGACCTGATCAACCACCTCTACCGCCGTGGGGCCGAGGTCTACTACGAAAAGGTCTCCGAGGTGCACGTCTCGGGGCATGCCAGCCAGGAGGAGCTGAAGCTTCTCCTCAACCTGGTGCGGCCTCAATTCTTCATCCCGGTGCACGGCGAATACCGCCACCTGGTGAAGCACACCCAGCTCGCCCGCAAGGTGGGGATACCGGAAGAAAACTGCATCCTGGCGGTAAACGGCAATGTCATCAATTTCTCTTCGCAACAGGGGCGTATTGCCGCAAATATTGAGACCGGCCGGGTATTCGTGGACGGCAAGGGGATCGGGGATGTTGGAAACGTCGTCATCAAGGACCGGCGCCACCTCTCCCAGGACGGCATGGTGGTGGTCATCATCGCCATCAACCAGTCCACCGGCGCCATCATCTATGGCCCGGACATCGTCACGCGCGGCTTCGTCTTCGTGGACGAGAGCCAGGAGTACCTGGACGAGGTGAAGAAGCTTGTGCTGGACACATTGGCCGCCGTCGCCCCGGAGGTTATGGCAGACTGGGGAGAAGTGAAGGAAGAGGTACGCCGGGTGCTGCGCCGCTTCTTCAACAAGACCATCGAACGGCGGCCGGTGATATTGCCGGTGATTATGGAAATATAGAAGCAGGGACTAGGGACTGGGGACTGGTGAAAGAGGATCGTAAGGAAAAACTGAAAAAGGAGCTGCAGGGGATGGCGCTGGGGGCCGTGGGACTTTTCGTGCTGATCGCCCTTCTCTCCTACCATGCCGACGACCTCTCCTACAACAGCTACTCCGCCGCAGGCATGGTAAAAAATCTGGGGGGACGCTTCGGCTCGGAGCTGTCCGATCTCCTCCTGCAACTGTTCGGCATGGCCGCTTTCGTCATTCCCTGCTTTGTGGTCTTCCTTTCCTACAAGCTTCTTCGCTTTAAGGAGCTGAAGTGGCGCGGCTACAAGGCCACCGCCTTTGTCCTGTTCCTGGTCTCGCTCTCCGCCCTGTTCGCCTTCAACATGGAGTTCACTCTCTTCATCGGCCAGCGGGTCCCGACCGGCGGCTTCTTTGGCTACCAGTCCGCCGAATTCCTTAAGTCCTACATCGGCATCCCCGGCGCGCTACTTCTGCTCCTCCCCCTTCTGGCTGCCTCGGTGATGGTCCTCTCCCGCTTCTCCTTCGTGCTCTTCGCCGGCTGGAGCTGGCAGTCCATGGTCATCCGCTGGGAGCGCGCCAGGGAGCGAAGGGCACTGAACCGTGAACTTGGGGCCGAGGCGAAGCCGATCAACCCCGACACCATCATCATCAGGCCCCCTGCCCCTGTTCTGGCCAGGCCGGAGCCTGTGCTGAAAAAGGAGCGGAAAAAGGAGCAGAAAAAGGTCGAGCCAGTGCAGGAGGCGTTCGATTTCGTCAAGGCCGTGGGGAACTACACCACCCCGCCCCTGTCGCTCCTGGATGCCTCCCAGGTGACGGAGCGCAAGCTCGACAAGGAATCTCTCGCCATGAACGCCCGGCTCCTGGAGAAGAAGCTCAAGGACTTCGGCATCGACGGCGAGGTGGTGGAGATCTGCCCCGGCCCGGTCATCACCATGTACGAGTTCGCTCCCGGCCCCGGCGTCAAGGTGAGCCGCATCGCCGGGCTCTCGGACGACCTGACCATGGCGCTCCAGGCCCTCTCCATCCGCATCGTGGCCCCCATTCCGGGCAAGGGAGTGGTGGGGATCGAGATCCCGAATCGGGAGCGGGAAATGGTTTCACTCAAGGAGATCTTCAACTGCGAGGATTTCCACCGCGGCAAGATGAAGCTCCCGATGGCTCTGGGAAAGGACATCGCCGGCAACCCGGTGGTGACCGACATGGCGCGGATGCCCCACCTGCTGGTGGCAGGCGCCACCGGAAGCGGCAAATCGGTTTCCATCAACACCATGATCCTGTCGCTCCTCTACACCTCCACTCCCGAAGACACGCGGGTCATCATGGTCGACCCGAAGATGCTGGAGCTCTCGGTCTACGAAGGGATACCGCACCTCCTCCTGCCGGTGGTCACCAACCCGAAGAAGGCGTCCCTTGCTATGAAATGGGCGGTGAAGGAGATGGAGCGGCGCTACCGCCTCATGTCGGACAAGGGGGTGCGCAACATCGACTCCTACAACCGGCTGCTGGAAAAGGAAGAGAAAGAGGTCGCCGAGCTCGCGGCAAAAGAGACAGTGGTCGTGGACGAGGTGGAAGATCTTGATGCGGTTGAGGAAGCCCAGATCCAGGCGTTCCTCGCCAAGGACGAGGAGCTGGAGCATGGCCACCTCCCCTACATCGTGGTGATCGTCGACGAGCTGGCCGACCTGATGATGGTGGCAGGCAGGGAGATCGAGGAGTCCATCGCCCGCCTCGCCCAGATGGCCCGCGCCGCCGGCATCCACCTGATCCTCGCCACCCAGCGGCCGTCGGTGGACGTCATCACCGGCCTCATCAAGGCGAACTTCCCGGCCCGCATATCATTCCAAGTATCAAGCAAGATCGACTCTCGCACCATCCTCGACTGCAACGGCGCCGAATCGCTCCTGGGGGCGGGGGACATGCTCTTCCTCCCGCCGGGAACCTCGAAGATGCAGCGCATCCACGGCGCTTTCGTCACCGACTCCGAGGTGCAGCGGGTGGTGGAGTTCCTCAAGAAACAGGGAAAGCCGGTCTACGACAAGTCGATCATGGAGATGAAAGAGACCGACAGCAAGGGTGGGGACGGCGACGAGGACCTGGCGGACGAGCGGTACGACGACGCCGTGGCCCTGGTGGCCGAGTCCAAGCAGGCATCCATCTCCATGATCCAGCGCCGCCTGCGCATCGGCTACAACCGCGCGGCCCGCATCATCGAAAAGATGGAGCAGGAAGGGATCATCGGCCCCTCCGACGGCACCAGCAAGCCGCGTGAGGTGTTCATCAACAAGCTGTAAGTCGTTTAAACAGTCGTATGACTGGTAGGGGCAGACCTGTGTGTCTGCCCTGAAAAGCGGGCGAACACACAGGTTCGCCCCTACCGCAACATTGGAGAAGCAGGCATGAAAATCACCCAAGAGCAGGTCGAACACGTGGCAAAGCTGGCCCGGCTGGCCCTCTCCCAGGAGGAGATCGCCACCTTCACCGGCCAGATGGACGGCATCCTCGCCTACGTGGAGAAGCTGAACGAGCTTGACACCTCCGGCATTATCCCCACCTCCCACGCCGTGCCGGTGGAGAACGCCTTTCGCGAGGATGAGGTGCGCCCATCCATCGGGACGGATAACGCCCTTGCCAATGCGCCCGACAGAGTGGAGGATTTCTTCCGTGTCCCGAAAGTCATCGAATAGTTGTCCAGTGGACGATGGGCTTGAAGAGCTCATCGCCGATATTCGCAAGCGATATTCCCAGTTGACCGACGATCGTTGCCAGCGCCGCCTCTTCCTCAACCGCCTGCGGAACCTTGCCCGCTTCGGCGCCGAACCGGTGGATTACGAGGCCCCCGAGGGAATCGAATTGCCGAAGGAGTTGGAAATAGGGCTGGCCGTCTGCCATCCGGAGTGCGGCAACCAGGCGCTGGTGGTGGTCGAAGGGGGGCCGCAGGGGTGCGACTGTTGCGGCGGGACCATGCTGCCGGTGGAAATTGGGATTTATCGGTTGAAAAGAAAGTAACCATCAACCGATGATTGCAACAATTGCCCCAAAAGTCCCCTCTCCCTGAGGGAGAGGGCTAGGGTGAGGGGGAAACAGCAGTTTTAACGAAAAACTGCCCTCACCCGCCCTTCGGGCACCCTCTCCCAAAGGGAGAGGGGACAGGATAACGTAACAGCAATTTCTTGGAGATTTAACATATGGATCTTTTCGAACTGACCATCCACGAGCTGCACGAGAAGCTGAAGAAGAGGGAAGTCTCCTCCGTCGAGGCGACAAAGGCGACTCTTGCCCGTATCGAGGCGGTGGAGCCGAAGGTAAACGCCTTCATCACCGTAACGACGGACGAGGCCCTGAAGGCTGCGGAGGAAGCGGACAAGCGGATCGCCAGCGGCAATATCGACATCCTGACCGGCATCCCGGTGGCGCTGAAAGACATCTTCCTCACCAAAGGTATCCGCACCACCTGCGCCTCAAAAATCCTGGATAACTTCGTCCCCCCCTACGACGCCACCAGTTGGCTGAAATTGAAGGAGCGGGGCGCGGTGCTTCTGGGGAAGCTGAACCAGGACGAGTTCGCCATGGGATCATCCTGCGAGTCCAGCGCATTCGGCCCCACAAAGAACCCCTGGAACCCTGATTGCATCCCCGGAGGCTCCTCCGGCGGCTCGGCCGCTGCCATCGCGGCCCAGGAGGCCGTAGCCACCCTCGGCACAGATACCGGCGGCTCCATCCGCCAGCCCGCCTCCCACTGCGGCTGCGTGGGGCTCAAGCCCACCTACGGCCGGGTATCCCGCTACGGCGTCATCGCCTATGCCTCGTCCCTGGACCAAGTGGGGCCCATGACCCGGGACGTTACCGACTGCGCCATAATGCTCGGCGCGGTGGCAGGGTACGACCCCCTCGACTCCACCAGCGTCAACATGCCGGTCCCGGATTACACCAAGGCGCTGATACCGGACGTGAAGGGGCTGAAGATCGGCCTCCCCAAGGAGTACTACATCGAGGGGCTCGACCCTGACGTGAAAAAGGCGCTGGACCTGGCCATCGAGACCTATCGCGGGCTTGGCGCCGAGTTCGTCGACATCTCCCTCCCCCACACCGACTATGCCGTGGCCACCTATTACCTGATCGCCACCGCCGAGGCGAGCTCCAACCTGGCCCGCTACGACGGGGTCCGCTTCGGCCACCGCACCAGCGAGCCGGGGAACCTGATCGAAACCTACAGCCGGAGCCGTGACGAGGGGTTCGGCGCCGAGGTGAAGCGGCGCATCATGCTCGGCACCTACGCCCTCTCGTCGGGCTATTACGACGCTTACTACATCAAGGCCCAGAAGGTCAGAACCCTCATCATGAACGACTTCCTCAAGGCCTTCGAGACCGTGGACGCGATCCTCACCCCGGTGGCCCCCACCCCGGCCTTCCGGATCGGCGAAAAATCCAGCGACCCGCTCCAGATGTACCTCTCCGACATCTTCACCATCCCGGTGAACATGGCGGGAACCTGCGGCATCTCGGTTCCGGCCGGCATGAGCGCAAGCGGCCTCCCTATCGGCCTCCAGCTCATTGGCAAGCCCTTCGGCGAAGAGACCATCATCCGCGCGGCCTACGCCTTCGAGCAGGCCACGGAGTGGCATAAGCGAAAGGCTGCGTTATAGCATTGTAGGGGCGAGGCATGCCTCGCCCTCGTTGAGGTCGGCAAACCGGCCAAACGGGCGAGGCATGCCTCGCCCCTACATATAATTTTTCCCGGAGTTCATCCATGAAATTCCAACCTGTCATAGGACTGGAAGTCCACGTCCAGCTCCTCACCAACACGAAAATCTTCTGCGGCTGCTCCACGAAGTTCGGCGCGTCCCCCAACTCCCAGACCTGCCCGGTCTGCCTCGGGATGCCCGGCGCGCTGCCGGTTCTGAACCGGAAAGTGGTGGAGTACGCCATCCTCGCCGGGCTCGCCACCAACTGCGCCATCGCGCCGCGAAGCGTCTTCGCCCGCAAGAACTACTTCTACCCGGACCTCCCCAAGGGTTACCAGATAAGCCAGTTCGAGCTCCCCATCTGCATCGGGGGGCATCTGGATATCGAGGGAGAGTGGGGAACCAAGAGGATCGGCATCACCCGCATCCACATGGAAGAGGACGCAGGGAAGCTGGTGCACTCCGACATCCCCGGCATGGGGAGCGGCTCCGGCGTGGACCTGAACCGGGCCTGCACCCCGCTGCTGGAGGTGGTCTCCGAGCCGGACATCCGCTCCGCCGACGAGGCGGTGGCCTATCTCAAGAAGCTGCACCAGATCGTGGTCTACCTCGGCATCTGCGACGGCAACATGGAGGAAGGAAGCTTCCGCTGCGACGCCAACGTCTCGGTCATGCCGGTGGGGGCTGACAAGTTCGGCACCCGCGCGGAGATCAAGAACGTCAACTCCTTCAAGTTCGTCAAGCAGGCGATCGAGTACGAGATCGAGCGGCAGATAGAGCTGATCGAGGACGGCGGCAAGGTGGTGCAGGAGACCCGCCTGTTCAACCCGGATAGCGGCGCGACCCGCTCCATGCGCGGCAAGGAGGAGGCCCACGACTACCGTTATTTCCCCGACCCCGACCTGGTGCCGCTGGTGATCAGCACCGACTGGGTGGAGGAGGTGCAGGGGTCCCTCCCGGAGCTCCCCGAGGCCAAGTTCAAGCGATACCAGGAAGAGCTGGGACTTCCGGCCTATGACGCCGAGGTCTTGACCGCGGACCGCCAGCTGGCCGAGTATTTCGAGGCGTGCGTGACTGCCGGCAGCCCCGCCAAGGCAGCGGCCAACTGGGTGATGGGGGAGATCACGCGCAAGCTGAACGAGGAAGGGAAGGCAATCGCAGCCTGCCCGGTGACGCCGCAGCTTCTGACCGCCCTTCTGGCCTTGATCGAAAAGGGGACCATCTCCGGCAAGATCGCCAAGACCGTGTTCGACGAGATGTGGGCAACCGGCAAGGAGCCGGCCGCCATTGTCGAGGAGAAAGGGCTGGTGCAGGTTTCCGACACCGGCGAGATAGAAAAGATTATCGACGAGATCATGGCCGCCAACATGGGGCAGGTGGAGGAGTTCCGCGGCGGCAAGGAGAAGGTCTTCGGCTTCTTTGTGGGACAGGTGATGCGGGCCAGCAAGGGGAAGGCGAACCCGGCGGTGGTGAATGAAATGCTGCTGAAGAAGCTGAAAGGGTGAATCGGACACGGTTCGAATGAAAAGGGCCTGTAAATAGTTTTGTGTAAATGTTTTTTTGGGCACAGGATCAGACACCTTCATTCCCCTCCCGGGCAAAAATAAGACCGGGCCTTTACGGCCCGGTCTTATTTTTGCCGTTATTAAAAACTGTGCTTATTTCACGGTACCGCGATCATGGGGTGCCTGGATAGCAACAGTGGCCTTTCCTGTATTACCATATTCATCAGTGGCAGTGATCAAAATCGTGTACACTTTTCCAGCCCCCTTCCCTGCCCTTTCGGCTCTTAGTTGGAAAGAGATTACCCCAGTACTCTGGACTATTGAAGGCCCGATAATATCAGGAATAGTGGAACCGTCCCCATCGGCATCAGGTGGCTCGCTGCTTGAGGCAGAGGCCTGAAGAAGGATAGTGCCACCACTATTGTCCTTAGCATTGACTGCAATTACCACATCGATCAACTCGTGGTTTGGCGGCCAGAGTATTCCAGCAGAAGCTATAGGCCTCAATGTCGGTGCAATAGTATCGATTACTGTGACCATTGCTTTTCCTAAAGCTGGTGGATTCAACGCGTCGGATATTTCGAGCGTAATTTCATGGTCGCCAAGGGAAAGCCCAGAAAGGTGTACTGCCGGTATGGTGACAGGAAGACCCCCTTTAACTGCGGCAGCTGCCCCAGAATCAAGTACGATATCTCCCTCAAGCCAGCGATAGCTCAGCATGTCCCCATCAAAATCAGCGGCTGTTGCTGAGAGGGAAAGAGGTGTTCCTATCTCGATTGTGGCTCCGCTGGTTACGGCTGCGACAGGTGCCGAGTTGGCGATAGTGAGAACAAATGTTGCCGTGCTCACCGCCTTTCCGTCACTGACTTCCAGCGTAAGAATGTGGGTGCCAATGGCGAGCTGCGCGATGTCAGAAAGGAAGAGCTTCGCTTCGCCGTTGGGGCCAACTGCGGTGGCGCCCGACAGTTCATTCACTCCTTCGAGCCACCGGAAGGTCAGGGCATCACCATCAGCGTCATGCGCCATCCCTTCAAGAACTGTTGCAGAAACTTGATTGCTGGAAAGGAACACATTCGGCCCAGCGTTTACAGTCGGGGGTTTATTTGCCAGTTGGCCGAAGGCCTGAATCTCTGAAACGGACAGTCCGGTGAGGTCGGAGCTGGTGTAATCACCGTTGAGCAATAGGGCGTCGGTCACCACCGGCTGAAGAAGAAGGTAGCGCTGGGAGTTATCGTATGGGTTCGGCCTTGTCTGGATTCCCCACAAGTTGACTCCGCCGTATACGTCATAGTTGGGAATGTTCCAGGCGAGCTTCCACTCTCTCGTGGTGGGATCGCGGTAGTAAAGCTTGTAGGCATCGTTGTCGTCCGCCTGTACGACAAAGCTTTCGATTGAGTAAACAGCGCCCAGGCTAATCTCGATCGAGCGCTCGACCCTGTCCCTTGCATCCCACCATACTGTTCCATAGTCCCACTGATTGGACTGCGGCAGGAAAATGCCGTCGACCAGCGTCTGCGGGTTTGCTTTAAAGGGATCTCCCCATCCGCCGGCAAAGAATGACCCGTTCAGCTTGACTTCCTTATCCAAGGCAACATTCGTGGTTTCCGCACGCGCCGTCACTGCGACCAGGGCAAAGAGAAGAGCTAGTGCTGCCATCTTTAAGCATCCCATTTTAATCCTCCTTTAGAATTCTCCTAATTCATGTCCCTGTCGGATTTTTGATCGGTCGGACACCTTTAAATCCCTCCGACAATCCACAACACATGTATTACAATTAATTATCAGCCAAAAGGGGAGGAGCACTGACGGCTCCCCCCTTTTATTGATGCTGTCGCGACTTTGGCGCCGTGCTACCAGAGCGTGGAGTCGCTTCCCCTCCAATAGTAGAATTCATCGGGGTTGGATGGATTGGGGTAGAATTTCCCTTCCACTGTGTAGTCAGGATCGGACATCAACTCCGGCGTCCGGGAAAATTTGAGGATAAGCTTGTCCTCGGTGTCGGAATATTTCACATCAAACGGATGCTGATCCGGATCGGCCGTCACCTCGGTGATATCCTGCGGCAACAGGGATGCATTTTTCGTCATACCGTCCGGGAGGTTAACGAAGAAGGTGGTGACCCCTTCCACCCGGTTGTGGCTTGCTTCCGGCTTCACTGACAGGTCGGCGTTCAGGTAGACGTTGACAGCGGCGGTCGCCTCTGCGCTGTTTCCTGCAACATCGGTGACCACCGCCTTCACAGTGTGGGAACCGTAAGTGACCCCCGTTATGTTCCCCTGGTATGCGACCGCTACAGGGGCGGAGTCATTGGTAGCCCCGTTGGTGGTCGAAACGAGATTTCCGTCAACGTACACCTTGAGGGTGTAGCCGTACCCCTGGTCACTTGCGCGCACATCCAGTGCGAGCTGGGCGCCGACTGCAAGAAATGAGGATGCTGCGGGAGAAACAATCGTCACCTCGGGTGACCATCGGTCCACGTAGACGTAGCGCTCGTCATAGGAGGTGTGCCCGGCGAGATCGGAAGCCTCTGTCCTCACCTTGAACTTACCGCCCTGCACGGCCAGCTCATGGGAGAAGCCAACCTCGTTGGGAGCCGACGCATTGCCGGTGGGGGTAAACGGAACGGCCGCGCCGTTGACGGTGACAGTCGAAATGCCGGTATCGTCGGAAGCAGTTCCGGCCACCAAGATGCTGGCGGCGTTGGTGATAAGTTCGGGCTGGGGAGAGGTGAGGGTGATGAGCGGGCTGCTGAGGTCACGCCCTTTCCAGACTCCGCACTCGAGCTCCATCGGCAGCTGGGCAAAATTCACCCAACTCCCGTCAGCGGTCATGCCGGAGCAGTTGATAGTGTAATTGCCGGGAACCCCGTGGAATTCGACCTCGGAACTTTCAACGTTATATACACTATTGGAGCCGGACGTGTTGCCGTACATTATGTACCTGCCGTCACTGCCTGTCTTCTGAAACCAGCCGCTTACCTGCGGGTAACTGATGCTCCCCCCTCCAGCGACACGGAACGCGATACTTGCGGAACCGGTGCAGTAGCTCCTGTCATCGTTTGTCGTTTTGCCGGCCTCGATCTGAACAGGGGTCCCGAGGTACCAGTAACCGTCATTGAGGTAGCGGTAATCGTAAACGGAAAAGCTGGATGAGCGATAGGTCCCGTCGGCATAATCATACCTGGAGCCTGAAACGTAATACGGCATCCACGGCCCCGGCGTCAGGTAAAGCCTGTAGGAGCCGTCAGTCCCGAAGCGGTTAGTGCTGGCATAGCCACCGTAGCTTTGCGGATAGACGTACTGCTGTTGATTGTAGTCCCAGTATGCACTCTGTCCGTTGGCCATGAGGTAAAGGTATTGCCAGTCGGAGTTCTTCATGGTGCCGTTGATGAGGAGCCTGCCTTCCAGCTTTCCGGTGGATGCGGTGAAATCCCTGGTGTAATAACCACCTGCCTGCACATCGATAAGATCGTTTTCATATCTACCGTTTGTGTAGGGCCATCCCAGATAGGTCTGCCACGAGTCGAAGTAGGTGTATGGCCGGATATACTGCTGACCTGGAATGATCCTGTCCATCAGGTACTGGGTCGGATTCTCATACAAGGTTCTCCCATCCCCCGAAGCGTAGATCGAATGGGCGTAGAAATCTCCGCTGTCCAACCCCTTCAGATCGATTGTTCCCTGCACCGTGCCGAACTGGGACGAGTTGGTGGAATGAACGACATTCAGGGGAATGACCACAGTCTGCCCGGCTGCGATGTTCTCGTACCGCTCGGTCCCGTAGTCCACATAGAAGGTATAGGGCTTGTTGTCCACGTAGACATAGGCATAGATCCTGATCTGCTCGTTCGGTACGACCGGCATATCCCATTCCGCCGAAGTAACGGTGGGGGAATACGCCCAGTTGTAACCGTAGGAGTTGGTCTGCTCCTCCCCCTGCTGCGTCCATTTGTACGCATAGGCGTAGACGTTCCAGTTGTTGAACGGTTCGCCGCTTATGTTCAGCTTGAACCTGACATTACCGGGGTTCACGGCATAATCATTCGTCACTGTCGCCCCGACCGGTACCCTCAAGGTCCGCTGCTGGAAGTACATATAGGAATAGGGTGTGGCCCCTGGCTCACGGAGAAGTGTGTACACCTGAGCGCTGTAGTCGAACTCCCCACCCTGCACGGTAACCGTGTAATCAGCCCCCGTGGTCGATTTACTCGCCGAGTAGCCCGAGCTCCAGGCACTGATACCGACAGACTCGATGGTTGAACTCCCTACGGATACGTTCCCCTTGATATAACCAGGGTAGAGAATGACCTCCTCGGCCGACGCAATAATCGGCAACAACAAGGAGAGGCAGACGACACATGCGAACAAGGTCAATTGACGGACAGATTTCATAGCGCCCCTCCTTTCAACGACTCAGGTCCGGACGGGATCCGCCCCCCTTGCACCACAACAGTCTCACGCTCCCCGGCCGCGTTCGTGAACTCGATGCTCCAGGGAATCATAGGCGTGCCCCCCCCTGGAGATGCAAGGGTCTCGGGGAGAATGACGTCCACGACGATGGCCGCATGTCCGCCGCCCGTCACCGTCCCGAGGTCAAATCTTCTGTTGGCCAGAGCCGGAACTGAAGCCCCATTGGTCCAGGCAACAGCGTTCCCGGCTACGGCGGAGCCCAGATTCGCGACGTTCAGATGAAGCTTGTTTCGCGAAATTCCTTCTCCGGCGGAAACCTGGTCCAGCTTCCATGCCACAGCGAAATTACCCGCGGCAAACGATGGTGCGGCCGATGCCACAAGCAGCAGCAACGGCAAGATCTTTCTGACAATTTGCATGTTTCCTCCCTCCTCGTCATGAAATGCCTGCCCACAAAGCCACCCCTTCCGTTCTCATCATCACCTTTCTTGGAACGAATTTCTTGATGGCATAGGTCAACAACAATTAATTAGGTAAAGATTATTATCATTTGCATATTTATAGGTCAACTGTTTTCTGCTCTGCACGCGAGATAGTAATTTTGAGGGGGAAATGGGGGCACGATGATGAAGCGGCAAACTTCTTTCTGCTGAAAGGGGAGTATAAAATCAGGATACTGCTTAGAAATGTCTTTCCCAAAGCAGCGTTGTAGGGAGAGCTAAGGGAGGGTTGGGGTCTGATTAGGGTTTCGAATATTCGTTCAGCTTAGTCGCGGCCAGCCCCCCGCCATACAGGAACCGGACGGAAGCCTGCAACGGTGTCGGCCCCCTCGCGCCGCTCCCTGCCACGACGAAGGTGTTGACTGTGAAAATGTCGAGCTGGACGTAATCGTTTCCGGTAAGTATGCCGTACAGACGAAGCCTTTCGCCGATCTTCAGATCAGGGTCAATTTTCTCCCCAAGCGGTAGCCCCCCGCCACCGATCATGGTTAATTGGCGGACTTCTATTACGTTCGGCTTGAAAGACGCACTGGGCCTGTTCGCCCCGAGTCCCTCCTTCTGCACTATCAGAACGGAGCCAACCTCTTTGAAACCACCCAGAAAACCCGGTACGGTCAGCTTGTAGCGACTCCCGATCGCCGACTTGACCTCATCCTGGGTAACGGCAAAAGAATTTCCTACCAGAAGGTGAAACAGAAACAGGCTGAGAGCAAAGCGAAATCGATACTGCATGGCGCATTCTCCTTTCAAAGTGAGAAAAAACCAGATAAATTGAGTGTAGCAAAATTTTATCTGGAGGAACAGATGGCGGTTGTTGATCCGGAAATGGAATTTTCAAAGGGGATGGAGGCGCTGAACAGCGGCGACTCCCTCGCCGCGCTGGTTCATTTCGGAAAAGCGGTGCAGGCCGGGGAAGACCCCCTTGCCAAGTCTTATTATGCCTACTGCATCGCCAGAGAGCGGGGGCAGGTGCAGAAGGGGATCGCGCTCTGCCACGAGGCCATGGCCCAAGAACCGGACAACCCCAAGCACTACCTGAACCTTGGCCGGATATACCTGACGGCTCGCAACAAGGCCGAGGCGCTCAGGGTATGGAGGGAAGGGATAGGCATGGAGCATGACGCGGAGATCGCCGCCCTGCTGGAAGAAATCGGCACCAGGAAGCCGCCGGTAATCTCCTCCCTCCATCGGGACCACCTGATCAACAAGTATCTGGGGATATTACTCTCTAAACTCGGCTTGAGGTAGAAAAACAGCTACTGTGACTGTCCGCCGGATGCCGGCGGTGGAGCCGGTTTCTCACCGGTCGACGGCTGATCGGCCGGCGGTTGTTCCCCCTCCGGGGCAGGTTTCTCCTGCACCTTCTCTTCCGGCTTGACCTCCACTTCCGGCAGGCTCGCGCCTGTCCGGTTCTCGAACACCTCCTCCTTCTTGATGCTCTCCTCAACCTTGCGCTGCATGCCGGCAATATTTATCGGCTCAGCCAGGGCAGCCTGGTATTCTCCTTCAGACAAAACCCCCTTACTGCGCAAAAGCCCCAGGATCATGTTTGATCTCTTCAGCACCTTGCCCAGGTTCTTATAAGGGTTGTAGGCCACGCGCGGACCGGGGAGCATGGCCGCAAGAAAGGAGCACTCGCGCGGCGTGAGGGCCGAGGGGTGCTTGCCGAAGTAATAACGTGAGCCATGGCCTATGCCGTACACCATCGGCCCCAGCTCGATCACGTTCAGGTAGAGCTCGACGATCCGCCCCTTGGTAAGCTCTTCCTCCATCCGCCGGGCCAGGACGATCTCCTTGACCTTGCGGGAGATGGTCTTCTCCCGGCTGAGGAAGAGGTTTTTCGCCACCTGCTGGGTGATGGTGGAGGCCCCCTTGGCGAAGCTCTTCTTCTCCAGGTCGTACTTGATGGCATTCTTGATCGCCTTGACGTCGATCCCCTCGTGCTTGTAGAAGTTGGCGTCCTCCGCCAGGATCACCGCCCACTTCATCTCCGATGGAATACTCCCTGACGGGCTCCAATAGCGGCTTTTGGGGCCGACCACAAGGGGATGCCGGTTCCCCTTCCAATCCTTCACCTGGATGGTCATGCTGGTGCGTCGGTCCTTGAGGGGCTCGACCGAGGGGAGGAAGAGGAGAGAGATGCCGATGTAGATTGCGTAGAGGGTGAAGAGGGCGATGACGATCTTTACTGCTTTCCGGAGCTTCAAACTTTTACCTCACAGCGAATAAACTTAAAATGGCAATTGAACCGCAGAGACGCAGAGGTCGCAGAGAAAAAGAGAAACCAGGATGGTTCTGAAAACCCTTCGATTTTCTCTGCGTTCCTCTGCGTCTCTGCGGTGAATGCTTTTCGGGAGTTTAGCCCGATTCATGGTAGGGGTAAACATAAATGTGTTCCGGGAAACGGGTGGAGTCATTGATTCCACAGGGAAAGCATGCTATTTTGCAGGCGATTGCCATGCTTTTCAATGCCGTGGAGGACACCATGCAGAACCGCTACCGCATCTTCGCCATCGGCGACATCAACGCCTTTTTCGGCCTGATGCTCGACAACATGTCGAGCCTGGTGATCATGGCCACCATCCTGACCACCGCGTTCCAGATGCCGCACGACATCGTTCTCTATAAAATGGTCCCCGGCAGCGCCATGGGGGTGCTGTTCGGCGACCTCCTCTACACCTGGATGGCGGTGCGACTGGCGAAAAGAACCGGCAGCACCGGCGTGACCGCCATGCCGCTCGGCCTCGACACCCCCTCTACCTTCGGCATGGCCTTCGGCGTCATCGGCCCCACCTACCTTGCAACGAAAGATGCCCTCTTCACCTGGCAGGCGGCCATGGCCACCATCGTGTTGATGGGGGTGTTCAAGATCGCCGTATCCTTCTGCGGCCCGGCGCTCCGTCGTGCCATCCCCCGCGCCGGCCTCCTGGGGAGCATCGCTGCAGTGGCGCTCCTGTTGATCGCCTACCTCCCGGCGCTCCGCCTCTTCTCCTCCCCTGTTGTCGGATTTCTCTCCCTCGGGGTCGTGCTGGCGGCTCTCGTTGCCAAAATCAAGCTCCCGTTCCGCCTCCCCGGCGCCTTGGCCGGCATCATGTGCGGCACCGTGGCCTACTATCTCCTCGGCAGCCTGGGGTGGCTCCCGGCCAACAACCACCTGGCACCCCATCTACCCGAGCTCAGGTTCGCCCTTCCGCTCCCGACACTGGAGTTCGTCCCAGGCCTGGCGAAGGCCCTCACCTTCCTGCCGCTCGCCCTTCCTTTTGCCCTGGCCACCGTGGTGGGCGGAGTGGACGTGACCGAGAGCGCGGCAGCGGCAGGCGACGACTACAACACTCGCGACATTCTCCTTGTTGAAGGGTTCGCCACCCTTCTCGCCGGGATGTGCGGCGGGGTTCTCCAGTCATGTCCCTACATCGGGCACCCTGCTTACAAGGATATGGGGGGCCGGGCAGGGTATACCCTGGCGACCGCTCTTTTCATCGGCATCGGCGGCATTCTCGGCTATCTCTCCTTCTTCGTCGACCTCCTCCCGGAGGCGGCTGTGGCGCCGATCCTGATCTTCATCGGCATCGAGATCACGGCCCAGGCCTTCGAGGCGACTCCGAAGGCACACTACAAGGCCATCGCCCTGGCCTTTCTGCCGGTCATCGCTTGCCTGGTGCAGATCGAGTTCGGCCTGCTGCTGGGGGCACTTGCAAAGTCGCCCGCCGACCTCACGGGCGACGTTGCCGCCACCTACAAGGCCACGCTACTTCTGGGGAACGGCTTCATCGTCACCTCCCTCCTCTGGGGTGGCGCCTTTGCCGCGCTCCTCGACCACCGCCTCATCCGCTCCGCCATTTTCCTCCTCATCTCCGCCATTGCCACCCTCTGCGGCGCCATCCACTCTCCCCTCCCATCGGGCGCCATGTTCCTGCCCTGGCAGGCACCGGAGCCCATCGTCCTCCATCTGTCCGCCGCCTATGGCGCCATGGCGCTTTTGTTTCTGGCCCTTTCCCTTCGACGTGACTTCAGCAAGAATCCGTAACGCAAAGACGCGAAGACGCGAAGAAAAAACCAAAGCTGACAAATATCTTTGCGTCCTTGCGTCTTCGCGTCTTTGCGTTGAAAAGGAGTTCCTGGCTTCGATAAATTTTGAATTTATCAGAGATGGGGATAGAAGATGTAGAAGGTGAGCGAGAGCGCCGCCATGATCCACATCCCCGGCTTCACATCCCCGGCGCGGCCGTTCAGCACCCTCAGAAGAGGCCAGGAGAGTGGCCTGTCGATAATTTTTGCGTGCAAAAAAAACGCCCCGTTTCCGGGGCGCTTCTCTTCCGACAACTTCCTCAATCTGAAGCTTAGGCTACTTCACAATCTTGGTAAGGGCGGTTGCCTGGTCAACATCGGCATCCTGGTCAGTAACGTTAACCGTCCAGTCGATGTTGCCGACAACAGTCGGGGTGTAGTCGGGGAAGGTGTAGCTGGCGGTGGCGCCGGCCGCGATGTTGTCAAGGGCGATGCTCTGGCTGTAAATCTGGCTGCCGTTCTGTACCCCTACCAGCGTGGCGCTGGCCAGGCCGGTCCCGGAGGAGATGGAGCTCGGGTTGGATACGGACAGGGTGACAGTAGCCGGCTTCACGCGGGCGAGGCTGATGCGGCCGGTGGCCGATACGCCGGTGATGTCGATGTCGACCACGGCAGGAGCCGGTACGACGCCGGTGCCGCTTACGCTGACGGTGGCCGTCGGGGTATCGGGGTCGTTGCTGCTGATCTTCACGGAGCCGCTGTCGGTCGTGGCGTCAATCGGGGTGTAGGTCACGGACAGGGTGGTGGAGCTGCCGGCCGCGACGGTGAAGGGAGCGGCGGGAGAGGAGGTGTACTCGCTGCTGGTGCCGGAGCCGAGGACAATGGCGGTAACATCCAGGCCGGCGTTGCCGGTGTTCTGGATCGAGGTGGTCTTGGTGACCGAGTTGCCGACGTTCACAGTGCCGAAGCTGAGGGAGCTGGAGCTAAGGGCGATATTCGGAGCAGGGGCGACACCCGGCTTGTCGTTCGGATCGCCAGGGAAGGTAAGGTTGTTGATTTCGGTGATGTTGCTGAAGGTGTCGCCGTCGGAGTCGAGCGACTCGACCGCCACCATGGCCTGGCTCTCCGTGTAGCCTGCCAGAAGCTTCGTCTCCACGTCCGCACCGTAAGGGTTCCTTGACTTGCCGCCGGAGACATGGCAACTGTCGCAGGTATCAAGCCTGGTGTTGGCCGTGCCGTACAGGCCGTTGAAGGTACTCAGATAGCCGGAACGTGCCTGCACCTGTCCCGAAAACGCCAATACTGCGGCAACCAGCATTACTGCTAAAAATCCGTACTTCATGACAATCCTCCTTGAATGAAATTGAATAACGAGAAAACAACTGAGCACATTGCATGCCATACTCCGGGGTCAGCATCAGCACCCGAGTTGTCAGGCAAATATCACTGAGTGACAATTTCTACATACCTCATATCCTTCTAATAAACTCCAACTAAAACCCGACTTATTCAGTAAATATTACTGAGTCATAAATTTACTACTGAAATAATAATATTTTAATTAAATTGTTTCGAGCTAAATGACGGAATCCACGGCCAAATCACCACACTTCATCCCAAATCCCTATCGACACCCATACCGGCATAGGGTAAGATGGGAGGCATGACAGCAACCATTCTCATAGCCTTTTTACTTGTAACCGCTTTCGGCTACTGGCTGCGCGCCCTTAACCTGCGCCACCTCAAGGCCCATGGCAGCGAGGTGCCAACCGGTTTCGAGGAAGCAATCGACACTGAAACCCTCCGCAAGACCTCAGCCTACACCCTGGAGCAAAGCCGCCTGGGGCTATCAGAGTCGCTTCTGGACAACGTACTCCTCCTCTTCTTCCTCTTCGGCGGCATGCTCTCCCTTTATGACCGGTGGGTCGCCTCCCTCACCGGCTCCTTCGTGATCTCCGGCGTGCTCTTTTTCCTCATCCTCACCCTCCTCCAGACCCTGATCGACATCCCCTTCAGCCTCTACGGCACCTTCAACATCGAGGCGCGCTACGGCTTCAACACCATGACCCCGCGCCTCTGGCTGGCAGACCTCGCCAAGTCGACCGCCATCACCGTTGTCATCCTGACGTTCATGACCTCCGGGGCGCTGGCCCTGATCGACTGGAGCCGCGACTACTGGTGGCTCTGGGTCTGGGGGTTCTTCGCCATCGTCTCGATCTTCATGATGTACCTCTCCCCTTATGTGATAGAGCCGCTCTTCAACAAGTTCGAGCCGGTGAAGGAGGAAGGGTTGGAGGAGAAGATCCGTGCGCTGATGGAAAAGGCGGGACTGAAGGTGAGCAAGGTCTTGCAGGTAGACGAATCGCGCCGGAGCCGCCACTCCAATGCCTATTTCACCGGGATAGGGCGGGTGAAGCGGATCGTGCTTTACGATACCCTGATCTCGCAGATGACCCATCAAGAGATCCTGGCGGTGCTGGCCCACGAGGTGGGGCACTGGAAGCTGGGGCATATCTGGAAACGCCTGGTCACGACTGAACTGGGGGCGCTGGCCGGGCTCTATCTGTCGTTTCGCCTGCTGCAATGGGAGCGACTTCCGGAACTGGTCGGCCTCGACCACGCATCCTTCGCCGCCCGGCTGGTCATCCTCGGCTTTGTCGCCTCCATCGCCATGTTTCCCCTCACCCCCATCTCCGCCTGGCTCTCCCGCAGACACGAGTGGGCGGCCGACCGTTTCGCCACCGATCTGTACGGCAGGCCGGAGGCCCTGGCCTCCGCGTTGATCAAGCTGTCGAAGGAAAACCTCGCCAACCTCCACCCCCATCCGCTATATGCCAAGTTCCACTACTCCCACCCGCCGGTGGTGGAGCGGGTGGGGAAACTTACTGGCGGGTCCGCAGGAAATTGATCAGCTTCCATCTCGCCAGAGAATCCAGCTTGTCCTGAAACGGGGGCATGCGACCGAACCCGAGGGTGATCATCCTGAATAGCGCTGTGTCGCTCAGCCCCTTCAGCATGTCATGCCCGAGGCCGGGGGGAGGAGGCTTGAACCTTTGCCCGACCCGGCCTGGCTCTGCCGAGGCGAGGCCGTGGCACATGGCGCAGTTGATGTCGAAGAGCGCTTTCCCCTCCGTCACGGACGTCGCGCTCGGGGGAACGGGATTTCGCAGCTCCCCCTCCGGCGGAATGATCTCCCGGCCGGAAACCGGCACGCTGTCCGAGGGAGTGGCGGGAGCCGGCCCTTCGTATGCCCTGTGGGAAGGTTGCCGGTCCATCCATAAGGCCGCCACCAGCAGCGGCGCCATAACAATAACAGCAATAGCCGAAATGCGCTTCATCGCGTCCCCTCCGTTATGACCCGCAAGGCCCCCGCATCCCTCATGATCTCATCCACCCGCCTTCCCTGCTCTGCCGCGGGGAGAGAGGCGGCGATGCCGATGCACTCCCCCGGCGCCGTTTCTTCGCCGCAGACCACGGCGTCTCCCCCATGGTGGAGGGAGACGATGATCCCGATGCACCCCTCCGCGATGGCGGGATCATACAGCCGCTTCCTCCGGAAAGGGAGCCCCATCTCCAGGAACATCCCCGCAATGGTGGCGACAATGGCGAAGAGCATGGTGATCTCGAAAGTGACAATGCCGGTCGGATAAAAGGCGATGATCGGCTTGTCACCGGTCTGTACCGGGTAGAGCCAGGCCGTGCCCGCAGCCAGGGAAAAGCCCGCGCCGGCGCCGGCCATCCCACCCGCCAGGGCCACCCAGCGGAACCAGGAGCGCTTGTCGCTCTTCACCAGCACCCCGTCCGGATAGGGCACGGAGGTCAGCGAGGTGATCTGCGCTTCGCTGAACCCTTCCCTGAGCAGTTCCTCCACCCCTATCGCCGCGCTCTCTATATCCCTGAATATGCCGAGGATTTCCATGCGTCACTCCTCCCCGGCCAGGGAAGGCAGCCGGGCGCGACCGCGCGGGACCACGACCTTCTGGGCTTCCAGTTCCCGTACGTCCGTCACACCCACTATCGGGAATAGCTTGGCAAAGAGGGTATAGAGGAGGGCAAAGCCGGCCAGGGCCGCGAGATTGACAGAGATCTCCACCCAGGAGGGGCGATAGGTCCCCCAGATAAAAGGCATGTTCTTGTGGGATAGCGACGGCACGATGATCAGGAAGCGCTCGATGAACATCCCGACATTGACCAGGAGCGAAACCACCAGCATCACCCCGATGGAGCGGCGCAGCCTCCTGAAACACATCGTCACGATGGGGAGAAGCGAGTTCCCCGCCAGCATCAGGAGCAGAGGGATGGTGTACCTGTCCGCCATGAAGCTGAAGACCTCCCACTCGATCGGCTCGTGGGCGTACCAGGTGGTCTGGACCTCGACGAAATAGGCATAGGACCAGAGGAGGGAGATGACCAGCAGGATTTTCCCCATGTTGTCGAAGTGCCGCGGGGTCAGATACTCCTGGAGATGGAAGGCCCGGCGGATAATTATCATCAGGGTGATCACCGCCGCCACCCCGGAGAGGATGGCGCCGATGACAAAGTAGGGAGGGAAGATGGTGCTGTGCCAGCCGGGGACCACGGTGACCGCGAAGTCCCAGGCAACGATGGAATGGACCGAAACCGCCACCGGGATGATGAGGGCCGCCATCAGTGTGGATGCCTTATGGTAGATGACCCATTCACGGGCGCTGCCGCGCCATCCCATGGCCAGAATGGCGTAGATTTTCCCCCGCAGGCCGTGGGAGCGGTCGCGGACAATCGCCAGGTCGGGGAGCATCCCGATATAGAGAAAGAGGATGCTACCGATCAGATAGGTCGTGATGGCGGTCATGTCCCACAACAGCGCCGAGCGGAAGTTGGGCCAGAGCCCGCGCTGGTTGGGATAGGGAATCATGTAATAGAAGATCCAGTTGCGCCCCAGATGGACGATGGGAAAGAGGCCGGCCACGGAGATGCTGAAAACGGTCATCGCTTCGGCCGCGCGCAGGATCGGACGGCGCCAGTTGGCCTGTGAGAGGCGCAGGATGGCCGAAACCAGGGTGCCGGAATGGGACATCCCGACCCAGAAGACGAAGCCGGTGATGTAGAAACCCCACATGACCGGGCGGTTCTTGCCGGTCACGTACATGCCATGGGTCAGCTGCCATGAGAAGGCGAACATCCCCCAGGCAACGACCGCGCCGAGGCAGAAGGCAAGGAGGAACCAGCGCCGGGTCGGGGGGCGCATGGAGGAGAGCATCTCGTCGTTCAGCCGGCTGGCGGTCCTTGTCTCATCGGTCGCATGGGTCACATTAGTCCCCTTGGACTTATGGGACTTATGGGACGAATATGACTCATGGGATTCAGGCATGTTCCCTGCCTCCTCCCTTGAGGTAATGGACCGAGGGGTGGGTACCAAGGTGCTCCAGAAACTGGAAGCGGCGGGGGCTGCGGGCGAGGCGGGCCACCCTGCTATCAGGATCGGCCATGTTGCCGAAAACAAGCGCATCGGTAGGGCAGGTCTGGGCGCAGGCCGGCTGCACCTCGCCGTCACGGATCATCCGCCCTTCCCCCTTGGCATCCTCCTTCGCCCGGCGGATGCGCTGGATGCAGAAGGTGCATTTCTCCATCACCCCCCGGCTCCGTACGGTGATGTCGGGGGAGAGCTGGTTGTCGAGCGGCTTCGGCCATTCGTGGCGGTAGAAGTTGAAGACCCGCACGGCGTAGGGGCAGTTGTTCCCACAGTAGCGGGTGCCGACGCAGCGGTTGTAGACCTGGCCGTTCAGTCCGTCGGGATTGTGGTAGCTGGCATAGACCGGGCAAACCGGCTCGCAGGGGGCATCGTGGCAATGCTGGCAGAGGACCGGCAGGAAGCGCACCCGCACGTCGGGGTATTCTCCCACCCAGAAGCGCTCGATCCGCAGCCAGTGCATGTCGCGCCCCTCGGCGATCTCATGCTTCTCGCAGATGGGGACATTGTTCTCGGCCTGGCAAGCGACAACACATGCGCCGCAGCCGGTGCAGCGGTCGAGGTCGATCACCATTCCCCATTTGTATGGGCTTGTTTGTTTTTGCATAGCCGACTCAACTTTCACAGTTGTCACAACTTCCTCCTCCCTTGCCGTACCCAAAGGGCATAAAGGCGAGGGGAGGGATGGTTCTGGTAGGGGCAGACCTATGTGTCTGCCCGAATCAAGGGCGAACACATAGGTTCGCCCCTACTTAAATGCAAAATCGTGCGCAGTCATATCTCTATCAGCTCGCTCCGGAAGCTTCCCTCCGGATGCCCCACCGTCACCAGCTTCCCCTTCTCCGAAATCCGCGTCACTCGCACCCGCGTGGCGTTCCAGGCTGGTTGGGGCTGTTCGCCGTCTATTTTCACTGCCACCAGATCAAGGGGGTTCACCCCCCGCCCCATGGCGTAACGTCCTCCCCCCTGGTGTCCCTGCCCCAGTGGAATCGCCACCATGTCCGGCCGGATGCCGGGGTAGATGACCGCGGGGAGGCGGATCGACCCCGGCGGGGAAGTCACCTCCACCAGGTCGCCGAACTTGATCCCAAGCCCGGCGGCGGTCTTGGGGTTGATCTCCACCCAACTGTCCCAGACGACGGTGGACATTGGGTCGGGAAGCTGCTGCAACCAGGGAAGTGGAGCGCCCCGACCATCATGAAAGGCCGGGGATGTGTAAACCTGGAGGTGGAGCGGGAATTCCTTTTCATCTCCGGCGAACCGGGGCTCGGCCGGAGCGGGAACGGTTGCGGCTGCGACCCAGCGATAACCTTTCCCCTGCTCACGGCTCGTTTCGAAAAGCCCTCCCCGCCGGAGGAGATCGACCCAGGTCGTTTCGGAATCGAATCCGCTTCTAGCTCCAAGCCGTTTCGCCATCGTCCCCTTCAGCATCTCCAGGTATGACTCGTGGGGAAATGGCGCAGCCATACGACTTCCCAGCCTTTTGGCCGTCGCCAAAAGCACGTCGGGAAACTGGCGCGTATCGAATACCGGCGTCACCACCGGCTGCATCAGCCCGATTGCCTTGTCACGGCCGCTGGACAGCGGCACCACGTCCCCCCAGCTCTCCAGGCAGGCGTGGTCCGGGAGAACCAAGTCGGCCTGCATGGCGGTGTCGTCCAGGATCGTCGAAAAACTGACGATGAACGGCACCCTGGCCAACGCCTCCCGGAAGCCGGTTGTCTGGGGAATGGCATGGACCGGGTCGCCGTGGATGAGCGCAACCCTGATCCGGTCTCGCCGCATGACTTCCACCAGGGAAAGGAGATCGCCAAAGGAGTTTTCCGGTCCGGCCATCGCCCCCCCGTCCGGGTAGACCCCTCCAGGGCGGTTCAGGCTCCCCGACAGAAGATTGAGAAGCTGGATGGCGCGGACCGATTCCGCGCCGTTCGTCTGGAAGGCGACTGTTTCACCAGCCATGGCCACTGCAGGGCGGGTCGTGGCGAACTCGCGGGCCACCTCGACGATGACATCCTGCGAAAGGCCGGAGAGTTGCGCCACCATGGGAAGATCGTACCTTTCCAGGGCTTTCAGGAGGGTTTCCGGCCGAAGCCCGTTCGCCGCAAAGGCGGCATTGTCGTAAAGGGAATCGGCCAGGAGCAGCCGGGCCATGCCGAGCGCAAGCGCCCCCTCGCTTCCCGGCCTGGCCGGTAACCACCGGTCGGCCGAGGCGGCGGTCAGCGACATCCGGCCGCCCACATAGGTGAAATGCCCCCGGACCGTGTCCCGTCCCTGCCGCATCTGGCCGAAAGCATGACCGTAATGGACCGGGGAGAGATGGCTTTCCACGAAATCGGCTCCGAAGCTGATGAGGTAGCGGGTTTCGGCCAGGTCGTACCAAGGGAGGCTCTGATTGCCAAAGCTACGGCTGTTAGCAAGCTTCAGCCAGTCGGGAGAGAGGAGATCAAACGATACGTGATGGGGTGAGCCGAAGGAGCGCATGAAGCTTGCAGCTACTTCCGCCAGGGTCCCCCGGAGTTGCGGCGTCACGAGGGCCAGCCAGTCCGTTGCCTGCTCCCGCTGAAGGGTCTTGAGCTGCTCCGTGAGAATTGCCAACCCCTCTTCCCAGGAAATCGGCGTAAATTTCCCCGAGCCCTGTGGCCCGCTCCGTTTGAGCGGCTGCGGCACCCGGTCGGGGTGATAAAGCTCCTGCAAAATTGACTGTCCCCTGGCGCAGAGCTTTCCCCGGTTGACAGGGTGATCGGGATTCCCCTCGATCTTCTTCGCCCGCCCCTCGGAAACCCGGACCAGGATGCCGCAGCCGGCCGGACAGAACCGGCAGGCGCTGGCATAGTAATTGGCCTTGCCCGGCGTCACCCCCTCGTCGGGCGGGACCAGGTAGGGAATCAGCTTTTCGTTTGCCGGCCGGCACCCGTCCAGCACAGCAGTTGCCGCCGTCATTGCGCCAAGCTGTAAAAAGGTTCTCCGCTTCATTCGGGCTCCGTCAGACATGACACGTCCAGCAATCGATGCTCACCTTCTTCTGCCGGTGACACCCTAGGCACCACCCCATCTTCAGATCGACAAAACGGGTGAGCGGTTCAATTGCGGTGACATCACCGTGACAGGTGGCGCAAACCAAGCCGGCACGGATGTGCATCATGTGGGGGAAATAGACATGGTCCGGCAGGGAATAGACCCTGACCCATGGGATCGGCTTGCGGTCCCGCACGTATGCTTCCAGCTCCTTGATCTCCAGGCCGAAGCGGGGATGGCAGGTCATGCAGAACGACACCGCAGGAAGCCCGGCAACCGGCGACTTGGCTGCGTAGCGATGGCAGAAAAGGCAATGGATGCCGTCGACGCCGGCATGAAGTTTATGGCTGAACATGAGCGGCTGGACCGGAGCGCGCTCACTGAAATCAAGCGGCAGGCTGTACAGCATTGCAACGCCGGTGACAATCGCGCCCACCGCAACGACAAATCCGCCAATGAGCCACGATTTTTTCATGCTGTTCACCAGGAAATATCAGGAAGTCTACGGTCAGGAGGAAGCTAGTGCCGCTGAGTTTAGAATATCAGGCATCTACCGGCTGTCAAACCAACGGGGAGAGCGATAGGAATGGGCGTTGCGCGGCGGAACAATATGCCGCAAAGGGTGGGAGACTCAAATTCAGTAGATAAACGGGATCAGCTTGTAGACGCGCCTGCGGTAGGCGGAGTATTCGGGGAATTTATCCATCAGCCACCGCTCCTCGCGGCGGGACTTGATGTCGAAGAAAATGAAGAGGAGCAGCGCATAGCCGATAACCAGCCAGCTATGCAGCCACACCCCCCAGCCGAACGCCATGAACGCCAGGCCGCTGTAAATGGGGTGACGCACGATACGGTAGGCGCCGGTTACAACCAGCTCCGCGTTGTCCCTCGGCTTAGGCAGGGGGGTGAGTTTCCTCCCCAGCTTTAACGCACCGGCAGCGGCGAGAAGGCTCCCCGCCAGGAACACTGTTCCCCCCACCACTGATGCAAGCCAGCCGTACCGGGCGCCCCACTCAGGCACCCCCGGCCATGAACGCGGGCCGAAGATCACCAGCAGAAACAGCGCGGCCTGGACGACCAGGTACCACTCGCCGCGTGAACCTTTCCACCAGGGGTTATGGGACATGGAAACCGGGATAGATTTATTTTTCACGCCGCCTTCTTCCGCTGCTGTTCCATGACCGCCCGGAGAATCCTGTTCACCCTGGTCTGGTACCCCTTCCCTCCCTTCTTGAGCCAATCGAGAACATCCGCATCCAGACGGATGGTCACGGTCTCCTTGACAGGACGATAGAAGCGTCCGACCACGGCCTTACTCCAATCAGTGACAGGCGGAATGTCGGAATAGTCGATTTCCTCATCCGGCATCTCCTGAAGCGCCCGGATCTCTTCCTGCTGCTCTTTAGTGAGTTTCTTCATACCGTTTCCTTTCATGCGCATCCGCCTTTCGTGCCGATATAATGCGGATGACCATTTCCCCGTCTGCATCTTCCCATGTGTGAGCCACAAGAAGCAAAAGCACGCCATTGACCATCCCGATAGTCTGCCAACGCTCCTCGCCATCTACTACCCTGTCGAGGCGGTTCATCTGAAATGGGTCTTCAAAGATAAGGCTGGCAAGTTCAAAGCTGACTTTATGCTTCTGCCGGTTGCTTCGGTTCTTGTTCTGGTCCCAGATTATCAACATTTGGGCGCCTCTTTGTATATACGTTATTGTAAATACAATATTGTAAAAGTCAATTGCTTTCCAGGTGGAATCATTTTACGGAATTACTACATGCCCGGCCTGGCAAGGGTGCCCCGGATCGGAATCCGGTAATGCCCCGGCGTGTCCTGGTATTTGACGAGGAGGAGAAATACCGCCTGCTGGCGCGCCATGAACTCCGGCTTCGGCATCAGCTCCAGGGTGAGGTTCAATGGTGCGGCGCCGGGTGGCGTGGTGATGGGAAAATCTCCGCTCAGGCGGGCAAATATCCCTTCCCCCTGGAGGGTGACGCTTTCAAGGACCGCCTTTCCGTTGCTCAACTTCGCGGCTCCACGCACCGTCTCGTAGGTGGCGTTCGGCAGGGGGACGCCGCCGATTTTCACGCCGGCCAGCTCCACCCCTTTAGCCTCCAGCCGCGCCTCACCCTGGGCGGCTGCGCCTTGCCCGCGAAATGTTCCTTCGCCCCGCAGCTCCCCCTTCGCCTGCGCCCCGACGGTCGCAAAGAAAGGGATATCCTCCAGCCGTACCCGACTGATCTCCAGGCGCGTCTCCCCGTTTCGCTGCGGGGAGAACTCCGTCGTTATCTCACCTGTGCCGATCCTTCCCCGGCAGAGGAAATTCACCCTTCCCGCCAGAAGCGGTAACACTTGGAGCCGGAGCGATGCTTCGTCAAGCCTCAGTAGCACGCCCCGGCTATCGCCGATTTCCATGCCTTGGGCCGTTATACCCAAGGGGAAAGTCTTGCCGAAGGAGGCGCTGGACAAGGTGTAGCCCTGTCTGGCAAGAGCGCGGATGGCGAGGGACTGAAGCTCTGAGGACGGAACAAGGATTGCGGAAAGGAGAAGAAAGAGAAGGGAAAAGGCGAGAACGGAGCCGGCGATGATGGAGATGCGGCGCAGGCTCATTTCAGTCCCTGGGCCGGGGCCTTGAGGAGGGCGATAGTGAGGCGGAGGTCCAGCTTTGCAGGGTCATCGAAGCGTGTCTTGATGGCGGCCTTTTTGATGACCACAGGCCGGTTCCCCTTTTCCAGGCGGAAAAGGAGGTTGACCGTCTCGTTGGCGGTGAGGGAATCGACGGAGACTTCCGCGGTTTCCGCCTGAAACCCGCCGGTCTCCTCACCCTTCAACGGCTTCACCTGGAGACCCTTCCCCCGGATGCCGATCTCCTCCATCACCCTGGCGGGCGAGTCGTCCGGCTGGACGGCGGCCAGGCGGTTCGCGGCCATCTGCGCCCCTCCGGATGCCGCCTGGTAGCGGGCTTTCAGCTTGATGATCTCGGCGAGGTCGGCCTCCCTGGCGCGCCGCTTGCCGGCCAGGCGATCAATCGCGCCCTCTGCCACGGAAAAGGCGATGATGGAAAGCAGCAGAAGAGCAATCCCCACGCCAATGCGGAAGCGAGTCTTGCTCTCCATGTCCCTGAAGGTATTCAGCATGGCTTTCAGGCGGCTCATTTCTCCTCCCCCTTGAGCGTTCCCCGGAAGAGGAAAGTGACGGTGCCGTCCGGCCGGGTCTTGAGGTCTGCCACCTCAGGGTTGTCGAACATCGACGCGAGGCCGGACTTGAAACTGTTGACCGCGTTGAAGGAGCGGGCTTCCCCCTTCATACGGAGTTGGTTCCCCTCCATCTCCACCTCGTAGATAGCAGTTACCTCCTCCCCCTTGGCAGCGGCGATCCCTCTGAGGGCTTTCAGAAGGCTGCTCCCTCCTTCTGCACCGCCGGAGAGACGCCTGATTTCGGCCTTTACCTCACCCACCTCATCCACCGGCTTGCGACGGTTGGGGAATATTTCGCGGTAGACCGAGCCGATGGCGCTGTCAATGGAGGCGATGTCCTGCTTGAGCAGGTAGAATCGCACCCCAAGGTCCGCGCAGAGGCCGGTTATGAGGATAAGAATGAGCGCGGCAGTGAGCCGGAGTTTTTTCCGGGCCTTGGCGATGCCGGCTGTCCAGGCAAGCGCGCCGTGGCGGAAGTTGACTATCTCCCCGTCGCGGCATGCGGCAGCAACCGCGAATGCGCCGGCGGCTTCGCAGGCCAGGGATTGGTCCCCGCCGAAGGCCGTGACCAACTCACCCTCCACCGGCAGTGAAATGAAGCTGATCCCTTCGCGCTCGCCGATTTGAGAAGCTGCGGCGCCATGGAGAAAAACTCTTTGCACCGACACTTCCTTGGCAATCTCCAGGGCGGCCAGGGTCCTGGTCACTTCAGTGTGAAAGTCGCCATCCCCGAGAGGCCGAATGAATACGGGCAGGCGGTCGAGATAGACGGCCAGTGCCTCTCCGTCGGACAGCGCCACGTAACCGGACATCCCCTGCGGAATGAGCCTCTCCCAGTGGATGAGTGAGGCGGTCACCATCTGAGGCTCCCCCCCTGCGACGGCCATCCGGTCGATCAGGGACTTGATTTCCCCCTGTTTCGCCCAAACAGCCAGGAAACCCCCGCCATGCATCGGAACTGCATCGAACACCAGCTCGGAGGTATCAGCGGCGATCACCCCCTTCAGCTCCAGCGGTAGAACCTCCCGCAGTTTGCGGCGGTCTGCTATGGGAAGGACAACCTCCCGGAAGAAGAGCGCGGATGGGGGGAGAGAGAGGATGATCCGCTCCCCTTCGGCGGATTCCTTGGCGACCTCGGCGATGACAGCGGAAAAGGCCTCGGCGCTTTCCGCCTTCTTCCGGAGCAGACCTTGAAAGACGAGCCCCTTCCCCTTTCCCCGAAACCGGGCGAAGAGCGCCTCATCTTTACTCTGTTCGACTATCAGAAACTCCATCAGTATTCTCTCCAGTACAAAACCGTAACCTGCGACCCGTCGATCCGCGCCACTGCCTCGATGATCCGGGTGGTTTCCCCCACCTTTGCCAGGGATTGGATGCGAAAGACCGCCCCCTTCACCCTCACCCGGAACTGCAGCGCCAGGCCGATGGTCTCCATGCCGGCGACCTTGAGGAGCTCAGTGGTGCTCTTGAACGGCGTCCTCTTGCGATGATCGATGATCCGGCCGGCCAGGTCATCGGACATCCGCTCGTCAAGGGAGGCGAGAAGCTCACGGGAAGCGGTGTTGATGTTGATCTTCGCGGTCGGCGCCAATGGAGCGTCGGCATATACCGTGACAAACGGCCGGATCTGCGCCAGCGGCTTTCCCGCATATCCCTTGACCAGCCCCAGCTCGTCCATGGTCTGCAAAGGTCCATTAGCCGGGGCATAAGGAGATGCAAGAGAGGCATACCACTTTGCCTCGGCCCCGGCAGCACGCGGCTCATCGTCCACGTCGACCCAGTCGGCAACCCCTTCGATCAGGTCCGGCGAAACGCCGACCTTCCGGAACAGCCGCATCGCTATCCCGTAATACCAGTCGTCGAGGCTCCCCGCAGGCGTGACCAGGGAGTTGAGGGGAAACTTCCCTTCCTCGTTCTCGATGGTCACGGTCACCGAGCCCGCCTCGTCCTCCCAGGCAAGGGGCCTGGCCCAACGGTCCAGAAAAGAGGTATAATCCTGCACCTTCTGCGTTTCTTGAAGGAGTTTTATCCCACCCTTGATGCCCGATTCTGCCAGAAGGCTTGCCTGCTGGGCTTCGGAGAAGCTCTTCCGGTGCGAGGTGGCCACGAAGACCTCGTGGATGAACTCCGTTGCCAGCGCCACCAGGAGGGCGGTCACCACTAGAGTTATGACCAGGACAAAGCCCCTCTCCCCCCTCAACTCTCTTTCACCCTCGGAAAGGCGATGGCGCTGAAGTCGACGTCCTTCCCACCATCCTTCACCCGAACGGTGACCCTGACCGCCTTGGGGAGCCCCTGGTTGAGGGAGGTGTCCCAGCTCTTCACCCATTTTCCCCCGTCAAAACATTCCACCGTGAACCCTTCGATCTCCTCCATCTGGGGGTAGGGAACCGGATCGGTGAGCGCGTAAAGCCCCTTTGCCTCCCGCACCAGGACGAGCTTCTTCTCCTTCTCCATCACCCAGTACCTGACGGCCAGCTGGTCTGAGGAGGGGGCATCGGTCCCCGGCGGCAGGAATATGGCGGTAAAATCCAGGGTGGACGCGGGCTTGCCGAATATGTCCCGGTCCTCCACCACGAAGTGGAACCTTTTGTTCCCCCTGGCGAACAGGGCCGCGTCGATCTCCCGCCGGAGCATGTCCAGGGTGGCAGTCACCTCCCGCCGGCTCTCCATCCCCCCCCGCGCCGCCTCGCTCCCCTTGGTGACGGAGAAAAATGTTCCGTAGAGGGCCGCGGCCATGAGGGAGAGGAGGGACAGGGACAGGAGGACCTCCAGGAGGGTGAAACCGCTATCGACACAGTTTCGAGTTGATTTCACTTGTATTGCACCAAGGAGAGCTTCTTCCCGGCTCCCCATTTTACGGTGAGGGTCAGCCTGTTCACGCCGGGGAGCTCCGTAGGCGTTGTCTCCGTCTCCCAGCGGATCTCCGGACGCTCCGGGGCGAAGGTCCCTTCCTTCTCCACCTTTCCGGCAAGCTCCATCTCCCCCAGCTTCTGCCGCGCCAGGAGCATGGCGGTGGTCTCCTCCCGATCCGCGGCCGCCACGGAGAGGTGGTAGTTCACCGCCGAGATGACCGTCAGGATTACCCCGGCCATGATGGCGAGCGCCACCATCACTTCCAGGAGGGTGAAGCCCCTCATGTTTCGCTCTCCAGGTATCCTTCCAGGGCCTTCACCTTGCCGTTCGCAGGGTAGGCAAACACTGTGAACCGCCCTCCTTTTTCGCTCTTCAAATGAATGGCCGCGAACTCCCCGATCCCGAAAGCTCCAAAACCGAGGACCGCCTCCCCCGCATTTTTCTTACCCTGTGATGGGGTGGTCACATCCTCGATGGCAACCCCGTCGGCGAGAAGACGGCGGTCGGTGAATGTATCCCCCGCCTCCGGAGCTCCGGTATCGCCCCTGACAATGGAAACGTCATTTCCGGAGATGTCGAACCGCATCCGGTACCCGCTCTTTGTTGCCACGCTCCGGTCCCCTAGATAGCGAATGGTGGCGGCCAGGGAGCGAGCCGACCCGCGCAGCCTGGCGTCGTCGGTGGAAGGGAGGCGCGGGTAGACCAGCAAGGCCACCATCCCAAGGATGGCGATCACCACCGCCAGTTCGATCAGTGTAAAACCTTGCTTGCAAAGGTTTATAGTTTTGGGTTTTGAGTTTTGGTTTCTAGTCAAAAAATCCGCCTAGGAACGCGATTTTTTCGCAAGGTCAAGGCGGCCGAGGGATGACGCGGAGGCGTAGTACCCAAAGGGCATAAACAGCGCTACGTCGCACAAGGAATCCTGAAGGCCAACGCCGAGATTGCGGAAAAGGCGCATTCCTATTTCATATCCCAGCTCTGGATGTCCGCACTCTTCCCCTCCCCCCCCCGGCCGCCGTCCGCACCGAAGGAGTAGAGATCGTAGTCGCCGTGCTCGCCGGGTGAGAGGTAGACGAAGTCGTTCCCCCACGGGTCCTTGGGAACGCTCTTGCTCTCCAGGTAGCCCCCCTCCCTGTAGTTCTTCGGGATAATGCCGCTGGCAGGCTTGGTTACAAGGGCCGGCAACCCCTGCTCCGTAGATGGGAAGACGCCGCTGTCCAGCTTGTAGAGCTTGAGGGCCGTCTCCAGGTTCCTGATCTGCACCTTGGCATCGGCGATCTTGGCATCATCGCTCCGACCGATGATCTTCGGGCCAACCAGCACGGCCAGCAGAGTGAGAATGACGATCACCACCATGATTTCGATGAGGGTGAAGCCTTTGTTGTTCAACCTGTTTTTCATTCAATGACCTCCATGTTGCAATAACCTCCCCTCGCCCTATGGGAGAGGGGTCGGGGGTGAGGGAGGGGTAAGCGCCTATCTTATCAACTGATTCAACTGGAATATGGGGAGAAGCACCGCCAGCACCACTATCCCGACCGCCAGCCCCATGGCCAGCACCATGAGCGGCTCCAGCAGGGCCATGAAGCGGGTGATTGATCCGGTAAACTCCCGCTCGAACGCCTCGCCCGCCTTGAGGAGCATCGCCTCCAGCTCTCCACCCTTCTCGCCGACCCCGACCATGTGGACCAGCAGGGGGGGAAAGAGAAGGCTTGCTCCGAGGGAAGAGGAAAGGGATCCCCCCTGGGCCACATCCTCTGCAGCGGACCTGATGCGGACACGGTACTCCCGGTTAACCACCGCGTCGGCCGTGATCTCCAGTGCCCTGATGACCGGCACCCCGCTGGCAAGGAGGAGCCCCAGCACCCTGGCGAAGCGGGCAAGGACAAGCTGTTGCAGAAGCGGCCCAGCCAAGGGGAGGCGCAGGAGAAAGCGGTCCCGCTTGCACCGCATCGCATCGTCCGTCATGAGCCGCCGGTAGCCGAAGGGAGCAGCGGCGACGGCAATGGCAGCTAGCCACCAAAAACTACGAATCAGGCTGCTTACCTTGATCAGGGCTACGGTGATGAACGGAAGGGTCGCGCGGCTCTCCTCGAAGATGACCGTTATCTTCGGGATGACGAAGGCGAGAAGAAAAACCATCACCCCGCTCCCGACAATGGCCATCAGCAGCGGATAAGCCAGGGCGGTCGAAACGCGGCTTCGCACGGCCTGCTCCCCTTCCAGAAAATCGGCCAGCCTCTCCAGGACCAGGTCCAGGGCACCGCTCGCCTCGCCGGCCGCCACCATGCCGGTGTAGCTCTCGCCGAATACTAACGGCTCGTCGGCCATGGCCCTGGCCAGGGTGGAGCCGGCAGCGAGACGATCGCGCAGGCGGGAGAGGACCTTTTTCAGCTCCCCCTCCCCTTCCTGCTCCCGCAGGGTGGCTATCGCCTCGTAGACCGGCACGTGAGAGCCGACCAGGGTGGCAAGCCGTCTGGTCATGAGGGCGGTCTGCGCAATGCCGACCCGTCTTCCTGCAAAAAGGGAAGGCCTCTTCGGGGCCGCCCCCTCCTCGATGATCTCCTTCGGGAAAAGCCCATCCTTTTTCAGGCGCGCAAGCGCCTCGCGCTGGCTCTCGGCGTCGACGGTCCCTCTGACCTCGCCGCCGGCGGCGTTGTAGGCGCTATAGCGAAAGGTCGGCATACTCCTCCTGGGTGACCCGCAGGACCTCCTCGATGGTGGTTATCCCCTGGGCCGCCTTTTCCAACCCGTCCTCCCGCATGGTCTTCATCCCCTTCGAGAGGGCGTACTCCTTGATAGCCCCGGCCGGTACGCGCCTGACGATCATGGAGCATATCTCCTGGTCCATGGGGAGGAGCTCGTAGATCCCGGTCCTCCCTCTTGTGCCATGACCGAAGCAGGCGTCGCACCCTCGGCCCCGGAAGAGCCTGGCGGGGAGAGTTACGCCAGGATACTCCTTCTCCGGGACATATTCCTCCCGGCAGTGGGGGCAGATCACCCGCACGAGCCTCTGGGCAAGGACTGCCGAGAGGGAAGAGGCAACCATGAACGGCTCTATCCCCATGTCGATCAGGCGGGTGATGGCGCTGGAGGAGTCGTTGGTGTGGAGGGTGGAGAGGACCAGATGGCCGGTGAGGGATGCCTGCATGGCTATCTCGGCGGTCTCGCTGTCCCTGATCTCCCCCACCATGATGATGTCCGGGTCCTGGCGCAGGATGGAGCGAAGGCCATTGGCAAAGGTGAGGTCGATTTTCGGATTGACATGGATCTGGCCGACCCCCTTCAGCTGGTACTCCACCGGGTCCTCGATGGTGATGATGTTCTTCTCCGGCGAGTTGAGGCGGTTGAGGGCCGCGTAGAGGGTGGTGGACTTGCCGCTGCCGGTGGGACCGGTGACCAGGATGATGCCGCTGGTGCGGGTGAGAAGCCGTTCCATGGCCCCGGCCGCTGCCGAAGGGAGCCCCAGCTCTGCCATGGTAATGCCGCCCCTCTCCTTGTCCAGAAGACGGAGCACCACCCGCTCGCCGTGGGTGGTGGGGATGATGGAGACACGGATGTCCACGTCGCGGCCCGCCACGATTACCCTGATCCTGCCGTCCTGGGGGAGCCGCTTCTCTGCGATGTTGAGGCCGGCCATGATCTTGACGCGGGAAACCAGGGCGTCCTGCACCACCTTCGGCGGAGCGAGCATCTTGCAGAGGATGCCGTCGATCCGGAACCGCACCTCCAGCTCCCGCTCGTACGGTTCGATGTGGATGTCGCTCGCCCGCTCCTTAACCGCCTCGAACAGGATGGAGTTGAGAAGGCGGATCACCGGCGCCTCGTCGGTCAGCTCCAGGAGGTCCTTGGGTTCGCTCAGCTCGGAGGCGATGGTGGAAAGGTCCTCCCCCTCCAGCTCTGCCACCACCTCCTCGGCCGACCCGGAGCCCCTTGTGTAGAGGCGGTTGATGGCGGCCAGCACCACCTCTGGAGGAGAGGCAATGATCTCCAGCGGCTTTCCGAACACCCCCCTCAACTCGTCAATGGCAAGAAGGTTGGCGGGGTTGCCGGAGGCAACAACGATCACCCCATCCTTCTCCCGAAGAGGAAGGAGCAGGCTTTCCCGGGCAAAGGAGAGCGGCAGGCGGGCCAAAAGGGAGGGGTCCGCGTGGGCATCGTCGATCTCCCCCCGAAAGGGGAGCCCAAGCCGCGCTGCTACGCTTTCTATCTCATGAATTTCAGTCATTGCTTTTGTTTTTACCGGTCCCTGGTCCCTGGTCCCTGGTCCCCGGTCCCCGCCTTGAGACTGAACGGCTCATCGCTGTGCGCCGCACCGTCGAACCTCTCCTTCTGCGCCTTCGACACCTCGGCCATCTCCCCGGCCCCCCTGACTATGCGCGGGGTGAGGACGATCATCAGGTTGGTCTTCGCCCGCTGGACCGACTTCGTTTTGAAAAGCCAGCCGAGGAACGGGATGTCCCCCAGGAGCGGTATCTTCTTGATGCTCTCGGTCTCCCGGTCCTGGATCAGGCCGCCGATCACCACGGTGTCGGTATCCTTCACCACCACCGAGGTCTTGGCCGAGCGCTTGGTGGTGACCAGGTCGGTGGCCTGGCCCCGGCTGTCCTTCACCGCCGAGATCTCCTGATAGATGTCGAGCTTCACGTACTCCCCCTCGCTGATCTGAGGGGTGATGCGGAGCGTGATGCCGGTGTCCTTCCGCTCGATCGACTGCTGGGAAAGCCCGGTGGATGTGAGGTTGGTCTGGGTGACGAACGGGACGTTCTCCCCCACGAAGATCTCGGCCTCCTTGTTGTCCGAGGTCATGATGTTCGGGGTGGAAAGGACATTGACCGCCCCATTCGATTCCAGTGCCTTGAGGACCGCCGAGAAGTTAACCGCGGTTCCGCTCAGGTCGGGAATGGTGATCCCCGCGTTCTTCATTGAAGCCAGGGTGGAGAGGAGCTGGCTAAAAGTGCTCTGCGGGTCATACTGCCCCACGCCGGTCACGGTGCCGTCCGAGGCGCCGCCGATCACCCCCCATTGGACCCCGATCTCCTTCAACCTGTCGAGTGAGACCTCGGCGATCACGGCCTGGACGAAGACCTGGCGGCGCCGCTTGTCCAGTTTCTGGATCACCTGGAGGAGGTTCTGGTAATCGGCCGGCGAGGCCATTATTACGAGTGAGTTGGTCGCCTTGTCCGGGGTGATGGTGATTTTACCACCTTCGAACAGGGAAGGCTGCGCGGCGGCCCCGGTCGCCTGCCCCGCAACAGGGGCCGACGCCCCCTTGACGATGCCGTCCAGCACCTTCGCCATATCGGTCGCGTCCGCGTTTTCCAGGTAATAGACGTTCACCTTGCTGCTTGCCTCCGGCGGGGCAACGTCAATCAGGGCAACCAGCCGCCTGATCTCCTCTTTCTCCTTGTCGCTGCCGAATACCAGCAGGGCATTCAGCCTCGGGTCGGAAACGACCGTCGTGCCGAAGGCGCCGGCGGGAGCTGGAACTGGAGCACGCGCCTTCTCCCTGCCGGCCAGCCAATCCCGCACCACGGTGGCCGTGCTCTCGGCAGCGGCGTGCTTCAGGTAGATGACCTCACCTCTGTCCCGCTGCTGGGGGGTGTCGATGGAATTGAGAATGCCGAGAACCTTCTGGAGATTAAGCGAGGAATCGACGACCAGGAGCATGTTGGCCGGTCCGAAGGAGGAGATGTGGCCGTCCTTGGAGATAACCGGCTGGAGAAAGGTGACCGCATCCTGGGCCGAGATATGGGTGATGGGGATGAGCCGGGCGACATATGTCTCGTTGACCGGGGCCCGCTCCTTCCCCGCCAAGACCTTCACCCCGGACTGTTTGGCGCCGGCCGTGGGGACGATCTTATAGACCTTGCCCGCCTGGACCACCGTGAACCCTTTCAGCTCCAGGACCGAGGTGAAGAGGTTGAATGCCTCGTCCGGGGAGAGCTTGGCTGGCGAGTAGACCGATATCTTTCCCTTGACCCGGTCATCCATCACGAAGTTCTTCCCGGTCAGGTCACTGATGAACTTCACCATGGTGGAGATGTCCACGTCGCTAAAGTTCAGGACAACGCCTTTCGCGGAGGCCGGCAGGGGCAGCAGCAGGGTACAGAGCAGCAGCAGGATCGTGAGTACGGTTGCAAGTCGTTTATCCAAAGAGAGCCTCCCGCCATCGTAGGGGCAGACCTGTGTGTCTGCCCGGTTTGGGCGGCCACATGGGGCCGCCCCTACATATCATCTTATTTCGTAATTCATAGTCACCGGCTGGCCGTCCCGCACCAGATCCAGCTTGATCCGGCTCTGCCCCTTCAGGGAAACAAAGGACTGGATCGCCTTTTCCGGGGAATCGATGGGGAAATCGTTGATCCGCAGAAGCACGTCGCCGTTCCTGATCCCCACCATGCCGAAGATCCCGGCAGGTTTCACCTCGGAAGCGCGGAACCCCTCCACCTTCCCCTCCTTGACACTGGGGAGGAGGCGGGCGTCGGTCATCGCCTGGCCGATATTGTCGAGGGCCGCATTGAGCGCCCGCTGGTCCACCACGAAGCTGGAACTGCCGACCGGCGCCGCCATCTGGGACTGAGAATGCTGTCCAGGCTTTCCGGATTCCGCCGGGGTCGTGGGGGTAAGAAGCTCCACCCGCTTCCCGTTGACCGAAAGATAGGCCCGTTCCTTCTTCACCGCCACCAGCGGCCCAACGCCGAAGACCTTCTCGCCGAGCCTGAAGACCCGTTCCTCCTGGGTGCTCGTCTTCATGACCAGAGCAAAGGTGTCCCGGTATGAGCCGAGCGCAGTCCCAACGAGGATCAGGTCGGATGTGGAGACCCCGCCTTCCTGCGGTCCCTTGCTCTGGATGACAGGGGTCAGCGCCCCCTTGGTCGCCTTGCCGAAGAGCCCCTTTCCCATAATGGGGGAGAAGGAGAGGAGGTCCTCGGCAACGGGCGCTAGCGGAGTGGTTTGTTTGTTAGTTGTGGAGGGGAAAGCATGGGAAAGCCTGTACGATATGAAGTCGGTGGCCAGCCTGGCAAGGGCGCCGGTGATTGCCAGGGCGAGAAGTATGTTGAGAAGGAGGAGCTTTTTCGAGGTCATCACTGCCTTTCCCAATTTCAGTGGTCAGTCAGTGTACCTTACCTCCCCAGGCAAGGCAAGCCTTTAATATTCAAGGAAAAGCAGCCAAAACTTGCGTCATCGGCGGGGTTTGCGGATATCTTCATGAGACTCATGTACTATCTATACGGATTCTGCAATTCAGGATATACACATATATTGCCGACATTATCGATGGAAACCGTAAGCTTCACCACCCTCTCCGCCAGACCGAAGCTGGCCGGTAGCGGCAAGACATTCCAGTCGATCGTTTCCACGAGGACCTCCGACAACTCATTGTCGGTCTCGGAATCCACAACAACATCCTCGATTGTCCCGTCCTGTTGCAGGATGATTTCCACCGCCGCCGACTGATTGTGCATCTGCGGCAGCCGGGATGCAGTAATGAACGTTGCCAGGGAACCCTTCAGCGATTTTGCGATAGACTTGTAATAGTTTCGGGCCTTGACGGCATGCAGTTGGACCTCCACGTTCATCATGAACTGATGGCGCCAGGCCTGGAGCTGTTTCGGAGCATATTCACTAAAGGCTTCGATATCCCGCTTGCCCACAGAAAGCGCCGCGGCGGAACGGCTACCGGTGTCAGCGCTGGCAGTGCCGACCTTGGGGTATCCATTCCCGGAACCTGGAGGCTCTTTTACCAGAAGCGAAGACGGAGCGCCCGTAGTGTCATCCCGGACGCTCCCCTCCCTTTTTTCACCAACGGCCCTGGCTTCACTTGCCGGCCTTAGGTTTCTCGCGCTGTTCAAAGCATTTCTCAGCGCACCCCTCCGGGCATCCCTTGTCACAGCTGGACCGGCGTTTTTCCCGGCAATGTCGGCGTTCACCCAGCAGCTTACGTAAATAACCGGCACTTCAGGTCGTTCCCCAAAGGTAGCTGCGAGTAAAAGCAAGGCGCCGCAGTGGATTACGGCAGACGAAACCAGGGAGATTCCAAAAAAAATCCGCATAAATCCATGAATCAATCGAAATCGGGCGAAAGGGATGTTATTACCAAGGCCCTTTTCTGGGCTGCTGTCAGCGCAGTGGTTCCGTTGCTGGTGCCGCCAAGGGCCGATTGCCTTGCAATCAGCCTGGTAACGAAGGTGTCCATCACTCCCTCCATTGCTGACATGCTGGGGCTCGAGCCAAGTCCGCTGAAGGCAGCAAACTTGGCAAATTCGATAATGCTCACGTCCTCCTTGAGGCCGAAAAGAGAAGCCATGGTCGTCGGCATGTTCCTCTCATCGCCCGAAGCACTGTTGTCGTTGTTGATGCCGAAATCGTGCCTGGTACTGTTTACTCCGTTACTCGAATCGTCGTCGCTGTCGAGCCACGACATCATGGAAGGGACAGCCAAGGTGTCGCGCGTGTAGCTCATGCTCCCCCCACCGCTCTGCAGGGAGGCGGCGAAGCTCGTCTGCACCGCCATCGGGATTGGCCAGTTCACCTGGGCGCTCCCCTGGGTGAAGAACTTGAACATGTTGTCGTTGTTGATGAATGCCGTGCATCCGGCATCCCCGTTGCAGAAGGCTGATATCAGGGCGGCCTGCATGGTGTCGATCTCCGCGTCCGTCGAGGCGGCATTGGTGATGAACGTGCTGAAGGCGCTCTGCATTGCTGTATTGATGGCATTCTGCGCAGACTGAATGTCCGATGTGCTGGGAGTGCTGCTCTCGTCGGCGAACAGCGCCTCGAAAGCCTTGAAGGCGTTTTCCATGGCCGTAAATAACGTGTTTGCCGCAGCCGTGTACCTTGTCACCTGGCTGGAACTTGCGTTAAGGGTTGTGAGCGCATTCGAGTATTTCTGTAAGGCCTTTTCGGCCCGCATCTTGCTGATGGCGCTCGACATCTCGGCGTCCACCGAGCTTTTGAACCATGTCGGAAGGGCCGCCCATGATGAATCGTTCCCGATCGAGTCCCCCGCAGCCATCAATGCCAGCTCTACATGGTCTTCCGGGCACCCGGCATCGCCGGAGGCCTGGATGAATATCCTCATAAGCAGCCCGGCTGCCTTTCCCCTGTTCTCCGCCGAGGCAGCGGCAGTCGTGGCATCCACAGCATCCTTGTACAGGGCGGTGAATTGGCCGAGCCTGCTGACTATGCCGCTCTTGAAGGTAACAAGTTCGGCCGCCGTCATCCCTTCTGCAGTCATTTTGTTCTGAAAAGCCGTGGCCGCATTGGCTCCCGCGGTTCCTACCCTTGCCAGGTCAGCTGCCCCAAGCGCCCCTGTCCGAAGTATCACCATTCCAAAGGCGACGAAGATCGGGTTGTCGCTCCCGGCTGACTGCATGGCGCTGAGAAACGCCTCGGTCTGGTCTTCGGTCACCAGGGAAAGCCCGAGGCTCGTGGTGTCGTTCGCGGAAGGTGCGGGAACGATTGCCCGGCGCACCGTGTTGCCGTCCGGGTCCTTTATGGTTATGAGAAGGAAGTTGTATGTACTGCTGGTAGGAACCGTAGAGAATGTGAAAGCGACTTTTTCGCTGCTGTCCGCAACAGCAGTGGTGGTGGACGCTGTCGTGCCGACCGTGCCGTTAGAATTTATAGGCGCCACCTCGATGGTATAGGTCGTTCCGGCCGTCAGTGCATAGCCGTCCGGAATGGAAAAGACCAACAGTGCAAATGCTGTTATCAAAAGCCTGTACATTGTATTCATCGCTCACCCCCCTTTCGTCTCTATTCTCCACTCCCCGAAACGCTGCCGCTACTGCCGCTACCAGTACTGCTCCCCCCACTACTGCCGCAGCCTCCGGAAATGCCGATTGCCAGAAACAACAGTAACCAAACAGCAATAAGGACCGATTTATGCCACATCTTCGCTACCCCCTTTCGGTTCGGTATATGGACCAACATTAGCATTACATAATTGTTAGATTTTATCACCCGGATTTCAGATTGCCAGGGACAAGCTTTCCGGATTGGGAGGAAACAGTCAGCCGGTTGAATTCGTCTTGCCTGCTGTGTTATCATAGATTGGGATATTTACTCAAGGGAAAGGATCGGAACGGTATGAAAACGGTGCTGGTGACAGCTTCTACCCTACAGGAGATCTCTCTGCTGACCAGCCCCCTCGGCACCACTGAGATTTCTTTTGATGGGGCAGTTAAAACCTTTGAGAAAAAGCTCGACAACCTCACGGTCATCCTGTCCATAACCGGCATCGGAAAAGTCAATGCTGCCTCGGCCTGCACGGCACTCATCAGGCATTTCAAGCCGGGCTTGATTGTCAACGCCGGTTGTGCCGGTGCCTTTCCCGGAAGCGGAATGACCGTCGGCGACCTTGCCATCGCCACGACGGAGATTTACGGCGACGAGGGGGTTCTGACTCCGGATGGCTGGCAGCCAATGGATCTGATCGGTATCCCCTTGGCCACCAGAAACGAGCGGTCTTTTTTCAACGAATTTCCGCTCTCGCTGCAATTTTCCTCCATGGCTATGAAGCTGGCGGACGGCTTGGGAGTTCCTTTGAAGCGGGGAAAGTTCGTCACCGTCTCCACCTGCAGCGGCACCCTGGCACGGGGAGAGGAGCTGCACCGCCGCTTCGGCGCCCTGTGCGAAAACATGGAGGGGGCCGCAGTCGCCCATGTGGCCATGCTTTATGGCGTTGACTGCATGGAACTCCGCGGCATCAGCAACTTGGTGGAGGACCGCGATCTTTCCGGCTGGAACATCCCCCTCGCGGTGGAACGAGCGCAACGATTTCTCCTGAAGTTCATCGAAATATTGTAGGGGCGCAGCATGCTGCGCCCATGGGAATTCCATGACGCCCTCACCATTCACCATTCACCATCCACCGCTTTCACTTGGCTTCTCCCCCTGTCCCAACGACACGTTCATATTCCATGCGCTGGTCCACGGCCTCGTGCAAGCCGGGGGTCTGAAATTCACCGAGAGACTCGAAGACGTGGAGACCCTGAACCGGCTGGTTCTCGACCGGGCGCTGGACATCAGCAAGATATCCTACCACCTCCTTGGCCATGTCCGCGACGATTACTGCCTGCTCCGGTCCGGCGGGGCGCTGGGGCGAGGATGCGGGCCGCTGCTCGTGGCCGGAGAAAATATTGATACTGATCGGCTCAATGGGAAACGGATTGCGGTTCCAGGACAGTATACTACAGCCGCGCTCCTGTTACGGCTTTTCAGCCCCTTTCTTGCTGATATCGAATACATGCCGTTCCACGAGATCATGCCAGCGGTGGCGGAAGGAAGTGTCGACGCCGGCGTCATCATTCACGAGTCCCGCTTCACCTTCCAGGAATACGGCCTGGTCAAACTCCTTGACCTCGGGGAATGGTGGGAGCAGGAAACCGGCCATCCCATCCCGCTTGGCGGGATCGTGGCCAAGCGCTCGCTGGGGAGCGATATCATTACTGCCGTCGATGCCGCACTGCGGGCGAGCGTGGAGCACGCCTTCGCCCATCCGGCTGATTCGCTCCCCTATATCCGCGCCCATTCCCAGGAGATGAGCGACGAGGTCTGCGCGTCCCACATCGGCCTCTATGTGAACCCCTTCTCCATCGACCTCGGCGACGAGGGAATGGCGGCAGTCAAGACCCTCCTTGGCCGTGCCGAAGCGGCCGGCATCATCCCCCCGTATTCCTCCCCTCTCTTTTGCAAATAGTCTGCATATTTCTCCTGCAATTTCGCTATGTTGGCGTTTTTGCGTTGGTTTTCCACTTGACCGCGACAAAATCTTCATGATATAAAGCACCCTCGCCAGAAAAGGAGGTGCCCATGGTACGCTTGAGCGTGCGGGGAAGGTACGTGGTGGTTGCGTTTCTTTTCCTGCTGTTCACCCTTGTGCATACGCTTCCGCTCAAGGCTGAAGAACAAATGGCCGGCCCGTCCGGGGAGACTTCGGCAACGACCGCAGTCGACGAAGGCGGCAAAGAAGGTATCGCGTCCTACTATGCGAAAAGTTACAACGGAAAGAGAACCACCAGCGGTAAACGCTACCACCCCGAAAAACTGACTGCCGCGCATCCTGACCTTCCGCTCGGCACCAAAGTCAGGGTGGTTAATCTGTCCAACGGCAAGGACGTGGTTGTCACCATCAATGACCGTTGCCGCAAGAGGAAGGCGCCGTTCATCGACCTCTCCCGGGCAGCGGCGCAACAACTCGGGTTTTTTGGCAAGGGAATCGCCAGAGTCAGGATAATCCCTCTTGAAGGTGACTCTCCCGCATAACGGACACAAAAAAAGTCTCCTTAACGAAAAAAGCCGGGTCTGGTTGACTCGGCTTTTTTCATGTCATGCAAGAGAATGAGATTACTTCTTTTTCTTTGAATTCCCCTTGCTCTTTGATGTTTTAGATGTTTTCGAGCTCGTTGTTTTCTTTCCCTTCGTTGCCTTCCCCTTCTTGCTCGACTTCTTACCTTTCCTGCTGGATTTCTTCTTGTACTTCCTCGATTCCGGCGACAGTTCATCCCGGATGTTATTGAGAAGAACCGATGATTCCTCCAGCTCCGGGTCCGCTGCCTTGGCTTTTTCCAATGCTTCCTTGGCCTCGACCAGGCGACCTGTCTTCATGTAGACCCGTCCAAGGGCGTTGAGGGCCTTGGCGTGACCTTCCTTTAATTTGACCGCTTCCGAGTATTTCTCCGCGGCCAGGTTGTACTCCTTGTTGAACTCGTACACCAGCCCAAGCCGGTAATGGTTGTCCGGGTCAGCCGGGTTCAGTTCGACCCCTTCCTTGAGAAGTCTGATCAGATCGTCGTACTTCTTGTTCTTGACATACAGGGACATGAGGGCATTGCGTGCATCGGCATCGTCCTTTTTCAGGCGCATCACCTCCGCATAGTGCTTCTCCGCCTCACCGTCATTGCCGAGCTTGCGCATGAGGGCGGCAAGCTCGCGATGGGCCTCCAGGTTCTCGGTGTCGAGCCTGACCGCCTCGCCATAGGCGGCCGCGGCCTCAGTGTATTTCTTCGAGGCCGCGTACAGCTTGCCTAGCTTGAAGTGTATGAGGGAGTTTTCCGGGCGCAGCTTGAGAAGCGCCTGATACTGCTCGATCGCCTCGGAGACATTGCCCCGCAGCGTGTATATGTCGGCCAGGCGGCGACGGGTGTCACCATCGGCCGGGGCCAGCCGCAGGGCCTGCCGGTATTCCACTACCGCCTCGTCGAGGAGATTTCTCCGCTCATAGAGGACGCCGAGGTTGTAGTGGATCTCGGCACTCTCCAGCTTGTTGCGCAACGCCTCCCTGTATGAAGCGATGGCCTCTTCGTCCTTTCCCATGGCCATCTGCACGTCCCCCAGCTTCCGCAGGGCCTCGGCCCAGTCGGGACGCCCCTTCAGGGCCAGCTGGTACTCAGCGGCGGCCTTCTCGTAATCCTTGGCCTTCAGATACTCATCCCCCTTCTGCAGGCGTTCCTCCGGGGAAAGGTCGATAATTTTGCCGGCCAGGGCGTACTCCTTGCGGGCACTCTCCCTGTCCCCCCGCTTCTCCAGGATCTCGGCGAGCATGGCGTGTACTTCCTTGTTGGCGGGGTTGATGACCAGGGCATTGCGCAGCTCGGCAATCGCCCTGTCCGGCTGGTCCTTCTTCATGTACAGCATCGCCAGGCCGATCCGCGCCTTTTCATAGCCCGACTCCTGCATGAGGGCCTTCTTGAACCCTTCCTCCGCGTTCTGCGCGAGCCCCATGGAGTCGTAGACTTCGGCGATGCCGGCGAGAATGGCAGGGTCATCGGGAAGAAGCCTGCGCGCCTCACCATAGTGATAAAGCGCCAGGGGATAAAATTTCCGGTCAGTGAAAATCCGTGCCAGTCCCTGGTGAACGCGGGGGTCGGACACGAACCTCGATGCCTTGGTCAGCTCCACCGCGGCATCGTCGGAAAGCCCCTTTTGCAGGTAACATACGCCAAGGTTCCCCCGAGCCTCGGCAAAATCGGGGTCGAGCCGCAAGACCTCCTGGTATTCCTTGATGGCTTTATCCAGGTTACCGGCCTGTTCAGCCTTGACCCCCTCCAGGAAATGAACGGCGGGGCCGTCCGGGCAGAGCTCGTCGATGCGCCGTTCGTCCGCCCGGCGCTGCTCGTCGTTCTGCTCCTTTATCACCTTGACAGCTAGTTCCCGCGCCTGGCTGCACCGGTCGCCGAACATCTTTCCCCATTCGAACGCCCCGGCCGGCAGGGCATACATCACTATTGCCAAAACAAGCAGGATTCTCATCTTCATAGTTCACTCTCCCCATTTTGAAAGGTCGCATTATACACCGCGGAGCTCCGGAATTCAACGATTTACGCGCAATGCGGCGCAGGACGGCGCCTCTCGTTGACATTTTCCATAAGGTGTAAGCAAGATCGGCCATCGCCCCCTTCCAGCCGCACAGCCGCGAAGGGAGCCTGAATGCGCCGAACGGCCTTGACTTTGGCGGCAAAGATGATTAAATCATCAGGTATCGTGGTGCAGGTCTCGGCCGCATATGCGCGCTAACGTCAAGTCCGCCATCTTCGCAGTCGAGGATCGTATGGCCGTAATCCCCAAGGGATCGCATGATGTTCTGGAAACGTTCAAGGAGCAACTGGACGGCATCCTGGAATCACTCCTGAAGTCGTCCTTCGGTGAATGCGAGTTCTCCCCGCAGATCGATGTCTACGAAACCCCGACCGATTACCTGGTGGAGGCGGAACTCCCCGGTTTCGAGAAAAACGACCTGTCGCTGCGGATATTTCAGAACATCATGGCCATCGAGGGGGTGAAGCGTCAGGACTCCCTCGACCGAAACGTCCGCTTCATCCGGATGGAGCGCCACTTCGGCTGCTTCTACCGAACGGTGGGCCTGCCCCCTTATGTGGACACAGCACAGGTCAAGGCGACCTTCCAGCTCGGGCTGCTCAAGGTAGCGTTCCGCAAGCTCTCCGACAAGCGCCCGACCATCCGCGAAATACCGATAGAATGAGGTACCAGTCATGGAAAACGCACCGCAAACCGAAGAACTGAAAATACCCGATGTACTGCCGCTCCTGCCGGTGCGAGACGTAGTGGTCTATCCGTACATGATCCTCCCCCTTTTCGTGGGCCGGGAGATCTCCATCAATGCGGTGGACGCCGCCTTGGCCAGTGACCGGCTGATCTTCCTCGCCACCCAGAAGGAGGTCGGGGAGGAGGAGCCGACGCCGGAAGGTATCTACGAAGTAGGCACAGTCGCCATGATCATGCGGATGCTCAAGCTGCCGGACGGCCGCGTGAAGATCCTTGTGCAGGGGCTGGCCAAGGGGCGCGTCCTTTCCTACGAAGCGGACAAGCCGTTCTATTCGGTCAAGATCGAGCGCCTGGTGGAGCTGGCCACAACGGAAATCACCCTGGAGACCGAAGCCCTGATGCGCACGGTCAAGGAGCTCCTCTCCAAGATCGTATCGCTGGGGAAGGTGATCTCCCCGGAAGTGCTGGTCATCCTGGAGAACATGCAGGAACCCGGAAGCCTTGCCGACCTGGTCGCCAGCAATATCGGCCTCAAGGTGGAGGAGGCCCAGCGGCTGCTGGAAATAATCGACCCCATTGAGCGGCTGAAAAAGGTCAACGAGTACCTGAACAAGGAATACGAGCTGCTCGATGTCCAGGCGCGCATCCAGTCCGCGGCCAAGGAGGAGATGGGGAAGACCCAGCGGGAGTACTATTTGCGCGAGCAACTGCGCGCCATCCAGCAGGAGCTGGGAGAGACGGATGCCCGCTCCGAGGAGCTAAGTGAGCTCCGCAAGGCCATCGAGAGCTCCAAGATGCCATCCCATGCTGACAAGGAGGCCCTCAAGCAGCTCAACCGCCTGGAGCAGATGCACCCGGATGCCGCCGAATCGGCCATGCTTCGCACCTACCTGGACTGGCTGGTGGAGATCCCCTGGAGCAAGGCGACCAAGGACTCCCTGAACCTCAAGACGGCCAAGAAGATCCTGGACGAGGACCATTACTACCTGCACAAGATCAAGGAGCGGATACTGGAATTCCTGGCGGTACGCAAGCTGAAGAAGACCTCAAAGGGGCCGATCCTCTGCTTCGTGGGGCCTCCGGGGGTCGGCAAGACCTCCCTGGGCAAATCCATAGCCCGGGCCATGGGGCGCAAGTTCGTGCGCATCTCACTGGGGGGGGTCCGCGACGAGGCGGAGATCCGCGGCCATCGCCGCACCTACGTTGGAGCCATGCCGGGACGGATTGTCCAGGGGCTGAAACAGGCCGGCTCCAACAACCCCGTGTTCATGCTGGATGAGCTGGACAAGCTGGGGAGCGATTTCCGCGGCGACCCATCCTCGGCCCTTCTGGAGGTGCTCGATCCGGAGCAGAACAACTCCTTCTCCGACCACTACATCAACCTCCCGTTCGACCTGTCGAACGTGATGTTCATCGCCACGGCCAACCAGATCGACACCGTCCCCGGCCCCCTGCGCGACCGGATGGAGGTGATCCAGCTCTCCGGCTACACCGAGGAGGAGAAGCTGCAGATCGCCAAGCGCTACCTGATCCCCCGACAGATCAAAGAAAACGGCATCGCCGAAAAGGACATCGCCTTCTCCGATCAGGCGCTCAAGGCCCTCATCGCCAAGTACACCCGCGAAGCAGGACTGCGGAACCTGGAGCGGGAGATCGGCAGTATCTGCCGCAAGGTGGCCCGCAGGATCGCCGAGGGGGAGAAAAAGCGGTTCCAGATCAACACCGGCAGTGTCGAGAAATACCTCGGGCCTCCCCGCTACCTGCGGGAAGGGGAGATGGAAAAGAACGAGGTGGGGGTGGCCACCGGCCTGGCCTGGACCCCGGTCGGCGGCGAGGTGCTGTTCGTCGAAGCCACCATCATGAAGGGGAAGGGGGGTCTCACCCTCACAGGCCAGCTGGGAGACGTGATGAAGGAATCGGTGCAGGCGGCCCTCTCCTACATCCGCGCCAATGCCTCCGACCTCTCGCTTCCCGAGGACTTTTACGGCACGCAGGACATCCATGTCCATGTCCCGGCCGGCGCCATTCCGAAGGACGGACCGTCGGCAGGGATCACCATGGCAACCGCGCTCATATCCCTCCTCACCAAGGTCCCGATCCGCAGGGAAGTGGCCATGACCGGAGAAATCACCCTTCGCGGCAAGGTCCTCCCCATCGGCGGGCTGAAGGAAAAGATTCTGGCCGCCATCCGCGCCGGCATCACCACGGTCATCATTCCCGAGCAGAACGTGAAGGACCTGGAGGACGTTCCGAAGGAGATACTGAAGAAGGTGAAAATCGTGCCTGTCAGCGTTCTGGATGATGTGCTCAAGGTGGCGCTGGAGAACTTCCCTCCCGCCAAGCCGCCGGCAGCCAAGGCAACTCCCGCCAAGGCCAAGGCACCGGCACGCGGCGTCGTGGTCACACCAAGAAACAGGATTGTGGCGAGGTAAGGGGTGAAGCTTGCGGAACTGGGGGAGTTCGGCCTGATCGGTCAGATCGCCCGCAAGGTCTCTCCGGACAAAACGGTTCGGTTGGGAATCGGCGACGACGCGGCCGCAACCGAACCCACCCCCGGCTGCCTCACCCTCACGACCTCGGACATGCTGATCGAGGGGGTCCACTTCGACCTCGACTGGTGCACCCCCGCTTCCCTTGGCCGAAAATCGCTCAGCGTCAACCTCTCTGACATCGCGGCCATGGGTGGTGTTCCGCGCTGGTTTCTCCTCTCCCTCGCCATCCCACCCACCCTCCCCGTGGAATTTCTAGATGCCTTCATCCAGGGAATGTTGGGGCTCGCGACAGAGCACAATGTCACCCTGATCGGCGGCGATACCTGCTCCTCCCGCAACGGTCTGGCCATATCGGTCACCCTCTTGGGTGAGCAACTGCCAGAGAGGGTGGTAAGCCGCTCTGGTGCGCGCCCCGGCGATCTTGTCTTCGTAACCGGGACGCTCGGTGATTCGGCACTCGGGCTGGAAATGCTCAAGAAAGGCGAACGAAGCGGGCCTGCGGTGGAAAAGCATCTCGACCCCACCCCCCGGCTCCGCGAGGGGATGGCACTGGCAGAAGCAGGGCTTCCCATCGCCATGATCGACATCAGCGACGGCCTGGCAGCCGACCTTGGGCACATCCTGGAAATGTCGGGAGTGGGGGCCAGGCTGCTGCTGGACGAAATTCCTCTCTCCCCCTTTTACCGGGAGAGAGTTGCCGATTACGCGTCGGACCCTTTCCGGCTAGCCTTGGGAGGCGGAGAAGATTACGAGCTCCTCTTCACTGCCCCACCCTCTGCCAGGGAAGAGGTATTTGCCATCTGCCGCTCCTGCGGCACCCCGGCATCAGTCATCGGCACGATCACGGAGTCGGCAGGCTTGACGATCGAATCAGCCACGTTCCCCAATTACCGACTTTCAGAAAAGGGGTACAACCATTTCCGAAACGACTGAATCCAACCGAATACCGTCTTCAGCCAGGGAAATACTCAAACGGACCGTTAGCCCCGACCAGGAATTCAAGGCCGAGACCTTTGGCGCCTTGGCCGCCTTCCTCGCAGAAAAACGGGACTTCCGCCTCGGCAGCTACAAAGACAAATGCATCAAGCGCCGCATCGCCATCCGTATCCGTGCAACCTCCTCTGCTTCGCCCGAGGAATACCTGGAACTGCTGAACCGTGACCCGCAGGAGATCGACCTGCTCCTCAAGGTGCTCACCATCCACGTCAGCCAGTTTTTCCGTAACCCCTCCACCTTCACCAAGCTGACGACCGATATTTTCCCCTACTTGCTCTTCAAGGCGGAAAACGAAGGGCGCGCAGAGCTCAATATCTGGAGCGTTGGCTGTTCCAGCGGCGAGGAACCCTATACCCTGGCGATCCTCGTGCTCGACACATTCGCCGAGGAGTTGGACAAGACCGCGGTTTCCATTCAGGCCACGGACATCGACGAGAGGATTCTGGAGATGGCGCAGGAAGCGCTTTATGAGCCGGAACGCCTCAAAGACGTGCCGCCGCTTCTGAAGGAGAGGTATTTCGAGGCTTGCAATGGCAGGTTCCGGCCGGTGCAGCAGGTGCGCGGCATGGTCTGCTTCCGGCAGTGCGACCTGTTGCACGAGAATTCGTTTGTGGAAAGCGACCTGATCCTCTGCCGTAACGTTCTGATCTATTTGGAAAGGTCTGAGCAGGAAAGGATCTTGCGGATGTTTGCCGACGCCCTCCGTCCCGGCGGCATCCTGGTGCTGGGGAAGTCAGAAACCTTGGTGGGGACAGCTCGCTCCCTGTTCAGGACCGTCTGTCCGGTGGAGCGGATTTACAAGAAGCTGTAATCAGCAGATCCGGGGAAGCTGCTCCCCGGCCAGCATCTCCACCCCGCGCATCCCTCCCGCCACGGTCTCCATCCGCACCCGCCCGGCTTCAGCAGCAGTCACCCCACCGATAACAGCCGCATCCTTACCAAGCGGATGTATCCGCATCCGCTCCAGCACCCGTTCCGCCGCATCCGGGGCAACAATGGCCAGAAGCTTCCCCTCGTTGGCCACGTAGAGGGGATCCAGGCCGAGAATGGCACATACCCCCCGCACCTGCGGGTGGACCGGGATGGATCTCTCCAGAAGCGTTACCGAAACCTGCGACTGGAGCGCTATCTCCTTGAGGGTGGTGGCCACGCCCCCCCGTGTCGGGTCGCGCAGGACATGGACCGCATCCCCCCCCTCCCGCAGGATCTCCGCCACGAGCCCATTGAGCGGTGCGCTGTCGCTCAGCACCTCAGTCTCCAACTCCAGCCCCTCCCTGTTGGCGAGGACAGCGATCCCGTGGTCACCCACGGTGCCGCTGACGATGATCCGGTCGCCCTCCCCGGCGTTCCCGCCGCCCAGTTCCAGCTCATGCTCGAATACCCCGATCCCGGCGGTGTTGATGAAGATCCGGTCCGCGCTCCCCCGGGCCACCACCTTGGTGTCGCCGGTGGCGATGGTTACCCCGGCCCGGTCCGCGGCCCGGCGCATGGATTCAAGGATAAGCCGCAGGTCGTGGCGGCTGAACCCCTCCTCCAGGATCAGCCCGACGCTGATGCAGAGCGGCTGCGCCCCCACCATTGCCAGGTCGTTCACCGTGCCGTGCACGGCCAGGCTCCCGATGTCGCCGCCGGGGAAGAAGATCGGGTCCACCACGTAGGAGTCGGTGGTGAAGGCAAGGCGGCGGCCGTCGTGGGTGATGACCGCCGCGTCGTTCTGGCCACTGACCGGGGTCCCGGAAAGCGTGGGGATGATCAGCTCGTCCAAGAGCTGGTGAGAGAGTTTTCCGCCACTGCCATGGCCGAGAAGGATCAGGTCTTTGTTCAATTTCAGACTCCTGTAAAATCTGTTTTTTTCACCGCAGAGGGCGCAGAGGAACGCAGAGAAGAATTTAATATTTGTAGGAGCGGCTTTAGCCGCGATCAACTTTTGTATTCATCGCGCCTGAAGGCGCTCCTACAATTTCGTTTTGCAACAAGCGACTTTTGTTTTACTCTGCGTTCCTCTGCGCCCTCTGCGGTGAATGCTTTTTAAATACCGTACTTATAAGCCGCCGCGCACGTCCCTTCTGACGACACCATGCACGCCCCGACCGGCGCCTCCGGCGTGCACCCCTTGGCAAAGAGCGGGCAGTCAGCAGGCGTAATCTTCCCCCGAAGGATGTCCCCGCACCGGCAGCCGGCATGCTCCCGCAGGGGTTCCACTCTCACCGACACGGCGCGTTCGGCATCGAACGCCGCGTACTTTTCGCGAATCGCAAGCCCGCTGCCGGGAATGACCCCGATGCCGCGCCACTCCGCGTCGGACGGCTCGAAGACCTCCTCCAGCACCTCGCAGGCCTTGCGGTTCCCCTCGGGCTTTACCACCCGGCTGTACTGGATCTCCACGCGGCTCACCCTCTCCACCACCTGCCGAACCAGCATCTGCACCCCCTGCATCACGTCGGTCGGCTCGAAGCCAGTCACCACGCAGGGAATATTGAATTGTTCCGCAAGGGGACGGTAGGCGTCGGCGCCGATGATGGCACTCACATGCGCCGGGCAGATGTAGCCGTCGAGCCCCAGCTCCGGGTCGGCGGTCAGCACCTCCATCGGCTTCGGAATGGTCCGGTGGGAGCCGAGGACGAAGTAGTTGGCAAGGCCAAGCTGCTGGGCGGAGATTATACTTCCGGCCACAGTCGGCGTAGTGGTCTCGAATCCGACGCCAAGGAAGATTACGCAGCGGTCGCGGTTCCGCTCCGCCAGCTTTACCGCATCCAGCGGCGAATAGACGACGCGCACGTCGGCCCCCCTGGCCCGCTCCTCCATCAGGGATGAGCTGGAGCCCGGAACGCGGAGCATATCGCCGAAGGTTGCAACGATGACGCCGGAGAGGCGGCTGTAGGCCACCGCCTTGTCCACGTATCCGGCCGGCGTGACGCAGACCGGGCAGCCGGGGCCGGAGATGAGCCGCACCTGCGGCGGGAGAAGCCCCCGCAAGCCGTACTGATAGATCGCCATGGTATGCGTGCCGCACACCTCCATGAATGTCATGGTCCTGCCGGCCTTCGCCGCCAGTTCGGCAATGTGCGCAGCAATCCCCTTCACTATGCGGGAGTCGCGAAATTCGTCTTGATAGTTCATAAACCGATTACCCCATGTCCTCTGGATGGAAAACCTCGCGCATCATCTCCAGGGTCTGCCGGGCATCCTCCTCGTCGAGCTTCGAAATTGCGAATCCTGCGTGGACGATGATGAAATCCCCCACCACAAGCTCTTCAGCCAGGAGCATGAGGCTCGCCTCGCGCCTGACGCCGTCGATCTCGGCCACGGCGCTGGTGCCATCTATGCTCGTTATCCTCATGGGTACGCCTACGCACATCTTGTTTTCCTCCGGAATTATCCGATCGTAGGGGCGAAGCATTTTTCATCTGCTTCGCCCATGTTCGAGCCATTTTATCGGGCAAAGCAGATAAACCTTGCTTTGCCCCTACATTAAAACCCGTCTGAGTCCCGCGATCACCGCCTGCCCCAGCGCCAGCCCCCCGTCGTTGGGTGGAACCAGGCGATGTGTGAACACGCTGAAGCCCCGCTTCGAAAGCTCGTCACACACTCCCTCGGCAAGGAGCCGGTTCTGGAACGATCCACCGGAAAGAACCACCCGACTGACGCCGCTCGCCTCCCGGATCAGCTCACAGACCGCCGCCGTGGCCACCGCCAGGGTCGAGTGGAAGCGGCGAGCGATGTCGGCTGGAGGGACCGCCCCCCGGACAGACTCGCCAATGGCACGGATGGTGGGGCGGAAATCGAGCTGACGGACGTCCCCCTCCTCATCGATGCCGAAGGGATAGGGCTCGTCCGCACTCCCCCGCTCCGCCAGGGCCTCCAGCTCAATGGCCGCCTGCCCCTCGTAACTGATCCGCTGACGCAGGCCGACCAGGGCGGCCACGGCATCGAACAGACGGCCGCAACTGGAGGTCAGGGGAGAATTGATCCCTCGCTCCAGCATGGCCAGGAAGAGCCGCCGGTCCGCTACGGCCACCTCCCGCACCGGCGGCAGGTCCAGATCTAACACTTCGCCGCCGAGCGCCTGGTGCAGCCAGGAGAGTGCCATGCGCCACGGTTCCCGCACCGCTGCATCCCCTCCTGGAAGCGTCGCCCTGCGAAAGTGACCAACGCGCTGAAATCCCTGATATCCTCCAATAAGGAACTCCCCCCCCCAGATGCTGCCGTCAAGCCCTAAGCCGGTGCCGTCGAAGATCACGCCGATGGTCTCGCTATCGAGGCCGTTCTCCGCCATGCACGAGGCCATGTGGGCATGATGATGCTGCACGGCCACCTTCGGCACATCTCCCAGCTCTTCGGCGAAGCGGGTGGAAAGGTAGTCGGGGTGGAGGTCGTGGGCCACGATTTCCGGCCTGATCTCCATGATCGTCTGCAGGTGCCGCACCGTCTCCGTGAACGAGTCAAAGGTGGCGGCATTCTGCAGATCCCCGACGTGCTGGCTCATGAAAGCATGGGCGCCGCGAGTCAGGCAGCAGGTCGCCTTCAGCTCCGCTCCGACAGCGAGAACGCTCGGCTGGGAAGCGAGGAGGACAATCCCCCTCGGCACATACCCCCGGGAGCGGCGCAGGAAAAGCGGGCCTCCCTGAAACACCCGGATCACCGAATCGTCGCTCCGGACATGGATCTCCCGGTCATGGGCGAGGAAGGCGTCGGCAATCCCGGCCAGCCGCTCCCGAGATTCCCGGTCCCGGTAGGCAATCGGTTCGTCGGAGATGTTTCCGCTGGTCATCACCAGGGCACTGAAGTTTTCCCGCAGCAGCAGGTGGTGCAGGGGAGTGTACGGCAGCATCACCCCATAATACCCGTTCCCCGGCACCACCAACGGGACGATCGGAATTTCCGCTTCCCACTTTTTAACAATGACAATTGGCCGCTCCGGCCCCTCAAGAAAACGCTCCTCCACATCGGTCAGCATCGCAAAGCACCGAACCGAAGCCAAGTCCGGGGCCATGAGGGCGAACGGCTTCTCATCCCGGTTCTTCCGCCGCCTGAGCTCGGCCACGGCCTCCGGGTTCGTGGCGTCCACGGCGAGATGATACCCGCCGACCCCCTTCACAGCCAGAATTCTGCCAGAACGTAGAAGATCGACGGCCCCCTGTAGAGGCGCATTGCCATGCGTCTCCATTTCGCATCCTGCACCGTCCAGAAGCCTCAGACGTGGCCCGCATTCTGGACAGGCAATAGGCTGGGCATGGAAGCGGCGGTCCGAGGGGTTCTCGTACTCCGCGCGGCACGCCGGGCACATGGGGAACTGCACCATGGTGGTGAAAGGGCGGTCGTAGGGAATGCCGGTCATGATGGAATAGCGAGGGCCGCAGTTGGTGCAGTTAATGAAGGGATAGCGATAACGGCGGTTCGTGGGATCGAACAGCTCCCGCAGGCAGTCGGGGCAGACCTCACCGTCCGGGGCGATGCCGGCATGGTTCTCACCGACGCCGCTGGCAAGGATTACGAAACCATCCTCCCCGACAACCGGGACATCTTCCCGATGGACAAAATCGATCACCGCCAAAGGCGGCGCCTCCCGCTCCAGCCGCTCGCAAAGAAGAGTAAGCGCTTCCGGGGATCCTTCCGCCTCGATCACCACCCCGGCCGGCGTATTGCGTACCCACCCGACAAGCCCCAGCTCATGGGCGAGCCGGAACACGAAGGGACGAAACCCCACCCCCTGCACGATCCCCGAAACCTGGATTCTCGCCCGCCTTGCCCCATTCACGCCTTTACCAGTCCCCGGTCCCCAGTCCCCGGTCCCTGCCTTGTGCAAGCCACTCGTACCACATCTCCATCCCCTCCCCGGTCCGGCTGGAGACCTCGAAGATGAGAATGTCCGGGTTGACCCGGCGCGCCATCTCCTTGCAGCGCTCGGCGTCGAAATCGACGTACGGGAGGAGGTCAATCTTGTTCAGCAGCATCACATCGGCCTTACGGAACATCTGCGGGTACTTGAGCGGCTTGTCCTCCCCCTCGGTGACCGACAGGACCACCACCTTGTGCTGCTCCCCCAGGTCAAAGGAGGCGGGGCAGACCAGGTTCCCCACGTTCTCGATCAGGAGGATGTCGAGGGAGTCCAGGTCGAACTCCTCCACGGCGTGGCAGACCATGTGTGCGTCCAGGTGGCAGCCGGCCCCGGTGTTGATCTGCTTGACCGGCACCCCGGTGGCCGCGATGCGCTGGGCATCGTTATCGGTTTGCTGGTCCCCCTCGATCACCGCGAACTTGAAGCGGCCGGCCAGATCCCGCAGGGTCCGTTCCAGGATGGTGGTCTTGCCGGAACCGGGGGAGCTGACCAGGTTCAGCACGAACACCCCTTTCTGCGTGAAGAGCTGCCGGTTGCCGGCGGCCAGCCGGTTGTTCCTGGCAAGGATGTCTTCTTCCACCTGAATCTTCTTCGAGGCATCCCCCGCATGATCGTCATGAGTGTGATGACGATCATGGGCGTGCCCGTCGTGTTGATGATGGTGGTACTGTTCGTCGGCGGCGCAGCCGCAGGTAGTGCACATATCTTCCTCCGGGCTATTCCACCTCGATCTCCCTGACCCGCAGCTCTTCGCCAGCCAGGATTTCGTTGCCGAGGGCACCGCATAGCGGACAAGGGTCGAAATAGGCCTGGACAGGGAATTCGGCCCGGCATCGGGAACAGCGGGCCTTGGCCTCCACCCGTTCGATGACGAGACGCGTCCCTTCCAGAAGAGTCCCCTTGGCACAGGCATCGAAACAGAACTCCACTGCCTCCGGCACCACACCTGAAAGCGTGCCGATCCACAGTACCACCTCCACGACCTTGCGGCCGTCGGCGCTCCGCTCGCAGGTTGCAACAATGCTGTGAGCTATGGCGAGTTCGTGCATTCGTACTCCAATATAGCGCCCAAACGTCTCTGATTCATGTAAACTATAGCAGAGAATGGCCTCGGTGGAAGCGTCACAGGGCAAATAGGCGATCCGGCTTGTCACCGCGCCCCTCCTTGCGCTATAATTCCGAGCCACCGGAAAGCTTCGAATTTTTAGCGACATAAGGACACCCATGCGTCTCAACACCAAGCTCGTGGTCATGATGCTCTCACTGCTGGTGGTCTCCCTCCTCTTCCTGTTCGTACTGAACCAGTACACACAGAATTTCCTGGTCGGGGAGATCCAGGAAAGCTCCACCGAGGTCTCCAAGGCGATCCAGATGAGCGTCGAGGACCTGACCTCGGAATGGGAGGCTGATCCCTCCCGTCTGCAGGAATACCTCAAAGAAGCACGGGACAAGGGGATCAATGAGGTCAACATCATCAATAACGAGGGGGAGATCATCAACTCCTCCGATCCGGCCAAGATCGGAAAGAAACGCGAGATCAAACATGCGGAGAAGGGGCTGAAGATATCCCGGACCGCCGGACGCAAGCAGGAGGGATCGTCACTGCGCCCCTATGACCTGGTGGTGCCGGTCATCGTCGGGGACGAGCAGCTCGGCTACATCCACATAAACCTTCTGCTGGACAACATCCGCTCCCTCCAGCACGACAATTTCCTGCTTCGAATAGCTGCAACCTCCCTTGTTTTCATGGCCGGCATCGCCCTCACCATCTACCTGGCGAGACGTTACACCCAGCCGATCCAGACCCTGGCGAACGGCGTAAAAACGGTGGCATCCGGCAACTTGACCTACACCTTCCCGGTGGAGCGCAAAGACGAGATCGGCGAGCTGGCGGAGAGCTTCAACGAGATGGTCGAAAAACTGCGCGAGCGGGAAAGCCTGGAAAAGCGTCTCTACGAGGCCGAGCACCTCTCCAGGGTGGGGCAGCTCGCCTCAGGCATTGCACATGAGATCAGAAACCCGCTCAACTACATCAGTCTGGCGATTGACCACCTGAAAAACGAAATCCTACCCTCCTGTCCGAACCGGAAAGAGGAGATCGAGACCATGGTGGGTAAAATCCGCGAAGAAGTGCGGCGCGCCAACCATATGGTCCTCACCTTCATGAACTACGGCCGCCCCCTCAAGCTCCGGCTGGACGACGTGGCCTACCCGGGGTTGCTGGCGAGGGTCCTCCCGCTTCTGAACGAGAAACTCCAGGAACGGCACATACAGGTGGAGACTTCGCTCCCTGACGATCTGCCCCGGCTGCTTGCCGATCCGGAGATGCTGCGCAACTGCGTGCTTAATTTTATCAACAACAGCGCCGATGCCATGCCGAATGGCGGAACCATCATGCTGGGCGCCGCGTGCGACAGTAAGTCCGGCGTAATCCGCCTGACCTTCGCGGACCAGGGAGGTGGGATCGGCGAGGAGGACATGGCAAAAATATTCCAGCCCTACTTCACCACCAAGGAAGCAGGAATCGGGCTGGGACTCGCCATAACGGAACGGATTGTGCGCGAGCATGGCGGGACGATAGAGGTGGAAAGTCGTGCCGGCGCGGGGACCACATTCACGGTGGTTTTGCCGCTTCAACAAAAGGAGAAGAGAACGTAGGTTGGGCAAAGCGCAGCGTGCCCAACACAATACAGCGAAAATGTTGGGCACGGCGGCGAGCCGCCTTTGCCCAACCTACGTCATCAAAAGGGAGTAGGAAATGACAGGCAGCATCCTGATAGTCGACGACGAAAAAGGGCAGCGGGAGATCCTGACCGCCATCCTCCAGAAGGAAGGGTGGCTGGTGGTGGACCTCCCCGGGGCCAGGGAGGCCTTGGCGCGTCTGGAAAAGGAAGACTTCGACATTGTCCTCACCGACCTTAAAATGCAGGGAATGTCCGGCATGGAACTCATGGAAAGGGTGCTGACCGCAAACCCGGAGCAGTGCATCATCATGATGACCGCCCACGGCACGGTCGACTCCGCGGTGGAGGCCATGAAGACAGGAGCGCTCGATTACCTGGAAAAGCCCCTGGAGCGGGAAGAGTTGCTGATGACCCTTCGCCGCGCCCTTGAGCACGTGAATCTGCGCCGCGAGAACCGGGTCCTGCAGAAGCGACTGGCCGAGGTCCGCACCATCCCCAACATCATCGGCGACCATCCGAATATGCAGGCAATGTTTCGCATCATCAACAAGATCGGCCCCACCACCTCCACAGTCCTCATCAGAGGCGAATCGGGGACCGGCAAGGAACTGGTCGCCAGGGCCATCCATGAGTTGAGCCGCCGGCGCGACAAGCCGTTCTTTGCCATCAACTGCGCCGCCATACCCGACACCCTCATCGAAAGCGAACTGTTCGGCCATGAGAAGGGGGCCTTCACCGGCGCCAGCAGCCGGGAGATCGGCATCTTCGAGGCGGCCGACGGCGGCACGGTGTTTCTGGACGAGATCGGCGAGATGAACACGGCCATGCAGGCGAAACTTCTCCGCGCCATCCAGGAGAAGGAGATCCGCCGGGTTGGCGGCAAGATCAACGTCCCTGTGGACGTCCGGATCATCTCCGCCACCAACAAGGATCTGGAGGGGGAAATCCGCAAGGGGAGCTTCCGCGAAGACCTCTTCTACCGCCTCAACGTGATCCGCCTCGACCTCCCGCCGCTGCGGGAGCGTAGCAGCGACATCCCCACCCTGGCTGCCTTTTTCGTCCGCAAATACAGCGAGTCGACCGGCCTGCCGGTGCGAGGGATTTCCCCGCAGGCATTGAAGCTCCTCATCGCCTACCCGTGGCCGGGCAATGTGCGGCAGCTGGAATCGATCATCGAGCGGAGCATACTCATGGCCGAGGGGGAATATATCCAACCGGAGGACCTCCCGGCCGAGATTCACGAACTGCGTCCCGCATCCGGGGCAACGGGCTTCGATCTCCCCCCTGGCGGCATATGCATGGAGGAACTGGAGCGGGAACTGATCATCAAGGCCATGGAGCGGACCGGCTGGGTCATCAACAAGGCCGCTCCTTTGCTGGGGCTTTCCTACAAAACGCTTCAGTACAGGCTGGAGAAATACGACATCCACCGGCCGGAATAGCCAGTGGTTTTTTGCTGAATAGGTGATAAAAATATAGGGTGGCGAGGTTAATCAGCCTGCCAGATCCGGTTTTATCCATCCCTGTCGAAAACCCCGTTTCGTCCTGGCAAAGGAGCGGCATATGGACCTCAGCAAGAAACTTCACCGCTTCACCGTAGTCCCCTCCCTTTCTCCGGAACTCGCCGGATTGCAGAAGATCGCCTGCAACCTCTGGTGGACCTGGGAGCCCGAAGCCATGGAGCTGTTCCGCAGGCTCGACCCCGACTTGTGGGAATCAACCCACCACAATCCGGTCGAGATGCTCGGCATCCTCCAGCAGGCTAGCCTCGACAGCCTAGTGACCGATGAAGGATTCATGTCGCATCTTGCCATGGTGGAAGAGCGGCTTAACGAGTACATGGCGGGGAAAACCTGGTTTGACCGGAAAGCCAAACACTCCAGGGACTTCAGGGTCGCCTACTTCTCCATGGAGTTCGGCCTCCACGAGTCGATCCCGATTTATTCCGGCGGCCTTGGCATTCTTTCCGGCGACCACCTGAAATCGGCAAGCGATCTCGGGGTGCCGCTAGTGGGGGTCGGCCTGCTCTACCGGCAGGGGTACTTCCGGCAATACCTGAACATCGAGGGGTGGCAGCAGGAATTCTACCCGGAGAACGACTTCTACAATCTGCCGCTCCGCCTGGAACGGGATGAAAGCGGTACACCGGTTACCGTGGAGCTCGAGTTCCCCGGCCGCAAGGTCAAGTCCCGCATCTGGCACGTGCAGGTGGGGCGCATTCCCCTCTACCTTCTGGACACGAACCTGGAGGAGAACCTGCCGGAGGACCGGGAGATCACGGCCCAGCTCTACAGCGGCGACCAGGACATGCGGATCCGCCAGGAGATCGTGCTGGGGATCGGCGGGGTGCGGGCTCTGCACCTACTCGGCATCGACCCGACCGTCTGCCATATGAACGAGGGGCACGCAGCATTTCTCGCCCTGGAACGGCTCCGGCTCCTGATGGAGAAGAAGATCAGCTATGCCGAGGCACGGGAGATCGTCAAGGCCGGGAGCGTCTTCACCACCCACACGCCGGTGGAAGCCGGCATCGACCATTTCTATCCCGATCTGGTCGAAAAATATCTCTCCCGCTACTACCGCAACCTCGGCCTCTCCCGCGACGACTTTCTCGCCCTGGGGCGCCACAACCCGCGCAACCCCCACGAAACCTTCTGCATGGCGGTCCTGGCCCTGAAGCTTGCCGGTCATGCCAACGGCGTCAGCCAGCTGCATGGCGAGGTATCCCGCAAGATGTGGCGAGGGCTCTGGCCCGAGCTCCCTGAGGAGCACCTGCCGCTTACTTCCATCACCAACGGGGTGCACACCAAAACCTGGATGTCCCAGGAGATGACGGGGCTACTCGTCCGCTATCTCGGGCCGCGCTGGCTGGACGACACCACCGACCGCAACCTCTGGCGCCGCGTGGGCCGCATCCCGGACTCGGAGATCTGGCGAACCCACGAACGCTGCCGCGAACGACTGGTGGAATTCGCCCGCAAGCGCCTCCATGACCAGCTTTTCAAGGTAGGCGCAACGGCCAAGGAGATCGCCACCGCCGAGGAGGTGCTCGACCCGGAAATCCTCACCATCGGCTTTGCCCGCCGCTTCGCCACCTACAAGCGGGGCACGCTCCTTCTGCGCGATCCCGACCGTCTGGCCAGAATACTCAACCACCCGGACCGGCCCGTGCAGATCATCTTCGCCGGCAAGGCCCATCCCCAGGACCATGAGGGGAAAGAGTTGATCCGCCAGATCGTGCAGATATCCAAGGAGGAGCGGTTCCGGCACAGGATCGTATTCATCGAGGATTACGACATGGCCGTGGGCCGCCACCTGGCCCAGGGAGTGGACGTCTGGCTTAACACCCCGCGCCGCCCCTTGGAGGCGAGCGGCACCAGCGGCATGAAGGTGGCGTTCAACGGCGGCCTCAACATGAGCGTTCTGGACGGCTGGTGGTGCGAAGGATACGATGTTAAGAAAAGCAATGGCTGGGCCATCGGCAGGGGAGAAGAGTATGGCGACATCGAGTACCAGAACGAGGTGGAGGGGCGCGCGACCTACGACCTGCTAGAAAAGGAGATCGCCCCCCTCTTCTATGACCGGGGGACCGACAACATCCCGCGTGGCTGGCTAGCCTGCATGAAGGCCTCGATTCAGAGCCTCTGCCCGGTTTTCAGCACTGACCGGATGGTGCACGAGTATACCGAGCGCTTCTATATCCCGGCCCACGAAGAGTTCGAACGGCTGTTGGCCGATGACATGGCCCTGGCTGTCGACCTCGCCCGCTGGAAGGTGGATATACACAGGCGCTGGCCCCAGATCCGCGTCGATGCCGTGGAAGCAGACGGAATCGAGGAGGTGGGTGTTGGCTCAAAGGTGCCTGTCTCTGCCAGGATTTTCATTGACGACATCCAGCTGAAGGATATAGCCGTGGAAGTATACTCCGGCGTGCTCGATTCCCGCGGCAACATTGTCGGCGGCGAACTGGTGCCGCTCGACCAGGTGGAACATCTGGGGGACGGCAATTACCGCTTCAGCGGAGAGATCGAGTGTCGATTTTGCGGCAGGCACGGCTTCCTGGTGCGAGTAATTCCCCGGCACGGGGAGCTTGGCACTGTCTATGATCCCGGCTATCTTCTCTGGGGATGAATATAGCGTTTGACTTTCGACTTTCCCTATCTTAATATTCATTAGCCTGTTTTCGGATTTCCGGTCCACGGGGGAATGCTATGAAACGTTTGTTCTTTGCCTTGCTGCTTACCGTCGTCTTCACAGGGATCACCTCGGCGCAGGGTGTCCGGCGCAAGCCGCAAGCCTATGAATACGGCCAGGTGATCATCAACAACTCCTCCTCCAGCGCCGGCCTTGCGCCGGTCACCTTCGACCACTGGATCCACCGCTCCAAGTTCACCTGCCGCCTCTGTCACGTGGATATCGGTTTTGCCATGAAGGCCGGCGTGACCGGCATCAGGGCAGCCGACAACATGAAGGGACTCTACTGCGGCACCTGCCACAACGGAAAATACGAACACCAGGGGAAAAAGGTCTTCGAGGCCTGCTCCAGGGATTTCAGCAGGGAAGACGGCAAGCGTTGTGAAAAGTGCCACTACAAGGGGCGCAACCCCCGCAAGGAACAGGACTTCCTCAAATTCGCCGAACGGATGCCCAAGGAGCGCTTTGGCAACGGGATCAACTGGGAAAAGGCCGAAGACCTGGGGTACATCAAGCCGATCGACTATCTCGAAGGCATTTCGGTAAAGCGCAAGCCGCTCCCGGTGCAGAAGGACTTCGCCATCGGCTCTGCAGTGGAAGGATTGCCCGACACCATCTTCTCCCACAAGAAACACACGGTCTGGAACGGCTGCGAGGTCTGCCATCCTGACATCTTTGTAGGTGTCAAGCGGGGTTCCAACAAGTACAGCATGCAGGACGTCTTCGAAGGTAAATACTGCGGGGTTTGCCATGTCTCCGTGGCTTTCCCCCTTACGGACTGCCAAAGATGCCACATAAAACCCGTTCAATAGCCGTTATTCGAGGAGTTGTGGGGGGCTGCCTGCTAATTGCTGCCGAGGCTCTCGCCGCACCGGTCTTCGATCTGCCGCCGGTGGCTCCTCCGGATCAGTATGGCAACATCCTGATCGACCGGCGCGCAACTCAGAAAGGGGTCAAGCCGGTCTCCTTTTCCCACTGGAGCCACAGGCTGCGCTTCACCTGCCGTGTCTGCCACACCGAGCTCGGTTTCACCATGAAGGTCAACACCTCCGAGATCACCGAGGCGGAAAACAAGGCCGGGAAATACTGCGGCGCCTGCCATAACGGCCGGATTGCCTTCAGCCAGAAGGAGTGCGGCCGCTGCCACAACAACGACATCGCCTACGGCTCCGAAAAGTTCGATCTCTTCATGGAAAACCCGTTCCCGCGCACTCCTTTTGGCGACGGGATCAACTGGGTCGAAGCCCTGCGCACCGGGATGATAAACCCCCGTACCTACCTGAAGACAAAATCCAAGGACATCGTCTTCGAGAAGACCCTCACCATCGAATCCGGATGGAGCATCATCTCGCCATCGATCTTCCCCCATCGGGCACATATCCAGTGGCTTGATTGCAGCACCTGCCACCCCGATCTGTTCAATATCAAGCTGAAGAGCACCAAGGCTTTCACCATGTCCAACATCCTCAAGGGGGATTTCTGCGGCGTCTGCCACCTGACCGTGGCATTCCCGATGAATGACTGCATGCGCTGCCATCCGGGAATCAGCGAAGACAAGGGGGGACAATGATGCGTGGAATGCGGGCATTGCCTGTGGTGATTGCGCTTGCGGCAACGGCTGTGTTTATGCACGTTGTCGATGGCTCCGGCGGAGTGTCACAGTCAACCGAGGCATGGGCAGAGGAGAATTGGAAGGGAGAGTTCGACGATATCTGCTCCAAGACCGACGGGGCAATGGAGAGCGCCAAGGAGGAGTTGCAAATCCTCATCACCCGCTGCGACAAGCTCAAACCGCAACTTGAAAAGCTCGACGAAGCCCCGCGCAAGGTCTACATGAAACGGCTCAAGATGGCGCACGACCTTTACCAGTATGTCCTTGACAGCAAAAACGCCAAGGAGGAGGGGAAGTAAGGGCATACCTTACCTGGACATAACGCATTTATAAGAAAAGGCGGGACATCGTGCCCGCCTTTTTCATTGAAGGTGTAGGGATATTCCTTGCGGGTATCCTGCCTGGCGGGCACCCGCAAGGAGTGCCCCTACAACAACCCTCAATTATTTCTGTACCCACCGGCCGTTCGGCAATTGTATCCACCACCCCGGCCTGGCGTCCTCCCGCTTGTTTTCCGCGTAGACCGTGGCCGACTTCTTCAGCGCCACCGCCAGGGTTTCCTTGGTTTCCTTCTGTTTCGTTACCTTTAGAGTGGCCTTGGCCATCCCGGTGATTACGGCCTTGCGGTTGGCGTTTTCCGCGTCCACAACCCCCTGCTGGTCGCCGAGCTTCGCCTTGTCACGCACTACCACCTGACCGGTATTCCCTTCACCGACAGCCCCTTTATCGCGCAGGGCGTTCAGAAGCGGCAGGCGCTTTTTCATCTCCTCGTATGCCTTCACCACCTCCGGCATGCTTGCCGTCTCGACGGCGATTTCGTCAGAGCTTTCCTGGGCGCACGCCTCGGGCACCAGAGAGAAGGCCAGGAGGCTGCGCAGGACGCGCCCCTCCCGCTTCGGCTCCCCTTCCTTCGGCTCCTCCGCCGGCGGGGTCTGCCCCTCTGCCGGCTTCTCCCCTTCCTTCAGCAGGAGGTCATCCAGCGACTTGTATGCCTTCTTCACGTCCTTTTCCGGAAAATAGACATTGACCGTGATGCTGACGCAAGAGACGAGCAGGGCACAGAGCAGGGCCATGAGACACTTTACCGGCGACGGTTTCATCTGTTCCTCCACCAATTGGTTTTGTTGAACTATATCACAACCGACCACGGCTTGCAGTGAAATGTCATTTTTCGAGCCAGTCGAACTTCGGCTCTACACCCTTCTCCTCTTCCCCCTTGACCGCCTTCCCCCGCGCGGCCGCTTCCCTGACCGCTTCCACCAGGTGCATCAGGGCGATGCGGTTCTGCACCGGCGCCACTGTAACGCTCAGATCGCGGTGGCCGAACAGGTTGGTGTGGGAGATATCGAGCTTCTGGAAGGTCAGGTAGCCATTTTCCAGGTAGGCACTGATGTCCCCCCGGTCATAGGGGCGATCGTCGCGGAAGAAAAAGCCCCGTAGTTTCTTGCCGGCCAGCTTTTGCAGAAACTCCCGGCTGACCAGCATCTTTTCATCTTTGGTGCTGCGGGTCCAGAGCTCCACGAACCCGGTGATCCCCTCCACGCCTTTGCCCTTGCCAAGGATGCTCACTACGCCGTCCATCTTTCCGGTTAGGTAACCCTTTATATTCGGGAAGGCGTTGCAGAACTCCCGCAGGCTGAGGCTGTCCAGGAGGAGGTCCGCGCCATATTCAAAAGGCTTGCCGGCCAGGAGGTGCCCCCTGCCGGTGAGGCGACCCTGGTAGAGCTCCGCATCCAGCGCGGCAAGCTCAAGGACGCCATCACCTGCACGACCGGTCAAGCGGATATTCTCCACAAGGAGCGGGCCAAAGCGGAGCTTCTCGATGACGAACTGCTCCCCTTCGGGACGGCTCGATCTCAGCATTCCCCGAAGCCTGTCGTAATTTTCCCGCGAGAAGGGGGGCATCTTGTCCGGGCGGCGACCTTCTTCGCCGGAGAGGTCGAAAGAGAACGGCATCCGTCCTGCGACATTGGAGATTGAGAGCTTCTGTGAACTATTTACCAGTCGGCCCTCCGCAAGAGAGAGTACCCCCTCCAGCAGCGCCTTTTTCCCTTGCAGGCGCAGCGCCCCTGTCGCCTCAACGCTCCCCGCCCCTTCCGCCTCCTGGAGAAACCGGGGGAGGAGGTTAACATAAGCATCCAGCAGGCTCTCGATCCTTGCGGGCGCAATGCTCACGGCCATTGATCCCTTCCGGCCGGCAGTGGCGACATCGGCTATCTCCCCGCTGAAGATGGCGGAAAGGCCGCCCGGCGCTGACATGCGGCCGTCGGCTATCCGGAGCGCAGCATTACGGTAAGCGATCTTCGCCCCCCCATTCACCCCCTGCAGGCTTCTCCCCTCCCGCACCTTCAGGGCTACCCCTTCCACCGCCGCTTCTCCTGAGACATTCAGCCCTGTCTCCCGTGCATGGCTGCCGCTGAAAGCCATTGTGATCCTGCCATCGGTGACCCGTTCCCCGCTACGGCCAGGGGCGGCATGGACAAGGATATTGGCCCGCAGCTGCTTAAGGTCGGCGCTGAACGTGACCTTGCGCTGCGGCGAGAAGGGGTCGACCTGCACGAGGGAGGTCACGCTCCCATCCGCCACCTTCCCCCCGATCTCCGCCCTCACCCCTTCCCGACCGCATTCCAGACGGCAGGACAAGGTCCCGGCCTTTTTCTCTCCCAGAAAAAGGCTGGCCGTAAAGGCGCCGGAGCCGTCTAGCCGTCTAGCTTTTCCGTCTGTAAGGAGCGCTGTGGAGAGGGTGCCGGCAATATCGTACAAGGCGACATTCGGCATGCTCACCGAAATCCCCTTTCCGGCAAAATTCAACGGGACCCTTCGGCCTTCGGCCGATTGCGTGATTTGCGGCAATTCCCCGTGCAGTTCATCGAAACCGACGCCTGCCTTGCCGAAGCGGATCTTTCCTTTCCCGGCTGAAACTTGACGGTTGAGAATGTGCAGATCGGAAACGGCATCGAATGGTGTACTGTCAAAGGTCCCGCCACTTCCCTGGATATTTGCCTCACCCGTCAGGTTATCCCCTTTCTTGCCCATCCGCCCCGTGAGCCGGCCCTCCTTTAACGTTACTGAGTGCCCATTGAGCGTTCCCCCAAGGTTACGGAGGGTGATACCGGATTCGCAGCGGATGTCCCTGACAGGGTGACTGCCGCTGAACACCGCATTGAGGGCGATGGTGCCCGAGGCGATCTCCATGCCGTCCCGTTGCAGGTACGGCCTCAGGACCCGCAGCGGCGTCTCGGGCACGATGAGCTTCCCGTTCAAGGGGACGACAGCGTCAGGGCGATACAGAAGCCTCCCTTCCAGGGGTATGCCGTTAATGGCGGCCTTGAGTGACGACACCCCGGCGCTGATCAGCCTGAACCGTTCGGTGAACCGGCTCGCAAGCCTTGCTTCGAGGCGCTCCAGCATCGGCTTCCCACCGCTCCGCGCCGTAGCCAGCTTCCCGCCGATCCGCCAGCCGTCCCCCTCCCTTTCGAGGAGAATGTCGCCATTCACGCCGCTTGCCAGGAGCCGGTCCCTCCGTGTCACGGCAATGTCCCGCAGAACCAGGGAGCCGCTTCCCGCACTGATACCGCTCCGGTCCCCGGCCAGATGAACGCCGGGGAGGCTTACCACCCCTCTGACACTCGTGTCCTTTCGTTGCAGCAGGGTCACTTCAGCCAGAGGAATCGGCGATGCGGAAATATCGGCAGTGAACGAACGGAGACTTCTGACCTTTTCCATGGTAACAGCGGCCTGGAGCCTGACGAGGTTGTTGACCGAAAGGAGACACTGCTCCAGGCGGGCGACGTCTCTCCGCAGATGATAGCTACCGGCGAACGAGAGGGAGGCAGCTATGGGGATGGCTTCCGTTCCCTCCTGAAATTGCACGTCCTTGCCGGATGCCTTCCCGGCAAAATGGAGCATCCCATCCTGAAGCTTCAGCTGAAGGAACAGCTCTGCCATACCCCGATCAATCTTGAGGCGGGGGGATTTCAGACGGGAGGCCAGGGAGCGCAAGGCATAGGATGGGGAATGGATCTTCAGATCGAGAGAGGGAGAATCGCCGGAGCGGGCTGTCCCGTCAACCTGGAACGGATTGCCGTTGGCGTCCCTGAATCCCAGGTTCAGACGACTCTCCGCGCTCCCCTTAGTGGCTAGATCGCGCAGATCGAGGGAAATCCGCCGGAAAGGGACCCGGTCAACGGACAACTCCCCTTCCTCTATCCTGAGCGCGGCTATGCGGACCTCCCGGGCCGGTTTCCTGGCGGGGGGCCGCCTGAGCAGGGGGGCAAAATTCCAATGTCCCCTTCCGTCCCTGGCGAGGGAGAGATGCAAACCGGAAAGGGCTATGGAGCGAAAATTCCGGGAACCACCGATGAGCGCCACCCAGTCGGGCGCGACGTCAATCCTGTGGATTACAAGGAGGGGGGCTCCTTTGAATCCTGCCGGATTGGCAATGGTAATACCGTAGGCGTGAATACTGCCGCCGTCCATGGCAATCTGTGACACCGTAGTCGGCAGCCCCAACTGGCGGGAAAGAAGGCGGGAAGCCTGCGAAGCGGCCCAGGGGGTGGATATGTAGATTTTCAGCAGGAAATAGGCGGCCAGGGAAAGGAGCACGAGCACTGCAGCCAGCGCCTTCAGTATTGCTTTCATCCTGCCGGAATGTATCAAGAATTTTGCAGGGGGGGGCGTCATGCCGCGTCCTCCCGTCAAATATCTGAATCTGGGGAGTTAAATGGCTCCGCGAAGGAGTCAAAAAAAAAGCCCCGCGTGAGCGGGGCTTTTCGTCCGGTTGCCCGTCGCTTACTTCTTCTTGGCAACGGCGTCTTTGAGAGCCTTGCCAGGACGGAACTTCGGCACTTTGGCAGCGGCAATCTTGATTTCCTTGCCGGTCTGCGGGTTGCGGCCGGTGCGAGCCTTGCGCTGGGCTACTTCGAAGCTGCCGAAGCCGACCAGTGTTACCCGGTCACCTTTGCGCAGTGCGTCGCTTACAGCTGAGATGAGGGAGTTGACAGCTTTCTCGGCTGCGGCCTTGGTCAGTTTGGAAGATTTCGCTACTGCTTCCACGAGTTCTGCTTTAGTCATACTGTGGTTCCTCCTTGTAAAGGATTGTAAATTAACGATCTATACTATAGCGAGAAAATTCTTGATTGCAAGCCATTTTGCAAAAAAAAAATTGCTAGACCCCATATTTTTACGGTACTCAGGAGGATCAGGGGTGTTCAAAACCTGATAAGCCACCATATAACTATTCAATTTATAAGGGGTTATTCGCCAGCATCGCCTTTACCGCCATCATCGTCGTAAACCTTTGGTTCTGTTCCGGAAACAAAGCATTCCATGACGCTTCCCTCGCTCCCATCGCGGGCAAGCTTGCCGGTTTTGGGGTTGATGGACGCAAAAGTAACGTTTTCCGGCGGCATGAAGGTTTCAGAAGGAAGCCTGGCAAGCGATTTCTGCATGAACTCTGTCCAGATCGGCGCGGCTGCCTGGCCTCCGGTGCCAGCCGCACCCAGGGAGCGCTCCTGGTCGAATCCTACCCATACTCCTGCAAGAAGTTGCGGCGTAAAGCCTATGAACCACGCGTCCTTCATGTCATTGGTCGTGCCGGTTTTACCCGCCACCGGCCTTCCCAGCGCCCTGGCCCGCTGGCCGGTGCCGCTCGACACGACGCTCTCCATGAGATTGGTCATGATATAGGCATTTTCCGGCGCAACAACAGGCACGGGGAGCGGCGGAGCGGTCTCTTCCAGTACCTTGCCGCTGCCATCCTCGACTTTGGTGACGAAATAGGGGGTAACCTTCATCCCCCCAGAGGCGAATACCGCGTAGGCAGAGGTAAGCTCCAGAGGGGTTACGCTGGAAGAGCCGAGCGCCAGCGTCAGATTGGGATCGAGTGGCGAGGTGATGCCGAGCCGCGTGGCATATTCGATGGCAGTGTTGACGCCGATGGAGTCGAGGATCTTGACACTCACCGAGTTGATGGAATTGGTCAGGGCCTCCCGCATTGTTACCGGCCCGCGGTAGATATTGTCATAGTTGCGCGGCTTCCAGGCCTTCTCCTTGCCGCTGTCGTATTCCGCCGGGGAGTCCTCTATGATAGTGGCCGGGGTCATCCCCTTTTCCAGGGCCGCCCCGTAGATGATCGGCTTGAACGCGGAACCGGCATTGCGCCTGGCCTGGATCGCCCGGTTGAACTGGCTCTTGTTGAAATTGTATCCGCCGACCATTGCCTTGACCCCGCCGGTCTTCGGATCGAGCGCCACAATGGCCGCCTGCACCTGCGGCTCCTGGTCAAGGGCGAAGACCGCGCCGGCCTTGTTGGCGTCGGGTGTCTTCACGGATACCTCGACCACCGATCCGAGAGATATGGCTTTACCCTTTTCGGCAGGCTTGCCCCAGGCATCGACCAGCGCCGCATTACCAGCCCAGGCCATGTCGCTCCGCTTCAGGATGCCTGTCCGTTCGCCGACGCGCACGGTCAGCTCCTTTTTGGCTGGATTCATCCCCACCACCACCCCTTGATAGGTGGCGCCCGCCTTGAGGCTGGCGGTGTCGATCCCATCCTCGATCTTTTTGCAGAAAGGCTCCAGAGTCTCCGCAGTCAGATACTGGAGCGGGCCGCGGAACCCCTGCCGCTTGTCGACGGCCTTGAGCCCGTTGACCACCGCCTCATAAGCGGCCTTCTGCATCTCGCCGTTCATGGTGGTATAGATCCTCAGCCCCCCCTTGTAGAGGAGGTCTTCGCCATATTTCTGCTCCAGCTGAATCCGGATATTTTCCAGGAAGTAGGCCGACTGCTCGCCGTTCACAATCTTCCGGGGATGGATGACAATCGGGGTGCTCCTGGCATGGTCCGCCTCGGCCTGGGTGATGTATCCCTCTTCCACCATCCTGGTCAGGACGTAATTCTGTCGCTCCTTCGCTTTGTCGAGGTGCTTTATGGGGGAATAGGAGTTCGGGGCCTTGGGGAGCCCGGCCAGCATGGCCATTTCGGCCAGATTGAGCTGGTCCACATCCTTGCCGAAATAGCTCTCCGCAGCCACTTGGACTCCATACGACCCGGCGCCAAGGTAGATCTGGTTCAGGTATATGTAGAGGATATCGTCCTTGGAGAGTCGCTTTTCCATCCGGGTGGCGAGGATCGCCTCTTTGATCTTGCGGGAGAACTTCTTCTCCGGGGTGAGGAGCATGGAGCGGGCCACCTGCTGGGTGATGGTGGAAGCGCCCTCCTTTTTCCGCATGCTGATCAGGTTCTTGAAGGCGGCCCGGAGGATGCCGAGATAGTCGAGCCCCTTGTGCTTGTAGAAGTTGGAATCCTCTGCGGCCACGAATGCCTGGATCAGTTTCCGGGGAATCTTGTTCACCGGCACGACCGTCCGGCGCTCCAGGTAGAATTCCCCAACGAGGCTTCCTTCCTCCCCCAGGACCTGGGTGACGATCGGGGGGTGATAGTCGGCGAGCCGGTCCACCTTGGGGAGCTTCAACAGGATAATGGCGGAATAGCCGATGGTGAAAAGGAGTGCCAGAACAAAGATGGCCGCGACCACCTTCAGAAGTTTCAGGGTGGGGGGAGTGCCTGCCCTGCGGGGGAGCTGCCGGCGGGTTTTCTGCTTACCTGCATAGAGCTGCATGAATGGAGGCACCTCACTCTTGAGGATAATCTGCTTTCGCAGATATTGAAGAGTAACGCGGTTACGGGCCGAATTCAAGCAGATAATGGGGCGTCGGGGGAAGGGGTGGCCCTTGTTTTGCCCCTGCTTTATGCTATCCTTTTCACACGATCAAGAAAAGGAGCAGCTTTCATGAAAAAATCATCGTCCCTTCTGCTGCTGTTGTCCGTTGTCGCCGCCAGCGTATCAGGCTGTGCCATGTTCACCTCCTGGAAGAGCATCCCTCCGCCGGGGGGGTGCGATCAGTGCCATTCCCTCCCGATCTCCGCCAACTGGCACGCTATTTACAAGGCCCCCAACCTGAATGACGAGAAAAACCGCCCCTATTTCCAGACCGAGACCTACAACCTGCCGCAGACGGACAAACCTGCGTCCCCGCTGGAGCAGCGAAAAGTGGAGGAGCTCCCCTGCTTCGACTGCCACAAGACGCCGACACCGGCCCACAAGGAACGGAAGGGAAGGTTCCATCATTAATTATGAGCAAAGCCTTCCGCAGAACAAAGATCATCGCCACCCTCGGCCCGGCCAGCTCTTCGCCGGCCATGATCGAAAAGCTCTTGAACGCCGGAGTAAACGTGTTTCGGCTGAATTTTTCCCATGGCACCCTGGATGAGAAGGGGGTGCTCATCGAAGCCATTCGCCGCATCTCCGTCAAGGGGGGGCACTCGACCAGCATCCTCGCCGACCTGCAGGGGCCCAAGATCCGGACCGGCCGGATGCAGAACGGCGCGCTGCAGCTCATCAAGGGGGAAAAGCTGGAAATCACCACCGAGGAAGTGCTCGGCCAGCCGGGGCTGATTTCCACCATCTACCGCGAGCTCCCCAATGACGTGAAGGCCGGCTCCCGCATCCTTCTGGACGACGGTTTGATCGAGCTCAAGGTGCAGCAGGTCGAGGGTGGCCGAGTACATTGCACGGTGGTAGAAGGTGGCATTCTCAAGGATCTGAAAGGGATCAACCTCCCCGGAGTGCCTGTCTCTGCCCCATCCCTCACCGCCAAGGACCGCCGCGACCTGGAATTCTGCCTGGAAAAAGAGGTGGACTTCATTGCCCTCTCCTTTGTCCGTCGCGAGAGCGACATCAGGGAGATCAAGGAGATCATTGCCGACAGGGGGAAGAACATCCCTGTAGTGGCCAAGATCGAAAAACCCGAGGCACTGCGCAACTTCAAGTCGATTCTGCGCGCCGCGGACGCAGTCATGGTGGCACGCGGCGACCTGGGAGTGGAAATACGGCCCGAAAAGGTGCCGCTCATACAAAAGAAAATCATCCACGCCTGCAACGAGGCGGGGAAGCCGGTCATTACCGCCACGCAGATGCTCGAATCGATGATATTGCACCCCAGGCCGACCCGCGCCGAGACCTCGGACGTTGCCAATGCCATTCTCGACGGAACCGACGCGGTAATGCTCTCGGGAGAAACCGCCTCTGGCGCCTTTCCCGTGGAAGCTGTGAACATCATGGCCAAGGTGGCAATGGACGTGGAAAGCGTGGAACAAAGACGACCTCCGCTCCGTTCGGGGCACAACCACACTGTTCCAGAGGCGGTAGCCGAAGCCGCCTGCCAGGCGGCCACCACCCTGCGGGCCAAGGCAATCGTGGTTTTCACTCAGGCGGGGAGCACGGCCACCCTAATATCCAGGTTCCGGCCCCGGCTCCCGATCATAGCCTTCACGCCGTTTCCGGATATCCAGCGTCGCCTTTCCATATATTGGGGGGTGAAGAGCCGACCGGTGGGTTCCATGCGCAACACCGACCAGCAGCTTGCGGCCGTGGAGCAAACCTTGCTGGCGCTAGGCTTTAAAAAAGGGGACCTGGTGGTGATTACCATGGGAGTGCCGATCGAGACGCGCGGCTCCACCAACCTGATGAAGGTGCACAAGCTGGGGGAAAAGGCGCTTTGAAATGTGAGACAGATGGAGGAGTGGATGCGAAAGCTGTTCGATGAAACCAGAATCAATGGCATGACCCTGCAGAACCGGCTGGTCCGTTCCGCCACCTGGGAAGGGATGTGCGACCAGGACGGGCGGCCGACCGAGAAGCTGGCCAGCTACTACAGGATGCTGTCAAGAGGTGGGGCAGGCCTCATAATCACAGGCTACACCTTCGTCCGCCCTGATGGCAGGCAGCTTCCCGGCCAGATGGGGGTTCATGACGACGCCTTTGCCGGGGACCTTAAATTCGTGGCCTCCGCGGTCCACCCGGAAGGGGCGAAAATCTGCCTGCAACTTGTCCATGCCGGCGGCCAGACCAGGGAAGCGGCCTGCGGCCGGCAGCCGCTGGCACCCTCATCGGTAAAGGTGGAGCAGTTTCCGGAACAGCCGGCAGAGCTGACGAAAAGGGAGATCGCGGAAATTGTGGCTGCCTTCGGCGCGGCGGCCCGGCGAGCAAAGGACGCCGGTTTCGACGCGGTGCAGCTCCATGCGGCCCACGGCTACCTCATCAACCAGTTCCTCTCCCCCCTCACCAACCGGCGTGGCGACGAGTATGGAGGCGGAATCGAAAACCGCAGCCGCTTTCTGATGGAAGCGTACCGGAGCGTCCGTCAGGCGGTCGGGAAGGATTTCCCGGTCCTGGTCAAGATCAACGGAGGCGATAACCTGGATGGCGGGTTTGAGGTCGATGACGCAGTGGCGGCCGCACGGATGCTCGACGAGGAAGGGGTCAACGCCCTGGAGGTGAGCGGCGGCACACCTGCTTCGGGAGCAGGAGTCCCTGTCCGCCAGAAGATCGAGACACGCGAGCAGGAAGCATACAACCTGCCGTTTGCCGTCCGGATCAAAAATGCCGTCAACTGTCCGGTCATGGTGGTCGGAGGCTTGCGGAGCTTCGAACTGGCATCGGGGATAATCCGCAGGGAGGAGGCGGACTACATCTCACTTGCCCGCCCCCTCATCCGCGAACCGGGCCTTCCCCGGCGATGGCAGGAGGGAGACGAGGCACGGGCCCGCTGCATATCGTGCAACGGCTGTTTTAAGCCGGGCCTGAAAGAGGGGGGCATCTACTGCGTGGTGGACAGGCTGGAGAGGGAGAGCAGCACTATTTCTCTCTGACGCCTGCTGAATACAAGCTTACGGGAGGTCGGCATGAACAGCGAAAAGGCAAAACCGGTCTGCGAGTTCTGCGGGGCGGCAGCAGTCGAAGAAACCGCGGAAGGTTACTACTGCACGTCCTGCAAGAAACTGAAAAAGCACGAGGACCGTGCTGTGCATCACGAAGGATTTCCCCATGTGGTGTCGGAAGAGCCGGAGCCGTGATTCGAGGTTTGGCGACGCCGGAAGGTTGCACAGTGGTATCTTGCGGACACTCTTTTATTGTCTTGTGTAAACAGGACTGATTTGGTATTGTTTGGCGAACTTTCGGTATTGCGTAAGGAGCGGATCTATGAGCGATGTAATAGAGATAAAACCGGGACTTTACTGGATCGGCGCCAGGGACCCCGATCTGCGGACCTTTGACGATCTCTTCCCCACGGAGCAGGGGACCACATACAACTCCTATCTCATCAAGGGAAGCGAGAAGATCGCCATCATCGATACCGTCAAGGGTGACCGGGCCGAGGAATTCCTCGCCAAGGTGAAAAGCCTCGTCGATCCCGCAGCGGTGGACTACTACATCATCAATCACACCGAACCGGACCACTCAGGTTCCCTCGCCTTCATGCTCCAGCATTCCCCCAAGGCGCAGGTCATCTCCACCCAGGCAGCCCACACCTTCCTCGGCAATCTCATCCACACTCCGTTCGCCTCCCACGTGGTAAAGGACGAAGAGGTCCTCGACCTTGGAGGAAAGCGGCTCCGTTTCATCATCGCCCCCTTCCTGCACTGGCCCGACACCATGTTCTCGCTGCTGGAGGAGGACGGCGCGCTCTTCACCTGCGACGCCTTCGGCGCCCATTACTGCGACGGTTCCATCTTCGCCGACGAGCTCCCCGACTACATCAAGGACATGCAGTTCTACTTCGACTGCATCATGCGCCCATTCAAGGACAAGGTGCTGGCCGGCATCGACAAGATCCGCAACGAGCGGATAGAGATGCTCTGCCCGAGCCACGGCCCGGTGATCCGCAAGGACCCGTGGAAGTACATCGACCGCTACGAGGGGTGGTGCAGGCCAAAGAGCGACGGTAAGAAGGTGGTGGTATTCTACCTCTCCCCCCACCACAACACCGAGAAGATGGCCGAGGCCGTGGTGAAGGGGGCCAGCATTCCCGGCCTGGAGGTCATCAGCAAACATATCACCGACCTCTCCGCCGACGAGGTCCGCGACCTGATGGAAGAGGCCGACGCCCTGATCTTCGGCGTCCCCACCATCAACCGCGATATTCCCAAGCCGATGTGGGACGTGCTCTCTTACCTCTCCTCGGTGAAGCTCAAGAGCAACCTCGGCGCAGTCTTCGGCAGCTACGGCTGGAGCGGCGAGGCGTGCAAGATGACCGAGGAACGGCTCAAGGCCCTCCACTTCAGGATGCCGGTCCCCTTCGTGCGCACCCCGTTCACCCCCCGCCCCGAGGTGCTGGAGCAGTGCGAAGCGCTGGGGAAAGCGATCTCGGAAGAGGTGTTGAAGAAGCAGTAAGGAGTCTTGCGGATGTAAGTATCCTTTGTCACTGAAAAGGCCTGGTGTCGCGTCTATACCTTGACAAATCATTTCTCCAACTTTTCCCGCCCCTTCCCTGTCAACCCTTTGTAAAAAACAAGGGTCAGGCTTTGCATTTGGCGATTTGGTGGAGAAGTTCCACTTTCTCGCCCAAAAGGCCATGATCTGATGCCGACCGTTTCTGTATCCGAGCAGCGGCGGCACTCAAGGACGAAACATCGCGACCCATCCTGCGGGAAAGCTCGGTCAGCGAAACTGAGGGGACATCCTGCACAATCCAGGCAGCCATGGTGCGCGCGTGCGCAAGAGCGCGCTCTTTCCCGCGCCGCGAGAGGTCATCCGGGGAAAGAGAATACCGGTCACAGACCGCAGTGAGAATATCATCGAGCGATAGTTTTTCATTTAGGCATTGCTCCTCCCCTACGACCCGCTCCACAAAATCCTCGTCTCCGAATACTCGGCTGTCTATGGCCCCTTCGCCATGAAATTCAGGCCTGCGGGTATCGGTCAACCCATCTCTGATGAAAGCCACGTACGACCTGATCGCATTTGATCTCTTCTTGGAGAACATCGACAGCGTCGGCTCCGTCGCAAGCCATGGCAGTGCCTCCTTACCGCAGTAGGCACGGTGGCTGGTCCACTGGTAGTCGTCAGGAGAACAAGCCATCTTTGCCCTCACAGGGTTGAGATGTACATAGCGGACAAGTTCGAGAAGATATGCATCGCCATCAATCAGCACAGCCTTGTATCTGCCTTGGAAGAGATGACCGGAACGATTGTGGCGCCAGTTGACCCAGCGCGTGTAACGGAATGAGAGATTCTGCATAATGCGTGAAAGCGGGATGTCGCCGACCTGTACAACCAGGTGGACATGATTGGTCATCAGACAGAAAGCGTGTACCTGGTGGCGGAACCGCTCGATTCCCTCCTGGAGCAGGAGATAGAACCGATAGCGGTCCTGGTCCTCGAAGAAGATGTCCTGCTTGCCGTTACCGCGAAGGATAACGTGATATACGGCGCCGGGGTAATGGATCCGGGGCTTTCGGGCCATGTTCAACCTCACTGGATGTCATGTTGGGATTTCTGCGTAACGTTGTTACATCGGGAAAATAACGGCAAAGCAATTTCAGCGGCTAATCTCTCTTTTGTGGAAACTATATCAGTTAAATCGCAAAGTGCAAAGCCTGACCCCATAGGTTTCATAGGTTTCTTGATCAGCGACATGAGGATGTCGTGGTTGACGCGGTCAAAGAATTTCTCCAGGTCGATATCGACCACCCATCGTTTTCCGCTTATGACGTTCTGCCGAGCGGCTTTTACTGCCTGATGGGCGCTCCTGCCGGGTCGGAAACCGTAGGAGCTTTCGGAGAAGTCCGGATCGAACAACGGACTCAATACCTGATGTACTGCCTGCTGAATGAGACGGTCTAGGACAGTGGGTATCCCCAGCATCCTTGTGCCGCCTCCCGGTTTCGGTATTTCTACCTTCAACACCGGTTGCGGGTGGTACTTGCCCGCCAGCAGTTCTTCTCTGATGCGCGGCCACTCTTGTTGGAGATAGCCTTTCAGGGCCGTTACCGGCATCTCGTCGACACCGGGCGCACCCTTGTTGGCTACCACTCGTGATAAGGCCGCCATCATGTTGCCACGACTGATGATTGCTTCCATCAGCCGTTCCGCCTCGAAAGAGGAGTGATCCATCCTTCCCGTGACGCTTGCCGCACCAGCCCCGGCACCCTTCGGCTTCCGGCCGCTCCACTCCGGGTTGGCACCGGGCATCTCAGCCCGGCCTTCTGCTGCTCCCATCGTCATCGAAATTCCGGGTTCCCTTTCGTCGTTTCATGTTCCGCCCTTCATCGACTGGTCAGGCCGACTACTATGGCTTCTGCTGACTTCTGCCGAACATGAGGGAACTGCTTTTCAGCTCCCCTGCACCGGATTTCGCCCAGTGCGGGACGACAGACCTCCCTGGGTAATTCGCGCGACCTTCATCCCATATACCCGCCGCATTTACAGCCACACCTTCTGGATGGTATCGGGCTTTGAAGTTACGTGCCTTCTCGCCCAGATGTGACTGCCTCGTATGCGATTTCTGTTCGTCGGGCCAGGACTTTGCCTGCGGCTTCCTTCAGATTCCGCCTCACGACGGACACCCTTGCCGTCCGGCTAATGGTTCCCACCATCAGGGTCCATAGAGGACTTTCACCTCCAAGTCAACGATCAACCACCACAGTTGATCATATGGCGCTTGCGCGCCACGCGCCATGCCAGGCGCACACGGGGTGTCCGGTTGACCCGCCGTCTTTCTGGGCGGAGTCTAACCGGCTGGTTAGGCATTTTCACTGCCTATTTTGAAAGATTCCCGTTTTTTGTTTAGCCGTAATTTAATCTCAGTTTTGTCGTCAAAGTGAGCATTCATGCAAGGTTCAAAGTCGATGGAAATAATATCAGCTTCATATTCAATTCCGGTTAAGTCGCAAATTGCTTTTTTAATTGCAGCTTCGATGGCTTTACTGCCGTGTTCTTTAAGGTGTCTCTTTAGAATTTCATCAAATGAGTCGGTCATAAATAATTCCTTTTTGGGGGTGGATTATGCAAGCAACAGACGCAAAACAATTCGCTGAAGTCATGCAGTATTTATTTTTGAATTTTCCTGATCGTGAAATATCTCCTGATTTGGTGCGGTCATATTTCCATGATCTTTCCGAGTACGATATTTCCGATATTGAGAAGGCGGCAAGAGACTATGTGAAGTCCGGGGAAAGATACCCTTTTGTTTCGGATTTTATCAATCTTTTGTCTGCCTAACGGTGTTGCTGCTGAGCCGCGAGTGTTAACGAGACGGCTCCAGCGGCGTGTTGGCTTCTTTTTGTGCCACCTTTCCCTTCTTTCTTTTCTTGTTCTGTCTGGCTTCAAATACTCTCTCGGCTTTGGCCAGTTTTTTTGCTGCTGAAGCAACCTTCGAAATCTGGTCCTTGATGTGAGGTGGAGCCTCGTAGCTTGGATTGTCCTTGGGCAGTAACGATTTTTCCCGCCAGTCCTTTAAAAACTCATAATCACTCTCATCACCAGAAATCCAGAAGCAGTAATCTTTATTCTCCGATGCTTTTATAATTGATCGCAACGACTCTACCCACTGATCGAAGTAAACATAAGGGTCTTCGTCTGGAGCTAACTCCTGTCGCCTACAAATCACCTTGTCTTCATGAGTTAACAGCTTTGCTAATAGATTCATCGAGTGTGCGAGGATCGTCCGTGCGTCATCACTTCGCAGCCTCCCGCCACAAATCGTGAATCTCCAAAACCAGAGATCTTCTTCGTCGTCGTACTCAGGGTGATGATCGTATTTGGTGGCAACATCAAGCGTCAGAGAATGGGCTGGAAGGAGCACATCTTCAAAATATGTTTTGTTTGTCGGTGGGCAGTTTTCCATTTATTTCCTCAAGCTAACAAGTTAAGAGTTTATGCGGTGCGCAGCGAAGCGGAGCCACCGCATAAAGTCCAGTTGAACTCAGCCGTCGTTGCCTTCTTATCCGCTGCCTGGTTGGAGTTTTATCCGGGACTTCGGGGTTTGTTGCGGGGATAG
>JACOUQ010000030.1 GCA_016177775.1 Geobacter sp.
CCCCGGCAGACTTTGCAACTTACTACACCTGCTTGCTGCTGTCAATATCTTTTTTCGCCTGCCTGCTTTTTTTCTCGTCGGCGAAATCCTGCCGCGTTCGGCAAGACGTGTTTTATAGCAAATCAGTTCCTGCCGGTCAACACTTTTTATGATTATATTACCCTAATCTAGTTATCCACTTTACTCAAGTTGACGTCGGCCATCCTGCCGGAGCTAGCCTGAGCTCCCAATTCGTTAAGGGAGGCGAACTTGCCGCCCTTTGCACAATGCGCCAGAATTTTTTGCCGACGGACTTGCTGGTCCGCCGATTGAAGCGAAACACGTACTCATCCAGGTAGCGCTGGATATAGGGCTCATCAAATCGTCCTTGGAAGGTCCCAAGGATGACGCGCTTTACCAGAGAAACGACAAGATGGACGCCCGGCAGGATGCTCTCCTTGTCATCTACCTTGGCGGAGAGGATCTTGCGATGGCCATAACCGGCTTCTTCCAGACCATTGTAGCTCTTCCAGCCATCGGTCGAAACCTGGCTGCCGGAGACAATGTTGCTTTTCACAAACGGGATAAGTTGCCCAGCTCTACAGTCCTCGATGACCTGCATACGCAACCGTCCCAGTTTGCGCCCCTGGCGTTCAACCGCGATGGCCACCTTGAACTTGTGATCAGCACCGCGGCCGCGCTTACCGCTGCGTTCGCCGCCAAAATAAAATTCATCCGCTTCGATCTGTCCCGACAACGCCTCGCGATCGGGAAAGATGGTGCAGGTCCGCAGCTTTTGCAGCCAGCACCAAACCGTCTGGTAACTACCCAGACCCAGCAATTCGTTCAGTGCGACGGCATTGACACCCGACTTGCGGGTCGAAAAGCACCACAAGGCTTTAAACCAGACGGTGAGCGGCTTTTTCGACCCATGAAAGATGGTTCCGGCAGTTACCGATTGTTGTCGCTCGCACTGCCGGCACAGGTAAAGTCCCCTGGCGCTTTTCCAATACTCCGTGTGGCCGCAATCCGGACAAACAAAGCCTTCCGGCCAGCGAAGTTGGAAAAGATACTCCTGGCAGGCTGGTTCACGGCTGAAACGACTATCAAACTCAAGCTCGTTCTTTGGGAAATCCTCTTTCATGGCTGGCCTCCAATTGCTGTTTGGAGAGCAGTATAGCGCCAACTTGTGACAAAATATGTCGCAGCTAAGCTCTACTGGAGCGCAGTGGATAACCAGATACCCTAATTCACACAACATGCGGTCGCAGCTCAATTTTTAATGCGGAACTTGATGGAATTCTCGTCTGCATCGAGAACCTCGATCAACTTGTTATTAAATGTGATAGTGACGTTGCCGGTCAGATCATATTGCATGCTTTTGGTTGATAGTGGACTTTCCAGGTTGCCGGAGAATTCCTTGAATGTAATATTGATGGTATCGTGTTCTTTCCCGGCATAAACCAGTTCTTCCTTGAACGAATCTTTGAGTGTGATTTCCCGCTTACTGAAGAGCCCTGTCGGCAAATCATCCTGGAGCCGATAGTGTCCCGTGTTCCCGTAATATATTCCCAAAATGTCGCCTTCCTGATGATCAAATATAAGCAGAGGCACAGGAAACCGGATTGGCCTGCCATCAACAGTACGTACGCTTTTTTCGGTAAATGCTGGATTCTGACATAAAAGGTCTCCGTTATCAAGACGCTGCCTGCACACAAATGTCGTTCCCTGCCTGACCAGTGGAAAGAGTACGCCATCGATCGCCGGAAGGTGGTAACTCGTCTTGGCAACAAAACCGGGAAGCACGGTTAAAGTACCCCTTTCGGCCATTGGTTCTCCCACCATGCGTGTTTGAACGTCACCAGCCTGAAGAGAATCGAACTTCTTCACCATTGGCATGACTGCATTGCTGCAACCAGCGACAAATACAATAATTGCCAACACTGTAACGCACCATTTCATCGTTCGTCCCTCCTTTAAGGAGAAAATTATGGCAACAAAAGAGTATATGTTCAAAAACCATTCCGGATTACACGCCACGTACAACATATTGAAATCACGATAATATTTATCTGTAAGAGTTGACTAATGCGCCAAAACACCCCCAATATGGGTCTTTTAGCAATGGAGTTGTAGCCACTCAAGGTGCCTGTCAGGCTTTTTTGATTGACGAAACGGCAAGTATGATATAGATATTCCAATACACGGAAGCGCGTCGGTCGCTGGTGGGCCGCCCGGTCTTCAAAACCGGTGAGGGGGGTGAGAAACTTCCCTGGTGGGTTCGATTCCCATGCGTTTCCGCCATCTCCAAATTTATTGTAAATGAGAACATATTCAACCTCCCTCAGATGTAACCTTTCCAGCACCCCTGCTCTTTACTTTCCCACCGCTCTCCTGTATTATTGTCCGGTTATGAAGAAGACTTTTTTCGGTTATATTTTCAGGGAAATAACCGGCCCGTTTCTCCTCGGCATGGGCGTTTTCACCATGGTACTCCTGATGGGGAAGCTCCTGAAACTGGCCGAGCTCGTATTCGGCAAGGGGGTACCACTCGCGGCGGTGCTCCGCATCATCCTCTACATGCTCCCTTCCTTCTGGCTGATCGCCATACCCATGGCATTTCTTCTCGCGGTGCTTCTCGCCATGGGCAGGCTTTCCGCCGACAGCGAGATAACTGCCATGAAATCTTGCGGGATAAGTCTTTATGGCCTGCTGCCGCCGGTTTTCACCTTTGCGCTTCTGGCCTATCTAGCCACAACTTTTGTTTCGGTCAGCGCAATGCCGCGGGCAAACCTTTCCCTTAAGAACCTGCTCCATACAGTGGTTGAAACCGGGGGAGTGCTGGAAATCAAGGAGCGTGTCTTTGACGATACGTTTCATGGGGTGGTGATGTATGTTGACCGATACGATCGCGACAAAAATCTGATATCCGGGGTAATGATCCATGATGAGCGAAAGGCGGACGAACCCTCCACGACCTTTGCCAAAACAGGCTCCATATCCGTAGAGCCCTCAAGCAAAACGATAAGATTGCACCTGACCGACGGGGGTATTCACCGAGCCCTTCCTGGCAAGGGATACCGGCTTATAGGTTTTTCCAGCTATGACCTGAGTCTGACACCTTCACGTCCGACCGCCAAGCTGGCAAAAAGCGAGCGGGAGATGACGATGGGGGAACTCAGGCAATCAATCCATGCTCCTTCAAAGGATGATCCTGCCTTGAACAACTTGATCCTGGAGCTTCACAGCCGTTTTGCCATGCCTCTTTCCTGCATCATTTTCGCCCTGATCGGTGTCCCGCTCGGCATTCAGAACCGTCGCTCAGGCAAGGCCGGCGGTTTTTCGGTCAGCATCGCCATACTGCTCGCCTTTTACCTCTTCATCTCCATCGCCAAGAATCTCGGCGAAAGGGGGATTGTATATCCGGCCGTGGCTGCCTGGCTTCCGAACTTCGCCTTCCTTATTATGGGCTTTCAACTCTTTCGACTCGCCGCCCATGAAGTCCGCGTCCCTGTTTACGACCTCACGGCAAACATCATCACATGGTTCAAGGACAGATTCGGGAAGGGGAAAACCCCATGAGCATCCTGGGAAGATATGTTGCCACGTTGTACGCTCGGATCTTCGGGCTCTGCCTGGGAGCATTCGTGGCCATCTACCTTATCGTCGATTTTATCGAGAAGATCGACCGCTTCTCTCAGAACAGCCCCGAATCGATGGCGATAGCACGCTTTTTTCTATACAAGATCCCGGAGATTGCTACCCAGGTTCTTCCCTTGGCTGTTCTCATGGCTACCATGCTGACGCTGGGGATTCTCGGCAGGAACAGTGAAATCACGGCCTTGAGAAGCTGCGGCGTGAGCCTCCCCCGCGCCACCCGGCCGATTCTGTTAATTGCCTTCGTTGTGAGCCTGCTGACCGTTGCGGCCAACGAGCTTCTAATTCCTGTAACCTATGCCAGAATGAAGTACGTCGAAGAAGTTGAAATCAAGAAAAAGAGTGCAAGTGCCTTCTTCCGCCAGGACAACATCTGGTTTCGCGATGATACGGCCATCCTTCAGGCAAACCTCTTCAACCCTGGCCAGCAGGCACTCCATGGCGTTACCCTCTGGATAACGGACAGTGGCATTGTACCTTTATCACGAATAGATGCAAAATCTGCTGAATGGCACAACGGCCAATGGCTGCTAAGAGAGGCGACAACCCTCGACTTCTCGGGAGGCACTCCGCGCTCGAAGCTGTCCCCGCAATTGCCGGTCAAGCTGGGGCTGAAGGTGGCTGACCTCAAAGTTGTTGACAAATATGCCGACAACATGGGTTTCCTGCAATTGAAGCGCTATTGCGAAAAACTCCAGAAAGGGGGGTACGATGCCGGCCGCTACCGGGCACTGATGCATGCCAAGCTCTCGCTCCCCTTCGCCTCCTTTATCATGGCCTTTCTCGGTATTCCGTTCGTGCTGCGCAGCGGCAGGACAAGCGGCATCGCCGTCGGTATCGGTTTGAGCCTCGCCATCGGCTTCGCCTATTTCGTTACCAACGCAATGCTCGTTTCCCTAGGCCAGGTCAGCGCTCTTCCCCCGCTGATAGCGGCATGGTCTGCAAACCTCATATTCACCATGATCGCCAGCTGGCTGACCTTGACCATTAACCATCAATAAGTCACACATAGCGATTCGCTAAAATGGTTGTATAATTAAAGAGCAAAGGGGAGATAAATGCGATTCCGCTTTTTTCTTGCATTCTTTATTCTTATGACCGTTTATAGCGACTTTGCCTGCGGAGTTGCGAAAAAAGGGCTCCAGACAAAAAACACCACGCCTAAAACTTTACAGCAGAAAGCCTCCAAGGCTGAATCGCTCTCCGCGATCACCATACTGAGCATGATACCGGCCCAGGGAGAGCCAGGGACCGCGGTTACTCTCTACGGAACTGGCTTCAGCGACCAAACTGTCGCCTATCTTGGAAGTCGGGAAGTCCAGACGCGGGTTCTCGGCCCGCAGCAGCTTACCTTTGACATCCCACAGCTCAGGGCCGGTTTGTACACACTGTTCCTGAAGCGCGAGGATGGAAGCACCAGCAAGACTTATAACTTCACCATCCTTCCGCCCAAGCCAGTGGCAAACTCACTTTCCCCCGACCGTCTCCACGCCTGCGCACGCGGCCAAGGACGCGAGATAACCATATTCGGCCGCAATTTCCAGGCAAATTCCCAGGTAATGTTTAACGGAGCGGTCATCAGAAGCCAGCTTTTAACCGGCGATACCATCGCCTTCAGCGTGCCGCATGTGGCAGGTGGACTGCACCAGGTACAGGTACGAAACCCCGAAGATACCACTTCCTCCTCCCTCGGTCTGTACATTGATTCACGACCCGAGATTGACAGGGTTTACCGTGACGAGGAATTTGTCAACTATTACAACCTAGTGATAGATGGGAAAAACTTCCAGCAGGGGGGGACTCTCATTGTCGAGGACAAGACTCTGAATCATGGGGGGAATGCAATACATGAGGGAAAACGGTTAACTATCGGCACAGGAGCCGCCATCGAGCGAGATCGAGTTCTCTTCGTCGACTGCACGAAACTCGTCTACCAGCGATACCCCTATGACTACAGCGCCAAGGATTTCCGCCTTCAGGTGGTCAATCCCGACGGCGAAGGAAGTGCCGTCATTCAGGTCAGCGCCCCCTAGTTTCAATGCCGCGAGCTTCTCAAACTTAGAAACAAAGGACATTTATGCGACTTCTCACACTATTGATGCTGACCTTGACACTTCTTCTCACAGGATGCGGCTTCCTGCTGCCCAGCACGAAGGATACCATTGAATCTCCCTGGAAAACGTTCGAGGATGTCAAAATATCTTTCGACAAGATCGTTCCAGGCCAAACGAGCGTTTCGGAGTTGAAAAAACTTGGATTCGACATTGAATCCACTCCGAATCTCCGAATTCTTAACTATCTTGATATTGCGGGATCAGTTCAGTCAATCCGCATGGAAAACCTTGATGAGGGGCTGAAGGAGTGCCTTATTGCGAAAACCGCCTGCCGCGCATTCGTATTCGAGCCAAAACGGGTTTATTCGAAACGCATTGGCAATTTCTGGCTCGACTTTTTCAACTTCAGACGCAAGTCCAAAGAGACCGGGTGGCAATTCAAGGCCCTGCTGGTGCTGGTGGATGATCACGTGACCTACAAGCTCTGGAGCGGCACCCCCACAATTGAGGCGTACAAAGACCAGCGCAACCCGCTTGGCCCGCTTCAAGGAGCAAGCGACTTTTTACTCAGCCTCCCGTAATCGGAACCACCGTCAACCAGCTAAACTACTCGATGGCCAGCTGCCATGATCCCTCTCAGAGACCATAACCCCACAAGCCGCCCTCCCGCCCTCACAATTCTGCTCATAACCTTCAACATACTTATTTTTGTTCAAGACCGTCTGACCGGCCATAGCCACCTGGCTCTGGTGAAGACTGTCCGGGGATGGGTGGAGGTGGAACAGTTCGTAGGTGGACTTACCTCCCAATACGCACTGATACCAGCCAACCTGATACGTTTTCCTGCAGAACAATGGTCGACTATTTTTACCTCGATGTTTCTGCACGGCAACTGGCTCCATATCGCCTCTAACATGCTATTTCTCTGGGTATTCGGCGACAACATCGAGGACACCCTGGGCGGGCCCCGCTTCCTTCTCTTCTATTACACATGCGGATGTGTCGCAGCCTTGACACAGGTAGCAGCTGCTCCACTCTCGAAAGTCCCGATGGTCGGAGCAAGCGGGGCTGTGGCAGGGGCTAGGCTTGCTGTTGATCTTTGAAGAAAAGAAACTGCGGCGATAGATATAAACCTAGTCGATGTCCCATTCTCCTGCCTCCCAGCGTTGGATGGCGAAACCGGCCCTGAACCCGATGAGGTCTTCCTCCATAGACAGACGTCGCAATACAGCCAGTGCCTCTTCCGGCCGATAACGAAGTGAGTAAACTGCGGCCATTCCGCATACAGCCTTGTCCGCATTAAGAGTCAGGAGAAACAACCCCTGTCGCCCCTGTTCACCTGAACTGACTATGCGCGCATAGAGTTGCGAGATCACCCGAGCCTGATGTTCCGCCTCTTCGGCATTCATCTCCTCCAACGCGGCATAATGCGCTTTGGCGGCAATTTCGAACCGGTACAGAATGCGGGCCAGCTTCTCATTGACCATATGGTTATCCTTTAGACAAGAATAATTCAGAGGATCATTTCCCCGAGAAGAATCTGCACATGAAATAAAAAAGGGCACGGTTTCCCGTGCCCTTAAAATTTATTTTACTTGAACATATTGACTAGTCGACCTTCGGTTCGCTCGTCTCTTCCTTGACTTCGGTTTCGGGTGCGGCTTCAGAAGTCTCTGACTCGGGGGCAGCCATGGCCTCCTCAGCCGGCTGGACAACAGCCTTAGCCGGAGCCTTCTCTACCTTCTTTGCCGGCTTGTTACCGATCTTCTTGGGCGCCAGCTCCTCTTCAACGAGCTCGATAACCGACTGCGGAGCATTGTCACCAGGGCGGATGCCAAGTTTGACTATGCGCGTATAGCCACCTGGACGATCCTTGTAACGAAGGGCGATTGTTTCAAACAGCTTCTGAACTACCTTCTTGTCGCGGATATAAGCAGCTGCCTGACGGCGCGCGTGCATATCACCACGCTTCCCGAGTGTTATCAGCTTCTCTGCAATCGGCCTGAGTTCCTTTGCCTTGGCATCGGTAGTGATTATTCGCTCATGCTGGAAGAACGAGGTCGCCATATTTCTGAACATGGCAATCCTGTGGCTCGTGGTTCTTCCAAGTCTTCTTCCGGCTTTATTGTGACGCATTGTATCCGATTCCTTTCTTGAACTCGCTACTCTTCATCCTTCTGTTCGCCGCGAATCCGCCTCATCACCTGGGGATCAGGGAATCCCTCCAGCTTCATGCCAAGGGTCAACCCCATGTCCGCCAGAACATCCTTAATCTCGTTAAGTGACTTGCGGCCGAAATTCTGTGTCTTGAGCATCTCGGCTTCAGTCTTCATAACCAGCTCACCGATAAGCTTGATACCTGCATTCTTCAGGCAGTTCGCAGAGCGGACAGAAAGTTCAAGCTCTTCAACGGAACGATAGAGATTCTCGTTGACCCGTTCCTGTTCTTCCTCCAGCGCCTCACCTGCAACAGGTTCATATTCCTCGTCGAAGTTGATGAAAATCTGCAACTGCTCCTTGAGGATTTTTGCAGCATAAGCTACGGCATCATCGGGCTTGACGCTGCCATCAGTCCAAAGCTCCAGTGTCAGCTTGTCATAGTCTGTCATCTGACCAACACGAGCATTAGCAACAGTGAAATTGACCTTTGTGATTGGTGAAAATATCGAATCAATCGGAATCGTCCCGATCGGGGCCTTATCGTCACGATTACGATCTGCCGGAACGTAACCTTTTCCCATCTTGACCACCAACTCCATCTCCAAGTTTGCATCATTTGAGCAAACGGCAATATGATGATCAGGGTTAAGCACCTCAACATTGGGGTCTGTGATTATGTCACCGGCTTTAACGACACCCGGTCCCTTGTGTATGATCCTGACAGTGCGCGGCTCATTGCCGTGCATCTTAAGTCGAACTCCCTTGAGATTAAGGATAATGTCAGTTACGTCTTCTGTCACACCGGGAATAGCGGAGAATTCATGCAGTACACCCTTGGTCCGCACCGAAGTAATTGCGGCTCCCTGAAGCGAAGAAAGCAGAACACGGCGGAGCGAGTTACCGAGGGTTGTACCAAAGCCACGCTCAAAAGGCTCGGCATAGAACTTTCCGTAACTGCTGGTAAGGGTTTCCTCTTCGACCTGCAGCTTTTTCGGTCTGATCAAGTCGCGCCAGTTTTTATACATTAATGTTCTCCCTGTACCTGATCTGGATTGCCGTTACTTGGAGTAAAGCTCGACTATGAGTTGCTCCTGGATCGGGGTCGTAATGTCTTCCCTTGTCGGAAAGGTTTTGACCACACCTTTACGGGCATCCTTGTCAAGTTCGAGCCACTGGGGCACTCCGCGACGCACCACAGCCTCGAGAGAATCGTTGATACAAGCGACATTGCGACTCTTCTCACGCACTTCAATCACATCACCGCTCCTGACCAGAAACGAAGGTATGTTGACCTTCCTGCCGTTTACCCGGAAATGGCCGTGACGGACAAGAGTTCTGGCCTCGGTGCGAGAAGCGGCAAATCCGAGCCTATATACAGCATTGTCGAGACGGCGCTCAAGGAGAAACAGAAGGTTTTCGCCGGTAACACCCTTCATCCGGTCGGCTTCCTCGAAATAACTGCGAAACTGCTTTTCGAGAATACCGTAAATTCGACGTACCTTCTGCTTTTCACGCAGCTGCACACCGTAGTCGGATACCTTTATGCGAGCCTGACCGTGCTGGCCCGGGGGGTAATTCCGCCGCTTGATAGCGCATTTATCAGTGTAACAACGCTCGCCTTTCAGAAACAGCTCAATATTTTCCCTTCTGCAGAGCCTGCAGGAGGGGCCGGTATACCTAGCCAATGGTTGACCTCCTTATTAAATGCTGCATACAGCCTTAAACTCTTCTTCTCTTCGGGGGACGACAACCGTTATGCGGAATCGGAGTGACGTCGCGGATGAAACTGATACTGAAGCCAGCGGCCTGGAGTGCGCGCAATGCGGATTCACGGCCAGCACCCGGACCTTTTACATAGACCTCGATATTCCGCAGACCATGCTCCTGCGCATTACGTGCACACTCTTCCGATGCGATCTGAGCTGCGAACGGCGTGCTCTTCCTGGAGCCCTTAAATCCCTTGCAGCCAGCGCTCGACCAGGCCAGAACATTTCCGTTCATATCAGTGATAGTGATAATCGTATTGTTGAACGTAGCCTGAATGTGCGCCACGCCGTTAGTAATGTGCTTCTTCTCTTTTTTCTTTCTGACGATCTTTTTCGCAGGGGTTGCCATCACTCCTCCACTATGCGGTGTCCGCTCATTCGATTACTTCTTCTTACCTGCAACAGTACGGGCAGGGCCTTTTCTGGTTCGGGCATTGGTCTTTGTTCTCTGACCACGAACCGGAAGCCCCTTCCTATGGCGCAGACCACGGTAGCAGCCAAGGTCCATGAGACGCTTGATATCCATGGAAACTTCCTTGCGCAGGTCGCCCTCAACCTTAAAGTTCTTGTCGATGCACTCCCTAATCCTGCCGACTTCCGCTTCGGTAAGCTTGTCGGTGCGAGTGTTCGAATCGACCGCGGCTAACGACAAGATCTTTTGGGAGGAGGTCCTGCCAATGCCGAAAATATAGGTCAGCGCAATCTCGATTCGCTTGTTCTTAGGTAAGTCAATACCAGCAATACGTGCCAATGCCCGTTCCTCCTCTTAACCCTGTCTCTGGGAATGCTTGGGAGTGTCGCAGATAACCCGCACCACCCCTTTCCGCTTGATGATTTTGCACTTATCGCAAATCTTTTTAACAGAAGCTCTTACTTTCATTAGTGACCTCTTGGGTACCAGCAGCACCCGCTCGAAGGTTGATTATACTACAACTTGGTCAGTATCTCCGGACCGTTTTCCGTTATGGCAACGGTATGTTCATAATGAGCAGACAATCCACCATCACAGGTGACCGCCGTCCAACCATCGGCAAGAATCTTAACTTCCGGCCCCTTCTCATTTATCATCGGCTCTATCGCCAGCACCATTCCAGCTTTGAGCCTGACCCCCCTACCTGGTGAGCCGAAATTAGGAACCTGCGGACTCTCATGAAGTGCCCTCCCTATGCCATGACCTACGAATTCACGTACCACTGAAAAACCATGGCGCTCGACATAGCTCTGAACGGCATAGGACAGATCTGAAAGGCGCTTGCCAGGAACAGCATGGGTTATGCCATCATACAGCGCAGCCTCTGCCACATTTATGAGCTGCTGTGCAATCTGAGAGACATTACCCACAGGAACCGTAATTGCTGCGTCCCCGTAAAAACCATCATGCACGACCCCGAAATCGAGGCTCAAAATATCGCCCTCCTGAAGCGGGCGATTCGAAGGGAAGCCATGCACAACACCGTCATTCAAAGAACAGCACAACGAAAAGGGATAGCCGCTATAGCCTTTGAAAGCAGGCCTTGCACCGTGCCTTACGGCTTCCCTTTGAGCTACCTCATCGAGATAGAGGGTTGTTATGCCAGGGCTTACGATCTCACGCACGATCTGGAGAACCTGCGCCACGATCTTGCCTGCTACCCGCATTTTTTCGATCTCTTGCGGGGACTTAAGGTGTATCACCCCGCGCAGCCGCCGAGTTCTGAAGATATGCGAGACTGGATATCATCAAAGGTGCCGACACCATCGACAGTGCGCAGTAACGACTCGCTTCCGTAGTAATCTATCAACGGGGCTGTCTGAGCTTCATAAACATCCAGTCGTCTGCGGATTGTTTCCTCAAGGTCGTCATCCCGCTGATAAAGTTCACCACCACATTCACACTTACTGTCTTGGGGTGGCACATCATAAACGATATGATATCCTCTTCCGCACGCCCGGCAGGTCCGTCTGCCTGTCAGCCTTTGGAGCAAATCGCTCCTGGGCACCTCAATCGAAAGAACGTAATCAATTTTTCTACCCAGGGATGCCAAGGTCTTCTTCAGTGCATCTGCCTGTCTAACAGTTCTGGGAAATCCATCGAGAATAAAACCTTTGAGACAGTCAGCCTTTGCCAGCCTCTCCTCAACTATACCGATCACAACCTCATCGGGAACCAGCGCACCATTGTCCATGAAGGTTTTCGCCTTGACACCCATCGGGGTCTGCTCCTTCACAGCCGCACGCAATATATCGCCGGTCGAGATCTGCGGAATGTCGTACTTCTGAGTCAATATCTTTGCCTGCGTGCCTTTGCCGGCACCAGGAGGCCCTAACAGAACTAGATTCATCAGTCTTCCCTTGTATCTTACCGCCTACCCCTTATCCTTACACCCTTCATGAAACCTTCGTAGCTGCGGGTGATCAGATGCGATTCAATCTGTGCCACCGAATCCATACCGACGCCAACCGCGATAAGCAATGCTGTTCCACCAAAATAGAATGGCACGTTAAATTTCGCAATCAGCAACGAGGGGAGGACGCAGACAATGGAAATATAAATCGCACCAGCAAAGGTCAGCTTGGTCAGTACGTTGTCCAGATAGTCTGATGTCTCCTTGCCAGGGCGTACACCCGGTATGTAGCCCCCATGCTTCTTCACGGTTTCTGCAACATCTACCGGATTGAATGTTACAGCCGTATAGAAGTAGCAGAAAAAAACGATAAAGGCAACATAAAAAACTTCATACCCCAGCTTTCCAGGAGTCAAGCTTTGAGCAACCTTTTGAACCCATGGCACGTTTATGAAATTGGCAACAGTGGCAGGAAACATGATAATCGAGGACGCGAAAATCGGCGGTATGACCCCGCTCATATTAACCTTCAACGGGAGATGAGAGGTCTGACCACCGTATGTCTTCAAACCTACCACACGCTTTGCGTAATGTATCGGAACACGCCGCTGTCCGCGCTCAACATAGACAATCGCCGCAATTACCAACACCATCAAGGCCACGACGGAAATGATCAAAAACAACGAGACCTCGCCGGTCTTCAGGAGCCGTACGCTATTAATCACCGCCGAAGGGATCCTGTCAACAATGCCAGCAAAAATGATAAGGGAGATGCCGTTGCCGAGCCCCTTCTCGGTCATCTGCTCACCAAGCCACATCAGAAAAGCAGTTCCAGCGGTGAGGGTGATCATGGTCATAAGCCTGAAGCCCCACCCTGGATACAGAACGACCAGTTCACCGGCTGGCCCGCGCATGCTCTCCAATCCGATGGCGATGCCAAGTGACTGTACCATGCTGAGCACCACTGTGCCGTACCGTGTATACTGGGTGATCTTCTTCCGCCCTGCTTCACCTTCCTTCGACAGCTTTTCAATCGTGGGAACAACCACAGTCAGGAGTTGAAAAATGATGGAGGAAGAAATGTACGGCATTATGCCCAGCGCAAACACGGTCAGCTTCTGCAACGCTCCGCCGGTAAACATGTCGAAAAGTCCGAGCAGGTTACCTTTTGTCTGGGCAAAAAAATGCGCTAACGCCTGCCCGTCAATACCGGGAGTAGGGATATGACACCCGACACGATAAACGGCAAGCATGGCAAGCGAGAAAATTACTTTCTTCTTGAGCTCCGGGATCCTGAAGATATTCTGGAAGGCCTCAAGCAAAATCAGATCTCCTCAACTGTTCCGCCGGCAGCCTCAATCTTCTCCTTGGCAGCCGCGCTGAATTTATGTGCCTTGACTTTAACAGCCTTGGTGATTTCGCCTTTAGCAAGGATCTTCACGCCATCAATTACCTTGCCTATGAAACCAGCCTTCCGCATTGCATCCACATCAACTATACTGCCACTCTCAAAGGCATCCAATTGGCCAAGATTCACAACCGCGTAATCTTTGCGGGTCAGCGGGGTAAAGCCTCGCTTCGGGAGACGGCGCTGCAAAGGCATCTGCCCCCCCTCGAATCCAGGTTTGACACTTCCACCCGAACGAGCCTTCTGGCCCTTATGACCCTTCGTCGCAGTCTTGCCGTGCCCAGACCCGGTGCCCCTGCCGATGCGCTTTCTATTCTTGGTAGAACCGAGTGCCGGTTTAATGCTGTTCAACTCCATGTATCGCACCTCAACGCGAATTACTCGCTTACTTTGACCAGATGTATAACCTTGTTGATCATGCCGCGAATTTCAGGCGTGTCCTTGAGTACCACGGACCCGTTCACTTTGGAGAGTCCGAGCCCCTTGAGAACGGCACGCTGGCTCTCCGGCTTGCCAATCAGACTCCTGACCAGGGTAATTCTAAGTTCACCTGCCATTATTCCTGACTCCTGACGTTATAGTGAAAAACAGCTTACTCGGCAATACCACGGCGTGCAATGATTTCTTCAGGACTCTTCAATTGACTCAGCCCGTCAAAAGCGGCTTTAACGACATTGTGGGGGTTGTTCGAGCCCAGACATTTTGAGAGTATATTGTGAATCCCTGCGGACTCAAATACAGCACGCGCTGCTCCACCGGCAATAACCCCGGTACCGGCCGACGCAGGCTTGATTAAAACCCTGCCGGCACCGAATTGTCCGATCACATCAAACGGAATAGTCTCACCCTCGACGATCGGCACTTTGATCAGGCTTTTCTTTGCCTGCTCGACCCCCTTGCGAATTGCTTCAGGGACTTCGTTGGCCTTACCAAGTCCATAGCCGACATAGCCACTGCCGTCTCCCACAACTACCAGAGCGGAGAAGCTGAAGCGACGGCCACCCTTTACAACTTTGGCGACGCGGCTTATGTGCACCACGCGGTCCGTCAGATTAAGTTCATTTGGATTGATCTTCTGCAATTGATAGCCTCCTATTCCCATCCTCTAAAAGGAGAGTCCATTCTCACGTGCTGATTCCGCAAGGGCCTTCACACGACCGTGATAAAGAAAACCATTGCGGTCGAAGACAACCTGCGTGATATTCTTAGCAATTGCCCGCTTGGCAATCTCTGCGCCCACGAGCTTGGCCGCCTCGACATTGCCACCGTGCTTCACACCGGTCCTCACATCGTCCATGACAGTGGACGCCGCCGCAAGAGTAGCACCGCTAGTGTCGTCTATAATCTGAGCATAGATATGCTGCGAGCTCTTGAATATGTTCAGCCGCGGACGCTCAGTGGTGCCTATTATCTTCTTCCTCACCCTGATCTGGCGTTTCTTCCAAGCCAATTTCCTTGCGTTTAACGGACTCAATTTCCTATCTCCTTTGGCTGCCTGAAGCTAATTCATACTGGAACTATTTCTTGCCGGTTTTCCCAGCTTTCCGCAGTATCGTTTCATCCGCATACTTGATCCCTTTCCCCTTATACGGCTCGGGACCCCTATATGCGCGAATCTTGGCGGCAGTCTGTCCAACCAGTTCCTTATCAATTCCCTTAACAGTAATTTTGGTCATCTTTTCCACTTCGACAGTGATCCCCTGCGGAAGCGTGAAGTTGACAGGGTGAGAGTAGCCGAGACTGAGATTGAGAACATCTCCCTTGGCTTCCGCACGGTAACCGACACCGTTGATATCAAGTACCCGCTCGAACCCCTTGGTGACGCCTACAACCATATTATTGATCAGCGTCCGTGCCAAACCGTGAGCACTGCGGGATTTGAGAGAATCGCTCTCCCGGCTCACCTGTATGCTCTTGTCGGACACCTCGATCTGCACATAATCAGGAAGATTTCTGGACAAAGTACCCTTAGGTCCATCAATCTTGATCAGGTTTCCGGTGCAGGAGATCTTGACACCTTGTGGTATTTCTATCGGAAGTTTGCCAATCCTGGACATGCTTGTATACTCCTTGATTGCCTTAATGCTTGCCTTACCAGACGGTGCAGAGCAGTTCGCCGCCTATTCCGGCCTCCTGAGCCTGCTTGCCAGTCATGATCCCCTTGGAAGTGGAAAGTATGGCTACACCCAGACCATTCTTAACCTTGGGGATGTCCTCGGACTTGGCATATGCTCTTCCACCCGGCTTGCTCACGCGCTTGATCTCGGTAATGACTGAATCCTTCTCGTCTATGTACTTGAGATATATTCTCAAGACGCCCTGCTTCTGATCAGGCATCACTTTGTAATTCTTTATGTAGCCTTCGTTCTTCAACACTCCGGCCAGGCTCACTTTCAGGTTGGACGACGGAACATCCACCTTCTGTTGCTTAACCATGTTAGCGTTGCGGATCCGCGTAAGCATATCGGCAATCGGGTCAGTCATCGACATCGAACGTACTCCTCTTATCTGAACTTTCTTATATTACCAGCTGGATTTAATAACGCCCGGAATCTGGCCGTTTGAAGCCAGCTTCCTGAGACAGATCCTGCACATGTCAAATTTGCGGTAATAAGCCCTAGGCCTGCCGCACAGCGGGCAGCGATTATATTCGCGCACCTTGAACTTACTGCCTCGCTCGGCCTTTATGATCATTGATTTCTTAGCCACTAGACTCCTCCAAACTGGTATTAATGCCTAAAAGGGATTCCCAGAGCCTTGAGCAGAGCCCGTCCCTCTTCATCGGTCTTTGCTGACGTTACAATTGATATGTTCAAGCCCTTGATCTTGTCGATCTTATCATACTGGATTTCGGGGAAAATCAAGTGCTCCTTGACTCCGAGCGAATAATTACCGCTGCCGTCAAATCCCTTCGGGGTGACCCCTTTGAAGTCGCGAACGCGCGGCAGTGCAATATTGAGAAGACGATCTAGAAACTCGTACATCTGTGTCCTGCGCAGGGTAACCATGCAGCCTATCGGCATGCCGGCACGCAGCTTGAAACCGGCAATCGACTTCTTTGCCTTGGTGATTACGGCCTTCTGGCCTGTAAGCGCTGCCAGCTCATCGGAAGCGGAATCCAGTATCTTCACGTTCTGGATTGCCTCGCCAAGTCCCATATTGACGACGATCTTCTGCAGCTTCGGCACCTGCATGACGCTGGTATAACCAAATTCCTTCATGAGTGCCGGTACGATTTCAGTATTATAACGGTCCAAAAGTCTGGCCATTTCTTCCTCCGCTACTTATCAAAGGACTCGCCGCATTTTATGCAGGCACGAGTCTTGTTACCGTCTTCGAGGACGTTTATTCTGGTTCTGACCGGCTTCTCGCACTTGCCGCAGTATACCATGACATTGGATATGTTAATGTGGGCTTCCTTCTCTACGACCCCGCCCGGCTCATTGCCACGGGCGCGCGTATGGCGTTTCACCATATTGAGGCCCTCAACGAGTACGCCATCCTTCTTGACGACCAAGCGTAGAACCTTGCCGGTTTTACCCTTTTCCCTGCCGGCAACGACCATTACCGTGTCGCCCTTCTTTATCTTCAGCTTTCTGCCCAGCATCATTCTCTCCTCAAGCGTGATTAAAGCACTTCCGGCGCAAGCGAAACTATCTTCATGAATTTTCTGGCGCGCAGTTCCCTGGCAACCGGCCCGAAGATACGCGTCCCTACAGGCTCCCGCTGGTTGTTGATGACAACACCTGAGTTATCATCGAACCTTATGTAGGAACCATCCTGGCGGCCAATTTCCTTGCTCGTCCGAACTATGACAACCTTGACAACATCACCCTTCTTCACTTTGGAATTGGGGAGCGCTTCGCGTACGGAGGCAACGATAATATCTCCGACACTGGCATATTTCCTTTTCGAGCCGCCCAGGACCTTGATGCAGAAGAGTTTCTTGGCCCCTGAGTTATCCGCGACATCGAGTATTGTCTGCATCTGAATCATGATATAACTCCTGAATTATGCACTTGTCTCGAGAATCTGCCTTACGTTCCACCGCTTGTCCTTGCTGAGGGGACGTGTTTCAACTATGAGGACCTTGTCGCCGGTCTTGCAGGCATTATCCTTGTCGTGCGCTTTATATTTTGATGCTCTCTTGATGTATTTATTATAAATGGGATGCTTGACCAGCCGATCGACCTTCACGACGACAGTCTTGTCCATTTTGTCGCTCACCACGATACCGACCTGAGTTTTCCTGCTGCCACGCTCGCTCATAGAGTCCCCTTCTTAACCTCTCTTCTCACTGATAATGGTCTTGACCCGGGCGATATCCTTGCGTATGCCGGAGATTCTGGCAGAATTCTCAAGGCGTCCGGTGTGGAGTTGAAACTTCAGGTTGAACAACTCCTTTTCTAGCTCGGCACCCTTGGCGGACAGCTCGGTCCCGCTCATATTTCTGAGTTCATTAGCCTTCATGTACTTCCTCCCGCATCACAAACTTTGTCGAAAGAGGGAGCTTGTGCGCTGCAAGTCTGAACGCCTCACGCGCTATCTCCTCCGTTACACCTTCCATCTCGTAAAGCATGCGACCAGGCTTGACCACACATACCCACGAATCTGGAGAGCCTTTACCCTTACCCATACGAGTTTCAGCAGGCTTTGAAGTAAGCGGCTTGTCAGGGAAAATGCGAATCCAGATCTTGCCACCCCTCTTGACATAACGCGTCATCGCGATACGGGCTGCCTCGATCTGACGTGAATCGACCCACCCACACTCAAGGGCCTGAAGGCCGAACTCACCAAAAGCGAGAGTTGCGCCCCGCTGGGCATCGCCCTTCATTCTTCCCTTCATCTGCTTTCTATATTTAACTTTCTTGGGCATCAACATCGCACAATACTCCTGGAGCTATTTTTGAGAGGGAAGTACTTCGCCCTTGTAAATGAGCACTTTTACACCGATTATGCCATAAGTGGTTTTTGCCTCGGCGAAACCGTAATCTATGTCGGCACGAAGCGTGTGCAGAGGCACTCGGCCCTCGCGATACCACTCGGTCCTTGACATCTCGGCGCCACCAAGACGGCCGGCGCAGGTTATACGGATACCCTTGCCACCGAACTTCAGCGCCGAGGTAACGCTTTTCTTCATGGCGCGGCGGAAGGCCACGCGGCGCTCCAGCTGCAAGGCGACGTTTTCGGCAACAAGCTGGGCGTCTATCTCCGGCTTTCTGACCTCTATTATGTTAAGGAAAATTTCCTTGTCAGACAGCTTGGCAAGATCCTTCTTCAGGATTTCGACCTCGGCGCCCTTCTTGCCGATGATCAACCCCGGACGGGCCGTATGAATATTGATCTTAGCCTTGCTTGCGGCTCGCTCGATTTCTATCTTCGAGATCCCCGCATGATAGAGACGTTTCTTGAGGAAAGTGCGAAGCTTGATATCTTCATGCAGATTCTTCGAGTAATCAGCTTCGGCATACCACTTGGAGTCCCAAGTCTTTATAACTCCCAGCCTCAAACCTATCGGATTTACTTTCTGGCCCAAAACCTCACCTCCAACCGGTTTTCCTTTATTTTCTTTCGTCCAGCACCACGGAAATGTGACTGGTCGGTTTCCTGATTTTGCTGGCACGACCCATTGCTCTCGGGAGGAAACGCTTCAGTGCCGGACCGCCGTCTACAAAGATAGTCTTAACGTATAGTCGATCAACATCTGTAACGCCCTTCTGTTCAGCATTGGCCACTGCCGAGCTCAACAGCTTTGCAACAATTTTAGCGGAAGACTGGGGCGAAAAGCGCAGTATGGTAAGTGCTTCCTGTATCGCCTTGCCACGTACCATGTCGACTACAAGACGGGTCTTCCTCGCAGAAAGCCTGGCGGAAGACAGCTTGGCTTTTGATTCCATCGAGAACTCCTTTATCGCTACTTCTTCTTCAGTTTGCTCTTCTTGTCAGCGGCATGGCCGTGAAAAGTACGAGTGGGGGCGAATTCACCAAGTTTGTGACCGACCATGTTCTCGGTCACGAAAACCGGGACGAACTTCTTGCCGTTGTGAACGGCGAGGGTCGAGCCGATAAAGTCGGGAGTGATGGTCGAACGGCGCGACCAGGTTTTGATCACTTTTTTGGAATTCGGTCCCTCAGCCTCAATTTTCTTCATGAGGTGATCGTCTACGAATGCCCCTTTTTTAATGGATCTCGGCATCTTATCAAACCTCTGTTCTTAAAAAGGATGGTTATTTCGTACGTTTCTTCACGATGAAACGGGAAGTAACTTTATTCGTCCGGGTCTTGTAACCCTTGGTCGGCTTGCCCCAAGGCGTTACCGGGTGACGGCCGCCGGAGGTCCTACCCTCGCCACCGCCATGCGGATGGTCAACAGGGTTCATGGCCACACCGCGTACCTTGGGACGCTTGCCGAGCCAGCGGGAGCGGCCTGCCTTGCCCACGGAAACATTCTCGTGATCAAGATTGCCAACCTGGCCGATGGTTGCATAGCATTCCATGTTCACATAACGGACCTCACCGGAAGGGAGCTTGATCTGACCGTACTTCCCCTCTTTGGACATAAGCTGTGCGAATGTCCCGGCGCTTCTTGCCATCTGCCCACCTTTGCCGGGCTTGAGCTCGATGTTGTGAATTATGGTACCAAGAGGAATGGTACGCAGGGGCAGAGAATTCCCTGGCTTTATATCGGCACTCTCACCTGCGACGATGGTATCGCCTACCTTGAGATCAAGGGGCGCCAGAATATAGCGCTTCTCACCGTCTGCATAATTGAGCAGTGCAATGCGTGCGCTCCTGTTCGGATCGTACTCGATAGATGCAACCTTGGCCGGGATTTCGATCTTGTCCCTGCGGAAATCGATAAGGCGATATTTCTGCTTGTGGCCGCCACCGATGTGCCGCGCAGTCACTCGACCGAAGGAGTTCCTGCCACCAGTCTTTTTCAGTGACTGAAGCAGTGATTTTTCCGGCTCTGTGCAGGTTATTTCCTCAAACGTGGAGCAGGTCTGATGTCTGCGTCCTGCTGATGTAGGTTTATAGCTCTTGATACCCATGAGTTCTACTCCATGCTATGGTCTAGACTTCGAAGAAGTCTACCGTGCTTCCTTCCTTGAGGGTCACATACGCCTTCTTCCAGTTGGAACGTTTGCCGAGGCGCGTGCCGACCCGCTTCACCTTGCCACGCGCAACTGCCGTATTAACGGCAGCAACCTGGACTTTAAACAGCTGCTCAACCGCTTTCCTGATCTCTATCTTGTTGGCGTCGCTTGCGACTTCAAAGGCAATTATGTTCTTGCCCTCTCCCTCAAGGGAGGTCTTCTCGGAGATCAACGGCCTCTTGATGACGTCATATATGTTCATGGCACTAACGCTCCTTCAACCTTGCGCACAGCGGCTTCGGTAAAAATGACATTGTTGAATTTGACAAGGTCATAAACGTTGATGGCCTCAGGCTTCAGAACCTTCACGTCCTTGGCGTTGCGTGCAGAAAGCTCCAGGTTTGTGTTCTGCCCGTCTGTCACCACCAGTGTCTTGTTGAGGCCAAAAGCATTGAGAATTTCAACAAATTTCTTTGTGGATATTTTCTCGAGCTCAATAGCGTTCAGAACCTTCATCTTGCCTTCAGCGAACAGTACGGAGAGCGCGGAGCTTATCGCTGCCTTGCGGGCCTTCTTGTTCATCTTCAGGCTGTATTCCTTGGGCTGCGGCCCGAACGCCACACCACCACCCGGATAATGCGGGGCACGAATGCACCCCTGACGGGCCTGGCCAGTCCCTTTCTGCTTATAGGGCTTCTTACCGCCACCAGAAACAGCTGAGCGGTTCTTTACAGCTACAGTACCAGCACGACGATTTGCAAGCTGGATCTTGACCGCCTCGTGAATAAGATATTCGCGTGCCTCGCCTCTGAAAACAGAGTCGTTCAGCTCTATCTCTCCGACCTTCTTAGTCGTGATGTCATATACGTCAATGGTTGCCATAACTTTCTCCAACAACTGTCATTCTAGCCGAGTTTGATGCTGTTCTTAATCAGGACGATGCCGTTGGTGCAACCCGGAAGCGCCCCCTTGATGAGCAGGAGATTCTGTTCGCTGTCAACCCGCACAACCTGCAGGTTCTGCTGAGTCACCCGCTTGTTCCCGAGTTGTCCGGGCATCTTCTTGCCCTTAAATACCCTGGACGGGTAGGCTGATGCACCAATGGAACCTGGTGCCCTGTGGAAGCAGGAGCCGTGGGAGGCACGTCCTCCCTTGAAGTTCCAGCGCTTGATGACCCCTTGAAAGCCCTTGCCGATGCTGGTCCCGGTGACATCCACATCGTCGCCCGGGGCAAAGATATCGGCAGAGATAACATCACCGATGTTGTACTGATTAATGTCATCGAGTCGAAACTCTTTAAGTTCCGCGAAGACACCTTGTCCCGCACCCTTACAGTGACCAAGCAGAGCCTTGGTGGACTTGTGCGCGCTCTTTTCTCCGAAACCGAGTTGCAGGGCATTGTATCCATCCCGTTCAACGGTTTTCTTCTGAATCACCACGCACGGTCCGGCTTGGACAACAGTCACCGGAATTCGTCGGCCGTCTTCTGCGAAAATCTGGGTCATGCCCAGCTTTTTCCCGATCAAACCCTTCTTCATATCTGAAGTTCCCTATCTATGTATTTCGTTCGTCTAAAGCTTGATTTCCACGTCCACACCGGCGGAGAGATCGAGCTTCATGAGCGCGTCAACCGTCTGCTGAGTCGGCTCAAGGATGTCGATCAAGCGCTTGTGGGTCCGGATCTCGAACTGCTCCCGAGACTTCTTGTCAACATGCGGACCACGGAGTACGCAGTACTTGTTAATCACTGTCGGGAGAGGAATCGGGCCGGCAATGCTGGCACCTGTCCGCTTGGCCGTATCGACAATTTCACCCACCGACTGATCGAGCAGCTTGTGGTCGTAAGCTTTCAAACGTATTCTGATCTTCTGACTCGGCATTGTTTCCTCGCAGCGTTATTCAATAATCTGGCTGACAACTCCGGCGCCGACAGTGCGGCCGCCTTCACGGATGGCGAAACGAAGACCCTCGTCCATGGCGATCGGGGTGATCAGGTTGACGGTCACCGCAACGTTGTCACCAGGCATGACCATCTCGGTCCCGGCAGGCAGGTCTACTATGCCAGTCACGTCAGTGGTGCGGAAGTAGAACTGTGGACGGTAGCCG
>JACOUQ010000029.1 GCA_016177775.1 Geobacter sp.
ACCGTCTCAAGGAGAAGCGCCGAGCAGGTATCCTGGGCCAGCAACTAACAACTGTTCAAATCGACAATTGAAAGGAAGGTGGGTCAATTTTCAATTTCCGATCACAGGGTAAAGTGGGTCAATTTTCGATTGCCGTTGACAGTACAAGGACTAGATGCCCAGAGCGCCCAGGATGCCCGGCAATCGCCCCGAAGACACCGACCTAAGGCCCAACCTGACCGCCTACCGGACAGCCCGTAAAGCGGAAATTCTCGGAAGCTGTTTAGGACTCAAAATAAAGCCCCGTTGGCAGTTCCAGCGAACAAGGGCCGGGGACGACCCGTAACCGCATGACCTGGACCACTAAACGGGGCAACGTGCCTACACAATAGAGCACACACCACAACCAGGGAAGGGCTAAATGCTTCCCTAAACAGACGACATCACAACAGCCCGCCCTTTTACCCACTCTTCAACTTCAGCGCGGAGCCAGCCGACGCGACCAACAGACAATTGCTTCCTTGCTGGAAACTTATCTTCTTTCTCAAGCCGCCAGCAGGTAGTGTATCCAAGTCCAACAAGCTTAACCATTTCAGCGCGCTTCAGGAACATACACCGCCCCCTTCTTCAAGTGCTTCGTCTAACGTAGCTGCTATCATTTCTGTGTAATTCGAGCAGTCTTTAAAATCATAGAAGCTAAGACAGCCTCGCTTGTCAGAGTTCCCCCTAAGCAGAGAAACTATCTCGATTGCAACTTCCCTCGTACTCTTCATGCGTTCCCCCCTGTATTGATACCGCGTTGTATTATCTATAGTGCGGGTTAATTGTTTCAGGTGGGTTCATGTTCACCGCCCTCTGGCTATGCTGTCTCACGCGTGAGACAAGCGCGCCCTTGTTCTTTCGACAATAATCAATCCAGGTTCTTTACGGACAGTCAAAATTGACAGATGCAGGAATGTGTACACACATTATCTGCCTGGATAAATTCCGAGAGTGGCGGGGTGAGTGCCCAAAGGGACATAGTAGGGTGAGGGCCGGAGCGAGAAAGGGGCTTACAACTCAAATATGGAAGCCGGATTGCTGAGGCTAGGGAGAAGAGAGCCCCGACCGGCACCGGCGAGGGCTAGAATGTCGGAATCGGGCTTAACCGTAATTCATTCCGACACTACACTTTCTCTGTCAAGGAGCCACGCTTCTACCTCAGAGACTAGCCAGCCCACCCGGCCCGCACCTAATCTTCGACGCTTCGGAAACTTCCCGGCTTTCTCCAAATTGAAGATGAGTAGTGTAACCCATCCCGGTAAAAGCCATTAAGCTACCATCTGCACGTTTCAGCATGGCCCGTGCGTTCGGTGTCGTTACGAGGCTAGGGGCTGCAAGCGAGCCAAACACAACCCGCTTTAGCTGCTCGATCTTGCCGGTGTCAAAGCCTAGCTTCCTTTGTTGCTCTTCAAAGCTTGCTACGCTCATCCTCTCCCCCCTCTGTTGATGGATATAACGTTTCCTGCCTGCTGTCCTGATACGATACCTTGCAGCTTTCTCCCCCATGCTTCAAGGGCTTGCTTCTTTTCCTTGTCGTAGTCGTGGCGGTTGTAGGTACTGATAACGCCCTTCTTAACGTGGTTCAACACGGCGTCAATGACCTCGTCCATAAACCCCATACCGCCCATGAAGGTCGCTGCCGTGCGTCTCAGGTCGTGAGGGGTGAAATGGTCTATCCCTATCTTGTTGATAGTTACGGATTTCCCGTCAGCTCCTATTAACGAGTTGCCTTTTTCATCAAGGACAGAGGAAGCAAGACCGCGACCGACAGCAACCGCTAAAGCTGTCTCGCCCATGGGGCGGTCTTTGGCCTTGTGAGGAGTCTTGAAAATATAACCCTTTGGTTTTGTTTCTCCGGTTTCTGTATCTGCTACCTCCAACTCTCCTATTAGCTCAATGGCGGTGTCAGCAAGATAGACGCGGTGGGGCTTGCGGTCTCCTTCTTTTACCTTTGACACCTTTTGACGGGCTACAGGAATAGTCCACCACCTATCATCAATTTCGCTTGAGTGCATGCCTATGACCTCGCCGGGGCGTTGTGCCGTGACAAGTACAAGCTTCAAGGCGCGGCGTATCTCATCACTCATTGCGCACTGGTCAAGTGAATCCCAAGAAGTTTTGATCTCAGCTTCGGTTAAGGTGCGCTTCCTTGATTGCTTTGCGGAGGGAAGAGGTATGCCAGCGCAAGGAGTATGAGGAAGTATATCTTCTTGAACCGCCCAATTAAACATCTTGCGGACGATCTGAAAACAGTTGTTAGCCATGGCAGGCGCTCCCCTGTCAATGATACCCCTCAAAAGCAGGCTAACGTCACGTTTGACAATGTCTGCGGCCTTACGCTTTCCCCAGAGGGACACAACATCCCGGTTCAATATGGCCTCATCCTTTGCCCATGACCGTTTCTTCCTCTTGGCGTGCTGCTCTATGTAGTCAGACACCAAGTCTGCAACCGTTGGAGCTTTGCGGCGTGCATCCGCTTCTTGTTCCTTTTCTTCCATAGGGTCAAAGCCATTCTTAACCCTTGCCTTAGCGTAATTGAATCTATCCCTAGCTGTTTCAAGTGCAACATCTGGATAGCTCCCTAAGTTCATCTCGCGGCGCTTGCCATTGAAAGCATAGACATACAACCATGTCTTGACCCCGGAAGGCATGACTCGAAGGGTAAAGCCGTTACCCTCCCCCCGAACATACTTCTTGTCCGCTGGCTTCAGCTTCCTAATCATGGTGTCTGTGAATGTCGTTACCTTCATGGATGCACCCCCCCTTGCATTCATTCCGTGCCGTAGTCGTGCCGTAATAGACTGCCGGGCTAGGGCGAAATAAGCTGAAACAACATGCATAAACAAATACAGGTAAATACTAGTAATGTCAACTGTTTATTATCTTATTATGAACTAACATGAAGGGGATTGAAAATGGTTGAAATAGTGATACAAGGTTACTGTTAACCACCTTGTCCCTGGTTCGAGTCCGGGTTGGGGAGCCAAATCTCAGAAAGGCCGTTTTCCGCAAGGGAGACGGCCTTTTTTCTTCTGTACTCTTCATTCCTAAGTGCCAAAGAATCAGAAGGTTTTTTGAGATTGGGCACCAGTTCTCCATCGTTCCAAATGGAGTTCGAGTGCGTAAGCTGGACCAGTTTTCTTTTTTCTTCCCGATCCTGTGCAGAGTAAAGCGTGGCGGCCTTTTGCGCGAGTTCGAGTACGCGTGACACTTCCGTAACCGCCTTTGAGCATGCAGCCATCAATCCAAGCAAGCACTGACGTGTCTCAAACTGGCTGACAGCGCTTGTCAATGAAATCGCGTTCTTCGCCCCCGCTTTTCAGGGACAACTAACTGCCCCCCCCCGAGCCTGAAGGAGATTTCTTCGGCAGCTTTCGTCACAAGCGGAATCAATTCATGGTCCATGCGTTCGGCAGTTAGTCGCATGGATGGGCCAGATATGCTCACTGCTCCTACGACCTGCCTTGTATAGTCTACAATGGGCGCACTAACGCATTTAACGCCTTCATTCAGTTCTTCATTGTCTACTGCATAACCCAGATCGGCTATGCTGCGCAGTTGATTTGCAAGTTCAGCAGGATCGCAGATAGTATTTGGAGTGAACCTCTTCAATTCACTTGTTCGGATGTATTTTTGCAGAATTTCCTCGTTCAGACTTGCGGCAAGAACCTTGCCGGCTGCCGTGCAATAAATGGGGAGCTTTTCACCAAGAGTGGGGACAACTCGCAAGAAGAGGTCCGACTCGACGGCATCGAGGTAAACAATCTGAAAATCTTTCATTGTCGCCAAGTAGGAAGTTTCCCTGCACTTGCGAACCAAAGCTTCCTGCACAGGCCTCGCGAGACGAATCAGCCCCATATGCCTGATTACCGCTTGCCCAAGCTCCAGATTTTTGAGCCCTAGCCGATAATTTTCTGTGGCTGTATTCTGTTCTATGTAATGACGGGATTGCAGAGTAGCCAGGAGCCTGAATACCTTGTTTTTATGAAGCTTGAGACGTCTACTCAACTCTGCGATGCCTAGTTCGTCTACATCGTCGTGAAACTGCTCCAGAAGATCAAGAGCATGCTCAACTATCTGAATCACATAACTCGATTTTTCATTTTTAACCTTATGCATGTCAATATCTCACTTCTGCAATTTTACGCATGACATCATAACTTAGAGTTGATCACGATTTTAACCACATTTCAGCTTCAGCCTTGTCCTTAAACAGACTTATAACGCCTTCATTGTTTTTCATATAAGATCTTTTCGCGGAAATTACACTCAAAGCGCTGGCTGGAGATTCGATCCATGCAAATTTTCTCAATCCTTCTGATATCATCAGAGGGAACCACTCTTCGGCTACCCAACTGGACGCGCCCCAGGCGCCGTTAATTTGCGTATTGTCGTTAAGCACCAGCGATGTTTTTTTCAACAACAGTAATTTGCGTATTTCTTCACACCCTTTTTTGACACTCTCCTTAGAAGGCGTGTTACGCCAGGCAACAGATATCCAATTGTTGATCGAGTCCCAACTTACCGTAACATCATTGTCCTCATAATATTGTGTCAACATGTTCTTCTCCTTCTTCCTTGAAACTACTCAAGGGTAAAATAAAACGTAGCCCCTGTCCCAACACTTCCCTCGGCCCAGACCCGCCCACCATGGCGATGAATGATCCGTCTCACTGTGCACAGACCGATGCCGATACCTTCAAATTCTTTATTCGTATGCAACCGCTGGAAAGCTCCGAACATTTTGTCCGCTTCCGATATATCAAAGCCAGCCCCATTGTCACTGACGAAATATCCAGTTTTCCCGTTGAATTCGGTAACCCCGAATTTAATCAGGGCCTCTTCCTTTTTGGCAGTGTACTTCCAGGCATTGCCCACAAGGTTCTCCATGACCACCCTCAGCAGGCTGGCATCTCCTTGCGCAGTCACTTCTTCCTCTATATTGAATTCTACCCGTCGTCGCGGCTGAGTCAACTTCAGTTCCGCGGCGATTTCTTTTGTCATTTCGCTCAGATTGACCGATTCGGGATGGGTTTCGCTGCAGGTCAGCCAGGAAAATTTCAACAGGGTGTCAATGAGGTGATTCATTTTGATGGTTCCGTCGATTATCTTGCGCAGATACCCCTTGCATTCCTCATCGAGATTGTCGCCGGACATCTCAAGTATAACCTCGCAATAGCCGTTGATGATCGTCAGCGGCACGCGTAGATCGTGAGATACCGTATAGTTAAAGATTTCCAGTTCATGGTTGGCGATCTCCAACTCGCAGGCGCGAGACGCGAGGTCTGTGTGCAGGATTTCGATCTCTTCCAGTTTCCGCTTATGTTCACTTATGCTGAATGTCATGGCTAAAGAGCCAACGAGTCCCTCGGCAGTGTCGGACACTGGGGGCGCGGCTACCTTTATCCAGATTTCCGGGTCATCCTTACGAAGTAAAGAATTTTCGTGCTTTTCCCACAACATCTTCTTCCGCACTTCCAAATTCTCAAGCAGTTTTTCCAATGCCTCCCTATCCTCGTTGGTGACCCAGACGGATATGATGCTGAACCTGGATTTTTCCTCCATTTCACCCATCTGGCTCTCCCGCAGAGGATAGTCTACCGTTTCCCACTATGAATGACGATCGCCACCCTCCCTTTAAAGGTCCAGACCGCGCCACAATGGCCACATTCGAGCAGATTTTCCGCAAAGCCATCTGGCTTGAGATTGACTTCTATCCCTGTGATGCTTGAGCATGCCGGGCACTTCATACTGTTTCTCCTTTGAAACGCGACTGTCAGTAGCCAGTTGCGCCCAAATCGCAAAGCGGGCAGCGCCACTGTTCAAGTTCAGTGCTGTAGAAAATCGAGGATGCCATCAGCCCGAGCCCTTTCAGGTCATAAATACCCGATTGTCCGCATGTCGGGCACAAGCCTTCGCTGCCGTGCCTTACAGAATGAGCAGTGCTCTTTTGAAGAACCTCCGCTTTTTTACTGCTTAATAACTCATAGTCGATCGCTTTCATATGTTGAAACTCCTTTCTGTTATGGGCCTGTCAGGTTTTATCGGCGCTGCTCATGGCCCAATTCATGCTACGGCTTATATATCCTCAACAGCGCCTCGGCCATTTCGGCCGGGCTGGCCGCCACGGCTATGCCGCACTCTTCGAGAACAGCCACCTTCTCGGCCGCAGTCCCCCTGCCGCCGGAGATGATGGCCCCCGCATGCCCCATGCGCTTGTCCGAGGGTGCCGTGCGGCCGGCAATAAAGGCCGCCACCGGCTTGGTCATGTGATCCCTCGCGAAACAGGCGGCCTCTTCCTCTGCGCTCCCCCCGATTTCGCCAATCATGATGACTGCCTCAGTATCAGGGTCTTCCTCGAACATCCTGAGTACATCGATGTGATTGGTCCCGTTAACCGGGTCGCCACCGATGCCGACGCAGGTAGACTGGCCGATCCCCAGACTGCTCAACTGCCAGACCGCCTCATAGGTAAGGGTGCCACTGCGGGAAACTACCCCCACCTGACCCGGCTTGTGGATGTAGCCGGGCATGATGCCTATTTTACACTCGCCGGGGGTGATGATGCCGGGGCAGTTGGGGCCGATCAGGCGGGTTTTCTTCCCCTGCATATACTGCTTGACCTTTACCATATCCAGGACCGGAACCCCCTCGGTAATGCAGCAGACCAAATCGAGCCCGGCATCCACCGCTTCCAGGATGGCGTCAGCGGCATACGGCGGCGGCACATAGATGACAGAAGCCATGGCACCGGTTTTCTGTACAGCCTCGGCAACCGTATCGAAGACAGGAAAGCCGTCGACCGAGGTCCCCCCTTTGCCGGGAGTGACGCCCCCCACCATGCAGGTGCCATAGTCGCGAGCCCCTTGGGCATGAAACAGGCCGGTAGCGCCGGTGATCCCCTGGGTGATTACTTTTGTGTGCTTGTCAACCAGAATGCTCATCTACAGATCTCCCTTTTATCAGGCTGCCACAGCCCGGACTATTTTTTGCGCCGCGTCGGCCATGCCGTCGGCCGCCACGATATTGAGGCCGCTCTCGGCGAGCATCTGCTTCCCTCTGTCCACGTTGGTCCCTTCAAGGCGCACCACCAGGGGCACCTTGATGCCCACCTGTTTTGCCGCTTCGATGACGCCGGTCGCGATAATATCGCATTTCATGATGCCGCCGAAGATGTTGACCAGTATCCCCTTGACATTATTGTCGGAGAGGATGATCTTGAACGCCTCGGTGACCCGCTCGATGGTCGCCCCGCCCCCCACATCGAGGAAGTTGGCCGGGTCGCCGCCGTAGTGTTTGATGATATCCATGGTTGCCATGGCGAGGCCCGCACCGTTTACCAGGCAGCCGATGTTGCCGGTGAGGGATATGTAGGACAGGTCGTGCTGGGAGGCTTCGACCTCATTGGGGTCTTCTTCGTCATAGTCCCTGAGATCGGCGATATTGGGATGCCTGAAAGCGGCATTGTCATCGAAGCCGAACTTGGCATCCAAGGCGAGGAGCTCGTTCTCCGTGGTCACCACGAGGGGGTTGATCTCCAGCAGAGAGCAGTCGCAGGCGATGAAGGTGGAGTAGAGCCCCTGGAGCAGGTTCACCGCCTTATTGGTCAGTTTCCCGGTCAGCCCCAGGCTGAATGCGAGTTTGCGACACTGGAAGGCAGTCAGGCCGACCAGTGGATCTATCACCTCCCGGTAGATCTTCTCGGGAGTTGTGGCAGCCACCTCCTCTATATCCATTCCCCCTTCTGTGGAGGCCATCACCGTCACCCGGGAGGTAGTCCGGTCGACGAGGAGGCTGGCATAGAGCTCCCGGGCGATCTTGCAACCGTTTTCCACGAGGACGCGAGTTACGACTTTACCGTCCGGCCCGGTCTGGTGGGTACGCAGGATCATACCGAGCATGTCCCGGGTGGTGTTGCGCACTTCATCCGGGGTCCGGGCGAGCTTCACCCCCCCACCCTTCCCACGCCCGCCGGCATGGATTTGGGCCTTTACCACCCATGGACCGTCACCCAGGCGCTTGGCCCACTCCCGGGCGCTGGCGCCGTTGTAACAGACGTGTCCGTCCGGGACCGGCACGCCGAACTTTCTCAAGATTCCCTTTGCCTGATACTCGTGGATATTCATGCTGCATGCTCCTCAACGTGAATTAGTTAGTATGATCAATTTCTTCAGCGAGAAACAGGCGCCGATTCAGTGCCCCATCTGGCAGAGTTCGGTCAACACACCCTGACTGCTCGCAGGATGGACAAAGGCGACCCTCGCCCCATGGGCGCCCTGGCGGGGGGTCTTGTCAATCATCCTCGTGCCGTCTTCTTCGAGTTTTCTGATGGCAGCCTCGATATCCTCCACCTCGTAGGCGATATGATGGATTCCCTGCCCATTTTTCGCCAGAAATTCCGCCAGGAAGCTCTCTTTGGCAGTAGGCTCCAGGAGTTCGATCTTCGACTCGCCAATCTGGAAAAAGGCCACTCTGACCTTGAATCCGTCAACCTCCTCCACTCCCTTGAAGGTCATGCAGAGGGTGCCCCCGAAAAAGGGGATCGCCTCTTCCAGATTATGTACCGCGATTCCTATGTGGTTAATCTTTTTCAACATATGTGCTCCTCTCCGCGACAGCTGCGTACGCTGCCCCCCGGACTCAGCCTCAAGGTCCCTGTAAACTCCCGTTGAAGAAAAGCGAGGCAGGCCCGTCGACCTGCCCCTGACCACAACAAGAAAGGAGTACTGCGCGGACCGGACGGAACAAAGCTCTTCATCTATTCCTCATCCGGCGCAGGATGCACGAGGCAGGCGGCCGATTCCTTCTGGGCCACGTCGCCCCGCCTGATCTTCCCCTCTACGATCTCGGCTTCGAGGTAGTGCTCCCCAAGGTAGGAGAGCACCTTTATCCTGCCCACTTCGGTCCTCTTGATGGCCCCGTAGGCGTAGACCTCCCGGTAGACCGGAATCACGTCGCCAATGCAGATAACCTTTTTCACATCCTGGGTACCGCTATGGAAGAGGCGCACCTTCTTTCCCATTTTCGTCTCCACCTCGTTCCTCAGCTCCTGCTGCTGTTTCGTGACCTGTGCGGCCACCGGGGAGCATGCGATTATTGTTGTCGCCAGAACCAAAATAATCTTAATCAATCTTCTCATTTTTCCATCTCCTTTGCTGGTTTAGTGAATTAATCACAGAGATTAGCCATTTATGCACGCTCTTAGCGGTTGATTCTTATTTATGAGGCATTCCTTCTAAGGAATCCGAACGTGCTCTGTACTTGTAGCATTATCCGCTTCAGTACAAAGATTCGCCCTGATCATCGATAATATTTGCCGCATCAGGTCGGATACTCTGGTAATCTGTCGATTTTTCATAATATCATGGAGGCCCTCCAACTCTTCGTCTGAGAGTCTCAGAGAAATAACATTATCTTTCCGCTTGCGACCCATGTCGTACTCCTCCTACCCCAAAATGCTATATGCTTACTGCTGCCGGCCGCAGTCCCTCAGCCACTACCTCGGCAATATCTTTCACCTGCGTCTGGTCGGACTGCAGGTCCTTCAGGCCATCAGTGAACATGGTCAGACAATATGGGCAACTGACGCAGAGGGTATCGGGCTTCGTGGCCAGGGCCTCTTCAATCCTGTTGAGGTTGATTCGGCTCCCCTGATGCTCTTCCATCCACATCCTGCCGCCGCCTGCCCCACAGCAGAAGGAGTTCTGGTGATTGCGCTCCAGCTCGACGGGTGCACTGCCGGTGATAGCACGTATGACCTGGCGCGGGGGCTCATACACATCGTTGTGCCGGCCCAGATAGCAGGAATCGTGGATGGCGATCCTGCCCAGCTCGGTTACCTGGTGGTTCAGTTTTAGTTTGCCGCTGGTGAGGAGGCTGTCGATAAACTCGCTGTGGTGGGTGACCTCCAGTTCCAGGCCGTACTGGCGGTAGTCGTTTTTCAGGGTGGTGAAGCAGTGGGGGCACTGTGTGATGATTTTGGTGATCCCCTTGTCTTTGAACAGCTTGACGTTCTGTTTCGCCATCCGGTCAAAGACGAATTCGTTGCCAAGCCGGCGCAATGAGTCGCCGCAGCAGAGCTCTTCCTTGCCCAGGATCCCCCAGGAGACGCCGGAGGCGTTCAAGATGGTGGCCAGGGCCACTGTGACATGCTTCTGCCGGGAGTCAAAGGAGCCGGCACAGCCCACGTAGAGGAGGTATTCCGATTCGTTGGCAGCGAACGGTTTGACCTCAAGGGTGGAGTACCATTTGGTCCGGTCGGTGGGGGCAATCCCCCAGGGGTTGGATCGCCCTTCCATGTTCTCGAACAGGTTGAGTAGTTCTTCGGGGAAGCGGGCTTTCATCTGCACCAGGTGCCGGCGCATTTTAACGATCTTGGGCATCTGTTCGATAAAGACCGGACAGGCGGCCATACAGGCGCCGCAGGTGGTACACGACCAGATGGCGTCCTCGGAGACGCTCCCCTCTCCGTCGCCGATCAAAGGCTGGCCGGCCTGGAATTTCTCCTGGTCGAGCCGGCCTTTGAGCAGGTTTATCTTGATGTCATGCACAACCTGGCGGGGGTTGAGCGGCTTGCCGGTGGCAACTGCCGGACAGGCGCTCTGGCAGCGGCCGCATTCGGTGCAGGAGAAGCCGTCGAGCAGGTCTTTCCAGGCCAGTTGGTCCACACTGCCGGCGCCGAAGGTCTCTCCTCTTGCGAATTCCTCCCGCGACGCGGTGTTCGGCTTCTCCAGGCTGGCAAAGAAGCAGTTGGGGATGGCGGTTAGGATGTGCATATGTTTGCTGTGGGGCAGGTAGTTCATAAACAGCAGCAGGACGATGGCGTGGAGCCACCAGAAGAAGGAGGTGAGCGGCTGTAGGTTCTCTGCCGGGACGGCGGCCAGGATCTTGGCGGCCAGAGCGGAGACCGGCATGTAGGCGGCGGCCGGTCCTTTGCCCATGGCGATCAGGGCGCCGTGGAGGCCGAAGTAGGCGAGCATGAGGAGTGCGATGCTGCCGAGGATCAGGAACGCCTCCAGGCTGCGGGGGCTGGCGTAGGAGGTCGCCATGTAGTCAGGGGCAAAGAAGAGCCGTCTGATTGCAGCCAGGGCCACGGCCGCCAGGGCAAGGAGCGAGACGGCGTCGAAGGCAAGCAGGAGGAGATGGTGCAGCGACTCTGGCAGTACGGCGAGGCTGACCTCGGGAAAGAGGCCGGCGAGGAGGAATTCACCATTGGCTATGAGGAGGATGACGAAGGCCCAGAAGATGATGGCATGGTTCAAGCCAAACTGCCTGGCGATGACCCGCTTCTGGCCAAAGGCGTAGAGCAGCACGTCCAGAAGCCTTCGTCCCGGCTCCTGGAAGCGGTCTTCCGGTTTGCCGACGGCGACGAGGGAAAATCTCCGGTAGCAGCTCCAGCTGAACAATAACAGGGATGCTATGAGCAGTGGTGCGTAGATGTTGAAATTTGGTGTCATGGCTTAAACCTCACATAGGCTGAATGCTAATGGTTGTTTACTACAGCTGTTTCAGCTCCCGGATCCCCCGGGTGAGCTCGGGGACCACCTGGAACAGGTCGCCGACGATACCGTAATGGGCGACTTCAAAGATGGGCGCTTCCTTGTCCCGGTTGATGGCGATGATGAGGTCCGAGTCCTGCATCCCCACCAGGTGCTGAATGGCGCCCGAGATGCCGCAGGCGATGTAGATCTTTGGCCGCACGGTTTTGCCGGTTTGCCCGACCTGACGGTCATGGGGCATCCAGCCGGCGTCGACGGCGCTCCGGGAGGCGCCGACCACGCCCCCCAGTTCGTCGGCAAGTTCTTTGAGCAGGGCGAAGTTGTCCGGTCCCATCATCCCCCGGCCGCCGGAGACGATGAATTCGGCGCCGGCCACGTCCACGTGGTCTTTTCCCTTTTTGTCGTTGATGACGTCCAGGACCTTGGTGAGGATCTCTTTTTCCTCGACTTGGCAGGAGAACCGGACGATCTCGCCGGTTGCCCCTTCCCGCCGTTCCGGCAGCGGCATGACGTGGGGCCGGACCGTGGCCATCTGGGGCCGGAATTTGTCGCACATGATGGTGGCCATGATGTTGCCGCCAAAGGCGGGCCGGGTCTGCATGAGGTTGCGCTTGGCGTCGACGGCCAGGCCAGTGCAATCGGCGGTGAGGCCGGTGCCAACGACGGTGGCGACGGCGCCGGCCAGGTCGCGGCCGAGGCCTGTGGCGCCCATGAGGATGATCTCGGGTTTGCGACTGTCGATCAGGTAGCAGAGTGCCTTGAGGTAGGCCTCGGTGCGGTAATGTTTGTATACCGGGGCATCGACCAGATAGGCCTTGTCGGCGCCATAGGCGAATGCCTCGTGGCAGAGCGATTCGACATTCTCTCCGAGGACGACGGCGATCAGTTCGGCGTCGATTGCGTCGGCCAGTTCCCGCCCTTTGCCCAAGAGTTCCCACGAGACCCGGGCCGGCTCCCCTTCTGTCTGTTCGATGAAGACCCAGACCCCCCGGTAGGCGGCCAGCTTCGCCGCCATAGCCTTGGCCTCGGGGTCGTCGTCTTCCGGTTCACCGCCGGCAGTCTTCATCAGTTCATCGAGGATCTTCTGTTCCTCCGGGGTGAAGTACAGCTCGATGGCCTGAGCCGGGCAAACCTTGACGCACTTGACGCAGCCGATGCACTTGTCGCTGGTTATGACCGGTTCGCCGGCGTCGTTCATGGCTATGATGTTTATAGGACAGGAGCTCTCGCAGCGGGCCCCGCAGGCGATACATTTTCCTTCGAGAAGCCGTACTTTGCCCCTGGGTTTCTTGATCGGTTTCTTTGCGTCAGTCATGGTTCCTCGCTCCTCGTTTCTAGTTCCTTAGACCGGCAGCAGGTCCTTGCTCAGCAGTTTTTCCAGCAACAGCCTGGAAGTTCCCTTCGGATCGCTCAGGCCATCGCCGACGATCTCCCCCTTTTCCCGCTGCGGGGAGAATATCCGGCTTACCCAGGTGGGTGAGCCTTTGAGGCCGATGCTGTTCACGTCCAGCTTGAGGACTTCGTTGTTCCAGACCTTGACCTCCAGCTCCTCGGACTCAAGCCGTAACGGGACGGTCGGATAGCGCGGCCTGTTCAATTCACGCACTACGGTGAGCATAGCCGGCAACGGCGCCTCGACGACCTCGTGCCGTCCTTCAAGCTTACGTCGCACCCTGATCTTTTTGTGGAGTAGGTCCACGCTCTCCACCCGGTCCACCAGGGTGAGCTGGCTGTACCGGTTGCGTGTGGCAATGCCCGGGCCGACCTGTGCCGTGTCGCCGTCGATGGTCTGCTTGCCGCACAGGACCAGACCGACCTCTTCTATCTCATGAAGCTTCTTGATCGCCGCGGACAGCACGTTGCTGGTGGCTAAGGTATCGGCACCGCCAAAGGCCCTGTCGGAAAGAAGAATCGCTTCGTCCACTCCGACCGCCAGCGCCTTCCTGAGGGTCGCCTCGGCATTCGGCGGTCCCATAGAAATAGCAACTACGCGCATTCCGAACTTGTCTTTCATGCGCAAAGCCTCTTCCAGGGCATGGGTATCATAGGGATTGGCAATGAACGGTATTCCCTCCCGGACCAGAGTGTTGGTCACCGGGTCAATCTGAACCTGGGTCGTATCGGGCACCTGTTTGATGCAGACAACTGTGAGCATACGTAACCTCGCTTGATTTCCATGAATATTCAGGATTTTGGCTATGCAGGACCGGTTTACTACCAGATGAAGGCAAATTTAAAGTTGAGCGAATTTGATACAGGTGTGTTCTTACCTTCAACACCGTAGTCATATCTTGCCGTCAGATTCATTGAATCTGTAAAGTTAAGCATCATTCCAGCACCAAGTGCTGTCTCGTTGCTGTTGGAATTAACAATTTTCTGCCCTGTGACTTCATCCTTTGAAGATCCTGTAACCTGATAGTCAACCCCAAGGAACGGTTCTAAATATTTGTGGGCGCGGTAGCCGAAACGAAGGTTTGCATGAAATGTACTGCCCGGGTCCACATCGTTCACGCCTGTTTGATGTCGGGTCGATTTGAAGATGTAACCGGTGTGTCCACAAATGTCCAAGTCGCCCAATTGAACATCGCCTATGATCGTCGTAAGGCTCCCCCATGTCTTGTCAGACACTGCATCACTACCTACGGGAACGGACAAAAAACTCTGCAGCCCGAGTGTACTGTTCTTGCTGGGCTTTATCCAGGCAGCAAAACCGGGCAGTGGATCTCCGATGCCGGATGCGGAGAATCCAGGTTTTTGGACGCTTATTTCCGGAAGCACTATTTCCCAGGCAAGGCCAACATCCGGCAATGATTTAACGGTGAAGAAGTGCACATATTTTGTTAAACCCACAGCAGTTGTTGTACCGGGGCCACTGCCCCTGTGACCATTATTGTCATAGGCCATATTGTCAGTCTGCAAAAAGCCATATTGTACAATCGCATTGAAAGAATCGTAATTTACCGGGAGTGCATATTCATGTGGTCCAATCACATTCAATGGGATGCCGGAGGCATTGACATTTGCTGCATGCATAAAGAAAAATAAGAAAATTGCTGCGGATACTATCGTTTTTCTGCTACCGATGTATTTTGATTTATTCATGATTGAGTCCCTTTTTAGTAATAAAAACCACGTCATGCAAACACGTAGATGGGATTACCCATTTGATCCTCAGCAAGAAAAACCACCTCCATGCCGATTTCAATATCCGTACTTTCCGTATACCCTTCGACTCGGGCCATCCTTTTCTGCCGGTTCACCTCCACTACCGCCAAGACATACGGGGTCTTATCCTGAAAAGCCTCAGTGCCGCTATGCACGATTGAATAGGTATATATGGTGCCGCGCCTCTCCATTTCGCTACCTCCCCCGAAAAATGCTGACAACGCAGGTGGCGGCGGTGCCACCGATGTTGTGCGTCATGCCTATGTCCGCCTTCTTCAACTGACGTGCGCCACCATCTCCGCGCAACTGGGTGACAATTTCGTAAATCTGACAGAGGCCCGTTGCCCCGATCGGGTGCCCTTTTGCCTTCAAGCCGCCGCTCACATTGATCGGAATCTGGCCATGCAGCGCAGTTTTCCCTTCTGCCAGGGCATATGCCCCCGCCCCTTTGGCAAAGAACCCCAAATCTTCGGAATTGATTATTTGTGTAATGGTGAAGCAGTCGTGCACCTCGGCCAGATCTATCTGAGATGGCCGCAGTCCTGCCTGTGCATATGCATTTCGTGCAGCAAGTACGGTCGCATCAAAGGTGGTCATGCTCTTTTTGGAAGCCAGGGTCAGGGTGTCGCCGGCCTGACCGCAACCGACCACTTCCACCAGCCGCTTCCGACTGACCGCTTTTGCCAGATCGGTGGCCGCCAGTACCACAAACGCGGAGCCATCCGAGACCAGAGAACAATCGAATATCGTGAAGGGAGAGGCGATCGGAACACCGTTTTTCACCTGCTCAACGGTGATCCTTTTCTGCAACTGGGCATGGGGATTGAGCAGGGCGTTCTCGTGGTTCTGCACCGCGCACAGGGCCATTTCATGCCGCACATTGCCGAACTCGTGAAAATAGCGGTTGGCGATCATGGCAAAAATCGAAGGAAACGTAGCGCCAACTCCTGCCTCCAGATCAATGTCCGCTGCTCCGGCCAGGCCTGCTGTTACTGGCCCGGTTGATTGATGGGTCATCTTTTCCACGCCACCGACCAGAACCACATCGTACAATCCCGTCGCTACGGCATGCAAAGCCTGACGGAACGCCAGACTCCCCGATGCGCACGCACCTTCGATTCGCAGCGTGGGGATATTGCCCAGACCGAGGGCTTCTGCAGCCAGCGGCCCCAGGTGCCCCTGGCCGGAAAAGGCTTGGGCGTTAAAGTTGCTCATGAACAGCGCTTCGACCTCTTCTCTGCCTATGCCGGCATCATCGATAGCCTTTGTACCCGCCTCCTGGATCAATTCTCTCAGTGACTTATCAGGGAAGCGGCCTATCTTCGTTTCGCCAATGCCAATGACGGATACACTACGCATTTCTCACCTCTCTCCGCGTCTGTCTAGTGCGCTTCAATAGCCTTAAGCTGTGTATCGATGCTCAAGGCGGGACCGGTTACGCGCTGCACATCTTCAAGCGAGTAGCCCGGGGCGACTTCCTTCAACACCAGACCGTTCTTGGTGATATCGATGACCGCCATGTCGGTGATGATGCGATGCACCACCCCTTTGCCGGTCAGCGGCAGGGAGCAGCTGTCGACGATCTTGGGCTGACCGCTCTTGCTGCAGTGCTCCATGATCACAACGACCCGTTGCGCCCCATGCACCAGATCCATGGCGCCACCCGGCCCTTTTACCATTTTGCCGGGCACAACCCAGTTGGCCAGATCGCCACCTACTGACACTTCCATGCCCCCCAGAATGGAGAGATTTATATGCCCGCCACGGATCATGGCAAACGACTCGGCACTGCTAAAAAGACTGGCGCCGGGAATCATGGTGATCGTCTCCTTGCCGGCATTAATCAGTTCCGGGTCCACTTGTGCTTCCGTCGGATAGGGGCCGATGCCGAGAAGGCCGTTCTCCGACTGCAGGACCACATGTTTGTCACCGGGGATATAGTTGGCTACCAGCGTCGGAATGCCGATCCCCAGGTTTACATAAAAGCCGCTTTCTATTTCCTGCGCGGCACGTTGTGCTATCTGCTCTCTGGTCAATGACATCATTTACCTCCCGACGGGCGAACCGTTTTGCGTTCGATGCGTTTTTCGTAACCAGAGCACTGGATGACCCGATGCACGTAAATCCCCGGGGTATGGATAAAGTTGGGATCAAGTTCTCCCACCTCCACCAACTCCTCGACTTCGGCAACTGTCACATTGCCGGCGGCAGCCATCATCGGGTTGAAGTTGCAGGAGGTCTTGTTGTAGATGAGATTGCCCGACCGGTCCCCTTTCACTGCCTTGACAAAGGAAAAATCCGCTGTCAGCGCTGTTTCAAGCACGTATTCCTTGCCGTTGAAGATCCGCACTTCCTTACCCTCGGTGAGCTTCGTCCCTACTCCGGCCGGGGTGTAAAAAGCCGGAATACCTGCACCGCCAGCCCTGATCCGCTCTGCCAGGGTGCCTTGCGGGACAAACTCCAGCTCCAGCTCACCGGCCAGGAATTGCCGCTCAAACTCCCTGTTTTCGCCCACATACGAGGCGATCATCTTCCGTATCTGCCTGGTGGTCAAAAGAGTCCCCAGGGCATAATCATCAATGCCACAGTTGTTGGATATGATCGTCAGATCCCTGGTCCCTTTTTTAAGCAACCCCTCGATCAGCTTCTCCGGGATGCCGACAAGACCAAAGCCACCGGCCATGATGGTTGCACCGTCCTGTATGTCATTAATGGCTTCTTCTATCGAACTTCGGACTTTCATGACTGTTCTCCTTGCAGCAAAACGCTGTAGCTGCCAACCGCATCACTCTAGTGGACAGCCTCCTGGCCTGGAATGGGCATGACGCCCATCCCAGGCTCTTCTACGTGATCCATTACCGACAGATGGTGCTACGCTTGTACATATTTCGTCAGATTCGAAGTCTCCCCGATAACGTATCGTTTACGGAGTTATGGCAACCTTCAGCACTTTATCCAGTTTATTACCGAAAATCCGGTAACCCTCCTTGATGTCTTCCAGCGCAAACTTGTGTGTAATCAGTGGTGTCAGATCTGCACGTTTGTTCTGAATGATGCTCATCAGGCGTCTCAATCGCTCGCTGCCCCCTGGGCAGAGGGAACTGACGACCCTGATATCCGCAAGACCGGCGCCAAAGGCATCTAGCGGGATTTGCAGATTGCTCTCGTACACCCCGAGGCTGGACAGGGTGCCGCCCGGCCTGAGGGAGCGCAGGGCATTTTCGAATGTCTTGGGATGCCCCAGGGCTTCAATAGCCACGTCAACACCGCGGCCGTCGGTCCGCTTCTTGATTTCGGCGATGACGTCAACTTTTGTGTGATCCAGCACCACATCCGCTCCCATGCGCACGGCCATTTCCTGCCGCTCCGGAATCGACTCCACCGCGATGACCAGGCCTGCACCGGCGACACGAGCGCCTACGGTCGCACAAAGTCCAATAGGCCCCTGTGCAAATACAGCCACCGTATCGCCAATTTTCACCCCACCATTTTCCGATGCAGAAAATCCTGTGGTCATGATATCCCCGACAAAGAGGACCTGTTCGTCGGACAATCCGTCCGGAATCTTGGCTAGGTTGTACTGCGCGTTAGGAACAAGGATGAATTCCGCCTGAGCGCCATTGATCGTATTGCCGAATTTCCACCCACCGAGTGCGCCTCCACACTGGGAAGACTTGCCGTTTTGGCAGTAGAAACATTGCCCGCACGGGGTGATAGCCCCAACAGCAACCCTGTCTCCCGGCTTGAACCCGGTTACGCCAGGACCAAGCGAATCGATGAGTCCGACAAATTCGTGACCGATTATCAGTCCGGGCTTTACCGGATACCCTCCGGAAAGAATGTGGATATCGGTACCGCAAATGGTCGACATGGTAACCTTGACCACAACCTCGCCAGCAGCGGGTTCAGGTTTTGGCACATTTTCGATCTTGATATCATTGGGGCCGTGGAAAACGAGTGCTTTCATAGTTCTTCTCCTTTTCTATTGTTAAGATAGTACCCAGGCACAGCATCAACTAACCGGCCTGACTAGGCTAACCAGCACGCTCCGGCACCGGCAGGTTGACCCACTCCGAGTAGAAGGCCTCGATGTCCGGCTCGAAGTCGTGAATCACCGGGTACCAGGGTGTCGGCGCCTCGACGTCGAGCATCACTCCGCACTCCGGACAGTAATACTCGCGGTAGACCTGCCACTCGGTATCGGGAGCCATGAGCGTCGGATAGACATCGCGCATGGTCTCCGGGTTATCGCGTACATAAATAGCGGCGTTAAGCTTCCAGTTTTCACGGTAGTCGCCAAACTCGTGGCCACAGTCGCACTTGGTAACCCACTGCTTGGTCTTGGCCGACTGCGCGATGTACAGATGCGGCCCCAACGGCAGCACGATCTTGTCCTTCCACGGCACCTTGGCCTGCAAAACATCCAGGTAGATGCTGAAGCGTTCGTTGTCCTTGGGCATGGACAGCATCCGCATCGTGGTATCCCAGTCCAGTTTTCCTTCGGTCAGGTTCTTGACCTGTTGTTTGGTATAGGTCGACATGATGTCTCTCCTTTTGTCAATTCACCGCCTGCATCTGTCGGTGATTGGTATGTTGGCCGTCGTTCTATTCTTCCACCAGCACCACGGTATGGACGTCCGGAAGCTTGGACAGATCCTCGCGATATTTGGAACCGTAGGTCGGGATGTCCAGATCCTCCTCGTTGAGGGTCCAGTCCTCGGGGAGGTTCCAGAAGGTCTTGAACTCACCCAGGAATTTCGGCGACAGCGCGAAGCTGGTTGCATACATCTGCTTGACCGCCGTAATGGCACGGCCGATGAGGATGCGGTCGCGCTCTTTCTTCATCCACTCGCGGGTCGGCAGCGCCCTGGCAAGCCGCGCCTTGCGGTGTTCCGCGCGGTTGGCGATGGTCTTCTTCACATCGACGCTCCAGACACCCTTGTCGTCCTGCTCGATGACCGCGCCGTGGACCTTGCGAGCATACTCGGGGAGCAGCAGGTTGTTGTTGAGGTCGCGCGCGATCGCCTCGGGTTCGCGCTCGAGGGGGTCGCCGAAGCCGGGGCCGCCGCGCAGGTAGTTGAGGTAAAGATCGTAGTTCTCGTAGCAGTCCTCGGTGGTCATGCACTGCTTGTCGCGCTTTACCTTGGCCCTGACGTTGATGTGGTTTTCGTAGCCCGCCTCGGCCGGGTTGGTATCGGCACCCAGCGGGAGTGTGTCGCCGTAGGTGATGCGTTCCTTGAGACCGGTGTTGTGCGCCTCGAAGCGGTAACCAGTGGCCGACGGGTACCCGCCCATCATCCCCCAGTCGCTGTTCATGTAACCGTTGCCCATGAAGAACATGGTCCAGTCCTGGGCGTTCCATACCATGCGCAGGGTCTCGAAACCGGTGCCGCCGCGGTACTTGCCGTAGCCGCCGGAGTTGCACTTGGCGCTGCGCCCGAGGTAGACGAGCGGTTCCGCCATCTCCCAGATCTCGATGTCGCCCATGTCCCCTTCCGGGTTCCAGATCGCCGCTGCGTGGTTCAGGCCATCCTTGATGGCTCCCGCACCGGTACCGCAGGAACTCGCCTCGAAACTGTTGACGGCATGGATCTCGCCGTCCTGGTTGATGCCGCCCCCCTGCAGCCAGTTGGAGGTGTTGGCGTTGCCGGAGTTGACCTCCTCAAGGTAGCCGCGGCTGAAATAGCTGTGGGAAAGCGCACGCCACATCGCGCTCCAGCCGGAGACCAGAAAGTGCCAGGCGTAGGCGTGGCCGGTGCGCCGGTCGTCGGGATTCATCCAGGTCCCCTTAGGGAGCCGGAATTCGGTGCCGTAGTAGGCGCCGTCATTGATGCGCTGGGTGGGGACCAGGGTCTGCGTCATCATGACCCAGATGCCGCTGGTGAAGGCGACTTGGTGCGCGTTGTAGCTGTGCCAGCCCCAACGGCTCGCCCCCTCGAAGTCGAGCCGCCACGAGCCGTCCTTGCGGATGTCGATCTCGACCGGCTGGTGCATGATGGTGTCGATCTTGGCGAAGGCGTTGGGGGTCTGGACGTCGGGGTGGGCATACGGCACGTCCACGAAGGCCGCCTTGCGGTACTTGCCGGGAATGGTCATCGCCTTGAGACGGCTTATGAGGCCGCGGCGCCCTTCCTCGATCACCTCGAAGGCGAACTTTTCGTACGCCTCCAGCCCCTCTTCGGCGACCACTTCCTCCACCAGGGTGCGGATCATGTGGCAGCCGGCGATGCGGGTCTTCTCGTCGAGGATCCAGTATTTCGGGGTACGCACCGCTCGCTGGCTTTCGTGCAGCCAGTCGCGCAGCGGCTTGTCGTTCACCCCGGTTTTGCGGCAGGTGATCATGAAGCCGTCGCCGAAACGCTGCACCTGCCCCGTCGACATGGAGCCCGGGGTGATCGAGCCGGTATCGATGACGTGGGTCACTCCGCCGACCCAGCCAACCAGTTTGCCCTGAATGAAGATCGGGACGATGGTGGCGATGTCGCACGGGTGCACGTTGCCGATCGAGCAGTCGTTGTTGGTGAACATGTCGCCGGGATTGATGCCGGGGTTGCTCTCCCAGTCGTTCTCGATCATGTACTTGATCGCAGCCCCCATGGTCCCGACGTGGATGATGATCCCTGTGGAGGTCAAAACGCAGTCGCCGGCGGCGTTGTAGAGGGTGAAGCAGAGTTCGCCTTCCTGCTCGACGATCGGGCTTGCGGCGATCTTCTTGGCGGTCTCGCGCGAATGGACCAGGCCGCCGCGCAGCTTGGAGAAAAGCTTTTCGTAGCGGATCGGATCGCTCTCGCGCAGGTCAAGGCGCTCCAGGCCATTGTAGAACCCGGTCGTTTTGGTGCGGTCCTGGATGGCGTCGCGATACTGCTTGAGGGTCTGGCCGTTTCCGAGCAGGCCGCCCACGAGCTCTTCAGCGGCTTTCGTCTTCTTCGATGTGCTCGCGTCAGTTTTCATGTTGGTCTCCTTTTCGTTATTTCACTTCCCTGAGATGGGTTGGACGCTGTTTTACCTCTTTGAGGTGGAAAAGGCGGTGTTTATCGACGTAGGTGGCAAAACCCTCCGGCACCACGAAGGTAGTGGCGTCCGATTCGATGATGGCAGGGCCGGTAATCTCATTACCCGGCCTGAGAGCTTCCATCTTCCAGAGCTTGGCATCGACCCACTTCTTGTGCCGGTAGAATTTACGGGTGCCCAGGAATGCGTCCTTCGGCGGGGTGGGTCCCTCTTCAGGATCTTCGGGAAGGGTGGGTTTTTGCACTGGCACGAGACCACGCATGATCGCACCGGTGACCGAAAAGCCGAGTTCGGGCGAACGTGCGGAACTCGCGTAAACCCGCGCATAGGTCTCTTCATAGGCCTCCACCATGCGGTCCCAGTCGGCGGCGGTAGCTGCCATGGTGATCGGGGAGTTGATTTCCAGGTCGTTCAGCTGCCCCATGTACTGCATGCGGAAGCCGGGCTGCAGGATCACCTCGTTGCGCTTGAAGCCGTTGATCTCGAACTCCTCGATGACTTTGGCGGCGAGTTCTTCCCAAGCGGTCTGGATGGTTCTGCAGGCTGTCACCTTGTCTACATCGCTGCCGTTTTGCGGTATCGCGACGTCCACGCTCTTGTCGTAGCGGTACTCGAAGTCGGCGCAGGCGCAGCCGAAGGCCGAGAAGCCCGCGGCCCAAGCCGGGACGATGACGTCCTTGAAGCCGGCCCCTTCGGTGTAGCCGTAGGTGTGGACCGGACCAGCCCCCCCGTATGAGAAGCAGACGAAGTCGGCGGCACTGTACCCCTTGGCGCTGATGTTGGCGCGCAGGTAGTCGCGCAGCTGCAGGTCGAGAAGCTCGATGACGCCGGCGGCCGCGTCCTCGATGGAGAGGCCGAGCGGGTCGGCGATCTGCGCCTTGATGTGCTGCCGGGCACGCTCGACGTTCAGCTTGATCGCGCCCCCCAGGAAGTTTTCCGGGTTGAGGTAGCCGAGCACCACGTGGCAGTCGGAGACGCTCACAGTGTCGAGGCCGCTTTCCGGCCAGCAGGTTCCCACGCGGTACCCCGCACTGTCCGGCCCCAGCTTGATGCCGCCGCTGTAAGGATCGATGCGCACGAAGCTCCCCGCGCCGGCCCCCACTGAGTCCATCGCCACCAGCGGCAGCGAAAGAACCAGTCGGGCCATGTCCGGGTCCGAGATGATGGAGAAGTTGCCCTTGGTGATCAGCGCCATGTCGAAGGAGGTACCGCCGATATCCGAGCAGGCGATGTTCTCGTACCCCAGCACCTCGCCGAGGAGTTTCGACCCGATGACCCCGCCGATGGGGCCGGAGACTATGGTGCGCGACAGCTCCCTGGCCTTCCACGATATGGTGCCGCCGTGAGTAGCCATGACCCGCAGGTCGAACTTGGAGCCGTGCTTCTTGAAGCGGTCGCTCACTTTCTGGAGTGTCTTCCGCGATGGCTCCGCAGCATAGGCCTCCAATATGGTGGTATTCATCCGGTGGCTTTCCTTGCGGGAAGGGTAATAATCCACCGAAGCGAACACCGGGACATCGACACCCATCTTTGACAGCTCATAGCGGCAAATATCTCTGGTACGTTTTTCGTTCGTTCCATTCTTGTGGGATTGCAGCAGGCAAATGACGATCGCCTTTGCACCGGCATCGACCAGTTCGCGAGTAGCCTGGCGAACCTCCTGTTCTCGCAGCGGGATGACGACCGTGCCCTGCACATCGGTCCGTTCAGTCACACCGCGGGTTCGCGACAACGGCACGAGCGGTTCGTCGTAGCGATGCGTGTTGAGATGGATGCGATCTTCCAGCGCATAGCCAAGGTAGCTCTGGATCGCACGCCCCATCGAATGCACCTGCTCGAAACCCTTGTTGCAGATCAGACCGACGTCCATCCCCCGCCTTTGCACCACCCGGTTCAGCATGGCAGTGCCGGAATAGACGCATGTCAACAGCTCCGGATACACCTGATCCACGTTCCGTCCCCAGTGGGCAAGAGCATCCTCTGACGAATTGAAGATGGCAAGCGATTCGTCCTCCGGATTGCTCTGCGCCTTGCCGACGACAAATCTTCCATCCTTACGGACGAAAAAGGTGTCGGTCATCGTACCGCCGGCATCAATACCCATTACCTGAACTGGCGAGTTTTGAGCTTGCATAGAATGTCTCCTTCTCTGATTGATTTGTTTTTCTTGTGACGGTTGCTTTCTGCGGTCATTGCTTGTTTCCAATTAACTTTTCCCTGGTGCTCACCTCCCTCTACAGAATTCGCTTGGGATCAATCGTTCGCCATTTTCAGCGTTAAAGAACGTTGTTTTATGTTATTTATCCCTTGAGCAATCGCCATGCCATCACATCTATCCTTTATTTTCATTATGATAAGCCCGTGACAAAGGTCCGTTTTTGTTCAGATATTCCGGTGTCACAAAGATATCGACAACCATTACAGAGATTTAATATAACGTTGTTCTGTCGCGCATTTGGGACTTGGACTGTCTCATTTCTGAGACGGCGTGAGAGTCTGATAAAGCTATTTGGGCTCCTAAACCCTTGAATAGAAACTTTTTGCAAATGAATCCAGATGTAAGTAAAAATGGGCAGGGTATTAACTGAAGTCACTCCTGATGGCATTTGGTAATAGGGCTTTCTCCGGAATGCGCGCTGGACGCACATGAAACTTCGGCCGGCAGATGACGTCATTCCAGCCCCGCACTCAATCCTGGTACGATGTTTGTTTATAGTTTCTCAGGCGTCCTTGTGTTTTTCCTTTCTGGTATGTTACAATATCATTTAAACATGGTTTTACTGCACGCCGGTAGAGATCCAATTTCTGACGGGCGTTAAGCAAGAGCCTTAGAAGGAGGCATCCGATGGCTCTGGTGAATCCGTACATTGCATACCCGAAAGACCGCCGCAAAATCCATAAGCTTCGCGACATATTTGAGGTTGGGCGGTTCTCAAATGACCAACTCGACCCGTATGAAAGAACGCTTATCGGGGACTGGATGCGCTGCAGAAACCTCGGCGTTAACCCTGACATGCATGAAGGCATACTTCTTCCCGAAGATGAGTACAAGAACGCCCTCGCGACCAGCAGCTTCATCGTCGAAAAATCCGAGCCAATCATTAAGAAGGTTTCGAATCTCCTTACGGGCGTCCCGGGCATCCTCATACTCACCGACAACAAGGGGACCATTCTCTACATCATCGGTGATCCGTCCGTGCGCTTGCGGGCTGCCGAAGAATCCGGGCTTGTAGAGGGGGCACGCTGGTCGGAGTCGTTGGCGGGAACCAATGGCATAGGAACCGCCATATCCAAGAAAGAAGCGGTTCACGTTTACGCCAACGAACACTTTTGCGAAGGTTGGCACCAGTGGTCATGTGCAGCAACGCCGATCCTTGACCCCTTCACCGAAGAAATTCTCGGCGTCATCGACTTCACAACCTTTGACAAAGACTACAGAGAGGACGCGGTCGGCCTGACCTATTCACTTTCCGGCCACATCAAGGCGGAACTGAGACTGCAGCTGGAATTGGAACGCATGCAGCTGATCCATGGCTACTCTGACTATTCATCCCGCTATCCGTCTGATGGGATCGTCGTTCTGGACCGAATGGGCCGTGTCGTCAGAAGCAGTCCGGGAGTCAATCCGGGCGAATGGGATTTATTCCTGAGAGGCGGGCCTGATAAAGAACAACCCAAAAAGGTGCAGCAGATCTATCTGCCTGGTACAGAGAGGGAAATCGGCTCTCTTCTGGTGGTTCAGCGGAAGAGCTCCGCTGTTTTTTCAGTGCCGACCGGCACAACAAGATTCCTTTGCGTAGCAACGTTCGGGGAGTTTGTAACTGCCAGCGATAACCTCAAACTCATCATGGAGCGGGTTAACAAAGTCATCCCCTCGGATATCAATGTGTTGCTGATCGGAGAGACAGGGACCGGCAAGGAGATTATTGCCAACTACATCCATACACACAGCAAGCGTCACGCGGGTCCTTTCGTAGCGGTCAACTGCGGAGCAATCAGCAAAGAACTTTTCGAAAGCAAGTTTTTCGGCTATGAGCGCGGCGCCTTTACGGGGGCCGATCCGCGGGGCAGGAAGGGGGTTTTTGAATCCGCCAACGGCGGGACCCTTTTCCTCGACGAGGTCGGCGAGATGCCTCTGGATATTCAGGCGGCCCTCTTGCGGGTTCTGGAAACGGGTCGCTTCAGCCGCGTTGGCTCCGACAAGGAAATCTCCACAGACTGCAGGATTATCGCGGCAACAAACCGGTCCCTCTCTGACGAGATCGAGCGAGGGACCTTCAGGGCGGACTTGTACTACAGGCTCGGGGTTGCAAAGTTCGACATCCCTCCCTTGCGAGAACGACCTGAAGATATCCCTGTCCTGATTCAACACACCATGGTTTCGTTATGCCGAAAGCACGACATGACTCCTGCGACCATTACGCCGGAGGTGATGGAACTCCTTACCGGATACAACTGGCCGGGGAACGGGCGCGAAGTCAGGAATGTCATCGAGTCGGCGATGATTTGCGGGGGAGATGCGGTTACCGTCCAGGATTTGCCAATGAACATAAAATATTCCCAAAAGGCGCCCGTACAACCGGGGGAGAGCCGAACCGCGGCGCTTGACGCAGGCTCCAATCCTGTCGACTACAGGATCGACTCCAATATCTCACAACGCGAAGTTAATCTGATCATAGCTACACTGGAAAAATACAAGGACATAGCCCTCATCTGTGAGGCGCTTGGAGTCTCCAGGGCAACTTTCTACAGAAAGTGCAAAGCCCATGGGATCACACCGAGCGACTTCACCTAGTACAAAACCCTGCTTGGCCGGCTACACCGATCGGTTTTCCTTATTTAATTGAAGACAAAGTTCTTAATCCCACCGAAATCTCGGTGGGATTTTCTTTTTTAACGCCATATTAATCGGTTGAGCTGTAAAATCAGACGGTGACAACGTAAGCCTACCTGAAGCCGTATGGATTTTGACAAGTCGTTCGTGAATGATAGGATTGCCGATAAGATACACGAGCTAAAGTGAACAACTTCTCGATTTGGAACGAAACTGCAGAGGGATTTGGGCGCAAGGGTGGCATGCGTAATGAAAGGTATCCCAAAGAAAATTTCCAAATTTGACCTCCGTCTTTTTTTGACAACCCTCAAAAGTTCAATAACGCATTTCAGTCTTATTCTGACGCTGCTCTTTTCCCTTACAGCCATACTGATTTTTACGTATTTCATAACTTACGAGTCAGCCAAGGAACAGATATTAGATGTCGGCGGTGAAATGTTCACAAAGGTTGTGAAGGACGTCATCGGTTTCATGGAGATGATGGACACACGCGTCAAAGCCGGTGAAATAACGCTCGCAGAGGCACAGGAGCTGGTCCGTACGTATGTTAATGGCCCAAAGAAACCGGATGGTAACCGGGACATAACAAAGTCGAAGATGTCCGTAGACGATTACATGTATGTGTGGGCTTCCTCCTATAAACATGACAGAGGCACCCTCACCATGCATCCGTTCAATGTAGAGGGAGCCAACAAGTGGAATTATCAAGTAAAAGGCCACTATACGATCCGAGAATCCTGGTCAAACCTCAATTACACCGGTCGCGTTTTTCGCCAGCTCTGGAAAAATCCGGGAGAACCCGTTTATACCTTCATTGCATATCAACAGTATTTCGAGCCATGGGACTGGATTGTGGGGTGCGGCGGAAGAGAACGGATTATATACGAACGGAGATTGGAAGGACTGCGGAGAAAGTTCCTGATTGTAGCCGCGATCTTTTTATTAATTTCTGTGATTCATGTTCATTCCTTCACCCGTGTGGAAATCGCTCGCCGACAGAGGGAAGAGGAAGTGAGGGACCTGAACAGAGAGCTGGAGCAGCGTGTGAAGGAACGAACGGCACAACTGGAAGCCACGAACAAGGAGCTCGACGCCTTTGCTTACTCCGTCTCCCATGACCTGCGGGCACCCTTGCGGGCCATTGACGGATTCAGTTCTGCACTGCTGGAGGATTACAAAGATAAGCTGGAAAAGGAGGGCAAAACGTACCTGCGTTATCTACAGGAAGGTAGTCATGAGATGAGCGGTCTCATCGACGGGCTGTTGAAGCTTTCCCGATCCACACGGGGCGAACTGTCCCAGGAACGGACCGACCTGTCCGCGATGGCCGCGACAGTGACCGAAGAACTGCGCAAGGCTGAACCGGGACGCCAGGTCGCCATTCAGATCGCACCGGAGGCAGAGGTATTCGCCGACCCACGGCTGCTCAAGGCCGTCATGGAGAACCTCCTCGGCAATGCCTGGAAATTTACAGGACAACGAATCGATGCCCGTATCGAGTTCGGTGTCGAACAACAGGAGGGTGAAGCCGTATACTTCGTGCGGGACAATGGGGCAGGATTCGACATGGCTTACATAGACAAGCTCTTTCTCCCCTTCCACCGGCTGCATAAGGCTGAAGAGTTTCCGGGGACCGGCATCGGCCTGGCGACTGTCCTGCGGATCATCCAGCGCCATGGAGGGCGCATCTGGGCGCAGGCGGCAATTGGTGAAGGTGCTACATTCTATTTTACTCTGGGAGAGGGAGGTAAACATTCATGAAAAGTCGAATCATTCTCCTGGTAGAAGACAACCCCAAGGATGAGTTCCTTACCCTACGGGCGCTTAATAAGTGCCGTCTGGCCAACGAAATCATTGTGGTGCGTGACGGTGTCGAAGCATTGGATTATCTGTTTGCCAAGGGTGACTACGCTGGTCGCAATGCAAACGATCTTCCCACAGTGATGCTTCTGGACCTAAAATTACCCAAGATCGACGGTCTTGAGGTCCTGCGTCAGATACGGGCCGATGAAAGAACCCACCGATTGCCGGTGGTGATACTCACATCTTCTGACGAAGAAAAGGATATAATTGCCGGCTATGAACTGGGGGCCAACAGCTATGTACGCAAGCCGGTCGCGTTCGATGAATTCACAAAGGCGGTCGCCGAGTTGGGACGCTACTGGCTTATCACGAATGAGCCGCCTCCCAGGAAGTGAGTCTAAGGAAGAAATGAGCGAGCCTCTTAACGTGCTAATCATCGATGACTCCGAGCGTGATGCCCTGCTGTTGGCCCGGTCCATGCGCAAGGAAGGGCTTGAGCTGTATTCGAAGCGTGTTGACACAGCTGAGGCCATGGAAAAAGAGATGGTCGCCCGGAAATGGGATGTGGCGATATCCGACTGCCACATGCCGGACTTCACCGTCGAAGGGGCATTGGCGATCTGGCAGAGAGATGGGAAGGATCAACCCTTCATCGTGGTTTCAGGGGCCATCGGCGAAGAGGAGGCTGTGGCGCTTTTAAAGGCCGGGGCCCACGATTTCGTTAGAAAGGACAACCTGGCCCGACTTGTGCCAGCCATTGAGCGCGAACTGCGGGACTCGTCAGACCGACATGGCCGAAGAGAGGCTGAAGAGGCGCTGCGCCAAAGCGAATTGCGCCGCCTCCAGCTCCAGACCGAACTGAACTGCGCGGCCGAAGTGCAGAAAAAGCTGCTTCCCCGTGATCCCCTCAATCTGCCCGGCTTTGAAATCGCCGCGGTATGTAAGCCTGCTCGCCAGGTTGGAGGTGATTTCTACGACTGGTATGAGACGGTGCCAGGTATCGTAAACCTGACCTTTGGTGATGTCATGGGGAAAGGGATGGCTGCCGCCATGCTCATGACCACGGTACGGGCTACTCTGCGTGCGGTAACCCTGCGCGTTCAGCCATCAATAGCTGTTCAACTGGCCGAACAGTCCCTGCGTCACGATCTGAACAGCTCTGAAAGCTTTGTGACGCTTATTCTGGCACGACTCAATGTCGAGGCATCGCTTATGACTTATGTGGACTGCGGTCACGGTTTTGCCTTCCTGCGACGCCGCGACGGCAGGGTTGAAGAGATACTTCCACGGGGCCTTCCTTTGGGGATTAAGTCTGGAGAGATATATCAGGAGGGGGGATGCACTTTTCAGGAGGGAGACGCTTTGATCTTATACAGCGACGGACTGATCGACGCCCTACCGGAGCTTGGCCTCGACAATGAAGCATTGGCTGCCCGTCTGAGCGGATCATCAAATGCCAGGGAAATGGTAGATCGGATATCAGCTGTGGTACCGCCTGGAACTCCTCTACCTGATGACCTGACAGTTCTGGTAGTGCTCAAGCATTAGGATGGCTAAGCTGAAACGCTCAGGTTGCTTCGGTTTTGCCATCTAGCGTGAGGATCATACGGAAAATGAGCGCTACTTGATGAGCAGCATGAAGACATTCGAGACGACGGACCCGGCCCTCGGGCCAGGTGGAACAATTTCCAGCCGTCAACATCCGAGCTGATCAACTCAGCCATTACAGCGAAACCTGCTCTTCCCAGTACCCACTTTCTTCCGCGCTGGGGAGCCAAACATGAACAAAACTGGGCACATTCGGCATTTGCCCCGGTTTTGTTGACATAGAAAGTGCGCTTGCCATAGCAGCATAGCTGCCAGACAGGCGCACTTCTTTTTTGTCCACCCGGATTTCCCCCACTAGAAGTTTAAGGTATTCCTTCCCGAAGTTTGAGTCCTGATCCCGCAACTTTTCCCTGAACGCTGAGCAAAAGGCGCTGACATTCTTTTTCCCGAGCTGCGAAATGGGAAGATCCTTCTTTCTCCGCAACCCAGCCATTTCCGTCAAGATATCCCGCCTTCTCGCTTGATGCTTGTGGACTCTCTCCTGCAGTGTGCCGTCAAGGGGAAGCAGTCCTTTTTCCACTAACTCATAAAGACGGTCGTTCTGTACCTGGATTGAGTCCAACTCCTTTGCCAGTTTCCGCAGCTGCTCGTCATGTTCAGACCGGGAGTTTTTCAGGTTCTTCTGAAGCTCGTTCATCATTATTTCCACCCGCTCGGGGGTAAAACCGAAGGTAAGATAGAAAGCAATGCGTACGGATAAGGTTATTTCTACGATGGTGATTACCAGCCACCGAAGCGGGAATACTTCTTCTAAAGTCGTCGCAGGTACTCTCATTTCAACAGCACCGTTGCGATCGCCGTCTCGAACCCTTGCAGGCTGTGGTCCATGAGGAGCTTTCCGTTGATGTAGACGGTCGGAGTTCCCAGAATGCCGAGCTGTCTGCCATCGTCCATATCCCTGTCAATGAGTTCCTCGATTGCCGGGTCCTGGATCTTCCTCTCCAATTTTTTCATGTCCAGCTTCAACTCTCTGGCGATCACACTGACCTTCTGCGCGTTGAGAACGCTTTGATTCTCGAAGAACTTCGCATGAATCTCCCAGAACTTCCCCTGTTCTTCCGCCGCGAGAGCAGTAGTGGCCGCCTCCCTTGAAAAATCGTGGTGCGGGAAATTCTTGTGGGCCAGTTTTACCTTACCTGTGTACTTCTCCAGCACCTGCTGAAGTATCGGCTCAAGCCGCTTGCAGGCAGGTCAGAGATAGTCGGTAAAGACCACGATGGTTACCGGCGCATTCTCAGGGCCAAGGAAAGGGAGGCCGGATATGTCCAGATTTTTTACGGCTTCCGGCTGATCCGCTGCCAGACAAAGGCCTGCGGTCAAAATGATCGCAGAAATTATCGCTGCTACTAATTGTCTCACACTTGCCCTCCGATGACTTGAATGTGTTATTCGGCCAACATTTCCACCTTCCGGATCTGATCTGCAAACACCTTCGGATCACTGGTCGGAAGCCGGAGGGGGGCGCACAAGACGCCCCCCGTTCACAGCATTTTCAAGATTCTACTTGCCAGCTGCCTTCTTCAGAATTGCCCCAATTGCCTTGCGGTGTAACTCGTCGGTCGGTGCCTTGGCTTTTCCTTTAGCTTTCTTCCAGACCTTTGGATCGGCACCGTGGCAGGAAATGCAGGTGCCGGAACGATCCATTCTGTTCAGTTCCGCCTTGTTAAAGGGGCGGGCTCCCTCGTGGGCGGTCTGCTGGAGCTGCTTGCCGCTCTCGTCCACGATTCGCTCCAACTCGAATTCGATGGGGAGGCCGTTCTTCCTGGTGTCGTAGATACCAGAACCGAGGCCCAGCGCCTTCGTGTTCATGTGGCAGTCGGCGCAGCTGCGGGACTCCCTGGTGACAGTGTGAGGCTGAATCGGGTTGGTGCCGATGCCGCTCGTGCCGTCCTTGGTGGTGTAGACCTTGTTGTTGACGATCCCCTTTTCACCCTCCACCTGGGTGAAGACCGCCTGGCAGCCGGGGATGAAGGGGCTCACCTTCCCCCTGGAGTTGATGCCGAGGACCGGGGTCTCCCAGCGCAGGTAGGAGCGGGACTCGTCCCAGTCATAGGCGGTGCCCTGCCGGTTCGCCTTGGTCCCCGCCTTGCTCGGGTCGTCGCTCTGCTTGTCGTTCAGCCAGTCGCCGCCGGACTTGCCGACGTTCTGCCTGGCGTGGCAGCCATAGCACTGGGGCGCCCATTTGGCGTGGCAGCCGTAGCACTCAACCTTGTTCATGTGGGTAGGAATCGCTACCATGGCGGCATACCCTTCGGACTTGAAGGAGATGTCGGCTATTTGGGGCACCAGATGTTTCTTGCCGGTCACTTTGGCTGTCATGACCACCTTCTTCCCCTCCTTCTTCAGGTTCGGGAAGGTGTTACCCCAGGAAGTCTTCAAATTGGAGCGCTTCTTCATGGTGCCGTGGCAGTCCTCGCAGCGGACCTCCACCGCCTGCTCCCGCTTCTCGTAAATGTTGCCGTCACCATGAAGGTCCTGTTTGGTGTGGCAATCAATGCACGCAAGCCCCTTGTCATAGTGGACATCGGCAGAGATATGGTTGTAGTTCTTGCCATGAAGTTTGCCCTGCTTGCCGCCGCTGGCGGTGTAGGGGGTGCCGTAACCGTCGCTTTCCATGTCGCCGATGTAGCTCACCCCGGTTCGACCGCCCCGGTTGTGGCAGTGTAAGCACTGGCTGACCGGAATCTTGTTGGTGATCCGGTGGAAGCGGGGGCGGTCCTTCGTTCCCTTCGGGATCGCCTTGTCGTTCCCCTCGTAAGTGCCGGCATCGGAGTAAAGGACATGGCAGGCGGCGCATCCGCTCGCCCGGTAGTCGCCGTCCTGGGGATTACCAGCGGTCCAGAGATGACAGCGGAGGCACTGGTTGCGCAGATAGTCGTCGGATGGGGAATTTTCAGACCCCTCCGGCTTTTTCGGGTCGTAGGACGGAAGCCCCTTGAGGGCCTTCACCCCCTTCTTCGCTCCGGGGTTCTCGACCGGCTGGTTGGCGTAGATTCCCTCGCGCCCCTGGGCTCCCCAGGCGTAGCGGGTGCCGCTGATCTTGCCGGCGCTAGTGGCGTGGAGCGACTTCATGGCGTTCTCCAAGTCCTTCGGGTGGCAGGTGCCGCAGGTCTTGGCCGCTACCCGCAGGTCGCTCGGGTTTGCGTACATGCCGGCATGGGCCTGCTGTTTGTCCGCAGCGTCAGCATTCCCTCGGTGACAGCCGGTACAGGAAAGACTTCCCATCACCGGCCCGTCGGCTATCCTCTCGATCCCCTCGTGGCAGGTAAGGCACTTCTCCTGGGCTCCCGCCCATCCTGGTACGGCGAGCAGCACCATTGCCGCCAGGGTGATCATCAATCGGTTCATCGTCTGGCCTCCTATGATTGCGGTGGTTGAATCGACACTACAAAAAAGCCCCCGTACAAGGGGGCTTTAAAAGCCGGGAGCACAGGTGCTCCGATGATTACTTGATTTCCTTGATTTCGGTACCTTCATAGGTATAGCGGGGCTCGCCGTTCACCTTGTGGATCTTGGTGTCGATCACCTCCAGCTTGTCCCCCTTGGGAATCATCCAGAAGTCTTATTCATGGTGCAGCCTCCTCAACCGAGAATGTCGATATTGATTCAATCTTAAAGGGGAAAAGCCGACTGTCAAATTACTGTATCGAAGGACACTTCTCCGTCCCGTAGGAACAGAATACGCAACATTCCCCCGGCTTGGGGCGCAATACTGTCTTGCATTGCGTGCACTCATAGAAGAACTGGCAGGCATCGGTCGGCATGTTTTCCTCTTTCTGAAAACCGCAAACGGGGCAGGTAATCGTAGATGTTAGCTTCATGGTTTCACCCATTTTGCACCTGGTACAACGCCTGTTCTCAAGATAGTTCAAAGCCGATGCGCCGAGCAGCCCGACAAGCCCCAGGTAGTTCAACATCTCGTTGAAGCGGATGTGAAAGGCGTAGAAAATGAGCACTGCGCTCAGGATGCCTGTGACAAGCGGCGCGGCTTTGCGGTGACGCCGGAAAGATAGTACGAGCCCGACCAAAGCGACGAGAATGAAGAGCTGGTAGAGATAGAGAAACTTACCTTCGTACGGATGCAGCGCACCGAAGCCGACCACCGACCCGGCTGCGGCAAGGAGCGGGAAACATATGGGACAGGCGGCAGCGGCCAGCATTGCACCTACGGAGCCAAGTTTGTCAAGAAAGCGGATTAGCATTCCGGCATACCTCTTTAACACGGCACTAAACCTGATCCCCAAAACTTCGCAGCTTCATGCTCCTTAAATCATTTGTTCCATGTTACAAGGTCAGGACAAATTCGCAAATCAACGGCAAGTTGCTCCGGACTTTTAAACGACTATAATTTTCAAAAGTCAAATTGCTAGAAAAGACGGGGGAGCTAACATGTCGGAACTGAGGCAGAACCTGCTGACAGGGAACTGGACGGTCATTGCCCCGGAGCGAGGAGAAAAGCCGCGAGGGATTGGGCTCCAGCAGAAATTGGAAGCGGATCCGCTTCCTGAGCACGACCCGACGTGCCCGTTCTGCCCAGGCAATGAGGAGCGGTTTCCCCTGGAAATCATCGATGAGATAACGGATGAAAACGGCGCTTGGCTCACCAGGACCATCAACAACAAGTACAAGCTGTTCGGTGATTTTGTCACCTGCCCTGTAAATCCTGAACCATTCAAAAAGCGCGGCATCTATACCTACTACGAAGGATGCGGCAGCCATTTTCTTGTCCTCGAAGGAAGGAGCCACAATACGCCTCTTGGAGCTAAGAGTTTAGAAGAGATTCGCAGCACTCTGGTCAGTTACCAGATGGCGTGCCTGACCCTGAAGAAAAATCCCAATAATCTCGTCACCATAATGTACAAGAACCAAGGGGCGCGGGCCGGAGCCTCACAAGCGCATGCCCATTCGCAGATTGTCGGCAGCCGTATTGTTCCTGCTTTCATCAGGAACGCCATGCATGTGCAGGACAAGTATTTCGACGATTACGGAGCCTGTGCGCTCTGCACAATTGCGGAGCATGAACTGACTGCGCGGGAGAGGATCGTCATTGAGACTGCCCACTGGATCGTCCTTTCTCCTTTCGCCGCCAGCACTCCCTACGAAATATGGATCGTTGCAAAACGACACTTCGCCTGCTACGAGGAGATCCTCGTCAGTGAGATAGAGGATCTCTCAATCGCCCTCAAAAGGGTTCTAGGCGCTTACATCGCTAAACTGAACAACCCTGACTTCAACTACTTCATCCACTGCGCACCCCATCCTATGATCAACGTTCCCTTCTACCACGTTCATATCCAGATCATGCCTCGCCTTTCCGTGCCGGGCGGATTCGAGACCGGCACCCACATCCCGGTCAACACAGTCTGGCCTGAGAATGTGCCACGACTTCTGATCGATGTTTTATGACCTCCTTTCGCCTTCCCTTGACAAATGAACCTTAGTAGCTATAGTAAACAGACCGCATGGTCGGTTTTGGAGATATAAAGATGACAGCAAAAGGTGAGCTCGCCAGACGAAAAATAATTAAAATTGCCACCGCGATCGTCAACCGCAAAGGGTTCGGCGCAACGACCATTCAGGAGATAATCTCGGCAACGGGGATGCAAAAGGGGGGTATCTATTTTCACTTCCCGGATAAGGATGCCTTGGGCCTCGCCATCCTGGAAAAGGCGCGAGCGGATTTTCTGTTGTTTCTCGACTCCGCCCTTTCCGGAGATTCACCGGGAGCATGCCTTGAGAACTTCTTTCGATTGGCTGTCGAGAAACACCTGGCTGCCGGCTTCATTGGCGGCTGCATATTCGGCAACACGGCAATCGAATTCAGCGATACGGACAGTCGTTTTGCGGCGATCATTGAGCGGGTATTCGACGAATGGATCGAGTTGATTCGTCGTACCGTGTCCGCCGCGCAGGATGCAGGGCAAGTGAGGACAGACATTCCCGCAACTGAGCTGGCTTTGCACATTGTGGCCACCATCGAGGGAGGGATCATGCTCTCGCGCCTCAAGAAGAACGAAGAATCGATGAAGAAATGTCTCGATACCGTGCGGACGTTCCTGCATATGAAAACTGTCTGACTTTACAATCGCCGTAAACGAAGGGAGAACAAGGATGCCGCGAATAGACACAAAAAAACCGGTAGAAGTCCCTGAAGATGTGCAAGTGATTTTCAGGGAGATCGAGGGGGCGTTCGGGATGGTGCCGAACCTTTTCAAGACCTATGCCCACCATCTCCCCCTGCTGAGGGCCAACTGGAACAAGGTCAAGGCGGTGATGATGGAGGGGGCTCTGAGCCCCAAGGTGAAGCAGACCATCGCCGTGCTGGTCTCACGGGATAACGGCTGCGCCTACTGTGTGGCTGCCCATACCGGGGCGCTGAAGGCCATAGGTGTTTCCGATGCGGAGATAAGCCTTATTGAGCAGAACATCGAACTGGCCGACTTCAGCGAAAAGGAAAAGGCGCTCATCGGTTTCGCACGAAGCGCGAATTCCGCGCCGCTCAGGATTCCGGACGGCGAATTCGACTTCCTCCGCCGGGCCGGAGCAACGGATGCCGAGATAGTGGAGGCGCTTGGCGTCATGGAGCTCTTTACCTCTTTCAACAAGTTTCTCGACTCCCTGCAGGTGGAAATCGATTTCTGACGGTAGAATGATAATAAATGGGAGGAGCGGATGAGCTCTGCCGAGATCGATCAGGGGAAGAATGATCCATTTAAAGGGAGCGGTGAGCTGGACCTCGCCGCCGAGGTCCAGCAGCTTCTCTTCCCCAAAAGCTCGCCGGTCTGCGACTGGTGCTGCATCGGCATCAAGAACCGCATGGCGCGGGGGCTCGGCGGCGACTACTTCGACTTTATCACTATGCCGGACCAGTGCCAGACGTTCCTTATCGGCGATGTGACGGGCCATGGCCTTTATGCGTCCGTCGTCATGTCCCTCATCTACGGCTTCATCCACCGGGCCACGCAGGGTGAATGCGACCCGCTGGGTCTCGTCCGCCAGGTTAACGATTTCCTGGTGGCGTTTTCCAAGCGGAGCCAGCGTTACGACCACTATTTCTCCTCCACTCTGTTCTTCAGCATCATCAATCCGGAAATGCTCATGATGCAGTATGTCAACGCCGGCCATGTTCCCCCGCTGGTGGTACGCGGTAAAACCATAATCCCGCTGGAGACGACTGCCCCGCCGGTCGGTTACTTCGAGGCACCCGACATGGAAATGGCAACGTTCCGCTTCGAGCGAGGAGATCGCCTGCTCCTCTATACGGACGGCGTTACCGAGGCAAGCAACAGCCGGGGGGAGCTGTTCGGTGTCGACCGGCTCCGCGAACTTCTCATGACCGGGGCCGAGGACTATGCGACATTCCTCGACGAACTGTTCCAGGCGCTACGGGCATTCGGGGCGGCCGAGCCGCCTCTGGACGACTGCACTGCCATGGTCGTCGATTTTCACGGCATCTGAACACCCCGAAACATGGAGAAAAACCATGGGTGGAACAATTATCCTCAACAGCGGCCCCTTTCCCGAAACGAAACCGGAGATGGAGATCGCCGCCCATCTGCGCAGCGACATAAACCGGCTCAAGGGGGAATTCTACGATCTCGAACGGGGTCGGGTCGACTACGGGGCAATGCGGGGCTCCGACGCGTACCGGCAATATGCGGAATGCTCCCGGTTTCTGCGCGAATACGACCTGTCACGACTCGGCAGCCGCGAGGAGAGGCTCGCCTTCTGGGTCAACCTGTACAACACCCTGGTCATCCACGGCATAATCGAACTGGGGATACGGGAAACCGTCAAGGAGGCGCCACGCTTCTTCCGTCGGATCGGTTACGAGATCGGAGGAATGGTCTTCACTCCAGACGAAATCGAGCACGGCATCTTGCGGGGAAACCGTCGCCCATTCCTCAAGCTGTTTCGCCCCTTCTCGGGATCTGATCCCAGGCTGGCCCATATCATAACCCCTCCCGACCCGCGCATCCATTTCACCCTCGTCTGCGGCAGTTCCTCCTGTCCCCCCATCAACTTCTATACCCCGGAGCGGATCGAGCAGCAATTGGATATCGCGGCGGCAGGCTTCATCAACGGCCCAGAGGTGGAGATCCTGCCGGAGCGGAACCTCCTGCAACTCTCACCCATCTTTCGATGGTATAACCCCGACTTCGGGGGGCACAGGGGGATTGTAGAAACCCTGCTCCGCTACCTGGATCAGGGAAATGGCAAGGATTTTCTCATTGCCAATGGGACAACTGCAAGGATCGAATGGAAGTATTACGACTGGCACCTTAACCGCTGATCACGATAGACCAACAGGAGGTTTTCTTTGGAAACGGGCATAACCACGCTGCAAAACGTAAAAGAGTACTACGGGAAGATCCTCACCGGATCAAAGGACCTGAAAACGAGCGCCTGTTGCTCCACAGAATCTCTCCCGCCACACCACCGCGAGATCCTCTCCCTCGTAGACGATGAAATCCTGGAAAAGTTCTACGGCTGCGGCTCTCCGATCCCGCCCGCCATCGAAGGGTGTACGGTGCTTGACCTCGGTTGCGGCACAGGCCGCGATGTCTACCTCGCCTCGCGCCTGGTGGGAGGGGACGGCTTCGTCATCGGCGTCGACATGACCGACGAGCAGCTGGACGTGGCCCGCCGCCACCAGGACTCCCAGATGGAGAGGTTCGGATTCGCAAGGCCCAATGTGGATTTCCGGCAGGGGTACATCGAGGACCTTGCCGCCATAGACATCAAGGACAATTCGGTAGACCTGGTGATCTCCAACTGCGTGATCAACCTGTCCCCTGACAAGGAACGGGTTTTTGCCGAAATCTTCCGAGTCCTCAAGCCCGGTGGCGAGATCTATTTCTCCGACGTCTTTTCAGGGAGAAGAATTCCGGCAGAGCTGCGAAACGACCCTGTCCTCTACGGCGAGTGCCTCAGCGGGGCGCTTTACATTGAAGACTTCCGAAGGCTCCTGGCAAAGCTCGGCTGCCCCGATTACCGGGTTGTCTCCAAGAGGGGGATAACCCTCGGCAACCCGGAGGTCGAAGCAAAGGCGGGGATGATCGACTTCTACTCCATGACCGTTCGCGCCTTCAAACTGGCGAGCATGGAGGACATCTGTGAGGACTACGGCCAGACCGCGACGTATCTCGGCACCATCACCGGAATGCCGCACAGCTTCCCACTCGACGATCACCACCTTTTCATTGCCGGCAAGCCGATGCTGGTCTGCGGAAACACCGCCGCAATGGTCGGCGAGACTCGATTCGCCAGGCACTTTCGAGTAACAGGTGACCGCACGGCCCACTTCGGACCGTTCGCCTGCGCGCCCGCTGCCGCAAAGGACAGGGAGGGAGACCCATGCAGTGGCGGGGCCTGCTGTTGAACATCCAGTTCGGAGAAAAAATCGCATGAAGGAAAAGTCGTTCTCAAAGAGTAACGGATCGAGGCTCAAGCTGCTCTTGGCAGTGGTCATCGTTGTTATTTTACTGGCCACGGCCAAGTACTTTAACGTCCAGGAACTCTTGAAAAGCGCCCTTAAATGGATTGCCGACCTCGGCATATGGGGACCGATAATCTTCATTGCCATCTACATTCTCGCCTGTGTGCTTTTCATCCCAGGCTCGATTCTGACCCTGGGTGCCGGCGTAATATTCGGCGTTGTCAAGGGAGCAGCCATTGTCTCGATAGCCGCAACATTAGGAGCTACTTGCGCCTTTCTGGCGGGAAGGTACCTGGCCAGAGACTGGGTGGCAAAAAAGATCGAGGGGAACCAAAGGTTCAAAGCCATTGACGAGGCGGTGGCGAGAGAGGGGTGGAAGATTGTGGGGCTCACGCGACTTTCTCCGGTCTTTCCCTTCAACCTCCTGAACTATGCGTTCGGGCTGACTAAGGTTTCCCTGCGGGACTACTTTTTCGCCTCGTGGATCGGGATGATTCCCGGTACGGTGATGTATGTTTACATCGGTTCACTGGCAGGTGATATTGCCACGCTCGGGGCCGGACGGCACTCTCGCACTCCCGTCGAGTGGGCTCTGTATGTGGTCGGGTTGCTGGCCACGGTCGCGGTAACGGTGTACGTGACGCGGATTGCCCGGAAGGCCCTGGAGAAGAAGGTCTGATCATCTAAAAGGAGAAACCCTTGAAAAGCCTGGCAAAAATTTTCATTTGTCTGCTGCTCATTGTTCCGGTAACGGCACTGGGAGCTGATTTCAACTATACCCGTTACGAGGCGCTCCTGAAGCGGCACGTGAGATCGGGAGTGAAAATCGACGGGATCGCGGTCAATGCCGTTGATTATGCCGCCATCGTCCGTGAGGCTAAAAATCCCGATTCGTCATACAGCCTCCTCCTCAAAGGTCTTGCCTCCTTCGACCCCGCTGTCCTGAAAAGCCGGGAAGAGAAAATCGCCTTCTGGGTCAACGTCTACAACATAGGCGCACTCAAGACCATTGTCGACCACTACCCGGTTGACAGCATCAGGAGCAGGAAGATCAACTGGCTGGGGCTACCATGGGACCGGAAGGCGATCACAGTTGGTGGGCGTGAATACTCCTTGGGAGAAATCGAGAACTCCATCCTCCTGGACACGTATCGGGACCTTCGGATTCACTTCGGCATCAACTGCGCTTCGGTGAGCTGCGCCGACATCCTTCCCGTGCCGTACCGGGCCACCAATCTCTATAGGCAGCTGGAAGAACAAGGGAGGCGACTACTGGCTGATCAACGAAAGGGACTGAAAGTCGACACGCAACGGGGAACCGTCTATCTATCCCAGATATTCAAGTTCGACAAAAAACACTTTGATGCGCTGGGCGGAGGGGCGCTCTCCTTCATCAAGCCTTATGTTCTCCCGGAAGATAGGGAGAGCATGGGACGCGGAAACCTGCATGTCGAATACCTGGACTACGACTGGAATGCGAATGACCTGAAAAACGCCCGGTGAGCAGAGGCTATGGACAATGATAAAATATACAAAGCGCAACAGCTGGTTAACCTTCACGATTTTATTGGAGAATTAATCGGCACGTTTATGCTGGTCTTTTTCGGCTGCGGTTCGGTTGCCGCAACAGTACTGTTCTCAGCCCATGTGGGGCTTTTTCAGGTGGCAATTCTTTGGGGGATTGGCGTGAGTCTATCAATTTACGCAACACGCCATCTTTCCTGCGCCCACCTGAATCCCGCCGTCAGTGTTGCAATGGTAGTCGGTGGAAGGATGGCTCTGTCGAAATTGCCCGGTTATATTATTGCGCAGTTTGTAGGCGCGTTTTTCGCTGCCATTATGCTCTATCTCCTGTTTTCCGACTCAATCATCCAGTATGAGGCTCTTCACGGCATTCTACGCGGCTCTCCGTCGTCAGTCAAAACGGCAATGATATTTGGCGAATTCTATCCCAATCCGGGCGCGGGACCATTTGCGTCGGTCTCAACCCTTTCGGCGTTTCTTGCTGAAGCTTGCGGTACCTTTGTCCTCGTATTTTTGATATTTGCCCTCACCGACGGCTGCAACCTCGGAAGACCGGATGATGCCCTTGCGCCGCTCTTTGTTGGGCTGGCCGTCACAGCCATAATCTCAGTCATAGCACCCCTTACTCAGGCTGGCCTCAATCCCGCTCGTGATTTATCGCCGAGATTGTTCGCCATTCTTGCAGGTTGGAGTAGTGCCGCCTTGCCAGATAAGCAATACGGTTTTCTGACCGTCTATGTCCTTGGACCAATCACAGGAGGAGTACTTGCATCACTAATGTTCACCCATATTCTCGCCCCATTTATGAAAGCAAAAGAGGACTGTAATAATTGCAAATGTAAATGACTCTGAACGTATGGGCTGGGTGCCGTAATGCCGCAACCCTTTTTCTTTTTATCATCGGTGTCCTCGTACGCTACTGAGCACACTCCGCCTGGTCCCCCTGGAGCTTGGCCACGGCATGTGGGACAGCCGGCCAAACCGCTTCCAGGTTTTCCACTGCCCCTTTGGGGCTGCCGGGCAGGTTGATTATGAGACTCCTCCCCCTGATTCCGGCGATGGCGCGGGAGATCATGGCGTGGGGGGTCTTGGCCATGCTCTTCATCCGCATCATTTCGCCGAAGCCGGGAATGACCCGTTCCACTACCCGTTCCGTGGCGTCGGGGGTGACGTCACGGGGGGAGACGCCGGTGCCGCCGGTGGTAAGGATGAGGTCGTAGAGCCCGGAATCGGCCCATTCCACGAGCCGCTCAGAGATAAGCTCCGCCTCGTCCGGGATGATGTCGGTCCGGGCGGTTTCCACACCCCGCTCCGCCAGCCACTTTTCCAGGGCGGGTCCGCTCGCGTCGGCCCGTTCGCCGCGACTCCCCTTGTCGCTCAATGTCAGAATTGCTGCTTTCATGATTGAATTTCCTTGCATGGTAGGGGCAGACCCGTGTGTCTGCCCGGTTTACATTCTTCAGGCAAGGGCGCACACGCAGGTGCGCCCCTACCGTCATTCCTCCCGCCGGAAAACGCCGCTCTTGCCACCCTCCTTGTAGAGAAGAGCGACCTCGCCGATGACAATCCCCTTGTCCACACCCTTGCACATGTCATAAACCGCGAGGGCCGCCACGGAGGCAGCGGTCATGGCTTCCATCTCGACGCCGGTCCGCTCGAAGGCCCTGACGGTCGCCTCGATCGTGACGATGCCGGCGGCGGGGTCGGTCGCAAACTCGATCGCCACATGATGGATAGCCAGTGGGTGAGAGAGGGGGATCAGTTCCGGCGTCTTCTTGGCCGCGGCTATCCCTGCCAGGCGGGCAACGGCCAGGACATCACCCTTGGCGGCCCTCCCCTCCTCCACCATGGCCAGGGTCTCCGGTTTCATCCGGACCGTGGCGGTCGCAATCGCGGTCCGCATGGTGGGCTGTTTCTGGCTGACGTCCACCATGATGGCGTCGCCCTTTGTGTCGAAATGGTTGAACATTGGAAACCTCGTGAATGGTGAATTGTGAATTGTGAATGGTGTAAAAAGAGAAGCTCCATGTTTTCGGCTTTCACCTTTCACCATTCACTCTTCACAGTTTTAGAACTCCATCATCTCCACGTCGCTCCCGAGCAGGTGGAGGTCCACCTCTGTCCCGGCGGGGACGAACGACGTCTCCCGCGGCAAAACCGCAAGGGCGTTGGCCCGGACCATGGTCCTGAGCATGGCGGTGTGCTGGTTGCCTGATGTGGATGCCACGTATCGCCCGTTCTCTACCGTGATGCTGACCCGGATAAAATTGAGCTTACCCGCCTTCTTCCGGACGTCCTCCTTGAGAATACCCTTCACGAAGGACCTGATCACCCGCCTGTGCCCCATCATCCTGAGGAGCGCGGGTTTGACGAATTCCTCGAAAGTGACCATGGTGGAAACCGGGTTGCCGGGGAGGGAGAAGACCGGCCTGTTGCCGTACACGCCGAAGGCGGTCGGCCCCCCCGGCTTGATGTCCACCTTCCAGAAGCGCTGCTCCACCCCCAGCTCGGCCAGGACCTCGCGCACGAAGTCCCGGTCCCCGGCGGAGACGCCGGCTGAGGTGATGAGGGCATCGCACTTCAACCCTTCCGCCATCTTTTCCATGTGGCTCTCCCGGTTGTCCCTGGCAATCCCGAGGATTACCGGTTCGGCGCCCAGTTCCTTCAGGGATGCGGCCAGCGACAGGGCGTTGGAGTTGACTATCTTCCCCGGAAGCGGGGTTTCCCCCAGCTCCATCAGCTCGTCGCCGGTGGAGAGGACCGCCACCCGCGCCCTGCGGAATACCGGCACGATCGCCTTGCCAAAGGAGGCGAGCATGCTCACTTCCGGCGGCCGGATGATGGTGCCGGCCTGGATCACCAGATCACCGGCAGACACGTCCGCGCCCCGGAAGCGGATATGCTGGCGGAGTTCCACCGGCCCCATTACCGTCACGGTTTCCCCGGCGCCGCCGTCGGTCTCCTCGATGGGGACAATGGCGTCGCAGCCGGGAGGGACAGGCGCTCCGGTCATGATCCTGATGGCGCATCCCGGCTCCACCGAACCGGCAACTTCGCCCCCCGCCGGGATGTAGCCGGTCACCCGCAAGGTGGCGGGGATAGCGGCGCAGTCGGCCGCGCGTACGGCAAAGCCGTCCATGGCCGAGTTGTCGCAGAGCGGCATGTCCCAAGGGGCCGTGATATCTTCGGCGATCACCCTCCCGACGGCGTCGAGAAGCGATACCCGCTCGACCCCAAGGGGGGATACGCTGTCCAGGATGATTTTTCTGGCTTCTTCAAAGGTTGGCATGGTTCGAAAATCCTTAAACGCTACTACGCAGCCGCGGGAAGCGGCCCGGCCAATTCCCCGGCAACGAGGTGGATCAGCTCGCCCCCGAGACGGTCGGGATGCTCCGGGTCGTGCGTGGTCATGATTACCGTGGTCCCCCGGCCGGGGAGGGAGACGACCAGTTCTTCCAGCAGGGCGGAGGTGTCCCTATCCACATTGGCGAAGGGCTCGTCCAGGAGCAGGACGCGCGGCCCGAGGGCAAGCGCCCTGGCCATGGCCACCCGCTGGGCCTCGCCGCCGGAGAGTTCCCTGGCCCGTCGATGCTCGAAACCGGCAAGACCCACCATCATAAGCGCTTCCTCCACGCGGCGGTGCTGTTCGTCCCCGCGAATCGCCCGCAGCTTCAGGCCGTAGGCGACATTGGAGAATACACTCCCGTTGAACAGGTAAGGTGACTGGTGCAGAAGGGTCACCGCCCGGCGCAGCGGCAGGAGCGCGGCGTTATTCCAGCGGACCGGCGCTCCGCCGAAGAAAAGCTCCCCCGAAGCGGGAGGAGACAGAAATGCCAGGATGGAGAGCAGGGTGCTCTTCCCCGATCCGTTGGCCCCGGTAAGAGTGTACAGCGTCCCGGGCCGCAGGACAAGTTCATTGATGGCGAGCACCGTGCGCTGGCCATAGGATTTGCGGATATTGCTCAGGCGGTAGAGAGTCTCCATGAACGGTTACCTCTGCTGCAAAAAGTTGAGAAACAAGTTAACGATCAGCGCCACCGTCATCAGGATAAGCCCAAGTGCGAGCCCCAGGGCGAACTCACCCTTGCCGGTCTCCATGGCGATGGCCGTGGTCATGGTCCGGGTGTACCCCCGGATGTTCCCGCCGAGCATCATGGCGACCCCCACCTCGGCAATGACCCGGCCGAATCCGGCGATGACCGCGGCCATGATGCCGAAGCGGAGCTCGATCACCAGCCGGCGCACGCTGGCGAATGGCCCGGCCCCCAGCGTCAGGGCCGTGGGGATGATGCGCGGGTCGGCCCCCTTGATGGCGCTCAAGGTGAAATTGGCCATTATCGGCACGGCAAGAACCGTCTGGCCGATGACCATGGCCGAAGGGGTAAAGAGGAGCCCCATCCCGCCGAGCGGCCCCTGGCGGCTGATGATGCTGTAGACGAAGAGCCCCACCACCACCGTCGGCAGAGCCATGAGCGTGTTGAGAAGCGTCACGGCCCAGCGCTTCCCCGGAAACTCGGACACCCCCAGCGCCACGCCGGCCGGGATCCCGGCGAGCGCGGCAAAGAGCGTGGACCAGAGGGAAACGACGATCGACACGGTCACCGCGCTGACCACGTCAGGGTCGCGGGCCGCGATGAGGTCGAGGGCGGTGTGGAATGATTCGGTGAAGAAATCCATTGAAACCTCGGGAAGCGGGAAACAAATTCCCCTCCCCCTTGACGTACCCGAAGGGCATAAAGGGTGGGGGCGACAATGGTTTTGTAGGGGCAGACCTGTGTGTCTGCCCGCTGTCAGGGCGAACACATAGGTTCGCCCCTACCTCCCTCACCCTCACCCTCCCGCCAGGGGAGGGGAGAAATACGGGCATTACTTCTTGTAAATAAAAAACACCGGCTCGCCGTGCTGCTTGTACTCGGCGATGATCTTCTGCCCCTCGGGGCCGGTGACGTAGTCGATGAACTTCATGGCCAGGTCGTACTTCACGTGGGCATGCTTCTTCGGGTTGACGGCGATGATACCGTACGGGTTGAAGAGCCCCTTCTCGCCCTGGAAGAGTATCGCGAGATCGGTCTTGGCGCCCTTGAAGGCGTTGTAGGTTCCCCGGTCAGCCAAGGTGTACCCCTGCCGCTCGGTGGCCATGGTGATGACCGGGCCCATCCCCTGCCCTGCCTCCACATACCATGCACCCTTCGGCTCCACGCCGGCCGCCTGCCACAGCTCCTTCTCCTTGATGTGGGTCCCGGACTTGTCGCCACGGGAGATGAAGGTGGAAGCCTTGGCTGCGATCATCTTCAGGGCCTCGGCGGCGGTCTTTGCCTTGGCGATGCCGGCCGGGTCGTTTTTCGGGCCGATGACCACGAAGTCGTTGTACATCACGTCCTTGCGGTTCACACCGAAGCCGTCGGCAACGAACTTGTCCTCCAGCTTGCGGGCATGGACGAAGACCACGTCCACGTCCCCGGCCTCGCCGATTTTGAGGGACTGGCCGGTGCCGACCGCGATCACGTCCACCTTGCAGTTGTTCTTCTGCTCGAACGGCGGGAGGAGGACCTTCAGAAGTCCCGAGTCCTGGGTCGAGGTGGTGGTGGACATCTTCAGCCGCTCCTCGGCAGAAACAGCGGTGCAAAGGACGAGGAGGGCGGTAATGGAAAGCAGCAACCTGTTCATCAATTTCATTTGATCCTCCTATTTTGAATACATCTCCTGCTTCTTGATGGTAGTCATCTTCTTCATCCGGCTGATGCCGTATTTGCACGCCTCGAATGCGTCCTCGCTGTTGGGAGAGCTGGCGGCCACCAGCGAAATGATGTCGCCCACATCGAGGCAACCGGTGCGGCGGACCAGAAGCACGTCCTCCAGGCTCCACTTCGCCGTCAGGTCATCGGCAATCCTGGCCAGCTCTCCCTCGGTGTCCCCTTCGGAGCGGTAGTCGATGCAGGTGGTGAGCTTTTCGACCCCCATGTTTTCCTTGACCACGGCGTAGTGGAGGACTACTGAGCCGGAGACCTTCTTTGCGATCAGGCCGTATGCTTCGGACGGATTGATCGGTTCATTTGTGACCGTTACCATTTCATGCCTCCATTCCACTGTAAAATAAGAAAAGGGCCTCTCCCGTAACGGAAAAGGCCCCCTATCACCTTGAGCGGTGGATCTGCGGGTCTCCTTTCCTGAAGGGAGGCGCTGCCGTTTCCGGCGGCACCCGTTGGCCGTGCGCCATGAGATATCTCTCTTTTAGGCGTGGCGGCTCGGAGAATATATGCGTTTATCTTTTTAACACATCGGGAGCGTGAAACTCCAGCGCGTATACGGCAAAAACAAGTATGAATCCGGGCGTTGGATTGTCAACCCGCCCAAAGCTTCCCCTACCTCCGCAAAGTGAATGAGAGTGATACGGTGAACGCCCCTTCCTCGCCACTGAATTCGCTCGGAAAGGGAGGGAAGCTTCCGACCGACGTCACCGCTCTGGCAGCGGCTTCGTCCAGAAAACCGTTGCCGCTGGAGCGGAGGATGGAAACACTTTTCAGATCGCCACTGCGCCGGAGAGTGAAACGGAGCAGGCAGCATCCCTCGATCATTCTCCTGCGGGCCATCAAGGGGTACTCCTTCCGCGCCTTGATGAGCTTCTTGAGATGTGCCTGGTAGTCGTCCAGCCCGGTTGCCCCTCTTCCGGCGCCCTGGCCCGGACGGAATGAAGGAGCCCCGCTGCCGGCTGTCCCGGAACCACTACCCGGCGGGGTAACTGCTGCCGTTATATTCCCGGTGCTCCCGCCTCCTCCACGCGGGACAACGGGAGAGACCGTGGCGGCCATGGCCGGCAGGCGCTCCGCCTCCCCGGCATTCACGGCCCGGCTGGCAGGAGAAGGAGTTGGTGTCGGCGGTGGTGGTGCATCCTGTTGCGGTACTGGCGCCGAGGGGGACGCGGATGCCGGCTTCGCAGAATACCGCCCGCCGCCCGGACTCTCGTGGAGCTTCCCGGAGCGCCCGACGCCGGGCACGCAATCGACCATAATCACCTTGTTTTTATGGAGTTCCGGCTCCTCCCTGTCCACAATGGCGACAAACGTGGCCAGAAGGACAAGATGCCCCAAAAGTGACGCGGCAAGCGGGAGCGCTACAGAGCCCCGTCCGCCTTCCCGATTTTCCCCGTTACCCCTTCCGGCCATGGCTTATGAGCCCGTTTGCCCGGAGGCGCCGCACGACCGGCGGCACCAGAAGGGAGCCGAGGGCACCGAAACCGGCGGTCGCAGCGGCGTTAAGAAGCGCCTTCCCCAGGATTATCTCCTCCTCCATCCCAATGAACCATTCCACGCCGGTAGTCGCCGCCACCCTGGTCGCGGCGGCAAGGACGCCGATTGTTGCGCAGGCCCACCAGCTGACAGCAAACACGGGATAGACAAACGCGCCCGCCTCGACGATGAGCGCCGGGAGAAGGAACTTGAGCAGGACAAGCGGCCCTCCCTTCCCCATGCCGAGCAGCATCCCGGCCAGGCTCGCGATCAGGCCCACCAGGGCGGCGGCGCCCACCTTCGGCACCCATGCCCGGGCCAGGATCAGGAAGAACATGGTGAAGAACATGACATGGCCGGGAAGGTGCAGATGAAGCCGCAGCCCGGCCCTGGTCAGCACCACGAAGGTAGCGCAGAAGCCGAGAAGAATGGCCTCCCGCAGGGTGAAGCGGCGCCAGAGGAAGGTTGATTCGTTGGTGGTCATATAGATATCTCCTTAATTCTCTCTCTTCGTAACCCACCCTCACCCCGACCCTCTCCCAGAGGGAGAGGGGGAATGTATTGCGTCCGCTCCTCCCGCGCCCCGAACCCCCGCGCCTCGGCAGACAGGGCCACTTCGTCGGCGGTCTTGAGTGCCCTCACCAGAAGTGGCACGAGGAGACAATCCACCAGGTCGCGCCAGTTCCGGGGGTCCATCAGCTCGCGCGGCGAGATGCGGGCGCCCCTGAGCCTCTGGGCCGCTGTCAGCTCCTTCAGCTCCCTGGCGAAAAACGGGATGAACCTGAGGCTGACAAAGACCAGGAAGGATATCCGGTATGGGACGACCCTCCGCAGGCCGTTCATCATGTCCGTTGTCCTGGTGGTTCGGACAAGGACGACCCCCGGAAGGAAGAAGAGGATGATCTGGAGCGAAGTCCCGACTCCCCCCCGCAACCCTTCCGCCACGCCATGCCGGGCGCAGTAGAGAAAGATCACGACTGCCGCCTGGAACATGAAGAACCGGAGATCCTGCCACAGGTCGAAGACGGTGAGCCGCGCCGCGAAGTAATACCACATGACGAGGAGAAGGAGCAACAGGAGGTAAAGCGGCTCCCGCGCCACAACCGCCGCGCCGCCGAGAGCAAAACCCAGCAGCAGCTTCCATGCCGCGCCCATTCGGTGGACCGGGGAATCCACGGCCCGGAACTGGCAGGCATGGTCGCTCGTCCGCTTCAACTTTCTCTTGCCGGATGCGTCAGCCAATCCTTCCCTCCTTCAGGACCAGGACCCTGTCCGCCCAAGCCATGTCCGGCAGGTCGTCGTGGGAGGCGATCACGACCGATGCGCCGTAGCGCTCCGGAAGGCCGGAAAGTATCCGGAGCAGCCGGAGGCGCTGCTCCATGTCGAGCCCGCTAAAGGGTTCGTCGAGGAGAAGAACCGATGGCCGGAGGGCCAGCACCGTTGCCAGGGCGACCCGGTGCTGCTCGCCGAAGCTGAGAGCAAGCGGCGCGCGCCCCGCAAGATGCGGAATCTCGCACAGCTCCAGGGCCTCGGCCACATCCCGGTTGACCTCCTCGGGGGTACGGCCGCACCTCTTGAGCGAGAACGCCACCTCGTCGAATACCGTATCCGCGAAGAGCTGCCGGCTCGGGTTCTGGAAAAGATAGCCCACCTTCCCCCGAACGGTCGCCGGACAGGGACCGGCAACACCAGCGATCTCCACCCTTCCGGAATCAGGGGTTTCCAGGCCGGCCAGGCAACGCAGCAGCGACGACTTCCCTGCCCCGTTATGCCCCGCGATATGGACCAGTTCCCCCTCCCCTATCTCCATGGCCACGCCGTCGAGGACGAGACCGGTCTCCGGATAGGTGAGACAAAGCTGCACTACCGAGACGGCCGGGGTAGAAGATGCCCCGCAGCGCTTCCCCCGCGCTCCTGCATCGCGAACGGGAAACGGCAGTCGAGAAAAGAGCGGCTGGGAAGATTCCGCAACAATGCGTCCCCCCTCCATGAGAAGGTAACGGTCTGCTATGCCGGCAACGGGCGCCAGGTCGTGCTCCGCGATAAGGAGGCCGTACCCCTGGCGCTTCAGGGAAAGAAGGAGCTCGGCCAACTCCAGTTTTCCCTTTCTGTCGAGCTGGGAGGTGGGTTCATCCAGAAGGAGCCACTGCGGTTCCATGGAAAGCACCGACGCAATCGCCAGGCGCTGCTTCTGGCCGGCGGAAAAGCGCTCGACACTGCGCGATTCGCACCCGCCGAGCCTGACGGCGGAAAGGGAGCGCCCCACCCTGCGGCCGATCTCCTCCGGCTCGACGCAGAGGTTTTCCGGCCCGAAGGCAACCTCCTCGGCAACGGTCGTGCAGAGGATCTGGGACTCCGGGTTCTGGAAGACGATCCCGACGCCGGATCGGGAGGGGATTTCAATGGTGCCGGTGACTGCTCCCTCCCGCAGGAGCCCCTTCATGGCCAGGAGAAGCGTCGACTTTCCGCACCCCGAGGGTCCGGTCAGGCAGACGCATTCCCCCCGGCCGAGTGTGAATGAAACCCCGGCAAGGGCGGGGTTCGCCCCGCCGGGGTAGGTGTATGTGAGGTCGGCTACACGCACCGTCATCAGATCCGGAACTCCACCCCGCCATAGATGAAGCGTCCCGACTGGGGCAGGGCGTAGCTCTGCTCGTAGTTCTTGTCGAACAGGTTGTCGGCGCCGATGTAGAGGTTCAGCTTCCCGTCCATCAGCTTCTGGTTCAGCTTCAGGTTCACCAGGACGTAGTCGTTCAGCCGCGCCTTCACCACCGCCCCGCTCTTGGAGTAGTAATACTGGTTGGCCACGTACTGCACCGACGCATAGGGGGTGAATCCGCAGGCGAAGTCATATCTCCCCTCCAGGGTTGCCTTGTCCTTGGGGCGGTACTGGAGTTCTTCCTTTCCTTCGGTCGCGGTACGGTCCTCGGAGATCAGGAAGGAGTATGCGGCCCGCAGCAGCAGCCGCTCCACGAAGCGGGTCTCCGCCTCGATCTCCATCCCGTGGAAACGGTACTTGGAGAAATTCTGGTTAACGTTGCTCGAATCCTTCTCGATGAAGTCATAGGCATCCGTGCGGAACCCGGTAATGCTCATCCGGCTGTTGAGCGGCAGCTTCTGCTCTACCCCGGCCTGGTAGTGGTAGGCGCGTTCCGGCTTCAGGTTCGGGTTGCCGGCGGGCGCCGTATCGTAGAGCTGGCTGATGGATGGAAAGCGGATGTTTCTCTGGAATGCCGCCTTGAGCCGTGTCCCTGTGGTGAGGTCATAATGGACCCCGGTCTGGACGCTGAAGTCGTTGTCGTCACGCTCCAGCCTGTCCTGCCAGTGATGGCCGTAGCCCGCGGTGACGCCGAGATTGTCGAGCGGGGAAAACTCGTACTCCAGCTCCACGGAGTAGACGTTGAACGCCTTGGTGTCGGCCAGGCTTCGGGTCGTGGTGTTCGTCGGCTTGATGAAGCCGTCGCTCTCCCACCGGTCCCGCTCGTAGTTGAATCCCAGGGTGACCCCGCCGGCGCGGCCCAGGTCGTATTTCGACTGCAGCGCGTAACCGTAGTTGGTGGAGGTGCTGTTCTGCCGGAAGGCGTCCTTCAGGTTCAGCGTGTTGAAATTGGCGTTGTCGTATTGGCTTTTCTGCTCGTCCAGCTGGTTGAAAAAGACCCAGGAGCGCATCTCCAGCGGACCGGGGATGTCATAGTTGGCGGCAAGCTGGGCAGCATACCCCTGGAAGTCGTCCACCCTCTGGTATTTCGGCTTAGCAATGAACGTGTCGCCGGGGGCCTTCACGATGGTGGAGGGGATACCGTACTCCCCCTCGTTGTAACTGAAGGTGAGCCCCAGGGTCAGGTCCTTGGTCGGCGCGAATCCGGCGTTGGCAAACAGGGAGTTCCGTTCCTTGTCGCTGTTGTTCCGGTAGTCCCCCCGCTGCTCCGAGGTCTGGGCAAAGTCATGGGAAAGGGGATAATTGTCCCTCTTATAGGCGCTGCCGCTCACGAAGAAATCGGCCTTTTCGCTCCCGCCGGAAACGCTGGCCTTGCCTAGCCAGGGGCGATGGTCGCCGGTCTCGCCGGCCAGCATGCCGCTGACTCCCTTTTGCCCCTTTTTGGTGATGATGTTGATGACGCCGCCGAGCCCCCCCTGGCCGTACAGAACCGAGCTGGGACCGGTGGTCAGCTTGATGGAGGCGATGTTCTCCGTGGGAATGATGGATGGGTCGAACTGCTGGTCGAACGCGTAATTGATCGGGATGCCGTCAAGAAGGAGCAGGACGTGCCGGGTCTTGAACCCCCTGATGTCGATGCGGGGAACCCCTTCGCCCGCGGTCCGGATGGATACGCCGGGGAGGAGATTGAGCGCCTCGTCCAGGGTGCGGGCGTTGCGCGCCTTGATATCCTCGGCGGTTACCTCGTGTACGGTCTGCGATGCCTCGACGCCGGCGCCGGTGCCGGAGACGACGATCTCGCCAAGTTCGTAGCTCCCTTCCGTGGCGGCAAGGGCGGGGTGCGAAAAAACAGCCGTCATCGCACCGATTACAACTGCAGAAAAAAGACTCCCTGACAACTTCATAAAATTCCATTCCTCCTTTGAAATCGGGCGCTGAGGCCCATGTTTAACAATGCACGGTAGGCGGTGCGGCTCGGAGAAAGTTGCTAAAGTCAACCGACCACCCCCCACCCCCCTCCTAACCAAGGAGGGGGAGTTTGCTCCCCTCCTTATTTTAGGAGGGGCTGGGGGTGGTAAGCTTTGCGAGGTTACTCTCCGTCAAAGTGCTGCCAAGGCAACGCGGAGCGCTATTCAGCACCCCGACGTCCTTTCATGCATGCTGCACGTGAACGACGCGGCGGTCCAGCGCCGGTAGCGGCAGTTATAACAGGAGATGACCTCATCGGCGACCATCTCTTCCTCCACATCCGGGCGGAATAAATGACACTGCGCAGCAGCCAGGACAGCGCCGCCCCAATCCTCGCTCCCTCCAAGGAACTCTTTTTCACCGTACGCGTTGATCTGCCACATGAGCAACTCCGGGGTGTTCAGTATTTTTTCAGCAGCTGCCTGGGGCATGACTGCCAATGGACCCCATCGGCGGCCCCTTCAGCCGGGACCACAAGGAAGACCGACTTCCCATCCAGAAGAACAGTCTTCGGCTTTTCCCCCAGCTTCACCACGTCCGGCCCCTTGACCTCAGCACCGCACAGGCTCCGCACCTCGTCCACCTCGGGAAGGGCGCATATGTCGTCGACGGAAGTCATGCCATTCAAGGCCTTTATCTTGATAGCCCCTTTCAGACGGCCGTCGTTGCCGCTCAGGCGGAGGCCGATACCGGCCAGGGCGCCGATGATCCCCTGCCCGGTGCCGCCATGATCGGAAAGGTGGATTCCCAGGTGCTCCGCCAGGTCATACGCCTCTTCCATCGTGAGCACCGACTCCTTGGCCTTCCTGCCGAAGGCAATGAGCAGGTCGGGGCTCTCCAGCCGGTCCAGGGTGACAACGCAGAGGCCGGGGTCTGAGCCCACGGCGCTCTCCCGAACCAGGAAATCCGAGGCATAGCCGATTATAGACTCCAGGTAAATATCGTCGATGTCAGCTGCAAAGCACATCGAGCTGTTGTGGGAGGTGTAGGGGATGTCCGGATGCACGAAGAGCTGGTGCCGGGTGATGAAACTGCTTTTCCCCCAGCCGTTTTCCTCCAGCTCCTCGGCCATCTGCGAGGCGAGGGCGCCGGTGCCGCGGCTTTCCAGGTTGTCGGTGTCGTCGATGCAGATCAAGATGCGCATTAAATCCACTCCTGTAAATTGGCGATGATAACAATAAAAAAGGGGCCCTCTCCGATATGGAAAAGGCCCCTTCAAAACAGGATAAGATCCGGCGTTGCAGGTTTCTCCTTTCCAAAAGGGAGGCGCTGCCGTTTCCGGCAGAACCCGTTGGCCGCTCACCATGAGGAATTATCCTTTTAGGCTTTGCGGCTCGGAGAGAAATATTTCTATGTATTTAACACGGCAATCGCCGTGGTTCCAGCATGTATACCGTATGACTACTCGGTGACCGCTTCCAGCAGGCGCTCGAACTTCACCTCTTCGAACTCCATGTCCAGCAGGTTCACCACCATCTTCCGGTGGCGCAGGGTCGCGCCCCTGCCGAGGATGATCTTGCAGACCTCGGCCACCTCCATGCTGGCAACGAGGGCCGGTGTAAAGGAGGGATTCCCCAGTTCCTGTTCCACCCCTTTTCCAGCGACCCAGCGGCTGTACAGCTTCTTTATCGTATCATCCCCCGGAAACTGGGTCGCCACCTGGCCGTACCAGCCGCCTATGGCGCCATGCACCATGGGGATCCCCAGTTCCGTGCAGGTTTCCGCCAGAGCGAGCCGGGTCGGGATCGAATCGAGGGCATCCACGATCACATTGGAGCCCTTCAGGAGCTCCTCGCCGTTTTCTGAGGAGTAGGCAACCTGTAACGGGATGAGGGTCACGGCAGGGTTGATCTCCGCCACCCGCGCGGCTGCGGCCTCGGACTTGGGCCGCCCCAGCGTGGCCGGGGTCGACAGTATCTGGCGGTTCAGGTTGTGCTCTTCGAAAACGTCGGGGTCGATGGCGACGATGGTGCCGACGCCGAGACGGGCAAGTTCTTCTATGACATAACCGCCAAGGCCCCCGCAGCCGATTACGGCAACCCTGCTCCGGAATAGGGTGAGTTGCTGGCTTACGGAAATTGCCCGGCGGTTTCGTTGATAACGGGAGGGAAGAAGCCCCAGTTCCAGGGCCGTATCTTCGACTTTGCCGCAGGAAACATCGAACTTCTGCGCGGCCTCCATCTGGACCGGCCAGGGAAGGAGGTCGCCGATAGCGCTGCTCTGAAGGAATTCGTGCAAAGCTTCCATGCTACCCGCCTCCGACGAGGGGAAAGATGGCCAGGGTGTCACCATCGTGCAATTCTTGATCGGGTTCCGCATGCCTGGCGTTGACCATGATCATGCCGATCTGCTGCTCGGGGATATTAAGCTCACTCAGGATTACGGCGATGCGGGTCCCCTCGGGGTACTCCCGCCCTTCGACGGAAAAACGCCCCTCGCGGAAAGTGGCGAAGAGTTTCACGGTGATTTGCATGAAATGCTCCACTTTACCTGTTTGACCCCTCCCCCTCGCCCCCTCCCACAGAGGGGAGGGGGTTGGAGGAAGATATTAGAAGTTCCAGAACTCGTCGATTTCCTCATCGGACATGGTCCAGGTGAGGTTATGGGGAGCGCAAGGATCTTCGCTGAAGAACTCGGGGAGACGGTCGTCCTGCTTGGTGAAGCCGGCAGCGTTGTTGAATGCGTGCTCGGTCTTCAGGACGGATTTCCCGAGGGCGATCACGTCGTCGCCGGTCAGGGTCAGGTTGTACTTCGCGTTGAGCATGTCGATGATCGCTGCCAGGGTCTCCGGTATGTCCAGAGCCGGGAAGGCGACGAAGAGGCAGAGACCGGTGGAGTCGATGGCGGCAGTGGCGATCTGGAGGTTACGGGAGAGTTCCACCTGGCCTTCATTTTTCAGCGGGTCGATGAAACCGCCGACTTTCAGGATGTTGGTGGCTACGGCGTAGCCGGCGGTGTGGTCCGCGCCCTGGGTCGAGGTAGCGTAGGTAACGCCGATACCCTTGACGGTGCGGGGATCGTATGCCGGGATGCCCTGGCCCTTGACGACCGGAACGCGGGTGATGCCGTAGGCCTTGCCGACGGAGGCGGCGCCGTTGCCGAGGATGCGGCCGAGGGGTGAGCCGTTGCCGATCTCTTCCAGAAGCTTCAGGGTGCCGGGGCCGTCGCCGAACTCCACAATGCCGGCTTCCATGGCAACGCCGATGATGACGGCGCCTTCGATGGAGTCGATCCCGATGTCGTCCATGATCCGGTCAGCCCTGGCGATGGTGTCGAGGTCATCGATGCAGCAGTTGGCGCCGAAGCCCCAGATGGTCTCATACTCAAAGCCGGAGGTGATGTACTCGCCCTTCTCGTCAACGTAGTGCTGGGAACACTGGATGATGCAGCCGGCGTGGCAGCCGTGCTTCGGCTTGCCGCCGCGCTTGACGATGATCTCGCGCATGGTCTCGCCGCTGATCTTGTCGTGCCCTTCGAACTGGCCGGTGCGGAAGTTCTTGGTGGGGAGGCCGCCGGCCTCGTTCAGTACGTTCACGAGAACGTTGGTGCCGTAGGTCGGGAGGCCTTCGCCGCTGACCGGGTGCTCCAGGATCGCCTTGGCGAATGCGCGGGCAGCGCCCTTGAACTTCTCGGGATCAGCGATCGGGGTGCCGGTGCCGTTGGTATCGTCGATGGTTACGTACTTCACCTTCTTGGAGCCCATGACTGCGCCGAGGCCGCCGCGGCCGTGGCTGCGGATGTTGCCGTCCGGGTCCTTGACGGAGATATTGGCGGCTGCCATTCTCATCTCGCCAACCGGGCCGATGGTGAGGACGCCGACCTTCGGGGCGATCTGGGCGGAAAGGGTCTTGATCACTTCGTAGTTACGCTTGCCGACGAGTTCGGTGGCTTCCACGATCTTGACGCTGTCCTTGGCGATCTGGATGCCGTAGAACTTGCTGTCGTCAACCGGAGCGCCTTCGATGATCAGGGCCTTGATGGCCAGCTTGGCCAGGTTCTGGGCAGCGGTGCCGCCGGCGTTGGATTCCTTGATGCCGCCGGTCAGAGGGCTCTTGGCGCCTGCAGAGAGGCGGCCCGACTGGGCAGCCGGGGTGCCGGCCAGGAGGCCCGGGGCAAAGACCAGCTTGTTGTGCTTGCCGAGGGCGTCACAGGTCGGGGGAACTTCCTTGGCCACGATGGCCGAGGTGAGTGCCCGGCCGCCGATGCCAGCCCATTCAGACGGCACGTCTTCGAAAGCGCCGGTTAGTGTGGTCATGTTTACGCGTAGAATTTTTTCTGCCATTGTTTTTCTCCCTTTCTTTTTGTTGAAAAAGACACATGAACCGCAGTGTCACGGAAAAATCATCGAAAAGGACTGTCTGCGCAGCCTTCACTCCAAAAGGGAGCTGCAAGGTGCAAGCAATTTCCTTGCCGGTATACGGCAAGGGCCTGTTCGATAGAATGCCCGCAACCACTGTGATTCCGGGGTGAACCGCTGTTTGATGAAGATTACGGCGATTGTGCCGCGGTGCTTTCTCCTTTCCGAAAGGGAGGCGCCGCCGTTTCCGGCGGCACCCATTGGCCTGCGGCCGTGAGGATATACCTGGTAGGCCGTTAAGCTCGGAGACGGAAAAGCCCCCCTCGGGATTCCGAGGGGGGCAGGGGTTATTACATTGCTGCCTTGAAGATGCCGATGACCTGCTCAAGAGTAGCCTTGCGCGGGTTGGTCAGCTGGCAGGCGTCCTTCTTGGCGTTTTCGGACATGATCTTGAGGTCTTCTTCCTTGACGTTCAGCTCTTTCAGGCCTTTCGGGATGCCGATGGCAGCGGAGAGGTTGCGGATTGCATCGATGCCTTTCTGGCCGGCAGCCATCGGAGCAAGACCGGAGACGTCCTCGCCCAGGGCAACTGCGATGTCAGCAAAACGCTTCGGGCAGGCGATCAGGTTGAACTCGCACACTGCCGGGAGCAGGATGGCATTGCAGACGCCGTGCGGCAGGTTGTAGAAGCCGCCCAGCTGGTGAGCCATGGAGTGAACATAGCCGAGGCTGGCGTTGTTGAAGGCCATACCGGCGAGGTACTCGGCATAAGCCATGGCGTCACGGGCTTCGAGGTTTTCGCCATTGGCAACAGCCGGGCTGAGGTGGTCGGCGATCAGTTTGATGGCCTGGATGGCGCAAGCGTCGGTGATCGGGGTGGCAATGATGGAAACATAAGCCTCGACAGCGTGGGTCAGGGCGTCCATGCCGGTTGCGGCAGTCAGTGCGGGAGGCTTGCCGACCATGAGGACCGGGTCGTTGATGGCGATGTTCGGAGTTACGCGCCAGTCGACGATAGCCATTTTTACATGGGTGTCGGTGTTGGTGATGATGCAGAAGCGGGTCATTTCGGAAGCCGTGCCGGCGGTGGTGTTGATGGCGAGGAACGGAGGCATGGATTTGGTTGACTTGTTCACGCCTTCGTAGTCGCGGATGTTGCCGCCACCAGCGATGACGAGGCCAACGCCCTTGCCGCAGTCGTGTGAGCTGCCGCCGCCAAGGGAGACGATGCCGTCGCACTTGTTGTCCTGGTAGACTTTCACGCCGTCATGAACGTTCTTGTCGGTCGGGTTCGGCTCGGCGCCGTCGAAGATTACGGCCTGAAGGCCGGCTGCCTCGATGTAGCCCTTGATCTTGTCGGCTACGCCCATCTTGGCGAGGCCAGCGTCGGTCACGATCAGCAGCTTGGTAGCTCCGAGTGCCTTTGCCTGGTCGCCTGCTTCTTTGGAGCAGCCGACGCCCATCAGGGTGACGGTGGGGATGAAAAATCCGTAGGTTTGATCTGCCAGTGCCATTGTTACTTCCTCCTCTATTTGTTGTTTTTCCTGCATAATTGGATGCGCTGGGAAGCCCATGCCGCATACAACTTCTTAAAACATGTTTTTACGTTTACGCAAGCCCTGTACCAAATATTTCAAACCTCACCCAACTTTTCTTACTAACCCTTGATTCATCGGCATTTGCAGGCCACTTCGCCCCCTTTCCCGTAATTTAATGAATACACCAAGCGCTAACATCGTTCGACAATAGAACATTCCGACTGTTCCATTCCGGACCATCTGTAATGTTTTGGAACTGACACACTTGACCTCTCCCGAATGAGAAGAGAGAAATCCGCCCCTTTCAGCCATCCCGGCAAATCAGGCTCATCCCCTTCTGGTCAATCGTCGGCCGACTTGTAACAAGTCCGGCACAAACGCCTCGGAAAAATATTACAAAAAATTGGTACTGAAATTGCCTTGTATACGAAAACGCTTTTCCCAGGGTCATTTATGCTCCCCTTGAAACTTACTTATATATGCAACTGATCGATTCGCACGGCAGACATATTAATTATCTCAGGCTCTCGGTCACGGACCGCTGCAACCTGCGCTGCAGCTACTGCATGCCGGCTGACGGAGTCCCCAAGCTCTCCCATGGCGACATGCTGAGCTACGAGGAGCTATTCCGGGTGGCGAGCGAGTCCGTGGCGCTGGGAATAGAGAAGATCCGCCTGACCGGCGGCGAGCCCCTGGTCAGGAGGGGGATCGTCCAGTTCATCGAGCGCCTGGCCGCCATTCCGGGGCTGAAGGAACTGGTCCTCACCACCAACGGCCTCCTCCTCGCGGAGATGGCCCAATCTCTCCGCAGTGCCGGGGTAAAACGGCTCAACATCAGCCTCGATTCCCTCAAACCGGAAGTATTCGCATCGATTACCCGGGGGGGAGACCTTCAGAAGGTGCTCGACGGGATCGCCGCCGCCGGAGATGCGGGCTTCCCGCCAGTCAAGATCAACATGGTAGTCATGCGGGGGGTGAACGACGACGAGGTGCTGGACTTTGCCGCCCTGACGCTGGACAAGTCCTGCACGGTCCGCTTCATAGAGTATATGCCGACCATCCGGGAGGATGGCTGGAACTCGCGCTCCGTTCCGGGGAGCGAAATCCTGGAGCGGATCGGCAGCCGCTACCCCCTTCTTCCCCTCGTTAGCACCGAGATGGCCGGCCCGGCCAGGAACTTCAAGATCAGCGGCGCTGCCGGCGCCATCGGCATCATCACCCCCATATCCGGCCACTTCTGCGACAGCTGCAACCGGATCAGGGTAACCGCCTCCGGCATGGTGAAAGGGTGCCTCTTCTCAGGTGAAGGGGTAGACCTCAGGCAATATCTCCGCTCCCCCGACAATACAGAGCTTCGGGAAACGCTACGCCGGATCGTCACCGGCAAGCCGGTACGTCACCATCTGGCGGACGAATCCGTGGAACAGGGCTCCATAGCCATGTCGCAGATCGGCGGATAACTAAATATCGTAGAGACGCATAACATGCGTCTCCTGCATGCGTCTCTAGCATGCGTCTCAACGCAAAAGGAAATCGACCATGTCAGCAAAAGTAGTTTCACTGAACATAAGCAAGGCCAAGGGTGAGCGGAAAACCCCGGTGGATTCCATCGAACTGAAAGAAGAACACGGGATCGTCGGGGATGCCCATGCCGGCGCGTGGCACCGCCAGGTGAGCCTCCTGGCAACGGAAAGCATCCGCAAGATGCAGGAGATGGGACTGGACGTGGGGTCAGGTGACTTTGCCGAGAACATCACCACCGAGGGGATCGACCTCCCCGCCCTGCCCGTCGGCACCAGGTTCAGCATGGGAGAGACTCTCCTGGAAGTCACCCAGATCGGCAAGGAGTGCCATACCCGCTGCGCCATCTACCACCAGGCCGGCGACTGCGTCATGCCGAGGGAAGGGATATTCGCCAGGGTCCTTCAGGGGGGGGCCGTCAGGCCCGACGATACCATCGAGTTGCTGTGAAAGACCCGCAATACGACCATACACAAAACAACGGGAGAACCAAGCCATGCGCAAGAAAGTAAAAAAACCGAACATCATCTCCATACGCATTACCGACGCCGAGATGGAGAACGTCCAGCGCCTGATGGCAGAGACCAACACCAGGGCATCCGATCTCATGCGCGCTGCCTTCTCTCTGTACAGGAACCAGTGGGAGCAGTCCAAAGCTGCTTAGTCCGAGCGTAAATCAGGAGTCTGCATGACCCCGAGATCCTCAACAGCACTGGCGATGGAAGCCCTGGTTGCCCCGGCATTGCGGGAGTATCCGTCCAAGCTCTTCCTGGAGTCCACCAGCCGCTGCAACCTCAACTGCTTCATGTGCATGAAGCAGAACGCCGGAACTCGCGTGGCCGACGGCGACCTGTCTCCGGCCACCTTCGAGGCGCTGGAGTCAGCATTTCCCAACCTGGACGCGCTGGTTCTCAACGGTGTCGGCGAGCCACTCCTCAATTCCCGGCTCGAACAGTTCATCTGCCGGGCCAAGAAAATGCTTCCCTCCCATGCCTGGGTCGGCTTCCAGACCAACGGGCTGCTTCTGAACAACCTGCGGGCTCTCACCCTGGTGGACGCCGGCCTGGACCGCATCTGCCTTTCGCTCGACGGCGTATCGCCGGACACCTTCCGCTCCATCCGCGGCGGCGGGCAGCTTAACGATGTGGAATGGGGCCTGGCCGCCCTCACCTCGGCGAAAGACACCTGCCACAGGTCCGACCTGCAAATCGGCGTGGAATTCGTGGTGATGCGCGACAACCTGCGGGAACTCCCCTCCGCGCTTCGCTGGGCCTCGGAACGCGGCGCCAACTTCGCCCTTGTCTCCCATGTTCTCCCTTACGACGAGAGCCATGCCGCCAACTGCGCCTACGAGCTCTGCACCCTGGAGGCCCACAGCCTGTTCCACACCTGGAAGGTGAAGGCAGACCTCGCCGGAGTCCCGATCCACAGGTACTACGAGGTCCTCTGGAAATTCAGCAGGAGCCCGGAAGAGCAACGGATCATCGACTTCGTGGAGGCAATGAAGGCGGATGCCCAACGCCACGACATCATGCTCGACCTGAAGCGGCTTTTCACCCTCAACTACCCCTGGCTCGACGAGGTGGTGGAGGTCTTCGAGGAAGCAAGGGAGACCGCCGCGCAGCTCGGCCTCGATCTGCGCCTTCCCGAAGCAGCGCCGCGGGAAACCCGCCGGTGCGACTTCGTCGAGCATGGCGGCGCGTTCGTCTCGTGGGACGGGAAGGTCCACCCCTGCTACTACCTCTGGCATCCCTGCCGCTCCTACGCCCCCGGCTGGCTCCACCCGGTGAAGCCGAAGGTCTTCGGCAGCATCATTGAGGAAGGGATCCTGGACATCTGGAACAGCCCCGCGTTCCGCTCCTACCGGGAAAACGTCATGCGGCAGGAATATCCCTTCTGTCCCGGCTGCAACTTCGCCCCGTGTGATTACGTGCAGGCCGAGAAATTCGAGCATGACTGCTACGTGAATGCCGAGCCGTGCGGCAGCTGCCTCTGGAGTGCCGGATTGTTTCAGTGCCTGTCGTAGCGGACTATTAAAGAGGGAGGTGATTCCCCCGTATTTTTTATACCTGAAACTTAGTAAATCATTGTTTTGTATTCACTTTTTATGAGAAAGCCATGTTTTGCAGATGTCTTGAAATTAAGCAAAAAGAGTACGAACGTTTTTTTATTTTTGAGAGGGAGGAACGAAGTAATGAAAAAAAGAAGCATTGGAGCAGTACTTTTCCTGCTGGCCCTGGGAACGGCAGTCCCCAGCCAGGCGGCATTCGTGATCGGCGGCGAGAACGGCTGGCAGCTCAGCACCGACGGCATCGTGAATGTTTTCACCGACTACCGGACCACCAGCGCACTTCCCGCAGGCAACCGCTTCATGAGCTTTCTCGGCAATAATGACCAAGGCTTCGGGGTGGAAGTCGGACTTCTGCCGTCAGTAGTCGGCTTCAACATCAAGGCCCCCACCGTAGGCGGCGTGGACTCCACCGTCCGGATCGGCATCTATCCCAGCATCCAGAACAACGATTCAACCGGCAGCACGCAGAACCGGTTCGAAACCAACCCCAACATCGATTTCCGCGAGATTTATTACACCGCCAAGGGTAAATACGGCGAGCTCCTTGCCGGCCGCGCCCTCAACCTCTACCAGGGAAAAAACATCCTGACCGACATGACGCTGCTCACGGCAGGCGTAGTTCCCGGACCTTCCACCTCAACGACCCTGGGACATATCGGCTACGGCTATCTCTACACCGACTTCGGCCCCCAGATCCGCTACACCACCCCGGACATGAACGGCGTCAAGGTGGCACTGAGCGTTAATGAGCCGTACAAGGTCAGCTCAGACACCGCGAAAACCAACACGCCCCGCATCGAGACCGAAATTTCCTACGCAACCGTGCTGAGCGGCGGGACCACCTTTCAGACCTGGGCTTCCGGCCTCTACCAGTCTGCTACCCGCAGCGCCACCGCCGCAGCCCGTCCCGGCGAGCAGAACCAGTCCATAGGTGGCGCGGCCGGCGTGGAAGTCGGCTGCAAAAAGGCCAGCGTACTGGCTTCCGGCTATTACGGCCAGGGACTCGGCATGATCAGCGCACAGGACGGCGACGCCTTCGGCTCCTCATCCACCGACGGAGCCGGCGAGGAGAGGACCCAATGGGGTTTCCTGGCCCAGGCTTCCTACAAGCTGACTGACGATCTCAAATTAGGCGTCAACTACGGCCAGAGCCGCCAGGAAAAGAGCGATTTCGACAAGAACTCCAGTGCCTACATCCCGATGAAGAAGCAGGAAGCCGCGGTAGTCATGGCCTCCTACAACTTCAACAAGTACATCCAGTTCATCGGCGAGTACACCTATGCCCAGAATACCTGGCATGACGGCGCCACCCAGCACTCCAACAGCGTCGCAGTCGGTACACTGTTCTTCTGGTAAACTTCTGAATAACTTCAACTTCATCGACCACCCCCCCGCCCCCTCCTAACCAAGGAGGGGGAGAGATTGGACAACAACGACACTTCGGAGGGAAGACCATGAAAAGCAGAGCAATCATAGTAATCGCAGCACTGATGGCGGCAGTTGCGGTACCGGTCGTTGCCCAGCAGACCAATGAAGAGAAGGTCATCTGTCAGCTGGCGGCAAAGAATTGCCTGAACCAGGTGGATGTTCTCCAGAAGAGGGTCAAGAAGCTGAACGCGGAAATCAAGAAGGGGTCGAAGACCTATTCCGCCGAAGACATGAAAAAGCTCGAGCAGAAGCTGCAGGAAACCCAGGAGCTGCTCGACAAGGTGGAAGGGAAAGCCCCGGCGAAATAATGCAGAACAGCTTTAACGTTGTAGAATTGACGAAAGGGAGGGGGGTGCCTTGCGCCCCTTTCCCGTCAATTTCGGATGGACAGGCAAGGAGACGATGATGGAAATTCAGGGCAAGCGGTTTGTGTGGTCGCTGATGGTGGTATTCATGCTCGCGATGGTGGCTCTTCCGGGGTGTGCATCCTTCGGAACGGCACGAGGCGGGAGGACAATCGTCGAGACCGTCTGGCAAGCCGGCGACCAGTATGTGGCCATAGAAAAGCAGGACCAGCCGGCAGGTGCCGACATCATCCCCAATGCCCATCCGCTTGACATTCCCGCTGACCGTCTCCGGAGCGCCCTCGGGTCGATAGAGGTCCGCCTCCCCGGCAACGACAAGAATGTCCAGCTCTTCAGCGAGCAGGAACTCGCCCTCATCACCGAAAACATCAGCAAGGCGCTGGCAAGGGCAGGCAAGGACGAGGACGTCACCTTCGCTGCAATCGGCCATCATACGGCGGTCATGGGGCTGTTCAAGGAGAGAAGGCTTACGGCCGGCCGGGTATTCTGCCGGGACGGCGAGATAAACATCATCTTTGGAGATCTGTTAAGGGACGTGAAAGAGAATGAAGATCGGCGGCTCTACCCCATTCTGCCGGGATCGCGCTCTTCATCCGCGCCCCGGAATTGGGAGCTGACCGTGAAAACAGGAGAAACTTTCAGCATGAAGCGCCCGGACTGGATAACCTTCCCGATCATGGGACCCGCCGTTTCCGTCGGCATACCGGGCGTCCCCCAGGAGACCGGCGCCACCGGCACGACGGTAAAGCCCGCCACATTCGCGCCGTCACTGCAGAAGCAGGCCCCGCCCGCAGAAAAGAGCATCGAGGAGCGGCTCATGCTCCTGAACGAGCTGCGAGACAAAAAGCTGATAACCGAGGAAGAGTACCGGGCAAAGCGCCTGGAAATCCTGGACGCGCTGTAGGGGCGAAGCAAGTTCCTTCTGCTTCGCCCGCTTTAGCAGGGCAATATAAGCAACCGGGCAAAGCAGATAAAAACGTTTGCTTTGCCCCTACAATTCCAATCACCGCCTCAAGGAGACACCATGTCTGATCCGGTTGTTGTGGAAATATTCATCATTGGCAACGAAATACTGATCGGCGACATCCAGGACACCAACACCAACTGGCTCTGCAAGGAGATCAATGACCTGGGTGGCCGCATCGTCAGGGCCACGGTGCTGCGCGACGATGCGGGCATCATTGCCGCGGAGATCGGTGCCGCCCTGGAGCGCGGCGCCGAGGTAATCTTAACCTCCGGCGGCCTTGGCCCCACGGCCGATGACCTTACCCTTGCGGCGATTGCCAGGGGTGTCGGCCTTGAAGTGCGGCTCCATGACGAGGCCCTGCGAATGGTGCGGGAGCGCTACGACGAGCTGACCGAAAAAGGTGTGCTGACCCAGGGAGGGCTGAACCCTGCCAGGGAGAAGATGGCCTGGCTTCCGGAAGGGGCCGTCCCGCTTCACAATCCGGTCGGCACCGCACCAGGGGTGCTGCTGCGGACCGGAAGGGCCGACATAATCAGCCTTCCCGGCGTTCCGTCCGAGCTGAAGGGGATATTCAATACATCTCTCCAGGGGTTTCTCCACGAAACCTTCGGCGGCGGGGTGTCGGTCATGCAGACCATCACCGTCCAATCCAACGACGAGTCGCTGATGGAACCGGTCCTGACCAGGGTAGTCAACGACCACCCGCAGATTTACATAAAGTCCCTGGCCAGAACCCTCGGCGAGTCGCAGGAGATCGACATCACCCTCACCGCCGTGGGGAGCGACCAGCCACTCCTGGAAACCCTGCTCCATGCCGCGGTGAAGGACCTGAAGGAAGGGCTCGACTCCATCCGGATCGGCCACCGGGACAAGTGATCTCCACTTCATTTCCATAGCAAAAAGAGGAGCCGATCCGGCTCCTCTTTTTTTGTCCTGTCCGACTGCTAATCATCGTCCTCGTGTTCGTGCCTGCGTTTCTCCCATTCCTTTCTTTCCTTCTCGCTTTCCAGTTTTCAACCCGATGAGAGCCTGAGTCGGGTCAACATTGCAAATCCCCCCTTCCCGGATACAATTCAAGAGGCGGATAACAAGCTGATTGATCGAATCTTCCGCTTATCCCTTCTCCCTGTGGGAGAAGGTGGCCGAAGGCCGGATGAGGGGGAAGCAGTCTCGAGTTAGCAACCAATTCCCCCTCACCCTGTCCCTCTCCTTTAGGCCCGTGGGTCCTCAGGGAGAGGGGACTTAGGAGCAGGCACATGATCTTCAGGGTTTTCCATTCATGGGGCGCGTTGACTCTGGCCCTTTCCCTCCTCTTTCCGTGCGGCCAGGCCCTGGCGGCAAAGGACGACTACCAGTACCCCTTTGCCGACCCCTATGTGGCGACGGTCATCGGCACGCCGAAGGAGCTACAGGCAACGCCACCCCCATCCGCAAAGATCAATCTGCGCGAGCGGGAGCTGACGGTTTTCGAGGACCGGGAGGTCCCCCCCATCCTCTGGTACAGCAAGAAACTGCGTTATTCCATCGCAATACAGGAAAAGGAGGCCCCGCTCGTCTTCATCATCGCCGGCGTGGGGGCCGGCTACCGGGACTCGCAGACCGTGTTCCTCCAAAGGGCGCTTTACCAGGGGGGATTCCACGTGGTCACCCTCTCCTCCCCCACCCACCCGAATTTCGTAGCCTCTGCATCCACGAGCGGCATTCCCGGCCACCTCCGGGAAGATGCCCGCGACCTCTACCGGGTCATGGAGCTGATCTGCCGTGACATCCACGAGGATGTGAAGATCACCGGCTATCATCTCGCCGGCTACAGCCTCGGGGCCAGCCAGGCCGCCTTCATCGCGGAGATGGACGAAGAGCGGCATCAGTTCAATTTCGGCAGGGTGTTCCTCATCAACCCGCCGGTCGATCTCTACAAGTCGATGCTGATCCTGGACGATATGATCAAGAAAATCCCAGGCGGCGCAGAGAAGTTCGAGGAATTCTTCGACAAGGCGTTTCTCGCATTTTCCAACATTTATCAGCTGAACGAGCCGGTGGACTTCGCGGGTGGCTTCCTTTTCCGGGGGGGGAAGCCGGACGACAAGAACCTGATCGCCCTGATCGGGCTGTCATTCCGCCTGAGCATCGCCAGCATGGCATTCACCAGCGACGTCTACACCAATGCCGGCTACATCAAGCCCAAGAACCTGGAACTCTCCACCACCGATTCCCTCACCGATTATTTCAAGGTTGCTGACCAGGTAAGCTTTTCCGACTATTTCCGCGACGTGTTCTTCCCCTATTTCAAGGAGCAGACCCCCGGCCTGACCGAAAAGCAGCTGATCGACCAACTGAGCCTGAAGAGCATCGAGCCGTTCCTGCGCCGCTCGCGGAACATCTACCTGGCCCATAACGTCGACGACATCATCCTGGCCCCAGGAGAGATCGACTACCTTCGGGGAGTTTTCGGTCCCCGGGCCATGATCTACCCCAAGGGCGGACATTGCGGCAACATGGAGCACAAGGAGAACGTGGCGCACATGCTGGCGATCCTGAAGGAAGGGGAGCCGGGTGAGGGAGCTCCGGAGACAGCCCCAGCCTGCGCGGCAAACCAGACGGTCCCCGCGGAAACGCCACCCTCCGAATTCACCGTACCCCGCCCTGCCGCGGCTGCTGAAGTCCCCCCGAAAAAGGGGAAGACAGGAGAGTCGAGAGAGATCATCCCGGCGCGTCGCCCGCTCCTCAAGCCGGGCCTGTCGTATGTGATCGACGTGTACGATCCGGCCGAAACCGTGAACCGGGCGCTCTACAGGTTCAACGCCACCGTGGACGAATACCTCCTCCTGCCGCTCACCCGCACCTACGAGTTCATCACGCCGGTCTTCCTGCAGAACAGGGTCTCCGACGTCTACTCCAACATCTCGGACATCCGCAACTTCAGCAATGCCCTGGCCCAGCTTCGGTTCCGCCGGACCGCCGACATATTCACCCGGTTCCTCATCAACACCACCATCGGGATCGCAGGGATCTGGGACCCCGCCACCAGGCTCGGGTTCCCCCAGCATATCGAGGATTTCGGCCAGACCCTCGGATGGTATGGGCTCAAGCCGGGGCCGTACATCGTCCTTCCCGTCCTCGGCCCCTCGAATCTGCGGGACACCACCGGCCTGGCGGCGGACATGACCGCGCACTATTTCTACCTCACCGACCCGACCGACATGGACCGGAACATCGAGGCAGGCGTCGCCTATTCGGGAATGTTCATCATCGACAAGCGGCACACCGTCCCGTTCCGGTATTACCAGACCGGCTCGCCGTTCGAGTATGACCTGATCCGGCTTCTTTACACCAAGAAGCGGGAAGTGGACATCAAGCAATGAACGGGGACAACGAGACACCCACCAGCAAACCCGGGCAGCCGCATCGCCCTGAGGCACGGGCGCTGCAGAAAATGCTTCGCTGGATCGTGGGGATAGTTGCGTCCATCACTTTCATGGTCTTCATCGCTTCGTTCCTGCTGGACGAACCGCTCCGCCGGACCATAGAAGAGGAGATGAACAAGAGTCTGAAGGGGTACTCCGTCCGCGTCCCCAAACTCCACCTGCAGCTGGTGGGATTCACCACGACAATTCGCGGGCTGACCGTTATCCAGAACGCCAATCCCAAGCCCCCTGTCGCCTATTTCCCGCTCCTGCGCTTCAGCATCCAGTGGCGCGAAATCCTCGAAGGGCGGCTGGTGGCCGAGCTGGATGTGGAGCGTCCGGAACTGAGCATCAACCTGCCGCAGCTCCGGAGCGAGGTCACCGAAAAGGTGAAGCTGAAGGAACGTGGCTGGCAGCAGGCGCTGGAGGCGATCTATCCCCTCAAGATCAACAAGCTGTCCGTCAGTGACGGTTCGATCACCTATATCGACCAGGACCCGAAAAGGCCCCTCCAGTTGACCCGACTGAACCTAAAAGCGACCAACATCCGGAACGTCCGCGTGCAGGAGAAGGTCTATCCCTCCACATTCCACCTCGACACCGCCATATTCGGGACAGGGCGCGGGGAGATCGACGGCAGGGCAAACATCCTCGGCGAGCCTTATCCCGGCGTCAATGCCAAACTGGAGCTGAAGGATATCCCGCTGGACTACTTCAAGCCGGTCATCTCCCGGGCCAATCTCTCCATCCGCAAGGGGATATTCTCGGCATCGGGGGAGGTCGAGTATGCCCCCACGGTCAAGAACGTCCATCTCAAGGAGCTGATGGCACGGGACATGGAAATCGACTATATCCATGACCCCCGCACCGCTGTGGCGGAAAAAAGGCGGGCCGCAAAGGTGAGAAAGGCTGCCAAAAAGGCGGACGAGGCCGGGATGCGGCTGCGGATCGATGAGTTGAAACTGAAAAAGAGCACCTTTGGGATGGTGAACATGAACGCAAGGCATCCGTACCGCGTATTCCTCGCCGACACTGACCTGACCGTCGCGAACATTTCCAGCAAATATTCACAGGGCCCGGTCCGTCTCGACATGAGGGGCAAATTCATGGGTAGCGGCGCCACCAGCCTGGATGCCCGGTTCCGCCCGGACAAGGCCGGACCGGACTTTGATCTGCGCGTCAGGATAGACAATACCCGTATGACCGACATGAACGACCTGCTTCGCACCTACGGCGACTTTGACGTGGCAGGAGGGCGGTTTTCGCTCTATTCGGACATGCGCGTAAGAAAAGGGCGGATCTCGGGATATGTCAAGCCGTTCTTCAGGGAGATGGACGTTTATGACAGGCGCCAGGACCGGAAGAAGAAGTTTTTTCACCAGATGTACGAGATGATGGTCGGCGGTGCGGCCGGGATACTGGAGAGCTGGCAATGGGACAGCGTCGCCACCAGGGCCGATGTTTCAGGGTCTCTGGCAACCCCCCGTGTCAGCACGTGGCAGGTGGTTGTGCGGCTTGTTCAGAATGCATTCTTCAAGGCAATACTCCCCGGGTTCGAGAGGGAGGTTGCCAGGAAGCAGAGGAAGTGAATTTTTTCGGGGAGCGGGGATGAAAGCGTCAAGAATCAACAACATTGCCGGATGGCTTCTCCTGGGAATCATCCTCTCCTCCCTCCTTCTGCCATGCAGCTCCCATGCGCAGCAAAAGGCGGGGCGTCTGCGGCTCGGCTATTTCCCGAACATCACCCATGCGCAGGCCCTCTACGCCAGGGCCACCGGCGAGTTCGAGAAGGCGCTCGGAGTACCCATCGAGTGGGTCCCCTTCAATGCCGGGCCGTCCGCGATCGAGTCCCTATTCATCGATGCCGTTGATGCCACGTTCATCGGCCCCAGTCCTACGACAAACGGCTACATCAAGTCCAGGGGGGCGAAGTTCGTCATTGTGGCGGGAGCAGCCAGCGGCGGCTCCGGCCTCGTGGTGCGACAGGATTCGAGGATTGCGGGAGACCAGTTCTTCAACGGCAAGGTCATCGCCACGCCGCAGATGGGGAACACGCAGGACATCGCGGCCCGTGCCTGGTTCGCGGCCAAGGGGTACCGGCTCAAGGAACAGGGAGGGACCGTCGAACTGGTCCCCCTCTCCAACCCGGACCAGTTGAGCATGTTCAAGAAGAAGCAGATCGACGGTGCCTGGACCATAGAACCCTGGCTGTCGCGGCTGGAACTGGAGGGAAAAGGCCGGCTGTTCCTGGACGAGAAGACCCTCTGGCCCGACGGCCGCTACGTGACCACGCACCTGGTCGTCAACAAGCGGTTTCTGGCCGCGAACCGGGAGATGGTAAAGAAGCTTCTGGCGGCCCATATCGAGGTCACGCAGCGGATCAATGCCGACAAGAAGGCCGCGGCAAAGCTCCTCAACAAGCAGTTGAAGAAAGAGACCGGCAAGGCATTGAAAGACGAAGTCATCAAGCGCGCCATGGAAAGGGTGGAGTTCACCTGGGACCCGATAGCCCCATCGCTGCGGAAATCCGCGGAATTCGCCCACAAGATCCGCTTTCTGAGGGCGGTGCCCCGGCTTGAGGGGATATATTCGCTTGAACTATTGAACGAGGTCCTGCTGGAGAAGAATTTGCCAGCGGTGGGGGAGTGAATGACATGGAAGAAATCCAGCCAATAGAGCCGGAAACCGCTCCGGCGGCTACCCCCACTGTGAAGCTGAAACTCAGGAACGTTTCCATGATGTTCCACGGCGCGACACAGACGGTCGAGGCGCTGGCACCCCTGGACCTGGAAATCATGGAAGGGGAGCTGGTGGTGTTCTTCGGGCCGTCGGGGTGCGGGAAATCGACCCTGCTGAACCTGATCGCCGGTTTCGAGCAGCCGAGCACCGGCGAGATCACCCTGGACGGGGAGCCGGTCACCAAGCCGGGGAGCGACCGCCTGATGATGTTTCAGGAACATGGCCTGTTTCCCTGGCTGAGCGTGATTAATAACGTGACGTACGGCCTGAAAAACCGGAGACGTTACCGGTTCCGGCCCTGGAAGCAGCGGGCCATCGCGCGGGAATGGCTGAAGCTGATGAATCTGGAGGAATTCGAGAAAACCCTTATCCACGAACTGTCCGGCGGCATGAAACAGCGGGTGGCGCTGGCCCGCGCGCTCGCGCCCGACCCGCACGTGCTGCTGGTCGACGAGCCGTTTCCGGCCCTGGATGCGCTGACCAAGAGCAAGCTGTACGGCGATCTCCAGGAGATTCTGATCAGCAGGAAGAAGACGATTATTTCGGTCACCCACGACCCGCGGGAAGCCGCCTGCCTGGGAGACCGGATCCTGGTATTCACCCCCTCGCCCGGCAGGGTCCAGAAAGAGATACGCGTGGAGCTGCCGCGGCCGCGCGATATAAACGATCCCGCAATCGGCGAATATGCCGCCCAGATCATGGCCGAACTGGAGAGCCAGTCCGATGAAAAGCGACAAGATACAGATTAGGAAAACAACCGTCTACATCGTCATCTTCTACATCCTGATCTTCGCCACCTGGCAGGTGCTGTTCAACGCCGGCCTGATCCCGGACTACCTTTTTCCCTCACCCGTTGACGTGGCGACCAGGATGAGGGAACTGTGGGAGGAAGGGTATCTCCTCCCCAGCATCAGCGCCACGGCGCAGCGGATGGCCGTCGGCTTTTCCATCGGCGCTGCGCTCGGGCTGGCCCTGGGCCTGTTGATGGGGGTGAGCCCGATCGTCAATCATTGCCTCAAATCCCTCTTCCTCGGGTTGCAGACCCTGCCAACCGCGGCCTGGGTGCCGATCTCGCTCCTCATCTTCGGCCTGAGCGTTCACGGGATCTATTTCGTCATCATCATGAGCTCCGTCCCCGCCATCGCCATTTCCATATCCTCCGGAATCCTGCACATCCCCACCATCTATATCCGGGCAGCGAAGACCCTGGGGACCCGCTGGTACGCCATGCCCGTGAGAGTGATCCTCCCCGCGGCCCTACCCGCGATCGTCACCGGCCTCAAGCTCGGCTGGACCCTCGGCTGGCATGGGGGGGTCTCCGCGGAACTGATCAAGTCGAGCGTCGGCCTCGGTTTCCTCCTCTACATGGGGCGCGAGCTGAACGATTCGGCACAGGTGGTCGGCATCATGCTGCTCACCATCCTCTTCGGCCTGCTGCTGGACCGCTTTTTCTTCGGGATCATCGAGAAACGGATACGGATACGATGGGGGCTGGAGAAGAACGAGTGAAGGCGCTAGCGCGTGATGGCCCCGAGCACGTAATTGACGACGGATAGCACGAGGCTGAAAAGGAGCGCCCACCAGAAGCCGGAGACCGAAAAACCTCGAACAATGGCGCTGGCGAGCATGATGAGCAGGGCGTTGATGACCAGGGTCAGAAGCCCGAGGGTGAGAATATTGATGGGGAGGGTGAGGAGCAGCAGAACAGGCCTGATGAAGGCATTGATGAGGCCGAGGACGAGGGCGGTGACAAGGGCGGCGAAAAACCCCGACACCCTGACCCCCGGCAGCAGATAGGCGGTGATGATGATGGCCAGGGCCGAAATGAGCCAATTGAGCAGAAAGGTCACGGTTTTTCCCTCCCATAGATCAATGCGGAATTCCCGTCAATTATATCCTGAAATCTGACAAACACCAATTCTTGCTTATTCAACATAGTATGTATGTTATTTGTAGACATACTATGCTTAATAATGTCATATTGTGCCCACCGGTTTGGAGATGTTAATTTGATGAACGTGTCTCTGCACAACAGAATTCCTTACGAAGAATTCGACTATCAGACCATTCTGGACGCCCTCAAGGGGTATGTCCAGCCGCGGATGAAGATATCCAGCCTCTTGGCCAAGGGAACCATCATTCGCGTCAAGAAGGGGCTCTATGTCTTCGGCGAGTCGCAGCGCCGGCGGCCATACTGCCGGGAGCTGCTCGCCAACCTCATCTATGGTCCGTCGTATGTCTCCCTCGAATATGCCCTGCACTACCACGGCCTGATCCCGGAACGGGTGGAAACAGTGACCTCGGTAACCTGCGGCCGGTCGCGTACCTTCGACACGCCGGTCGGCACGTTTTCATACCGGATGATACCGCTGGAGGCGTTTCGCACCGGTATGGACCGGATTGAGCTGGACAATGGACGCTCCTTTCTCCTCGCCATTCCGGAAAAGGCCCTGGCCGACCGAATCGTTGCCGAGCGAGGTGCCGGCATTATCACGCAGAAGGAGTTGCACGAGTTCCTCTTGGCCAACCTCCGGATCGATCCGGCAGCGCTGCGTGGGCTCGACCCCGCCCGCCTGGCGGAGATCGCCCGGCATTACCGCTCCCGGCGGGTGAAGCTATTGGCAGATCTGGTGAAGAGGCAAGGAAGAACGAGGTTTGTTGATGCATGAAGCCATAACCCGCATGCTCGCCAAGTATGAGCCGAAAAGCGTTGACGATTCTGTCCGGGCCTTACGGGAGATCATCCAGGAGGTGGCGCTCCTCGGTCTCTGGCGCGCCAAGTTTTTCGAGCACGCAGCTTTCTATGGCGGCACGGCCTTGCGCATCCTTTACGGACTCGACAGATTCTCCGAGGACCTGGACTTCTCCCTGCTGAAGCCGGCGCCGGATTTTGACCTGAAGAGGTTTACCTCATCCCTTGAGGAAGAGCTCCTGGCATTCGGCTTCAACGTCAGGGTGGAGATGGTCGACAAGGCGGTGGAGTCGGCGGTCCAATCGGCGTTTCTCAAGGCGAACACCAGGAATGAATTGTTGGTAATCGAGGCCGGAGAAGAGATTGCGGGCCGGATTTCCGCCGGCCGGATGCTGAAGGTAAAGCTCGAAGTGGACACCGATCCGCCGCCGGGTTTTGCGACCGGGACACGATACCTGCTCAATCCGATCCCTTTTGCCGTGCGGAGCTATTCACTCCCCGACCTGTTCGCAGGCAAGATGCACGCAATCCTCTTTCGCAGGTGGAAGAACCGGGTAAAGGGGCGCGACTGGTACGATCTTGTCTGGTATGCCGCCAACCACCCGCATCTGCACCTTACTCACCTTGAGCAACGGATGCGACAGACCGGCCACTGGAGCGGCAGCCAGCAACTTTCATCAACAGCGTTCACTGATTTGCTGCACGAGGCAATCGACAGGCTCGATGTGGACCAGGCCCGCCGTGACGTGGCGCCGTTCGTCAAGGACCAGAAGATGCTCGCAATCTGGTCTCATGACTTTTTCAGGGACGTGGCAGGGAGGATACGGATTAGCAAAACCCCGCCTCCATCTCCGGTCGGATGGGACAGGCAGCCGTGAAGATCGTCCCGGTTTCCGGGGTGGAAACGAACGAAACGCGACCCTGTAGGTATCTCTCCATCAGGAGCTTGACGCTGTAAGTCCCGATCCCGCGCCCGATCCCCTTGGTGGAGAAGGAGCGCTGGAACATCTGCAGCTGCACCTCCTGCGGCATGACCCCATCGTTTTTGCACCAGAAGGCCAGCTCGGGCCCGTCGCAGCGGCATCCCACGGTGACGGTCCCCCCTGCCTCCGATGCCTCCAGGGCGTTCTTCAGAAGGTTGCCCAGGACCCTTCCCAGGAGGGTGGCGTCGCTCAGAAAATGGATGGCCGCAGACTCTTCGTCAATGGCAATCTGCTTCCCCTTCCCGGCCTTGCTGTTGCGGTAGATCGAGGCCACGGACTCCAGCATGTCCCGCGAGGCCAGGAGGGAGGGATGGACCTTCAACTCGTTGCACTCCGCGGCCAGAAGCTCCCTCTGTCCCCGGATCTCCTCCACCAGCGCCTTGGCCGTTTCCCGAAGGTCTTCCTTCACCTCGTCGAAGCTGAGCATTCCCTGCATCAGCATCTCGGTCATCATGCCGATGGTCCCCGCCGTGTTGAGGATGTCGTGGAAGAATATCCGTTCCAGCACCTGGCGGCGCTTCTCGTGGCTTATGTCCACCGCCGCCACCAGGACGAACTGCTCGCCCTTCCAGCGCAGGGGCGTACCCCAAATCTTGAGGTCGAGCGCCTCGGTCCCGCGTGGTCTCCGGCAGAGCACCCGGCACTCGTGGGCCGCCTTGTAACCGCCGAGGGCAGCCAGGATCGAATCGATGGCCCCGCAATAGCGGCACCCGTCCGCCGTGCCGCAGCCGCTGGGGGCATCCAGCGCCGAGTGGCAGGCAAGGACTTCCCCAGGCCGCATGCCGACGCAGGAAGAGTACCCCTGGGAAGTGGCAAAATCGGCAAGCGCCTGATTCGCGATGAGGATCTGGCGGTGTTCGTTGAGAACCATGACGAGTTCCGGCATGGCATCGAGAAGGTTGCAGAGCCCCTCGTCGGCGGTCAGGAGTCCGCGCTGGCGCAGGAGGACATCGGGCATTGCACGGTGCGGGGAGGCATAACAGGTCTGGAGTTCAATCGATTCCATGAAAAATCCTCACGAGGCGCTGCGTGTAATCAAGATGGGACTGCCATGTGATTTTATCCCGAGCGTGGCGGATTGGCAAAGCAAATCTGTATGAAAACACCCATTCAAGCTTTACTTGCAGTTCCCCCGGATACGGGCTATAAATACTTTATAATCTCTTTTCGTGGTGCAAATCAGGCCGGCAGAGGTATGTGAATAATGCTCAGACTTCTGGATAATGAATATGCAGCACTAAACGGTCTTCGGAAAGAACTGCGGGAACATTTCGGTCTCGTCGAATTCAGGATCTTCGGTTCCAAGGCACGAGGCGACGCCATTGAAGGCTCGGACATCGATGTCATGATAGAGTTGGAAGAGTATACTCCTGCCATTGAGTCCGAAGTGGACGACCTGATCTTTTCCGCCAACCTTGCCCATGACACCTTCATTTCCGCCACCATTTTCGGCAGGGACGAACTGGAATCAGGCCCCCTCTCCGAATCTCCCATTTATAAGGTCATCGAGCGGGAAGGGATACGATTGTGACGACACGCGAGAAACAGCTCGACCTTGCCCGGTATCGTCTCGTCCAGGCTGAAGAGACCCTCGATGAAGCGAAGTACCTGCTCGCCGGAGGGAAAAGTCCGCGTTCGGTCATGAACCGGGTCTATTACAGCATGTTTTACGCAGTCCTTGCGCTCCTCATCTTCGAACCGTATGCATCGTCCAAGCACAGCGGAATCCTTTCCTACTTCAACCGCCGCTTCATCAAGGAAGGGCTTCTTCCCGAATCCCTGGGCCGCTCTGTCAACAAAGCTTTTGAATTACGGCAGCGTGGAGACTACCGGGAATACATCGAATTGACCACCGAGCAGGTCGAACCGTTTATCGGCGAAGCTGATATCTTCCTGACAAGGGTGCGCGAGTACCTGGAAGAGAAGGTTTTCCCGTCTCTTTGAAATCTGCAAAAGGGCCGCACTTCACCATTCACCGTCTCCCCGCCTCTAAAATCTTGACGCCAGCCCCTCCCCGACCTATACTGAGCCAGCCTTCATCAATCTCAGCTTACGCCGGGGCTGCCCAGATGGTCGTATGCATCAGCCGCACATAAAACAGACAGCAAAGCCGCTTCCGCAGCAGGAAGCGGCTTTGTGCGTTTTGAGGGGGAAACGTGCTGAAGGATATGAAAGCTTATGGCCACCTGAAGCCGGGGCAGAAGGGGACCCATCGGCTGGTGAAGCAATTCGGCGAAGCGCTGCTCTGTGTCAGGTACCGTTATGACGAAGAAACCGGGGAGAATCTGACGACGGTGGAGATTGTCGTGGACAGGAGACCTGGGGACCGCAAGCTCCGCTACCGCGACATGGAGCTTGTTGCCGTTTCTGTACCGTACACTGAAAAGGCACTGCAGGAGAGACTGAAAAGGGCCGGCGGCCGCTGGGACCCTGAGGCGAAACTCTGGCGGGTCCTGTATGGGAATATCCGATCTGAATCGGCACTGGTAGGGCGAATAGTACGGGAATTATAAGCAGTCTACTGGAGCATGAGGCGGCGGGACAGGCCACCTATATCAGGGACAAGTCACCTATACAGGTGGCCAAAGGATATCTGCTAAATCCGTCAAAAACGAGTAGAAGTCACTTATATCGGGAACCTTCAGATTACCTATATAAGGCACCGGTTACGTATATAGGTGACAAGTCACTTATATACGGATACCGGTGATTAACGAGTTGAACTAAACCGCTTCGCGGTAACTAAAAGAAAATAAAGGCAAAAAGACGATTTAAGAGCAAAAAAACAGAATAAAAGCTAAGACCATATTAGGCGGCTTCTGCGGAGGCCGCCTTTTTTG
>JACOUQ010000031.1 GCA_016177775.1 Geobacter sp.
AACCCGCGTATATCAGAATGATCAAACGTCGCCAATAGGTTCTGCCCCGGCATATGCCCTGGAATATACGTACCAGCATAACCGCTTGCAAAAGCGGACAGGAGAGCTTTTTTCTTCTTGACAACTGACAACCATATCAGGTTGACAGCTGCACTCTGTACGATTCGAATTCTGCCAGTCTTACCAGGAGGTGATATGAAACTGCGGGTCCTGGGATGTGCCGGTGCCGAGTTCCCGGGGTTTCATCCCCCCGGTTTCCTCGTCGATGACATGCTGCTGCTGGATGCCGGCACCATCGGCGCGGCCTTGAACGAGGTGGAGCAGCGGCAGATCAGGTATATCTTCGTCACCCACTCCCATCTGGACCATGTCAGGGGGATCCCGGTCCTGGCAGACAACCTGGTCGCCCGGAACGTGCGCCACACGGTGCATGTAGCCGGTTGTCACGATACAATTTTCGCGCTCCGCTCTCACCTGATGAACGATGTTCTCTGGCCCGACTTTAATCGGCTCCCGACACCGCAGCACCCCGCCATCCGTTATATGGAGCTGCTGCCTGAGCAGGAGGTGATGGTGGAGGGTTATGCCATCACTCCGGTCCCCGTGACCCATACGGTTCCGGCCGTCGGTTACGTGGTGCGGAAGGGGGGAAAGGGGTTCTTTTACACGGGGGACACCGGCCCCACCGAGCGGATGTGGGCCTATGTCTCCGGATTGGATGCGCTGATTGTCGAGGTGTCCTTCCCTAACGATATGGAGGACGTGGCCATAACCACCGGGCATTTGACGCCGCGGCTTCTGGCCGGGGAGCTGAAAAAGGTCGCGATACTTCCTTCGCGCATATTTCTCACTCACCCCAAGCCACAGTATTTTGCGGTGATCGAGGCAGAGGTTGCAGCGCTTGGAATCAGGGGGGCCGAACTGCTTCGGGACGGGAGCAGGCTGGAGGTGTAGGTTGCGGTGGAAGTGGGATGGGAAAAATAAAAAAGGGGATGGGCTGTTGCCCATCCCCTTTCTTGTGGTGCGAAAACCGAATTACTTCGCGACGGTTTCGATTGCCTTGAGGGCGATTTCTTTGTACGGGTTGGCGAACAGGATGATCAGGCAGACAACCAGAACGTAGATCGCGAGGGACTCGATCATGGCCAGACCGATCAGCATGACGGTCATGATTTTGCCGGAAGCGCCGGGGTTGCGGGACACGCCCTCAACAGCGCTCTTCAGGCCGAGGCCCTGACCGATAGCGGTTCCAACGGAACCGATTGCCATGCCGAAACCGGCAGCCAGGATGCACATAGTGAAAAAGTTCATTCTTTTCTTCCTCCTTTCCTTGTGATTTCCTAAACAGTATAGGAATTAAGATATTTAGGCTGAAGACTATAGGCTGTAGGCTAAAGGTTCAAACCTTCAGTCTACGGCCTTCAGCCTGATTTTCAATTAGTGCGCCTCTTCCAGGGAGCCCTGGATGTAGATCATGGAGAGGAGCATGAAGACGAAGGCCTGGATGAAGGAGACCAGCACCCCCATCAGCATCATCGGGAGCGGCACCAGGAACGGGGCGAGGCCGAAGAAGATCATCAGCACCAGCTCATGGCCGTTCATGTTGCCGAACAGACGCAGGGTCAGGGAGAGCGGGCGCGACAGGTGGCCGATCACCTCGATGAAGAACATGATCGGAGCCAGCCAGATGATCGGGCCCATGAAGTGCTTCAGGTAATGGATGCCGTGATGCTTGATGCCGACGATGTGGGTCGACAGGAAGACGATGACTGCGCAGGCCGCGGTGGTGTTGATGTTGGCGGTCGGCGGGAAGAAGCCGGGAACCAGGCCGATCAGGTTGGAAACCAGGATGAAGAGGGCCAGGGTGGCGATGAGCGGGAAGAAGGGGCGCCCCTTTTCTCCCATGTTATCGACAACCATGTTTTCAATGGCAGCCACGACCACTTCCATGAAGTTCTGCAGTCCGCCCGGGACGGTCTTTACGCTGCGGGTGGCCAGGAAGGAAACGACAGCCAGCAGGATCAGGATGAACCAGGTATAGATGATGGCGTCGGCCGAAGCCTCGGCGAGGTGCAGGGGCTCGAACAGGCCTCTGAGGAATTGCAGGAATAGAAACGGATGAACCATGCCCTTACTCTCCTTTATGACGAAACAGATAATATATGGTCAGAAGAAAAATATTTACGACAATCACCGACAGCCCGAGGATCAGCCCGAAGATGCTGATGCCGGTGCGGGATATCAGGTAATAAATAGCCAGCCCCATGACGGCGAGGCGCAGAACGTAACGTATCTGGACGAACCTGACCGGCTTCTGACCCGGTACCCTGAGAAAGCGCTTCAGAATGCTGCGGAGCCAGTAAAAGTTCAGAATTACGATCAGGCCACCCGCAACAACTCCGCCTGTGAAGGGGAGCGACCCGAACAGCAGGCCACCCGCGGCGAAGAGCACCAGGGTAAGCCAGCTACCGGCTGACAGAACGGTAAAGAGGTTATCCTCGTTTATCCTTACCGGCATCGGACTCATTCTTTTTGATCTCTCTGCCGGCGATTATATAGATGTTGCGAAACCCGGCCGCAATCCCGAAGAAGAGAAAGATGAAAAAGAACCAGGGTGCCGTTCCCAACCATTCATCGAGCTTGAGCCCCACGAAAACCCCGATAGCGATGGCCACGGCCACCGATATCCCCATGCTGGAGACCATTCCCAGGGTTTTCAGGAGGGTTTTCTTATCCTCTTCCATGTCGTGCCGACGCCGCTGAAAGAATTCCACTTGAAAAACTCAAGCTAATTACCACAGGGGAGGCCGGTCTGTCAACCGGAAATTGCCTGCAAGGCGCGGAAGGCGCTCTCAGTAGACCTGTTGCAACAGAAAGGATCATAGCTGCTTGAACGCCTTGGCCGCCGCGGCGATAGCCCTGTCCAGATCAGTCTCGGAGTGGGCGATGGAGACGAAGGCGGTTTCGAACTGCGACGGGGCCAGATATATCCCCTGCTCCAGCATGAGCCGGAAATATTTGGCAAATGCCTTGGTGTCGCAGGCGGCTGCTGTCGGCCAGTCCACGACCTTCTCCGAGGTGAAAAATGCGCAGACCATGCTGCCAACGCGGGTCGAATAGATCGGATAACCGGCGTCCCTGGCGGCCTTGGCAATGCCGTCGGCCAGATAGGCGGACTTCTTCTCCAGCTCCTGGTAGAAGCCGGGTGCCTTGAGGAGTTTCAGAGTCTCTATGCCAGCGGTCATGGCGAGCGGATTGCCTGAGAGAGTGCCGGCCTGGTAAATGCCGCCGGCTGGAGAAAGTTCCTGCATTATTTCGGCCTTCCCGCCGAACGCGCCGACCGGCAGTCCGCCGCCGATGATCTTGCCAAGGGTGGTCATGTCGGGGATGACGCCGTACAACTCCTGGGCGCCGCCGTAGGCGACCCGGAAGCCGCTCATCACCTCGTCGAAGATCAGGATCATCCCCTCATCGGTGCAAATCTGGCGTAGTCCCTCCAGAAACCCTTCGACCGGGGGAACAGTCCCCATGTTGCCGGCAATCGGCTCGACAATGATGCAGGCGACCTCTCCCTTGTTGTCCGAAATGAGCTGTTTTACCGAATCCAGGTTGTTGTAGGTCGCGGTGAGCGTATGTTTGGCAAAGTCGGCCGGGACGCCGGGCGAGTCGGGAACGCCGAAGGTGGCGGCGCCGGACCCGGCCTTCACCAGCAGCGAATCGGCGTGGCCGTGATAGCAACCGGCGAACTTGAGGATCTTATCCCGGCCGGTGTAGCCGCGGGCCAGGCGGATGGCGCTCATGGTCGCCTCGGTGCCGGAGCTGACCATGCGAACCATCTCGATGGAAGGGACCGCCTCGATCACCATCCTGGCTAACTGGATTTCCAGTTCTGTCGGTGCGCCGAAGCTGCTGCCGTTCTCCACGGCAGCCTTGACCGCGGCAACCACCTGGGGATGGCAGTGTCCCAGGATCATGGGACCCCAGGAACCTACGAAATCGATGAACTCGTTGCCGTCTTCGTCAATGATCTTGGAGCCTGCCGCTTTTTTTATGAAGAGAGGATCGCAGCCAACGGATTTGAAAGCGCGCACCGGGCTGTTGACTCCACCTGGAATGTACTTCAGGGCTTCGGAAAATAGTTGGTGAGAATGGTCGAATTGCATGGCAAGCCCCCTCGCGAAAAATTTCAATTAAACGCGTTGTTAGCACACAAGAAAAGGGGGTGTCAAGGGGAACTTTGCAAGGTACAACAAATGGAATTAGCGGATATTGTAAACGTTTACAGAGGGCGATTTTCACGCGTTTTGAGAGGAATTTTTTTCTTGACAAAGCCTAAGAAATGAAATTATTATCAGCCTGTTTTTTTGTGTGTATACAGTATACATTATTCTGCACGCAGCAAAACGTCCCATATAAATCGACAAGTTGGAGGATTGAATGCTTGGTGCGTATCTACCCATAATCGTGCTGGTGATTGTTGCGGCGCTTTTCGGTCTCGTGTCGGTCGTCATGTCGAGTATCATCGGACAGAAAAAGCCGTCACCCGTCAAACTCCAGCCGTACGAGTGCGGTTGCGAACCGGTTGGCAGTGCCCGGGAGCGTTTTTCGATCAAGTTCTACCTGATCGCCATGCTGTTCATCCTGTTCGACATTGAGTGTGTTTTCCTCTACCCCTGGGCTGTTCTCTACAAGAGGCTCGGCCTGTTCGGCCTGGCTGAGATGGGCCTCTTCATTGTCATTCTCTTCGTCGGTTATATATATGTCTGGAAAAAAGGAGCCTTGGAATGGGAGTAGATCAGCCGCTGGGAGATAATGTCATAACCTCGTCGCTGGACACGCTTGTCAACTGGGCGCGCAAGTCCTCAATCTGGCCGATGACCTTCGGTCTCGCCTGCTGCGCCATCGAGATGATGGCGACCGGCGCCGCGAAGCACGACCTCGACCGTTTCGGCATCATCTTCCGGGCATCACCGCGGCAGTCGGACTGTATCATCATTGCCGGTACCGTTACCAAAAAGATGCTGCCGGTCATCAAGACTGTCTATGAGCAGATGCCGGAACCGAAATGGGTGATCGCCATGGGGGCATGTGCCTGCTCGGGCGGTGTTTTTGATACCTACAGCGTTGTGCAGGGAATCGACGAGGCGCTCCCGGTGGACGTGTACGTCCCGGGGTGTCCTCCCCGTCCGGAGGCCCTGCTGTATGGCATCCTCAAGCTTCAGGACAAGATCATGAAGGAGAAGAACTCCTTCGGCTCTGCGATCGGTCTTGGCGAGCGTCTTGATCCTGCTGCGTAATCGAATCTGAAATTAACAATACCCAGGGAAAAGGTATGGCTGACATGGCGGAAAATCATCGCGCGGTTGTCGAACTGAAGGAAAAGTACGCTTCATCCGTTCTCGACGTCAGGGAATTTCGTGGTGAAGTGACGGTAACGGTGAAGAAGGAAGACATCGTTGAGATATGCCGCTTCCTCAAGGAAAACGCGGCATACAACCTGTTGACCGACGTCACCGCGGTGGATTATCTGGGGCAGGAGCCCCGCTTCATGATGGTCTATAATCTGTATTCCATCCCCAACAAGGACCGCCTCCGTGTCAAGGCGCCGGTTGCCGAGGCTGATGTCAGCGTCGATTCGGTCTGTGGTGTATGGAGTACTGCAAACTGGCTGGAGCGCGAAACTTACGACCTTTTCGGCATTCGCTTCAACAATCATCCCGATCTTCGCAGAATTCTGATGACCGACGACTGGGTCGGACATCCGCTCCGCAAGGATTACCCGCTGCAGGGCCCTGATCGTGAACCATACAAAGGGCGTTTGTCATAAAGTTTAAACCGACGCATTAATTACTTTCTCTAACTACAGAGGCGATCAATGGCAAGCATTGAAAAGATGACACTTAATATGGGGCCGCAACACCCCAGTACCCATGGCGTTCTCAGGCTGGTCCTGGAACTGGACGGCGAGAAAATCGAGAAGGTCACGCCGCATATCGGTTACCTTCACCGCGGCGTGGAGAAACTTGCAGAGCATCGGACATATCACCAGACCTTGCCACTGACCGACCGTCTCGACTACCTGGCGCCCATGAGCAACAACCTCGGGTATGTTCTGGCTGTCGAGAAACTTCTCGGCATAGAGGTGCCGGAGCGGGCGGAGACGATCCGGGTGATCATGGCGGAACTGACCCGCATCAAGTCGCACCTCGTCTGGCTTGCCTGCCATGCCCTCGATATCGGCGCCATGACCGTCTTCCTTTACTGCTTCCGCGAGCGCGAAGCGGTGATGGATATCTACGAGATGATATCCGGCGCCAGAATGACCAGCAACTACTTCCGCGTCGGCGGGCTTTCCCAGGATGTTCCCGATGGGTTCGAGAAGAGGGTCCGTGATTTTATCGATTCCTTCGATGCCAACGTGGACACCTACGAGGGGCTGCTGACCAAGAACACTATCTGGCTTCAGCGTACTGTGGGTAACGGTGTTATTTCGGCTGAAGATGCCGTCGACGCCGGCATTACCGGCCCTGCGCTCCGCGGTTCCGGGGTCGACTGGGATTTGCGGCGTGACAATCCTTATAGCGGCTATGAGAAGTACAAGTTCCAGGTGCCGATAGGGGAAAAGTGCGACACGTTTGACCGCTACAAGGTTCGTCTGGTGGAGCTTCGTGAGGCCGCAAAAATCGTCCGCCAGGCCCTTGATTTCCTCAAGCCAGGACCGATCCTCGCCGATCTGCCGCAGGTCTGCTATCCGCCGAAGGACGCGGTATACAACACCATCGAGGGGCTGATCCATCATTTCAAGATCGCCAGCGAAGGTTTCCTTGTTCCGGAAGGGGAGGTCTACCAGGGTATAGAGGCCCCCAAAGGGGAGCTTGGCTACTATGTTGTCAGTGACGGCGGCAATCATCCCTACCGGATGAGGATCCGCCCCCCCTCATTCGTGAATCTTTCCGCCATCGAAAAGATGTCCAAGGGCTTCATGGTGGCCGACCTGGTAGCTGTCATCGGTACGCTCGACATCGTTCTCGGCGAGATAGACCGCTAGAAAAAGAATTGTAGGGGCAGGTCCTGCGCCTGTCCTCAACGGGTAGCCCACAAGGGGCGCCTCTACATGAAGATAAAAAGGAGACGGAGTTCATGAGCAACGCTCCAGCTGAACAGTTGCCGGAAGAAGAGATAGATCTTGCGGCAGCCAATGAAATTATCGATAAATACCTGACCCTTCCGGGGAACCTCATGCCGGTTCTGCAGGGAATTCAGGATGAGTATGGGTATGTGCCCAAGCCGACCATCGATCTCGTTGCGGAACGGCTTAACGTTTACCCGAGCCAAATATACGGTGTGTTGACGTTCTATGCCCAGTTCCACCTCAAGCCGCGCGGACGCTTCATAATCAGAGTATGTGTCGGCACGGCCTGCCACGTTTCGGGGGCTCCGCGCATTGTTGAGACTTTCTTTGAGAAAGTCGGCATTGGCCATGCGGAAACCACTCCCGACCTTCGTTTCACCTTTGAAAAGGTAGCCTGCCTCGGTGCATGTGGCATGGCGCCTCTTGCAATGGTCAATGACGATACTTTCGGCAAGATGACGGTACAGAAGGTCGACGACATAATAGCAGAATACAGCCAGCGGCCGATGTAAATAAGCGCAACTCGAAACCATCCAGCAGAGGATATCTGTTATGAGTGAAAATGCAGTAAAGATACTGATCTGTCAAGGGACCGGCGGCATTTCTGCCGGCGCCAAGAAGGTTGAAGCCGAATTCACGCGCATCATCGAGGAGAAAGGTCTGAACGCCACGGTCGGCAAGCGCTGTGACGTGATCAAGACCGGTTGTCGCGGTCTTTGCGCCAACGATGTTCTCGTGGACATCATCACTCCGGAGCTGGGGCGGGTGACCTATGACTTCGTTCTGCCGGAAGAAGTGGCCAAGATCGTTGATGAGCACATCGTCAACCAGACCCCGCTCGAGAAGCGAAAAGCAAAGGATTATTACAACAAGTTCGTCGACCAGCAGATGCGGGTCGTCATGTCCGGCTGCGGCCAGATCGATCCGGAAAAGCTTGACGCGTATCTTGAGGAGGATGGCTTCAAGGCCATCGAGAAGTGTGTCAAGGAGATGAAACCGGCCGATGTCGTCGAAGAGGTTAAGAAATCAGGCCTCCGTGGTCGAGGGGGGGGAGGTTTCCCCACCGGCATGAAGTGGTCTTTCTGCGCTGCCTCTCCGGGTGACAAGAAATATCTCATATGTAATGCCGACGAGGGCGACCCGGGCGCATTCATGGATCGTTCCATCCTCGAGGGTGACCCATACTGCATCATCGAAGGTATGATGATCGCCGCATATGCCATCGGTTGCTACGCCGGTTATGTCTATGTCCGTGCCGAGTACCCGCTGGCCATCGAGCGCCTCCAGCATGCCATTGACACATGCTACGAAACGGGGTGGCTCGGAAAGAACATCCAGGGCTGGGGTTTCGACTTCGACCTCAGGATAAAAAAGGGCGCGGGTGCCTTCGTCTGCGGCGAGGAAACCGCTCTCATGGCTTCCATCGAAGGCGAGCGCGGCATGCCGCGTCCCCGTCCTCCTTTCCCGGCAATCAAGGGCCTCTGGGGGAAACCGACAAACATCAACAACGTTGAGACCTTCGCCAACGTCCGTCATATCATCAATAAGGGGGCGGAGTGGTACGCATCCCTCGGTACCGAGACAACCAAAGGGACGAAAATCTTTGCGGTTACCGGCAAAGTGAAGCACACCGGTCTTGTTGAGGTTCCGGCTGGCATGTCTGTTCGTCAGGTCATCTATGATGTCTGCGGCGGCATCCTGAACAACCGCAAGTTCAAGGCGGTTCAGGCCGGCGGCCCGTCCGGCGGCTGTATCCCCGCGGAAGTTCTGGACACCCCAGTCGACTATGACTCGCTCATCAAGGCTGGCGCCATGATGGGTTCCGGCGGTCTGGTCGTCATGGACGAGACCACCTGTATGGTGGACGTGGCACGTTTCTTCCTTACCTTTACCAGGATGGAGTCCTGCGGCAAGTGCGTCCCCTGCCGGATTGGCCTTAAGGCCATGCTGGACATCCTTGAGGGGATCACCGAAGGAAGAGGGGTTCTGAGCGACATCGAGACTCTTCTGGAAATGGGGACCACCATCAAGAAGGCATCCTTGTGCGGCCTCGGGCAGACGGCCCCGAATCCGATTCTCTCAACTATCAAGTACTTCCGCCACGAGTACGAGGCGCACATCAACGAGAAGCGCTGCCCGTCCAACAGCTGCAAGGAGTTGCTGTTGTGGCAGGTGGTGGACGAGAAGTGCGTCAAGTGCGGTGCCTGTTTCAAGGCATGCCCTGTGGATGCGATCCGTTGGGAGAAGGGACAGATCGCCTACCTGGACAAGGAAAAGTGCACCAAGTGCAAATCCTGCTATGACGCCTGCCGCTTCATGGCAATTGAATAGCTGATTGTCAAGCACACATCCGAGGGAGAACAGAGGCTGAGATGGTAAATCTTACAATTGACGATAAGCAGGTTACGGTACCTAAAAATACCACAATATTTGATGCGGCCAAGGCAGCCGGCATCAGGATCCCGATCCTTTGCCACGACAAGAAACTCAATCCGTTCGGCGGTTGCCGCATGTGCCTCGTCGAAGTCGAGCAGATGAAGGGCCGCCAGATTCCTGCCTGTACCACTCCGGTTACCGAGGGGATGATCGTCCGCACCATGACGGACGAGATCGCCAAGGCGCGCAAGCTTGTGCTCGAACTGCTGCTGCTGAAGCACCCTGTTGACTGTCCAGTTTGCGATGCTGCCGGTGACTGCGACCTGCAGAACCTGACCTACGAATACCAGGTGAATTCCAACCGGTTCACGGACGAGAAGTTCCATCACGCCATAGATTACGATAATCCGCTGATCGAGCGTGACATGAATCGCTGCATTCACTGCGGCAAGTGCGCAAGGATCTGTGACGAGATCGTCTCCTTCGGCGCCTACACCTTCATCAGCCGCGGTATCGAGGCAAAGATGGGAACCCAGTTCGACGGCCCGCTGAACTGTGAATTCTGCGGTTCCTGCGTTTCGGTCTGCCCTGTCGGTGCCCTTCTCGCCCGCCCGTTCAAATTCAAGGCCCGCTGGTGGGCAATGGACAAGGTCAAATCGGTTTGCTCATACTGCGGCACCGGTTGTCAGTTGACCCTCGGCGTCAAGGACAACAAGGTCCTGACCACCATCTATGACGAGAACCAGGGGTTCCACAACGGCCAGCTCTGCACCCGTGGTCGCTTTGCCTACCAGTTCGTCAACAGCGACAAGCGTCTGACCACGCCGCTCATGAAGAAAAACGGCGCCCTGGTTGAAGTGACCTGGGATGAAGCGCTGAACGCCGTGCAACAGCGGCTTGCCTCTGCTAAAACCGCCGGCGACGTTGCGGGTCTTGTTACTCCCCGTCTGACGAACGAGGAACTGTTCGTCTTCAAGAAGCTCTTCAAGGATGGGCTGGGCAGCGAGAATTATGATCATTCAGCTGGTTATGCCCACAGTGCCCTCTCCAAGGGTGCAGTCGAGAGCATCGGTGTAGCTGCTTCGTCGGCCGTCATCGCAGACATTCAGAAGACCGGCCTTCTCCTCGTTGTCAAGTCCGACGCTTACGAAACCCATCCGGTGGTTGGCTTCGAGATCAATCTCGGCGTCAAGCGCAAGGATGTAGACCTTCGCATCATTTCCGACAAGAAGGGCAAGCTTACCAAGCTTCCCGGCGCCAAAACCTATCTGAACATTCCGGGCACAGAGACCCTTCTGGTTAATGCCCTGGCAAAGACCCTGGTTGATGAGAACCTGGTGGATGCCGCTGCCGCGTCGATTACCGGCTTCGAGGAATGGAAGAAGAGCCTCGACGGCGCCGCTCCCGAGCAGGTTGCGGGCATTTGCGGCCTGACAGCCGATGAGATCAAAACCCTGGCCCGGGATTATGTCAAGGCGGAAAAGGCTCTTCTTCTCCTGCCGCTGGGGCTAGGCTATCCCGGTCACACGAAGGAATTGGCCCAGGCCCTGTTCAACTTGTCGTTTGCCGCTGGCAAGCATGGCAAGGAAGGGTGTGGCGTGCTCCTCCTGGCTGAGAAGAATAACAGCCAGGGTGCCGTTGACCTCGGTCTCTATCCGGTTGCCGGCGGAAAAGATGCTGCCGCCATCATCGATGGTTGCGCCGCGGGCTCCATAAAAACCCTGTATGTTGCAGGGGAAAACCTGGTTGTTTCCTATCCGAACCGCAAGAAGGTAGAAGCGGCTCTTGATAAGGTTGATTTCCTGATAGTTCAGGACCTCTTCCTCAGCGAGACGGCGGCACTTGCCGACGTGGTGCTGCCCGCCTGCTCCTTTGCCGAGAAGGAAGGAACCTTCACCAGCGCAGGCAAGGCCGTCCAGAAGGTGAATCGCGCCATCAAGCCGGTTGGCCAGGCGAAGAGCGATTTCGAGATATTCAATACACTTTATGTCAACCTTTCGGGCAAACCGGCCGTTGCGGATCCCAAGGCCGCATTCGCAGAGATCACTGCCTCTGTCCCGGCCTATGCCGGGCTGACATACGAAACTCTCGGTGATGCCGGAGTGGTCGTCGTTCCGGCCATGACGCCGAAATTCGCGGTGGCACCTGGTGCAGCCCCAACCGCGGAAGTAGGTAAAATGGCACTCGTGACAGGTAGCGCGCTCTATCACTGCGGCACCATGTCCCTTTATGGTGAAGGCCCGATGCACGTCTGCCCCGCCGGCTACGTGGAAATCGGCAGAGAGGATGCAAAGCGCCTTACAGTTCAGGATGATGACCTCGTTACCGTGACTTCCGCTGCCGGTGCCGTCAAGCTGAAGGTCAAGGTAGGCTCCAGAATGCCCGAAGGGGTGGTTTTCGCCCCGTATCACTTTGCTGATCAGTCGGTTAACTCGATTGCCAGCGGTGAAAGTGTCACCTGGGTCACCATAAGCAAGTAAGCTAAGTGCTAATTTTGCAATAATTCTTTAAAAAGGGGTCGAAAAGCGAATGGACACCACTATTCTTGGCCTGCCACTGATCTACTACGCCGCCATGATTCTGAAGGTACTGGTTGTATTCGTCTTCGTGCTGCTGACGGTAGCATATGCAACCTACGCTGAACGTAAGATCATTGGCCACATGCAGGTCCGCCTCGGTCCAATGCGGACCGGCTGGCACGGTCTGCTCCAGCCGATTGCGGACGGCGTGAAGCTCTTCTTCAAGGAGGAGATCGTCCCGGCCCAGGCGAGCAAATTCACGTTCCTGATCGCGCCGCTCATTGCGCTGATCCCTGCGTTCATCTCGTTTGCCGTTATACCCTTCGGCGACACGGTCGAGCTTTTCGGCTACAAGATCCCGTTGCAGATTGCTTCGGTCTATGATACCCAAGCCGGCAGGGTGCTCGATCTGAATGTCGGGGTTCTGTATATCCTTGCCATGGCTTCACTCGGTGTATACGGGATCGTGCTGGCAGGCTGGTCGTCCAACAACAAGTACTCGTTGCTCGGCGGGCTTCGCTCCTCAGCGCAGATGATCTCCTACGAGCTGGCTGCCGGTTTGGCGATCGTCTCGGTCTTCATGCTCTCCGAGTCACTTTCCTTGCAGAAGATCGTGGCCGACCAGTCCAATTTCTTCAGCTGGTCGGGTACGTGGTACGCCTTCAAGCAGCCCCTTGCATTCATCCTCTTCTTCATCTGCTCTCTGGCCGAGATAAACCGAACTCCCTTCGACCTTCCAGAGGCCGAATCGGAGCTGGTATCAGGTTTCTGCACCGAGTACTCCAGCATGAAGTATGCAATGTTCTTCATGGCCGAGTATGCCAACATGGTTACGGTATGTGCTGTTACTGTGACACTGTTTCTCGGTGGCTGGCACGGTCCGCTTCATCCTGTTCTCAACTTCATTGTAAAGGTCTACTTCCTGATTTTTGTCTGCATGTGGATTCGGGCCACTTACCCGCGCTACCGTTATGACCAGCTCATGCGCCTCGGCTGGAAGGTGTTCCTGCCGCTAACGCTTTTGAACATCGTGGTTACCGGAATTGTGATAGCTGCATTTTCTTAAACACACGGACGAGGTATAAACAATGATTAAGCCATTACTTCAGGGTCTGAAAATAACGCTGACCCATCTTTTCAAAAAACCTGTCACATTGCAGTATCCGACTGAGCGTCCGCAGATTGAGGCGCGGTTCCGGGGATTGCACGCCCTCAAGGTGGCGCACAGTAGCGCCAAGTGTGTGGCCTGTTACCTCTGTCCCACAGTTTGCCCGGCCAAGTGCATAACCGTGGAGGCCGGCGAAGATGCCCAGCATAACAAATATGCTGAAAAATACGAGATCGACATGCTGCGCTGCATTTTCTGCGGATATTGCGTTGAGGCGTGCCCGGTTGACGCATTGAAGATGACTGGTGAGTTCGAGCTTGCCAACTATAAGCGTTCCGATTTCGTCTTTACCAAAGAAAGACTTCTCGAAAAGTAAATCGATAAAGGAGCAGCAATGGATATCCAGACCTTATTCTTTGCCGTCGTGGCAGCGGTGGCAATCCTGTCGGGCATACTGGTAATAACATGCAGAAACCCGATCAACAGTGCCCTGTCACTGGTAATGACCTTCTTCTGTCTGGCGACTTTCTATGTCATGCTGGACGCTCCGTTCATGGCCGCCATTCAGGTGATCGTCTATGCAGGTGCGATCATGGTTCTGATCATCTTCGTCATCATGCTGCTCAACGTCAGGGTTGAGTCGGGCAAGAAATACACCCATGGTGTTCTCATCGGCTCAATCATGGCGGTGCTGCTCCTTTTCGAGGCCTTCTATTTCCTGAACAGAAGCTCGCTGACTGGCGCCAGGGGGATGATTGACGCAAACGTGGTGCAGAACGTCGGTCATGTGGAGCTAATCGGCCGTGCCATGTACACCGATTTCCTCCTGCCGTTCGAGATCACCTCGATCCTGTTGCTGGTTGCCATTATCGGCGCGGTTATCCTTGCCAAGAAAAAAATATAACGACTCGGGGTATTGATCATGCTTACGCATCACAGCTATCTGATTCTCAGCGCGATACTCTTCTCCCTCGGGGCACTGGGTGTTCTGATCCGGCGCAATGCCATCATCATCTTCATGTGTATCGAGATGATGCTGAACTCCGTGAACCTGGCATTTGTGTCGCTCTCCAAATATCTCGGCAACATCGACGGGCAGATATTCGTCTTCTTTATCATGACCGTCGCTGCTGCGGAAGCCGCAGTCGGACTCGCGCTCATGATCGCCTTCTACAACAACCGGGAGTCGGTTGAGGTCGAAGACCTCAATGTCATGAAGTGGTAAGACGATAAACGATTCATTAAAATTGCAATCTCGATATAAAGGAGTCCGGAATGCTTGAGTACGTTGGGTTAATTCCACTATTCCCATTCATAGGGTTCGTGATCAACGGCCTGCTGGGGAAAAAGATCAAGAACGAGAAGGTAGTCGGTGGCCTTGGGGCACTGATGGTCTTCTGTTCCTTCCTCGTATCAAGCGGGATACTTCTTCAGCTCATAGGCAGACCTGCCGAGGAGCGTATTTTCGAGAAGGTCATCTTCACCTGGATACAGTCCGGACAGTTCAAGGCAGATGCCGGTTTTCTGGTTGATCCCCTCTCGGCGCTGATGATCATGGTGGTAACCGGCGTTGGTTTCCTCATTCACGTTTACTCCATAGGCTATATGCACGGTGAGGAGGGGTTCTATCGTTACTTTGCCTATCTCAACCTTTTCACCTGCTCCATGCTTCTGCTGGTACTCGGCAACAACATGCTCCTCATGTTCGTAGGCTGGGAAGGGGTCGGTCTTTGCTCCTACCTCCTCATCGGTTACTACTTCCATAAGAAATCAGCCGGGGATGCGGGTAAAAAGGCGTTCGTCATGAACCGTGTCGGCGATTTCGGCTTCCTGCTCGGCATTTTCACCCTCTTCTGGTACATGGGACAAACCCACAACGTCTGGACCGTCAATTTCCGTGAGATTGCGGCCAATGCCCATCTGCTTCCGGTCGGCGGCGTGGTGACCCTTATTGCACTTTTTTTCTTCATCGGAGCAACCGGCAAGTCGGCGCAAATCCCGCTTTATACCTGGCTGCCTGATGCCATGGAAGGTCCGACTCCTGTTTCTGCTCTCATCCACGCCGCCACCATGGTTACCGCCGGTGTTTATATGATCGGCAGGCTCAATTTCATATATATCCGTTCCCACGAGGCCATGCTGGTGGTCGCTATAGTCGGCGCTGCAACCGCCATTTTCGCCGCGACAATCGGTACGGCACAGAACGATATCAAGCGCGTTCTTGCATATTCAACGGTGTCGCAGCTTGGCTTCATGTTCCTGGCCATGGGTGTTGGTGCCTTCACTGCCGGCGTGTTCCACCTTATGACCCATGCCTTCTTCAAGGCCTGTCTGTTCCTCGGTTCCGGTTCGGTCATCCATTCCATGCATCATGCCCTACATCATGCACACTCCCATGACGACCCGCAGGATATGCGGAACATGGGTGGCCTTCGGAAGGCGATGCCGATCACGTATCTCACCTTCCTGGTATCGACCATTGCCATTGCCGGTATCCCTGGTTTCTCCGGCTTCTTCTCCAAGGATGAGATCCTCTGGCAGGCGTTCTCCAACCCCTTCCACGGTGGTCTCAACATCATACTGTGGGGAACCGGTGCTGTTGCCGCCTGTTTCACCGCCTTCTATATGTTCCGTCTCGTCTTCATGACATTCTTCGGTGAGTGCCGTATTACTGCGAAGGCAAAGGATCACCTTCACGAGTCTCCGCTGGTCATTACATTCCCACTCATGGTGCTTGGCCTCCTTGCAGTAGTCGGCGGCTATATCGGCCTGCCGAAGCTGATCGGCGACATGTTTGGTGGCATCCCCAACTACTTCGAGCAGTGGCTGGAGCCGATATTTGCCGGTTCTCATGAGTTTACATTGCAGCAGCTTGCCCATGCGGAGGTTCACCATAGCCATGCGCTGGAGTGGGGGCTCATGGGCGCTTCCGTGGTCATAGCCATTGTCGGCATCTCGGTAGCCTATACCCTGTACATTGCCTCCCCTCAGATTCCGAAGAAGTTCACCGACGCCTTCCCGGCGCTGCATAGGGCGGTATACAACAAGTGGTATATCGATGAGATCTATGACTTTCTGTTTGTCAACCCCTGCAAGGCATTGGGCAATTTCTGCTGGAAAGGGTTTGACGTGCTGGTTGTGGATGGCGCCGTCAACGGTGTGGCATCGATCGTTCGCGGCTTCAGCTCGGTAATCAAGAACCTTCAGACAGGCTACGTGCATAATTACGCCCTCTCCATCGTGCTGGGGGTCGTGACGATCATTGCCGTCTACGTCATCCGTTAAGATTGGTACCCAAGGTTATTCCATACAGTTCAAAGGAGCAGATTAAATGAACTCGATGCCGATATTAAGCCTCATAACCTTCTTGCCGCTTGCTGGGGTATTGCTCCTCTTCTTCCTCCCCAAAGAGAGCAAAGGACTCCTGCGGTCGATAGCGCTCATCGTCTCCCTGGTGGTATTCGTTGTGTCGCTCCCGATTGTCACCGGATTCCAGACAAACGCCGAGTTCCAGTTTAATGAATTCGCTCCATGGATCGCCGCCGGGCCGTTCCAGATGAATTACAGCGTCGGCATTGACGGCATCAGTCTCTGGCTTGTCATTCTGACCACCTTCATCATGCCGATCGCCATTCTTTCCACCTGGACCGCGGTTGAGGAAAGGGTGAAGGAGTACATGATCTGTCTTCTTCTCCTTGAGACCGGCATGCTCGGCGCATTTATCTCGCTGGACCTCTTCCTTTTCTATGTCTTCTGGGAAATCATGCTGATCCCGATGTACTTCATCATCGGCATCTGGGGGGGCAAGAACAAGATATACGCGGCACTCAAGTTTTTCATCTATACATTTCTCGGTTCAGTGCTGATGCTTGTTGCTCTGCTGGTCCTTTATTTCAAAGCAGGTGCTGGCGATTTCAACCTGATGAAATTCTATGAGCTCTCTCTTGATCCGGCGACTCAGACCTGGATGTTCCTTGCCTTCGCGCTGGCCTTCGCCATCAAGGTGCCGATGTTCCCTCTGCACACCTGGTTGCCTGACGCACATACCGAGGCCCCGACTGCGGGCTCGGTTATTCTTGCCGCTATAATGCTGAAGATGGGCACCTACGGTTTCGTTCGCTTTGCCATGCCGCTCTTCCCCAATGCCACCGAGCAGTTTACTCCGCTCATCGCCACTCTTTCCGTGATCGGCATCATCTACGCTGCATTGGTGGCAATGGTCCAGGAGGATGTGAAGAAACTGGTTGCCTATTCTTCGGTTGCCCACCTCGGGTTTGTCATGCTCGGGGTATTCGCCCTCAATCAGCAAGGTGTTGCCGGCGGCATGCTGCAGATGATCAACCATGGTATCTCCACCGGGGCACTGTTCCTCATCGTCGGGTTTATCTACGAGCGCCGTCACACCCGCCTCATAGCCGATTTCGGCGGGCTCTCCAAGCAGATGCCGGTTTTCGCCACCATCTTCATGATCGTGACCCTCTCCTCCATCGGTCTGCCGGGTACCAACGGGTTCGTCGGTGAATTCCTCGTGCTGATCGGCGCATATGAGAGTTCGCTCCGCTGGTATGCCCTCATCGCTACGAGCGGGGTGATCCTCTCGGCAGTTTACATGCTCTGGATGTTCCAGAGGGTCATGTTCGGCGAGTTGAACAATCCGAAGAACCAGGAGTTGAAGGACCTGAATGCAAGAGAAGTGGTCATCATGATTCCGCTTCTTGTTATGATCTTCTGGATGGGAATCTATCCTACGCCGTTCATCGAGAAGATGACCCCGGCCATTGACAAGGTCATTGCATACAGCAAGGGGAAAAAGCTGGCTGCTGCTCTGCAGCAGGCCATACCTTCAGCACCGGGTCCTGCCGTAATGCAGCCGGCGATATTGGAATCCAAGTAAATCGTACCAGTACAGTAACCCGGAGGAACTGTTAATGGAAACAATCGCTATTCCAGCCGTTAATCTTGCGGCAATTATGCCCGAGACTGTGTTGTCGGTTGTCGGCATGATCCTGCTGCTCATCAACGTCTTCCTGCCCACCGAGAAGAAAGCGTACCTGGGCTATCTGAGCCTGATCGGTATCGCGGTCAGCCTGTTCTATACCATGAATGGCTGGGGCACGCCGCAGGAAGGCTTTAACGGGTCTGTGCTGCTGGACAACTTTTCACACTTTTTCAATGTGATCTTTCTTCTCTGTAGCGCATTGACCATCCTCATCGCTGACCAGTACGTGCAGCGTGAGGAATGTAATCATGGCGAACTCTACCCGTTGATTCTGTTCGCTACGACTGGCATGATGTTCATGGCGTCCGGAACTGATCTCATGACCATATTCCTCGGCCTTGAGGTTCTTTCCATCGCACTTTATATCCTGGCCGGCTTTGCCCGCAACAACGTCAAGTCCAATGAGGCAGGCCTCAAATACTTCCTTTTGGGAGCGTTTTCCACCTGCTTCCTTCTTTACGGCATGGCACTTACCTACGGTGCTACCGGCACCACCAAAATTGCCGGGATTGCTCAGTTCATCGCCCAGAACAGCATCCTGTCCAAGAATCCGATTCTCCTCGTCGGCATGCTCCTGATGGCGGTTGGTTTTTCGTTCAAGATCGCGGCGGCTCCCTTTCACATGTGGACCCCAGACGTTTACGAGGGCGCACCTACTCCGATTACTGCGTTCATGTCCGCAGGTCCCAAGGCAGCCGGTTTTGCCGCCTTCCTGCGCGTTTTCCTTGTCGCACTTCCAATGTTTAAGGCTGAGTGGACCAGCCTTCTCTGGGCGCTGGCTGTTCTCACCATGACCTTCGGCAACATCACTGCAATCTACCAGAACAACATCAAGCGTATGCTCGCTTATTCCTCCATTGCTCACGCTGGCTATGCACTGGTCGGTTTTGTAGCGGCCAATGAGGTGGGGGTTGCCGGCATTCTCTTTTATCTCCTCTCCTACACCTTCATGAACCTCGGGGCCTTTGCCATCATCATACTGGTCGGTAAAAAGGGGGAGCCCAACAACAACGTCTCCGATTATGCCGGCCTGTCCGTAAAGCATCCGGCACTTGCCCTGGCCATGTCGGTATTCCTCTTCTCACTGATGGGGATTCCGCCGACTGCCGGCTTCGTGGGCAAATTCTACCTTTTCTCCGGCGCCATCAAGTCGGGCTACATCTGGCTGGCGATCATCGGCGTGCTGAACAGTGCTGCCTCGGTCTATTACTATCTGCGGGTCATGGTCTTTATGTACATGAAGGCGCCGGAAGAGGATTTTGCCTGGCTTAAGGTGACTCCTGCGTTTTTTGTTACGGTAGTGATCGCCATTGCCGGGGTGCTGGTCCTTGGCGTGGCTCCCCAGTATTTCCTCAAGCTCGCCCAGATCGCCGTGATGATCTAGGCAGGGTATTCCCTGCGAAAGTAAAAGCCCTTCCGAGCGGAAGGGCTTTTTTCGTATCAGCTGTACACTGGAGAATCAGGGGGGTGTTATGGACGAGCCAAAATCTGACACAGCATATTTCGCAGTATCAGTTATCGGTAAGGACCGGCCGGGTATTGTGGCTGGGGCGGCCGAAGTCCTCTATCGGCTCGGGTGTAATATCGAGGATTCAAGCTGCACCATGCTTGCCGGCGAATTTGCGATGATCCTGATTGTTACGCATGAAAAGCCGTTCAGCAAGGCCCATCTCGTAGAGGAGTTCGTTGCATACAGCAAAGGGATGGAGCTGTCGGTTTTTGTGCGGGGGTTGAAGAGAGACGAAGTGGAGTACCACTCACCCCAAGGCGAGCTCTGCGTTATTACGGTGTATGGCGCCGATCGGCCGGGCATTGTTTATCGGGTGACCAGGGAGCTGGCTGATCGCTCGATCAACATCACGGACCTGAACACCAAGCTCATCGGAACTAGTGCCGCGCCGGTCTACATTCTGGTGATCGAGGCCGAATTGACAGAGGGGACCAGCTCCGAGGACGTAGAGCGCCTTCTCCACACCATTAAGGAAGAACTGGCTGTCGAGATCACCGTGCGGATCGTCACGCCAGTTGCCCTGTAGAGTCATGCCTCAACAGAAAATAATATTATATCCTCATCCGTCGCTAAAAAAAGTTTGCCGGGAGATTCCGGCAATAGATCAGGACATTTGCGTCCTTGTGGCCGATCTTGTCGACACAATGCGGGCTGCCCCCGGATCGGTCGGGGTTGCGGCCCCCCAGGTCGGAGTCACGCTCAGGGTTTGTGTCGTGGATGTGTCGCAGCATCGGCTTGGCAAGGAGCAGAACCACGGGCTGCTTGTCATGATCAACCCGGTGCTCCTGAGTGGTGCCGGTGCGGCGATAATGCGCGAGGGGTGTATGAGTGTGCCGGATTACACTGGCGATGTGCAGCGGTACACTGAGATCGAGGTTGCCTATCTGGACGAGAACGGCGAGAAAAGGATGCTTTGCACAGCCGGTTTTGAAGCAGTTGCCGTGCAGCACGAGATGGACCATCTGGACGGAGTTCTTTTTCTGGACCGAATCGTATCGCTAAAAACCGGCCTGTTCAGGAGAAAGAACTACAAATAGATCGGCATCAGGTCATCATGATCTTATTGCGGAGAATTAGGATCTCGAAAGCCATCGATGCCTTGCCCACTAGCTTCTGAATGTCCTGAATCCTGGCATCCAGATCTGCTCCCGAACCGACTACATACAGGATATTGACAACCCGCCCCATCATCATGAGCGGGATCAGGTTGGCCGAGTCCGGTGCTTCGCCGCCCATTGACTTGATGATGGTCGCATTGAGCGGGGTCGGTGGAAGAGGGCCGCGGTAAAAGCTCTTTGTGTCGGCAACTACCTTGAGAACCGACGGCTCATTCAGGGGTATAGAAAGGGCCGGGAAACCTGGCAGGAACTTGCCGTCCTGCATGGCCCGCCACCCCACTGCCGTATTTCCCTTGACCAGAAACAGCGCCACCTGCGAAAACTCCTGCCCCGCATAGCGTACCAGGCTGTCGGCAATTTCGTCGCGGTCTCTGGCATCCGCTAGTTCCTGCGAAATCGAATCGATGGTGTAGCGCTCTACGGCTTCGATCAGGGCTTCCTCTTCCTCAATCTCAGCCTCTGTCAACTCTTCGAACTCCTCAAATACTGCCTGTGGGGCAGGTGCAGTCGCAGCCACGGCTGACAGTTTTGCGGTCTCGACGGATTGTTTTTCTTCAGTGAGATCCGTAAAAGCGGAAAAGTCTATGGCCTCGGCATCGTGTGCCAACGTCGGTGCAGGCCGGGGAGGGACGACGGGCTGGGCCGGGGCAGGTTTGGGGGGCTGTGGAGTCGGCGCCTGAGGCTTGGACATGGTCTTTGAGACAGGAATGTACCGCAGATCGCGCTTGATTCCGTAATATTTTTCAAGGGCAAGAACGAGCCTGACCTCTGGCGCCACCATGGGCTTGATAACGAAGCCGCTGATGAAGGATATTTCGTCTATTGCCTGAAGGTCGGATGGGTCAGTCATCACAAGGGTCAGGCGGTTGCGGTCCAGGGCGAGGGGCACGACCTTGTACTTCTGGGCGATTCCCTTGGGAATGACCTTGATGACTTCCGGGGAAATGTTGTTTAACTGATCCGCAGGAACGTAGGGGACGCCCAGCTTCTCACTGAGCACCTTTGCCAAGTTGTCCTCATCGATATACCCCATCTCGATCAGGTTAGTCCCAAGCCTCCCGCCGAAAATAACTTGGTACTTGAGGGCCTCCTCCAACTGGTCAGAAGCAAGCTTCCCGGCCTTGATCAGCATCTCGCCAAGTTTTATCGTCATGGAATCAACCCCTCATGTAAGAGATTCGGAATTCTGTAGTTGTTATAAGGTGGAGTGCAAAATTTGTCAACGTTAACTGCTAACGGGATCTCAGGTGTGAAATCACGTTAGTGGCGGTCTTGACTGCGGCGGCCACGCAGTCGTTCAAACCAATTCCCCGGTAGGAATTGCCGGTGAGGAAGAGGCCGGGCACGGACATGGTCATCTCCTCCAGCGAGGACAAGCGGTCGGCATGGCCGACAGTGTACTGCGGAATAGCCTTTTCATGGCGGAATATTCGGACAAAGGAGGGCGCTTCCCTGATTCCCATGATCTGTTGCAGGTCGTCCCGAACCCGCTTGATGACCTCCTCGTCGGAAAAGCGGATGGCTTCAGGGAAGCATGCGCCGCCGAGCATGCTCCGGAGAAGGACCTTGCCGGCGGGGGCTCGGTTAGGAAAGATGCTGGAATCCCAAAGGGTCCCCAGTGTGCTTCTCCTTTCCTCCTTGGGGATGAGGTAACCGAAGCCGTTGAGGCTGTTCCTTATGCGATCCCGCTCATATCCAAAGCAGACGACTGTCATGGAGGAATAGGGGGTCATCCGGAGAAAGGCGGCCATGGCCGGATTGAGAGCCTGCACAATGTCCGCGGTGCTGTAGGCCGGGGTGGCAAGTATGATGGCATCGGCGTCGATCTCGCCGGAGGCGGTTGTAACCTTGAACCGGACAGAGCTCCCCGCCGTAACGGCGGAAACCGCAGAGTTGGTAATTACCGCGTCTGAGTTCATCCTGTTGCGCAGTGTGTCGGTCAGGAACTGCAGGCCATCGTTGAAGGAGGTGAGAACCCCGCCGGGGCCAGCGGCGCTAGCAACGGCCTTCCCCTGCGCGATCTCTTCCTTATTTTTCTTTGCCAGCTTGATCATCGCCATGATCAGGCTGCCATATTCGCTCTCCAGCTCTGCAATGCGGGGAAAGCACGACTTGAGGGACATGGTCTCGGGGTCCCCTGCGAAAATCCCGGAGACCATCGGCGCGATCAGCTTGCGCAGGGCCTCATCGCCAAGCCTGCGTCGCCCGAATGCGGCCAGGGTTTCGTCCGTGTCCTTCGAGGGCTTGGGGGCAAACGGCTCCATGGCGAGCCGCAGCTTGCCCGGCCAGGAAATCAGCTTGCTCTTGAGGAAGGACGGGCCGTTCTCCGGCAGTCTGTGCAATTCCCCACCAGAGTAGATGAAGCGCTTACGGGCATTGTCGTTGCTGCGGAGCAGGCTTCCCCTGATCCCGAGTCTGCCGCAGAGTTCCAGGGTCTGGGGCTTGTTGTCGAGAAAGCCGTTCGGTCCCCACTCGCAAATAAAGCCTTCTTCCCTGATGCTCCAGATCTTCCCTCCGACCCTGGCATCGGATTCGAGCACCTTGATCTCCAGAGGAATTTGCGCACTCTGTGCAAGCCGCTCCAGCATATAGGCGGTTGCCAGCCCGGAGATCCCGGCACCAGCGATGACGACCTTGTACATAAGCTCCCTCCTGACAACCTTTAAAGTTTGTCCAGAATTTCGGTGATGGTCTCCAGTGCGTTGACCAGACGTTCCTGGTCTTCGTCCGGGAGCCTCCCCAACAGAATGCCGTAATTGGATACGATGCCGCGGCGGATTTCCCGGATGAGCTCTTCGCCAGCGGCGGTGGTATGAATCACCACGCGGCGCCGATTTGCGTCGTCCACGGCCCGATAGACCAGGCTGAGGTTTACGAGCCTGTCAACCATTTCGCTGGCCGAGCTCATGGCAATGTTTAACTCTCCGGCCAGCACGTTGAGGGGACAGTTCCCCTTGTCGTATATGGTCAGCAGCATCTTGTACTGATTATACGACAGATCCATGCCGTCATGGACGGTGCTGCGAATCCGCCCCATAACCCGCATCAGCACGGGATAAAGCTGGGCTATGCGCTCGATCCTCTCCATAATCTTCCCGGAAAACGGCAATAGTTAGGTTGCCTAAATATTAGAACATCGAACTATGGCTGTCAATATGAAATGCGAGCATTCGGTTGACAGGAAAAGGCGCAGCGATTACATTCAAGAAAACGACCGCAAAGGACCATGCAATGGCGAATATCGATTATTACGAGGTGCTGGGGCTCAAGAAGGGGGCCACCCCTGATGAGATAAAGAAGGCGTACCGCAAGCTCGCCGTTAAGTACCACCCGGACAAGAACCCTGGGGACAAGGCCGCGGAGGAGAAATTCAAGCAGATAAATGAGGCATATGCAGTGCTTTCCGACCCGCAGAAAAGGCAGCAGTATGATGCATTCGGGTCTAGTGGGTTTCAGCAGCGCTATTCACAGGAGGATATCTTTCGCGGTTTCGACGTGGGGGACATTTTCAGGGATTTCGGCTTCGACACCGAGGACATCTTCTCGCGCATGTTCGATGGGGCGAGTTTTGACAGGGGATACCGGCGAAAGCGACGGGGGGCGGATCTTTCTCTCGACATGCAGGTCTCATTCAGGGAGGCGGTGCTGGGGGAAAAAAAGAGGGTTGCCTACCTGCGGGGAGGCAGACGCGAGGAGTTGTCGGTCCAAATTCCGGCAGGGGTCAAAGAAGGGGCGAAGCTGCGGATTCCCGGGAAGGGGGAGGAAGGCCCACCGGGCGAAGCTCCAGGAGATCTCTACCTGTTGCTACATGTGACGGCTGATCGTGTGTACAGCAGGGAAGGGAATGATATCGTGACTGAAAAGGAAATCCGCTTCAGCGAAGCGGCACTCGGAACTTCTCTTGATGTGGAAACGCTGGACGGGGTCAAAAGGGTGCGTGTGCCTGCTGGTATCCAGCCGGGGACAAAGGTCCGGTTGAAGGGTCTGGGGGTGCCCCGGCTCGGGGGGAACGGGCGTGGAGATTTTTACGTGATGGTGACGGTCAAGGTGCCGACCAGACTGACAGAGGCCCAGCACAAGCTGGTGGAGGAGTTGGCGAAAGTCGGGATGTGAAGAAAGTTGGAACTTGTCCGTAAATAACTGCTTATTTACGGACAAGTTCTTAGTTGCCGGTTGCGGTGCCGCTCTTGATCTGGATCGTAGCGCCTTTCCGCAGGTCGTTGAGCCAGATGTTGAAGCGTTCCTCGGATTTGATCCTGTACAGGGTTTCCTCGATTTCCCCCCTGACATCTTCAAAGGGACGGGGCGTTCCGGGGATCCTTTCTTCCAGTTTGATGATGTGGAAGCCGGCAGGGGTGGAGATCAGGTCGCTGACCTCACCTGCCTTGAGCTTGCTCACAGCGTCGGAGATATCGGTCAGCATCTCCCCCTTCTTGAAAGTCCCCAGGGACCCCCCTTCCTTGGCGGTGGGATCGTCAGAATTCTTCTTCGCCAGTTCGGCGAAATCAGCGCCGCTTTTTGCTTCATTATGGACCGATACGGCATTGGCCATTATCCGCTTTATGTCGTCAGGCTTGGCGTCCTTCGGGACGCGCAGGAAAATGTGGCGGGCGCGGAAGGCTTCCTCCGCGCCAAACTTCAATGGGTTGGCGGCATAGTATTCCCGCATCTCCCGCTCTCCCACCTGGATCTTGGAGCGGACCTCCATGCTGATCAGCCGAAGGCGTTCCAGCTGCTCCTTGAGCTGGGTCTTGTAATCGTCGAAAGTGAGCCCCTGGGTACGGAGGGCCGCCACAAGCGCCTCCTGGGTCAGGTTATTCTGCTTCTTGACATCCTCGATGGCCTGATGGACCTCTTCCTCGGAGATCCTGATATCCAGCTCCCTGATCTTCTGCTCCACCAGCTTCTTGTCGATCAGTTTGTTGAGGGCTAAAACCCTCAACTCGGCGGCGGATTCTTTGGGGACGACGCCCTTGCGCTCCGCCTCCTTCAGGGTGGTAGCCACCTCCCTGTCGATGTCGTGGCTGGTTATCGGCTCATCGTTGACAATCGCGGCAATGCTGACAACGGTTGATGCAAAGGCGTTCTGGGCAAACAGCACGAACGCTGCGATACATATAAATTTCTTCATCATTTGAATGCTACTTGCCGAACTGAACACCCTCACCCTGACCTTCCGCCGACTTTATGACGACCTTTTTGAGTGCGTCTTCCTTGATCTGGACCTTGGCGTTCTTCTTCAGCTCTTCCTTAAGTTGCTTGAATATTTCACCCTGCTTTTCAGCCAGAATGGCCCCCTTGAGCTGCTCCTTCACATCGGCAAGCGGGGCAACGCCGGCGGGGCGCTTGCCGGTGAGCTTAATGATGTGATAGCCGAACTGGGTTTTCACCACTCCGGAGGTTCCACCCTCAGGGAGTGCTGTGGCCGTCTTTTCGAACTCAGGCACCATGGTCCCCTTGCCGAACCAGCCGAGGTCGCCGCCGCGGGAGGCTGCGCCGTCGATGGAGTGTTTTTGGGCCAGATCTTCGAATTTCCCACCGGCTTTGAGCTGGGCCAGGATGTCCTGGGCCTCCTTCTCGCTCTTCACGAGGATATGGCTGGCACGGATCTGCTCGCCGGTCTTGAGCTTGTCCTTGTTCTTCTCATAGAACTGCTGGAGGTCCGCATCGGAAACAACGGCCCGCTCCTCGATCTTCTTCTTGAGAAAGGCCTCGACGATCACCTTCTTTTTGAGGTCTTCAACCTTTTCCTGGACTTCCTTGCTCTTTGCCAGGCCGCTCTTCTCTGCCTGCTCGAGAATTATCTCCCGCACCACCATTGTGTCCAGAAGCTCTTTTTTCCCTTGATCGGTTTCCGCGATGTTTTTCAGGTAGGGGGGGAGGTTGGCCACTTCCCTGCGCATCTCCGCATCCGTTATGACATTTCCGTTGACCCGCGCGATTTCCTGGCCGCTCTTGGCGCTCTCCTTGGAGCCGCAGCCGGCGAGGGTCAGAAAGCAACAGGAGATGACCGCCGATTTCATGAAGTTCGTCGAAGTCACACTAAGTCTCCTTTATTTCATCGGATTTTGGACAGCAGCGGGAAAAGTAGCACATAAAGATAGGCTTTTCAAGATATTTGTCGCCTCGGCCAGGATGCCGTCAAAGCTGGTATCTTCGAGCTCCACGGACAACCGGTAGTCGGGGGTAAACTGGTATTTCCGCGTGTCGACGCGCAGAAGGGCGATGATGCTGTCGGGTGAAACCGGGGTCTTCTGGTGAAAGGCGAAGACCAGGCGGCGGCCGTCGAACTCTATCTCCTTCACCAGCAACGCCTTGAGTGTGATGCGCATCCGCATGGCCTGGAGGAGATAGGTTGTTGCCAAGGGGGGCTTGCCATAGCGGTCCGTCAGTTCATCCAGGATTTCGTCCGTCTCCTCCCGGCTCTGGGCCTGGGTCAGTTTCTTGTAGATCACCAGCCGCTGGTTCGGGTCCGGCACGTAATCCTCGGGGATAAACGCCGGGATGCGAAGCTTGATCTCCGGCTCGACCCGCTCCACCAGCTCCTCGCCCCGCATCTGGCGGATGGTCTCCTCCAGCATCTCGGTGTAGAGCTCGAAGCCGACCGCCGCGATTTGGCCAGACTGCCGGGCGCCGAGAAGGTCGCCGGCTCCGCGGATTTCCAGGTCATGGGTGGCGATGCGGAACCCGGCGCCGAGCTCGGTCAACTCCTGGAGTATCCTCAGCCGCTCCCGGGCGTCAGAGGAGATGGCCCCCTCGCCGGGGATGAGGAAGTAGGAAAAGGCCCGCTGCCTGGATCGTCCGACCCGGCCGCGCAGCTGGTAGAGCTGGGCCAGGCCGAAGGTGTCGGCCCGGTTGACAATGAGGGTGTTGGCGCTCGGGATGTCGAGCCCAGACTCGATGATGGTGGTGCAGAGGAGCAGATTGTACTCGCCATGCATGAAGCCGAGCATGATCCGCTCCAGATCCTTCTCGTCCATCTGGCCGTGGGCAACAGCGATCTTTGCCTCCGGCACTATCCGGCCAAGGTGTTCGGCCATGGCACCGATGGATTGGACCCGGTTGTGCACGAAGAAGACCTGCCCTCCGCGGCGCACCTCGCGCAGAACGGCCTCCCGGATCAGGTCGTCGTTGAAGCGGGCCACGAAGGTCTTGACCGCCAGGCGGTCCACCGGCGGGGTGTCGATGATGGAGAGGTCGCGAATTCCGAGGATCGACATGTGCAGAGTCCGGGGTATGGGGGTGGCGGTGAGGGTCATCACGTCCACTACGGACCGGAACTGCTTGAGCCTTTCTTTGTGCGACACCCCGAAGCGCTGCTCCTCGTCGATGATCACCAGTCCCAGATCCTTGAACCCCACGTCCTTCTGGAGCAGGCGGTGGGTGCCGATGATGATGTCGACCTCCCCCTTCATCAGCCGCTCCAGGATGACCTTCTGCTCCTTGGGAGAGCGGAAGCGGGAGAGCATCTCGATGTTGACCGGATAGGCCTTTAGCCGGGCGGTGAAGGTTTCCATGTGCTGCTGGGCCAGGACGGTCGTAGGCACCAGGACCGCCACCTGCTTGCCGTCCATCACCGCCTTGAAAACCCCACGTAGCGCCACCTCGGTCTTGCCGTACCCCACGTCGCCGCAGATGAGGCGGTCCATCGGTTTCGGGTCTTGCATGTCCCGGAGCACATCCTCTATGGCCGCCAGCTGGTCCGGGGTCTCCTCGAAGGCGAACGCGGCCTCGAATTCGCGGTAGAGATCGTCGGGGGGAGAGAAGGCGAACCCTTCGCTGATTTCCCTGGCGGCATAGATCTTCAGGAGGTCCTCGGCCATCTCCTGAATAGCGGCCCTGGCTTTCCCCTTGGTTTTTTCCCAGGCAGTGCCCCCCAGCTTGTCGACCCTAGGCTCGACCCCCTCGGCCCCCACGTAGCGCTGCACCAGGTTGATCCGGTCCACCGGGAGATAGAGCTTGTCCCCGCCGGCATATTCCAGGAGGAGGAAATCCCCCTCGATACCGGCCATGGCCAGGTGCTGCAACCCCCTGTAGAGCGCTACCCCGTGGTCCACGTGCACGATGTGGTCACCTGGCTTCAGTTCGGCCAGCGACGTGAGGAGTTGCTTCTTGCGGGCTTCCGATACCCCCCGACGCCTGACCCGCTTGCCGAACACCTCCTCTTCGGCGATTACTACCAATCCTTCTTCGAGAAGGCGGAAGCCGCGGGAGATCTCGCCGACAAGAATGGCCACATTCCCGTCCCGGTGCTCCCGTTCCGCCGGGAACGGCCGATCGGAGATGGTCACCGGGACATCATGCGGGGCCAGGAGTTCGTAGAGGCGCTGGGCCTGGCCGAGTTGATGGCAGACGAAGAGGAGACGGTGCCGCTCGGAGAGCCATTGCTGGAGGTGCTCGACGAGGGGCCTGAGCACCCCTTCGCTGTCGGGGGAGAGGTCGATCTTCAGATCGCTGTTTGTTCCGCTCTGGAAGGAAAAGACTGTTGCCTGCTCAGCTTCGTTAAGTGCAAGCGATGGAATCGATATCAGACGATTGCGGGTCGCTGAATCATGAAACTGATCGGGCCGCAGGAAGAGGTCATCCAGCGGCGAGGTGATCTGGTCCCGCTCTTGGGCCCGCAGCCAGGCGGATTCGGTTTCCGCGAAAAACTTCTCCGCCTCGGACTCCAGGGCAAATGAATCGACAAGGACCGTCACGGCATCGGGACCGGCATAGTCGAAAAGGGTTTCGAGTCCGGGGTGGAACAGGGGTTGGAGATATTCGATGCCGGGGGGATAGATGGAGTTTTGCAGCTGCTCCAGAAGCTCGCGACGCAAGGGGACAGGGAGGTCAAGGTCGTCGCAGCGCCTCTTGAGCCGCCCGGCGAACCCCTCCAGAAGCTCGGGAGTGGGGACAACCTCCCGGGCCGGCAGCAGGACCAGTTCTTCCAGAGGGTGGAGCGACCTCTGGGTTATCGGGTCGAAGGTCCGGATGGTGTCGACGAAGTCGCCGAAGAACTCGATCCGGACAGGGGCTGGGAGGTTGGGGGGGAAGATGTCGATGATGCCGCCGCGAACGGAAAAGGTGCTCTGGTCCTCCACCAGGGGGACATGGGAATAGCCGAGGGTGACCAGCTTCCCCACGAGTCCGTCCCTATCCACATCCTCTCCGGCCACGATGTACTGGGAGACCTGGCCGAGTACCGCGCGGGGGATGACCTTCTGGATTGCGGACTGGCAGGGGGCGACCAGCATGAGCCCCTTTCGGTCCATGAAACGGAAAAGGGTATTGAGACGCTGGCCAGTGGTGTCGGGATGGGGGGAGGCATTTTCAAACGGGGCGGCGTCCCAGACTGGGAAGTGAAGCACCGTATCGGGACGGCCACTGAAGAAGGCGAGCTCGTTGCACAGTTCCGCGGCACTGTCTGAATCGGGGGTGATTATGACAAGAGGCGCGGTCAACTGACCGGCAAGCCGAGCCAGGAGGTACGCCGGCGCCGAACCCTTCAATCCCGGGAGGGTGATGCGGGTCTGGTCGCCGGCGAGGGCCTCGATGATGCTTCTTATGTGCTGCTCGTTGCTACTGGATGACAATATCGGCCTTTTCCAGAATTACTGCATAGCGGTAACCGCCGCCGAAATCCTTGTCCTTGGCGAGGATGCCGGTAGCGGTGACAATGTCGCCGACAGCCGGTACATCGTTCGTTGTCACCACAAGGTTGTGGGTCCCTTTCCGGGGATCGCCGCTGCCGTCCTGCAGGTGAACCCAGTTGCGGTTCATGATCCCGGAGGAAACCTTGATCACCTTGCCGCGAATGGAGACCTTCTTTCGGCTCAGCTTTCCCGAGGCGGCATACAGCTCGCCGATGGTGTAGGCGTTCGGGCCCGTAGCTTTCTCCACCTTGATCTTTTCGTCGCTCTTCACCACATGGGCCTTGCTCCCCGAGGATTGCTTCTGAGCTTTCCCCTTCTTTTCTTTTCCCGTCGGCTTCATCGGCCCCTGGGAGAAGAGGATCCGGTCGAAGGTTCGCTTGAGGGTCTTGCTCTCGAAGTTGGTCATTTCCACCCCGCCCTGGAAGGTGATCTCCGCGCCGGTGGGGAGGCCGGGGTTTTCGGGAATCGCCAGCCACCGCTTTTCGCCCTTTCCGGGTTTCAGAAGCACATAGGTGTAACCGCCGCTGTTTATGGTTTGGAGCACCCGGCCGGAAATCGGCTTCGTCTCCACGGCTTGTCCTTCCTTCGCTGCACCGGATATGAGAGCATTGGAGAAGATGATCCGCTCGAAGGTCCGGTTCAGGGTCTTGCTCGGGAAATTGGCCATCTCCTCGCCCGGCTCTACGCTCACCTCGCTGCCAACCTTTACCTTGGCCTCGGGTACGGCCACCCACGTGGACTTACCGTCCTTTTCCAGGCGGATGTAGGTGTAACCACCGGAATAAAGGACTTCGGCCGCCGTCCCCGTGATCGGGGCAGCTTCCTGGTGACCGGCTGATTCGCCGGAGGCGGGGATTTGCGGGTGTCCGGCTGGGGCATCCTCGGCGCAGAATGCGGTCTGGGAGAGCATAAGCGCAACAGCCAACAGCGGCATGAATACGGTTCTATGGTAGGTCATTAAGGTCTCCAGGTTTAAGATTTGTCGTTGATGTATTGCAGGGCGTATTTAACGTAATTCTGTGGCGATTTTTGCAGCCAGGCGACTTCCTCCGGCGTCAGGTCCCGTTTGTACTTGGCCGGCGCCCCCACCCAGAGGGTGCGGGGGGGGATGATAGTGCCTTCCGTCACCAATGCCCGGGCTCCCACCAGAGACTCTTCACCCACTACGGCCTTGTCCATGACAATGGCCTGCATGCCGATGAAGGCGCCGTTCTCGATGGTGCAGCCGTGCAGAGTGACGCTGTGGCCCACGGTGACGTCATTGCCAATTACCAGGGGCGCGCCGGGGTCGTCCGGTCCTTTCTTGTGGGTGACGTGGAGCATGGAGAGGTCCTGGATGTTGGTGCGCTCCCCGATCCTGATGAAATTCACGTCGCCGCGCGCCACCACGTTGTACCAGAGGCTGCTCTGGGCGCCGATCTCCACATCCCCTACGATGACGGCGGTTTCGGCAATGAACGCGGTGGAGTCGATCTTCGGGTGAATCCCCTGAAATGGACGGATCATAATAACTCCTGGGCTTATGGCAAAGGGCAAAAGGCTACAGGAACAAACCTTTAGCCTTTAGCCTCATGCCTTTTGCCGATTTCGCAAAGCGAAATCAGTCTCTTGGTATTGCCAGCATCCTGTCCAATGCTCTCTTTGCCGGCACACGAATTTCCTCCGGCACCTTTACCACAGGCTTCATGGTGAGAAGTGCATCGCGGACGTCCTCCAGCGAGGTGAGCTTCATGTTGGGGCAGACCAGGGCCGGGGAGGCGAGGATGAACTCCTTGTCCGGGTTTTCCTTCCTGAGACGGTACATGATCCCCGCTTCCGTCCCAATGAGGAACTTTTTAACGGAGCTTTTGCTGCAGAAATCGTACATGCCGCTGGTGGAGCAGACGTGGTCCGCCAGGGCCACCACCGCGGGGTTGCATTCCGGATGGCAGATGAACAGGGCGTCCGGGTGCTCTGCCTTGAGCCGGGCAACGTCGTCGACTTTCATCCGCTCATGGGTGGGGCAGTAACCTTCCCAGAGGTGGATCGTCTTGTCGGTAAAGCGGCCGACATAGGTGCCGAGGTTGCGGTCGGGGGTGAAGATGATCTCCCCGTCCGGCAGGGAATTGACCACCTTCACGGCATTGGCCGAGGTGCAGCAGATGTCGCTGGCCGCCTTGACCGCAGCGCTCGAATTCACATAGGTCACCACCGGAACGCCCGGGTAGCGATTCTTCATTTCCAGCAGGCCATCTTCGGTAATCATGTCCGCCATGGGGCAGCCGGCATCGAGGCGGGGCAGAAGGACCGTCTTGTCGGGGGCGAGGATGGAGGCGGATTCAGCCATGAAGTGCACGCCGCAGAAGACGATTACATCCGCATCGGTCTTGGCTGCTTCGATGGAGAGGCCAAGGGAGTCTCCGGTAATGTCGGCAATCTCCTGCACCTCGTCGCGCATGTAGTTGTGGGCGAGGAGGATGGCGTTCCGCTCCTTGAGAAGGGTTTTTATCTCTTGTTTGATTTCGTCCTGGTACATTGTGTTTATCTCCGGAAAATAAGGAAAATCACTTTGATATTAGACAATGGGAGTCGCTCTTGTCAAACAGGAAAAACAGCCTCCTTGACACCGGAGGGCAAAACTTCTATCATTTCCCCATGAACGGACGGCGCTTTGCGCATGTCCCTTACGATGGTTCGAGGTGCTTATGTTTGGAATAGGTATGCCGGAGATGATCATCATCCTGGTGATTGCGCTGATCGTGTTCGGACCACAGAAGCTGCCGGACCTGGCAAAATCGTTGGGTAAGGGTCTGGCGGAATTCAAGAAGGCGGCCGACGACTTCAAGCAGAACATCGAGGAAGAGGCAAAGGCTGAAGAGCAGAAAAAGACCGCCACCAGCGAGGAGAAGGAACGTGAACAACTCGCCGCAGCGGTGGAAGGGGAAAAGACTGCTCAGCCGGCAACAGAGGAGAAAAAGGAAGAGGCTACCCCAAAGGTCGGCTGAACCGTTTTTCCGTAATTAACGTGTTTGAACAAAAAAAGGCGGGGTTTCCCCCGCCTTTTTTTGTTCCGCGTTATTTGAGTTCCTTCAGCTTTTCTGCGGCTTTTTTCGCCTCCGGTGAGTCTGGGTATTCGTCGACCAGCTTCTTGAGAACGAACCGGGCGCTTTTGACATCGCCGATCTCCCGGAAGGCCATCCCCTGTTTCAACATTGCCGCCGGCACCTTGTCGCTGGCGGGGAAATTCTTGATCACATCCTGGAATTCCAGGATGGCCTGCTCGAAATTCTTCTCGCTGTAATAGGTTTCGCCGATCCAGTAGCGGGCGTTGGCGGCCAGCTCATGCTTCGGGTGGAGTTCCAGGAAACGCTGGAACATCTCACGCGCTTTCGCCATGTCTGATGCCTTGTAGGCATCGAGGCTTCTCTGGTAGAGCACTTCGGGAGTCCTCTCCATCTCCTGCGCCTTGGCTTCGGTGGCCTGTCGCTTCATTTCGGTCAGCTCGGTTTCCACCTTCTGCAGCCTCTCCATGAGGGGCGCGAGCCGATTCTCCAGATCCTCCTTCAGGAGGGCAATGTCATCCGCCGGCTTCTGGGCCAGGATGCGGAGATCGTCAAGCTTCCCGGTCAGGACCTGCTGCTCCACCTTCAGGGCGTCGTTCTGGGCCTGAAGATCGGCCACCCCTTTGCGCACGGCGTCCACGTCCCCCTGCATTCCCTTGAGCGACTGTTCTATCCCTTCGCGGGCCTCGGTCTTTACCCCCCGCAACTCCTTTTCGGTCTGGAACATACGGGTCTTGAGCTCGTCCATGTCCTGCTGCAGGCTACGCACATCCCCCTGGGTCGCGCAACCGGCTAGTGCCAGGAGGGATGCCCCCGCAAAAATACTGCCGAACTGCCGCATAATTGTGATACCTCCCTGAAAACAGACGGGGGGCTCCGCAGAGCCCCCATTGAACTTTAAACTATCTGGAGATGATGGTGAATTCGGCCCGGCGGTTCTTGGCCCAGGCAGCATCTTCGTGGCCCGGGTCAGCCGGTTTCTCCTCGCCGTAACTGATTGTGGAGAGGTTCTCGGCCGGGACCCCCACGGTGACCAGGTAATTCAAGGCCGACTTTGCCCGTTTCTCGCCGAGGGCCATGTTGTATTCGTCCGAGCCCCGCTCGTCGCAGTGCCCCTCGATCTGCACCTTGACAGTGCGGTTCTTGAGAAGCCACTCGGCGTTTTTGTAGAGGATGTCGCGCGTGGTCTGGGTGAGAACATAGGCGTCAAAGTCGAAGTAGACCGGTGCCAGCGCTAACTCCGCCATGGGCTGGGCAGCTGCGGGCTCTTCTTTAACGGCGGCCTCCTTGATGGGCTGCTCGCGGACCGGTTCTTCCTTGATGACCGGTTTGGTTTCGGGTTCCACGGGTTTCGCCGCGGCCGGAGGGGTCGTCGGCGCAAGCGGTTCCTCGGTTTTCACAACTTCTTTCTTGGCGCATCCCGAGACAACGAGTGCAGCACACAGCAAAACCATCGAAACTACTCCACCTTTACGCATCGTTCCTCTCCTTTGGCAAATGTTCGGGTGATGAAGCCCGGCCCGTGCGGGGTTGAAATCAGAGCATCCGCGAAAACGGGTCACATTATACAGCAGATGGGGCAAAATTCAATAACAATTGATTAATGTTCTGGCAGCTCCAGCGGCTGTTTCAGGGGTTCCGGAATCCGGTCACCAGCGGGGTGACCAGGCCGGGTGCGAATCACTGCCAGCACCCCGCGATACGCGGACCTTGCCGGTCCCGTCGGCACGCATGACGTAGATCACGGATTTTCCCCCCTCTTTGGAACTGAAGGCGATGAAGCGGCCGTCCGGCGACCAGCGGGGGTGCTCGTTGCTCCCATCGGTGGTGAGCTGGGTGTCGTTCGTACCGTCCGGGTTAATGGCAAACAACTGGAACCCCCCTGGCATCTGCCGGGCATACACGATCCTGTCTCCCTTTGGCGACCACCGGGGACTGACATTGTAATCGCCATGGGTTGTCAGCCTGCGCTGTTGCGAACCGTCGGCACTCATGACAAAGACCTGTGGCTTGCCGAGGCGGTCAGAAACGAAGGCGATCCGGCTGCTGTCCGGAGACCACGATGGCGATATATCGATGGCGGGATTAGTGGTAAGGCGGGCGAGGGGCTTCCCCTCCTTGCTGACCAGATGAATCTCGGCATTCCCTTCCAGGCTCTGGGAGAGGGCGATGCGGTTTCCGTCCGGCGCCCAGGTAGCGGTGATATTGGTCCCGCGGGTGCTCATTCTGAGCTCCGCTCCGCTGGAAAGCTCGCGGCGATAGAGGTCGGGATTCCCCTTCTTGTAGGAGGTGTAGACCAACTCCCGGCCGTTGGAGGCGAAATCGGGATAGAGGTTGATGGAGCCGTTCCTGGTGAGGCGCAGCACATTGTGGCCGTCGTAGTCCATCAGGTGGAGCTCCTTTGCCTTGCCAGCGGCGGAGACATAGGCGATCTTACAGGTGAACGGCCCCTTTTCGCCGGTGAAGTATCGCATGACCTCGTCGGAAAAACCGTGGACCAGGCGGCGCATATCCTTATGCGAACCGGAGTACCGGTTTGCCGCCAGAAGCCGTCCGCGACCTACCTCGTAGAGCCTGAACTCCATGGTGAGGCGGTCACCTTCGAGGGAATATGAGCTTTTCAGGAGCAGATCGGCGCCGCCGGCTACCCAGGACGCGAAAGGGGCGGCAGGGGTGGCGGTGGAAGCCGCAAGCCTCTCGGCCGCTGCCCTCTCCATGACTGTGAAGAGGCCGGTCAAAGTCATGTCGAAGCGGAAGACATCCTCCACTGCTTCATTTACATCTTGAAAGGCGGAACCCTTCAGGGAGGTGGCAGGGGCCACGGCAAGGACAAGCTGGCGCTTTCCCGCCGCAGTTACCTCGAGATACCCCTCCTGCGCGCTGCCGGCTGTGGCTGCCATGAGGAGGATAAATACCGGCATGAACCATCTGGTCATTTCTTGACAACCTCTTTGGGTTTGAAGATGAAACCTTGGACGAATTCGCGGTTGCCTGGCGGGGGAGGAAAGGTCTTTTCCGCGCGGCTTACGGCCAGGGCGACCACCTCCTCGAAGACCCGGTCGGTGCTCTTTTCCACCACATAATTTACCACCTTGCCGTTTCGGCCGATGGTAAGCCTGACCACCACCTCGGGATTTCTGGACTGATAGGAGATGTTGCCGTCCAAGGCGTTCTTCAGACGGGCCTGGATGTAATTCGCGTAATCGCTTCCCGCCTCCGTCCCCGTACCACCTGGCACGCCGGCTCGCTCGCGGCCGGACACCCGCTTGCGCAAGTCATCCAGTGCGGCGCTTTGCCGACTCTCTTCCACTTTCCGCTGTATGCTCCTGATGCGGTCCTCGATCTCCCTGCCGCTCTCCTGCGGGGCGGCTTGCGGCGTAGGAGAGCGAAGGGATTTTGTCCCAGGCAGTGAAGGAGGCTCTGGTTGTCTCATCTCGGGGGACTTGGCCGGCGCCGGCGTCGGCGCGGCCGCCGGAGGAGAGGCGGGGCTTCCGGCCTGGGGGTAGGCAACCGGCAGGTTCACCACGTCCACGTAGTAGGTGACCTCCTGTTTCAGGGGAAAGGCCGGAAAGTGGTAGTAGACCAGAAAAAAATAAAGGGCAAGGTGAACGATGGCGGAAAGCGCGACCATCGTCCCCAGCCCGGTTTCTTTGCGGTATCGTCTGCGGATCATTTCTTGGAGATTGGCTCAGTCACCATTCCCAGGCGTTCGATTCCAGCTCCCTTGATTACGGCCATGGTCTTCACGACCTCGCCGTAGGGCACGCTCTTGTCGGCCTTGAGAAAAATCTCTTTCTTGGCGCGTTTCTCGAAGATGGCGGTGAGTTTCGTTCGCAGCTGGTCCGCCGGGACCTCTGCTTCGTTGAGAAAAACCCGGCCGCTGTTGTCGATGGAAACCACCACCGTCTGCTCTGTGGCTTCCATGGCCTTGGTGTCGGCCTTTGGCAGGTTGACCTCGACCCCCTGCTGCATCATCGGCGCGGTCACCATGAAAATGACCAGCAGCACCAGCATGACGTCCACCAGGGGGGTGACGTTGATCTGGGACATGGTGCCGCGGCTGCCGTCGCTTCTGCCTCCGATTTCCATTGTCTGTATCCTTGTCCGGGTGTGATTGCGCCGGTAGCAACCGGCCTACTTCCTGAAGGTGCGATGGACGATGTTCAGGAACTCGGTGGAAAAGCTGTCCATTTCAGCAATGATCACCCTGATCTTGTGCTGGAAGTGATTGTACCCCATGACCGCGGGAATGGCCGCCACAAGGCCGATGGCCGTGGCGATGAGCGCTTCGGCGATGCCGGGGGCGACAACGGCCAGCGAGGCGGAACCAGTCTGGCCGATCCCGCGGAAGGAGTTCATGATCCCCCAGACCGTGCCGAAGAGCCCGATGAACGGGGCAGTGGAGCCGGTGGTGGCAAGGAAGGTGGTGTATTTTTCCAGGCGGGTGATCTCCGAGGTCGTGGCCCGGCGCAGCGCCCGGGCGATGTTCTCAATCCCCCCCAGCTCGGTGGTTACGATCCCTGAGGCCTCGTCGTTTTTCTCCTCCCGCTCCATCAGCTTTTTCATCTCGCCGTACCCTTCATTGAAAAGGACGCTGAGAGGGGAGTTGCCGAAGCGGTCAAGTTGGGCGCCTATGGCATCGAAGCGCTTCGTTTTCCAGAAAAAGTCGAGGAAACGCTCCGATTCATTCTTGGCCCGCTGGATGATGAGCAGCTTGTAGAATATGATGGCCCAGGAAACCACTGAAAAATAAAGGAGAACCGCAAGGACCCCCTTGACGACGTATCCGGTACCGGTGAAAAGTTCCAAGGCGCGCACCTCCGAATGAAAATTTATCTTTTGTAGTAATGCATACCCCCAACCATGCGGCAAGTCAATCCGTAAAATGGATATTCCTGCATGAAGACGGGGTAGGTTGCTCAGTAATACTGCGGCTTGCGGTCCGGGAAGCAGGTGATCTGCTGCCGCCAGTTTTCCATAGCCGAGAAGTCGAGGGTCGCGGTCAGCTCGCAGTTCTCGTATCCCCCCTCGGCAAGAAACTCCCCCTTGGGGCCGATGATGAGGCTCTGGCCGAAGAAATCGAGCTTCCCCTGTACCCCGCAGCAGTTGGCGGCCACTACAAAGAGCTGGTTCTCGATGGCCCGTGCCTTGAGCAGCGCCCGCCAGTGCTCCTCGCGGGGCTTCGGCCATTCGGCCGGGACCACGATGATCTCGGCCCCCTCCACCGCCAACCGGCGGCAGAGCTCGGGAAAGCGGAGGTCGTAACAGATGAACACCCCTATCCGGCCGATGTGGGTATCCACCACCACCCAGGAATCCCCCCCATGGATGGAGCGGTCCTCCCCCATCAGAGAGAAGAGGTGGATTTTGCGGTACTTCCCGACTAGCTTCCCCCGGTCCAGGATATAGGCCGTGTTGCAGACCCTCTCCTCGTGGGGCTCCGGAAGGCTGCCTACTATCACCATACCATGCTGGGCCGACAGCCGCCCCATCTCCTCCACCACCTCCGGCGTCCGCTTGGCCAGCTCATTGAGCCGCTTGTAATCATAGCCGGTCGACCACATCTCCGGGAGCACCGCCAGTTGGCAACCATCCGCCGCCACCCGCGCCAGCGCCTCCCGCGCATACTCCACGTTTGCGTCGACATCGCCGAGAGTGATGTTGAACTGCAGTGCCGCGACCTTTGCCGTGCGCTCCATTCCGGCCTCCGTTGGAAAATTAAGCGCAATTGTAGCCGTTAATCTGCCCCATTTCAATATGGATAATTGTGGTGTATGTTATCTCCATGCAGGTTTCTATTTATATTCACATCCCCTTCTGCCTGAAGAAATGCCTCTACTGCGACTTCAACTCCTTTGCCGATGCGAAGGTAGAGCGGGAGGAGTATGTCGACCTGCTGGTGCGGGAGATGAAGCAACGGGCCGGGGAGTTGCCGGAGCCTGCGGAGGTGCCGACGCTTTATTTCGGTGGCGGGACGCCGTCCCTTCTGCCCGTGGGGGAGGTGGCGCGGCTGATCGATGCGGCTGCTCGGCTGTTTCGCCTCGGAGCCGGAGCGGAGATTACCCTGGAGGCCAATCCCGGCACGGTGACGCGGGAGAAGCTGGCCGGTTACCGGGCTGCGGGTGTGAACCGCCTATCCATCGGTGTTCAATCAGTTCAGGATTCCCTTCTGGAGCGCATCGGCCGGGTCCATACATCCGCCGAGGCGGTTGCCGCGGTTGAGGCGGCACGGGCCGCCGGGTTCGATAATCTGGGGATCGACCTGATCCATACCCTGCCGGGGGAAACCGTGGCGATGTGGGAGGATGACCTGCGCCGGTGCGTTGATCTCGCGCCCGAGCATATTTCAGCCTACGCGCTGATTCTGGAAGAGGGGACACCGCTCCATGGGGAGGCGGAAAAGGGAGGGCTCGTACTTCCCGAGGAAGATGTGGCCGTGGCGATGCTGGAGCTGACGAGCGACTTTCTGGTTGACGCGGGGTACGAGCATTATGAAATTTCGAACTTCGCCCAGCCGGGGCGGCGGTCACGGCATAACCAGGTCTACTGGAAAAGGGGGAGCTATCTCGGCTTCGGAGCCGGGGCTCATTCCCTGCTGCGCCGGGAAACGGGCGACGTGCGCTGGGGGAACGTAGAATCCCTTCCCGAATACCGGCGGCGGATCAGCACTGGTCGCTTGCCGGATGATGAACGGCAGATTCTCTCTCCCCGCGAGGCCATGGCCGAGTATATGTTCCTTGGCCTGCGCCTGCTGGAAGGGGTGGACATGCGGGAGTTCTCCCGCGAGTTCGGCGCGACCGTGGCGTCGGTCTGGCCGGGGGTGGCCGATGGGCTTTGCCGCGATGGGCTTCTCATAGAGGACGGTCCCTTGCTGCGTCTGTCCCGCCGGGGGCTCCTGCTGGCCAATCGGGTCTTTGCCGCCTTTCTCTGAAGGTCTTTGCGGCTTTTGGCCGATTCAGCAAAATCCCTTGACAAGGATGTTGATAGTGATTACCTTTTTATTGTTAGCACTCGTTTCCAGCGAGTGCTAACTTATTTTAAGGGACATGGTTGATGAGCGAATCTCTGAACGAACGGAGCAAGCGGATCCTCGAAGCGATCATCGAGGATTACATATCCACCGCCGAGCCGGTGGGAAGCCGGGCGGTGCTGCACAGGCACGGTTTTGCCCTCTCTCCCGCCACTATCCGTAACGTCATGTCTGATCTGGAGGAGTGCGGTTTTCTCGCTTCCCCCCATACGTCAGCGGGCCGGGTCCCGACCGCCAAGGCGTATCGACTGTACGTCGATTCCTTGTTGCAACTGCGCGGGATAGCCGAGGACGAGGAGGCGGCGATCCGCCGCCGGTGCAGCATCATCGGCAAGGACGTGGCGGAGATCCTCAAGGATACAAGCCGGACCCTCTCCACGATTTCCCATTACACTGGCATAGTCCTGGCCCCGCGCCTGGCGGCCAACATCTTCCGGCATATCGAGTTCGTGAAGCTGGGGCAGAGGCGGATTCTGGCGATCCTGGTCTCCGAGGGGGGGATCGTTCAGAACAAGATATTCGAATCCGATGCCGAGCTCTCTGCCGCCGACCTGGGCCGGATGTCCAATTACCTGAACGATCTTTTGCACGGCCTGACCATGGAACAGGTGCGGCGTCGAGTCCTGGAGGAGATGCAGAACGAGAAGGTCCTTTATGACACTTTGCTGAAGAGTGCCTTGGAGTTTTCGGAGCAGGCTCTGGAGGACGAAGGTTCCGAGGTGTTCATCGAGGGGCAGGCCAACATCCTGGAGCAGCCGGAATTTGCCGATCTCGAAAAGATGAAAGAGATATTCCGGGCCTTCGAGGAGAAAAATACCTTGGTGAGTCTTCTCGACCGCTGCATGAGCGCGCGGGGGGTGAATATCTTCATAGGCGCCGAGAGCCGTTTGAGCAGCCTGGAAGGTCTGAGCATCGTCACATCATCCTTCAGGACCGGCGCCAACACCCTGGGGGTGCTGGGGGTCATCGGCCCCACCCGGATGGGGTATGGCAAGGTCATACCGATCGTCGACTATACGGCGAAGCTGATAAGCAATCTACTGAATTCACAATAGCGAGGTTTTTGATGGAAGAGAACAAGCAGGGACAACCGGCCGGGGAACAGGAGCCGGTGGAGGAGCAGGCCCACCTGGAAATTGCGCAGGAAACCGCTGAAGACAGGACAAGGGAGCTGGAGGAGGCGCTGGCGGCCAAGGAAGCCGAGGCCCAGGCCAACTGGGACAAGTACCTGCGGGAGCGGGCCGACCTGGAGAATTACCGGAAGCGGGTCCAGAAGGAGAAGGAGGAGCTTCTCAAGTACGGCAATGAGAGCATTCTCCTGGAGGTCCTGCCGGTGCTCGACAGCATGGAGCAGGCCCTGGCCCATGCCGCGGAGGAAAACAAGTCCGCGGTCATCGAAGGGGTCCGCATGACCATGAACATGCTGGCTTCGGTCCTGAAGAAATTCGGGGCAACTCCCGTCGAGGTCGGGCGGGGTAGCGCCTTCGACCCGGCGCTGCATCAGGCCATGAGCCAGGTGGAGACCGCCGATGTCCCGCCCAACTCGGTGGTGGACGTTTTCCAGAAGGGGTACATGCTGAACGAGCGCCTGCTGCGGCCGGCCATGGTGTCGGTGGCTACTGCGCCTAAAGGCGGTGAATAGTCCACTTTTTTTAAAGCCCCCCTTGTTTTTCACCTGGGCTGTGACTAGATTGAAAGGTACGGACAAATATAAAGGAGGAACCAATGGGTAAAGTTATAGGTATCGACTTGGGGACCACTAACTCCTGTGTGGCAGTGATGGAGGGTGGCGAACCAGTTGTCATAGCCAATGCAGAGGGGAGCCGCACCACGCCGTCAATGGTGGCGCTGACCGAGAGCGGCGAGCGGTTGGTGGGGCAGCAGGCAAAGCGCCAGGCCGTGACCAATCCCGAAAACACCCTGTTTGCCATCAAGCGCCTCATCGGCCGGAAGTTCGAAGACCCGGAATCGCAGAAGGACATCAAGATTTCCCCGTTCAAGATCGTCAAGGCCGACAACGGCGATGCGTGGGTGGAAGCGCGGGAGAAGAAGTACTCCCCCCCCGAGATTTCGGCCATGGTCCTGCAGAAGATGAAGAAAACCGCCGAGGACTACCTGGGCGAGACCGTGACCGACGCGGTCATTACCGTCCCGGCCTACTTCAACGACTCCCAGCGCCAGGCGACCAAGGATGCGGGCAAGATCGCCGGGCTGAACGTTCTGCGTATCATCAACGAGCCGACTGCCGCTGCCCTGGCCTACGGCCTGGACAAGAAGAAGGAAGAGACTGTTGCGGTATTCGACCTTGGGGGGGGTACCTTCGATATCTCCATCCTGGAGCTGGGTGAGGGGGTTTTCGAGGTCAAGTCGACCAACGGCGACACTTTCCTCGGCGGTGAGGACTTTGACCAGCGGATCATCGACTGGGTGGCCGACGAGTTCAAGAAGGACCAGGGGATCGACCTGCGCAGCGACAAGATGGCCCTGCAGCGTCTCAAGGAGGCGGCTGAGAAGGCCAAGTGCGAGCTCTCCTCCTCCATGGAGACCGAGATCAATCTCCCCTTCATCACCGCCGATGCCACCGGACCCAAACATCTGCTGCTGAAGCTCTCCCGCGCCAAGCTGGAGGCGCTCTGCGCCGAGCTGATCGACAAGCTGGAGGGGCCGTGCCGCACGGCGCTCAAGGATGCAGGGCTTTCCCCGTCCGACGTGGACGAGGTAATCCTGGTTGGCGGCATGACCCGCATGCCGATAGTGCAGAAAAGGGTTGAGCAGATCTTCGGCAAGACCCCCAACAGGGGTGTCAATCCCGATGAGGTTGTCGCAATCGGCGCCTCCATCCAGGCCGGCGTTCTGAAGGGGGAGGTGAAGGACGTGCTTCTCCTGGACGTAACCCCCTTGTCGCTGGGCATCGAAACCCTCGGGAGCGTGATGACCAAGCTGATCGACAAGAACACCACCATCCCCTGCAGAAAGAGCCAGGTATTCTCCACCGCCAGTGATAACCAGCCGGCGGTTACCATCCATGTGCTTCAGGGTGAGCGGGAGATGGCCGGCGACAACAAGACCCTGGGCAATTTCGAGTTGACCGGCATCCCGCCTGCGCCCCGCGGCGTTCCTCAGGTCGAGGTGACCTTCGATATCGACGCCAACGGCATCGTCCATGTCTCGGCCAAGGACCTGGGGACCGGCAAGGAGCAGTCGATACGGATCACCGCCTCCTCCGGCCTCTCCAAGGAAGAGATCGACAAGATGGTGCGGGATGCCGACTCCCATGCCGCGGAGGACAAGAAGAAGCGGGAGCTGATCGAGGCCCGCAATCATGCCGACAGCCTGGTTTACCAGACCGAAAAGTCTCTCAAGGAATTCGGGGACAAGATCAGCGAAGACGACAAGAAGCGGATCGAGGACGGGGTGGCCAACCTGAAGAAGGTCATGGAGGGGGACGATGCCGAGGCCCTCACAAAGGCATCGGATGAACTGATGCAGGCCTCCCACAAGCTGGCCGAGGCGGTCTACGCCAAGGCCCAGCCAGCCGGCGGCGAAGCTGGCCAGGCGGAAGAAGGCGGTGAGGCCAAGGGTGAAAAGGTGGTCGATGCCGACTTCGAGGAAGTGAAGGAAGATAAGAAATAAAGAAAACCGGCTATAGGCTATAGGCTAAGGGCTAAGGGGAGAACCGCTTATATTCCCCTTATGCCTTTAGCCTTTTGCCTTTTGCCCAAAAGGGATTATTTTGGCAAACGGCGACAAGAGAGATTACTATGATGTTCTAGGTGTCCACAAAAACGCCTCGGACATAGAGATAAAGAAGGCTTACCGGAAGCTGGCGATCCAGTATCATCCGGACAAGAACCCGGGGGACAAGGAGTCGGAGGAGAAGTTCAAGGAGCTCACCGAGGCTTACGAAGTCCTTTCCGACTCCCAGAAACGCGCCCAGTACGATCAGTTCGGCCATGCCGGGCTTGGTGGCGGAGGCTTTTCCAGCGGCGGGTTCGGCTTCGGTGGCGGCACGCCGTTCGGGGACATCTTTGGCGACATCTTCGGCGACATCTTCGGTGGTCCGCGGGAGAGGAGCCGTGGCAAGCGGGGGGACGACCTTCTCTACAACCTGGAGATCAGTTTCGAGCAAGCGGCTTTCGGTGCGGAAAAACAGATCGAAGTGCCGTATGCGAAACGGTGCGACAGCTGCAAGGGGAGTGGCGCCAAGGCAGGAACCGAACCGAAGGTCTGCCCGACCTGTCGAGGGGCCGGCCAGGTCCGTTTCCAACAGGGCTTTTTCAGTATCAGCAGACCTTGCAGCCATTGCAACGGCGAGGGGCGCGTAATCGAGTCCCCTTGTCCGTCCTGTCGCGGCACGGGAAGCGTGAAAGACCGCAAGAGTCTTTCGGTCAAGGTGCCGCCCGGAGTGGAAACCGGCACCCGCCTCAAGCTGTCCGGAGAAGGGGGACAGGGGATCAAGGGGGGAGCGAACGGCGACCTCTATATAGCCATTTCGGTCAGGGAGCATCCGGTCTTTGCCCGCGACGGCTATGACGTGATCTGCGAGATCCCCATCAGTTTCGTGCAGGCGGCGCTTGGCTGCGAGATCGAGGTGCCGACCCTGGACGGCAAGGTTTCCCTGAAGCTCCCCGAAGGGACCCAGTCGGGCAAGGTTTTCCGCATGAAGGGGAAGGGGATAGCGGTTTTGCAGGGTTACGGCCGGGGCGACCAGCTGACGGTCATCAAGGTGGAAACCCCCTCCAATCTCGGCAAGCGGCAGCGTGAGCTCCTGGAGGAATTCGCCAAAATCAGCGGCGAGGAGGTCCATCCGATGAAACGCAATTTCTTCGAAAAGGTCATGGATATACTGAGCTGATGCGCATGCGCCACCTTTCCAGTTTCTTCAGCGTTACCCGACTGACGGCCGTTGGCCTTGCCTTGCTTCTAGCCGTCTCCGGGACGCTCGCATGGGGAGAAGGAAGCACCACAGCCGGTGTGACGCTCCTGAAAAACCGCCAGTACCAGGAAGCATTGACGACCGGGATCCGTTCGGCCCGCAAGAGCGTGGTCTGCTGCTTTTATCTGTTCAAGGCGACCGACGCGAATAGCAATATTCCCCAGCGAATTGTCGAGGAGTTGGTGAAAGCCTCCAGGCGCGGGGTCGATGTTACGGTAATCCTGGAACGGAACCGCAAGCATGATGACAGCCTCAACCGGGACAACCTCCATACCGCTGCACTGCTCAGCCGGGGCGGGGTCAAGGTGTTCTTCGACTCCCCCAAGATTACCACCCACGCCAAGGTAGCCGTAATTGACAGGCGCTATGTTTATCTCGGCAGCCATAACCTCACCCAGAGCGCCCTCACCCGCAACAACGAGCTTTCCGTGCTGATCGATTCCCCTGCCATGGCAGGGGAGATCACCTCCTACCTGCAAAAACTCTGATTCTTTAAGACTCTATCTCGGCAAGTTCGAGCGGATAAGCGGCTTCACAGGTGTGGATGGCCCCCTTCGGGGTGAGGGTGCTGGAATAGAGCCGGAATTCGGGCACCGTGAAGGACGAGGTCCGGAACTCCCGCGTCCGTTCGAGAAATACGTTCACTGCGTCTGGTGATGCATTTCTCAGTCGGGCCAGGGTTATGTGGGGGGAGAAAGGACGGTTTTCGGGCGAAATACCTGCCAGCTGAACGGCTTCTTCAACCTGATTCTGCAGCCGCAGGAGCGTCGAGCTGCCGGAGAGGCCGACCCAGAGAATATGTGGAGCACCTCGCGGCGGGAAGCGCCCGGTGCCCTCCATGTGAAGGGAGAATTGGGTGGCCTTGACAAGGGAAAGAGAATTGCGGATGGCCTGAAACAGCTCTTCATCGGCATCGCCGATAAAGCGGAGCGTCAGATGCAGCTGCTCCATGTTCACCCAGCGGGCGCCTGGAACGGTGAAGTCACGGCAGAAACCGTGCAACTCGTCTTTTACGTCTTCGGGGAGATCCACTGCCACAAACAAACGGTACATGACAGCTCCTCATTTTTTTGCCACTCGTTCGTCCACGTCCAGAAAATAGCGGCCGCTTTCGGTTCTGAGTCTGGTGCCGAACCTTTCGGAAAGGCGCTGCAGGCGGTCGACAACCTCCATGCCTCTGGCGCCCCGGAGGATGCGGGGCTGGAAGCGGACCTCTCCGTTCAGGACATTAACGGGAATCAGTTCCAACCCGTCCCCTCCCTCGCGCAGGGTGATGCGGGCGATGATGCTCCGGTCGCTGATGCGGCTCGTGGTGCCGAAGGCGAAATTACCCAGGCTGTAGAGGATGAGTTTGCCTTGGTACCGTTCGATCCCCTGCAGCACGTGGGGATGGTGGCCAATCACCACGTCTGCCCCGGCTTCCACGGCCCTGTGGGCGGTGTTCACCTGATGCTGATTGGGATAGACGGCCAGTTCGCTCCCCCAGTGGAAGGATACCACCACGTAGTCGGCCGCACTCTTTGCCCTGGCAATGTCCTGAACGTAATAGGCAGGATAGCCGGGGACGGTACCGGGGCGTGTCGCCGTGGCGTAAAACTCTTCCGGCAGGGTGATGGAATAGGCGAGAAACGCCACCTTTTTCCCCCGGATCTCCATTATGGCCGGCTTTCTGCCAGCGGAAAGGGTTTCACCGGCGCCTGTGTGAAGTATCTCCGCTTCATCTAGGTGGTGAAGCGTTTCCCGTAGCGCTTCCGGGCCGAAATCCATCATGTGGTTGTTGGCCAGGGTCAGGACGGAGAAGCCGGCCTGTTTCAGGGCCGGAGCCGCTGCTGGCGCAACCTTGAAACGGAACTTCTTGTCGATGAACTCTGTCCCGCCGCGGGCCAGGGGGGCTTCGAGATTGCCGACTGCTATGTCAGCCGACCGGAGCTCGCTCGCAACAGCGGCAAAGGGGTAGAAGTAGCCGAGCTTTCTGAAGGTGGGGCTGCCGCTGCCGGCGAGCATGATGTCCCCGACGGCATCGATGACGATCTCCCCGCCTATTGCCGGAGGGGCGGCAAGGCTGATCAAGAGGGCCGTCAGGAATAATAGGTAACGAAGCATGGCTGGTTCCCAAAATATTGCCAGGGGAAATTAGTTGTTGACTTGCCTGATGGCAAATGCTACAAAATATAGCTTTCTTTCGCAAAAAGTAAAGGGATTTTCCCATGCTTGATAAGAGATATCTTCGGGACAACCTGGAGGAGGCCGAGCGTCGGCTGAAGACAAGGGGCGGTGCCCTCGATCTCGCTCCGTTCAAAGTTCTGGATGAGCGCCGCAGGGAGCTGCTGAAGGAAAGCGAGGGGCTCAAGGCCCTGCGCAACAAGGTCTCCGAAGAGATCGCCCAGGTCAAGGACAAGAGCCAGGCCCAGGACCGCATTGTCGAGATGCGGGAGGTTTCGCAGAAGATCAAGCAGCTCGATGACGAGTTGAAGGGGGTGGAGGAAGAGCTTGACCGGATCCTGCTCATAATCCCCAACCTCCCCCATGAAACCGTGCCGGTCGGGTTGTCGGAGGAAGAAAACCGGGAAGTCCGTAGATGGGGGAATATCCCGGCGTTAGGGTTTGCGCCGAAGCCCCACTGGGAGATTGGTGAGGCGCTCGGCATTCTGGATTTCGAATGCGGTGCCAAGCTGACCGGTGCAAGGTTCACCCTGTACAAAGGTGCAGGGGCCAGGCTTGAGCGGTCGCTTGTCAACTTCATGCTTGACCTGCATACAGGAGAGCACAAATATATTGAAATGCTTCCTCCCTTTATGGTAAACAGGGAGAGTATGACCGGAACCGGCCAGCTGCCGAAGTTCGAGGAAGATCTCTTTCACGTTGAAGGGTTCGATTACTTCCTCATCCCGACGGCGGAAGTGCCGGTAACCAACATTCACCGGGGGGAAATCCTCAGGGGAAACGATCTCCCTCGCTGCTATGCGGCATACACCCCCTGTTTCCGGAAAGAGGCCGGCTCCTACGGCAAGGACACGCGGGGCCTGATCCGGCAGCATCAGTTCAACAAGGTCGAGCTGGTCAAGTTCGTCAAGCCGCAGGATTCGCATCAGGAGCTCGATGCTCTGCTGGCGGATGCCGAAACCATCCTGCAGCGACTCGGTCTCCCCTATCGGGTTGTGGAACTGTGTACCGGCGACATCGGCTTTTCCGCAGCCAAGACCTTCGATATCGAAGTGTGGCTTCCGGGGCAGAATACTTATCGGGAAATTTCCTCGTGCAGCAATTTCGAGGACTTTCAGGCGCGCCGGGCAGATATTCGCTATCGCGAGGATGACAAGGCCAAGCCGGAATTCGTGCACACATTGAACGGATCGGGGCTGGCGGTAGGCAGGACAGTGGTTGCCATCCTCGAGAATTGTCAGCAGGCGGACGGCACGGTGACGATTCCCGAGGCGCTTCGCCCTTACATGGGTGGACTGGAGAGGATCGGCTAGTTCTAACGGAGGAGTGGCCGAGTGGTTTAAGGCGGCGGTCTTGAAAACCGTTGAACGAAAGTTCCGTGGGTTCGAATCCTACCTCCTCCGCCAAAAATCAATTCAAGCTGGAGAAGGGTCACGCCTTCCTGTCAGGTTACGGAGAGATGGCCGAGTAGGTCGAAGGCGCTCGCCTGCTAAGCGAGTATACTGGGTAAACCGGTATCTAGGGTTCGAATCCCTATCTCTCCGCCATTTTACAAAGAACCTGACGGCACAGGAGGAACCAGATGAAGTTCTTGCTGCGCTCTCTGATTGTTGCTCCTCTAGTGATACTTGCTATTGCCGGTTGCAGCAGGAAAGAAGAGAAGAGAGGGCCTGAAGAGGCTTCCGGAAAGGCGCAGGTTGCCAAAAAGGAAGCAACCGTCGTGGTCCCCGACGCTGTTCGGGGCAAATGGAAGGCGGTCAAGATTGCCGTGACCGACAAAACGACCAGCAAGGAGGCGGTTTATACCGTTCCGGTTGGTGAGGCGTTTTCGGTTCCTCATAGCAACATGGTCATAAAGGTGGAGAATTTCCTCCCGCACTTCATCATGGAGGGAACCACGCTGACTTCGCAGTCGAACGAGCCGAAAAACCCGGCGGCGCAGGTCAGGATATTGGAAGACGGCAAGGAAATTTTCAAAGGGTGGCTTTTCTCGCTTTACCCGACCACCCATGCGTTTCAACACCCAAGATACGGTTTCACACTGGTGGATTTTATTCCAGCCGGTTGACCAAGCGCCCGTAGCTCAGCTGGATAGAGCGTCTGACTACGGATCAGAAGGTCGGGAGTTCGAATCTCTCCGGGCGCGCCATATCAACAGGAGGTTAGCCTGCCCAGGCTAGCCTCTTTTTACTAGAGCTGTCGGTTATGGCCGGTGGCAATCCCGCAGGTCGCTTTACGGTAGCTGTGCGCAACGAATCCATGAGTCACGACGATGCCCATTGGATGGGATACGCCCTTCGGGAAGCGCGAAAGGCGGCTGCCTGCGGAGAGGTTCCCATTGGCGCAGTCATGGTGCACGACGGGAAAATCATCGCCCGCGGCTACAACCTGCGCGAGAGCAAGAACGACCCGTCGGCCCATGCCGAGCTGATCGCCATCCGCAAGGCGGCGGCTAAGCTGGGCGACTGGCGGTTGAGCGGGACGACCCTCTATGTGACCCTGGAGCCGTGCATCATGTGCATGGGGGCGATTCTTCTGGCACGGGTCAAGCGGGTGGTGTTCGGCTGCTACGATCCGAAAGGGGGGGCTGCCGGTTCCCTGTATGACCTGTCCAATGACCGGCGACTCAATCACCGAGTTCTTCTTGAGGCTGGGGTCCGGGAGGCAGACTGCTCGACGCTTTTGAGCGGCTTCTTTGCCGCGCTGCGCAAGGAAAAAAAGGCGATTAAAGACAGACAAGTCTGAGGTATGGAGAGATGGCCGAGTGGTCGAAGGCGCCTGACTCGAAATCAGGTATGGGGGTGACTCCATCTAGGGTTCGAATCCCTATCTCTCCGCCATTATAAAAGGGGTTGGCATTATGTGCTGGCCCCTTTTTGTCTTTTTAGGGATGAAGGGTAAAGTGCTTCATTCCCTGCGTACATTCACCCGATTGACGGAGGCTGGATATGCATCCTGATGCATTGAAACGGCTGTTGCAGGAAGTGCAGAGCGGTGAGGTTGATTTGGAAACGGCCCTGGACCGGTTACGTCACCTTCCGTTCGAGGACATCGGCTGCGCCAGTATCGACCATCACCGGGGGATCCGCCAGGGGTTCCCGGAGGTGATCCTTGGCGAGCGCAAGAGCGTCGGCCAGATCGAGAAGATCATGACGGCCCTGCTCAACCATGAAAACAATATCCTCATCACCCGCATCGACGCGGACAAGGCGCACAGGATCAAGGAGAAATTTCCCACGGCCTGCCACCATGAAGATGCCCGCTGCCTCACCTTGGAGCGGGTGCCGGCGGAAATCAGGGGGAAGGGAAAGATCCTGGTTGTCTCGGCCGGCACCTCCGACATCCCGGTGGCGGCTGAGGCGCTGGTGACTGCGCGGATTATGGGGAACGAGGTGGAGCACCTGTATGACGTGGGGGTGGCCGGGATTCACCGGTTGCTGGCCCGAAGGGAGCTTCTTTTTGCCGCCTCGGTCATAATTGTGGTGGCCGGGATGGAGGGGGCGCTTCCGTCCGTGGTGGGGGGGCTGGTGGATCGGCCGGTCATCGCGGTGCCGACTTCGGTCGGCTACGGTGCCTCTTTCGGCGGGATCGCGGCGCTCCTCGGGATGCTCAATTCATGCGCATCCGGCGTGACGGTGGTGAATATCGACAACGGCTTCGGGGCCGCCTATGCGGCGAGCCTCATGAACAGGGCGTGACATGAAGATTCTCTACATCGACTGCTTTGCCGGCATCTCCGGCGACATGATGCTTGGTGCACTATTAGACCTGGGGGTGCCGCTGAAAGTCCTGCGGGACGAACTGGGGAAGCTCCCCCTTCCCGGCGTTTCCTATGCCCTGTCGTCTGAGAGGGTCCAGCGCAAGGGAATTGCCGCGACCCATGCAAGGGTGGAGGTGGCAGGAGATCAGCCACACCGCCATTATGGCGATATTGTCGCGATGATCGAGGGAAGCGGGCTTGCGGCACCGGTCAGGGAAACGGCCCAGCGCATCTTTCGCCGTCTGGCCGAGGCGGAGGCCAAAGTCCATGGCGTGGAGATTGAGAAGGTCCATTTTCACGAGGTCGGGGCAGTGGACTCCATTGTGGATATTGTCGGCACGGCCATAGGGTTGGACTGGCTCAGCATCGGTGAGATTTGTGCCGCTGCCGTCCCCCTGGGCAGCGGCTACATCGAGACCGCACACGGCCGTTTGCCGGTGCCTGCCCCGGCAACTGCCGAACTTCTGCTAGGCCTGCCGGTGCATGGCGACATCGGGCCGGGGGAGCGGGTGACGCCGACCGGCGCTGCCGTCATTGCCGCCCTCTGCAAGGGGTTCGGACGGATGCCTGCGATGCGGGTCGAATCTGTGGGGTGCGGCGCCGGCACCAGGGATTTCGACGACATTCCCAATATCCTGCGCCTTGTCATGGGGGAAAAAAGTGCTACACTTCTTCACGACGAGGCGGTTCTGCTCGAAACCCACATCGACGACATTTCTCCGGAAATCCTCGGATTCCTGATGGAGCGCCTGCTGGCAGAAGGGGCGCTGGATGCGGCCTTCTCCCCAGTCCAGATGAAGAAGAACAGACCTGCCGTTAAGCTTACCGTCCTTTCTTCACCAGAGAAACTGGAACACCTCGCCAGACTCGTTCTCACCGAAACAACGACCATTGGTGTCCGCTACCATCCCGTTGCCCGCTTCAAGCTCGAGCGCACGGTGGAGCAGCGGCAGACGTCGCTGGGACCAGTTCGTGTCAAGATTATAAGGGACGGCAGTTCGTTGCTCCGCATTGCCCCGGAGTATGAAGAGTGCCGGCGCATTGCTGAGGACCAGGGTTTGCCTCTTCTTGAGGTTTACCGGCGCGTGGAAAGAGAAGTCACCCCATGAGAGGTTTTGTCATTCTGACCGCCACCTGGGGTGGCAGTGGCTACAGCCCCTTTGCATCCGGAACAGTCGGCACGCTGGCAGCCATTCCATTCTATCTGCTCCTGGCCCGGCTTCCGGCATACCTCTATCTGACAATGCTGGTCGCGTTCTTCTTTCTGGCCTGCTGGGTTTCCGGAGAAGCGGAACGCGTTTTCAATGAGAAGGACTCGGGCAAGATCGTCATCGACGAGGTGATCGGCTACCTGGTGACCATGGCTGCAGTTGTGCCTTCATGGACGAACATCCTCGCCGGCTTTATCCTCTTTCGCTTTTTCGACATCGTCAAGGTGCCCCCTGCCCGGTTTTTCGACAGGCAAGTGAAAAACGGCTGGGGAGTCGTGCTGGATGATGTGGTTGCGGGTTGCTATTCCTGTGTCTTGCTTTACCTGATGCAGAGGTTCCTGTGAAGATCGCGACCCTTTCCATCGGCGATGAACTGCTGTTCGGTGAAACCGTGGATACGAACGCCGGCCATATCGCTGCCGGCTGCTTCGAGTCAGGGATGCGGGTGGTGCGCCACCTCGCCGTCGGTGACGATGAGGGGGAGATTACCGATGCGCTGCAATGGCTTGCTTCGCGCTATGATGCGGTGATCGCGACCGGGGGTCTTGGTCCCACCGGCGATGACCTGACCGCACGGGCCGCTGCCAGGGCCTTCGGTGTACGGCTCGCTCTGAACGAGGCGGCGCTCGGGCATTTGCGGGAATTTTTCCTGAAGCGCAACCTGCCGATGTCGCCGGCGTGCGAGAAACAGGCGCTGCTCCCGGCCAGGGCGGGCGTGATTCCCAACCCCGTGGGGACAGCCTGCGGTTTCAACTTTATGTACGAGGGGTGCCGGTTTCATTTTCTCCCCGGCGTCCCGCGGGAGATGGAGCGAATGCTGGCGGAAACGGTCATCCCCGCCATGCAAAAGGAGCTTGCAGGGGGGCCAGCGCTTCGGACCAGGATACTCAAGGTCTTCGGGCATCCGGAGGTCGAGCTGGAGCGGATGCTCGGGGATCTACGGCTGATCTGCCCCGACTTGCAGCTGGCCTTCTGCGTGGAGTTTCCCGAGGTGCACGTCAAGCTGCGCATCTCTGGCGAGCCTCTCGAAGCGGACCGCCGGCTGGCCGAACTTGCCGCAAGGGTGCGCGAGCGGCTCGGCGATTCCCTTTTCGCCGAGGGGGGCGAGACCATCGATACGGTGGTTGCCAGGCTGCTGCGCGAAAAGAAGGCCACCCTTGCCCTGGCCGAATCGTGCACCGGCGGGCTTCTGGCAAAACGGATCACCGATGTCTCCGGCAGCTCCGCCTATTTCCTTCAAGGGATGGTTACCTACAGCAACGAGGCGAAGACCCGCCTGTTGCAGGTTCCCGCAGGACTCATCGCCGGCAGGGGGGCGGTCAGCGCGGAGGTGGCCCGGGCCATGGCGGAAGGTGTTCGCAAGTCTGCCCGCAGTAAGATCGGGCTGGCCATAACAGGCATTGCCGGCCCTGAAGGTGGGAGCGATGACAAGCCAGTCGGCACCGTCTTCATTGCCCTTGCCGCTTCATCCGGCACCATTGCCAGGGAATACCGGTTTCACGGAGACAGGGAAAGAATCAGGTCCATCGCCTCCTTTGCGGCCATGGACTGGCTGCGAAAGCATCTGCTCTCCACCTGACCCTGCTCCCCGATGTTTCAAAAGGGAGGAACATCATGCCTTCCAAGAGCGAAGTCGCCTGCAAGGCGCTAATCGTCTGCACCGTTCTCAGTGTCATCCTGCTTACTGTGGCCGCTTTCATCATAGTGTGGCAGGGGGGAAGCCGCCATCTCGGCCTGCTGCACCTGGTCGCCGCCTCCGTTTTCCTCTGTTCCTTCCGTTACCTGCGCAAAATCAGCCAAAGAATCAAGAAAGCCGAGGAAGACGCCCATCTCGAAGAACTGTGGGAGATGCAACAGGCAATCGAGAAGAGCGAGCTTCGCTACAAGAGCCTCCTGGAGGGAGGAGGCGACGCCATTTTCGTGCTCAACTCCGAAAACGGCATCCTGGAAGAGGTGAACCAGAAAGGTACCGATCTCCTTGGTTACAGCAAAGAGGAGATGGAGCGTCTGAGCGCCAAGGAACTGGTATCGGTAGCGGAGCGGAGGAAATTCGCCGAGCTCGTCAGGAGGGTCAAGAAGCGGGGAAGTGCCGCTTCGGAGGGGCTTCCTTTCCAGCGCAAGGACGGCAGCATTTTTCTAGGATCGGTCAAGGCGCAGCTGATCGACCTGCGCGACGAGCAGGTGGTGCAGGTCATTATCCGCGACGTCACCTACAGGAGCAGGACGGAGCGGGAGATCAAGCAGCGGAACCGGGAGCTCTCGATCCTGAACCGGCTCATTGCCCTGGCCAATGAGAGCCTGCAACTCCCGGAAGTCCTGGACGTGGTGCTCAGGGAGACGCTGGATGTGTTTGCCGCGGAGGGGGGGGCCATTCACCTGATGGACGGGGAGGGGAACGGGACGACCCTTGCTGCCACCTATGCCATCTCCGAAGCGCTGCGGGAAAACGTTGTTCTTACCGCGCAGCGGGAGGACGAACAGTGCCACATCGTCTCTTCCCGCCGCTGGCATTGTGTTTCTGATCTTTCCCAAGCCCGCTGCTGCATGGCCCGGGCGGCTTCGGCCGACGGGTGGCAATCCTTTGCTGCCGCGCCTCTTCTCGCCAAGAACCGCCTGGTTGGCGTCATCCATCTCATGACCCGCTCCGAGCGCCATTTTTCCAGCGACGAGATGAAGTTTCTCACCACCATCGGCACCCAGATCGGGATTGTCATCGAGCACGCCAGGCTTTTCGTAGAACTCAACCGGAAGACCGATGAACTGCAACGGTCGCACCGCCTCCTGGAGAAGAGCAGCCATCAGCTGGCCATCTCCCAGAACCGGCTGAAGAAGAACCTCCTCCAGGTGGAGCGGGCCAACGTGGAGCTGGAGCGGCTCGACCGGATGAAGAACCATTTCCTGGGGATGGTCTCCCACGAGTTCAAGACGCCGCTTACCAGTATCATCAGCGGGACCCAGTTCCTTCTGGCAGCCGACGACTCCCGGATTCCGGCCGAATCGCGCCAGGTGCTGGATATGGTGCTCGGGGGAGGGATGCGGCTGCATGAGATCCTGAATGATCTGCTGAAAGTGGCCCGCCTGGAGGCGAAGAGCCTCACGGTCAACAAGGCCCCCTTACAGCTCCGGGAGGTGTTCGAGGTGGTTCTGGAGCGGGTTGAGCCGCTGGTAAGGGAACGGAACCAGCTGGTGGCCGTCGGTGAGATGACTCTCCTGCCTTTCTTCAAGGGTGACCGGGAATACCTGGAGGAGGTCTTCGCCAACCTGCTGGAGAATGCGGTCAAGTTCACCCCCGACGGGGGACAGATCCGCATCGAGACCTCACTGGTGGACAAGGGTGCGATCCTGCGCAAAAAGGGATTACTCGACCGTTTCCACGCGAGCTTCACGACGCAACTCAAGGAAGTTCCCTATCTGCAGGTGGAGATCAGCGATAGCGGCATTGGCGTCGACCATGAAGAGCAGTTGAAGATTTTTGACAAGTTTTACGAGATCGGCGACATCCGCCACCATTCCAGCGGCAAACACAAGTTCCTTGGGAAGGGGGCCGGCTTGGGGCTGGCCATCGTCAAGGGAATGGTTGAGGCCCATGATGGGATGGTGTGGATGGAGAGCGCCGGTATCAGCGCACCGGAAAATACGGGCAGTTCATTCTTTGTCCTTCTTCCCCTCGAGGAGGATGGGCGCCAGCCGACATTAGCCTTCCTCGACGGACTGGACCACCAGCAGAGCAAGCCCGATTCCGACAATTCAGAAAATCATTGATAACATCGCCAGAGTGCTCCGGATGCTTGATTGTCGCCGGCTCGTTCTGGACAAAGAAAACTTGAAAAGCATCGGGAAATCGTGCTATTTTCTGAAATCGTTCGCGCCCTGACAAGGGCCGGATTACGATCAATCTTTCATCTGTGCGGGGGTAGACATGCAGGACAGGGAAAAGGCCATAGACCTGGCACTCAGCCAGATCGAGAAGCAGTTCGGAAAAGGGGCCGTCATGCGGCTCGGAAACGAAGTGGCCTTGCCCGACATCGCCGCCATTTCCACGGGAGCGCTCTCTCTGGATCTGGCCCTCGGCGTCGGCGGAGTGCCGCGGGGGCGGATCATCGAAATCTTCGGCCCGGAATCGTCCGGCAAGACCACCCTGGCCCTCCATGTGGTGGCCGAGGCCCAGAAGCTGGGGGGGATCGCCGCGTTCATCGACGCCGAGCACGCCCTGGACATCAGCTACGCCCGCAAGCTGGGGGTGAGGACCGATGACCTCCTGGTCTCCCAGCCCGATACCGGCGAGCAGGCCCTGGAGATTACGGAAACCCTGGTCAGAAGCGGTGCTATCGACGTGCTGGTCATCGACTCCGTAGCCGCACTGGTGCCAAAGGCCGAGATCGAGGGGGATATGGGGGATTCCCATATGGGCTTGCAGGCCCGGCTCATGTCCCAGGCACTCCGCAAACTTACCGCCATAATCAGCAAATCCAACTGCTGTGTCATCTTCATCAACCAGATCCGGATGAAGATCGGTGTCATGTTCGGCAACCCGGAGACCACCACCGGCGGCAACGCCCTGAAATTCTACGCTTCGGTGAGGATGGACATCCGCAAGATCGCCTCCCTCAAGCAGGGGACCGATGTCATCGGCTCCCGCACCCGGGTGAAGGTGGTCAAGAACAAGGTGGCCCCTCCGTTCAAAGAGGTGGAGTTCGACATCCTTTACGGCGAGGGTATCTCGCGGGAAGGTGACCTGCTGGATCTCGCAGTGGAGCGGAACATCGTCGAGAAGAGTGGCGCCTGGTTCTCCTACGGCAAGGAACGTATTGGCCAGGGGCGGGAGAATTCCCGTGTCTACCTGAAGGAGCACGGCGATACCTTGAAGGAAGTGGAACAGAAAATTCTCGAACAGGCCGGCCTGCTAAAGGCCCCTGTTGCGGCCTGACGAGGGATAACCCGTGGAACTGAACGATATTCTGGCTATTGGCGTAAAGGCGCGCGGCTCAGACATCCACATCAAGGGGGGGCTCCCCCCGGTGGTCCGCATCGACGGGAAGCTGCGTCCCATCCCCAATGCGCCCAGGCTTACGCCGGACGTTGTGAAGAATATGGCGTTTTCGCTCATGAACGAGCGCCAGCGGAAGCAGTTCGACGAAACCTACGAGATCGACCTCGCCTACGGAGTCCCCGGACTGGGGCGCTTCCGCGTCAACATATATTCCCAGCGGGGCGCCCTGGCCCTGGTGTTCCGCGCCATCCCAATCGATATCCCCTCCCTTGAGGTGTTGAACCTTCCGAAGATCCTGGAGAAGATCAGCGTGGAGGAGCGGGGCCTGATCCTGGTCACCGGCACCACCGGCAGCGGCAAGTCCACCACCCTGGCGGCGATGATCGACTACATCAACAGCAACCGCACCTGCAACATCATAACCATCGAGGACCCGGTGGAGTACCTGCACCGGGACCGCAAGAGCCTCATCAGCCAGCGGGAAGTGGGACTGGACACCATTTCGTTCGGCAACGCCCTGAAAAGTGCTCTCCGTCAGGACCCGGACGTCATCCTGGTCGGCGAGATGCGGGACCTGGAAACCATCGAGACCGCCCTTACCGCGGCAGAAACCGGCCATCTCGTTCTCTCTACTCTCCACACCATGGATGCCGCGGAAACCGTGAACCGGATCATCTCGGTTTTCCCGCCATTTCAGCAGCGCCAGATCAGGCTGCAGCTCTCCAACGTGCTCAAGGCGGTTGTTGCCCAACGCCTTGTCCCCCGGGCCGACGGCAAGGGGCGGGTGCCGGCCGTAGAGGTGATGATCGCCACGGCCCGCATCCGCGAGTGCATCGATGACAAGGAGAAGACCAAGCAGATCCCCGAGGCGATTTCCCAGGGATTTGTCGCCTACGGGATGCAGAGCTTCGACCAGTCGTTGATGCAGCTCTATACTCACGGCCTGATCTCTTATGATGAGGCCGTGCGGCAATCGTCCAACCCCGATGACTTTGCCCTCAAGGTGTCCGGCATCTCCTCCACCTCGGACACCAATTGGGACCAGTTTGTGAAAAAAGAGAACAGCAGCGGCAACGAAACCCCCGAGATTGAAAAGTACTGACGGTAAAGAGGCGGCAGCCGCCTATGCCTATGCGCTTCGTGTGCTTGCCAGACGGGATTGCAGCGAAGCCGGGTTGCGACTAAAGCTGGCGGCAAGGGATGTGCCGGATGCCGCTGCTGCCGCTGTCATCGACCGGTTGAAGGAAGCCGGGTATCTGGATGACCGGCGGTTTGCCGAGCATCTTGCAGGGTCTCTTGTCCGCAGCGGCCGCCGCTTCGGGTTTCCCCTGCGGCTGGAGCTCCTTCGCCGTGGGATACCTGAGTCGACAACAGAGGAAGCTCTGGCGGCTCTCGCAGCAACCCACGGAGAGGAAGATACCCTCCGGACGCTTGTCGCGCGGAAGTTCGCCACATTCGATTTCGCATCCGCCACGGAGCGGGAAAAACGCAGGACTGTGGATTTTCTCCGGCGCCGCGGTTTCTCCATTTCCGCCATCATGCGGGTGCTGCGGGACCCCGGCGAATCTTCGCCGGAGTAGGACATTGTTCCGAAATATTCATATGACCGTAGGGGCGTCTTCAGGCGCGATAATCGCGGCTAAAGACGCTCCTGCCTTTCAGAACGCAATAAATACTTAGCCGCCACAGAGCGGCTTGACGATCGGGAGTCTGAATGACTGGCAAGGAGATACGCGCGAAATTTCTCAAATTCTTCGAGGAGCGGGGACATGCCGTTGTCCCGAGTTCCGGCCTGATACCGAAGAACGACCCCACCCTTCTGTTCGCCAATGCCGGGATGAACCAGTTCAAGGATGTCTTCCTCGGCCTGGAAAAGCGCGACTACGTCCGTGCCTGCAGCTCCCAGAAGTGCGTGCGTGCCGGCGGCAAGCACAACGACCTGGAGAACGTCGGCCGCACTGCACGGCATCACACCTTTTTCGAGATGCTCGGCAACTTCTCCTTCGGCGATTACTTCAAGAAAGAGGCGATCGCCTTTGCCTGGGATTTTCTCACAAGGGAGCTGCAACTGGATAAGAGCCGCCTCTATGTCACCGTTTTCCAGGACGATGACGAGGCCGCCGACATCTGGAACCTTCAGGAAGGGGTCCCCCGCGAGCGGATCTTCCGCTTCGACGAAAAGGACAACTTCTGGTCCATGGGGGACACCGGACCCTGCGGACCATGCACCGAGATATTCTGGGACCATGGACCGGAGGTGGGGTGCGGCCGGCCGGAGTGCGCCGTCGGGTGCGACTGCGACCGCTACATGGAGATCTGGAACAACGTCTTCATGCAGTTCAATCGCGATGAAACCGGGACCCTGACCCCTCTTCCCAAGCCATCGGTCGATACCGGCATGGGGCTGGAGCGGATCGCCTCGGTTCTCCAGGGTAAGAAGACCAACTACGACACCGACATCTTCCAGGGGATCATCAGGCACGTGGAAAAGCTCTCCGGCAAGCGCTACGGGGAGATCGAACGGGACGACGTCTCCATGCGGGTCATTGCCGACCATGCCCGCGCCACAACCTTCCTCATCTGCGACGGAGTGCTTCCTTCCAACGAGGGGCGGGGATACGTGCTGCGTCGGATCATGCGTCGCGCCATGCGCCACGCCAAGATGCTCGGCTTTTCCGAGCCGGTTCTGTACAAGGCCGTGGATGCCGTCAACTTCCTCATGGGGGAGGCCTATCCGGACCTGATCAAGCAGGGTGACTACATCAAGAAGGTGGTGAAGGCTGAGGAGGAGCGCTTTGCCGATACCCTCGACCGCGGGCTCGCCATCCTGAACGAAGAGGTGGATGCCCTGAAGAAACAGGGTGGTTCAGTGATCCCCGGCGAGTTGGCATTCAAGCTTTACGATACCTACGGTTTCCCGATCGACCTTACGGCTGACATAGTCGACGCGGAAGGGTTCACAATCGACGAGGCTGGATTCGAGGCCTGCATGGAGCGGCAGCGCGAGCAGGCGCGGGAGCACTGGAAGGGCTCCGGCGAGGAAGGGATCGCCGGCGTTTACAAGACCCTGCACAGCGAAGGGGTGAGGAGCAGCTTCGTCGGTTATGACGAGAAGACCGCCTATTCCGCCATCGTCGCCCTGCTGCGGGACGGCGCCAGGGTGAACGAAGCCCATGCCGGCGAGAGCGTGGAAGTCGTCACAGAGGTCACCCCCTTTTACGGGGAGTCCGGCGGGCAGGCGGGAGATATAGGGAAAATATCCACCGGGAGCGCCCATCTGGAGGTGCTGAACACCACCAAGCCGCTTCCTGACCTGATCGTGCATCACGGGGTTGTCAGGGAGGGGATTGTCAAGGCCGGCGATGCCGCGGACCTTACCGTCGATACCGGTGCGCGGGCGGCCACGGCGCGGAATCACACTGCCACTCATCTTCTCCAGAGCGCCCTTCGCCAAGTTCTCGGCGAGCATGTCAAGCAGGCCGGGTCCCTCGTCAACAGCGAGCGGCTCCGCTTCGACTTCACCCATTTCGCCCCGCCGACTCCCGATGAGCTGCTCCGGGTGGAGGAGCTGGTAAACGCCTTCATCATGGAAAACCACGACGTCCATGCTCGGGAGATGGCGATTGCCGAGGCGATGGAGAGCGGGGCCACGGCCCTGTTCGGCGAGAAGTACGGCGAGACCGTGCGGGTCGTGAAGGTGGGGGACGTAAGCATCGAGTTGTGCGGCGGCACCCATGTGGCAGGAGGGGGCGAGATCGGCCTTTTCAAGATCGTTTCCGAATCGGGCATTGCCGCCGGAGTCCGCCGTATTGAGGCCGTTACCGGTCTGGGGTCGCTCCGCCTCGTTCGGCAGCTGGAAGAGGACCAGAAGAAGATCGCCGCCCTGGTGAAGGCCGAGGGGGGCGACCCGGTCGAGAAGATCGAGCGGCTGCTCAGTCGGCAGAAGGATCTACAGCGGGAAATGGAAACCATGCAGGGACGCCTGAACGCCACGAAATCGGCTGACCTGTTGGCGCAGGCCAGGGAAGTCAATGGCGTAAGAGTGCTGGCGGTCAAGGTGGAAATCGCCGACCCGAAGGGGTTGCGGGAGCTGTCCGATACGCTCAAGGAAAAGCTCGGCTCCGGGATTCTGGTTCTAGGCTGCGAACATCAGGGGAAGGCGAACCTGCTTGTGGCGGTCACAAAGGACCTGACAACGCGATTCAAGGCGGGTGAGCTCATCAGGCCCTTGGCCGCGATAGTCGGCGGGAGCGGCGGCGGCAAGCCCGAACTGGCCCAGGCAGGCGGGACACAGCCGGAGAAGCTTCAGGAGGCGCTGGACAAGGTAGGGGAGTTGCTGGCTTAACAGACTGTCAAGTAGCGATATTTGCCGGCCAGTGCGGGAGCACGATGCAGACTTTTGAATTCAAACAGGATTCCTCCCTCGATATGCTCCAGGAGCAGGAGGCGAAGACCATCCTCATCGTGGACGACGAGGCGATCATCCGCGACCTGTGCAGCAAGGCGCTCAAGGGGTATCGGATTCTGGAGGCTGCCAACGGCAACGATGCGCTCGCCATGTTCGACAAGCACAGTGTCGACGTCATCCTGACCGATGTCATGATGCCGGGGATGAACGGTATCGAACTCCTCAAGCGCCTCAAGGAAAGGGAGCCGACGCTGGTGGTCATCGTAATGACCGGCTACGCGGAGAAGGACATCATCCTCAACGCCCTGCGGGCCGATGCCGACGATTTCATCACCAAGCCGCTTAACCTCCTGCAACTGAAGACCGCCGTGGACAAGGCCCTGGTGAAGAAGGCGATGAAGGAGGAGATCGCCAGCCTGCGGGCTATGGACCGCTTCAAGACCAGTTTCCTCTCACTGGTTTCCCACAAGTTCCGCACCCCGATCACCTCCATCTCGCTCTTCCTGCAGAACCTGGCGGCCGGCGTCTACGACCCGCAGGACCCCACCTTCAAGCAGTACCTGCCGATGATGTACGAGGAGTCCTGCTATCTGGAATACCTCGTGGCCGATTTGCTCGCCTTCAGCAAGGTGATGGACGCCGGCAGCACGCTCCGCTTCACGGCCTGCGACCTGAAAGAGATCATCGTCAAGGTGGTGGCCGAGTCCAGGGACGCTTCGCGCAAAGCGCAGATCGAGACGGCCTTCGACCTGGAAGAGGTCCAGCCAGTCTCTCTGGACAGGGAAAAGATCTCGTTCGCGCTGCGCCAGGTGATCGACAATGCCTTCAAGTTCTCCACCGAGCCGGGGCGGGTCACGATATCACTCCGCAAGGGGGGGGACGACATCGTCATCGTGGTGAGCGACACAGGCATCGGCATCAGCCGGGAGGAACTCCCCAAGGTCTTCGAGAAGTTCTACCAGGTGGATGCGGAGCGGACCGGCCAGATACGCGGGTTCGGCCTCGGCCTTTTCTACGCCAGGGAGTTCGTTAAGCTTCACAACGGCACCATCTCAATCGGCAGCGAAATCGGCCGCGGCACCAACGTTACCATAACCCTGCCCGCCTCATCGCGCTGACCCCTCCTCGAACACCAGCCAACCGCACGGCGGGCCAGCCTTTCATCTTGATTATTTCCTTCTATTTGCTATAGTTACTGCTTTTGAAGCCATTCCAGAAATCGTTTCCGCACCGGAGAGCCGTGCATGCAGAAGCTGATCGAGAAAGCCAACACCCTCATGGAAGCGTTACCCTACATCAAGCGCTTCTCTGGGAAGACCATAGTCATCAAGTACGGCGGCCACGCCATGGCGGACGAGGCACTCAAGCAGTCGTTCGCCCTTGACGTCATTCTCCTCAAGTATGTCGGCATCAATCCGGTGGTCGTCCATGGCGGCGGCCCCCAGATCAACGAGACCCTCAAGCGCTACGGCATCGTCTCCGAGTTTGTGCGCGGCATGCGGGTGACCGACGAGGCCACCATGGGTGTGGTGGAGATGGTCCTCACCGGCCAGGTGAACAAGGAGGTGGTCGGCTACATCAACCGGCACGGCGGCCGCGCCGTGGGGCTGTCCGGCAAGGACGGCAACCTCCTTCTGGCGGAAAAGCTCCTGCAGGAGGTGAAGCAGGAGGACGGCTGCGTCGAGAAGGTGGACATCGGCTTTGTCGGCGATGTGGTGCAGGTGAACAGCCGGGTGCTGGAGGCCCTCGAAAGCGGGGGATTCATCCCGGTGATCGCGCCTATAGGAGTCGGCAGCGGCGGCGAGAGCTACAACATCAACGCCGACGTGGTGGCGGGCAGGGTGGCCGCGGCCCTCAAGGCAGAGAAACTGATCCTTCTTACCGATGTGCCGGGGGTAAAGGACAAGGAGGGGAAGCTCCTCTCCAGCATTACCCTGGAGCAGGTTCCGGCGCTGATCGACAACGGCACCATCACCGGCGGCATGATCCCCAAGGTTACCTGCTGCGTGGAGGCCCTGCAGGGGGGCGCCCGCAAGGCCCATATCGTGGATGGCCGGGTGGAGCACGCCATATTGCTGGAGATGTTCACGGATGTGGGGATAGGGACGGAGATCAGAGATTAGGAAACGCGCCTTTTCCGCAATATCTGCGTAAGTCTTCGGGATTCCTTGTGCGACGTAGCGCTGCTACGCCTCCGCGTCATCCCTCGACAGCCTTGATCTTGCGAAAAAATCGCGTTTCCAAAGTGACAGGAGTAAAGGATGAACTCACAGCAGTGGATCGAAAAGGCCGACAAGGTCATGATGAAGAACGTGGGGCGCTATCCGCTGGTGCCGGTGCGGGGCGCGGGGTGCCGGGTGTGGGATGCGGACGGGAAGGAATATCTCGATTTCCTTGCCGGCATTGCTGTGAACAGCCTGGGGCACTGCCATCCAAGGGTGGTGAAGGCCCTGCAGGAGCAGGCCGCCACCCTGATGCACTGCTCCAATTACTATCACAACGCGCCTCAGATCGAGCTGGCGGAGCTTCTCTGCCGGTACAGCTTTGCCGACCGGATCTTCTTCTGCAACAGCGGCGCTGAGGCGAACGAGGCGGCCATCAAGCTCGCCCGCAAATACAGCCGCGACAAGCATGGCCCGGAGCGCTACGAGATCATCACGGCAGTCGAGTCGTTCCACGGCCGCACCATGGCCACGGTCTCGGCCACCGGCCAGGAGAAGGTGCAGCGCTTCTTCGATCCCCTGCTGCACGGCTTCACCCATGTCTGCTTCAATGATATCGAGGCGCTTAAAGCCGCTATAACCCCCAACACCTGCGCCATCATGCTGGAGCCGATACAGGGGGAGGGTGGGATCAACATCCCTTCACCGGATTACCTGAAAGAAGTGCGCGAGCTCTGCGACCAGCATGGCCTGCTCCTGGTCCTGGACGAGGTGCAGACCGGCATCGGCCGCACCGGCAAGCTCTTTGCCTACGAGCACTTCGGCGTGAGCCCGGACATAATGACTCTGGCCAAGGCCCTGGGAGGCGGTGGGCCGATCGGTGCCATGCTGGCGCGGGAGGATATTGCCGCCGCCTTCACCCCCGGCACCCACGGTTCTACCTTCGGCGGTAACCCGCTTATGACCGCCACCGCCGTCGCAGTCATCCGGACCATTCTGGAGGAGGGAATCCTCAACCACACGGAAGAGATAGGGGAGTACCTGCTGGGTGAACTAGAGGCCCTTGGCAGTAAATATCCCTTCGTCAAGGAGGTGCGCGGCATTGGGCTGATTATTGGTATGAATCTGGCCATGCCGGCCGGCGACATCGTGAAGAAGGGGCATGAGCGGGGGGTTCTCCTGAACGTGACTCATGACACGGTGCTTCGTTTCGTGCCGCCGCTGATTGTCTCTAAGCAGGAAGTGGACGAGATGATCGGGATACTGGAAGGGATTTTCGCTGAGATATAACGGTTTTCGTAGGGGCGAATCTTGTATTCGCCCAACAACCGGGCGATCACAAGGATCGCCCCTACACAAGGATTATCCATGAAGCGTGATTTCTTGGCCCTGAGCCAATACACCAAGGAAGAGCTCGACAGTCTCTTCGTCCTGACCAGGGAACTGAAGGATAAGCAGAAGAAGGGGATTGAGCATCGCCTCCTCAAAGGTAAGAGTGTTGCCCTGATCTTCGAGAAATCCTCCACCCGCACCCGGGTCTCCTTCGAGGTGGGGGTGTTCCAGCTGGGCGCCCATCCTCTCTTTATCTCCACCAAGGACTCCCAGATGGGGCGCGGCGAGCCGATAAAGGACACCGCCCGGGTCATGGCCCGCTACTGCGATGGTGTGATGATCCGCACTTACGGCCAGGAGATCGTGGAGGAGTTCGCCAAATACTCGTCGGTGCCGGTCATCAACGGTCTCACCGACCTTTTTCACCCCTGCCAGATCATGGCCGATATCTTCACTGTCATCGAGTCTCTGGGAAGCTACGAAGGGCTCAAGTTCGCCTGGATCGGCGACGGCAACAACATGGCCAACACCTGGGTGGAGGCGGCCGCTATCTTCGGCTTCGACCTGACCCTTGCATGTCCCAAGGGGTACGAGCCCGACCGGAAGGTGATGGAGTGGGCCAAGGCGCGCGCCACCTCGAAGATCGTCCTGACCGATGACCCGCGCGAGGCGGCCAGGGATGCCGATGTCATCAATACCGACGTCTGGGCCAGTATGGGGCAGGAGTCGGAGCAGAAGGAACGGGAGAAGGCATTTGCTGGCTACCAGCTGAACGAGGCGCTCCTCGACGAGGCCCGCGGGAACTGCATGGTTCTCCACTGCCTCCCCGCCCACCGCGGCGAAGAGATCACCGACGACGTCATCGAGGGACCCCACTCGGCGGTCTGGGACGAGGCCGAGAACCGGCTGCACGTGCAGAAGGCAATTATGGCGCGGTTGATGAGGGGGTAAGCTTGCTGACTTCAGATGATATAGAGCAACTACGAGACAGGATTACTAAAGAGTTGCATCCCGATAAGGTTATTCTGTTTGGTTCATATGCCGAGGGAAAGGCAACCGACTACAGTGATGTTGATCTGCTTGTGGTAATGGAGTCTGAACTCCCGCCACACAAGCGCAACATTACGCTCAAGAGGTTGTTCCCCCAAAGGAAATTCTCCCTCGATGCCTTTGTCTTTACACCTGAAGAATTTGCAAGGTACAAAGATGTGCCCGGCACCATTCTTTATACCGCAACGCATCACGGGAAGGTACTCCATGGATGAGATCGTCGCGGATGTTGTCAAACAATGGTTTCATAAGGCGGAAAACGACCTGAGGAATATACGGAACAACCTTTCTGCTGAAGAAGTTCCTACCGATACCGTATGTTTTCACGCCCAGCAGGCCATTGAGAAGCTTCTGAAAGGAGTGCTAGTTGCAAATGGCATGGATGTGGGCAAAACCCATGACCTTGTCAAGCTTCTCACAGACACCGCACGGTTCATTCCTGAATTGCTTCCTTTTGAAGATGAGTTTGAAGAAATTTCTGAGTATGGTGTCGGAGTTCGTTACCCAGGTGTCATATCAGAGCCAACCTTTGAAGATGCAGCAAAGGCTTTCGAGATCGCGCGGAAAGTCAATGAAATTATAAGAAACAAGGTGTCGCTTTAGATAAAACAGTTAAAGGAGACGCACATGCCCAAAGCCAAAACAACAAAGAAGAAAACCCCTGCCGTAAAAGAGTCTGCCGTCAAGGCCAAGGCCCCGGCCGCAAAAGCAAAGACCAAAGCCGTGGCAAAGGCAAAGCCCGCCCCGGCCAAGACTAAGAGCTCGGCTGTCAAGTCAAAACCCGCGAAGGCCGCAGCCAAGCCGGCCCCGGTTAAGTCAAAGGCTCCGGTCGTCACCGCAAAATCCACGGCAGCGAAGCAGGAGATCAAGAAGATCGTCCTCGCCTATTCCGGCGGACTCGATACCTCCATCATCCTCAAGTGGCTGAAGAACGAGTACGGCTGCAAGGTGGTCGCGTTCTCCGCTGACCTGGGACAGGGAGACGAGCTGTCCCCGATCCGCGAGAAGGCTCTGGCCACCGGCGCGGACACGGTCTATATCGATGACCTGCGCGAAGAGTTCGTGCGCGACTTCGTATACCCCATGTTCCGGGCCAACGCCATCTATGAGGGGCATTACCTGCTGGGCACCTCCATCGCCCGGCCGCTTATCGCCAAGCGGCAGATGGAGATCGCCAAAATCGAGAAGGCCGACGCCGTCTCCCACGGCGCCACCGGCAAGGGGAACGACCAGGTCCGTTTCGAGCTGGGTTACTACCACTTCAACCCCCATATCAAGGTGGTTGCTCCCTGGCGCGACTGGGACCTGAACAGCCGCCAAGCCCTGATCGAGTATGCCAAGAAGAATGGCATCCCCATCCCGGTCACCAAAAAGCGCCCCTGGTCCAGCGATCGCAATCTGCTGCACATCTCCTTCGAGGGGGGCATCCTTGAGGATCCGTGGGCAGAGGCCCCGGAGGAGATGTACGTCCTGACCAATCCGCCTGAAAAGGCCCCCAACAAGCCGCAATACGTGGAGATCGAGTTCAGGGAGGGTAATGCGGTGGCCGTGGACGGCAAGAAGATGACGCCGGCCCAGCTCCTGGCGCACCTCAACTACATCGGCGGTGAGCACGGTATCGGCCGGGTGGACCTGCTGGAGAACCGCTCGGTCGGCATGAAGTCGCGCGGCGTCTACGAGACCCCCGGCGGCACCATCCTGCGCGAGGCGCACATGGCTGTTGAGCAGATCACCATGGACCGCGAAATCATGCGTATCCGCGATTCCCTCATTCCGGAATACGCCCGGCTGGTCTACGCCGGCTACTGGTTCTCCCCGGAGCGGGAGATGCTCCAGGCGCTCATCGACGACTCCCAGAAGTGCGTCAACGGCGTGGCCCGGCTCAAGCTCTACAAGGGGCACTGCCGCACGGTCGGCCGGATGTCCAAGACCAATTCCCTCTTCAACCCCGATTTCGCCACCTTCGAGAAGGATGAGGTCTACAACCAGGCGGACGCCACCGGCTTCATCAAAATCAACTCCCTGCGCCTGCGGATCCGCTCGCTGATGCAGACGGCGAAGAAGAAATAAAAGTCGGGACGCTCCTCCTTGGGCTTCCAGCTTATGTAACATTTGTCCATTCGGGGGCGCGGCAACGCGCCCCTTTTTGCTGATCGCGGAGTATGCATGTCCTGTCCTGTTCTTCCCCCATGTACCCGCCAGTTTTGTGTTTGACTTGCTTTAAAAACAATTTGCCAACCGGTAACTGATCGCGTACAATCACACGTACCGAATCCAGTACCAAAAGGAGTATGAACATGAATGCCATACCAGCCCAGGAGATCAAGCGGCGGGGTATTGCCGCGGTGGATGAGCTCATCGCCAAGGGCGATCTTCATGTCATCAGGAACAATAGACCGCAGTATGTGGTGCTTTCCGAGGAGCGCTACCAGGAGCTGATGGTGGCGGAGCAGGAGGCCCATTATGCCCGCGTCCGCGAGTCGCTTCAAGACCTGAAGGACGGGAGGGTGAAGCGGGGCAGTGCGGACGATTTGATCAAAGAGCTGAAACTGGACGGGTGAGGCGTGTATACCCTGATCTGGACCGCCGGTTTTACGCGCTCGGCGGGAAAATTCATCGAACGCCATTGTGAACTGCGACAGAAATTTGCCGCAATCCTGCGCGACCTGGAAAACGACCCGTTCCAGCCACACCTCAAATATCACCATCTGCGCGGTAAATTGAAAGGTTTTCAAGCGGTCAGCATCACTCACAGTTATCGCATCACGCTCACAGTCTTGATAACAGAAAAGGAAATCATCCTACTTGACGTCGGCAGCCATGACGAGGTTTATCGTAAGGATTCAGGTTGACGGCTTTGTGGCTTGAAACTACAATGTACGCGCGGTTCACATTTAAACTGTTGAGGTTTGCCAATGTCCTTCAGAACTATCGAATGGCGTGACAATAAAGTGATTATGATCGACCAGACGCGGCTTCCCCGCGAAGAGGTCTATGTCGAGTACACCGATTTCAAGAGCGTGGCCGAGGCGATCCGGGGCATGGTGGTGCGGGGCGCGCCCGCCATCGGTGTGGCCGCGGCCATGGGGATCGCCCTGGGTGCCCGGGATATTATCGCCGACACCCAGGAGTCGTTCTTTCAGCAGCTCTCCAACATCTGCGACGTGATGGCCAAGACCCGTCCCACGGCGGTCAACCTCTTCTGGGCCATCGAGCGGATGAAGCGGGTGGCGGAGGGTTACCGCGACCGCGACCTCAACTTCATCCGCGAGATGCTCAAGGCCGAGGCGATCCGGGTAGAGGAGGAGGACCAGCAGATCTGCCGTTCCATCGGCAGGCATGGCGCGGCGGTAATCAAGGAGGGGGCCACCGTCCTCACCCACTGCAATGCCGGCGGCCTGGCCACGGCCGGCTACGGCACGGCGCTGGGGGTCATCCGCGCGGCCCATGAGGCCGGGAAGAATGTCAAGGTCTTCGCCGACGAGACCCGCCCCTGGCTCCAGGGCGCGCGCCTCACCGCCTGGGAGCTGATGAAGGAAGGGATCCCGGTCACCCTCATCTCCGACAACATGGCCGGCTTTTTCATGAAAAAGGGGGAAATCGACTGCATCGTGGTGGGTGCCGACCGGATCGCGGCCAACGGCGACACCGCCAACAAGATCGGCACCTACTCCGTGGCCGTGCTGGCCAAGGAAAACCGCATCCCCTTCTACGTGGCGGCCCCGATCTCCACCCTCGACCTCACCCTCGCCAGCGGCGACGACATCCCCATCGAGGAGCGGCACTCCCGCGAAGTCACTCACCTGAACGGCTTTCCCATCGCCCCGGAGGGGGTGATGGTCCGCAACCCCGCCTTCGACGTCACCCCGGCCCGTTACATCACCGGGATCATCACCGAAAAAGGGGTGGTGAGGGGTGACTACGAACGGGAGCTCAAGGCCCTGGTCGGGAAATGAGCCGGAACGGCGAGTTTGCCGAAGGGCTGCGGGATGCTCTTGCAGCCGGACCGGAGGCCGCCGGGGACCGCCGGCTGATCGAACTTCTGGAGGGGGGCGGCTTTGGCTATGCCCCCCGCACTGCCACCAACCTTCGCCTCCTTGCCGATGTTCTTCCCTTACCTGTACTGATTGATGCCTGCCTCGCAGCCCTGGCCACGCCCGTGCCGGACATGGCCCTGAACGGGCTGGAGCGGGTCGCCACGGTAGTTTCCCCCGAAGACCTCCTGACCGTCTGCTCCAAGAAAACCTCACTCCGCCAGCTCCTCACTATCTGTGGTTCCTCCCAGTTTCTCACCACCATAGTCTGCCGCGACCCCGAAAGCTTCCGCGAACTCTTCCTGGGCCATCGAATCGACCAGCGGCAAAGCGACGGGGAGATGCTCGAAGCCCTGCGGAATTCTGCCGGCGAATGCGACTACCAGGCAGTTTTCCCTGTCCTGCGCCGCTTCAAGCAAAGGGAGATCCTCCGGATCGCCGGCCGGGACCTGAACAGCCTGGCGGCGCTGGAAGAAGTGACTGCCGAGCTTTCCGGACTGGCGGCCGCCGCCCTCCAGGTCGCCTACGAGGCTGCCTGGCGCCAGCTCACAGCGGAATATGGCCTGCCGATGATGCAGACCCCGCAGGGGGAGCGGCTGGCGGAGATGACCATCATCGGCATGGGGAAGCTCGGCGGCCGGGAGCTCAACTTTTCCTCGGATATCGACATCATCTGCTTCTACTCCTCGGACCGGGGGGAGACCACCGGCGTTCCGGACGGTTCGGGTGGGGTAAAGGGAAAGCTCTCCCTCCACTCTTTCTTCGTCAAGCTGGCGGAGATGACCACCAGGGCGGTCTCCCAGGTGACCGGCGACGGTTTCGTGTTCCGGGTCGACCTGGGGCTGCGCCCCGAGGGGAAGAGTGGCGATCTGGCATCCTCGCTCCGTTCCGCGGAGATCTACTACGAGTCGTGGGGGCAATCGTGGGAGCGCTCCGCCATGCTCAAAGCGCGGCCAGTGGCCGGCTCTCCGGAGGTGGGGGAGCAGTTCCTGCGCCTGATCGAGCCGTTCGTCTACCGTAAGTACCTCGACTACAACCTGGTCGAGGACATCATGGGGATGAAGAAAAAGATCGACGCCTCGCTGGCCAGGGAATTGGAGGGGGAGTACAACATCAAGCTCGGGCGGGGCGGCATCCGCGAGATAGAGTTCTTCATCCAGGCCCTGCAGCTGGTCTACGCCGGGAAGAACCGGGCGTTGCGGCCGCGCAATTCCCTGGAGGCACTGGCGGCTCTGCGCGACGCCAGGCTCATCAAGGAGGAAGACTACACCGACCTCCGCGAGGCCTACCGGTTCCTCCGCACCGTGGAGCACCGCATCCAGGTGGTGCAGGAGCGCCAGACCCACAACCTCCCCAGGAAGGATGAGGAGATGCTGGCCCTTGCGCGCCGCTGCGGGTTCATGCGCAGGGACGGCATGGTGAAGTTCCGACAGGCCCTGGAAAGCCACCGCTCCAGGGTCTCGGCTATCTACGGCGACCTCTTTCTCTCCCGCGAGCAGCGTCTCAAGGAGGATGTGGCTCCGGAAATCTACCATTTCTTCGATCCCAAGGCAGACCCCGATCTCCTGAAGGACATGCTGGCCGAGCGGCGCTTTGTCAACGTGGATGCCGCGTACCAGAACCTCCTCCTCCTGCGCGATGGCCCTCCCCACGCCCACCTGACCGAGCGGGCGCGGCGGCTTCTGGAAACCATTTCCCCGGCCCTGCTCCAGGAGATTTTCACCGCCCCCGACCCGGACCTGGCCCTGGCGAACCTGGACAGGTTCCTCAGAGCGATCGGCTCCCGTTCCTCCTTCTATGCCCTTCTTGCCGAAAACCGCGAGATAATGAAGCTCCTGGTATCCATGTTCGGGATGTCGGAGTTCCTCTCCAAGATATTTGTCAGCCATCCCGAGCTGTTGGACAGCATGGTGGCCCGTTCTTACGCCGCGTTCTTCAAGGAGCGGGAGGAACTGGCGCGGGAGCTTGCGGATATTCTCGACCGGGCGGCGGATTTCGAGGAGCGGCTCGATGCCCTGCGCCGTTTCCGCCACGAGGAGTTCCTCCGGATCGGCATGAACGACATCTACGGCAAGCTTGCCCAGGGGGAGATCGCCAGCCAGCTCACCAACCTCGCCGAGGTCTGTCTGGCCGCAGCCTGCCGCATGGCGCGCCAGGAACTGGCCCGTCATGGCGTCCCCACCTATACCGATGCTGACGGGAACACCAGGGAGGCCCAATTCGCCATCATCGGCATGGGGAAGATGGGGGGAAAGGAGTTGAACTACCACTCCGACCTGGACATTATCTACATCTACGACAGGCAGGGGATGACCACCGGGGAGAGGCAGATATCCAACCACGACTATTTCGCCCGCCTGGCGCAGAAGATCATTTCCATCCTCACCACCCCCACCCGCGAGGGGTACGCGTACAAGATCGACACCAGGCTGCGCCCCTCGGGGAACGCGGGGCCGCTGGTCACCTCCCTGGAATCGTTCGCGGTCTACCATCGGGAAGAGGCCCAGGTCTGGGAGCGGCAGGCGCTCACAAAGGCCCGCGTCGTGGTGGGGGAGGAGCCGCTGAAAGGCTCGGTGGAGGAGATCATCCGCAACACCTTGTATGGGAGCGGCGCCGATGAAACCGTTCGCCGGGAGATCGCCCGGCTGCGCAAGCGGATGGAGGTCGAGCTGGCAAAGGAAGGGAAGGGGAGCTACAACATCAAGACCGGCCGGGGCGGCATGGTGGACGTGGAGTTCCTGGTCCAGTACCTGCAACTTGCTCATGGGGTGGACAATCCGGCCATCCGGAGCGTAAGCACCGTTACAGCCATGAAGGGGATGATGGAGTGCGGGGTTATAACGAGGGAAGACGGGGAAACGCTTCTCAACGGGTACAGGTTCCTGCGGCGCCTGGAAAACCGGCTGCGCATCCTGCACGATTATTCCATCAACGACCTGGGGGGACCAATGGCGGAGCTGAACAAGCTCGCCCGCCGGCTCGGCTACGACCCGAAACTGAAAAACCCCGGCGAGGCCCTGATGAAGGATTACGAGGAGATCACCGAGGCGGTCAGGGGAGTTTATGAGAGGGTGTTTGGTTAATTACCCCACTCACCAACACCGCCTCCTCAAACCGTTCCGCCTTCACCCCCCTGAACCCCGCTTCCTTGAGCCACCCCTTGATTTCTTCGGGAGCGTAGCACCTCCCGCCGGGGGTATTCACCAGCATGTTCACCGAGAAAAGGGCCGCCTGGGGAGGCTTGGTGCGGCTGGCATCAATGGCGAACTCCTGGATTACCACCCGGCCGCCCGGGTTGAGGGCCGCGCGCACCTTTTTCAGGAGCGCCAGGTTATCCGCCTCGCCGTAGGCATGGAGCACCTGGCTTACCAGCACCAGGTCGTAACCCCCGCCGATGGGATCAACCGTGAAATCTCCGGCAAGGAAATCGATCCCCTTCACCCCCGACTCCCTCACGATCTCCCTGGCGATGGTGATCGTTTCCGGCATGTCGAACAGGGTGGCAGCCACCCCCTCTCTTGCCATCTCCATTGAATAGGTCCCTGGCCCGCCCCCCAGGTCGAGCGCGCTCTTCAAGCCTTTCAGCCCGACCTTCATCACAACGTCGCGGGCCTTCAGGATTGCCAGGTTGTGCATCCCCCGGATGAACGCGCCGTGGTCGTGGGCCTCACCCATCGGTTTCCCGGTCCTCACGACTTCGTCCAGCCTCGACCAATTCTGCCAGAGAATATCGGCATGGCGCAGGATATTCCCCTGGTAGTATTTGCCCCCGAAGACCAGGAAGCGGGATGAAATGGAGCTGTTCCGGTACATCCCCTCGGCCTTTCTCGCCAGCCCCAGTCCCGCCAGGGCATCCAGCAGTATTTCCATCCCCCGGACATCGGCCCTTAGCCTTCCCGCGATCTCTTCAGCGGTCACGGGCTTCTGCATATAGTCGAAGACGCGGAAATTGTTGGCGGTAATCACCACCCGCGCCGACCAGTATCCTCCCCACAGCTGCCGCAGCTTCGCGGCTTCTTCCTTCAGTTTAGCCGTCATCGCCTGCTCCTTGTCAAAATTACATACCCTCCTGTTTTGCCGCGATCCCTTCATCCAGGATCGTTTGCATCTTTTCGACCGCTTTCGATAGATCAATCGCCATGATGCCATCTCCTCGGGCGGGGGCCTTTTCCCAGGGATAAAGGAACGCCTTGGATTAAATAAACTGCAAAATGGCGGGAAGTCAAACGAGCCGAAAATCCAAAATGGCAGAGGAAATGGAAGGGAGCTTTTCCTTGACACCCTACCTACATCGTCAGTACTGTCGGTGCCGATGAGGATGCCGTTCGCAGCTACATACAGAAGCAGGAAGAGGAAGATAAACGGCTGGCTCAGCTTAACATGTTCTGAGTAGAGCCACCTTTAGGTGGCAAATGGTTTGTCAGCCCTCTTCGACCATTCCCTCCTTGCCTGTTTCCCCCGTAACCGCTACAATCTCCCCCATGTCCGCACCATCCTCTTCCATCATCGAGGTGGCCGTTCCGCTGCAACTGTCCGCCACCTTTCATTACGCCGTGCCGGAGAAGCTACGCCCCTGCGTGCAAGTGGGGAAAAGGGTCCTCGTCCCCTTTGGCCGCAGAAAGCTGACCGGTTACGTCCTCGGCTTTCCCTCTTCGACAGAGCAGGAACTGAAGGAAGTGCTGGAGGTTCTGGACGAAGAACCGCTCTTCACGCCTGAGGAACTAACCTTCTACCGCTGGGTGGGGGAATACTACCACGCGCCGCTGGGCAGCGTCATCAGGACGGCCCTGCCGGCCGGGCTTACCATCCAGAGCCGCAAGAGGGTGACGGTTGTCGATGACGGCTCAGAGGTATCCGAGGAGGTTCTCTCCAGCGGACAGAAGGCGCGGACCGAAACCTTTTACCGCCCTGCCGCGTGCCTTGAAGAGGGTGTAGCTCCTCGCGGAAAGGGGCGCGATATCCTGGAATTTCTGGTGGGGACGGGGGAGGTTTCCAGCAGGGACTTGCGCCAGAGGTTCGGTGAGTGCGGCCAACAGCTGCGGCGGCTGCGGGAATTGGGGCTGGTGGAGGCGGTGGAGCGGGAGGTGTACCGCGATCCCTTCCGGGAGGAGGTGGCGGAGCGGGATGTGCCGCGCGTCCCCAACGAATGGCAAACCGCGGCCCTGCGCGAGATATTCGCCGCGACGGACGCGGGGCGGTTCGCGCCGTTCCTTCTGCACGGCGTCACCGGCAGCGGCAAGACCGAGGTCTATCTCCAGGCCATCGCCCATGCGCTGGAGCTTGGCCGCAACGCCCTGGTGCTGGTGCCGGAGATCGCCCTGACCCCGCAACTGGTCCGCCGCTTCCGGAGCAGGTTCGACTGCGGCATCGCGGTCCTGCACAGCGGACTCTCCGACGGGGAGCGTTTCGACGAGTGGCGCCGGATCAGGCGGGGGGAGGTCAGGATCGTCATCGGCGCCCGCTCCGCCATCTTCGCGCCGCTGCGGGACGTGGGAATCCTCGTTGTCGACGAGGAGCACGAGGGGTCCTACAAGCAGTCGGAAGGGGTCCGCTACAACGCCCGCGATCTGGCCCTGGTACGGGGCAAAAACGCTCACGCCGTGGTGCTGCTCGGCTCGGCCACACCGCTGGTCACCACTTTCAACGCCAGCCGTGAGAAAAAACTCGGATACCTCCCCCTGCCGGAGCGGGCGCGGGGTGCTCCCCTGCCGGAAGTATCGGTGATCGACACGCGGGGTCAGGCAGGTCAGGTTCTGGCCCCCAGCCTCGAAACCGCCCTTGCGGAGAACCTCGCCCAAGGGGGGCAGAGCATCGTCTTCCTCAACCGCCGGGGATTCGCCACCTTCCTGATCTGCGAGGGGTGCGGCCATGTGCTGCGCTGCCCAAACTGCGCCGTGACCCTTACCTATCATCAACGCGCCCGGCAAAACCGCTGCCACTACTGCGACTATGCCATCCCTGCCCCCTCCGTCTGCCCGGCTTGCGACGGTGGCGAGCTGAAGCTTCTCGGCCTGGGGACGGAACGGGTGGAGGAGGCGCTGCGCGAAGTTTTTCCGGAGGCGAGGATCGCCCGCATGGACCGGGACACCACCACCGGCAAGGGTGGGCACGCCAGAATTTTGAAGGGCATTGAGGAAGGGAAGACCGATATCCTGGTGGGTACGCAGATGATCGCCAAGGGACATGACTTTCCGGGCGTAACGCTGGTGGGGGTGATGGCTGCGGACGCTCTCCTCAACCTCCCCGATTTCCGGAGCGCGGAGCGGGCCTTCCAGCTCCTGACCCAGGTGGCGGGGCGGGCCGGACGGGGGGACGCGCCGGGGCGGGTGATGGTTCAGGCCCTGGAGCCGGAACATTACGCCCTGGCCTGTGCTCTGCGGCATGACTACGAGGGATTCTACGAACAGGAGGTCGAGTTCCGGCACGATGCCGGCTACCCCCCATTTGCCCACCTGGCGGTGCTGATCTTTTCGGGGAATGTGCGGGACAAGGTGGATGTAGCGGCAGGGGACGCGGGACAATTTCTGCGCCGACATGCGGGGAAAGGGAAGGGACGGGTGGAGGTCCTCGGCCCCGTGGCGGCGCCTCTTGCCCTTCTGCGCGGCAAGCACCGCCGTCAGATACTTCTCAAATCAGCATCGCGCTCCGAGCTGCACCGGCTCGTTTCTTGCCTGGAGCGGAATTTCTCGCAAGCGTCCGGCGTCAGGGTGCAGGTGGACATCGATCCGGTGGACATGCTGTAATTTTACAGCTCCTCGAACACCTCTCCGTCATCCTCCGCCTCATCCTCGTCCGCGAATCCCTCATCCATGAACCGCTCCAGAAACTTTCGGTTCTCCTCGATCACCTTCCGGACCTCTTCCGCGATCTTTTCCTGTTCGCTCTTTTCAATCTCCATCACCTGATCCTCTATACCACCTTCCGCGCCAGGCCGACCCTGTAGACCTCCTCGTATTTCACGGCAGACTGCCGCCAGGAGAGGTCCATGGTCATCCCCTGCTTCACCAGCTTCTTCCAGGCTGCCTGGTCCCTGTATGTTTCCAGAGCGCGCTGCAGCGCATCCCACAGGCCATCGGCGGTAAATTTGGTGAAGAGGAAGCCGTTTGCTTCCTTCACATCGTCCTGCGGATCGAAGACCGTGTCGGCCAGGCCGCCGGTCTTGTGTGCCACCGGGACGGCGCCGTAGCGCTGGGCGATCAGGTGTCCCAGCCCGCACGGCTCGAAGCGGGAAGGCATCAGGAAGATGTCGCTGCCTGCGTAGATTTTCCGGGCCAGCACAGTATCGAAGCCGAGATTGATGGAGATGTTCGGGGCCTTTTTCTTCCTGAGCTCCTCCAGTTGCTTGACGTAGGCCTCGTCACCCTCTCCCAGGATGACCAGCTGGAGGTTTTCGGCCTGGAACTTCTTGAACAGCTTGACGATGAGATCGAACCCTTTCTGGGCCGCCAGGCGGGCCACCATGGAAACCACCGGGGTGTCGGGCGATTGGGCGAGTCCCAGCTCTTTCTGCAAAGCCTTCTTGTCCGCCGCCTTGCCGGCCAGGGCCGAGGGAGAGTAGGTCTTGGCGATGGCACTGTCCATGGCCGGGTCCCAGACCTGGTAATCGAGGCCGTTGCGGATCCCGAACAGCTCCTTCTCCCGCTTGGCAAGTACCCCTTCGAGACCGCACCCCAGCTCTTTCCCCAGTATTTCACTGCGGTAGGTTTCGGAAACCGTGGTGATGGCGTCTCCGCTCAGGATCGCCCCCTTCATCAGGTTCACCTTGTCGTAGAACTCCAGCCGGTCCACCGTGAAGCTGCTCTCGTCCAGCCCCATGGCGGGGAGTGTTTCCTTGTCGAATACCCCCTGGTAGGCCAGGTTGTGGATGGTATAAATGCAGGCGGTTTTCATGAAGAAGGGATCGTCCCGCAGCTCATGTCTCATGACAAGCGGGATCAGCGCCGTCTGCCAGTCGTTGCAATGAATGATGTCGGGGCGGAAGTCCATCTTCTTCAGAAGTTGCAGCACTCCGCGGCAGAAAAAGGCGAAACGCTGCGGATTGTCGGGGTAATCGCCGCTGGGGGTGCCGTACAGGTACTGGCGCTGGAAATAGCCGCGATGCTCCAGGAGATACACCGGGATGCCGTCGATGTAGGTCTGGCGCATGTACCCCTTCTGGAGTACCCCCTCGATCGGGATCTCGACGCTCTTCCTCCCCTTCCGGATGGTATAGGCACCAGGCTTGACCTGGCTGTAGTATGGCATAATTATCCGGACATCATGACCCATCTCCTTGAGGGCCTTGGGGAGTGAGCCGGTGACGTCGGCGAGCCCGCCGGTCTTTGCGAATGGTGCGACTTCCGATGCCGCCACTAGAATTTTCATCTTTTTTTCCTCATTTCGTACAGAATTTGCCTCTGAAACTTATATTGCCGCCTCTTTCAGGAATGCGGCCGCATCCTCCGGGGCCGTGGGATTGATGTGAAAGCCGGTCCCCCACTCGAAGCCTGCGATCTGGGTAAGCCGCGGCACCAGCTCGATGTGCCAGTGGAAGTCGTACTCGATGGAAGACCAGAACTCCGGCTTGCCCGGCCTCGGCTGCAGCGGCGGGGCGCTGTGGAGAATGAAGTTGTACGGCGGGTCCCGCAGGATCGCCTTGAGCCGGGAAAGCATGTCCTTCATGGCAACAGCAAGGCCGGAGAGCTCCGCTTCGTTCAGCAAGGCGAAATCGTGACCGTGCCGTTTGGGATAGAGCCGCAGCTCGAACGGGAACGTTGAGGCATAGGGGGTAATGACCACGTAGTCGCTGAATTCCTGCACGACCCTTGCCCCCTCCCTCAGTTCGAAATCTATCATATCACAGTAAATGCAGCGTTCCTTGGCTTCAAAATATTCACGGCAGACCTTCAACTCCTGGGCTGCGAGCGGCGGAATCAGGGGAACGGCTATCAGCTGGCTGTGGGAATGGGAAAGTGTCGCCCCGGCCATCACGCCGTGATTCTTGAACAGCACCATGTAGCGGAAGCGAATGTCTTTCCGCAGGTCCAGCAGCCGCACCCGGTAGGCCGTAAGAACGCCGGCGATCTCCTTTACCGTGAGATCGGCCATTCCCCGCTTGTGATCCGGGGTTTCAATGATCACCTCGTGCGCGCCGATGCCGTTCATGACGTCGTACATGCCGTAGGCACGGTTGTTCAGATCCCCTTCGACGCGAAGCACGGGGAATTTGTTCGGGACGACCCGCAACTGCCAGTTCGGGGTATTGGGAGCTCCGGATGGACGGATGGCATACAGCTCGTGGGCGGTCTTGTCCTCGTTGCCGTAACAGAACGGGCAACAGGTCATATCCCCGTCCTCGGTTTCCACGGTAAAGTCGCGCGGTCGCCTCCCCCGGTCGGTGGCTATGATGACCCACTGCTGCTTGATGGGATCCCATCTCAGTTCAGACATCTTACCTCCATACCCTTCACGTCTCACTTCTAGATGAGCCAGTTCTCCAGCTCCAGCCGTTCTCCCTTGTACACCAGCTGCATCGGCGCATCCGCCGGCCACCGGCCGGTTTCCTCGCCGGAACAGGTCAGGGTGACGTATGCAAACAGCTTCCCCGCAGGATCGGCCTTCACGGCAACCAGCGGGATCTGGGCCTCGCAGACCCTGATTATCTTCCATCCGCCGGTGTGGCCGCTCTCCCGCCACTGCCGTTCGTGTTTCTCCATGACCGGCCCGCTCCCTTCCGGCAGCGTCATGCACAAGCGGTACTCCTGGCTGGAAATGATGTGCAGCGTCAAGACGGTATCGGCCGGAAGGGTCTCCTTCAATGGCTTCTCGCCGTCGATCCTCACATATAAGTTATTCCGGTCGTAGCCGTAAAAAAATGACTGCAGGAGGTTTTCCGAGGAATGCATGGCCGATGCCTGTTTTGTCAGGTCGTAAAGGCCGGCCGGCATCCATTCGAAATAATCGATGGCCAAGCCGTCGAGCCGGGGAGTGATGCATGCGGTCGGCTCGCGCACCAGCCCCGCGGGGCTCAGCTTCTTGATCGGCTCGTAGAGCTCATGCGGCGCCTCCAGTTGCAGCAGGCCGTAAACATTCATCAGGTGCCGGCGGAACAGCAGGTCGAACCGGTCGCTGTGGGACGAGAAGTGGTCGTCGCCGTACCACCAGAACCAGTCGCTCCCCTCGGCGGCATACAGCGATTTGCAGACCAGCCGGGCCGTTTCGTCCCCCTCCCCGGTGCCTGCCAGCAGTTCGGCCACGGCAGGAGAGCCGCTCACGGCCGCTTCCCTCGTCCTTGCCAGGAGGTCCCACCCCATGTTCTCTTCAGGGTGCCCGATCCAGATGCCGTAATCCGCATTGATCCAAGAACCGGGATGGATGCGCTGAAGGACCCTGGCAGACTTGACCTTTTCGATCGCCTCGGAGCAGGTGGCCAGTCGCATGCCGCCGGTGGTTGCAATGCCCGAGTAAAGTCGCCGCAGAAAATCATAACCGTTGTCAGGATAATATTCCCAGGCGTTTTCTCCGTCAAGCATGATTGGCACGACTCCGCCGGAACCAAGCCTGGCCTGGATTCCCTTGAGCCTCCCCACAAAGTCCTGCACCCCTTTGGCGGTGTCCCACTGGGAATATGTGAAGCCGATCAGGTCGGAGAGGAGGTGGTCGCGGAACAGGAGCCGCAGCCCCTTTTCTCCGCTTTTGTAGGCGTAGGGATGATAGAGCCCCTTTTTGTCGGGACCCAGTCCCCCATCGATGCTTTTTCCCAGCACATCCTGGTCTGTGGCCGCCCACTGTATGCCGCAGCCGGCAATTATGTCAAGCGCTTCGTCGCTCACCGCCCCCTCCGCCGGCCACATCCCCCTGGGAGTGAAACCGAACACCTCGCGGAAATAGTCGAGGGCCCGAACCACTTGCGCCCGGGCATCTTCCGGGTGCCTGAGCCTGGCGGCCGGAAGGGGCGCCTTCGGCATTGCGGTGAGGGCAACCCTTGTATCGCACAGAAGGGGAAGGATGGGGTGGAAGTAGGGGGTAACCGACAGCTCCGCCTTTCCTTCCTGGTGCAGCTTCTGGTACAGGGGGATGATGTCGCTCAGTATCTTGCCGTGTATGGCGAACAGGGCTTCCTTGTCCAAGGGGGTGAAGTGGCGTCCCTTCTTCACCAGCTCCTGCAATTCGGGAAACCGGCGTCGCGCCGCCTCCCCGGTCCAGGCGAGGAAAAACCAGACCTGGAGATCCAGCAGGTCCTGGTCGTTGAACTGCTTGAGCCGTTCCCGCAGCTTATCGCTGGAACCGCCCCCTGCCATGTGAAACAGCTCCAGGTAGCGGCGGTTCGGCTCGATGAGGCGCTGGCGATTGGCGGAAAAAAAGTTTTCCAGCAGGAACAGCCGCTCCTCGGCGGCCATATCCCCCGGCGGCATCCACCCCCGCACGAGGAAGGGATCGACCGCAGTGCCGGCAGCGTAATCCAGAATCTGCTCGATAAGCGATGGGACTAGGTTGAACGTCACCCTGGCATCCGGGGTGTCGTCAACGATCGCCGCCATGTCATAGTAGTCCTTGACCGCATGCAGGTAGGTCCAAGGGAGCGCATACTCCGCCGTGACCGGGTCCTTGTAGTAAGGCTGGTGCATGTGCCAGAGAAAAGTTATGTAGAGGGGGTCGGGCATAAGAATCTGTACCAAGTCCCATGAGTCCCATAGGTCCTATAAGTCCTATATGACCAACGAGACATATGAATTGCTTGTTATTGCAACTCCTTCTTCCACCCTTCCAGTTTTTTCCTGTACTCTTCCTGGAGTGCCTGGGCGGTCTTCTTGTCGCGGGCTTCCACGACTATGTGCGCGAGCGGCAGATATTGGTCCGGAAGCACCAGCACCCAGTCCTCGCCGAAATGTACCTTTATCCCGTCGATAAACGAGGTTTCCTTGTCGACGCTGTCCTCGCTCATCTTCCGCATGATCCCCCCCTTCAGCTCGAACACGCATGGGACGCTTGCCGTCAGGAAGGCACGGCGGGGTATCTCCGCCAGAGACTTGGAGAGGGGAAGGCCGCTCAGGTTCAGCAGCTCGATGGCCTTGGCAATGGTGAACATGCCGTCGAATGATGCCTGGAATCTCGGGAAAGCGAACCTGCCGTCCATAGAGCCAGCCATCACCACCTCGCTGGCCAGGGCTGCCTCGATCATGGCCCGTTCCGCGTTCTTGGCGCGGCGGACCGTGCTCCCAGCGTCTCCGGCCATCTGCTCCACCACCGATGGTGCGGAAACCGGCACCACTAACGCCCCTGACTCGCCGCTCTTCAGCATCAGAGAAACCATGAGGGAGAGGAACTCCTCCGGTGCATAGATCTTCCCGGTCTCGTCCACAAGAGTGACGCACTCCGCCGTAGGGTCTATCCAGAACCCGGCCCCAGCCTCCAGGGTAGAGACAATCTTGGAGAGCTGCTGCAATCCCTTCACCCGGTCGCTTGCCGCCCGGGCCCCTCGCTCTTCGTCCAGGTGGGCGTTAAGGGCGATCACCTCGCAGCCGAGGTCACCCAGAATGGAGGGGAGGACGAGGCTGGCGGGGGAATGGTTGAAATCCACCACTACCTTGGAGGTGCAGGAGCGGAAAACGTCGCGGTTAAGTGCCCGCTTGAACCCATCGCGGTAGTAATCGATGGCGTTGGGAAGCTCGGAGATCCCGCCTGGCTCGGAATGATGGGCGCGCCGGAAGTTTTCCTTGTAGAATACCCGCTCCAGCCCCTTCCCCATGGAGCTGGAGAAGTCGAGGCCGTCCGCGTCGAGAAAAACAATCTCGGTGGAGGCCGGGTCGTCCGGAGCTTGGCGGAAGCAGACCCCTCCCACCTCGCCGAAGGTCTTCAGCTTGTATCGCACGACCGGCAGCGGCAACATCTTCAGATCCTTGACATTGACCCCGGCGGAGAGGATGCCGCCGATGAAGCTCCGCTTGAGCATGCGGGAGGAGAGCTGAACGTCGCGGCAGGCCAGGACGTAACTTCCCTTGGGGAGGGTCGTGCCGTATGCGCAGCCGAGCTTTGCCACGAATTCCGGGGTCAGCTCCACATTGGCGAGCCCCTTGATCATCGCCCCCTCGAAGAGCGTTTTTTTCCACTTCTCCCCCCAGATCAGGTTATCGGTGACAATGGACCCCGACTCGATCACCTTGCGGGGCCAGATCTTCACGTCCCGCTTGATGTAGGACTCCTCGCCGATGGCGGTGTCGTCGGCCACTATTGCGCCTTCTTCAGCCACGACCCCCTGGCCGACGCTGACCCGCTCGCAAATGACGCAGTCGGTAAGCCTTGAACCCCGCTTGATGTAGGTGTTGTCCCAAATAACACAGCGCGAGAGGCGGACCCCCGGCTCGATGGTGCAGTTGCGGCCGATTACCGAGTCCTTGATATGGGCATTCCCCTGGACTTGGGTGTTGTCCCCAACCACCACCATCCCTTCGGTCACGGAGGACCCTTCGATCCTGGCGTCCTCGCCGACCCGGAGATCCTTCCCCACCAGGTCCTGCCGCGGCTCATCGATCCTGACGTTCACCCTCCCCTTGAATATGTCGTGGTGGGCCTCCCGGTAGGAATCGGGATTGCCGATGTCCCGCCAGTATCCCTTGACCGGGCAGCCGAACAGCGGCGCCTTGTTCTTGAGCAGGAGCGGGAAGAGGTCCTGGGAGAAGTCGAAGTTCTCCCCGGCCGGGATATGTTGAAGGACTTCGGGCTCCAGTACGTAGATGCCGGTGTTGATCGTATCGGAAAAGACCTCGCCCCACCCCGGCTTCTCCAGGAACTTGGTGATCCGCTTCTCCTTGTCGGTGATGACCACCCCGAACTGCAACGGGTCCTTCACCGACGTGAGGGTGATGGTGGCGAGCGCCTTGTTTTCTTCATGAAAATCGATGATTTTCTTCAGGTTGAAATCAGTGAGGAGGTCACCGCTGATAACCATGAACCGTTCATTAAGAAATTTCTCGGCGCTCTTGACGGCGCCGGCGGTCCCCATGTCCTGCAATGGCGTGACGTAGCTGATCCTGACGCCGAACTCGGAGCCGTCGCGGAAGAAGTTCTTGATCACTTCGGGCTGGTGGTAGAGGAGCATCACCAGCTCGGTGATGCCGTGCTTCTTCAGAAGTTCCACGATGTGAAGCATGATGGGGCGGTTGACCAGCGGGATCATCGGCTTGGGGATATTGCAGGTGAGGGGCTGTATCCGGGTGCCGAACCCGCCGGCCATGATGACTGCTTTCATAACATCTGACTCCTTTTAAAGATATTGGTATGCAGGGGCGGAACTCATGAATTGCCCCCTACTGCCCCTTCCGTTTTTCCAGGATCCGCTTGATCTCCTCCTTGAGCTCAGTCATATCCCCCGATTTGACCACGTAACCGTCGGCGAGCCAAGCTGAAAAGTCATCCTTGTAGCAGGAAAACGCCGAACAGATGATGACCGGGATGTTGTGCCGCTCCTTGACGATCTTCTGCAGCAGGTCCAGGCCGCTTTCGTTCTTGAGCTTGACGTCGAGCACCACGAGGTCGAAGGTCCCTCCTGCGAGCTTTTCCGCGGCCTCTGCAGCGTTTGCCGCCTCCGCCACCTCGTGCCCCTCCTCGGACAGTTCCTGGGAATAGAGTAGCCTGATGCTTGCTTCGTCGTCGATGATGAGGATTCTTGCCATTGCTTACCTCTCTTTCCTGATGGGGAGGCGGATCAGACATCTGGCCCCACCCTGCTCCGATTCTCCGAAATGGAACCTGGCGCCGTGCTGCTCCAGGATGATCTTGCAAAGCGATACCCCCAGGCCTGCCCCAGCCTGGTCCGCGGTGAAGAAGAGCTCCTGCGCCCGGGAGATGAGCTCCCTGTTGCTGACCGGGCGTTGGCTGACTATCTCCAGGACCACATTGTCCGCGTCCTGCCAAGTCTTGATGCGCACCTCGCCGGTGTCGGCAAGCTCCATGATCTTTGCGATCGCGCTGCGGACGCAGTGGGTGATCTGCTTGAAATCGATGAAGACTGTGGGAAGGCTTTCGGCGAGGTCGAGCGACAGCTCGGCACCCTTGTCGCTTTCCCTGAGTCCTTCGCTGACCCTGGCCACCAGCTGGTTCAGGTCCCACATGTCCATGGCAGGGTGCATTGCATCGGAATAGGCCAGCACTTCGTCCAGGACGGTCTCCAGCTCGCCGGCCTTTACAGCGATGGATTCCAGGTACTCCCGTTTCGGGTCGTCAGCCGCTGCGTTCTTCAGGAGCGAGCGGGCAAAGCCGCCGATTACCATGAGGGGATTGCGGATGGAGTGGGCAATGTTGGAGGTGATCTTTCCCACCAGCGCCATCTTCTCCATCTTGACGATCAGTTCCTGCTGCGCCTGGAGCTTGGCGTTGGCAGCTGTCACCTTTTCCAGTTCCTCCTGCAGCCGCTCATAGAGGGAAGCGCGCTCGATGGCGAATGCGACCGGGAAGGCAAATGTTTCAAGGGACTGGAGATCCTGCCGGGTGATCGGCTTGTGGGTGATGCAGTTGTCGGCGATAAGCACGCCGATGCGGCGGTTGCGGGAGATGAGGGGCATGATGAGAAAGCTTCCGACTCCGAGAATTTCGGTAAGGCCCCGGTCCACCTGCGGGTTATCGAAGGCGTTCTCCACCAGGATCGGCTTCCGGTCCACCAGCGCCCGGATCAGGATGTGGGAGGTCTCGTTCAGCGGGACTTCCAGCTTTTCCAGGATATCGAAGAACTTCATCTTTTCCGAGAGGAGCTTCGTGTTGTGGAAGTATCTGGCCATCTCCTTCAGGGAAAGGTCGTTCTCGTTTACTTCCTCCCAGATGCGCCAGGCCTCTTCGTAATTCCGCGGCCCGACGCCGAGAAAGCCCTTCAGGCTCTTCCGGTCCTTGTCGGTCAGGAGCAGAAAGGCCCGGTTCATGCCGAACCCCTTGCCCGCAGTGATCGCGGTCATGGCTACCGACAGGACTTCTTCCAGATCCATGGAGGTCTGGAGCACCACGCTCAATTCATGAAGGAACTTGATCTCCCGGTCCCGGCTGTCCAGGAAGGTGAGCATCGACTGTAGCTGCGCCTTCTGGTTGAGATACTCATCCACCAGAGTCGGCAGAAGGGCGGCAAACGGAAACCCGGACTCGTCCATCTTGTGCAGGTCATTCCTGAAGCGGGGGCATTCCAGGCACTTCTCCACGAACCGCCGGCGGAGCGAGACGCGCAGTTCCTGGTCACCTTCGCCGAGAAGCGGGCAATCCTCGTCACTGACTTCGTTTTTGGTCCAGCAGCATTCCCAGGTCAAAAAAATCTCCGCGGTCCGAAATGTCACGGCGCAACAATTATAGCAGCGGCCGGCGCGTTTGCAAGGCGGAGCCCCGAAATGTGTATTGAGATTAATTAATTGAGCAGTGAGTGCAGGAGAGATTCCTGCAATGGAACATCATGGTGGGGCGGGTAAAGCAAACAGAGGAGGGTAAAACCTCCCCTGCTATTTGGACTCTTCGTCCTTCTTAGGCTTGATCTCGATCTCGTCCTTACCTTCCGAGGACTTCTTGAAGTTGCGAATGCTCTTGCCGAGGGCGTTGCCGATCTCGGGGAGCCTTCCCGCGCCGAAGACCACCAGGACGATGACCAGAATAATGATGAGCTCGGGCATGCCGAATCCGAACATGTATTTCCTCCTGAATTTTTTCTCTCGTCAGTATCTCATTCAAGGCGGAAAAAATCAACCGATTTGAACCTTGCAAACATGACATGGAATGCCTGGTGCCGGGTCTTTTTCCAGGAAAAGAGTAGCCTTTGCGAAAAAACCCTGTTTAAAGGAAAACGGCCAAATCAGCACAATGTACGCCTGGGCAGTGAAAGGTGACACATTACTCTTTTTCTGGGAAAAGACCCGGCAGCAGACTCGCTCCCGTATATTTTCCCACGGTCTGAAAAAACTGTGCTAAAAATATTTTATGGATCGGTTCGAACTTGTCAGCGAATACAAGCCGCGCGGCGACCAGCCGAGGGCGATCGAGGAGCTCTCCGAGGGGGTGCTGCGGGGCGACCGCCACCAGGTGCTCCTTGGGGTGACCGGGTCAGGGAAGACCTTCACCATGGCCAACGTCATCGCCGGGGTGAACCGTCCCGCCCTGGTTCTCGCCCCGAACAAGACCCTGGCGGCCCAGCTCTACGGCGAGTTCAAGGAGCTCTTCCCGGAAAACGCCGTGGAGTACTTCGTCTCCTACTACGACTACTACCAGCCGGAAGCCTACCTCCCCACCAGCGACACCTTCATCGAGAAGGACTCCTCCATCAACGACGAGATCGACAAGTTGCGCCATTCGGCCACCCGCAGCCTGCTGACCCGCCACGACGTGATCATAGTCGCCTCTGTCTCCTGCATCTACGGCATCGGCTCCCCCATCGAGTACCAGGCCATGCACATCTTCTTCCACCAGGGGGAAGAGTACGGCCGGGACGACCTGCTGCGGAAGCTGGTGGAGGTCCAGTACGAGCGGAACGACATCGATTTCCACCGCGGGACCTTCCGGGTGCGTGGTGACATCGTCGAGATATTCCCGGCCCACGACGACGAGCGGGCCTACCGGATCGAGTTCTTCGGCGACACGGTGGAGGCCATCTCCGAGATCGATCCGCTGCGGGGCCAGATCCTGAACCGCTTATCCAAGTGCGCCATCTACCCGGCCTCCCATTATGTAGCCACCCGCGAGACCATGGAGCGGGCCATGGAGGAGATTCGCGTAGACCTGATGGAGCGTATCCAGTGGTTCCGGCAGCAGAATATGCTGGTGGAGGCCCAGCGCATCGAACAGCGCACCATGTTCGACCTGGAGATGATGGAGGAGATGGGGTTCTGCCAGGGGATAGAGAACTACTCCCGCTATTTTGACGGCCGCCAGCCGGGCGAGCCTCCCTACACCCTGATCGACTACTTCCCGAAAGATTTCCTCCTGTTCGTCGACGAGTCCCACATCACCGTATCCCAGGTGGGTGGGATGTACCGCGGCGACAGAAGTCGCAAGGAGACCCTGGTCAACTTCGGCTTCCGCCTCCCCTCGGCCCTGGACAACCGCCCCCTCAATTTCCGCGAGTTCGAGGAGAAGCTGAACCAGACCGTCTATGTCTCGGCCACGCCGGCGGATTTCGAGCTGAAGCAGGCCGGCGGCGTGGTGGTGGAGCAGGTGATCCGCCCCACCGGCCTTGTGGACCCGGAGATAACCGTCCGCCCCGCCTCCGGTCAGGTGGACGACCTGCTGCACGAGATCAGGGAAACCGTCGCCCGGGGAGAGCGGATACTGGTAACCACTCTCACCAAGCGTATGTCCGAAGACCTGACCGACTACTACCGCGACCTAGGCATCAAGGTCCGCTACCTCCATTCCGACATCGACACCATCCAGCGGATGCAGATCATTCGCGACCTGCGGCTGGGAGAGTTCGACGTGCTGGTGGGGATAAACCTGCTGCGCGAGGGGCTCGACATCCCGGAGGTGTCCCTGGTGGCGATCCTGGACGCGGACAAGGAGGGGTTCCTCCGCAGCGCCCGCTCCCTGATCCAGACCTGCGGGCGGGCGGCGCGAAACCTCGGCGGCCGGGTCATCATGTATGCCGACAACGAGACAGGCTCCATGCGGGCCTGCATCGAAGAGACCAGCCGGAGGCGGGCCATCCAGACGGAATACAACCGGGAGCACGGCATCACCCCCCAGAGCGTGAAGAAGGGGCTGCGCACCATTCTGGAATCGGTGGAGGAGCACGACTACTATACGATACCGATTGCAGCCGAGTCCCAGGAAGCATACCTCCCGCTGAAGGACATCCCGAAGATGGTGAAAAAGCTCCGCAAGGAGATGCTGGACGCGGCGAAGAAGCTCGATTTCGAACGGGCCGCCGAGCTGAGGGACCGCGTCAAGCAGCTGGAGGATATGGAGCTGAAGCTGAAGTAGGGGGGATGTGAGGCATGCGTCTCTACAATACAAAATTGGACACCATGAAAAACGCTCCCCCCAACATACTCCCCCGATACGCCCTGGCCCTGCTCCTGGCGGTCAACCTTCTCAACTACATCGACCGCCAGGTGCTCTACGCCGTTTTCCCGCTCATCAAGAGCGATCTGGGGATATCCGATACCGCTCTCGGGCTATTGGGGAGCTCTTTCATGGTCTGCTACATGGTGGTCGCCCCGTTTTTCGGCTGGCTCGGGGACCGGGGGAGCCGGACCCGCCTGGCTGCATCGGGCCTGGCCATCTGGAGCGTGGCCACGGCCGCGGCAGGTTTCTCGCCCGGTTACAAGACCCTGCTGGCGGCCCGCACCGCCGTGGGGATTGGTGAGGCAAGCTTCGGCACGGTCTCGCCTGGCCTTTTGTCCGACTATTTCCCCAAGGAGCGGCGCGGGCGGGTACTGGCCTGGTTTTACCTGGCAATACCCGTCGGGAGCGCACTGGGATATCTCCTGGGAGGGTTGCTGGGGCAAGCTTTCGGTTGGCATGTGGCGTTTCTGGCGGTGGGAGCGCCGGGACTGCTCCTTGTGCTGCCTGTCTGGCGGCTGCGGGAACCTGCGGCGAACGCGGGGGATGGCAAGGACCAACACAGGGATTACCGGGCGCTTTGGCACAACCGCACCTATATCCTCAACACCCTGGCCATGGCGGCCATGACCTTCGCCTTGGGGGGACTTGCCCAGTGGTTCCCCACGTTCCTCTACCGGATGCACGGCCTGGACGTGGCGCGGGGCAACACCCTGTTCGGAGCGATCACCGTGGTTACCGGCATAGCCGGGACCCTGACCGGGGGGTGGCTGGGTGACCGCTTTCGCGGCAAGGGGGGGAAGGGATACCTGATCGTCTCCGGGATCGGATTGCTGGTCGGTGCCCCGGTGGCCGCGCTGGCGATCGTCGCCGGTTCCACCGTTACCTGCCTGACTGCCGTGGGTGTGGCCGAATTCTGCCTCTTCCTCAACACCGGCCCACTCAACACCGTGATCGCCAATGTCAGCCGGCAGTCCGCCCGCTCCATGGCGTTCGCCGTGAATATCTTCTTCATCCACGCCCTGGGCGACGCCATCTCTCCGGCCATCCTCGGCTGGCTATCCGACCTGTGGGGGCTGCGGCATGCCATGATGATCGCCCCGGTAGCCATCGTTCTGTCCGCGCTTTTCTGCTTCGCCTGCTCGGTTTTCGTAGCTGCGGATGCGGCGAAGACAGGGGAGTAGCGCAGGCAGGCGGGATAATTTTCACATCTGCCGGATATGTTACGCAACCCCCAACTCCCCCAGCGCCCTGGCTGCCGCCTGCCGGGTACTAGAATATGGGGATCTCAGGAGTTTGATCAGCTTACCTTCCTGTGCGGTTTCGCCAATTTTAGCCAGTGCCAGGGCCGCTTCCGTCTCCAGGAGACCATCATTGGCATCCAGAAAGGGGACGAGATGCTTCGCCACGGCAGGGTCGCGATAATTTCCGAGCGCGGCGATCGCCTTTGCCCTGAGGCTGGTATTTGGCTCTTGCAGCTTCTCAATCAGCACGGGGAGGGCATTTGGATGGGCCAGCTCGCCCAATACTTCTATTGCCGCGGATTTGATGTCCTCCTCAGGCCTTTTAGCACAATATACTAACGGGCCAAGCACCTTCTCGCCGCCAATCCGCCCCAGTGCGTAGATAGCCTGCACCTTTTCGCCCAGCTTCCCCTTTTTCAGCTGATCGAGGACCTCCTCAAGACTGCCGGCGGAATCGAGCTGTCCCAGGGCTTGTGCCGCGGCCTGCCGAACCCCTTCATCGGGATCCTTCAGAAGAGGAATCAGCGCTTCCCTGCGAATCCGTATGGATGGACTTTTTTTCATGTACAACCTATTATCAGAAATATGCCACCCCCTCAACCGCTTTTGCATTAAAAAATCAAAGTCCCTCTTTAACACAGGGGGATTTGCCTTTGATTGCCGATGGGAAATCCCCCCCAGCCCCCCTTTTATAAATGGGGGGTAACTTCTTAGGAGACAACTATGAAAAACAATCTCAAGGCAACCCTCCTCTCCGCTTTTGCCCTTCCCGGCCTGGGGCAGCTCTACAAGGGGGAGAGGATAAAGGGGGTCATCCTCATCGCGCTGGTAAATGTTTTCCTCCTCTGTGCCCTCTTCTTTGTCATGCAGGGGGCTGGCAAACTGCTAGTGTCCGTCCAGCTTGCCGGATATTCCCTTCCCCAGGCCATGGATGAGCTTCAGCGTCAGTCTCCGGCAGTCCGGTGGGTCCTGGGTGGGTTTTTCCTGCTCTGGATCTATAGCGTGGCCGATGCGCTCTTGCTTAAGGATAAAAATTCTTTGTAGAATGCGTAAATTCCGATGGCTCCGGACATTAGGAAGCTTCATACTTGTACCCCACCCCGTAAACCGAGTAGATAAGCTCTTCTCCAGGCGAAACCGCAGCTATCTTCTTGCGCAGCTTCTTCACGTGGCTGTCGATGGTCCGGTCATCCACGATCCGCTGGTCCGGATAGATCCGGTCCATGAGCTGGGAGCGGGAAAATATCCGCCCCGGACTGAGGGCCAGGAACTGCAGGAGCTTGAACTCCACGGCGGTCAGATCCAGCTCCCTGCCTTGGAGCGTGGCCTTGTAGCGGGACTCGTCCATGACAAGCCCGGCTGCCTGGAGCGTCTGCCCGCCGCCTGACCGGCGGAGGACCGTCCTGACCCGCGCCACAACCTCCCGCGGGCTGAAAGGCTTGCAGATGTAGTCGTCGGCCCCGAGTTCCAGCCCCAGCAAGCGGTCGATCTCCTCCACCCTTGCGGTGACCATGATGATCGGCACGCTGGAGAAGGTGCGGATCTCCCGGCAGATATCCAGGCCGTCGCGACCCGGCAGCATCAGGTCGAGGAGTATGAGGTCCGGTAGTTCTTCCCTTACCCTCGGTACCACGGCCAGACCGTCAGAGAGCCACTCCGTCGTGAACCCCGCCTGTAGCAGGTAGTCCCTCAGAAGCCCGGCCAGTTTCTCCTCGTCCTCCACTATCAGTATCTTTCCGCTCATCCCATTTTCTCCGTCAACGGCAGCTCCACCCTGATCCAGACCCCACCCAGAGGGGAAGGGAGGGCTGAGATCGTTCCCTCGTGGGCCTCGACAATGTTGCGGCAGATCGCAAGCCCGAGGCCCGCTCCCCCCGATGCCCGGTTGCGTGAACTCTCCACGCGGTAGAGCCGGTCGAAGAGGCGTTCCAGATCGGCTACCGGTACGCCGGGCGAAGTGTCCTGAAAGTGAAGCGCTACACGGCCATTCAGCCGTTCCAGCCTGACCTCCAGAGCGCCACCCGGATCAGTGTATTTAAGCGTATTCTCCAGCAGGTTGGCGAAGAGCTGGCGCAGCCGCTCATGGTCGGCAAAGAGGGTCAACTCCAGCTCTGCCGGGATATCCATTTGCAGCGCGATCTCTTTCCTTGCGAAGTCGTTCCTGAACGTGTCGAGCGCCTCGGTCAGCACCTCTGCCAAGTCAAGCTCCTCTTTCCGGTAGGTGAGGGCGCCGGCATCGGAGAGGGAGAGTTGGTAGAGATCATCCACCAGGCGGGAGAGGCGCATCACTTCGCCGTGGAGGGACTGGACCGCCTCCGGGGACGGTTGCCGCACCCCGTCCTGGATCGCCTCGATTTCCCCCCGCAGGACCGCCAGGGGGGTGCGGAGCTCGTGGGAGATGTCCGCTACCCACTGGCGGCGGGTCTGTTCGTTTTTCTCCAGGGCGAGGGCCATGGAATTGAAATCACGGGCAAGGTGCCCCAACTCGTCGGAGGAGGAGACCGGGACCCTTGTGTCGAAATGGCCGGCAGCCATCCGGTTGGTGGCCGCGGCCAATGCCCTGATCGGCCGGACCAGCCGGCTCGCCAGGGGGAGGGACAGGCCCGCGGCCAGGAGCAATACGACCCCGCCCACAAGGGCCAGGGCCACCCTCTGCTCCTTCACGAAGCGGAGCTGGCGCTCGTCGGAGAGGCGCTTTCGCGGCATGAGGCCCAGGTACCCCACCACCTGGCCACGATGGAGGAGGGGCTTCAACTCGCCGGAGGAGGGAATTTCGGGAGGGCCGACAACCTGTTTCCTTTCGCTATCGAGGAGGAAGGCGCGCTGGCCGAAGCCTCGCCGCAGTTGCGGCGGGAGTTGCATGGGAGGGCGTCCGGCACCCCCTTTCGCCGAAGGCACCCCCTCTTCACGAGGCGGGCGCCTGCCGGGAGAAGCCTCTTCCTCCGGCATGGACTCGGCCACGATCCTTCGCCATTGTGCAGGGTTTTCCTTCAGAAAATCCCAACTCCCCTTTCCGGAATAACTTTCCTCGAGCCGCTCTGCCAGAAGGGCCAGCCTTGTCTGCTCCAGGCTGTTGACATAGCGGAGAAAACCCCGGTCAATGCTCCAGTGCATTATGAAAAACATGCTGACCACCGCAATGGCGGCGGCCGCCAGGATGGCCAGAAAAAGGCGGCGGGTGATGCCAAGTTTCATTGCTGCTCCTCTGAAAATCACGTTTCTTTATTTTTATCACACGCTTTCGAGAAATGGCGATGGATATATGGGGTGTTAACGTATTTCCCAATTTCTTCCACATTTCTGCCATTTTCTCCTGATATTCCTGTTCACATAAAAGGACATGCAGTGTCCGAAAATCGAACTAAGAAGGAGAAAAACCATGAAAAAGAAAGTGATAGCGACAATGGCCGTGACGGCCGCGGTGATGTTCGGTGGAGTGTTTTCAGCTTACGCACTTCCTGCTGAAGCGCAAACCGATACGGTGGCTGCCGCGATGGAGAAGTACGAGCAGAAACTTGCGGATTACAGGAAAGATATGGCGGCTTACGAGGCAGATCCGAACGAATGGACGGCAGAGGTGCCCAGGGTGCCGGAGAAGCCGGCTGGTGCCGTGGATGTCGTTGGTCAGGAACATGCGAGGCGGTAACTCGTGAAAAAGCGGGTTGAACTTTTTGATTGAAAATGGTTACCATGGGCGTCTGAGTAACGTCCACTTCGTCGACCACCCCCCAACCCCCTCCTAACCAAGGAGGGGGAGGGTCCAAAGCGGTCGGTGGTCTAGCCGAGGATACCTGATATTGGAAAACGAACTGAGCAAGGAAAACCAGGCAACAGTACAACTGGAGAATGTGGGTGTCGTCCGGGGAGGCGCGGTCATCCTGGACGACGTCTCCTTCTCCGCCGGTCAGGGAGAGATAACCGCCATTGTCGGCCCCTCCGGAGGGGGGAAGAGCACCCTGATCCGGCTCGTCAACCGACTGGAGGACCCGAGCAGCGGCAGGATAAGGGTGGGAGGGGATGATGTAGCATCCATCGACCCCCTGGAGCTGCGCCGCAGGGTGGGGATGGTGCTGCAGAAGCCGTTCATGTACGACGGTACGGTCCTTCATAACCTTCAACAGCCGTTCCGTTACCGCCAGGCGCCACCTCCTTTAGCGGAGAGCGGCGAGATGCGGCGCTCCCTGGAGCTGGCCCGGCTCGACCCTGATATCCTCGGGCGGGATGCCCGTACACTCTCCGGCGGGGAGCAGCAGCGGGTCAGCTTGGCCCGCGTTCTCATCGGCGGGCCGCGGGTGCTCCTCCTGGACGAGCCGACCAGCGCCCTTGACCGTCCCACCGCGGACCGGCTCGCCGCGACCCTCCATGACATCTGCCGCTCCCAGCGGCTCACCGTGATTCTGGTGACCCACGACCTGCGCCTGGCGGGGCGGATCGCGGATCACCTCCTCTACCTGGAGAAGGGGCGGGTCCTGGAGGAGGGGGGAAGGGAAGAATTCCTGGAGCGGCCCCGGACTGAAGAGCTCAGGCTCTTCCTGGCGGAGCCGGCCGAGGGGGAGGAATAGCGTCATGGAAAGCCAGAAGATCGTCACCCTGGAGATGCTGGATCTTGCCTTCGCCTATGGGCTGATCCTGATTGCCGTAGGTCTTGCCAAACTACAACGGATCGGCGGGGAGAAGCAGATGCTCTGGGCCTCGGTGCGGATGGTGCTCCAGCTCATCGCGGTCGGCTACCTCCTGCATCTCGTCTTTGCCATCCGCTCCCCCCTGCCGGTGCTCCTGATGCTGCTGGTAATGGGTGGTTTTTCCCTGCAGGTGATGGGGGCCAGGGTCAAGCGCAGGATGCCCCGTTTCTACCGGGTGGTGGGAACATCAATTTTCATTGGCTGCGGCGGGGTCACCTTCTTCTTCTGTTCCCTCGTGGTTGGCTACGCGCCATGGTACGATCCCCGCTACCTCATCCCCCTGGCCGGGATGATCATCGGCAACTCCATGAATGGCGCGAGCCTTGCTGCCGAGCGCCTCTCTTCCGAGATACGGGAGCGGCGGGAAGAGATCGAGTCCGCCATCTGCCTGGGCGCCACCTCCCGCCAGGCGTCCGATACGGCGCTGCGCGCCGCCTTCCGCGCGGCCATGATCCCCACCATGAACACCATGGCGGCCACCGGGATCGTGTCGCTGCCGGGGATGATGACCGGCCAGATCCTTTCCGGGACCGAGCCGATCGTTGCGGTCCGCTACCAGATCGCCATCATGTGCGCCATAACCGGCGCTGTCGCCATCACTTCCTTCCTCATTCTCTTCCAGGGATACCGGCATTACTTTACTACGGCTCATCAATTGAAGGAGCGGGTCGGGTAGGGTTGCCTCATTTTTCCTCCTGATTAGCATCGCACCCCGCCCCGTCGGGGGTTTGTCTTAGAGTAACTTGCTGTTTTCCTCGGGATCCGATATTTTTGCTTCGGCAGCCGGGGTGAGGAGGCCGCTTTCACATTGGTGCCCTGTGCCCGTCGATTAGC
>JACOUQ010000033.1 GCA_016177775.1 Geobacter sp.
ACGCTATCGATCACGGCTTATACAGAACATGAAACGTAAAGCTAAACAGCTTGGCTTCGATCTGGTTCCAGTTGAGGTTCAGCCGACATAATTCCATAAAACGTAAAATCAAGCACTTAGGTTAAGTTACTCAGAAGCACTAAACTCCCGCTATGTCTTCAAACAGTCCCCTCTCCCTGAGGGAGAGGGCTAGGGTGAGGGGGATATGGTGGATTAATCGGGACAGCTGCCCCCTCATCCGGCCTTCGGCCACCTTCTCCTTCAGGGAGAAGGGTTCAGCTGGAGATCAGTGCTAATCAGGTAACATATTGAGTCAAAAAAGAGGCGGAACCTGTTCAGCTCCGCCTCTTTCACTTCACTATTCACCTTTCACTTTTCACTTGAGCCTTCTGATCTTCTCCAGGCTCTCCTCAAGAACTCTCTTCTTGTTTCCGAGGTCAGCCAGCTTCTCCCGCTCCTTTGCCACGATATCGGCCGGTGCCCGGTCAACGAACGAGGGGTTTTCCAGCTTCTTGGACAGGAACTCGATATCCTTGTCGATCTTGGCGATCTCCTTGAGGAGACGCTTTTCCTCCTCCTCCACGTTAACCAGACCCTTGAGCGGGAGCACGATGCGCACGTCACCCGCCATCTGGACTGCCGAATCTTCGGGCGTTTCGAGGTGTGAGCCGATGGCCAGGTCGGACAGCCGCGCCAGCGAAATAATGTAAGCCTCGTTCTGCTTGAGAAGATGCAGGCTCGCCTCCGACCCGCAGTCGAGGATAGCAGCGATCTCCCGCGAAGGCGCAACGTCCATCTCCCCCCGAATGGTGCGGATCACGGAGATGATCTCCATCACCAGCCCCATCTCGGCCGCAGCCCCGGCAAAGTTCCATTCCTCACGCGGCGTCGGGTACTCCGCCAGCATGATCGTATCCTTTTGCCCAGTGCCCAGCGCCTCGTGCCTGCTCTTATTCGGCAGCACCTGCCATATCTCCTCGGTGATGAAGGGCATGAAGGGGTGCAGCATGCGGAGCAGATGCTCCAGGACCGTCGAGAGCACGTATTGCGCGGTCTGGCGCCGCCCCCCTTCCCCCTTGTACAGATCTTCCTTGACCAGTTCGATGTACCAGTCGCAAAATTCGCTCCAGGTAAAGCGGTACAGGACTCCGGCAGCCTCATTAAAGCGATAGCTTTCCAGAGCCTCATGCACTTCCCGCGCCGCTTCATTGAGCCGGAACAGTATCCACCGGTCGGCATTGGTCAGTTCCAGGGATTCGGGGTCAACCGACTCCGGATCGAACCCCTCCAGGTTCATGAGGGCAAACCGGGAAGCATTCCAGATCTTGTTGGCAAAGTTTCGGTAACCGGCGATTCGCTCCTCCGCCAGCTTGATGTCGCGCCCCTGGGCCGCGAAGGCGGCCAGGGTGAAGCGGAATGCATCGGTGCCGTACTGGTCGATGACCGTGAGGGGATCGATGACGTTCCCCTTCGACTTGCTCATCTTCTGCCCCTGGGAATCGCGCACCAGGGCGTGGATGTAAACGTCTGTGAACGGCACCTCGTCCATGAAATGGAGCCCCATCATCATCATCCTGGCAACCCAGAAGAAGAGGATGTCGAACCCGGTGACAAGGCACGAGGTGGGATAGAATGTCTCAAGCTCCGGGGTCCGGTCCGGCCACCCCATGGTGGAGAAGGGCCAGAGAGCCGAGGAGAACCAGGTATCGAGCACATCGGTTTCCTGGCGGATCTCATCGCTGCCGCAGGTGCCGCACTTGTCCGGGTCGACCTTGGCCACGGTGATCGCACCGCAGTGGTCGCAGTACCACGCCGGAATGCGATGCCCCCACCATATCTGACGGGAGATGCACCAGTCGCGGATATTCTCCATCCAGTCAAAGTAGGTGTTCTCCCATTGCTGCGGGATGATACGGGTCTTCCCTTCCTTAACCGCTGCCAGTGCGCGCTCTGCCAGGGGGCCGACCTTCACGTACCACTGGAGCGACAGATAGGGCTCGACCACGGTCTTACAACGGTAGCAACCGCCGACGGACATGGGATGGTCCGCAATCTTTTCAAGAAGATTCAGGGCTTCCAGGTCATCGACGATCTTCATCCGTGCCGCGAACCGGTCCAGCCCCTCGTACTGGTGACCGGCGGCATTGATGATCCCGGACTCGTCCAGGATGTTGATCACGTCCAGACCATGGCGGCGCCCCACCTCGAAGTCGTTGAAATCGTGACCAGGGGTTATCTTCACGACCCCGGTACCGAACTGCATGTCCACATATTCGTCGGCAATTATCGGGATCTCGCGATTCACCAGCGGCAGGAGAACCTTTTTCCCCACCAGGTCGACATACCGCTCGTCTGCCGGATTGACCGCCACTGCCGTATCACCCAGCATCGTCTCGGGCCTGGTGGTGGCGACTACCAGGAAGCGGTCGGAGCCAACCACCGGATACCGGATATGCCAGAGGTGGCCCGCCTTGTCCTCGTGCTCCACCTCGATGTCCGAGAGGGCTGTGTGACAGCGGGGGCACCAATTGATGAGCCGGTTGTCGCGGTAGATGTGTCCTTCCTCGTACAAACGAACGAACACCTCACGCACGGCGCGGGAGAGCCCCTCGTCCATGGTGAAGCGCTCCCGCTCCCAGTCGCAGGAGGCGCCGAGGCGCTTGAGCTGGCCGATAATCTGCCCCCCCGATTCCGCCTTCCACTGCCAGACCCGTTCGATGAACTTCTCGCGCCCGAGCTCGTGGCGATCCTTCCCTTCCCCTGCCAGCTGACGTTCCACCACGTTCTGTGTGGCGATTCCCGCATGATCGGTACCCGGCATCCAGAGCACGTTGTAACCGCTCATCCGTTTCCAGCGGCAGAGGATGTCCTGGAGAGTGTTGTTGAGGGCATGCCCCATGTGGAGCGCGCCGGTGACGTTGGGAGGGGGAATGACTATGCTGTAGGATGGCCTGGATGAAGTCGGCTCGGCATGGAAATACCCCTTCGCCTCCCACTCTCCATACCATTTGCGCTCAACGTCCTTCGGCTCGTAGACCTTTGCCAGTTCCTTGTTTGACATACATTACCTCTTCATCCGGTATCAATAAAAATGGGGATGCAGCATCCCCATTTCGAAATCTAAATATTTACTACCCTAGTCCCTGCTCCTAGTTCCCTTCCTTGATCTTCCGAATCTCATCCCTGATGATGGATTCGGCCAGGTCAGGCACCACTTCCCAGGCAATCTTCTCGATCAACTCCCGGGAAATCCGGGAAACGAGCGAGGCAATCTGCTCATCGGTAAGACCGGCTGCCGACGGAGCAAGAGGCTGTTCAATCGCCGGTGGCGCGGCCTCCGCTACCGGTGAAGCGACAAAGGCCTCTTCAGGAGGGGCGAATTCGAAGGCAGTTTCAGCAGGCTGAGAAGATTCCGGTTCTTCAAAGGAAAAAGCTTCGGCAACAGCCGCTTCCTGAAAGGAGTATTCCTCGGTCGGGACCACCGGTTTGACCTCAGGCGTCGATGCCGGTGCTGCTACTTCCTCTGCTGCGAAAAAAATAGCCTCCTCCGGCGGAGCAAACATATCCTCGCTAAAGATGTCTTCAGGCACCTGCTCGGCTTCTGCAATCGGTTCCTCGGCAAAGAGGTCAGCCGGCTCAGGCTCGACCATCGCAAGAGGCTCCTCAGCGAAGCCTTCCTCGGCCTCGGTCACGACCTCGCCGAACTCTATCTCCCCTTCGGCGGCTTCTTCTGCTTCGAGGACGCCCCAGAGATCCTCTTCCGGTGATACCTCGACGATATCGAACTCGCCAAGGGTCAGGGGCTCGGGCTTTACAGTGCCTTCCTGGGCAAAGGCTGCTTCCAGCTCCGCGGCCAGGGGTTCGGTAAGGGGTTGGGCAGTTTGCACTGACGGCGCCGCTTCAACCACAGGAGGTTGTATAGCCGCTGTTGCCGAGGCTGTCCGCAGCTTACCCAACTCTATCAGATTGGAGACCTTATCGATCAGCTGCTGGGACTCGAAGGGCTTGGAGATGAAATCGTCAGCCCCGCTCTGGCGTGCCTTTGCCTCGTCGAACGGCTCGAATGCGCCGGTCAGGAGCAGAATGGGGACATCTTTTAGCCGTGGGTCGCGCCGCACCTCCTCGCAGACCTCGTAACCGTTTTTACCCGGCATCAGGGCGTCCACCAGCATGATGTCGGGAGCCGTTTCCCGCGCCTTTGCCAGCGCAGCATCGCCATTATCGACAATGGTCAGGTCATACTCACTGTTTGCGAAGATGATCCCCACGACCTTCTGGATTGTTATGCTGTCGTCGGCAAGGAGCAATCTGTAGCCCATCTGGCCCTCCATCGTGGCGAATCGACCGGGTGAAAACGGGTAGTGAAAAATCCGCTAAAATCTCGCAAAAACTAGCACAACGCCCCGTACGTGTCAAGAAATTTGCCGGTTCGCGAACTATTGGGCAAAGGAGGCCGTATCGTCAGCATCCCTGCGACGGGCATAAATGGTGGCGACTACCGTCGAGACATCGCTGCGGAGCTGGTTGAACTCCTTCTGCCTCCGGTATTCCAGGCGAGAAGTGAGCACGATCACGTAAATGCCGCTCTCCGGATCGATCCAGACGGAACTTCCCGAGTAGCCGGTATGACCGAAGGAATTCTCGGCAAATCCGTCAACCCTGGGGGAAGAAAACGGAGACGTGATGTCCCACCCCAGGCCTCTGACCACTTTCCCTCCCCTTGAGAAGTAGGGAGCCACCATCTGGGCCACGGTCCGCTCGGCAAGGACACTTTTCCCGTCAAAGCTGCCGCTGTTGAGAACCATTCGGCAGAACAGGGACAGGTCCCGTACGGTGCTGAACAGGCCGGCATGGCCGGCAACCCCTCCCAGTTGACGGGCGGCATAATCCTGAACCAGGCCGTATTGAGGGGAATTTTCCGCAACAAGCGTTGCAGCGCAACGGCCTGAAATCTCCGTCTTTGGATTGAAACAGGTGTCCCTCATCCCCAGGAGTGCATAGAGGTGCTCATGTGCATACCGGTCCAGGCTCTTTCCTGAAACCCGGCGCACAAGCTCTCCAAGAAGGATGAAATTGATATCCGCATATTTGAATCGGCTGCCGAGTTCACCCTTCAGTTGCTGGGCAGCGGTGGCCCGAATGAAGCCGTACATCGGGGCGGCCGAATCCGGCAGGACATCGTCCAGCCCTGAAGTATGGGTCAGGAGGTGCAGCACCAGGAGATCATCCTTGCCGCTCCCGGCAAGCTCCGGGAACCACTTGATAACAGGGTCGACCAGACTGAGCCTACCCTCCTCCACCAGCTTCATGATTGCCGGGGTGGTCGCCACGACCTTGGTGAGTGATGCGACATCGAAGAGGGTATCATCGCGCATCGGCTCATCAACCATCATCGGGCCTTTCCTGCCGTATGCCCTGACGAGCAGATCCCGCTGCCGGTCACCGACCAGCACCACACCGCCGGCAATCAACTCACGGGAGATGGCACTCTGCATCACCATGTCGATCAGCGCGGTCCGGCTGTCCCCCTCCCCCCCATCCTGGCCCGCCGCCGGTGCGGCAAAGCTGACGATGAAACAAAGGAGGACCATTATGTATTTTGCAAAACTTCTATCCATGCCTCTGAACTCAAACGAAAAAGGGGGATGCTCTCCCCCGTCAGTTGATCCTGAATTCCACCTTTTTCAGCACATTGCCCGTCGCATCCAGGGCCTCGACCCGCCATTGTCCAGGCGACTGCCGGTCCATGGCGATCTTGCTGTAGGTCCGCCACCGTTTCCCCTTGATCGGCAGTTCGTTCTCGGCGACCTTTTCGTTGTTGCGATACCAGACATGCTTCAGGACAGTCTCCTCTTCCGGGCCGACCGTTCTGGTGAAGCAGTAGAGTGCCTTGACCGACGTGGACGAAATCCGCCGGACAGAATCGATCGGGTTACCTCTCACGATCTTTGTCGTCACCACCATCTCGGTGATTTTCAGCCCCTCTTCGCCATGCGCCGTAAGCGCCCCCAGCAAGACGAAAGCAACCACTGCGAAGCTGCGCAACCATTTCAAGCCCATACTTCCTCCGTGCGGGAAAAATGCTAGGTCCGGTAATCTGCGTTGATCTTCACATAGTCATAGGAAAGGTCGGAGGTATAGACCGTGGCAAACCCTTCCCCCTGTTTAAGGTCTATAGTCAATGTGAACTCCGGCTTCTTCAGAACGGCTGAGCCGCGCGCTTCGGAGTCTCCTCCTGCGAATTGGCCATTCACGGCCATCTGTACATCGTCAAAGCAGATATCAACCTTTTCGGTCTGGACCTGGGCGCCCGAATAGCCGACTGCACAGATGATACGCCCCCAGTTGGCATCCTCGCCGAAAAAGGCGGTCTTTACCAGCATCGAATTCGCCACGGCCATGGCGGTCACCTTTGCATCGGCAGTGGAAGCGGCTCCCTTGACCGTGATGGTCACGAACTTGGTAGCCCCCTCCCCGTCCTTGACTATCTGCCTGGCCAGGGCCAGAAGGAGGTCGCGCAGTTGCTGGGCGAACTCCTCCCCTTCCGGAGTGTCGGGGCGAAGCGGGGCGTTGCCTGCCGCCCCATTGGCTATCAGGACGGTCGTGTCGTTGGTCGACATGTCACCGTCCACGGAGATGCAGTTGAACGAGCTATCCACGGCGTCCTTCAGAAGTTTGGGCAGCCACGCCTTGTCCACGGCCGCATCGGTCACCACAAAGGAGAGCATGGTCGCCATATTTGGCATAATCATACCTGCTCCCTTGGCTATCCCCGCGATGGTGTATACCTTGCCGCCTGCCGAGCCGCTCCGTGTCTCCAGCTTGGGAAATGTGTCGGTCGTCATGATTGCCCGCGCCACATCATCGAGCGTCCCGCCTTCGACACCTTCCACAAGCTTCGGAATTGCAGCACGGAACCGCTCCATCGGCATCCGCTGGCCGATTACGCCGGTCGAACTGACCAGCACCTCCTCATCCGGCAGACCGAGCCCCTCGGCCACAAGCCTGGTCGTCTCGAAGGCATCATCCACCCCCTGCTGGCCGGTACAGGCATTGGCATTGCCGCTGTTCACTACGACCGCCTGGATCGAGCCATTCTTCACTCGCTCCATGGAAAGGAGCACCGGTGCAGCCTTGACCTTGTTGGTTGTGAATACCGCGGCCGCAACTGCCGGCGCCTCGGAGAAGATAAGAGCCAGGTCGAGCCGTCCCGGCTTCTTGATCGCCGCTTCGACGGCGGAGTATTTAAATCCCTTCGGCATCATTTACTTGCCCTCTATTTGCGTAGATTGAAACATTGGTTTTCTGGCCACATCCAGTGTCAACACTGTCTAATACCACACATTCATTTCAATTGCCAGTCTTACTCTGCCATCAAAGAAGCGCAACCAGCACCACACCACCTGCGAAGATCCCAAGATTGCAAATTGCCGAGACCCCGTGCAGGCGGGAAAATTCACGACGTAAGGGATGGTCCTTCGGAGTGGTCTCGAATGAGCGGATTTCCCGTTTCAGCTCTGCTGCCTTCGGCTCGACATAAAAGGTCTGAAACGAGGTGACACCAAGCATAAGGATAAGAAGAACCGCGGGAATGAGCGACTGCCTTCCCCGCGCGGCAGCAAGGGCAACGAGGGCGACCACCCCGCAGGCGAGCCCCCATCGGAAGTAGGCAGGGAAGAGCCTTCCGACGATTTCACCGGCCATGTCGCGATTGTAGCTGCGGAAGAGGATGGGAGTAAGGACGAAGCTGAAGATGGCGACCCCGCCGACCCAGAATGCGATGGCCAGACGGCTGATGAAGGTCAGAATATGCATAGGAATCTCCTTGGATTGTTTTTTGTTCAATTGTAACAAAAAAGGGACAGCATTCCTGCTGTCCCCTTCGCACAAAAATCATGTCGCCTGAATTATCCGGCGGACCGGCGCCTACCTATTTTCCACAGCACTGCTTGTATTTCTTCCCGCTGCCGCAGGTGCACGGCTCGTTTCTGCCGACCTTGCTGCTCTTCGCGGGCTTGCGCTGCACCTCGCCGCCTCCCATGTTGTAGACGAGCTTCCGGCTCTTCTGCTGACGCTCCTCGATCTCCGCAAGTTCCTCTACCTCTTCCTCGCGGGTGATCTGCATCCAGAATATCTTGGAAACCACCTCCTCGCGGATGCGGTTCATCATGTTGATGAAGAGCTGGTAGGCCTCCTTCTTGTACTCCTGTTTCGGGTCCTTCTGGCCGTAGCCGCGAAGCCCTATCCCCTCCTTCAGGTGGTCAATGGAGAGAAGGTGGTCCTTCCACTGGGTGTCGATGATCTGGAGCATCATGTACTTGATCATGTAATCCATCATCTCGGCGCCGAACTCGTTCAGCTTGGCGTCGAACACCTCGCGGACCTTTTCCCGCAGCAGGTCGCCGAATTCCCCGGGATTCAGATGCTGCATGGTTTCGGCAGGGAGATCGAGCTGGAAGCCGAAGGTGCCGTGCACCGCCTCGGCAATAGCTTCCCAGTCCCATTCCGAAGACGGGGTCTTCTCGATGGCGAAGGACGCGGCGATATCGTCAGCCAGTTCATCCATCATGCTGAAGAAGTATTCGCGGATGCTCTCCCCGCCCAGGATCTCCCGACGCTGGGTATAGATCACCTCGCGCTGCTTGTTCATGACATCGTCGTAATCGATCAGGTGCTTGCGGATCTCGAAGTTGTGGGCCTCCACCTTTTTCTGGGCGTTCTCGATCGCCTTGCTGATCATGCCGTGGGTGATCGCCTCACCCTCCTCTATTTTGAGGAAGTCCATGATCTTGGAAACCCGCTCGGAGCCGAATATCCGAAGCAGGTCATCCTGAAGCGAAAGGTAGAAGCGTGAGGAACCGGGGTCACCCTGCCGGCCGGAACGGCCGCGCAGCTGGTTGTCTATGCGGCGGCTCTCGTGCCGCTCGGTGCCGATGATGTGCAGGCCGCCAAGAGCCACAACATCATCGTGCTCTTTGGCGAATTGCTGGCGGTATTTTTCCAGGATAGGCTGGAACTGCTCCTCGTGCCTTGCGAGGACAGGAGCATATTGCTGGAGCTGCCCATCCAGGTATGACTGGTATTCCTCCGGAGAAACAAGCCGCTCCTCCTGCTCGTAGATCCCGTATTTCCAGGCTAGGGCCTTCTCCTCCGGGGTGCCGCCGAACTCCTCGGCAGCTTTCCCTTCCGGCGTCCCGCCGAACTCCTTCTTCGCCAGCCCTTCGGAATTACCGCCGAGCAGGATGTCGGTACCGCGACCCGCCATGTTTGTGGCAATGGTCACCATCCCCTTGCGCCCGGCCTGGGCGACGATCTCGGCTTCCTTCTCGTGGTGCTTGGCATTCAGGACATTATGGGGTATCCCCTGCTTTTTCAGGAGGTCGGAAAGGACCTCCGACTTCTCGATGGAGATGGTCCCCACCAGCACCGGCTGCCCCTTGGCATGGCACTCCTTGATCTCTTCTATGACCGCGTTGAACTTCTCCCGCTCTGTCTTGTAGACCACGTCCGGGAAGTCCGGACGCAGGAGCACGCGGTTGGTCGGGATCACCACCACGTCCAGCTTGTATATCTTGTGGAACTCCTCCGCCTCGGTGTCGGCGGTGCCGGTCATCCCCCCCAGTTTCTCGTACATGCGGAAATAGTTCTGGAAGGTGATGGTGGCGAGCGTCTGGTTCTCGCTCTCGATCTTCACCCCTTCCTTGGCCTCGATGGCCTGGTGGAGGCCGTCGGACCAGCGGCGCCCCGGCATCAGGCGGCCGGTGAACTCGTCGACGATGAGAACTTCCCCTTCCTTCACCACGTAATCCACATCGCGACGGAAAAGGGCATGGGCGCGCAGGCCCTGCTGTACATGGTGCAGGATCTCGATATTGCGGGGATCGTAGAGGTTGTCGATCTTGAGGAGCTTTTCGACCTGCAGCACCCCTTCCTCAGTCAGCATGGCGCTCTTGGCCTTCTCGTCCACAGTGAAGTCGCCGGAATAGGTCTTGCGCTTGCCGGAAAGGGTATTCGCCTCCTCCTCCTTCATCTCCCCCTTTTTCAGATGGGGGATGATCCGGTCGATGACGTAGTACTTGTCAGTCGACTCTTCGGACGGGCCAGAGATGATGAGCGGGGTGCGGGCTTCGTCGACCAGGATCGAGTCGACCTCGTCGACGATGGCGAAGTGAAAGTCGCGCTGCACGTAGTCATCCAGGGAGAACTTCATGTTGTCGCGCAGGTAGTCGAAGCCGAACTCGTTATTGGTGCCGTAGGTGATGTCGGAATAATAGGCATTGCGCCGTTCCTCGTCGTTGAGCCCGTGCACGATGACCCCGACGGAGAGGCCGAGGAAATTGTGGATCTTCCCCATCCATTCGGAGTCGCGCTTTGCCAGGTAGTCGTTCACCGTCACCACATGGACGCCACGACCTGTCAGGGCGTTGAGATAGCATGGGAGGGTCGCCACGAGGGTCTTCCCCTCGCCGGTTTTCATCTCGGAAATCTTCCCATTGTGCAGAACCATGCCGCCTATCAGCTGCACGTCGAAATGGCGCATGCCTAGGACCCTTTTCCCGGCCTCGCGGCAGACAGCAAAGGCCTCGGGGAGGATAGAATCGAGTGATTCACCGCGGCCGAGGCGCTCCTTGAATTCAAAGGTCTTATTTCTGAGCTGGTCGTCGGTGAGCTTCTGGATGGAAGGCTCAAGGCCGTTAATCTTCTCCACCACCGGCCAGAGGCGCTTCAGCTCCCGTTCGTTCTTGCTCCCGACGATCTTCTTTATAATCGATCCAAACATCAGCATCAATCTCCCGGAAATGGATTCTAACGCAACAGCGCAAATTAACATAAAGCTGAAAAATGCTCAATAAAAAGAATTCCCAACCACTAACTCCTTCGGGATCTAGAGCTGTTGGACGAATCAGATTGACAACTCTGCCTGCATCCACTATAAGGATTAAGTAGACCGTATTTATCTTTTGTTGCAAGAGAGGAGGATACAATGACCTCGATCATCAAAACAGCGCTCACTGGAATCGCAACTGCCATTATGCTTTCCGCGGCATCTTTAGCCTGATATGGTTGTCAGTTGTCAAGAAGAAAAAAGCTCTCCTGTCCGCTTTTGCAAGCGGTTATGCTGGTACGTATATTCCAGGGCATATGCCGGGGCAGAACCTATTGGCGACGTTTGATCATTCTGATATACGCGGG
>JACOUQ010000034.1 GCA_016177775.1 Geobacter sp.
CGAACCCACCCGCAACATTGCCATCACGCCGCACAACCTTTCGTATACCGGCCCCAACAGCGCATACAAGAGCACCGGCAGCGTCAAGGAGATCTGTGTCTTCTGCCATACGCCGCACAACGCCACCATCAACCGTGCGCTCTGGAACCGCAGCATGCCGGAACTGGGGGCAGGGGTCAGCTACCACATGTACACAACCGGCGCCAACCTCACGCAAACCACCAAGGGAGTGCAGAAACCCAGCGACGAGTCCCTCATGTGCCTCTCCTGCCATGACGGACGTTTCGCCGTAAACGTTGTCCACCGGACCAGGATGGCGACCGGAGCCAATCTAGACATTCCCACCACCTTGTATCAACTGGAACTCGGGGGTTACTACGAAGACGGCAGCGATGGAAGCGTGCCGGGCCTTCCCGCTCCCGTTGGTATCAGGATGGGGACCGCCGGGCCTGAGCCCAACGGGAACCCGAACATGCCGAACCTGGGCGCCATACGTGTCTGGAATCCTGATGGCACTCCGGGTGACACGGGGAGTCTTGACACCCAGTTTTCTGGGAACGAGTTCGGAGACGACCATCCCATCTCCATGTCGTACAGCGATGTCTGGAACGAGAGAAACGCCGGGCTTGTCGCCCCGACCGACACTACGCGGCTGGCCCAGATCAAGTTCTACGGCGGGACGAAAATGCGCGTGGAATGCGGCAGCTGCCACGACCCGCACGTAACATACTACTACGCCGAATTGGGAAATTCCGCGGACTCGAAGTTCGCGCCGTTCCTGCGCAAGAGCAACGCGGGGAGCGGGCTTTGCCTGTCGTGCCATGACAAGTAGTGGAGAGCCTGGCAAGCATGGGAGTGCATAGAATGGAAATGAAATCGAGTGGAGAGCAAGCCATGAGACGAGCCTGCATGATAATTCTGATGGTGCTGATGACGGCCCTGCTTCCTGTCGCGGCCGGTGCCCTGGAGTTCCCCCATAATGCCGACATTTCGCAGAACAAGAACTTCAAGTGCAGCCAGTGTCACCTGACCGGCAGGAGCGCGGGTCTGAAAAGGTTCGAAAACTTCTGCTACGGCTGCCATGTGGGTAATCCATCCGTGCGTCCGAAACACACAGTCACCGCCGGCGACTCCTCCAACGTTTTCTATTCGATCACCACCAACAAATTCAAGAATCTGACCGAAGCCGAGAAAAAGATGACCTCCCACAACTGGGTCGGTCTGGACAACCAGCCGGCAGCCGGCTCTGTCTCTCCGACATCCGGCCCCCTGTACAAGAGCGCCATAAATGGTACGGTGAGCTGCGCCCGCTGCCACTGGGTGCATTCGACGGGGACCGCATACCAGCAGAACAAGCCGCTTCTGCGGATGGCCAACGACCAGGACCAGTTGTGCGTCGAGTGCCACAAACCGCGCAATACGAGAGACACCACCACCGGCACCCATCCGGTCGCCTTCAAATATGCCAGTTCGGCATCCATTCGCGGCGTATTCTGGATGTATACGGCGCCGAGAAACACCGTCAATCCTGCCAACCCGACAGCCAGCCTCAAGAATTACCTGAAGAAGGGACGTGTTGTCTGCTCCACCTGCCACGGGATCCACAAGACCGACTCCAACAGTGCCACATTTGACGCCTATACGACAAGCAGCATGTCTCCTCCGGCGAATGCCAAAAAAGGGAAGGGGATGCTGCTGCGCACTGACTTCGTTCGCCCGGACGGCACCACTGCGAACATCTGCCCGAACTGCCACACCTATGGTAACCACAACAAGAAGTACGGAACGAACAATATTCAGTGCACCTATTGCCACAGCGCCCATGTGACCACCGATCATAACGGTAATGTTATCAGCGGCCTTCCGAACAATGATCTTGTCAACCGCTACATGAACTACAGCGCCATTTCCATAGCCGGCGGAAATGTCCGCACCATTGCGGTATTCCGGCAGTCAACCTCCAACTCAGAGCTTTACAGGACTGATAAAAAAGGTCTGTGCCAGGTTTGCCATCCGTCAAGCATGTCATCCATGGGCGTTGCCTCTGGCCATCTGATCGGCGGCGTGCTTGATAATACCTATGCAAAATGTAACACCTGTCACCCCCACACCGGCACGACCTCGTTCACTCCGAACGGCGCCGCCGCCTGCGGTGCCTGTCACGGCCGTCCCCCCAGGTTGAACAAGCCTGGTAATAAGAAATATGCTGGATATGTGGATGGCGGTTACGCGGTCTATACCTCCGGCACCGTCAGTTTTGCCAGTTATTCAACCGCGAAGAACGGAAGCAATAATATCAAGAAGGACGAATCCAAAACGCCCCACTGGCGCCATTCCGCCGCGGCATATGATGTTGAGCCGGATAATTACGGCCTGGCCTGCGATGAATGTCACAAGGGTAACAGCCACCGTAACAGGACCTACCAGGACGTATTCGAGGTGCCGGCCACCAACTTCCCGAAAGCCCATCCGCTTCCGGGTGAAGGCGTCACTGCCCCGATTGCCGGTCTCTTTGCCAAGAACTTCGCGCGCTACACGTCCAATAACGCGACGACAGGCACCTGCTCCAACATCTACTGCCACTCCAACGGTGCGCCGCGGAATATGTCGTTCAATATCTACACGGGCCTTGTTTACAAGACGATACCCCTCTGGCCAAATGGCGCCGGCACCATTTCGGCTGCTGCCGGCAACCGCTGCAACGCGTGCCATGGCAACAGCGCCACCCTTGTCACAAACAGCCATGCGAAGCACCGCGATGTCAACACCGGCAATGCCGTGATGGGCGCGGCCATCACCTGTAACGTCTGCCACAAGAACACGCTCAGCCTGACCAACTACACGACGATTGACTACGCGGGCAACAAGCACGTGAACGGTCTCAAGGATGTTGTGTTTGCTGATCCATATGGAGCCGCGTCAATGTCCTGGACGGCAAGCAACGGCACCTGCTCCAACGCCTGCCACGCCGATGGTCAGGGGAGCGGTTACGGCACCGGCGTTGCCGCTACCTGGGGCAATACACCGGCAGAGCGTTGCGGCCTGTGCCACGCCTTCCCGCCGACCACCGGCTCGCACACGGCGCACATGCCTTCGAATACGACCTTGCTGCACAGGAGCTACACCAGCGCCGGTGTCTGGTCGAGCGCGGGCGATTATGTGTTCGGCTGCGCCAACTGCCATCCGAAGGACCTCACCAAGCACATCGACGGTGCCGTCCAGGTTACGCTCAGCAATGCCGCCGGCCACTCCGGGCCGCTCAACAACAAGAACAAGGCAACCGACGATACGAGCGGCTGGTCGAAGAACGCCGGCCAGTTCTACTGCTTCGCCTCCTACTGCCATTCTAACGGCGCCTGGAACAGCAGCTTTGCCACCTACAGGACATACAGCTCGCCTGACTGGTACAACGCCGCCGCATACACCGCCACCGGCGACAAGTGCGCCATGTGCCACGGCAACTCGCCGAACAGCACGAGATCGTACGGTAACAAGTACATGGAGGGGTCACCGGCCCACTACAACCCCAACTCCATGGGAACCGGCAAGTCAGGCGGTCACTTCGTCGGCATTCATTACAATGATATATACAGCGGCGGAAACGGAAAGGCGACCACTGCAAGTCCGGCTGGTTTCAAGAGCCACGGTGAATCTACCTATTCCACCACCATCAACTGCGATACCTGCCATTATGTGACGGTTACGAACCCGAGAAATGACAAGAACACGGTCTGCTTCAGCTGCCATGGCGCAGAGTCCAATCCTGCCTCCATCGCCAGCAAGTTGAAGCATATAAACGGCGTAAGGGATGTCTCCTTCAACCCCATTCAGGTGAAATCCAAGGCCCAGCTCAAGCAGAAGAGCTTCGACCTGTACAGCCTCGCCGTGGCGAAGCGCTACCCGGCATCAACCAGTTACAAGGTGTCGGGCGCTTACGACCAGGGTAAGCAGGCCATCGGCACCTGGTCTAGCCCGAACTGCTCCAACATCTCATGCCATAACGGCATACCTGTTGGATGGGACACCAACATGAGCCTCAACACCTGCAGCAACTGCCATAACGCGCTGTGATGAGGTGGCCCATGAGAAACGCGTCAGAGATCATGAACAGAAAGTTTGATATGATATCCGAAAGAGTGAGGTTGGCTATGGCGAACATAGTGCACAGGCTTATATCAGGAGTGCTTGTACTCCGTCCGGAACCGGCCGTGTCATGCGCGAGGGGGATGAGGGGAAGAACCTTCCCGCTGATTCTGTTCGCGTTCCTGCTCGCCGCCTGCCTCGTTCCTGGGGCTTACGCTGCCAACCTTTTGCACAACAGCCAGAATCTTAGCTCCGGTGATTGGAGTTCTGACGGCGGCTGGGGTGTAGCCAACGGAAAGTACGGCGAATTCAAGTGCACCACCTGTCATGAGCCGGGTGCATCCAACATCAAGCGGATCAAATCGACCATCACGGTGCCCGATACGAGCAAGGGGAACATCCCCGGTGGCAGCGTCACCTTCCTAAATGTGACCGGCGCGACCGGCATGGGTGACGACACCGGCGGTCATGGCAATTCCACCAAGATCTGCGAGGTCTGTCACACCGCCAACAAGTACCATAACTTCAACACTACCAACAACACCGGCGGGCTGACCCACAATAACAAGAAGGACTGCACCAGTTGTCATACCCACGGCACGGGTTTTGCGGCCGCCGGCTGCGATACCTGCCATGGCAATCCGCCTACCACTAACAACACCGACAACAGCAACAACACCGGCCTTGTCTGGAACTCCAACCCGACCGGTGCCACCAGCCCGTCCAACGCCGGCGGCCATCTGGTCCACAACAACAAGGGCTATTCATGCAATGCATGCCATGCTGCCTATACCACCTCGCCCATGGGTAACAACTTTATCGAAATGGGCTTCAATTTCTTCGGCGCTAACAGGGGGGGGACGTTCACCGGTTACACCTCGCCTGCCAGTCCTTACACATTCAAAACGAACAATCCGGGCACGACCGTGCTGCGGCGCAACAACTACAATAACACCTGCGCCAACCTATACTGCCACGGCGGCGGCGACAGCCAGAGCGGCAAGGCGGCCCTCGCAGGCGGGACAATTACGACACCGTCGTGGGTCGGCGCGAGCCAGGCGATCTGCGGCACCTGCCATGGCGTAACGGCAGCCGCTGTAGATGCCGGCTTCGACAACAGCCACAAGAAACACGCCGGCACGGCCGCTGCCGGCAACCTCCAGCGCGGCTGCAGCACTTGTCACGGGACAATAACCAATAACAACCATGTGGACGGTAAGGTTTTCTGGAACCTCTCCACGGCAGACCCAAAGATCGGCGCGTCCGCAACCTACAGGGGATATAGTTCCGGCGACACCGGCGCCAACTCCCTTGCTCCGAGCGCAACCTTCGGTCAGTGTCTCAGCATCTACTGCCACAGCAACGGCCGCCGCACCGTGCAAGGTCCGGCAACCGAGGCACCAACCTGGCGGACAGCCCTGACCGGCTCAGCCACCTGCTCTTCCTGCCACAAGGGTGCAGTGGGGGCCACATTCGGCGTAATGACCAGCGGCAATCACACCGCCCATGTGAACAATGCCGCCGTAAACGGCGCCAATTACACCTGCGACGCCTGCCATTACAAGACGGTGGCAGCCGGGACCAATGCCACGCTCAAGCAGTATTCCGGCGTCATCTACCATGTCAACAAGTCGATCAACGTATCCTTCACTGCTCTGAACACTGGCGCGACGCCTTACAACAACGGTCCGAACTGCGGCGCTCTCTACTGCCACAGTGACGGCAACCGCAACTCCGGTTCCCGTGCCTATACCAACCCGAGCTGGAGCGGAGCCGCCATTGCCTGCAACGGCTGCCACGGCACCGGCAATGGCCAGGGTTACCCTGACCACGGTAACGCCGGGGCAGGGGCGGCCGGCTCCAACAGCCATCAGAAGCACGTGGCAAGCAGCGGCATAAACTGCTACGAGTGCCACTGGAAAACGACGCACAACGACAGCACCATCTACTATAACTTCAGTACCGCCCACCTGAACGGCACCGGCTATGCCGCCGGCAGAGACGTGAAGTTCAACACCACCGGCTACAACGCGAGCGGTACCTACGATCCGACCATCACCACCGGGCAGAAGTGTTCCAACACGTATTGCCATGGTGCACCCGCTTCGATTGCATGGGGTGACAATGGAGTCATCAACTGCACCTCATGCCACGAAGCGCGCAACAATGCCAGCATATCCACGCGCCATGACCGGCACATCAATACCTCGCTGACCACCACCTTCGGCAGTGTGACCTCCTCCAACCGGCATAGTGCCGGCGACACGCTTTACGTGTATGGTTGCAGGAACTGCCACACTGTCGTTAACGACCATCCCACCGGCCCCGTGACTCCCAATGTCCAGGATGCCAGAATTCAGCTGGCGGACAGCCGCTCTAAAATCACCGACTATACTCCGGGTGGCGGCGTAACCACTGACGGCAAGGGGTATGAGTGGACCAACGGCACCTGCACCACGGCTTGCCACTCCAAGGACGGCACCGCCATCGGCCTGCCGACTGTCTCCTGGACCACCGCCTACACCGGCTCCTGCAAGGCCTGCCATGGCGGCAAGGGTTCGGTCGTCGGGGATTTCGCCACCGGCACTGTCCACGTGACGCACCTGAACAACTACTCCACCAACACCAAGGTTTCCAACTGCGCATCCTGCCACGCCACTACGGCTGCCAGCAACACCGCCATCCTGAACGGCGCGCAGAACCAGCACCCGAACCAGGTGAAGAATACCGCTGCCAGCTCATGGGTAGGAAGCGGCTCGATAACCAACAACACCTGCGCCAACACCTACTGCCACAGTCCCGGTCAGTCCCAGACTGGTTCCCATGCATCGATCAACTGGACACCCGGCATAACCTGTGCCTCCTGCCACGGCGGGAACCGGACCTATGGGAACAAGATCAGCACCTATGCCCATTTGGGACATGTCAACTACACCTCCGTGGTCGGCAAGTACATAGATTGCAAGGAGTGCCACGCCGCGACCGCGGCAAGCGACACAGCGATCTTCACCAAGTCGGTCCATGTCAACCGCTCGACCAACGTCAAGTTCGACAATAGCCTCAACAAGGATACCGACAGCCCGACCTACAACGCCGGGTCGACCACCGGCGCCAGGGGCTATTCCAAGGCGGTCGGCAATGCCGGGGCTAGCAACACTTGTTTGAACGTATATTGCCACAGTACCGGCAACCTGATCGCCGCCTTCGGCAACCTTTCCTCCGCCAGCGGCCAGAAGTACAGGACAATCACCTGGAACACCAGCTGGGGCGCGGGAAGTGCCAAGTGTGTCAACTGCCATGGCAACGGCGTAGACAAGTCGCATCCGGTATACAATTCCGGCCCTTCCGGCTCGGCCACGGCCAACAGCCACGTGAAGCACGTAGATGGTAGCGGCATCTACTGCAACGCTTGCCATATCGATACTGTCTCCATAATCGGGACCACTCCGGACAAGGTTGTAACCTCAACCGGCAAGCACCTCAATCGGGTGGAGAACGTGCGGTTCAAGCTGGCCTACGGTGGATACACCGGAAACTATATAACCGGCTCGAAGCAATGCTCCTCCACCTACTGCCACGGCTCTGCCCCGTCGCCTGCCTGGGGCAGCGCATCGCTTGCCTGCAACCAGTGCCACGAAGCCAGCAACGTGCTGCCGTCCGGCCACACCATCCACTGGGCTTCGGCATCGCTCCCGAGCAAGTTCGTCAACATGTCGGGCAACGTGAGCAGCGGCAGCACCTACCGCTTCACCTGCTCCTCCTGCCATGGCTCCCCCAACGAGCACACCGACGGCCCGGTTACCAATGGAGTGTCGGCTGCGGACATTTTCTTCGGCGTCACTTCAGCCGGGCGCGGCTCGAACGCCAACTATGCGTACAATACTTCGCCGGGCCGCCCCGGCACCGGCGTCCAGGACAGCAAGGGCTACTGGTACACCGCCAGCACCGCCGGGGTGTGCAACAATACTTACTGCCACTCCAACGGCCAGGGCGCGAACGGTGCATCAGGCTCTCTTGTATGGACCAGCACCCAGTCCAGCGGGGCTGCCCGCTGCGGTGTGTGCCACGATAACGGCTCCACCCCGGCCAGCCTCTCCGGCAAGCATGCGGCGCACCTGACTGCCGGCGGCGCCCTCGGCGCGAAATACGGCTGCGTTGATTGCCACTCCAAGACGGTCAGCAATGATACCACCATTGCCAATGCAGCGGCGCACGTCAACAAGATGCGCGACTACTCCGGCGCTCGCGGGATCAAGACCGGCTATGTCCCGGCAAGCAACTGCAACTCTTACTGCCACAGCAACGGCAAGGGGACCGCGGTCAACCCCGGCTCCTGGACCACTGGGGCCGCCATTGGCTGCGCCGGCTGCCACGGCGTCGGAGGTGACGGCTTCGGGACCCCGCTCCCGGCGGTTTCTCCCAACAGCCACGCCAAGCACGTGGGGGCACAGACCGACTGCGTGAAATGTCACCAGAAGACCGTGGCGGCCGACGGCAGCGCCAACCTGCTGGCCGGCACCACCCTCCACACCAACCGCACCCTTGATGTGAACTTCAAGGTGCTGAATTCGTTCACCAACGTCTCCGGTGCCTACAACAGCGGTGCACGGACCTGTTCCACAACCTACTGCCACGGTGCTGCCGCAACAGCCGCCTGGGGCACCGCCGGGGCGACCGACTGCCAGTCCTGCCACGCGGCCCGCACCGACTCCGGAGCTGCCAATGGCGCGCACTGGAATACCAACAGCGCCCACAAGCTGCACATGAACTCCACACTCACCGTCCTGCCGACCAGCTTCACCAACATGTCGGGCAATGTGAGCACCGCTACGCAGTACCGCTTCACCTGCGCATCCTGCCACAAGATAACAACCTCGCAGCATGCGTCCGGCGCTGTTCGGCCATACCGCTCAGCGCAGGTATTCTACGGCTTCACCTCGGCGGGTTCAGGAAGCACTTTCAATAACTACACTGGTGGCGCCGTTCTTGGCGGCACCGACAATGGTTCCTTCAATTGGACGAGCGGCAAGGCCAACAAGTGTAGCACCTCCTACTGCCACTCCAACGGCCAGGCCACCAATGCCGCCGTCGGCGCGGTCAGGGCCTACGGCAACTACTCGGTCAACTGGGCCACCACCACACGGGTAAACGGATGCAAGACCTGCCATTCCTTCGGCAACGACGCGGGTCAGGCGGGTACCAAGGCCCTTTCCGGGCGTCACGACAAGCACATGAACAACGCCAACTACCTGGGGAGCAACATCAAGTGCGGTGATTGCCATGCGAAGACCGTGGTCCAGGGGAGCTACTCGACCCTTAACAACAGGAAGTACCATGTCAACAAGTTCCGTGACTATTCCGGCGCTGTTGCCTTCAAATCCGGCTACACCAACGGGGCCTGCAGTGCCACCTGGTGCCACAGCAACGGCAAACTGGGTACCGGCGTTGCCTATACCGCCCCGACGATATACTGGAACGCCGCAGTACAGCCGCGCTTCCGCTGCAATCAGTGCCACGGCACCACAGGGGGTACCTATGGCGAGCCGGCTTATAGCAATGGTGGCGGTCTAACCGCCAACAACCACAACACCCACGTTACCGTTAAAGGGTACTCTTGCGACAAGTGCCACAGGAATACCGTGAAGCTGAACAGCTACACCACGCTCCTTTCCACCAACACGGCGCACCTGAACAAGAACATCCAGGATGTGGCGTTCAACAGCTATACGGTGGCCGGGCGCGGCTATGATGCCGGCACCAAGACCTGCAACAATATCTACTGCCACTCCGCCGGCGGCAACTATACCAACCCGGTGTGGGGCGGTGGAGCGCTCGATTGCGCCGGTTGCCACAAGATCAACAAATTGTCCAAGGGACACATCTTCCACATCTACACCTCCGCCGTGCCGACACTGTTCAACTACACGGCGAACAAATCGACCAATCTGCGCTACAACTACGGCTGCGCGGTCTGCCACCCGGTTGGCAGTGCGCTCCACTCTAACGGCACGGTCGAGCTCTACTTTGCCTCGAACGAGACCGGCACCGGCTCGATGAAGCAGAAGAACACGCTGATAACCGGTGGTTCCGCCGGACCGGTCGGCACTGCAGCTGGCACCTTTGGTACTCCGGGAACCTCGGTCAAGTGCATGAATGTCTACTGCCACTCCAACGGCTACACAACTACATTCAGGTTCTACACGTCGCCGGAGTGGTATAACGGTAGCTTCAGCGGCGACAAGTGCGCTGGTTGCCACGGCAACTCGCCGAACAGTGGGAACAAACCAGGATCGCCGACCCACTACAACAATAACTGGGTTGGCACCGGCGCGGCAGGCGGCCACCTGATGGGCATCCATGCCATGAAGGTCGCGAAGGGCAATCCCTTCATCGGGCGCCTGGCGGCTTCCAACGTCGAGCCTTCAAGTCATGGTGTCGCAACAAGCTCGACCACCATCAACTGCGACACCTGCCACAACAGCGTGGTGACCAACCCGAGAAACGACAACAATGCGTTCTGCGTCACCTGCCACAACGGCCAGGGCAATCCTGCCACCATAGCTGACAAGTCGAAGCACGCAAACGGCACAGTGGCGGTTGCCTTCAAGGCAACAACCGTCTACAGCAAGGCCCAGTTGAAGGATCCAAGCTTCAAGTGGATTTCCTCGTCGACCCTGTGGCACAGAAACAACGGCTTCAAGGCTAACAACAGCTTCGACAGTTCCAAGCAGAACCTGAACGCAAGTACCTACGCAGGCGGCAACTGCACCACGATCTGCCACTTCAACGCTTCGATTCCGTGGAGCAATTCTCCGGCCGCTACATGCAACAGCTGCCACACGACAATGTAGGAAGGCGAACAGGTGCGAACAATGATAAACTTCTCGATAATATACAAACGTGAGGGCACCATGGGAGTGATGCGAGTGAACGAGATCAATCCGAGGAAAAGGAGGACAGGGCTGGGCCTAAGGGCTTCCCTTGTTCTGGCGGTTGCCGCCGGCATTGCGCTTTTTGCCGGCATGACGTCGCCTGCTCACGCCTTGAACCCGATCATGCACAACAGCTCGACGCTGGGCTCCACCAAATGGCCCGGCGGCTGGGGCAACTCGGTTGGCAGCAAATACGGGCAGTTTACCTGCAGTACCTGCCATACGGCGGGCACAACCGCGGGGAACGCGAAGCAGATCAAGGGGACGATCTCCATTCCCGGCGGCCCCAGTCCATCCGGCACGGTGGTCTTTAACTCCTGGTCAGCCTACGGCAGCCCGTCCTCCCACACAGCCTCGACGCGCGTATGCGAGGTCTGCCACAGCGTGACCAACTATCACAAGTATGGCAGCTCTGCGAGCCATTATGACGATTCCTCCCAGGCGGACAAGGATTGCACCTCATGCCATGCGCACAACACCGGCTTCAAGGCTTCCGGCTCCTGCAACTCCTGCCACGGCTACCCGCCAGGCAACACGAGCGGACTTGTCAGCAGCCCGCGGGTTACCAATGCCATGGCCTCAGGGGTCTACGGCGCCCACAGTACGCACTACAAGACCAGGAAATTCGAGTGCAAGGCCTGCCATAACGCCTATACCACCTCGCCCATGGGTAATAACAAGATCGAGTTGGGTTTCGTCATATTCAAGCGCTATACGGTAAGCGGTGCCTTCACCCCCTATTCCTCCACCAATGGCTACCATTTCGCCGGTACCAATCCATATGTGACGATCAACACCGTGGTGACCGGCGCATATACTAACGCCAACAAGTGCTCCAACATATACTGCCACGGCGGCGGCAACTCTTCCAAGAGCAAGCCCGCCCTTGATGGCGGCACCAACAAGCAACCGGACTGGGAGCTCGGTTCCAGCCAGGCGGTTTGCGGTACCTGCCATGGTACCGATGCGAGCACTGCATTCACTCTTGGTAGCCACGCCAAGCACGCCGGTTCAGCCACCGGCTACTCCATCAGCTGCTCCAAGTGCCATGCCACCGTCACCAACGGCACCCACGTGCGCGGCAAGGCCTTCATGCGCCTCTCGACTGGCCATGCCATGATCGGCGCTACCGCCACATACAACGGGACTTTTACCAACTATTCCGGCAGCGAGCTGGCGCCGAGCTCCAGCTACAAGACCTGCGCCAGCGTTATCTGCCACTCCAATGGCCGCACTGGTGTCTACCAGGTTTTCACCAACAGGACCTGGGGCTTGGCGAATCTCCCGGCGGACTGCACCGGCTGCCACGGCAACGACAAGAACTCGAGTTCTCCCCTGCAGAGCTATGCCCACAAGGCCCACATGAACAACGCTTCCGCAAGGTACAACGGCATGGCATTAAAGTGCAACGAGTGCCATAACACCGTGGTTGACGGCACGAACCGCACGATCATTTCCAAGCCGAACCACGTGAACGGCACCGGAACGGTAAGCATTGCCCGCGGCGGCAGCTACGGCAGTTATGCCTGCTCCAGCGTTTATTGCCACAGCAGCGGCGAGGCCTCTCCGGCGTATGTGAACCCGGCCAACTGGAACACTGTAGCCGAGACCGGCGAGGGCAATGCCGGCTGCAACTTCTGCCACGGCGGCCTCAAGGCTGACAACCCGAACCACATCGCCACCAAGAAGCACGCGCGGCACATCGGGGTAGGGGTCAACATCCCCCATGCCGACCTCCCCTGCTACCAGTGCCACCGCCGCACCGCCAGGGTATCCAATGTCATCATGACCAACAGCACCGGCCTGCACCTGAACAGCGCCAGGAACGTCTCCATGAGCAACAACTTCAATGGGATCCTGGCCAACTACACCGGCCTTTACAGTCCCGGCACGGATGACTGCCTGAACACCTATTGCCACGGCAACCAGCTGACCCCGGCGTGGAGCTCTGTCCAGAGCCGTGCCTGCAGCGACTGTCACGGCACGATCGTCAACGCGGGAATGTCGCGGCCGCACCACAAGCATTACAGCTCCACAACCAAGCCGACTTCCGCCACCGGCTGGACAAACAATAATAACTCCACGACCTCTGTTCATGTGTTCCTCTGCGGCACCTGCCACAACGTGAACAGCGCGACCCAGCATGTGAACGGCCCCCAGGAGGCCGGGAAAGGTCCGGCGGAAGTTGCCTTCAACATCCAGGGGCGCGGCGCGAGCGGCTCGAACAACGCCGTCAAGTCGAGCACCGGAGTACAGGCTGACGGCCGGAAATTCGACTACTCCCCCAACACGACATGCTCGGTCTATTGCCACAGTAACGGCAAGGTGAACTGGAAGCCGCGCACCCAGAGCTGGACATCGGGGACGGTAGTTTGTGGTTCCTGCCATTCCATCGGGAGTGCGTTCTATGACTGGACATCTTCCCACAACAAGCACGTGAAAGATTACAAGGCTGCCGGGAACCCCTTCATCAAGTGCAACACATGTCATGCGACGACCCTGAACATCACAGATCAGATGAACCTCAGGAACCGCCACGTGAATGGGTTCGCCAACGTGACGACCACCACCGCAGGCTTCGTATACAACGCTACGACAAAGACTTGCAGCACCAATTACTGCCACAGCACGGGCAGGAACTCTCAGTATAACAATCCGACCTGGCGGTTCGTCTCATACAGCTCTATGGCCGGCGGCTGCACTTCCTGTCACGGTGGCAGGAACGCGACTACGGGCGCGCTTGCCAGGAGCATAAAGGGATACACCCTCAGCACCACCCATTACCAGCATCTTAGGTACCCGGCGGCCAACGTCAACTGCCAGATGTGCCATGGCAGAACAGCCGCCAGCCACACGGCGTTGAAGCAGTACACCGGGGCCATTGCCCACGTGAACAACTCGAAGGACGTCACCTTCAGGGACATCACCTACGGCTCGTACACCTCGTTCAAGGCCGACAAGAGCTGCAAGAACGTCTCCTGCCACGGCGGCAAGACCCGCGGCACATGGTCGACGAGCTCGATCAACACAAATAACACCTGCGTTCACTGTCACGGCACCAATGGCACCACCACCGCCATTGTCAACTCCGGCGACAACCGCAAGTTCTTCGCCCCCGGCTGGCCGAAGAACTCGGCAGGCGCCGCCAACAGAGGTATCGATACGGACGGTGACATCTCTTCCGCCAACTACCAGGTAGGTGCCCACTTCGTCCACCTCTCCAGCGTCTACATGAAGAAGATCAAGTGCAACGAGTGTCACACCGTGCCGAGCAATCCGTTCGACGGCCAGCACATGGCGCAGCCGCGTTTCACGATCTCGCAAACGCTCAACTTCTCGCAGTCTTCCTCCGCCAGGTGGGATGCCGGGAACAACACGACGCTCAGCGCCTTCTCCGGCTACACATCTGGCACCGCCATCAAGCCGGCCACCTGCTCCAGCGTGTACTGCCACGGCTACCGGTTGAAGTATGGCGATAACGCCGGTTCATACCGCAAGCCGTACTGGAACTACTCGGCGATGATCAAATACACTGACAAGCCGGCAACCGGCGGTACCGCCTGTGGCACCTGCCACGGCATACCCCCCAGCTCCCAGTCCGGCAACCATGCCGGCAAGACTATCAGCAATTGCGTTGATTGCCATCCGGCTGTGGTGAACAGTTCGGGAACCATCATCAACAAGGCGCTCCACATCAACCGCACGGTTCAGTTCGTAGCCGGCGACTGCACTAGCTGCCACAGCGGCGTACCCACCGGCACCGGCACTCAGTACGTGACGCGCAATGTCGTGGGGACCGACTTTGCCTACGCATCACGCCACGTTTATGGCGGCACGGTCATCAAGTGGGACTGCATCATCTGCCATCGCGAGGGTGACCAGGCAACCGGCGCCACGTCGTCGCTCCACGACACCACCTCGACCGGCAAGACTGTCAAGCTACGGAACGTGGACAACATCACCACCGGCTGGACATGGAACAAGACCGCAATAACTCCCGCAATGCAGACCGACCTGGACAACTTCTGCCTGGCCTGCCACGACGCCGACGGGGCGATTGGGATCAACGTCAATGCCAGCAACACCGGCCTGAATCTCAACAATACAAGGGCACTGAAGCCATTCAACACATCCGATGGCCTCGGCACAGGCACACAGGCCGGCTCCTTCGAGCAGCCAGGTTACTACAAGACCCGCGTACTGGATGTCAGGACCCAGTTCGCCACCACCAATCCGTCGCACCATGCGGTTCTTGGCAAGGCCTATACAGGGACTCCCAGCGCCAACTGGCCCTCCACCGCCTGGGTGAGCAGGGTCCTCAAGAACAACAACCAGCTTCAGACGACCCGCGAAACGTCCCAGCTTCACTGCGCGGACTGCCACACTGTCGATCAGAACGGCCATGGCGGCGCAAACCAGGGGATGCTGCAGGCCAGCACCGTCGACGGCACCTGCTGGAACTGCCACAGCAATGCCGTTTACAACTACCCGGCGGCCAATGAAACCCAGTCCCGTTTCAACCATGCCACCAATGACGGCACGAACACCATCGTTGCCAAGCCGACGACGATCGGGAACAGCGGCTGCCGCAACTGCCATGGCGGTGACCCGGAGGTTGACGGTTATGGCGGCATCCACGGGATGTCGGGGACGGATGCAAGGAACAGCCAGACCCGCTACCGTTTTATTGGCGGTGTCTACATGGCCCCGTATGTAGGTTCCTGGACAGGCACGACCGGAACGCCGACCTGCTACTTCCAGACGAACAGCAAGACGCAGCCGTTTGCAACCTGTACCCAGCACAACAGTAACCAAACCGGCCGCATTACAAATGGTAATTACAACAGGGGGTTACCGGGGACGTACTAAAAAGCGAACCGCTGGCGGTAAATCCGGGGGGGGGGGCATTGCCCCCCCTTTCTTTTTGGAGGCAGCAGCTTTGGACCTTTTCTTCAAGAGCTGTTTTCTGGTAAGATGAGAACCATGGGAGTGATCAGAACGGCAGCGTATTTGTTGTGTTTTTGTCTTGTCGCATGCACATGGCGCGGCACCGAACCTGTTGCGCCGGTTCTGGGGAGGGAGCCGGTGGATCGTGCCCTTGTCCTGGAGCAGAGAGCTGCCGCTATAGCACACTGGGCAGAGCAGGGGGTCAAGGGCGCAGTCCTGATCAATGCCTCTCCCATCGACTCTCTGGGGTATGTCTCACCTGATGTCATAGATCATCTTCGCAGGTTGATAAAGGCCAGGGAATGGGCGCGAGCCGAGGAGTTTTGCCGGATGAATCTGGGGCCGGCAAACTACTTGACAGCCGCCGTCAAGTTGGGGATTGTCAGCGAAATTCACTGGGTGCTCCCGTTCAGGCTGTTCGACGACATTGTCATGGCGGAGGGAAGAATCAAGGCGTTCCTGAACGAGGCGTCCACTCTGCCTTCAGAGGTGATCTCCGGAATGAGCATGCAGGACGGGAGTTTGACCGGGCCTGTTGTCGGGGGAACGCTTTTTGTGAGCAGCCCACGCACTCTCAGGAAACCGGCCACCCCTGTCCTGCTCAATGTCGACGCCGGATTTTTCCCGGTCAGTTACCATGAGTATGGGATTACCAAACTCGCTTCACTCAGGAACCTCTTCGAAGAACTTGCTTTCCGGGAACTCAAGGTCCGCGCTGTTACGGTCGCTAGTAGCGTGCCTGAGGGGGTAGTGAGCCCTGAATACGGATACCTTACCGCCGAAATCGTTGAAGGGCTCAAGACTCCGCAATGGTTCAGGGCTGAAGCGCCCCCCGATCTGTGGAAGGCGCGGGATGCCGTTGATGATGCCCTTTCGGGCGGGGAGGCCGGGCTGGCGGCAGCATCCGCCGAGGCAGCGCTGAAGAAGCACCAAGGCGATCAGCCGCTCAGAATGCTTCGTGCCGCTGCGCTCGCCGGTGCAGGTGAAACCGCAAGAGCTCGTGGTGAAATCGAGGCACTGTGCGGGGAAGATCGTAGCAACTGTTATGGATTCGTATCCATGGGGGATCGTCTCTTTGGAGAGCTGAAGATCGCCGGGGAGTTTTTCCGGCTGGGGGTCGACCAGCTTCCGAACAGCCCTCTGGCCGTGGAGAAATATGCCCGTTTCCAGCTTGCAGCCGGCAACTACCAGGCTGCCGCTGAACTGGCGGATCGACTGGTCAGGCTGCGAAGGGGCGCGGATGATCTCCTCCTCCAGGGTGACTGCTATAGGGCTGCTGGTAAAAAAGTTGATGCAGTGAAGGCATACGAGAAGGGTATTGCACTGCTGGGGGATGGGAGCCGTATCAAGGTGACGCAGAGGCAGATGCGGTCGCTCGGGAATCTTTCAAAGAGTTATGCCGAATCGGGTGAGCTGGCCAAGAGTGAGTCTATTTCGTCCCGTTATTATGTAAACGGGGATGAGAGATGACCGGATATGTGCTTTACCGGAAAGTAATCAGGCTGTTCAACAATGTCAAATTTTCCGCCTGCCTCATTGCTCTTCTTACGCTGGTCTACTTTCTCGGACTCGTTCTGCCGCAGAAGCGGATGTTCCCTGCAAGGGAGGCATACGAGAAATGGGTCGATGCAAGCTTGCTGAACAAGTGTCTTGACTGGGCCGGATTTACCGATATTTATCTCTCTCCGCTGACTGTTCTTCTCCTTGGGCTCTTTTTCATCAATCTCCTCGTGGTGACCCTGAAACGATTCCCGCTAATACTGGGTAGAATGTACTTTAGCGGTGAAAAGCCTTCTTTCAGGGTTGCCGAACTGAAAGCAAGCAAGAGCGCGACGTTCATCACGACAACAAAGGAGGCAGGGGAGCTCTCGCAGCAGCTAGGCAGGTTCTTTTCCAGGCAGAGGTGGTCTCTGTTGGAAGGGAAGGATGCCAATACCTTTTTGGCGGTCAAGAATCGACTCTCTCCCGCCGGTTTTCTGCTCTTTCATCTCAGTTTCCTGCTCTGTCTCGCTGGCGGCCTTTCCATTGCCTACACCCGCTTTTCCGCAAAGCTCGCCCTGACCGAGGGGCAAACCTTCGAAGGGGACATACGACAGTTCCACCGGATAGATCGGGAACCAAAGATGTTTAAGTCCCTTCCTTCCTTGGCCCTTCTTCTGGATAAAGTCGATTACTCTTTCGAGAAGGGGACGCCGACAGAACTTGTGGCGGATTTGCAGGTTGCCTACAGAAGCGATAAAAGACGAGAGATCCTGAGAATTAACGAACCGATCAACAGGGGGCCTTTCACACTGCTGGCTCAAACCATCGGAGTCTCTCCCCTGTTCATTGTTCGCGACCGCGGCGGACGGGAACTCGATGGCGCCTACGTGAGCCTCAATGTGTTAAATGAGCGCGAGGACGCGTTCCGCCTCGCCTTTGACCGCCGCTATCTGTTTACCGTAACTTTCTTCCCGGATTACCTTCTCCGGGACGGCAAGGAGACGACGAGATCGATACAGGTCAAAAACCCTGCATTTCATCTCAGAATCGAGCGAGAAGGGGATAAAATTTACGAAGGCACCATACGTCGGGGTGCGCGTGCGGATGCCGGTCCTTTCACCATAGGCTTTAACGATCTCAGGTTCTGGGTCGAGTTCCAACTGGTGAGAGAGTACGGAAAGAGCCCCTTGATACTCGGCTTTGTTCTTGCCGCCATAGGGCTGATCATGCGGCTGGTTTTTTATCAGAAACGGGTCAAGCTTGCCATTGATGGTGCGAATGGTCACTCCCGCATATATCTTGAAGGGACAAGCGAATATTTCCCGCATTCATTTGAAGACGAATTTCGTACCCTGGCAGACAAACTGAAGCAATACCTGGAAGGTTAAAAAATGACGGAACTGATCGAAAACATCCTTGCCTGGCTCTGTATATACATTTACGCTGGCGCCGCACTGCTGCTTCTAACCGGGTTTATCTTCAACAAAGAGAGGCTCCTAAGAATTTCGAATTATCTCATTATGCCGGCCTTCGTGGCCCATACCGTGATTTTCGCCCTGAGATGGGTGCGCACCGGCTACTTCCCTGCCAATGGCGAACTGGAAAATGCCATAACCGGCGGCTGGTTCGCGGTGGGATTCACTGTCTACCTGTTTCTGAGAAACCGGACTTTTTCAGGCCTCGCTCTGTTCACGGTCCCCGCCACACTTCTGCTGCTGGGGTACGGCATGATGAAGGCACCCGCGCCATTGCCGTTGGCGGCCTCCCTGAAAAGCAGCTGGCTCCTGGTGCACGTCATGTTTGCCCAGGTGGCTTTTGGCGCCTATGCGATCGCATCGGGCTTCGGCCTGGTCTATATCCTGAAAGACAACAACCGGCGTAAAGGGGCTTCCGGTAGCTTTTACGAGAAGTTCCCGCGGCTGGAAGTCATCGATGAAAGCATGTTCAAGTTCGTGGTGTACGGTTTTATTACGGAACTTATCATGATCGTGGCAGGGGCCATCTGGGCCAAAGATCTATGGGGGAGTTACTGGGGGTGGGACCCGGTCGAGGTCTGGTCTCTGGTCTCGTGGCTTCTGTACGGGCTTGCCATCCATCTCAGAGTGACCCTGGGCTGGCGGGGAAGAAGGCTGGCCTGGTTGATGATCATTCTTCTCAGCACCGTAATTATCACGTATTGGGGGATTGATACCGTGGTTGAAAACAGCAGGCATATTTTCGGCGTGAAATCGGTGACGCAATGATACGAAAAGAGACGATCCGGCCGGTGATTGCCGGCGCCTTGTGCGCCCTTGTTGCCTCATTTGCACTCAACAATCAAAGCTTGGCCAATCTTCGCCATCATCTGGGCATCTATGACCGCCAAGCCGAAGAAAAGCGGGTTGAAGAGACGCTGAAGAAATTCAACATACATTTCGCCTCGTTCTTCAATACGGCCGGCTTGCTTGTGGGGCTGAACGAGTTCCCGGCGGATAACCTGGTCAAGCGAAGGATTTTCCAGGATATCAATACGTTGAAGGCCTTCAATAACGTCATGGTGTACGACAGGGACGTCTTCAAGCTGAAGAAGGTTGACTTTCCAGACCCGATAAGGGCGGTTGCGCTTGCCGATGAGGTATGGTTTATCTCGCTGCAGGATGCGGTAACCCGGGCAAATGTTTCTGGAGTGAAGGCGAATCAGATTCAGGTCAAGTATATGCTCAGAAAAGAGAACGGCGCATGGCGAGTTATCGATTATCAGGTGTTTGCAAAGGATGATGCAATTTCCGAACTCGTTCACAAGGAGTTTTGATCGTGGGCCACTTTTTTACCCTCTTTGCCGCTGCATTTGCACTGGTCTATTTTCTGGCGGAACGGACGGGGATCTTCAGTATAACCCCGTCCTCAAGTCGTGAGATCTTCTATTCATGGCCGTTCCTTGCCTGTTCGGCCCTTTTCATGTTCTCGATAATTCCATATATCTGGCGGCGTTATCGAAGCTCAAAGCTTCTGGCTTGTACCCTTTTTCTTTCTGCGGTTGCCATCGTCAGCGGTCTCTGGATAAGTTATTTTACCCGGTTCAGTGTGGAACTGGTACTTACCGAAAAACAGTCGTTTTCAAGCATGGGCCAGGAATATCCGCGCGATTCGTTGTACATAGGGAAGTTCGCCGGCTATCCATCCATCAACCTCGCCCTCACCAGGCTGAATCCTGAGTTTAGCGGTGGAGAAAGCAACCTTAAGGGGCTGGTGGGAGATGTCTCAGTTTTCCCCCCCGGTCAAGGCAAGCCGCAAAAAGTAGCGGTGTCTTCAGGTTTACCTTCTATTTATGAGGGTTTTCAACTTAGGCTCACTGATTTTGGCTACTCTCCCCGCTATTCGCTCAAAGCAAATGACGGCTCGATCATCGACAGCGCATGGGTATCCATGAAGCTATATCCTCACGGGACTGAAGATGCCTTCAGGCTCATAATTCCCCATACCTTTTTTCTCCGCTATTCCCCTCACGCCACAGGTGAAAAGAGAAAGCCGTTTTGCCTTCGTATCGCCAGAAACAAAGACCTGGTTTACAATGGCACAGTCGACCTTAACGAAGACGTTTCCTTTGACAATGGCAAGATATCCATTGACGAAGTGAGGATGTGGACGAAGCTGTCGATCAAGCGCGATTGGGGAGAAGTTCTGGCTTTCCTGGGGTTCATGCTGGGAGGAGGGGGGATGCTCTATTCCCGGATAAAACGCGTTAAGCCCCAAGGGGCGAACATCCGGTCATAATTTACCTCTTGCGCCAAAATGCCGGGCGATAAGCAACGCAAAGTCCGGATGGGTCCGTACCGATGCAAGGAGTGGATCCTTCCGAACCTGGTCAAGATCTGCATACCCAAGCTTGAAGGCCTTTTCCAGGTGCTCAAGGGAGCGCCTGGAGTTTCCCTCCATTGATTCGAGGCAGGCGAGACGATACTCGAGTTCAACCGCAACCTGGTCGCCACCTGACTCCTGAGCTCTCGTGAAATACCTCCTCGCTGTGACGAAATCTCCTCTGTCCAGATATATGCTTCCCATCACAATCAACGCCAGGTCAAAATCTGGATCGATCTTCAGCGCTTGCTGATACGCGTTTATCGCAAGCTCTGTTTTCCCCTCAAGATGATAGCCATTTCCGAGCGTGAGAAATCCAGCGGGGTTGTTCTGGTACTTGCTAATAAGCTGCTTAATGTAGCGACGAGCTGTTTCGTATTGCCCCAAGTCGTTGAAAATGATTCCGAGATTGGTCAGAGCTACGAAATTGTCAGGATCGTAGTACAAAGCTTTCTGGTAAGCAGCGATTGCCGATTTCTGTCGGCCGATTTTCTGGTACGCGACGCCGAACCCTGTCCAGACGCGGGTGCTATCGGGATATTTTTTACGGGCGTCATTCCATAACGTCAAGGAATTTTCCCATACTTTCGTCCGCTGGAAGCTTAGAAACGGAAGAGGCGCAAGCACGATGCAGAGCATGGCAATCATGACGGCTTTCGTCCATTTAGAGGCAGTCATCGCCATCAGCTTGGAAAAACCGGTTGCAATGAAGGCGGACAGCCCAATAATCGGGAAATAGAGATAACGGTCCTGCATCAAAGTATTTATCGGCACTATCTGTGAGACGGGGACAAAACCGACCAAGAAGCAGGCGAGCCAGAAGCTGAGGGGGCGGTTTTTTCGATAGAGCAGGCACACAGCCCAAATGACAGCGCCAAGCAGCAGGCCTGCTGCGACCACTTGAAGATCGATGTCTGTCTTGACAGGCGGGTCGTACAGTGCGCTTAATTTTACCGGCCAAAATAACAGTGCCAGGTAGCGGACGAAAACCGGCAGCATCGTCAATAAAGTTGTGAAGATGCTCCCGCCATGGTATTCGGCCAGTCCTCCTTCGAATTCGGGGGACTGGCTGATAATGGTGATTGACGCAAATGCGGCGGAAAGCAGAAAAAAGGGTATTTTGTCAATCAATAAACGTTTCGTTGGTTTCCCAAGGAAAATGAAATCATACAACAGGAGTATCACTGGTAATATTACGACAACTGTCTTCGTGAGAAGGGCAAAAAGGAAAGTCAAGAGAGAAAAGTAGTAATATGGGAAAGAACTTTCTCTTTTACTGTTATCGCTGTAACTTATGTAACATCGGAAGGAAACAAGAAAGAACAACATCGCTAGGACGTTTTTCCGTTCCGATAACCAGGCAACTGATTCAACCTGGACAGGATGGGTAAGAAATATAAAAGCTGATATAAACGCTGAAAAGCGTTGTTTTGAAAGCTTAAGTACAAGGAAATAGAATAATAGACCATTGCAAAGGTGCAGGATCATGTTTGTAAGATGAAATCCGGCGGCATTCAACCCCCACACGGTATGGTCGAGCATATATGAGAAGAGATGCAGCGGGGCATAATTGCCGAAATAAACTTGACTGAAAACCTTGACGACATTTACCCATGAAAAGCCCTGGATTAGTTTATTTTCCGTTATGTACAACTGATCGTCCCAAGTGGACAGAAAATCGTAGCCAAGGGTAGTTAAATAGATGACAATAGTAATTCCGCTCAGTACTAGAGCTATGGCGCAATCCAGCCCTATCTTTTTCCAATTCGTTGACGTCGTGTTGTCGCTCATTGCTGTTCCCGCCAGACAATTGTTAATTTCAGGAAAATCGATAATAGTATATATTATCTGCGAAACTAAGGACAAATAGAATGCTTTACTTAAAAATTATTATGTTGAGCATTGGTGCCCTTTTCCCGAGAATAGATAAAAGAATTTTTGTAAACAAGAAGTGTGTGAGGCGTTCGTGAAAAATAAAATCGTATTCTGGGGTTTCGGCCTTTCTGGGCTCGCCGCGTTAATTTACGAAATCAACTGGACAAGAGAGCTTTCCCTCGTGATCGGCAGCACCACCTATGCGCTTTCCACGGTCCTTTCAGCTTTTATGACCGGCCTTGCAATCGGTTCATACGTAGGTGGGAAGATGATCAGGAACAAAGATGCCATCGCCATTTTCGGCTGGCTGCAATTACTGATCGGCTTCACCGGCGTTGGGGTGCATTTCGCCATAGTCAATCTGTCCGGGCTCTACGCATTGACCTATTTTACATTTAAAGGGAACCCTGCGTTCTACTTTTTCGCTCAGTTCATCATAGTTTTCCTGGTTATGATCATTCCGACAGCTTTCATGGGTGCAACCTTTCCTGTTGCAGTGAAAAGTTGCGCAATCAAACTCGAAAGTTTTGCCGAAGATGCCGGGGGACTGTATTCAATAAACACAATCGGTGCCGTGATAGGAGCAATAGGCGCGGGGTTCTTCCTCATTCCAGTCCTAGGCTTGAAAAAAACCATATTCTTTGCTGCGTTTCTCAATATTTCAATTGCGATCCTGGTTCTAGGGAAAAGAATTAGCAAGCGCACGGCAGTATTTATGGTTGTCGGCCTTGCGTCATTGTTTTATATGTCGCCTTCAATTCCGAAATTGTTTTTTAATGTTTATTACGCCAACAGAATTCCATCATATGGCAGCTACAAAGCGTCACTGAATTATTTCGACACCATTTGGGAAAAGGAGGATGTGGAGGGTACTGTTCAGGTGAGCCGGGGCGGGGATCCCCCAGCGTATGGGCTTACGATAAGGGGAAAGCCGGAAGGAGTTGTGCGGTTCCCTGAAGATGCGGAGCAGTTGCTTATGGCCTATCTCCCGCTTGCAGCCAGGCCTGACGCGAGAAGCTTTCTGAAGATCGGACTTGGCCCTGGAGTTACCCTCAATGCGGCTTCGAAAGTCAAGAATCTATCCAACATCGATGCAGTCGAACTGAATGGGGCGGTCATCGAGGCTGTCAGGAAATTTTTCTTCCCCGCCCTGTATGCCGATCCACGCATACAGTTCATTGCCGCTGATGCACGGGGTTATCTTTCCCTGCCGGGAACCAAGTACGATGTAATCACTGCCCAGCCATCCGATCCTACTGATGACTCATCAGGTCACCTCTTTTCGCGGGAGTATTATGAAGTGGTCGTGTCGAGATTGTCAGGAAAGGGAGTGTATGCGCAGTATGTCCCTTACTACTTGCTGGGGCGAGAAGGAACAGACATTATTGTAAAGACTTTCGCAACGGTTTTCCCCTATGTCTACGCATGGAACCTCAATACCAACAACGCCATTTTGCTTGGGTCCCTGGCGCCCATCACTGACAGTCCCGATGTCATGATGGGCCGCATTGAGGGGTATCGGAAAAACCTCTCCAGTAATTGCCAGTATATTGCCGGGGGAAGCGAGGTGAAGGAGATTCTACGGGAACACTCCATACCCGTGAACACCGACGACAAACCGGTTGTTGAATTCCTGGCATCGCTAAACCTGGTTAAATGATTTGTCTTCAGCAAAAAGGCGCTGCATCATTTTGAGGTACAAGCTCCCCATAATAATCGGCGGACCATCCGGTTTCCTTCTTACGAGGGCTTGCATCTGCTCAAGTGCTGGCCTTACCTTCCCATTGGCGGCGTCAAGAAAGCATTGGCACATTTCACGCTCATAGGTAAGATTCGCGTATTGCAGTGCCTTTACGTAAAAATTCCTCCCAGCAACAGTTCTGCCCCTCTTGAAGTATATGTTCCCCAGCAAGAGCCAGGCGCCAGCATCGGCGGGCGACAAGGTTAGCGCTCTGCTGCAGGCTGCTTCGGCTTGTTCCATCTCACCTTTCTGAAAATCAAGGATGCCCATAGCCACATGGCCCCAACTGTCATCCGGGTTCGTTACTACCATCTTTGTCAAATATGGTTCTGCTTGTCCAAATTCCCCTGCATCACAATGAATCAGGCCGATGTTCACCAGTGCCTTGCCATTATCAGGTTCGAAATCAAGAGCTTTGGCGTAGCTGGCAAGGGCCTTCTCGCGTTCATTGGAATTCAGGTGCGCTGATCCCAGGCCTGTCCAGGCGAAAGGGGCATCAGGCATCTTGTGCACCGTATCACTCCAGAGCGTGACGGAGTTTCTCCATGTTTCGGCGCGTTGCCGCGACATCCAAGGTAGGGACAGCAGAGGCAGAAGAATCGCAATCGGCGCAATCGCACGAAATCCGGATACGGAAGGGATGCAGACAATTGAAAGTGCTTGAGCGCCGATGGCGGCGGCACCGAGCATCGGGAAGTAAAGATACCGGTCATGCATCAATGTGATGAGCGGCACGATTTGGGAGACCGGGAGCAGCCCGATAAAAAAAAGAGCGTACCAGAAGAAAAGAGGACGTTTCTTGACAAAGAAGAATCCGCCAAGAATGATAAGGGCGACAACCGCAAGGAAGGACAAGATCACCCCTGGCGTTATTCCGGTTGCCACTGGAAGGTAGTATCCGACCGACAAGTCTGTGGGCAAGAAAAGGATCTTGATGTACCGAGTCAACACGGGAAGCATGGTAAGGAACGTAAACCACGGCGAGCCTCCGTGATATTCTGCCCGTCCACCATGGTGTTGCGGGCTCTGGGAAAGGTATGTCACTACCATTATCGCCAGTGATGCGGCAAGAAAAGGGAGTTTGTCCGATATTTTGCCACGTTTGCCATCGCAGCCGGGAAAGCACATATCATAAAGAATCAAAACAACAGGAAAGATGACGGACACAGGTTTGGAGAGCAGCGACGTGACTAGGAACATGACCGAGCCCGCGTAGGCGATCTTTCCATATTTTCGGTTTTGTCTGTAGGCAATGTAACAATGGAAAGCGAGCAGAAAAAAGAACATCGACAGCAAATTTTTTCGTTCGGAAACCCAGGCTACCGATTCAACCTGAACCGGATGGAGAGCAAAGATGTATCCAGCGAGAAAAGCGATGCCGGTGCTTACCGAATTCCGGATCATCAAAGCGTAGAATAAGAGAACGTTCCCTGCATGGATCAGGATGTTGGTAAATAAGAAACCTGCCGGGTTCAACCCCCAGATCGAATAATCCAGAATATAGGAAATGATATGGATTGGCGCGTAATTGCCGATGTAAAAGCGGGTAAATGCATCCTTCAGATGCTCGAAGGTGAATCCCCTGATAGTTTCATTCCAGGTTACATACAACTGGTCATCCCAATTGGAAAGGAAATCGTGATTGAGTATCCCCGCATAACCGACAAAAGTCGCGATTATAAGAACAGCTATGGGAAGAAGGTGGGGCTTCTGTTTTAGAAAGTATGAAGAAAACATTCTTGCACTCGCATAGGTGTTTTAAATGTATGCTGTCACACGTCATTTCGCTTTTTACGACAAACTCAGGAACGAGTTACTGTTGGTGATGTTCCCGGTCCATAACAGATAGTGCGAACCGATTCCGGGGATTGATTTTCAACAGCTGGTTGAGAGTCGTGCGTGCGGGAAGAATCAAGCCGGACTGCAACTCCAGTCTTGCCTTCTGTTCCAGAATGTATTCCCTTCTTTCCCCAAATCGCATGGCCTTCTCCAGGAAAATCAACGCAACGTCATCCTTGCCTAAAAGGGAGAAAAAGCGTGCCGTTATGAGGCAGTCCTCGATGCGGCGCATTGGAAGGATTGAGGCGGCATACCTGTCTGTTGCGACGCCTGGGAGTGAAGACCACGGCCCGTCGGTTCGGATCCAGAAGGAAGTTGTGTGGTCATAGAAGACCAGTTTCCATGCATGACCCTGGACCAGATGCGGTATGACCCCTGCCGCTTCGTTTGAATCGTGCTGGAGGATTAACCCGTCTATATTGAAGTGACTGACTACATAATCCCAAAGAGCTGGATTGCGATAAGCGTACATTGCCATCTCAAGCACTTCAAGATCGTAGACTTCCCACCTTCCGTCAGTCAGGGGCAGAAGTCCGTTGTAAAGGCAGAATCCACCCAGTCGGTTAGAATTGTAAACCCGGCCGTCGAAATGTACCTTTCGAAGAAAACCGGGCAACTCCGTCGAGGCAAAGGATGGGGATGCTCCTAACCCGAAGCGCGTCGGCAGCTTAAGGTATACGTAATATATCCCTGAAAGCGGGAACAGTGAAGAGAGGAGCATGGCTGCTCCGGCCCCGACTGTGACTAGCCGCGGCAAAAGGAAGCGCTGAAGGTGCGAACCAAGGTTTTCAGCGATGTAGGGGATTGCAGCAACTGCAAATAAGGGAATGTTACGGGCTCCTTTTATCGCCGCAATACCACATGCGATGGTAATCAAGAGCCTTTCTACGGAGAGTTGCCGTCGAAAGCCTGCCAACACTGTTGTTAAGGCAAAAAAAACGCCTAAGACTGCGAAAATGTAAGTATCAGGATATGCCAAGTTTTCCTGTGAGAAAGGTGATTTCAGCTCCACGATTTTACGGAAAAAAGGAGGCGCATTCGGTCCTGCTTCTGTGAATAGGAGAAGTGCGTAGGTCCAGCCGTCGGTGCCAAAGGGGGTAAGGAGCGTTGCTCCGGAAACGATAAGCAATCCTTTCAGCATGTTCTTCACTTCTGCGTCTGATTTTTCTTTTGAACGCGCCATGGTCACTGCCAGGTAGCATCCCAACATGAACGGGCCAATCACAAAGAGGCCATGGCAGTTCGACCAGATAGCCTGCAGAATTCCAAGAAGGAGGATGTCCCGCCATCTTCGACAACGATTTTGCTGCAGGAGCAAATAAAACAGGGCCACCATCAGGTAGGTTACAAGTTCCGGCCGCGGCGTGAACCGTGCACTGGATGCCATAGCTCCAAGGAAAAGGATGATGATCGCGGATGTTGATTCGACCCATGGTCGGGCAGCTTTATAGGAGAATAACAGAGTGAATGACCACAACGCCATCATGACCAACTGCACGCCGGGCATCCCTGCGACATGATCCGCGGTGGCCAGAACCACCTGGAAGAGCCAGTGTGAATCATGGTATGGACGACCAAAAGCTGCTATAGAGAAATAATCCTGTCGCGGGATCGAAAAGTTATTTAGGATATATCTGCCTATACCGACTTGCCACCAGACGTCGCCGTCCCAGATTTCCGTTGAGAGAAATGAGCCCACGCTGATAGCAACGGAGAAAAATAAAAATAGAGTGAGGCGGTCTATTGATTGCAAAGTTTTTTGAAGGGGGCTAAACCGGATAGAGGACATGGAGTTCCTCTTCAATTGGTCTTGGTAATTTTCTGACACAATGGGGAAAATCCGAATGAATATTCATTTCTTCATTCATACCCAGCATCGCTGGGGCATGCTTAAAAAGACTGGGGTGCTCGTAGTTCATGCTTGCGACGAGACGCTCACTTCCCCTCCTCCTGGAGAAGGAAGTCCACCATGTTCATATCCAGCTTTGTCTCCGGCTTCACGGGAAGCCACTTGCGCGGGTCCTTGTAGGCCATACCTATGGCGAGAACCAGACGGTCCGATTTGCCTGGCGCCAATATCCGTGGCCCCCACTGGAGCATGATCACCCGGTTTTGCTTGGAGAAGAGGGGGACCTTTTTCTTCTCATCCGCGAACGTGCCGATAGTATTGGAAAAATAGGCCATGTCTGGCTTCACGCCATATGACCAGTCGATGAAATTGGCGACTTCGGTATATTGGGCCGATGTCCCGCCCAGAACATAGGGATTGCCGATGTCGTACATGCCGGCAAAGGAGTTGGCGGTGGTGTCTATGTATCCCTCGAAGTAGAACGGTCTGTCCTTCAGCCAGCCGACGTTCCCGGCAGACGTGCCGAAGTCGCCTACCCAGGGCTCGTCGCCGTAGAGGTAGTAGTATCCCGCCGGCACCTGCCCGATGTTTTTGATCTCGATTATCAGGAAGAAGTGGCGGTCGCCGGCGGTGTACATGACGAATCGATTCACCTGGAAGGGGTGACCGTCGAGGGTGACCCGGTGATTGCTCTCCAGGATCAGCTCGCCCTTGTGGTCGTAGATAACCCTGCTCCCCAGGAACTCCCACTGGGACGGGAAAACCTGTTTCTCCGAGGCGGAGGCTATCGCCTCGTTTGCGTTGCACCAGAGGTGGTACCAGCGGGTGCCGTCGAACCAGGCCACGCCGGTTTCTTCGTTCCGGATGTCCTTGTTTTCATACTTCGAAGAGGGAAGGCCTCCCCCCACGAAAAGTCCTTTCGGTACCTTGTCCTGGCTGTCCCTGAACCTGCTGAAACAGGCAATGAATCGGCTTCCGTCGGGAAAGAAGCTGTGAATATAGCCGTGCCCGCGCCTTTTTTGCCATTTGTACTCGAAGTAAGGCCCTCGCTTGCTTTTTTTCTCAGGCAGCTGGGCCTGAAGGGATTCGAAGTTGAATTTGAACAGAAGCCGCTCGTATTCGCCGAGGAATATGTCATCCTTCAGCTCGAAGAGCTTGCCTTCTGTTCCCTTGAGGAGGTAGAGCCCCTCCCAGTCTCCCTCGATGTTGAAGCGAGTCCTCGCAACAACTAATACTACCATGGCGACAAGGCAGAGGAGCAGGCAGAATAAAGCTCTTTTGGTTGTAATAATCCTGTTTGACATTTTACGGGCCGGTTCGCGTGAGTTCGGTTAAATCCTCATGCAGTGAAACATGGCGAACTTCTTCATTAAAACAATAAGTAAACGTTTTCCGTCTGCTTGTAAAGAGGTATTGTGGGAAATGGAGCCCCGGCATTTCCCATAGTTCTCCTCGACTTCTACTTCCTCTTGATTACCAATCCCTCCCCCTTGGCCGAGATGTCCACCTGCACCGTATCCCCTTCGGCAAACTTACCTTCCAGGATCAAGAGTGCGAGCGGGTCCTGGATGCTGCGTTGCAGGGTCCGCTTGAGGGGGCGCGCGCCGTAGTTCGGGTCGAATCCCTCGTGGGCGAGCCAAGTCTTTGCCTTGTCCGTGACCGCCAGCGTCAGCCGTCGGTCGGCAAGGCGCTTCTCCAATCCTTTCAACTGGATGTCGACGATCTTTTTCAGCTGCTCCAGCGGGAGGGCGTGGTAGATGACGATCTCGTCGACCCGGTTCAGGAATTCCGGCTTGAAGTTCTCTTTCAAGGTCTCCATGACCATGGTCCGCATCTTCGCATAATCGGTGGGGCCGTACTGCTGGATAAACTGGGAGCCGAGGTTGCTGGTCATGATGATGACCGTGTTGCGGAAGTCCACGGTGCGTCCCTGGCCATCGGTGAGTCGCCCGTCGTCCAGTACCTGGAGAAGGACGTTGAACACCTCGGGGTGGGCCTTCTCGATCTCGTCGAAAAGGACGATGCTGTAAGGGCGCCGCCGCACCGCCTCGGTGAGCTGCCCCCCCTCCTCGTAGCCGACGTAACCCGGAGGGGCGCCGATCAGCCTTGCCACGGTGTGCTTTTCCTGGTACTCGCTCATGTCGATCCGGACGATGGCCTGGTCGTCGTCGAAGAGGAACTGGGCCAGGGCACGGGCGGTTTCGGTCTTGCCTACCCCGGTAGGGCCGAGGAAGATGAAGGAGCCGATGGGGCGGTTCGGGTCTGATAACCCGGCGCGGGCCCGGCGCACGGCGTTGGCCACCAGGGCCAGGGCGTCGTCCTGGCCCACCACGCGGCTTTTCAGCCGTTCCTCCATCCGGACCAGTTTCTCCGATTCCGTCTCCAGCATCCGGTTCACCGGGATGCCGGTCCACTTGGCCACGATCTCGGCCACCATGTCGGCATCCACCTCTTCGGGAAGCATCTGTCCTTCCTTCTGGCGGGCAGCGAGCTCCTCCTGTTTTGTGGCAATCTCCTTCTCCAGGGCCGGGATCTCGCCGTAGCGAAGCTCTGCGGTCCGCGCCAGGTTCCCCTCTCGCTCGGTCTTCTTGGACTCTTCCTTCTTTCCCTCCAGTTTCTGCTTGAGATTGGCGATAGCGGTGTGCAGGTCCTTCTCTCGCTGCCATTGGTTCTTCAGTTGCGCGGACTGAGCCTTTAACCCCTCCAGCTCGTCGGCAAGCCTCTGCATCCGTTCTTGGGCATGGGGGTCGCTATTTTCCCTCAGCAGGGCCTGCTTCTCGATCTCCAGCTGAATGATGCGGCGCTCCACCTCGTCGATCTCGGTGGGGAGGGAATCGACCTCGATCCGAAGGCGCGAGGCCGCCTCGTCGATCAAGTCGATCGCCTTGTCCGGCAGGAAGCGGTCAGTGATGTAGCGGTCGGAGAGGGTGGCCGCGGCGATGATGGCGTTGTCCCTGATCCGCACGCCGTGGTAGTTCTCGTAGCGCTCCTTGAGACCGCGCAGGATGGCGATGCTGTCCTCCACCGACGGCTCGCCGGCCAGAACCGGCTGGAAGCGACGCTCCAGGGCGGCATCCTTCTCGATATGCTTGCGGTACTCGTTCAGGGTGGTGGCGCCGATGCAATGGAGTTCGCCCCTCGCCAGGGAAGGTTTCAGAAGGTTGGAGGCGTCCATGGCCCCCTCGGCTGCGCCGGCCCCCACAAGGGTATGGAGCTCGTCTATAAAGAGAACAATCTTCCCCTCGGCCTTTTCTACCTCCTTGATGACCGCCTTGAGCCTGTCCTCGAACTCCCCGCGGTACTTTGCTCCCGCGATCAGCGCCCCCATGTCCAGGGCCGCCAGCCGTTTGTTCTTGAGCGTCTCCGGCACGTCCCCCGAGACAATCCGCTGCGCCAGTCCCTCCACGATGGCAGTCTTCCCCACCCCCGGCTCGCCGATCAGGACCGGGTTGTTCTTGGTGCGGCGCGACAGCACCTGGATGACCCGACGGATCTCGTCGTCCCGGCCGATCACCGGGTCGAGCTTTCCCTGGCGGGCAAGGTCGGTCAGGTCCCGGGCATACTTGGCCAGGGCTTGGTATTTGTCCTCCGGCGACTGGTCGGTGACCTTCTCGTCGCCCCGGATTTCCTTGAGCGCGGCGAGGATGGTGTCGCGGGAAACGCCGTTGTCGTTGAGGATGTGTCCTGCCTCGTTATCCTTTGCCGCTGCCATGGCCAGCAACAGGTGCTCCGTGGAGATGAAGCTGTCCTTCATGCTGTCCGCCTCTTTCTGGGCGGCCTCCAAAAGCCGGTACAGGGTCTGGGAGATGCCGAGCTGCATGGTGGCGCCGCTCACCTGGGGTAGGCGCTTCAGGGCCGCTTCCACTCTGCTTCTCACATAGTCGGAGTTGGCGCCGATCCGAGAGAGGATCGGCACGGCCACCCCCCCCTCCTGTTCCAACAGGGCCAGCAGGAGGTGCTCCGGCTCTACGGCCGCATTGCCGAGGCGTGAAGTTGTTTCCTGGGCAGCGGCAAGGGCCTCCTGGGTCTTGATGGTCATCTTGTCGGGTCTGATCATGGTGAACTCCGTGTGAATGGTGAGTCGTGAGTTGTGAGTGTGAGTGAAACTCGAAACTGCCTTGCTGAAAATATAGGTGTCCTCTACCGGGGTGTCAAGGTGGGTGCTCAATGTTTGCACAGGCCGTCACGGCCCATTGCTTCGGTCGATCCGGATTCTCCTCGAACTCTGTTCATGCTCAGAACAGGGGCATTTTCTTGTCTGCCGGTGAAAAGCTAATAATACCAGTACGATAGGGCGGGGTTGGGTTGGTACGCCAATGGAAAGGTTCAGGGTGAAGGCTTCCAAATTCTCCGGCAAGGGGGCCACCCATGAAACGGCTAATCATCATGCTTATGGCAATAGGAATGCTCACGGGGTGCAGCGAACTGAAGATTATCGGCAGGACCGCCTTCAAGGAACTGCGCGAGGAGGCGGTGTCGGCGGAGTGGATCACCTACAACCAGGTGGAGGATGACTCATTGTACCAGGAGAAGCTGCCATCGCCGGTCATGAAGAACAGGAAGCCACCGGTCCTGATCGGGCTGGATAAAATGGCGAAAAACAAGCCTGTGAGGAAAGGGTTATGGGAAAAGCACTGAGAAAACAGCTTATAGCCCCAACTCCAGCTGCTGGAACTGGTACTTTCTGATCTTGGGAAACGGATAATAACGGGGGCAGGCGGAAATGCAGACTGCCACAGGCTGTTTGCACATCCTGCGGCAGGAGAGGCAGAGGGGGTTAGATGACTGTTTTTTGGCTGGCTTTGCTGGCATAGGCGTAAGGGGGACAGGCACGAGGCGCTGGGCAAAGGGCAAAGGCGTGGAAGCCTTACCTTGTGCCTATTGCCCGGTGCCTATTGCCCGATTTTTCTCACCCATCCGAACCGGTCCTCGATCCTGCCGTACTGGATGCCGGTAAGGGTATCGTAGAGCTTCTGCGTGAGGAGGCCCACTCCGCCGCTGCCGACGGTATAGTTCTCCCCCTTGTAGCCAAGGGTCCCGACGGGCGTGATGACCGCGGCGGTGCCGCTGCCGAATGCCTCGGTCACCTTGCCGCTCTTCACGTCAGCCATCAGCTCGTTGATGTCAATCAGCCGCTCCTCCAGCCGGAAGCCGAGGGAGCCAGCGAGCTTCAGCACCGAATCGCGGGTGACGCCGTTCAGGATCGAGCCGGTGAGTGGGGAGGTCACCACGGTATCGCCGTAAGCGAAGAACATGTTCATCGCCCCCACCTCCTCAATGTAGCGGCGGTGGACACCGTCCAGCCAGAGGACCTGGTCGTACCCTTTTCCCTTCGCCTCCAGACCGGCCTTGAGCGATGAGGCATAGTTGCCGCCGGTCTTGGCCTCGCCTGTGCCGCCGGGAACGGCACGGACGTAGTGGTCTTCCACCATGATCTTGACAGGGTTGAAGCCGGAGGCGTAGTAGGCACCAACCGGCGAGAGGATGACGAAGAAATAGTAATGGTCCGAGGGCTTGACGCCGAGGACCGGCTCCACCGCGATCATGGTGGGGCGGATATAGAGCGATGTCCCCTCCGAGGCGGGAATCCAATCCTTTTCCAGGCGGACCAAGTCCTCGATCCCCTTCAGGAAGAGTTCCTCTGGCAATAGCGGCATGCTTATCCGCTCGGCCGAGAGGTTGAAGCGGTGCGCATTCATCTCCGGCCGGAAAAGGGTGATGGTGCCATCCTGCCACTTGTATGCCTTCAGCCCCTCGAATATCTCCTGTGCGTAGTGAAAAACCAGGCAGGCGGGGTCGAGGACGAACGGCTCGTAGGGCTGAATCCGGGCATCCACCCATCCCTGGCCGACCTTCCACTCGATCAACAGCATCCGGTCGGTAAATATACGACCGAAGGCGAGCTTGGATTCGTCGTCATATTTCGGCTTTTTCCGGTCGTCGGGAAGGGGAAGAACTCTGATTTCCATGCTCTGGACCTCCGCGTCTGGGTCATAACTCTTTGTTGCAGCCTGTTTACGGTTTATCATATAACTTCTTGAGGGGCAAGGTTTTTGTCGGGTCTTGACCCTGAGTTAATTGCTTGACAATGTTGGGAAAACTCTCTAATGTTCACCCCGTGACCCATTTCTCATTGCGAGGAGACTCTTCGATGCGTAAAACCATCATGCTGATCTGTTTTGTAATGTTCCTGACGGCCGTTCCCGCGATGGCCGCCCGTATTGTTGATGGATACGCAGGCCTGAAATGGGGGACCAATTTTCACGATGTGATGAAGATGTACAAAAAGGGAGAGATGGCCGAATTTGGCGGTGAGATGATCTACAAGCAGGTCAAGCCGAACAAGATCATCGCGAGGCGGCTATTCGGCTTCAAAAAAGGGAAGCTCAATTCGGTTAACGTAACATTTACGGCGGACTATGTCAAAAAAGTCGGACTCGAAAATGTTCTGGCAGAGCACGTGAAGTCATACGGACAGGGGAAGATGGACAATGCCCAGGCTCCCCACATGCTTTTCTATACCTGGGAAGGGAAAAATACCCGCATCCGCTTCATTTACGCCCCGAAGCGACCGGATATGACGGCGCTGATGTATGAGCAGAAGTAGACTGGGTCACCAATCACCAGTCCCCAATCCCTAATCCCCGCTTTTCCCCCCTTGAATTTTCTATAAAGTATTGTTAAATTGATTAGCACTCGTCAAATACGAGTGCTAATTTCGTTTTCAAGGGAGTAATTCACGGTGAGCTACGCATTGCCGGTTGTTGCCGATTCACTGACCCTCTATCTCCAGGAGATCAAGCGCTTTCCGGTGCTGGATGCGGAAGAGGAGCACCGTTTGGCGGTGCGCCTTTACGACGATAAGGATCTGGAGGCGGCCCATACCCTCATCACCGGCAATCTCAGGTTCGTGGTGAAGATTGCGGCCGAGTACCGCTCTTACAACATGAAGATGCTCGATCTGATCCAGGAGGGGAACATCGGCCTGATGATGGCGGTCAGGAAGTTCAACCCCCACAGGGGAGTCAGGCTGATCTCCTACGCTGTCTGGTGGATCAGGGCCTACATCCAGAATTACATCATCTCCGCATGGAGTCTGCTGAAGATCGGCACCACCCAGGCGCAGAAAAAGTTGTTTTTCAAGTTGAAGCAGGCAAAAAGTGCCATAAGGAACCTCATGGGCGGGGACGATCTGAAGGCAACCGCCCTCTCTCTCGATGTAAAGGAGTCCGAGGTGGAGGAGATGAACCTGCGCCTGCGGGGTGACTGCTCGCTGGATGCTGAAGTGGAAGGGGCCGACGGCCTGACGCTTCTGGAGACCTTGGCGGACGACCGGAAGAACCAGGAAGAACTCCTTGCCGAGGTGGAGCAGGGGGAGTTGCTCCGGGGTGAAGTCGCCAGGGCGCTGGGCAACCTGAACGAGAAGGAGCGCTTCATCATCGAGAAGCGCGTCACCAGCGACAATCCCATGACCCTCCAGGAAATCGCCGAGCGCTTTTCCATTTCCCGGGAGCGGGTCCGGCAGATCGAGGAGAATGCCCTCAGAAAGATGCGGGGCGCCCTGACGCCGCTGCTTACGCACAGGAACGCCGCCTGAGTGGTCCCGCGGTTCAGTCCGGAAGGGGAAATCACGAAGATTTCCCCTTTTTTGTGTGACTAACGGAAACGGTCGAAGAATCCGTTGACAAATCTCCCCCCCTGCCGTATCCTTCAAACGACAATCGAATAGTCTCGTTTCGTCACGGGGTTTTGCCCCGAGACGAAGCGAAGCTTTCTTATCAAGAGTGGTGGAGGGAAAGGCCCTGTGAAGCCACAGCAACCGGCCCGCCTGTGCGGGCGCCAGGTGCTAAATCCTGCCGTTAAGGCGAAGATGAGAAAGGTGCTTGGAAACGCCGGATTAAAAGCCCTTTCTCACATAGAAAGGGCTTTTTTAGTTGCATGTCAGTCGGCATCGTTGAGGAAAAATTCATAACCTTCGACCAGGATCTCAAGCTGGAGAGCGGCCGGATTCTCGGGCCGATAACACTGGCCTACGAGATCTACGGCACACCCAACGCCGATCGCTCCAATGTCATCCTGGTGCTGCATGCCTGGACCGGGAGCGCACACCTGGCAGGCAAGTATACGGAAGACGACCCGAAGCCGGGGTGGTGGGATGCCGTCGTCGGCCCGGCAAAGCTTCTCGATACCGACCGGTACTGTGTCATCTGCTCCAACGTCATCGGTTCCTGCTTCGGCTCCACCGGCCCAGCTTCGGTCAACCCCAAGACCGGCAAGCGCTACAATCTCTCCTTTCCCGTCATCACGGTGCGCGACATGGTGCGGGCGCAGAAGCTCCTGATCGATCACCTGGGGATAAATAGGCTTCTGGCAGTTCTGGGAGGGAGCATGGGGGGGATGCAGGCCCTGGAGTGGGCAACCCAGTTCCCGGACCGGATTGCCTCGGCCATTGTCATGGCAGCCACTGCCCGCCCCTCGCCGCAGGCCATAGCCCTCAATGCCGTAGCCCGCTGGTCGATCTTCAATGATCCCACCTGGAGAAAGGGTGAATACCGGAAAAACCCCAAGGACGGCCTCGCCCTGGCCCGCGGCATCGGCCACATCACCTTTCTCTCCGACGAGTCGATGTGGCAGAAGTTCGGCCGCAGGTTTTCCGCCAGGGACGGACTGTTCGATTTCTTCGGCCAGTTCGAGGTGGAGCGTTATCTCTCCTACAATGGTTACAACTTCGTGGACAGGTTCGACACCAACTCTTTTCTTTACCTGGCCAAGGCCCTCGACCTTTATGATGCAGCATGGGGGTATGAATCGGTGGAGGAGTCGTTCGAGCGGGTCGAGGCGCCGGTGCAGTTCTTTGCCTTCAGCTCCGACTGGCTATACCCTCCCTACCAGACCGAGGAGATGGTCAAGGTGCTGGGAAAGCTTGGCAAGCCGGTCGAGTACCACCTCATCCCCTCATCCTACGGCCACGACGCCTTTCTGCTGGAGCACGAAACCTTCGCGCCGATGGTGAAGAAATTCCTGGAAGGCGTGAGTAAGAGTCGAGAGTGAAAAGGCGAGAGAAACAAGCGAAAATAAACAGCGAGAGCAATAGGCCTTAAACAACAATGTGACGGCCTTAATATCCTTCATTCGCTTATTACTCTCGCTCTTAACTCTCGCCGCTCACTCTCGATTTTCCGGTCACCGTTTCATAAAGCTTCGCATACGCCGCCGCTTCCTTCTCCGGCGCAAAATTTTCCAGGACATGTCCGCGGGCGTGTTCGCCCAGTCTCTTGCGCAGTTCATCGTCTGCGATGAGTTGCGCCGCCTTCTCCAGGAACTCCTTTGCGTCATGATAGAGAAACCCGGTCATCCCGTCCTTGATGAGCCAACGGTTAGCCTCTATGGCAGCGGCCAGCACAGGCTTGCCAAAGGCCATCCCCTCCAGCACGCTGTTGGCCATCCCCCCCTCGGATAAAGAAGTGTTGAGAATCACGTCGGCTTTGTTGTAGAGGCAGCCGATGGCGTCATGGCCGATGCCGCCGATGTAGTGGGCAAACGGGTAGCGTTCCAGCTGCACCATGACCTCGGCCGCGTAATCGGGGTCGATAATCGGCCCTGCTATGACGAAGCGCCCCCGCGGCTCCTGCTCGAAGAGCCGTGCAAGCGGTTCCAGAGCGAAGAGGACATTTTTTACCGGCCGCAACCCCGCAGGGAGGAGGAAGGTGAGCTTGCCAGGTGAAAAGGGGAAACCGCCGATGCCGGAGCAGTCCACGCCGGGGATCTCCACCCCTTGGGGAATGACGACGGTCTTTTCCGCAAGGGTCGGGAAGTGCTCGGTGAGTCGCTTCTTGACGCTGTCGTGAAAAACGGCCAGTTTCCGCGCATCTCTGAGCGCCTCGTGAGTTTCGGTCTTCCGGCCATCCTCCAGGGCTTCATAGACGTCGGTACCGGTGAGGGTGACGATATACGGGATGCCGGTCTGTGCGGAGATTACCCTGGCAACCCTCCCCCCTGCCCAGCCGTGGAAGGCGTGGATGACATCGGGGCGTTCCTCTGCCACTATTCGGGCGATTTCTTCCGCTGTCCGGACATCCAGGGCGAGGGCAGCCACCTGGACGCCGATGTTCACCAGGCATTTTTCGATCCTGCGGACGGTGACGGCATTGCCGCGCACTGCCGGATAGTAGTAAGGGGTTATGAGGGCTATTTTCATCGTTGTAACCTCCAGTGGTGCTGAAATTCTACCATAATTACTTTTTTCTTTCCGTCCCGCTGACTTTGCGCTATAGATTTTCAATCGCCTGAATAAAGGATTCGAAACAATGAAGGTCACCGTTCTCGGCTGCGGCACCTCCACCGGGGTGCCGATGGTCGGCTGTCGTTGTGCCGTCTGTACTTCCGAAGATCGCCGCGACAGGCGCACCCGCTCCTCGATACTGGTCGAAGAGGCGGGGAAATATATCATCGTCGACACATCCCCCGACCTGCGCCGTCAGGCGCTGCGCGAAAAGGTCCCCCATATCGACGCGGTACTCTTCACCCATTCCCATGCCGATCACATCAATGGCATCGACGACCTGAGGGGTTTCCACTTCATTCACCGCCGACTGATTCCATGCTTTGCTGCGAAGGAAGCCATGGACGTCATCATGGCGAATTTCGCATACATATTCAAGGGGAGAGAGCTCCCCGGCTATGCCCCCCTGTTGGAGCCGCACCAGGTCGATGCCCCTTTCGACCTCTTCGGCCTGACAATAATGCCGGTCCCCCTCACGCACGGTGAGTTCTCGGCAACCGGCTTCCGGTTGGGCACCATGGCCTACCTCACCGATTGTAGCGCCATCCCGGATGCATCCAGGGAACTGCTCAAGGACCTGGACCTGCTCATCATCGATGCCCTGCGCTACACCCCCCACAGCAATCATTTCAACATAGAGGGAGCCCTGGGGGTGGTGGAGGAACTGAAGCCAGGTCGCGCGATATTCACCCATCTCTCCCACGAGGTCGCCTACGCCGACACCGCCAGGCTTCCGGCCGGCGTGGAGCTGGCCTACGATGGCATGGTGATCGAACTTGCAGACTGAGAAATATTGCAAAAATCGCATGAGTAGGATATACAAGCTTTCATCAACCTTGCGAACTGGTGCGCATGTATAAGGACATTAGGCTCCACGGACATATCACGAACGATGTAGAGTATTACGCCATTGTGGCCGGCGCCGATGCCCACGAGCGGTATTTCTACAACAGCGGCGAGGATGGCAGTCTGCGCTTTTTCTCCCCCGGCAACGAGTTCGTGCTGGAAAGCGACGGCATCCGTCACCAGGGGAGCGGCGGCTCTTTCTGCGAGTACATGTTCGGCGTGGACCAGCCGCTGGCGGACCTGGCAAAGGGCGACGTGGTCAACCGGCTGGTCATGTACGGCGCCCGCTACGAGCATGATGTTCTCACTTTCAGTGACGAGACTGCGGGATCCATAAACTACGAAAAGATATTTTTCGAAGGGAATGCGGTCTGTAACTATTTCTTCTTCGTCAACTCCTCCCGCCTCAAGGGGGCTCTGAACCGGAGGCAGGAAGAGACCGTCAAGCTGTTGGGGAAATCGATCAAGCGCTCTCCCGCGGTGGGTAAGGGGGACGAGAACACTCTGATCCAAGGGGTGCTGACGCTTTTGGGCGATCCCAAGGCACAACTCTTTCTGTTCAAGCTGGTCCACAAGAAGCACAAGGAATACCTCGAGCTGTTCCATTCCCTCTATTTTCGCAGCAAGAAGATCGCGGACGACGATTTCTGTCTCCTGAATGCCCTGGCCGCCCAGTACGGCATAGACCGCTACCAGCAGGAGCGGATCAGGATCGACGTGATGTACAAGCATCCGGACAACCGCCGGATCGTCGACGAGTACAAGAACATCCTGATCGACTGCCACCGCCGGGGTGAGATCAATAAGCTGGAAAACGCCCGTTTGACGCGGCTCAAGACCCTCTCGGTGCGGAACAAGATCCCGGGCGCCCTCTTCTACATGCTGGATGAGATGTTGAAGAAGGACAAGAAGATGGTCGACCTGGAGGAGACCGACTACATCGCCGAAACCCGGCAGATCCTGGTCGGCCTCTTCCTGAGCGAACGGGAGATCGAGAGCACCATCGACCGGGACGACATGATCAAGCTGCTGCACGCCAAGAAGCGTGCCGCGGAAAATCGCGACCACACCTTCGAGGAGCTCCTGCTCGACACCAGCAAGGCATGCGACGAGAAGATCCGCGACGGCGCCGATCTGGCAATCCTGGAGGGATTCTCCTACATCATCACCTACTTCGACCGTTACGACACCACCGCTTCCATCATCAGCCAGCTGGCCTTCATGGAGAACGTGCGGGTGACAGAGGAGATGATCCGCAGTATCCTGGGAAACAAGCGGGAGTTCAACACGCTCAAGGCGGGGCTCTTCGAGGAGCTTTTCTTCGACGGCCTCTTCGAGAACAAGTACCTGGGAAAATACGGCGCCCACAAGCTGAAGACCCTGATCCGGGGGCTGCGGCTGATCGCCGACAACCGCATCTCCATCGAGGCTCTGGTTGCCGAGCTGCAAAAGGTCAACGAGGAGGAGCGCCTCTTCTATCTGCTCCTGGAGCATGTGCGGGAGCGTATCCGCAACTTTTATTCGCGTTACACCACCAAGGCGGACCAGGATGCCCTCAAGCGGGAAGTGTCCGAGGAGCTGCGCCACAAGAAGCTCTACACCGTCGAAATCCCCGACGCTCTCTTCCACGAAACCATCCTCACCATCAAGAAGGAGGCCATCTACCTCCACAACCTCCTCCCCAGGATCATCACGGACCGCGACGTTGCCCTGCGCGAGGACTTCCTGGAAAACTCCGGCCTCGACCGCTTCTACGTGGAAGAGCTGGAGCGGGAATACTACGAACTCAACGACCTGAACATGGAAGAGCTGTATCAGATTCGCAAAGGGTTTAATTAGGGACTGGGGACTGGGGACTGGGGACTGGCAATTGCCAGAACCTTTTTGTATCCTTTACTTCCCCCAGTCCCCAGTCCCCGCCTTTCCCCCCCTTGACTTTCCTCCCCCTTTTCCCTTAAAGTAATCACATAGTGTAAAAAAATTACTCAGAGGACGATATGGAATCCATAAAAGTCCGCCTGGCGCAGTTGCGCGAGAAGATCGGCGGTTATGCCAAGGAAAACCTGGAGGAGATGCTTTTCGCGGTTGCCGAGGGGGCGAGTCTGGTCTCGGGACGGGAGCGGGTCCGGATCTACCTGGAGGACCTGACCCGCGGCGCGCTCTCCTGCGCCTATGCCGCAGGCCCCTTTGCCGCGGAGATCCGGGAGGCAACCTTTCCCATAATTTCCGAAGACGCCATGGTTTCCAGGGCGTTCGTCTCCCAGACCTACACCCAGACCACGGACATCGTGAGCCATGGGCAACCCCTGGACCGCGAATTCGCCGAGCGGTTCAATATCCGCGCTGCGAGCTTCCTCCCCATCAGCCACCAGGGGAAGTCGATCGGCGTGGTTTGCATCGACCTGGACCACGAAGACCGGGTGCTTTCTTCTTCCGGCAAGGGGGCGCTGGAGGATTTCCTGGCGGAGATCGCCGAGCGCCTGGAGCAGGCCCGCACCTATCACCAGCAACTCCTTCTTGCCCGGCGGGTCGATGAATACAAGCGGCTGGAGGCCGCCAACCTCATGGTGCGGTCAGCTGTGAAGCTGATCGACCGGGTCTCCCTCGCCTCGGTCCTGGTGCCGGTGCAGGGTGGGCGAGGGGAAGGTGCCCTGGAGATACTGGCCAGCTATTCCGCCGACCCGGAATTGAAAACGCAGTATGACCGGCAGGGGGCCATCGCCCTGAAGCGGGGGAAATCGCTGATCTCAGAGTATGTGAATGCTGACGGGATCATCACCGACCACCGCTTGCTGAAGCCGCTCTTCATCTCCGACCTGTCGCGCCACACCCTCCAGAAACGGGCGCTCACCGAGGAGATGTCCCTGCGCTCGCTCTACCTGGTGCCGCGTTACGAGCCCCACACGCGCCGGGTGATCTGCATCGTGAGCTATTTTACCCGCGACTTCTCGCGTTTCTCCGATTTCGAGACCGGCCTGATGCAGTCCCATGCGGAGATGGTGGAGCGGGTGGTGCACGAGGTGGGGAGCGAACACCTGGAGATCAAGGTGCTGGCGGAGATCACCGACCTGCTCCGGGAAGGGAACGAGGCGCTCCAGCCGTTTCTTACCAAGATACTCTCCAAGGCGACCGAGCTTATCGGGGCCGACACCGGGAGCATTGCCGTGGTGGAGGAGCGGGACGGGATCAAGTGGCTGGTGGTGGAGGACGAGAGCGGCATCATCGTCGGCGCCAAGAACAAGGAGTGGCTGAAGAAGCACATCCCGCCATTCAAGGTTGGCGGGGCGGAGCTCCCTCTGGAGGAGCGGAGCCTGACCGGATTCGTGGCGTGGAGCAAGGAGCCGCGGATCATCGCCCGAGTGGAGGATGAGCAGAAGGGAGAGGGGTTTCACCGCTCCATGAGCGAGCTGATCAAGAGCGAGATAGCGGTCCCGGTCATCTGCGACGACGAGGTGATTGCGGTCATCTGCCTCAATTCGCTCAAGCCCGGATACTTCACCGAGGAGCACAGGCGCATCCTGCAGATCATCGCGCTCCTCACTGGCCGGCACATCTCCGACATCCAGCGGATCGAGCGGCTGCAGGGGGAGGTGACCCGGCTCAAGAGCGACGTTGCCTACAAGGACCCGCAGATATCATCCTACCGCCTCGGGAACATCATCGGCATCAGCCGCAAGGCCCAGGAGATCGTCGACTTCATCAACATCGTCTCGGTCCCCCTCTCCAACCGGATCGCCATCTGGCACAGGAACGTCATGCAGGAGGCGACCATCGGCCTTCCCTCCATCCTGGTCCTTGGGCAGACCGGCGCGGGCAAGGAATTCTTCTTCAACAACCTGTATAGCAAGCTGAACGAGATGTATCGCAAGGAGCTGAACCCGAGCGGGGAGCTGCCGGTGAAGAAGACGAACATCGCCGCCTACAGCGGGGAGCTGACCTACTCCGAACTCTTCGGCCACAAGAAGGGGGCCTTCACCGGTGCTTACAGCGACCGGAAGGGGATCCTGGAAGTGGCCCAGGGGGGGGTCGTCTTCCTGGACGAGATCGGGGACGCCGACCCCAAGACCCAGGTGCAGCTGCTGCGCTTTCTGGATAACGGCGGGTTCGTGCGGCTGGGGGACAACCAGGAGCGGTTCAGCCGGGTGCTTCTGGTGGCGGCCACCAACAGGAACCTCCAGGAGGAGATCCGCAAGGGTAACTTCCGCGAAGACCTGTACCACCGCCTCTCCGAGCTCTCAGTGCGGGTGCCGTCTCTCAACGACCGGCGGGAGGACATCCCGGACCTGGCCACCCACTTCCTTGGCAAGCTCTATCACACCTATCGCGGCAAGGAGGAGGCGCGGGAGAAGGTGCCGGTCCTCTCGGACGAGGCAAAGCAGCTCCTGATGAACCACAACTTCAAGGGGAACATTCGCGAATTGCGGAGCATCCTCCTGCGGGCGCTCTTTTTCCGCAAGGGGGGGGTGATTTCGGCGAAGGAGATCAATCGGGCAGTCAACGACGGTGTCCGCGAGACAACCACTGATGCAACCGTGGAGCTGGCCGGGCAGGTGGCGGCCCAGATACTGGAGGAAATCGGTCGTGGCAAGGATTTCTGGGAGGCGGTCTATGAGCCGTATTCGGAAAGCTGCATCTCACGGGACGTGGTGCGGCTGGTGGTCGAAAATGCCCGGTCCGCGGCAGGGAAGACCATGCCGCAGATCGCCCGGCATCTGAAGGCCATAGCCGGCGACCCGGAGGCGGACGAGGCGGAGCGGAAGCGGTTCTACAAGTTCAAGAATTTTCTTTATAAAACCGTGAAGCTGTAATCAACCTTATCTTTCCTGTTGCTTGGCGATGGTTAAAGCCATTTAAGTTGTATACGGCCGGGACTTGTTGTATAAAGCAACGCAAACTTCCCTTGGTGTCGTCAGACCGCCTCAAAGGGCCAAAGAGGTCGTCATGGGTCACGCGCAGACGCCGGTCAACAAAATCGCCCGGCCAAGGGTGTCGGGCATCTTTCAGCGCGAGAGGTTGTTTCATCTCCTTGACGAAGCGCTGGAGCGGCCGGTCGTCTGGATCAGCGGTCCGGGGGGATCGGGGAAGACAACCCTGGTGGCGAGCTATCTCGACGTCCGCCGGCTTCCCTGCCTCTGGTACCAAGTGGATGAAGGGGACGCGGACGTCGCCACGCTGTTCCACTACCTCGGCCTGGCAGCAGAAAGGGCCGCTCCCCTCAACCAGCACTCCCTTCCCCACCTTACCCCCGAACATCTAACAGCTCTCAACACCTTTGCCCGCCGCTGGTTCGAGAACCTTTTCGGTCGCCTCACCCCTCCATACGTCCTGGTACTCGACGACTACCACGAGGTCGGCGAAGAATCGATTTTTCATGAGGTTGTCAAACACGCATTAACCGAGGTCCCGCGCGGGATCAACGTTGTCATTGTCAGCCGGAAGGATCCGCCTCCTTTAATGGCCCGCCTTTGCGCCGGCAAACAGATGTCTTTTGTTGGCTGGGATGAGCTGCGTCTCACCGCCGAGGAGACCGAGGGGATAGTCCAGCTGCATGATAAATCCGGCGAATGGGGGCGGGTTCCTGGCCGGCTCCACGAGAAAGTCCAGGGGTGGGTGGCAGGGCTTGTGCTTCTTCTGGAGAGGGGGAAAGCAGATGAATTGGAGCAATGGCTCGAAGGGAAACGGCCCCAGCAGGACATCTTCAATTATTTCGCCGAAGAACTCTTCAATAAGGCAGAGGTGCGAATCAGGGACTTCCTGCTGAAAACGGCTTTGCTGCCGACCATTGCCCCCAATCTGGCCGAGAAACTGGCGGATAATGCCGATGCCGCCCGGATTCTGGAGGAACTGCACAGCTCCAATTTCTTCACTGAAAAGCGCCATGACAGGGAGCTCCTCTACCGCTTTCACCCCCTTTTCCGCGAATACCTTCTCAATAAGCTGGATTCCACCTATGAGCCCAGCTGCCTTGCCCGGCTCAAGCGGACTGCCTCGGAGCTTCTCGAGGAGTCGGGCAGAATAGAGGAGGCGGCCTCCCTCTGCATCGATGCCGAAGATTGGGAAAGGCTCGCCGGCATCATACTCGGGCATGCTCAAACCCTGGTAACCCAAGGGCGTAATCGAACGGTTCTGGAATGGCTCGATTGCCTGCCGCCTTCCCTGTTGGAGCAAGCACCATACCTCCTCTATTGGCAGGGGGTCTGCAAGATGACCTGTGGATTTGCCGAGGCGAGGGTTATCTTTGAAAGGGCATTTCCCCTCTTCGATGCCCGACAGGACGCAGCCGGCCTGTATCTGAGCTGGTCCGGCATCGTGGACTCCATAGTTTATGAGTGGGCTGATTTCTCGCGGCTCGATATTTGGATCGAGCGCTTGACTCAGTTGATGCGGCGATATCCCCAATTTCCTTCGGAAGAAATCGAAGGAAGAGTTGCCGGCAGCGTGTTTGGCGCTCTTATGTTTCACATGCCGCAGCATCCGGAAATCGATGCCTGGGCCGAGCGCATCTTTGCCCTGACCCAAGGCGGTAGCGACCCCGCATACAGAATCATGGTGGGGAACCAACTGGCCCTTTACCACTTGTGGTGGACCGGCGATCACACGAAGCTCGGCATGGTCATGGATCTCCTACAGCCGCCTAACGAGGGTGATGAGCTCCCCCCGCTGGCGCGTATTATCTGGACTTGCCTGCGAGGCTTTCAGGAGTGGGTGGCGGGATCATCCCTGGAAGCGCAGATGATGTTTCAGGAAGGACTGCGCATTGCCAACCAGAGCGGCGTGCATGTTTGGGATTTCATGCTCTATTTCCAGGGTATCATATCCTACCTGGGGGAAGGTGATTACCGGACAGGCAAGAAGTATCTCGACGAACTCATCGCCCGGGTCGATCGTACCCAACACATGAACATGGCCCACTATTGCTACGTTGCTGCCTGGCAGGCGGCTCTCGCAGGTGAGCCCGTGCGCGCCCTTGAATATGCCCAGACTGCGGTTGAAACGGCTGAACACCTGGGAGGTCCGTTTACGCATAGTACCGTTCATGCTGCGTTGGCCCAGACCAACTATTTGAGCGGAAACCGTGACGAAGCAATGTCTTCTTTGGAAAAATCCATCGAAATGGCCCGCTCAATTAAAACACCGCTCCTGTTGTATCGGAATCTCATGGTCAAGGCCTATTTTCTCCTGGACTCAGGTAAGGAAGAAGCATGCATCGAGACGCTGCGCGAAGCCCTCCCCATAGGGAGCGCCGGACGCTATATGAACTTTTCCTGGTGGATCGGGCCCATCACGACCCGCCTCTGCCTGAAGGCCCTGGAAGCCGGGATCGAAGTGGACTATGTTCTGGAGCTGATCAGGCGGCGTAACCTTGTGCCAGAAAAACCGCCACTGCACATCGAGAACTGGCCTTGGCCCGTCCGGATTTACACGCTGGGGCGCTTTGCAATCGAGAGAGACGGCATGCCGCTCGAATTTTCCGGAAAGGTCCAGAAAAAGCCGCTGGAGCTCCTGAAGGCGCTGGTGGCATTGGGGGGCGCAGAAGCGGCAGAGGGGCAACTGGCCGACCTGCTATGGCCGGAGGCGGATGGTGATTCAGCGAAGAATTCCTTCAAGGTAACGCTCCATCGCCTGCGTGAAATCCTGGGTGTAGAGAAAGCGCTCCAGTTGCGAGATGGGAAGCTGGTCATGGACCGCCGCCATTTCTGGGTCGATGCCTGGGCCTTTGATGGGACATTGACCTCCGCGCAGCAGAAGGCGGCGGCAGGCAACGAAGCAGAGGCACTCCGTCTCGCCGAAAAGGGACTCGCTCTCTACCGTGGTGATTTTCTATCCGAGGATGGTGACAGACTGTGGGCACTCAGTCTGCGCAAGAGCCTGAAAAGCCGCTTCATTCGCAATATCGTAGCTGTCGGGGGGATTTATCGTTCCAGGATCGACCTGCAACAAGCCATATCCTGTTACCTCAAAGGTCTCGAAGTCGACGACACCGCCGAGGAGTTTTACCAGAACCTGATGCAGCTCTATGCAGAAGCGGGGCTCAAGGGGGAAGCCGTAAGCACCTATCAGCGGTGCAGGAAGACCCTGGCTCTGTCGCTGGGCATCACCCCGTCCAGGAAAACCGAGCAGATTTACAACTCCCTCCTTATCGCTTGAACCTTCGCTGTTTTGCCTCCTACATGTGATTAAAATACCTGATTAGTACTGATTTCCAGCTGAACCCTTCTCCCAGAGGGAGAAGGTGGCCGAAGGCCGGATGAGGGGGCAGCAGATCCGATTAATCCACCATATCCCCCTCACCCTGGCCCTCTCCCTCAGGGAGAGGGAACTGTTTGTCGCTATAGCGGGAGATTGGTTCTAATCAGGTTAAAACATTATAATTGCCTTCCTCCTCATCTGTACCCTTATCCGTAACCCCGTATACGCCATTCTCTCCAAACACTTTTATTCGTGCATGTCTGATTGTTGAAATGAACAGGAGGGGCAGTGTATGAAAGTATTGTCACGCTTGATGGCACTCTGTATGGCATTCGCAGCGCTCGCCGGCTGCGGCGGTGGCGGTAGCGGCAGCGCGAGCACATCGACTGCGCAAGGTGTCTTTGTCGACGCGCCGGTTGAAGGCCTTACCTACGTGTCCGGCGGCATCAAGGGTACCACCAAGGCTGGTGGTGTCTTTACCTATGAGGTGGGCAAACCGGTCAAGTTTATGGTGGGTGATGTTGTCCTCGGGGAGGCCGCCGGCGCGCCGGTCATAACCCCTGTCGAACTTGTGAAGGCGGTAGATCCCACAGCCACGGCAACCGATGTCAGGGTCGTGAACATGGTGCGCTTCCTTTTGACCGTCAACGGCAATGGCGATGCCACCGAAATTGTGATTCCCTCTTCAGTGACGATAGCGGCCGCTGGAAAGAGCCTTGATTTCGCCAACGACGCCCAGCTCGCGACTGTAGTTGCCCAGGTGGCCCCTGACAAAACTTTGGTGGATGCAGTAATCGCAGAGAAGCATCTGGCCGAGAGTCTTGCGGAGCTCGGCCAGGGGCTGGCCGGCGCCTATGTGCTGTCGGACGGCGATACCTTTGCCAGCATAACCATCGATGCCGACGGGAATATTTACGGCAGCGTCCAGAATATCTACGCGGAATACTATGGTATTAAAGGAACCGTCACCCCGACCGGCGCCCTGGTGGGTAAGTCCGAAGTTAAGGAGGGGGCCGTGCTGGCCACAGTATACTGGACCGGCACAGTGGCGCCTGACGGCACCATTTCCATTACCAGCAAGTGGACAGAAAGCGGGGTTGAGAAAACCGGGGGGATGAACGGCTTCAAGATGACCGCAGTTGATGCCAGATACACCGGCAGCTACTTTGCCACCATCAACAATGACACTAGCGCCCAGATCAATGTTCAGGCAGACGGTAGTGTCAGCGGGACCGCCTACAACATCTACGGCGGAAGTTATTACATCGGCGGCGCGGTCAGCCCCACCGGCGACCTCCGGGCGGAGGCGTCTGGCGAGGCCATGGGGGTCATCAAGGCGACCCTGGATGGCGCTGGCAACATTTCGGGGAGCATCAGATCCCTGGAGCGTTTTTGGCAGAAAAGTCCTGACAAAGTTGCGGATCCGCTCTCGTACATGATCCAGCAGCAGGTCCGCACCTCCAACTGGAGCGGGAAAAAATCGGACAGCCCTTACGCCGGCTTCTACTTTGGGGACTTCAGGGGAACGACGTCGAGTGGTTATTGCCTCTTCGGGGTCGATGCAGACGGAACCATCGTTGGCTTTGCAAATGACGGGACGTACTCGTACTATGCCAAAGGGAATGTGCAGAATATGCAGGCGGCCGACAGCGCCCAGTTCACCGTTGGCCTGATCGACGCAACCTCGGGCAAAGCCGCAGCATCCCTTACCGGCGCTATCGCCGCCGCTGACGGCAGTGTTTCGGGTAGCTGGAGATCGCTGGAAACCAGCGAGACAGGGACCTTTGGCGGCAAAAAAATGCCGATCAAGGAGGCCACAATGGTAATGGAAAAATTAGGTTCTTTCGGCAAATGAGTGTCAGCAAAATTACATAAACGGATAGATTCAACTGCATCGATCACTGTTTTATTCTCCGAAAAGAGTAAACCCGGAGCAATCCGGGGACGCAGAGCCACGGGCCCGCATGTGTGGGCAGCCGAGCCGCCGAAGAGGATGTTTCATGCCTTTTGTGTTGCAATGCCCCCCTGTTATCAGGCGCCGCTTGGGTCGCATGCCGGTTTTCGGCATGATGCTCGCGTGCGCCTGCTTCCCTTATTTCCTCACCTCACTCCCCGCATCCCTCCTCGACGCCAGCCGTGATTTCACCGGCAACCTCGTAGTCACTCTGGGCCGCTGGTTCCACATCAATGCTGTTTACAGCGACGGCATGCTGACGGTTTCCGGCTTTGCCATGCGACTTATCCTGGAATGCACGGCGCTCCACTATCTGGCTCTCGTGACGGCCGCCATCCTTTTATGTCCAGGCCGCACCGGAATCCAAAAGCTGCATGGGACTGTACTCGCCAACACGGTCATCATCCTGGCGAACGCCCTGCGCCTGCTCGTCATCGGCGTAATCGGAGCCCACAACCGCCAGCTGTTCGATTATCTCCATGACCTTTTCTGGCAGCCGGTGTTCGTGCTCCTCTGCATCGGCATCTGGGCAGCCTGGGTAGAGGGGAAAATCAGATGGCGGATCGCGTACCCTTTCCTTGGTACCGTTGCGGTCGCAATGTACGGGCTTTCCCTTGTAAAGGAGCCTTGTATGCGGCTTTTGGTCCGTGCCGCCGATGTCATCATGCTCCTGGCGCAGCAAAACATCTCATTTGACAACCGTATCTGGTTGATCAGCCGGGTGAGCGACTCCTTGGTCGCCACAGCCGGCGGTCAGGTACTCTACCCATTCGCAGGCATTTCGGTCAGTTATTGGCAGGACCTGCTTGCCATCGCCATTTTCTGGGGGCTAATGGCGACATCTTTTGCCGTTTCCGCCGGGCGATCCTGTTTCAGCTGGAAGCAAACCGTTCGTGGCCTTGTTCTGGGGACCTCTGTTCTGCTGACCATGATCCTGGCGGAAGTGACGCTGGTCGGTTTGTTGTTGCAATGGCAGACCCCTCAAGGTTCGGTACAAGACATGCTCTGGGCCGCACGCTGCACGTTTCTGGCAGTCCCGGTTTTCCTCTGGTTTGTCCTGGACGGCTATGTCTTGAGTAAGTTACCCCCCTTTGAGAAAGGGGGGCAAGGGGGGATTTTTCAGCGACAATCAAAGGCAAATCCCCCTAAATCCCCCTTTTTTAAAGGGGGACCTGATAGCCAGCGGGAAATTAGTGCAAATCAAGCCTGACAAACGGGTCATTCACGATGCTTGGAGGGAAGTAATGAAACGCCACATTACCAAAGGTATTATCTGCACCGCCTTCTTCTGCTTCTACACTTTCATTCTGGTCCGCTGGGCCGGCGCCCCGCCTCCTCCGCCCCCTCCGCCGCCGTCGACACCGATCTGGAATGATGTCGTCAACTGGGTGACCATCGGCGGCATCTCCCTGTATGGCGTCTGGCGGATCTGGAGATGAGGATATGGCAGCAATGAGAGCAGCGGCGATCTGCATAGCGCTGGCGGTACTGGTTACAGTAGCGCCGGTTTCCGGCCATGCTTTTTCCCTGGCCGTATTCCCGCCACGGAACGAAACCGGTGTTGTCAGTCTAGACTGGTTCTCCCTGGGGCTTCAGGACAGCATGACCGTTGATCTCTGGCACGTCGGGAGTATCCGGACTCTGACATTCCCAGACTTCATCACTATTGCCGACAAGGCCCCCCTGACGATAAGCCTTCTGGCCCATGATGAAGCCGTTGCTCTCGCCAGGCGCATTGAGATCGACGAGGTATGGCTCGGCCAGTATCGCGGCACCCCGGAAGAGGGTTTGACCGTCGAGTATCGGGCCATCGATCCAAGGACCGGGAAAGAGCTGTATTGCGAAAGCGTTTCCGCACCGCTGGGACGTTTCCCTGCTGCGGGCTCACAACTCGTGATCAGCATGCTGGAAAAGAAGGGGGTTAAGCTTTCACCAGCGGAACGGGAAAGGATACTGGCCGCAAAAACCTCCAGCCTCAAGTCATTTGAACTGAATGCCAAGGGTTACGAGTACCAGCAGCAACTCTCCCTTGTTCGCGTCTCCAAATCCAGCCCGCAGTTTGAACAGTGGATCAAACTCCTGGAAAAGGCCGTGGCAGAGGACCGCCGCTACGCCGAAGCATGGGTTAACCTCGGCTGGGCCCGGCTTACGAGGGGGGACCGGGAGGGTGCCGGTAAGGCATTCGGCACTGCGCTGAATCTCAAGCCGTACCTCCTGGATGCTCACATGGGGATGGGGTATGTGGCGCGGGCCGCGGGTGATCAGGCAACGGCCCTGGAGGCAATAACCAGGGCGGTTCGACTCAACCCGAGCCTCGCCTGGACCAGGCGGGAACTGCTCGCCACCATCGAGGCCACGACATCCGCGGCTGCCGAACAGCAGTTGACGGTTCTGTCGCAGGACGGCGACCCGGAAATCCGTTTCGCAGCCCTGAAGGGAGCGGCCAAGGTAATGAAGGAACGGGCGGTTCCTCTGATCAAGGCCGCCATCCCCGCCTCGGACCAGCCGGTCGAGCTGGTGAACCTGCTCCTGTCGCTGAACCGGAAGGACGCGGTTCCCTATCTGATGGAGATAGTCGAGAAGCGGAACCTTCGCCGGGCGCCGGGCCAGCTTGCCGGGTTTCCGGAGCAGACCGTTGTTGCCGCCATTCAACTTCTCGGCAAGAGCGGTGAGAGGGCTGATGGAACGTCATTGATCGGGGCTTTGGGGGACAAGCGCCCTGTTGTCCGTGAGGCTGCTGCTCTGGCTCTTGGCGACATGGGGGAAGAGAAGGCCGTGTCAGCGTTGAGCGAGGTTGCCGCAAAGGACCCGGCCATGAATGTCCGGACCGCGGCCCTCGTCGCCCTGGCGCTGCTTGGCGAGCGCAAGGCATTCCAGAGCCTGGGGGAAGTGGTCCGGAACAGCGACGGTGAAGCGGGCCTGCATGCCACCAAGCTTATCCGCGCCAGGAAAAAGCGGTTTGTGGGGACGGAGCTGGTGTTTGTGATGAAGAGGTGAACCTGCGTGAGCTAACGTTATTTTTTGATCAATTATTTTCGATTATTTTTGGCTATATCGTTTTCAGGAGGGACCAATGAAGAGCAGAAATATCTTTTCCTTCCATAGTTTCGCCGCCATCCTCATCGGGCTCGTTACCGCTGGAACTGGCCTGGCGGTCGGACCGGGGGACATCGTTACCGTGGCCGGTGGAGGGAGCGGTGACGGGAGCGCGGCTGTGGAAATAGGAATTAACAGCCCCTTTGGCGTTGCCTTGGATGGCGCAGGGAATCTTTACATAGCCGACACCTATAATGCCAGAGTACGCAAGGTGGCGGCCGGGACCGGCATCGTCACCACCGTGGCGGGGAACGGGACAGGCGGCTTTTCCGGCGACGGCGGCCCGGCCACCTCGGCGAGCTTTTCCGGCCCCATTGGAGTGGCCGTTGACAATGCCGGGAACATCTACATTGCGGACAGCAGTAACAATCGCATTCGGAAGGTCGATGGGGTGTCAGGGATAATTAGCACCATAGCCGGCAATGGGATGTCCGGTTATGCGGGCGATGGAGGCCAGGCCACCGCCGCGAGCCTCAAGTATCCTACCAGGGTTGCGTTTGACAGTGCTGGGAACCTGTATGTTGCGGATATGTATAACCATCGCATTCGAAAGGTCAACAACTCAACCGGCGTAATCACCACTGTAGCGGGAAACGGCGTCGGCAGTTACTCCGGCGACACCGGGGCGGCTACCTCGGCCAGCCTCAATGCTCCGCAGGGAGTAGCAGTTGACGGCGCCGGGAACCTGTTCATCGCGGATACTTACAATGATCGCATCCGCAGGGTGGATGCGGTGACAGGGGTGATCACCACCGTGGCCGGAAATGGCAATAGCGGCCATTATGGCGATGGTAGTTCCGCCACAGCTGCAATGATTGCCATGCCCAGATCCGTGGCCGTCGACTCTGCCGGCAATCTGTATATTGCGGAGTATGGCTACAACTCCATCAGGAAGGTCAATGGCGCTACCGGGGTGATCAGCACCGTGGCGGGAAGTGGCTACTCCGGATATGGAGGCGATGGAGGCGCCGCCACCAATGCAATGTTATACGGCCCAAGTGACGTAACCGTGGACGGTGTTGGGAATTTTTACATTGCTGATGTATACAATAACCGCATTCGAAAGGTCAATGCCGCCACCAGCATCATCACGACCGTAGCGGGGAACGGCAGCCTCAACTGGTCTGGCGACGGCGGGGCGGCCACCGCGGCGAGCCTCTATGGTCCCGCCGGCGTGGCGGTGGGGGGAGCCGGGAACCTTTTCATCGCTGATCAGTACAACAACCGCATCCGGAAGGTGGATGCCGCCACCGGCATCATCACCACCGTGGCGGGGAACGGGAGTGCCGCCTTTGCCGGCGACGGCAGCGCGGCCACCGCGGCAAGCCTTAATTATCCGGCCGGCGTGGCGATGGACAGCGCCGGCAACATATTCATTGCCGATAAGAACAACCACCGCATCCGTAAGATGGCTGCCGGCACCGGCAACATCAGCACCGTGGCGGGGAACGGGAGCGCCGCCTTTGCCGGCGACGGCGGCGCGGCCACCGCGGCGAGCCTTAAATATCCAGCCGGCTTGACAATGGACAGCGCCGGCAACCTATTCATTGCCGATTCTTCCAACAACCGCATCCGGAAGGTGGACGCCGCCACCGGCAATATCAGCACCGTCGCGGGGAGCGGCAGCGCCGGCTTTGCCGGTGATGGCGGCGTGGCCACTGCGGCGAGCCTCAATAATCCAGCCAGCGTAACGGTGGACAGCGCCGGCAACCTTTTCGTTGCCGATTCTTCCAACAATCGCATCCGGAAGGTGGACGCCGTTACTGGCAATATCATCACCGTGGCGGGGAACGGAAGTGCCTCCTTTGCCGGCGACGGCGGTGCAGCCACCGCGGCGAGCCTTAAATATCCAGCCGGCTTGACAATGGACAGCGCCGGCAACCTATTCATTGCCGATTCTTCCAACAACCACATCCGGAAGGTGGACGCCGCAACAGGCATCATCAGCACCGTGGCGGGGAGCGGGAGCGCCGGCTTTGCCGGCGACGGCGGCGCGGCCACTGCGGCGAGCCTGAGATATCCAACCGGCGTGACGATGGACAGCGCCGGCAATCTTTTTATTGCCGATTCTTCCAACAACCGTATCCGGAAGGTATTGGCGGTGGGAGTTCTTGACACCAATCCTCCCGTTACCACTGCCTCACCCGCCGGCGGAACCTTCGCCTCGGCCCAGTTCGTTATCCTCACCGCCAACGAGCAGGCTACCATCTACTATACCACCGACGGCTCGACGCCGACCACCGGCTCGCTCCAATACACCGGCCCGATCAGCATCTCCGCCACCACCACCCTCAGGTTCTTCGCCAGGGACGCCATGGGGAACAGCGAGGGGGTGAAGGCGGAAACCTACACTATCGCACTTTCGGACAATACCGCCCCCGTTACCACGGCATCCCCCGCCGGGGGAATGTATACCTCGGCCCGGAGCGTTACCCTCAGCGTCAACGAGCCGGCCACCATTTACTACACCACCGACGGCTCGACACCGACAACATCGTCTTCCGCCTACAGCGGGCCGATTGCCGTTACCGCCACCACCCTCAAGTTCTTTGCCATAGACTCGGCGGGGAACGCCGAGGCAGTCAACACCCAGATATATACCATCGACACGGTTCTCCCCGTCACCACGGCATCCCCGGCGGCGGCCTCATACAATGCCGCCCAGACCGTGACCCTCACTGCCAGCGAGCCGGCCACCATTTATTACACCACCAACGGCTCGATGCCGACCACATCGTCCGCCGTCTACAGCGGGCCGCTCACCATCTCGACAACCACCAGCCTCAAGTTCTTCGCCAGGGACGCAGCCGGGAACAGCGAGATTGTAAAGAGTGCCGTTTATGTCATCGACACCACTGCTCCTACAAGCAAGGCCAGCCCCGACGCCGGGGTATATCCATCCGCGCTCACCGTCACATTGAGTGCCAATGAGCCGGCGACCATCTATTACACAACCGACGGCTCGACACCGACGACAAGCTCGGCCGTTTATACCGTCCCCATCAGTATCTCCACGACCACGACGCTGAAATATTTTGCCAGGGACACAATTGGAAACAGCGAGCAGGTGAACTGGAAAACGTTCAAGATCGATCCGTTCGCGCCATTTCTGACCACAGGGAGCATGTCGATACCCCGCCTGTACCACGCCGCCGCCCTTCTCCAGAACGGGAAAGTTCTGGTGACCGGGGGAGATAGCGGTATTTACGGTTTTCGGAATTCTGCCGAAATTTACGACCCCCAGAGTGGCAACTGGTCAGCGGCGGCTGCTGCCGCGACATACAGGGGGCATCATACCGCCACAGTCTTGAACAACGGGAAGGTCCTGGTCGCTGGGGGTGAAACGAACGACACGACTTATACCAGGTCTGCGGAACTTTACGATCCTGCGACTGACAGCTGGATTGCCGCCGGCACCTTGTCCGGCGGACGCGGTTACCACTCAGCGACATTGCTGAATAACGGCAAGGTCCTCGTGGTTGGGGGCAAGGGGGGGAGCAGCTATTACGGGAGTTACCCCCTTGCCTCCGCCGAACTGTACGATCCCTCCACCAACAGCTGGTCCTCCGCCGGAAGCCTGGGCGCTGCCCGCTATTTACACACAGCGACCCTTCTTCCGAACGGCAGGGTCCTTGTGGCGGGAGGCTTCAGCGGGAGCAATTCCCTGGGTTCCGCCGAGTTGTACGATCCGGCGACCAACAGCTGGTCCTCCGCCGGCAGCCTCGCCACCCCCCGTTGCATACATACTGCTACGCTCTTGCAGAACGGCAAGGTCCTAGTTGCCGGTGGAGCAAATGGCGCGGCAACGGTCCTCATTTCGGCGGAGTTCTATGATTACGCCGACAACAGCTGGTCATCGGCGGGAGAGTTGTCCATTTTTCGCAAGCTCCACACCGCTGCCCTTCTTCCCAGCGGGAAGGTGCTGCTGGCAGGGGGGGAAACCGATAGTAGCTACATATATTTTGCCGAACTGTACGACCCTGTGACGAGAAGCTCATCTATGGCAGGCATGCTCGCCTCTCCAAGGGATTACCATACCGCAACGCTCCTCTCGGACGGAAAGGTGCTGCTGGCGGGAGGGTATTCCGCCGAGGAACTTTCCAGCACCGAACTATACGTTGCTACCTCGGCGGATACGGTTCCGCCGGCGGTCACCGCCTTCAGCATGCCGGCAACCGCAAATTCGCTGACCGTTCCGATAATTGACTTTACGGCGTCCGATAACGTGGGGGTGACGGGGTATCTCGTTACGGAGAATCCGACTCTCCCTTCTCTAATCCTCACTGGATGGACGGCGACCCCGCCGACAAGCTTTACCTTTAATGCCGCGGGCTCGCACACCGTCTACGCATGGGCCAGGGATGCGGCAGGGAATATCTCCGCAAGCAGGAGCGCGACGGTTGCCGTGTCTCTTCCTATTCAGCCCCCTAGCAATATGGAAGTCAACAATTTGGGGAACAAGGGACAACTTACCGTCACCTGGGTAAAGCCTGCTGACGGCAGTTTCAGCCACGTCCATGTCTACCACAGCACTGTGGCGGGACAATTGGGCGCCCTGGTGGCAGACAACCAGACCGGCATCAAATACACCGACACCGACCTCGCCTCCCAGACCACATACTACTACACGGTGAAGGCGGTGGACGCCGCCGGCAATGAGTCCATCAACACCACCCAAGTATCGGCAACCACCCTCGACTCCCAGCCGCCGGCCGTGCCGGGGAATATTACCGCCACCGATGCCGGCACTGGCGGTACCGTTCTCCTCTCCTGGACCAAGCCGGCCGACAGCGACTTCAGCCTCATCCGCGTCTATCGCTCAATTACAGCAGGAAGCCTCGGTGTACTCGCCTATAACAATGTTACCGGTGCCTCAAGGCAGGACACCGGCCTTACCAACGGGACAACTTACTACTACACGGTCCGCGCGGTGGACACCGCCGGCAACGAAACCACAAACACCTCCCAGGTTTCCGCAAAGCCGACCGCGCCAGATATGACGCCTCCCGGCACCGTCTTCAGCGTCGCTATCATCGACCCCAAGACCGGCGGCGCGCTGAACCTCTCATGGACAAACCCTGTTGATGTCGATTTCGCCAAGGTACTGATATACCGATCTACGATCGCGGGGCAGCTCGGCACGCAGGTCTATGCAGGGTCAGATACGGCTTTAGCAGACACTTCCCTCACTTCCGGCACCACCTACTACTATACCTTCCGGACAGAGGACACCTCGGGGAACGTATCAGCCAACACCAACCAGTTCTCCAAGTTCCCGACTGACAATGTCTCGCCCAAAGGAGTAACCGAGCTTACCGCCATCCCACTGGCGGGCGGTGAGGTGAGGCTCGACTGGATACGCTCCGCCTCGCCCGACGTCAACTACTACAACATTTACAGCGATAATGGCAGCGGAACGATCAATTATTCCATGCCGGTTGCCTCCATCCGGCATCCGGCCACCACCTGGAGCTCCGGCGCGCTGACCGTGGGCACTCCTTATCTATTTGCCGTCAGGGCTGAAGATACCTCATTGAACCAGGAAACCAATACCAATGTGGTAATCAGCTTTGTGCCGGTGTCGGACCCAAATGGGGGGAATGTGTCGGCGATTATTAAGACTCCCGCGCCGGGCGCCAGCATAAGCGGCAACAGGGTGACTCTGGCGGCGGAACTGGTCATGGGAGCCCCTGCCGGCACCAGACAGGTCGAATTCCAGTACAAACCGGTTACGACCGGTGTCTGGACAACCATACCTTCTGCCGATTCAACAGCGTACCCGAATCCGGATGCCGTTTCACCTTATGCCATCCAATGGGATGTCACCGGCCTTGCCAACGGCGACTATCTGTTGAGGGCTGTCGCCACTTGCAATGCATCGGTAGTTGACGCAAATCCGCCGTTTATTGCCGTAGCTGTGAATTCCGCCAACGCGAATATCGTCGAATCGGTAAATGCGGACGGCGAACAGACCAAGAGCCAGAGTGTGGCAAAGGACGCGGACAGCAACATCGCCATGACGACCTCGATCGGCGTGGCCAAGCTGAAGCTCCCCGCAGGGTCCCTAACCGAAGATACCACGGTCACCATAACCGAACCGGCCCCGGCGACCAAAGCCGCGCTGGTCCCTCAAGGCTATGCCAGCAGCAATATTTTCCTGGATATTAACTATGCAAACGGCCAACACACTCTGACGAACAACAATACCGCCATCATCGAGGTGGCGTACCGGGACGACAATAACGACGGGATAGTGGACGGCACCGGTGTCAGGGTCTACGATCTGCAGTTGTGTGACTACGACAGCGTGGCGGGAGCTTGGAAGGCGCTTGACTCCATCGTCGATACGACCAGCAAAACCGTACGGGCGACATCGAGCACATTCAGTCTTTTCGGCCTCCTGGTCCCGCCCAGGCCGGTAGGTGCGGGGGCGAATCTTCTCTCCGTGCCGCTCATCCCTGTTCCCAATACGCCATCGGCCGTGTTCGGACCGATCACGGCCTATGCCAACTACTTCTTCTTCTGGGACCCTGCTCTCCAGGATTACAAAGCAGTTACAACGGTCGAGCCCGGCAAGTCCTACTGGGTGTACGGAAACAGCAAGAACCTCAATGTCTCGGGAACCGAAACCCCCAACGCCAACTTCCTGATTTCCATCAAGAAGGGGTGGAACATGATCGGCCATCCATTCCGTTATAAGGTTGGTATAGCCGATCTTCAGGTGCTCTATGGCGGGAACTACTACACCATCGCCGATGCGGAAAACAACGGCTGGGTGGTGGCAACACTGTTCGGATACAAGGACGGGGCCTACCAGTTCAACTCCGCCCAAGAGGGAGGGGCGCTGGAGGCCTGGAAAGGGTACTGGATACTTTCCGACGTGGACTGCACCATCATCATACCGCCGCTGCCGATGCAATAGGGGATAACAGATGAAGAGAGGCTACACGTCATTTACAATTCTTTTAGCGTTACTGCTATTGCCCCTTGGCGCCCGAGCAGACTGGACTTTCCCACTGACAATAAGTTCGGGAGGAATCAGGACCAACCTCACGATGGGAATCGCTGCGGGGGCATCCAACGGCTACGATCAGGGGCTGGACTCCCCCTCGCCATTCGAGGGGGAGACTCTTTACGCCTATTTCCCCCATACGGGCTTGCGGGTCTATGTGGCTGGGTCGTCAGTGGACAAGCTTTACAGGGACATGCGCGGGAGTCTTCCCCAAGAGTTTTATTTCGAGATAAAAACCAGCCTCTCGCCTGTAACCATTGCCTGGAACCAAGGGAGCATCCCGGACAAGATGACCTTCCTGCTTCGCAATACCGCTACCGGTGCGGAATTAAACATGAAGGAGAAGGGGAGCTATTCCTTTACCCCGATATCGAGCATCACTGGGGTCAAAGTGCAAGTTGCCCAAGGGGACCTGGAGCCACCTTCAGCTCCATCCGGGATAAGGATTATCGAGAAGGAAACCTCTCTTGCCGTTACATGGGAGGCCAGCACCGACCCGGACCTTGCCGGCTACAAGATACACTTCGGGACAGGCAGTGGCCAGTATGCAAGGACAGTGGACATACGGAACGTCAATAACTACAACCTCTTCAATCTGAGCAAGGATACCGTCTACTACGTTGCCGTTACCGCCTATGACACGAGCGGGAACGAAAGCGCCTTTTCCTCCGAGGTGAGCGGCAGTCTGGTCGCTGCTATCGATACCGTAGCGACATCCGCGACTGTTGTTGATAACTCTGAGGCAACCACAGAGCAGACAGGTAGCCAATCAACAGCTGCCGAAGTGACGTCCATCACAGATGTGGCGAGCACAAGCCAGGCAACTTCTCTTTCTTCAACCACCGTGACAGCTGCTGCAACTGCATCCGGGCAGAATGTTAACTCCAATCAAAACTCAAATTCCAATAAAACAGGAATTGTCCAGCTGACAGGATTGACGGTATCTCCTTATGTCTTCGAATCTGCTTCAGCAGATGCCGGGAAGAAGAAAGACGCGGCCTCGCCAGTCTCAACTCCCAGGCCTTCTTATAAGGAACCTGTACGGGTGGACCCACCTTCGGATACCCCATCACCAAATGCAGATTCTGTCTCTGCGCCGGATAAGACGTCTCCTCCCGATGAAAAGCAGAAGTCTGAGGGGGAAGCTAAAAGGGAGGCTGAGAAGGCATCTCCTGTAGCTACCGATTCTCCTGTATTAAAAAATGGTGATTCCGGGGAGAAGAGTGTCATAAAGAGCACAACGGGTCTGTCTTCGTTTAAGTCTTCCAAGGTGAAACACAAAACTAAAAAGCTTAAAGCCAGAAAAAAGCGGGGGATTCGGAAGGTGACAAAGAAGTCAGCGGCTACATGGAGTGCAGTGAGAAAATAGAGCTTGGTTTGCTGTGGCTTCACACAAATAAGCCCGCTGTTGCGGGCTTATTTGTGCATAGTCTCTTGGAACAGCCAGATATGCGATGATTGGTGTTGTAGCCAAAGTTCGTGTGGGTAATCGAAATGAAAGGTTGGGCTGCGTTACGCGAACCAACCCGCGGAGCTCCCATCATCCCCGCCTTCTGAAATGGGCCAGGAACTCTTCCTTGGATAACTGCTTCTTCCTCACCAGGTGCTCGATCTGCTTGCTCATGGCGAGTTTCTCCCCCTCCTTCATTTCACCCTTCATCATGACGAAGAACGGCACATTTTTTGTGCGGGGGTAGAGGCGGAGCTTTTCCAGCAGCTCAAAGGCGGACATGTCCGGGAGCATCATGGAGCAGAAGGCCAGGTATGGGGCGCCGGTGGTGGTGAGGGCCACGGCCTCGTGGCCGGTGTAGGCCTTGACTACGTCGAAGCCGAGCGACTGCAGAAGCTTGCCTAGCTGTTCCTCGCCATTGCGGGAAATGATGAATGCCTGAAGGTCCCACGTGTCGGTCTCATCTGTCAGCCCAAGAACCGTGAGCATCTTGACCACGTAGTCAGGGTCGACGGGGAGTAGAAAAAATCCCGAGACCGGGAATATCCCCCCCGGCTTGCCGGTTTCACTGAGAAAAACCGGGAGGATCGGTATCTGGCGGGTCGCCGGGTCCCCCTTTAACTGGAGGATGAGCCCCCAGCCGTCCGAGGAAAAGGGGGAGATGTCCATGATGATGCCGCGCGGTTTCTCCTTCTCCAGCATGTCGGGCGTGGCCGGCCTAAGCCGGAAGCCGGCTTCCTCAAGGTATCCCCTGATTACATCCCCGCGTTCACGCTTTTCGCCGATCCCCATCAGCCAGAGTTCCGGCACATTCTGAGTTTCCGTCATGGCATGGCTCCGAAAGGAACTTTTTCCCTAGATTAATACCACATTTCCCGCCATTCACAAGTATAACTTTGCGCCATGGCACGGTGGCATTGAAAAGCGGGAATTGGTGTGATAGCTTGAGAGGCGTGAATGGTGAATAGTGAATAGTGAAAAAGAGCATAGGTTGCGATTTTTGTTAGCTTTCACCATTCACCTTTCACGATTCACCATTCACGCCTTTAGGGAGGTCTTATGCCAAGCACCGTCTATTTCACCGACATGCGCGCGGGTCACAAGGAAAACCTGTTCGGGAAGATCGGCCGTCTGTTGCAAAGCTGCGGCATTACCGAGCGGATCAGCGAGGGGGACCTGGTAGCGGTCAAGGTCCATTTCGGTGAGCGGGGGAACCACACCTTCGTGCGCCCCATATTCGTGCGGCGGGTGGTGGACGAAATCAAGGCCTGCCAGGGGAGGCCATTCCTGACCGACTCCTCGACCCTCTACCCAGGTGAACGGAAAGAGGCGGTGTCGGCCCTTGCCTGTGCCATCGAGAATGGCTTTGCCTATTCCGTGGTCGGGGCGCCACTTATCATGTGCGATGGCCTGCGGGGCCACACCGAGATCGAGGTGGAGGTGAACGGGGAGATATACAAAAAAGTGCCGATTGGCGCGGAGATCGTCGAAGCGGACGCCCTGGTGGCGGTTTCCCACTTCAAGTGCCACGAGATATGCGGCTTCGGCGGAGCGCTGAAAAACCTCGGCATGGGATGCTCCAGCCGCCAAGGGAAGCTGATGCAGCACTCCACGGTGGCGCCGAAGGTGGCGGAAAAATTCTGCACTGCCTGCGGCCTCTGCCTGAAAGCCTGCGCCCACAACGCCATCGCCATGATCGAGGGGAAGGCAAGGGTGCTCGATGAAAAGTGCGCCGGCTGCGGACGCTGCATCACCGCCTGCCTGAAGAAGGCGATCAATGTCCAGTGGAACGAGTCGATTCCGCTGGTGATGCGGAAGATGGCCGAGTTCGCCAAGGGGGCGGTTGCCGGCAAGGAGCACAAGACGCTCTTCATCAATTTCATCACCCAGGTGTCGCCGGCATGTGACTGCTACGGTCATGCCGACGCGCCGATCGTGAACGACATCGGCATCTGCGCCTCCGTCGATCCGGTGGCCCTGGACCAGGCGTGCGCCGACCTGGTCAATGGCGCCCAAGGCAACCAGAGCACCGCCCTGCAAAGCGGCCATGAACCGGGAGGGGACAAATTCCGCGGGGTTTACCACCATATAGACTGGGAAATCCAGCTGGATCACGCAGAGAAAGTTGGCATTGGCAGCAAGAAATACGAGTTGGTGAAAATCTGATTTTTATGCACGGAATCCCGAAAAAACTCATGGACAATTGCGCGCACCGGGGTACGATATTATAAATTTCTAATAAATTTGCAGGCGCTCAACTCCATGAAATGCTTTGGCATTGCTGTAATCAAAGAGAAACCGGGCATGCTGATCAGGGTCCTGTACGCGGACAATACCTACGACATGGTGAAGGATAACCGTCTTGACGACCTGATTTCCGCCAGAAAGGTCATCAGTTTTGAACGCTCCACCGGCTGGGTTGCAGTTGGGCGTGATCCTCTCAGGGGGGTGGGGGGGACTTACTGGGGGCCGGAACGGCGGAGCCAGAAGATATGGGTCATCGATGATTGACGTCCCCTCCATTCCGGTGATACCCTGTCGCCATGCATCAGGAATCAAGCGAAGCCATTGTTCTTTCGGTCATGGATTACGGCGAGGCGGACCGCATTGCAACCCTGTTCACCCCGGAGCGTGGCAAGATTAGGGCACTCGCCCGCAACGCCCGCACTAGCCGCCGCCGCTTCGGCGGCGCCCTGGAGCCGTTCGCCCGTCTGCAAGTCCGTATCGTCCTCAGGGACGACCGCTTGAGCATCCTCCATGATGCGGATATCATTACGCTTCACCCCGCCATCCGGCGCGACTTGGCAACTCTGGCCCTGGCCGGATATGCCAGCGAGCTGTGCGACCGGTTTCTTCCCGACCATCATGCAAATCACCGACTGTTCCGGCTTCTGGCGGCCTGCCTGGCGCACCTGGAGAGCGCACCATACGACCAATCCGACCGCCGCTTCTTCGAGATCAATCTCCTGAACATACTCGGTTACCGCCCCTCTCTCGACCAGTGCACCCGCTGTGGGGCGGGTCTTCCGCCTGATCCTGGCGCCAGGTATGTCGCTTCGGCCTCGGGACTTCTCTGTTCGGAATGCGGAGATGAAGGGAGAATTGCAGGGGAAACGGTCATGCTGCTGCAAAAGTCGCTCGGAACCGGCAGATTCGGGGTGGTGCGGTTCAACGAGCAGCAGGCCGCAGAGGCTGGTCGGCTCCTCGACATGGCTATTACGGCTCATCTCGACCGACCCCTCAAATCCATCGGTTTCTTGTGCGAGATGACGCAGACTCCCCCTTGCCACAATCTCTCGTAAAGCCGTCAGCGCCTCATTAGTTCTTGACACACCCGCGCTGAAAAGTGTATTCTTGCGCGGCTAATCTGTTGCAAATTCTACGTTTTTTCATTTCCGCCAAACAATGTTTACAGCCGCTTGAATCTGTGAGGATTCAGCCGGCAAAATCCTTTCGTCACGGAGGAGATGGTGACCTTCCAAGACCTGATCCTTTCGCTCCAGGGTTACTGGGCGAAGCAGGGATGCGTTATCCAGCAGCCTTACGATACCGAGAAGGGGGCTGGTACCTTCAATCCGGCCACCTTCCTGCGCGTTCTCGGCCCGGAGCCGTGGAACGTTGCATATGTGGAACCCTCACGCCGTCCGACCGACGGCCGCTACGGCAACAACCCCAACCGCCTACAGCACTATTATCAGTTCCAGGTCATCATGAAGCCCTCGCCGGTGAACATCCTCGACCTATACCTGGATTCCCTGCGGGCTTTCGGCATCGACCCGAACAAGCACGACATCCGCTTCGTCGAGGACGACTGGGAATCGCCGACTCTGGGTGCATGGGGGCTAGGCTGGGAGGTCTGGCTCGACGGGATGGAGATCACCCAGTTCACCTATTTCCAGCAGGCCGGCGGCATCGACCTCAAGCCGGTGTCATCTGAGATCACCTACGGTTGCGAGCGGATCGCCATGTACCTCCAGGGGGTGGACAACGTCTACGACCTAGAGTGGATCAAGGGGGTCAGCTACGGCGACATCCACCACCGGACCGAGGTGGAGTTCTCCACCTACAACTTCGAGAAGGCCGACGTGCAGATGCTTCTGCAGCTCTTCCAGATGTACGAGAAGGAGTGCATCCGCCTGGTGGAGGAGGGTTTGGTGCTCCCCGCCTACGACTTCGTCATGAAATGCTCCCACACATTCAACCTTCTCGACGCCAGGGGCGCCATATCGGTGACCGAGCGCGCCTCCTACATCGGCCGGGTGCGAAACGTGGCGCGCCTTTGCGCGGAAGGGTACCTGAAGCTGCGCGAGGAACTGGGTTTTCCGTTGCTGAAGAAGTAATAATACAACCTGCCACAGAGACACAGAGGCACAGAGAACGCACGGAGAAAATCCCGTTTTCGTTTTTTGAAGTTAAGCATTCTCTGTGAATCCTCCGTGACTCTGTGTCTCCGTGGCAGATTTTGTATTGAAAGGAATCACGAATGAGTAAAGAGCTCTTTCTTGAAATAGGCACTGAAGAGATCCCGGCCGGCTTCCTGCCGAAGGCGATGGCTGACATGAAGCTCCTCATCGAGAAGGAGTTCTCGGCTGCCCGCCTGACTTTCGACGAGGTAAAGACCCTGGCCACGCCGCGCCGCCTGGCCCTTGTGGTGACCGGTCTGCCGGCGCTTCAGCCCGATGCCGAGATCACCGCCATGGGGCCGTCGAAACAGGTGGCGTTCGGTCCGGACGGGGCGCTCACCAAGGCTGGGGAAGGCTTTGCCCGGGGGCAGGGTGTGGATGTTTCGGCCCTCCAGGTGATTGCGACCGAAAAAGGCGAGTATGTGGCCGTAGTGAAAAAGGAGAGCGGCCGTCCTGCGCCGGACCTGCTTGCCGAGATCCTGCCCCGCCTCATCGGGAATATCCCCTTCAAGAAATCGATGCGCTGGGCTGATCTGGACGTCCGCTTCGCCCGCCCCATCCATTGGCTCGTGGCCCTCTTTGACGGTGTCGTGGTGCCCTTCTCCTTTGGCAGCGTGCAAAGCGGCAACGTCTCCCGCGGCCACCGCTTCATGGCCAACGATACGTTTCCTGTCCGCGACTTTGCCCATTACCTGGAGGAGTGCGAACGACACTTCGTCATTCCTGATCCCGCAAGCCGCAAGGAGATCATTCGCCGGGAGATCCACCGCGTGGCCGCGGCTTCCGGAGGCCATCTGCTGCCGGACGAGGGGCTTCTCGACGAGGTCACCTATCTGGTGGAGTACCCGAGCGTGGTAAAGGGGGCCTTTGCAACCGCATTTCTCGATGTTCCCAAGGAGGTCCTCATCACCTCCATGCGGAGCCATCAGCGCTACTTCTCCATTGTGGACGAAAGCGGCAAGCTGCTCCCCGGCTTCATCACCATCAACAATACCCTGACCGAGGACCCGTCCGTGGTAGTCCGGGGGAACGAGCGGGTCCTGCGGGCGCGACTCTCCGACGCCAGGTTCTTCTTCGAGGAGGACCAGAAGGTACCTCTGGAAAAGCGGGTGGAGTCCCTGAAAAGCGTTGTCTACCAGCAAAAGCTCGGGACCTCCTTCGAGAAGATGGAACGCTTCCGCGCCCTGGCCGAAGGACTTGCCAAACAGCTGAATCCCGCCGTGGCCGAGAAGACCTCCCGCGCGGCCTTCCTCTGCAAAGCGGACCTGGTGACCGGCATGGTGGGGGAATTCCCGGAGGTTCAGGGGATCATGGGGCGCGAGTACGCACTGCTCCAGGGGATTGACGCCGAGGTGGCAAGCGCCATCGCCGAGCACTATCTCCCGACCCAGGCCGGCGGCGAGCTGCCGTCGTCCGATATCGGCGCCTTCGTTTCCATTGCCGACAAGCTCGACACCATCTGCGGCTGCTTCGGCGTAGGGCTGATCCCCACAGGCTCGGCCGACCCGTACGCCCTGCGCCGCGCGGCTCTCGGCATCATCAATATCATCCTCGACAAAGGGTACCCTCTTTCTCTTATAGTGCTGGTCAGCCATGCACTTGATCAGCTTCAATCTAAACTTACCAGAAAACGCGAAGAAGTATTTAGTGACGTGTGGAGCTTTATCGAGGGGCGCTTTGTCAATCTGATGGCTGAAAAGTACCCTGCTGACGTGGTGGACGCAGTGGTTGCGGTCTCATTCGATGTTCTGGTGGACGCCGCCGCCAAGATCCGGGCCCTGGCGGATTTCAAGAATCGCCCCGACTTCGAGCCCTTGGCCGTTGCCTTCAAGCGAGTCTGCAATATCGTCAAGGAACCGATTACGGCGGAAGTCGATCCTTCCCTTTTCCAGGAGGAGGCGGAGAAGACGTTGCACAGTGCTTACCATGCAGTCTCACATATCGTGGAGACCAAAGTCGCAGATCATGACTACCTCTCAGCCCTGACGGAGATCGCTACCCTAAAGGGTGTGGTGGACGACTTCTTCGACAAGGTCATGGTAATGGCCGAGGATGAACGGGTGCGAACCAACCGGCTGGCCCTTTTGCAGGAAGTAAAGGGCCTCTTCCGGGACATCGCAGACTTTGCGAAAATAGCCGCTTAGCCGAAAGGCAAGCGGCTTTTTTGATGTTTTAATCTGACTAAAGCTGCTTGAATGACAATAAATAATATTTAATATTGATAAACTAGTTTTGACTGGAAATAAAAATGGAACGTTTTCCTGTGATGCGTTCCCACAAACAAGGAGGAGAGCAATGGCTGCAAAGTATGTCTATTTCTTCGGCAACGGCCAAGCCGAAGGGCGCGCGGAGATGAAGAACCTTCTGGGGGGCAAGGGGGCCAACCTGGCGGAGATGACAAGCATCGGGCTGCCGGTCCCTCCCGGCTTCACCATCACCACCGAGGTCTGCACCGAGTTCTACAAGAATGACCGCCAGTATCCCGCCAGCCTCAAGGCGGAAGTGGAAGCCAACCTCCGCAAGGTGGAGGAGCTGATGGGGCGGAAGTTCGGCGATGCGGAAAACCCGCTGCTGGTTTCCGTCCGTTCCGGTGCCCGCGCCTCTATGCCGGGCATGATGGACACTATTCTGAACCTCGGCCTCAATGACATTACCGTGCAGGGGATCATCAGGCAGGCGAACGATTCCCGCTTTGCCTATGACGCCTACCGCCGCTTCGTGCAGATGTATTCCGACGTGGTCATGGGGATGGACAAGCATGCGTTGGAGCACCTGCTGGAGCAGAAGAAGGAGGCGAGGGGGGTCCACCTCGACACCGAGCTGACCGCAGACGACTGGAAGGAACTGGTCGGTGACTTCAAGGCGAAGATCAAGGAAACCCTTGGCCAGTCGTTCCCGGAAGATCCCCAGGAGCAGCTCTGGGGCGCGGTTGGCGCGGTGTTCGGCTCGTGGATGAACCAGCGCGCCATCACCTACCGCAAGCTCAATAGCATCCCGGCGGACTGGGGGACCGCGGTGAACGTCCAGTCCATGGTGTTCGGCAACATGGGGAACGACTGCGCTACCGGCGTTGCCTTCACTCGCGATCCTTCCACCGGCGATAACTACTTCTATGGCGAGTACCTGGTGAATGCCCAGGGCGAAGACGTCGTTGCCGGCATCCGTACCCCCCAGCCGATCAACAAGGCAAACGGCGACAGCGGCCTCCCCTCTATGGAAGAGGTAATGCCCGAATGCTACACCCAGCTGGTGAAGATCCGCTCAATTCTGGAGAACCATTACAAGGACATGCAGGACATCGAGTTCACCATCGAGAAGGATAAGCTCTTCATGCTCCAGACCCGCAACGGCAAGCGGACCGCCAGGGCTGCCGTGAAGGTTGCCGTGGACATGATGAAGGAGGGACTGATCGACGAGAAGACCGCGGTTCTCCGTGTGGCCCCTTCCCAGCTTGACCAGCTGCTCCACCCCTCCCTTGACCCCAAGGCCCCGAGAAATGTGATTGCCAAGGGGCTTCCGGCCTCTCCCGGCGCGGTTTCCGGCGAGGTCGTCTTCACCGCCGACGAGGCCGAGGCTGCGGCCAAGCTGGGTCTGAAGGTGATCCTGGTGCGGGTCGAGACCAGCCCGGAGGACATCCACGGCATGCACGCGGCCCAGGGGATACTGACTGCCCGCGGCGGCATGACCTCACACGCTGCGGTCGTTGCACGCGGCATGGGGAAATGCTGCGTGGCCGGCTGCGGCGACATCAAGGTGGACTACGCGAACGAATGCTTCGCCACCAACGGCGGCACTGTCCTGAAAAAGGGCGACATCATCACCCTGGACGGCTCCACCGGCGAGGTCATGGTCGGTGAAGTCCCCACGGTCGCGCCGCAGCTGACCGGGGATTTCGGCATCCTCATGGGTTGGGTCGACAAGTTCCGCACCCTAAAGGTCCGCACTAACGCCGATACCCCGCACGATTCCAAGGTGGCCCGTGAATTCGGCGCCGAGGGGATCGGGCTCTGCCGCACCGAGCACATGTTCTTCGACGCCGACCGGATCGCCGCGGTGCGGGAGATGATCCTCTCCTCCGACGTTGAGGGGCGCAAGAAGGCCCTCACCAAGATTCTCCCCATGCAGAAGGGAGATTTCCTCGGCATCTTCCGGGAGATGAAGGACCTGCCGGTTACCATCCGCCTCCTTGACCCGCCGCTGCACGAGTTCCTTCCTCACGAGGATAAGGACATCGAGGAACTGGCCAAGACCATGGGCGTTTCCGTCCAGGCCCTGAAATCCAAGGTGGAATTCCTTCACGAATTCAACCCGATGCTCGGCCACCGTGGCTGCCGCCTCGGCATCACCTTCCCCGAGATTTACGACATGCAGGTCCAGGCCATTATGGAGGCGGCCTGCGAGCTGGTTAAGAACGAAGGGTTCACCATCGTCCCGGAGATCATGATACCGCTCATCGCCACCGTCAAGGAGCTTAAGGTTCTGAAAAACAACGCCGTCGCCGTTTGCGAAGAGGTGATCGGGCGCTACGGCGTGAAGATCGAATACCTGATCGGCACCATGATCGAGCTGCCGCGCGCGGCCCTGACCGCCGACGAGATCGCCGCGGAAGCGGAATTCTTCTCCTTCGGCACCAATGACCTGACCCAGACCACCTTCGGCCTCTCCCGCGATGACTCCGGCAAGTTTCTGCCGTTCTACGTGGACAGCGGCATCCTCGAAGAAGATCCGTTCGTCTCCTTGGACCAGAACGGCGTCGGCCAGCTGGTGAAGATGGGGTGCGAGAAGGGGCGCGCGACCCGCGCCAAGATCAAGCTCGGCATATGCGGCGAGCATGGCGGCGACCCGTCGTCGGTCATTTTCTGCCACAAGATCGGGCTTGATTATGTATCCTGCTCACCCTTCCGCGTGCCCATAGCGCGTCTTGCCGCGGCCCACGCCGCGCTTGGCGAGGCTGTCGACCTGACCAAGTAAGGCAGAATGCAATGAAGCACAAATGGGGCGGCTCCGCAAAGGGGCCGCCTTTTTTTATTTCTTGACACTGTTCAAGCAAGATGCTAAACAAAAAACAATGCTTAAAGAAGGCTAATGTTATGCGTATTTCCATGCCCGATTCTACCGGGCGGCAACCCAAGATTTTAAACCCGGAAACAGTCGGGCAATTTAGAGCAGACACGGGAGGGTGCAGTAATGACAAAGGGTGTGGTGAAATGGTTCAATGACAAAAAGGGGTACGGGTTTATCATGCGGGAAGAGGGTGAGGACGTATTCGTCCATTTTTCTTCGATCCAGGGTGAAGGCTACAAGTCGCTAAGCGAAGGGCAGGAGGTGACCTTCGATATCATCGAGGGATCAAAGGGGCCGCAGGCTGCAAACGTGAGCAGGAGCTGAGCCCAACTCAAATTACAAAATGATGTTACAAATGAAAAAGCCCCGGCAAGCCGGGGCTTTTTGCGTCTTTATTTGCAAGTTGGCCTAAAATGGGCTATGGTTTCCGAAATATCATGCATCTCGGCAAAGGAGGATATCATGAGAGTTCGCACAATCCTGACGATGATGACGGTAATTCTGTTTTCAGCAGCAGCTTCCGCGTGGGCAGTCGGGTTCGAGGCGGCGGTCGGGGTCTGGAACCAGGATCCCAAGGGGACCTTCTCCTATCAAGGAGAGAGCCTGAATCTTGAGGACGAGCTGAAATACGATGAAGAGACACGGGTAACGGGACGTGTGAAGCTGGAATTGCCGCTTGTCCCGGGGATTTACCTGATGGCGACCCCGATGAAGTTCGAGGGGGACGGCAGCAAGAGCGGCAGCTTCACCTTCGGTGGCAAGACTTATACCGGCGGGACGCAGTTTCACTCCGAGCTGGAGCTGAATCATTACGATCTCGCGCTCTACTACGGGATTCCGCTCCTCAAGACCGTGACCATGGATGTCCTGAACATCGATCTGGGAATCAACGGCCGCCTGATCGACATGGAGGCGGAAATCAGCCAGACCGGTGTCGGCACCGAGTCCAAGTCGGCCACATACGTCATTCCGATGGTATACGCCGGGGTGCAGATCAGGCCGGTCGACTGGCTTGCCCTTGAAGGTGAGGCGCGAGGCGTATCCTATAGCGGGAATCAGTACTACGACCTGATCGGCAGAGGCAAGATCATCTTCTTCGACCACCTGTTCGCGGCAGGCGGTTACCGGTACGAGAAGCTGAAGATCGACACGAGCGACGTCAAGGGCAATATGGAATTTGCGGGGCCGTTCGGAGAGGTGGGGATTCAGTTCTGATCGGCGAGGAGAAGAAAAAAGAGGGGCTGCCATAGCCCCTTTTTTGATGTTACTCCTCTCCGCAGCCGCAGGAGGCCAGATCTCCGTTCTGGAAGGAAATCTTCTTGCCGCACTTCTGGCACCGCCAGAAGAGGCCGCCTCAGCCTGGGAAGAGAAGCATTTCGCCCTGGCAGTCAGGACACTGTTTGTTCGCTTCCATTTTGTTCTCCTCGAATAAAATCTAGAGTAATAATATAACTTGAGCGTATACGCAGGCAAGAATATAAATATTAGGATTAACTAATGTGATCTGCGCATTGAGACAAGATTTCGCTGAATTCATTCAACGGAGGATCTATGGGTGGGATGTTCGCAAGACTGGTTATGGCGGTATTTTTCTGCGTGCTGTTCGCTGCGTCCGCTCAGTCTGCCCAGCAGAAGGCGGTATACCTGAAGGACGGCGGCATCATTGACTGCGAGGCGTTCTGGAAGACCAACGGAAAGGTGATGGTGCGGGTCAATCGCGATGTGCTGCTGGATATCCAGAAGGACGAAGTGGATCTGGACAAGACCTTTACAGCCAAACCGGTAAAGGCCAGGAAAAAGGCGAAGCTGAAAAGAAGAAAGCACGCACCGTCCGCGCCGGTCCAGGCGCCTGCCGCAGCCCCGGCGGAAAATACTTCCGCTGTCAAGGGAGTGCCGGCAAGGCCTGCTGTACAGCCGGTTGCAAAGACGGCGGTGCATGGAGCGGCAACTTCCGCGAAGAAGCCGGCGCCGGCTGCCGGTACCGCGCAACTAGTCAAACCGCCGGCGCCTCCCGCAGCCAAGCCGGTGCCAGCTCCCCCAGAACAACCGCAGCCGGTCAAAATGGTGGCAAGTCCCACGTTCGGCATAGGCGTGCTGGTTGCGGCCTTGCTGTTTTTGCTGGTGATAATCGCGTCGTGTTGGAAGATGTACGAAAAGGCTGGTGTGGCGGGGTGGAAGGCGATTGTCCCGATCTACAACATGTACGTCCTGGTGCAGATCGCCGGGAAGCCGTGGTGGTGGTTCCTGCTGATGTTCGTGCCGGTCGTTGGGGTCGTGATAGCTCTACTCGTGAGTCTTTCCCTGGCCGAGAGGTTCGGCAAGGGGACCCTGTTCGGGATCGGCCTCTTTTTGCTCGGCTTCATCTTCATCCCGGTTCTGGCATTCGGCAAGGCCCGTTACGCCTGATTACCTGACGCTCACACGGAGTGTAGCCACCCCCGGAATCTCGGCGCAGAGCCGGTCTCCGGATTTGATCGCCGAGACCCCGGCGGGGGTGCCGGTCAGGATTACATCCCCCGGCTCCAGGGTGAATATCCCCGACATGTGACTGATGATAGCGGCCACGGAATGAATCATCAGCGAGGTGGAGCCGTCCTGGCGCACCTCGCCATTCACGGTGAGGCGGATCCGCAGCTCCTGCGGGTCCGCCACCGCTGCGGCCGGCACGAAATCCGAAAGCGGGCAGGCGGTATCGAACCCCTTGGCGATTTCCCACGGCAGCCCCTTCTTCTTCAATTCCCCCTGCACGTCCCGCAAAGTCAGGTCTATAGCCACCCCGTAGCCGGCCACATGCTCCAGAGCCTCTTCAATCGGGATGTCTTTCCCTTCCTTCCCGATCAAAATCGCCAGTTCCGCCTCGTGGTGGCATTCCCGTGAATATGGCGGTATGACGATCTCCTCCCCTTCATAAATCACCGAGGTGCCGGGCTTCATAAAGATCACTGGCGCCTCCGGCGTCTCGTTTCCCAGTTCCCTTATGTGCTCCGCGTAGTTCCTGCCGATGCAGAGAATTTTGCCGATGGGGTATTCCTGACCGGTGGTGAGGCGGGAGTGTTTCATTGGGTATGCTCCTTTCTGCTGGAGTTCTGTAGTGGCCACTATTCTCAGGGTTTACGTCTTGCCTGTCAAGAAGGATTCGGCAGCATTAGCCGCTATACTTTACCTGAAGGCTCAAATTTGTGTTGACTTGCGATTGTGGAAATGCAATAAACTGACATTCATTGATATTTATTGTGGTATTGGGTGCGCGATGTTTTCCCTCTGGAAAGACGATTTAAAGTGATTGCGCGAAAGCCGCTAGTTTCAGCCATTTGCTGAAGAAGCGGCTTTTTTTGTTTTTAATGCATAAACGGACTTTTTCAAGTACAGCCTTTGTGAATTGAAATATCTTTCGTAGGGGGATCCATTTCATGAAAAAGAATCACTGGGTATTACTGGGCCTCATGCTGTTTCTTGTTCTTTCCTGGATTGCGCCTGTTCATGGAGCTTGGGCGCCTGCCGGGTTGTCTGGGCAGGAGGTCCTCTCTCTGGTAGAGGACCCAACCACTACAACTACATGGTATGCAGGAACTGCGAATGGGGGAGTATATAAGGATACCGGAACCAGCGGCGTCTGGGTTCTTTCAAATACAGGGCTTCCCGCGGGGCAGGGGATACGCGCCCTTGCCATGGACAACGCGAATCCGAACACAGTCTACGCTGGCCTTAACGGTGGAGGTATCTACAAGACCGTTAACGGTGGATCCAACTGGTCGCCAATTGGCCTGGACGGATTATTTGTCAGAGACATTGCGGTTGACCCGTACAATTCAGCGATTCTCTTTGCTGCAACGAACAACGGGATATACAAGACCACTGACTGGGGGGGAAGCTGGCAGATCCTGACGTCCACCGTATTTGCATCCGCTGATATTAGAAAAATAGTCCTTCCTTCTGCGAATCCGGCGTTGAATCCGCTTCCGATGCAGACAGATACCGTTTACGTTGCAACTGGCGATGGCCTGTACGAGAGCATCGACGGCGGCGCTACATGGAATCGCCTAGTGTTGGCGAGCCAGAGCATCAATTCTATCGCAATTGACCCACAACAGCCGAACACGCTTTATGCGGGGACAAGCGATGCCGGGATTTTCAAGAGCAGCGATGGCGGCAATGCATGGACACAGATAAATAATGGACTGGGAAGCCTCAACGTCCTGTCGATAGCCATAAATCAGAAAAATCCCAATTCGCTAGTGGCGGGAACTGCGGATGGCGGGATATTTCGGTCGGATTGGTGGGGGGATGGGTGGTATGTGTTTAACGAGGGAAATAGTTCCCAGAAGGCGAATGTCGTTAAATTCCTTTTGCCGCAGCCGACTAGCATTTTAGCTGGAAGCATAGATGGCATCTTATCGTTTGATAATTCTGGCCCCGACCTAATCGTGCCATCGGTCTCCGGTTCCACTACAGTGGACACGGACACGGATTCATCGCCGCAGGTCACTGTAACAGTGAAGGTAAAGAACATCGGGGACGGCAACACGTGGAACCCCCACTACGCTAAAGTATACCTGTCAACGGACGCAACGATCACCACCGGCGACACCGAGATAGGCGGTTACTGGATAAACGCGCTGGCTCCCGGAGCCGAG
>JACOUQ010000035.1 GCA_016177775.1 Geobacter sp.
CTCTTCGGAAAGCTGATCGGGTGAGCGCATGTAGTATTTCGCCAGTCCCCGCACCGCATCCAGGTAGCTCTTCTGGGTCTTCGGCGAATACCCGGCAAGCTGCAAGTCCTCCATCATCCTTCGTCTCAGGTCGGTCATGATGCTTTCTCCTTTTTGTTTGGTTTTTCGGCCCTCAGGCTGTTAAAAACTTACAATGAAAGGAGAAGTCCCGATCTGGCAACAAAAAAGGCAGCCTCCGCAGAAGCCGCCTAATATGGTTCTTAGCCTTTATTCAGTTTTTGCCTTTAAATAGCCTTTTGCTTTTATTTCCTTATAGTTACCGCGAAGCGGTTTAGTTCAACATATGTAATTGAGCAGACGACATTATGTATCTACATATAGATGCAAGCATCTACAGGTATATGCTTGCATCTATATGTAGATATCTGTTTGGCATCTACCTGTAGATGCTTTTACCCGATTCCCAATTTCATGTGTCATCTATATGTATATGCTTTTCCAGTGGCGTTTCTCCCGTACTTCACAAACCAGAGCTGTTTCTCTGGATTCCATCTTCCTCCGGCAGCTTTTGCCTGTGTCCTCAGCTGCAACTCGTAACCTTCTATGCGTAGGGTCAACCCTTGACGCGAGACACTCTCGCTAAATATCATTTGTTCAGCTTCTTCTTCCCTGGCGGCAGAAAACTCTCCCCGGTCACTACACTTCTGCCGGTCTTTTCCTCCAGCTCCACCCTTGCCTTCCGGGCAATGCCGCCCCATTCTTCCCCGCGACCTTGTTCTCATTCATGCCGGTTGCGGCCATAGTCTCGGCAATCTGGCGGGTTGAAAGTTTGGCCAGTGCGGAAGTTTGATCGGCACTTCCTTCCTTAACCAGCCGCTCTTTCAACTTGTTCCAATACTTTCGCGCCGCCTGAAAATCCGGCTGCTGCAGCAAAGCCCGGATGATATCGACCACCGAAAAGTACCAGGTTTCGGTTTTCTCATCATAGATTCTACGGATCGCATAATCTTCGAATAATGCCGGGTTATCGCCCATACATACCTCGTTACAGTAGGCTCCGAAAAAGCAAAGCCGCTCCCGGCTGCGGAAGCGGCTTTGCTTTCTGCTCTATGTGCGGCTGGCGCGTATTACTTCGGCAATTAAACATGTAAAACCCTGGTGTAGGGGCGCAGCATGCTGGGCCCGATTGGGCGGGGCATGCCTGTAGTAGAGACGCAAAATCTTGCGTCTCTACGCGACGGCGCAGCCCCTACCGTTGATATGTTTAATTGCCGAAGTAATAACATCATCTGTAAAGCCTCGGCGTAAACTACGATTGATGAAGCCGGGCTCAGTATATGGCGGGGAAGGGCGGGTGTCAAGGGGTTAAAGGCTGGAGACGGGAGACGGGAGACGGGAGACGGGAGACGAGGTGGTGAATGCTGAAACGGCGTTGGAGGTTTGTGGTGGGTTGACAAAATTTTCACGCCGGGTAATACTTCTGAATACCAAGTGATACCCGGAGGTGTTTTTATGCCGACACAAGTGAAGCCCATGGCAATAAAGCTGCAACAGCAGGACCGGGAGCGTCTGCAAAAGCTCGGCGAAGCAAAGAAACGCTCTGCGCACTGGCTGGCAAAAGAGGCTATCAGTCAGTTTCTCGACCGGGAGGAAGCGGCGGAACGGTTCAGGCAGGAAACCGTAGGCAGGTGGGAAGAGTACTGCCATACCGGCAGGTCCGTTCCTCATGACGCCGTCATGAAGTGGCTTGAATCCTGGGGTTCTGAAAATGAGACCGAGGCGCCGAAATGCGGATAGAATGGCTTGAATCGGCCATTCGTGATCTGCAAAAGCTCAGGGAATTCATACTCCCGCATAATCAGGAGGCGGCTCAACGGGCGTTTAAAACCATCAGGGCCGCCGTGACCCCCCTGGAAAACAATCCCCGCATCGGAAAACCAGTCGAAGATCTGCCGGACTATCGCGACCTTATAATTCCTTTTGGCGCCTACGGGTATGTTCTCCGTTATCGTATTCAAGGCGATACCATCTTCATTATTGCCGTCAAGCATGGCAAGGAAGCCGGGTACTCCAGTCATACGTCATCCGGATGGATGGTAAATGAGCCGGTTGCGCCGGCTTATGGCGCGGAAACCACTATGCTGAATTATCTATAAATGATGTCATGTGGCCTTAATGTGAGGTCAACCCGCGAGCTCCATCCCCTTCACCGTCAGCCACGCAATAAGCGCGTAACGTGCCAACTTCCCAGTAAAGACCAGCAGTGAAAAGCGACCGAATCCCACCTTCAAGACCCCTCCAACCAGGCAGAGCGGGTCGCCGACCACCGGCAGCCATGAAAAGAGGAGCGACCAGGCGCCGTACCGGGAATAAAATCGCTCCCCCCTTTTTTCCGCCTCTTCGTCTATCCTCAGTACTCTGCGCACCAGGAAATCGCCGCCGTAAATGCCGATCAGGTATGTGGTGCAGGCTCCCATATAGTTGCCGACGGTAGCCACGGCCACGGTTGCGAACGGGTCGTGCCTTTTCAGGATCATCGCCACCACCAGCCATTCGGAACCGAGGGGGATGATGGTCGAGGCCAGGAAGCTCAGGAGGAAAAGGGCGGGGTAGCCGTGGTTTACAAGAAAATCTTCCATTGTCCCAACTTAGCGAAATGGAGCAGGATTGTCAAAGGGGGCTTTTCGCGGCCACTCCCTCATTTACAATCCGGGACTCTTTTGTTAACATAATCCGCCTAAAACTAAGCTGCAAAAGGTAACAAATGGCCGAGCTTACCCCCATGATGCGGCAGTACCTTGAGATCAAGGCCGCACATCCTGATACCATCCTTTTTTTCCGCCTGGGCGATTTTTACGAGATGTTCCTGGACGACGCGGTCAAGGCATCGCGCATCCTGGACATCGCCCTTACCTCCCGAAACAAGAACAGCGACGGCGCCGACGTGCCGCTCTGCGGCGTGCCGTACCATTCCGCAACCCCCTATATTTCCAGGCTGATCGAGGCCGGGGAGAAGGTGGCCATCTGCGAGCAGGTGGAGGACCCTAAGGCCGCCAAGGGGATCGTCAAGCGCGAGGTGGTGAAGGTGGTCACGCCTGGGATGGTGACCGACGGGGAGAACCTCTCGCCCAAGGAGAACAACTACCTCCTCTCCATCTTCACCGACAACGGCCCGCGTTGGGGGGTGGCCTATCTCGACCTCTCCACCGGCGAGTTCCGGGTGACCGAGTTGGAGAGCCCGGAGGCGGCCGTTTCCGAGGCGATCTGCGTAAATCCCCGCGAGATCATCGTCCCTTCTTCGTTCAAGGAGAATGGGGCTCTGGAGCCGTTTAGCGTTGTCAATTCCGGCCGGGTGCTGACTTATATCGACGAGTGGGTCTATGATCCGGACTATTCCCGCCGGATGCTCTCGACCCATTTCGGCGTGGCTTCCGCCGAGGCGCTCGGCTGCGGGGGGATGAAGGAGGGGGTGCTGGCCGCGTCGGCGGTGCTCTATTATGTGCAGGAGACCCAGAAGGGGACGGTGCCCCATATCCGCGAGCTTTCGCCCTACCGCACCCGGGAGTTCCTGGTGCTGGACGAGGCGAGCCGGCGCAACCTGGAGCTGACCGCAACCCTGGCTGAAGGGAAACGGAAAGGGTCGCTCCTGGACGTCCTCGACCGGACCGCTACGGCCATGGGGGGGAGGAAACTCCGGCAGTGGCTCAACTATCCCCTGGTGGACGTTGCCCGTATAGGAGAGCGTCAGGACGCTATCGAGGAGCTGATAACAGAATCCGCACTACGGGGCGATATCGCCTCCCGGCTGGAAGGGGTCTATGACCTGGAGCGGCTCAACGGCCGGATCGGCATGGCCTCGGCATCGGCCAAGGACCTGGTGGCCCTGAAATCTTCCCTTGAACGCTTGCCGGACCTGCTCCGGTTCCTGGAGGGGCTCTCAACGCCGCTCATCCGAACGCTGCGCGACACTATCGATCCCCTTGAAGATGTCACGTCGCTCATCAGTCGGGCCATTGTCCCCGATCCGCCGTTCGTGTTGCGCGACGGGGGTATCATCGCCGAGGGTTATAACGCCGAGCTGGACGAATTGCGCGCCATCAGCCGGGAGGGGAAGGGGTTCATCGCCCGGCTGGAAGCAAAGGAACGGGAGCGGACCGGCATCCACTCGCTCAAGGTCCGCTACAACAAGGTCTTCGGCTACTACATCGAGATAACCAGGGCGAACCTCGCCGGCGTCCCGGAAGATTACCAGAGGCGCCAGACCCTGGCCAACGCCGAGCGTTTCATCACCCCGGAGCTGAAGGAGTACGAAGACAAGGTCCTGGGGGCCGAGGAGCGGATCGCGGAGATCGAGTACAACCTGTTCCAGGAGGTCCGGAACATGGTGGCGGTCCAGGGTGGGCGCATCGCCCGCACCGCCGACTGCCTGGCATCTCTGGACGTTCTGGTTTCCCTCGCGGACATCGCCCACGAGCGGGGGTACTGCCGCCCCACGGTGGATGACGGCGATACGATCTCCATAACCGAGGGGCGTCACCCGGTGGTGGAGGCGATGAACCTGGGGGAGCGGTTCGTTTCCAATGACGTGTTGCTGGACAACGCTGAAAACCAGCTTATCATTATCACCGGCCCGAACATGGCGGGGAAATCCACATTCATGCGGCAGGTGGCGCTCATCACGATCATGGCCCAGATGGGAAGCTTTGTCCCGGCGACTGAGGCACGGATCGGAGTGGCGGACCGGGTCTTCACCCGCGTTGGTGCCTCTGACAATCTGGCCCGCGGCCAATCAACCTTCATGGTGGAGATGATGGAGACCGCCGCCATTCTCCGCAGTGCCACGCCGAAAAGCCTCGTCATCCTGGATGAGATCGGCCGCGGCACTTCGACCTTTGACGGGGTCTCCATTGCCTGGGCCGTGGCCGAATACCTGCATGACACGCCGGGACGGACCGCCCGGACCCTCTTCGCCACCCATTACCATGAGCTGACCGAGCTGGCCGTGACCCGTGGGAGGGTGAAGAACCATAACGTCGCGGTGCGGGAGTGGAACGATCAGATCATCTTCCTGCGCAAGATCGTTCCCGGCGGGGCATCCCACTCCTACGGCATCCAGGTGGCACGGCTGGCCGGACTCCCGGCCGAGGTGATCGGGCGCGCCCGGGAGATTCTGCGAAACCTGGAGAAGGGGGAGTTCACCGACGAGGGGATGCCGCGCCTGGCCCGGGGGAAGCAGCAGGCACCGGCCACACCGGCCCCGCAACTGGCCCTGTTCGAGGGTGATGAAGACCTGCTCCGCAAGCGTCTGAAGGGACTCAAGATCGCCTCCCTCACTCCTCTTGAAGCGCTCAACTTACTGGATGAACTGAAAAGGATGGCATAAATGCTGGCACGCAGGATTTTTTTACAACGGATCGTTTTCTGGCTGGCATCCTGCCTGATGCCGAGCATTGCCTTGGCTGCAAAGGCCCGCAAGGAAAGCAAGGAGAAGCAGGCAATCAAGCCTGTCCCCGCAAATCCCCATGTCACCGAACTTCGCTACTGGTCAAATCCTTCCTATAGCCGTATTTCGGTGACGGTTGACCGGGAGGTCCATTTCGAGCACCATGAGATAAAGCCCACGGTCAATGCAGCGTCCCCTTCCCGCATCTACGTCGACCTGAAGGGGGCCAAGCTCTCGCCCGGCGTGAAGGATGTTCAGATCGGCGACGGGCTCCTCAAGACTGCCCGGATCGCCCAGTACCAGGCTGATGTGGTCCGGCTGGTACTCGACATCCAGAGTATCAAAGAGTTCAAGGTCTTCACCTTTTCCGACCCCTTCCGGGTTATCATCGACGTCAGGGGAGAGCGGCAGGCCGAACTGAAAAAGCCGGAGGAGCCGGCGCTGGAGAAGGCCCCGCCGAAGGAAGAGCTGAAAAAGCCGGCAACGAAGGAGGTAAAGGAAAAGGGCACCTTCAAGCCGGGCAAGATCAGGCGAATCGTCATCGATCCCGGTCACGGCGGGCATGATCCCGGCGCGGTCGGCCAGAACGGGGCAAGGGAAAAGGACGTGGTTCTGCAGATGGGGCACAAGCTCGCTAAAAAGCTCCGGGAGGATCTGGGTCTGGATGTAGTGATGACCCGCTCCACCGACGTTTTCATCGAGCTGCAGGAGCGGACCGCCATCGCCAACAAGGTGAACGCCGACCTGTTCGTCTCCATCCACGCCAATGCCTCGCTCAACCGCAACGCCTCCGGCATCGAGACCTATTACCTCAACCTGGCAAAGACCGAAAAGGTGGCGCAGCTTGCCGCCCGCGAGAACGGCACCTCGCTTGAGAAGGTGAGCCTGTTGCAGGCGGTCCTCTTCGACCTGATGGCGAACTACAAGCTGAACGACTCTGCCCACCTGGCCGAGGATGTGCAGAAGTCGGCGTTCCGCAAGGTGAGCAGCGGCTACAGTGGCGTTAAGAACCTGGGAGTAAAGCAGGGGCCTTTTTACGTCCTGGTGGGTGCCACCATGCCGAGCATCCTGGTGGAAACTGCATTCATCAGTAACGAAAAGGAAGAAGTCCGCCTGACGGACGACTCCTACCAGGATGTCACCGTGGCGGGAATACTGGATGGGATAAAGGCTTACATCACTTCGGTCAAATAGAAGCAGGCTGAAGACATAATGGTTGTCAGTTGAAACGAAGAAACAAAAAAGACCTGCCATCCTTGCAAACGTGGGTTATGCTGCGGAGAGTCGAATCACCACGGCGCAGAGCCACAACCAAGGAGGCAGGTCATGGAAAAGTCTA
>JACOUQ010000037.1 GCA_016177775.1 Geobacter sp.
CATGCCTGATCATCTTGGAACTGTTGTACAAATTTTCGGTGCGTGCTTGGTAAGCTTTTCTTGTCTATCGACATATCCCTCCTCACCAAAGATGGATATGTTTAGTATATCTCAGGAGGAGCTAACTAGCTACCCCTCTTTCTTGTAATACTGTATTATTACAGGCCATGTATAAGTGGATTATCGGATTACGCCAAAAACCTTGCCGAAAGTCTTGTTGCGGCTGGTTACCGAGTCACTGTGTTGACAACTAGATACAAAAAATCCTTGCCCACAAAGGAAACGATTAATGGTGTTGAGATCATTCGCGTTCTCCGTTCTGGCAACGATAAGCAAGGGGGTGCTAGCGCCAACCTTATGGTTCAAAGCGATTTTGATGGCGCGCGAGTACGATTACGTCAATTTTCACATGCCGATCGCGGAAGCCGGCCTTTCGAGCCTGGCCATCAACCGCAGGAAGCTCTAAGTAGTGTTGTTGATAGGTTTGCATCCCAGTCGATAATCTCCAAGTACACCAATCTCTACAATGAACTGCTGGCTCAACCGGATATTCCTAGATGAGAATCAGACTGCTCAAGCTTATTGATAAAATCTGCGGAGGTTTGTTCACCTCCGTATTCCCAAGAACCCCGCGGTCTTCTTTCGAATCACCTCGATCAATTCTGATCATCCGCCCAGGTGGAATCGGCGATGCTGTTCTGCTGCTTCCCACCGTACATGCTCTGAAAATTGCTCTTCCGGATGCAGTCATACATATCCTCGCAGAAAAAAGAAATTGCGCCGTTTTTTCCCTGTCTCACGTTATTGATAAAATGTATTGTTACGACAAACCAGTGGACCTGATCAAAACTCTTCAAGACAATTACGATGTTGTCATAGACAGTGAGCAATATCACCGACTTTCTGCCGTAGTTGCCAGGTTGACCAGAGCCTCCGTCTTGATTGGGTTTGCCACAAACGAAAGGGAGAGGCTCTTTACCCATCCGGCTCCATACAGCCATGCAGATCATGAGCTGAAAAGCTTTACGAACCTTCTTCTGCCGCTTGGCATTGACGTTGACTCCAAAGATTCCACGAAATTTCTTGCAGTTTCCGCTCAGGCAGCAGAGAGTACACGCATACTGCTAGGAGATCTGGCAGACAAACCCTTTGTTGTTATTTTCCCCGGCGCCAGTATTCGTGAAAAACGTTGGAGTATAGAAAAAGCCCAGACGTTGGCGCAGAGAATATACAAAAGTGGCATGCCGGTCGTTCTTCTTGGTGGCAAGGAATGCAAGAATGATGTAGCAAAAATATTTCGCGGGATTAACGGTCTTGATTTGACAGGTAAAACATCGTTGATGGAATCAGCCGCCATCCTGACAAAGTCGGCGTTACTTGTCAGTGGAGACTCTGGTCTCCTGCATATTGCAGCAAGCCTTGGTGTGCCGACCGTATCATTGTTCGGTTCAAGCAATATGAAAAAATGGGCACCAAAGGGGCATAACCACATAACTATTTCAAAGAGTTTACCATGTGCACCATGCTCCAAATATGGCTACACCCCCAAATGCCCGATCAATGCCAAATGCATGTCTGACATCATGGTGGATGAAGTATTCGACGCGGTTTTGCGGCTTCTGGAAAAGACCGGGAACCTCCCTCAAAAAGGTAAATGATGGCCTGCTGCACAAATTGCTTGACATCGACGGACCGAATCGCTATAAATACAGAGTTTTTCATGCAGGCGCGTAGCTCAGGGGTAGAGCACTAGCTCGACACGCTAGGGGTCGGCGGTTCGAAACCGCCCGCGCCTACCATTTAAAACATGCCGGAGTTAGAGGACGACAGGGGCATCGAGGTTCGATGCCTTTTCTGTTAAGGGGCTTGTGATGAGCGATATCAAGATTACGCTTCCCGATGGTTCCGAGAGGGCACTGAAAGACGGGGCCACTGTTTATGATTTGGCCGCCTCGATTGGCGCCGGTCTGGCCAAGGCCGCCCTTGCCGGGAAGGTAAATGGTGCCATGGTGGACCTGTCTGCGTCGCTGCCGGATGGCGCCAGGGTGGAGATCATCACTGACAAGAGTCCGGAGGCGCTGGAGATCATCAGGCATTCCACTTCGCATCTGATGGCCCAAGCTGTAAAGTCCCTCTGGCCGAGCACCAAGGTAACTATCGGCCCTGCCATTGAAACCGGTTTTTATTACGATTTTGACGTTGAGAAACCCTTTTCGCCCGAGGATCTGGATCGCATCGAAGCCAAGATGGCCGAGCTTGCCAAGGCGGGCCTGAAGATCGAGCGCCAGGAACTCGTCAAGGGTGAAGCAATAAAGCTTTTTTCCGACATGGGCGAGACTTATAAGGTCGAGCTGATCGAAGCGCTTGGCGCTGATAATGTTTCTCTTTACCGCCAGGGTGATTTTCTCGACCTCTGCCGCGGTCCCCACCTCCCTTCAACTGCGAATTGCAAGGCATTCAAGCTGACTTCCATCGCCGGAGCTTATTGGCGCGGGGATGAAAAGAACAAGATGCTGCAGCGCGTCTACGGCACTGCCTTCCCTGATAAGAAGCAACTGGACGAATATCTCGAGCGCCTGGAAGAAGCCAAGCGCCGTGACCACCGCAAGCTGGCGAAGGAGCTGGACCTCTTTTCCTTCTCCGATGAGGTTGGGGCTGGTCTCGTGATCTGGCATCCGAAGGGTGCGATGCTTCGGACCATCATAGAGGATTTCGAGCGTAAGGAGCACCTGCGGCGCGGTTATGACATCGTGGTTGGCCCCCAGATTCTGAAGAAGGAGCTCTGGAAGCGTTCGGGCCATTACGACAACTATCGCGAGAACATGTATTTCACCAAGGTGGAGGAGGAAGAGTACGGCGTCAAGCCGATGAACTGCCTCGCCCACATGATGATTTACAAGTCGCAGCTTCGCAGCTACCGCGATCTGCCGCTCCGCTTCTTCGAGCTCGGCACTGTCCATCGCCATGAGCGGACCGGTGTTCTTCACGGACTCCAGCGGGTGCGTGGTTTTACCCAGGACGATGCCCATATTCTCTGCACGCCTGAACAACTTGACGCCGAGATCAAGGGGGTTATCTCCTTTGTTAACGACGTGATGGCCATTTTCGGGTTCGAGTACGAGATGGAGCTCTCCACAAGGCCGGAGAAGTCTATCGGTTCCGACGAGGATTGGGAGCGGGCCACCAATGCCTTGCTTGGCGCGTTGAAGGATTCCGGGCGACCATACGACATCAACGAGGGTGACGGCGCTTTTTACGGCCCGAAAATAGATATCAAGCTTCGCGACGCACTTGACAGAAGGTGGCAATGTGCTACAATCCAGTGCGATTTTACGCTCCCCGAGCGCTTTGATCTGACCTATGTGGACGCAAGCGGCGAAAAGAAGCGGCCGGTCATGTTGCATCGGGTCATACTCGGTTCCATCGAGCGCTTTATCGGGGTGCTGATCGAGCATTTCGCGGGGAATTTCCCGGTCTGGATTGCTCCAGTGCAGGCAGTCGTGCTTACGGTAACCGACAATCAGCTTCCCTACGCACAAAAGCTGTACGATGAGCTTCGCGCTGCGGGCTTGCGGGCCCAGAAGGATTTCCGCAACGAGAAGCTGAGCTACAAAGTGCGTGAGGCGCAGTTGCAGAAGATACCATACATGCTGGTAATCGGTGACAAGGAGATGGAGGCTGGCACAGTGACCCCGCGTTTCCGTGACGGCAAAAACCTTGAGCCGATGAAGCCGGCTGATTTCATTGCATTTATTGAATCGGAAGTTAAAAGCTTCCGCTAGGAGGTGGCGTCATAGCTAAACCCACAGTCAACATCAACCGGACAATCAGGGCTCGGGAGGTCCGTTTGATCGGGGCCGAAAATGAGCAGCACGGCATCGTGCCGATTCAGGAAGCCTTGGCTCTTGCCGAAAGCCAGCAGCTTGATCTTGTAGAGGTCTCTCCCACGGCGGTGCCTCCAGTTTGCCGGATAATGGATTACGGCAAGTTCAAGTATCAGCAGAGCAAGAAGCTGCAGGAGGCCCGCAAGAAGCAGGTCCATGTGGTTGTCAAGGAGGTCAAGCTCCGGCCCAAGACTGATGAGCATGACCTGCAGACAAAAATAAAGCATTTGCACAGATTCCTGGAAGAGGGGAACAAGGCCAAGGTTACCGTGGTGTTCCGTGGCCGCGAAATTACCCACATGGAGATCGGCAAGGATGCATTGGACCGGATAGCCGCTGAATTCCAGGATATCGCCGTGATTGAGGTAAGGCCCAAGATGGAAGGGCGCAGCCTTTTCATGATCATCGCGCCTAAAAAGAAATAAAAGAGCCGGGACCTGGAACCAGGGATTGGTAACGACATATAGAGCACAAATCCTGACATTTAGAAATTGCCAAAAGAAGGAGAATTACCAAAATGCCCAAAATCAAGACCAACAAAAGCGCAGCAAAGCGCTTCAAGAAGACCGGCACCGGCAAGATCAAGCGCTCCCATGCTTTTACCAGCCACATCCTGACCTCGAAGACAACGAAGCGGAAGCGCAATCTCCGCAGTTCTGCTCTTATAGCCTCCGCGGATCAGAAGAACATCGCCAAGCTTATACCTTACGTTTAAAAACCGGGACCGGGGATCAGGGACCGGAAAAATCTTTATTTGAGTTTTTCCTGGTCCCCGGTCCCCATTCCCTAGTTCCCGCTTTCAAGTCCGTGAACCGTGAGGAAACGTCTCCCCTTGCGGATCCGGCAAAGTAAATAGACAAGGAGTAATGTATGCCGAGAGTAAAAAGAGGTTTTAAAGCGAGACAGAGAAGGAACAAGGTTCTCAAACTGGCCAAGGGGTACCGTGGGGCGCGGAGCAAATTGTTCCGGAGCGCTACCGAGGCGGTGGACAGGGCGCTCAATTATGCGTTTCGTGACCGCCGCGTTAAGAAACGGGATTTCAGGGCTCTCTGGATCACCCGGATCAACGCGGCTGCCCGTCTGAATGGCTTGACCTACAGCAAGCTCATCCACGGTCTCAAAGTGGCAAATGTCGAGATCGACCGGAAGGTGATGGCCGACCTGGCGGTGTCCGATCCAAAAGGCTTTGCTGAGATAGCCACGGTCGCCAAGTCCAACTTTTAAACTTGCGACGAACCATAAAAAGAAATGAGATGCCTGGGCGTCTCATTTCTTTTTTTTTCACAACGCCACATTTGAGCGCTACCTTCGTTGGCTGCGTCGTCAGCTTCCTCAGCGCACAATGTACGCTTCCGGAGCTTCCTCCTTGCCGCCTTGGCATCATCTCAAATCTGTCGTTGTGTTATTCAACTTAAAGGTTGCCGGACATGAAAGAAAAACTCGAAGCGATGAAGGCGCAGGCTCTGGCAGAACTGGCCACAGTGGGGACGGAGAAGGAAGTCCAGGACCTGCGTGTAAAATACTTGGGCAAAAAGGGTGAATTGACCGGCCTCATGAAGGGGATGGGGTCGCTGTCACCCGAGGAGCGGCCGCTGATTGGGCAGCTTGTCAATAGCGTCAAGGACACGTTGGAGGAGAAGGTCGAAGCGGCACTGGCGGCCATGCGGGACTCCGACAAGCAGGAAAGGCTCCGCATCGAGCGCCTGGACATCTCCCTGCCTGGGAGAAGGAAGGCTATCGGCACGCTCCATCCTCTCACCATCGTCATTCAGGAGATATCGGAGATTTTTTCCTCCCTTGGTTTCCAGACTGCCGAAGGCCCAGAGATCGAGCTCGATTATTACAACTTCGAGGCACTGAATCTCCCGAAGGACCACCCGGCAAGGGACATGCAGGACACCTTTTATGTAAGCGAAAACGTGCTGCTGCGCACCCATACCTCGCCGGTCCAGATACGCACCATGCTGAAGCATGCCCCGCCTGTCAGAATCATCGCCCCAGGCAAGGTTTACCGCCGCGATTCCGATGTCACCCATTCCCCCATGTTTCACCAGATCGAGGGGCTGATGGTGGACAAAAACATCAACTTCGGTGACCTGAAGGGAATACTCACCATCTTCATAAACCAGTATTTCGGTTCCGGCACCAGCGTCCGTTTCCGCCCGAGTTTCTTCCCGTTCACCGAACCTTCCGCCGAGGTGGATATAGCCTGCGTCATCTGCAAGGGGAAAGGGTGCCGCGTCTGCAAGAACACCGGATGGCTGGAGATACTCGGATCCGGGATGGTGGACCCGGAGGTTTTCCGGCATGTTAAATATGATTCCGAGTCAGTAACCGGCTTCGCGTTCGGCATGGGGATAGAGCGCATTGCCATGCTTAAATACGGGATCAACGACCTTCGCCTCTTCTACGAGAATGATCTTCGGTTTCTCTCGCAGTTTTAGATTCGGTGAATAGTGAAAAGTAAAAGCTTTTCGCATGATGCTGATTACTTGAACGTATGGTGGAATAAATGATAGCAACTTATAACTGGCTCAAGGAATATGTCGATTTCGACCTCTCGCCGCAGGACCTGGCCGACCTGCTCACCATGCTGGGTCTGGAAGTGGAGGGGATGACCTCCCTTGGCGGCGGTATGGATGATGTGGTGGTGGCCCTCATAGAAGAGAGGAACCAGCATCCGAACGCTGACCGCCTCTCCCTGTGCAGGGTGAATAACGGGCGGGAGGTCCTGGAGATCGTCTGCGGTGCGACCAATATGAAGGCAGGCGACAGGGTGGCGCTCGCCCAGATCGGCGCTGTGCTCCCCGGTGACTTCAAGATCAAGCGCTCCAAGATCCGCGGGGTCGAGTCGTTCGGCATGCTCTGCTCGGAAAAGGAACTAGGGCTGGCCGAAGAGTCGGAAGGGATCATGATCCTCCCGCCGGATCTCCAGCTCGGCAGTCCGGTGTTCGAGGCACTTGGCCTGAAGGACACGATATTCGAGATCGGCCTGACCCCTAACCGCGCCGATTGCCTGAGCGTCATCGGCATTGCCCGTGAGATCGCCGCCAAGCTGGGGAAACGGGTGAATTATCCCAAGGTTGCTGTAGGAGAGGGCAATCAGCCGATAACAGAGATTGCATCGGTAACCATTGAAGACCCCCACGGTTGTCCACGTTACGCCGCCCGCTACATTTCCGGCTGCAAGATCGGCTCGTCCCCGGAATGGCTCGTAAGCCGGCTGAAGGCAGTGGGAGTGCGCTCCATCAACAACGTGGTCGATGTCACCAACTATGTCATGATGGAGTTTGGTCATCCGTTGCACGCTTTCGACTATCACTTCCTGCAAGGCGGAAAGATTGTCGTGAGAAAGGCCGGGGAAGGGGAGCTCTTCAAGACCCTGGACGGTCAGGAGCGCCTCCTCAAGGGGACAGACCTCACCATCCGCGACGGTGAACGGGCCGTGGCCCTGGCCGGGGTCATGGGTGGCCAGAATTCCGAGATCAGCGACGCCACAACCGACGTGCTGCTGGAGAGCGCCTGTTTCGAGCCGATGACCATCCGCCGGACCGCCAGGCGGCTCGGCCTCCACTCCGAGTCATCGCACCGCTTTGAGCGGGGTGCGGATATCGGGACAGTCCCCAAGGCCTTGGATCGTGCCGCCGCGCTGATTGCCGAACTGTCGGGTGGTGTCATGGCGCGGGGAAGCATTGATGTCTATCCCGGCAAAAAGAAGCCCAAGCAGATTCCGGTTCGTCTCGCCAGGGTCAACCAGATTCTAGGTACAAACCTCACCGCGGAGGCGATCAGGGATATCTTCCACAACCTTGAGTTTGTTCTCGACCCGGGCGAGGCCGGGGAGTTCCTGGTCAGTGTTCCGTCGTTCCGCGTGGATATAGAGCGGGAAATAGACTTGATCGAGGAAGTGGCCCGCCTGAACGGCTTCGAAAACATCCCGGTCACCATGCCGCGCGCCAGGACCTTCTCGGACCGGCCGACCCGTTCTCAGCTCCTTGCTCAGAGCTTGAAGCAGCTGCTGGTAGCAAACGGGCTGAGCGAAGTCATTACCTACAGCTTTATCGCTCCAGCTCTCTATGACAGGATCGGCCTGGCGTCCGACGATCCGCGCCGTGCCGTGGTGAATCTTCTCAATCCGCTGAGCGATGACCAGTCGGTGATGAGGACCTCGCTTCTCCCAGGCCTTCTGGAAACAGCGAGCCGCAACATCGGCTACCGGATCCTTGACCAGCGGATTTTCGAGATGGGAAGGGTCTTCCTGAAGGACGGTTCCGAGGAACTTCCTGCCGAGCCGACATATATCGCCGGAATCCTGACCGGTGCCAGAGAATTGGAAGGATGGAACCAGGGGAAGGATTGCGTCGATTTCTACGACATGAAGGGGGTGGTGGAAAACATCCTGGCCTCCCTGAATATTGCGAAGCTTTCCTATGAGTCTCGCGACCTCGACTCCTTCTACCATCCCGGCAAGGCATGCTCTGTTTGCAGTGGCAGCGACATCATCGGTTCGCTCGGCGAGATACACCCCGATGTGCAGGAAGCCTTCGGCATCGAGCAGAGGGTTTATTACTTCGAGCTCAACTTTGATAAACTCCTGCACCTGTGCAGGGATATCGCGACCATCACCCCCCCGTCGCGCTTCCCCGACACCTTCCGCGACACCGCCATGCTCCTGGATGACGAGGTTCCGGCCGCTGCAGTGCTTGGAGCTATCAAGGGGCTCAAGATCGGTGAAATCGAGGATGCCGCCATCTTTGATCTCTATAAAGGTGCGTCAATACCGGCAGGAAAGAAGAGCCTCGCGGTCAGGGTCCGTTACCGTTCACTGGAGAGAACCTTGACTGACGATGAGGTGAACCGGCTCCATCAGCGGGTGGTGGATACCCTGACCTCCAAATATAGTGCTGAAATCAGGTAAAAAGAGGCTTGATTATCTCGTGCCCCTGTGCTATAAAGCAAAACCGTTGCTCTTGCGGATAGTTATTCTTATTCATTCAATGGATGTGTGAGGGGTTATGACGAAAGCCGATATAGTTGAGAAGATTTACGAAAAAATCGGTTTTTCCAAAAAAGAGTCTGCTGAACTCGTTGATAAGGTCTTTGATATAATCAAAGAAACCCTGGAAGATGGGGAAAAGATCAAGATAGCTGGGTTCGGCAATTTTGTGGTAAAAGAAAAGTCAGACCGCCGTGGCCGCAACCCGCAGACCGGCGAGGAGATCACTATTACGGCCCGGAAGATCCTGACGTTCAAGCCGAGTCAGGTACTGAAAACAACCCTCAATATTTGAGCCTTGCGGCAGAGAGGAGAGGCCCACGATACCCGACAAGCTATATTTCAAAATCGGGGAAGTCGCCGCGCTGACCTCGCTCAAGCCTTCGGTGCTCAGGTTCTGGGAGACGGAATTCGGCGGCCTGAGGCCTTCAAAAAGTCGCAATGGACAGAGGCTGTACACAAGGCACGACATCGAGCGGATACTCGATATAAGGAACCTGCTCTACACGGAAAAGTTGACCATTGAAGGGGCCAGGAAGCGCTTGAAGGAGAAGCGCGGATCGGTTTCTGAACCCGCCGGGGATACGGAATCTGTAACAGGGAACAATCTGAATCTTATCAGGGAAGTGAGAGAGGAACTGAGGAAACTCAGGGACTCACTCTGACACATCGGTGCGTAGCGCAGCCTGGTAGCGCACTAGACTGGGGGTCTAGTGGTCGCAAGTTCGAATCTTGTCGCACCGACCATAAAAATAAAGGGTTTGCAGATTATCTGCAAACCCTTTATTTTTTGCATTTCCCGAATTATGGATTCAATTCACCCCTTAATATTCCCAATCGGTACCAGCTTAACCACCCGCCTGCTCAGTCCGGCCAATTCAGTTGCCTCCACCACGTCATCGATGTCCTTGTAGGCGGCGCCTGCCTCTTCCGCCAACCCGCCGAAAGAGGCGGTCTGCACGTAGATGCCGCGGTACTCCATGTCCTGTTGGAGCTTCTTTCCCCTGAACAGCTTTTTGGCCTGATGCCGGCTCATGGTCCGGCCGCTGCCGTGGGCGGTGGTGTAGAATGCTTCCTTGCCGCTTTCCACGCCGACCAGGAGGTATGAGCCGGTTTCCATGCTTCCGCCGATGATGACCGGTTGGCCGGTTTGGGCGTACTGTCGCGGAAGTCCCTCCATACCCGGCCCGAAGGCCCGGGTCGAGCCCTTGCGGTGCACCAGCACCTCCTGTTTCTTCCCGTCGATTACGTGGTTTTCCAGCTTGGCAGTGTTATGGGCCACGTCGTAGATCATGTTCATTCCAAGCTCTTCCGGAGACTTGTGGAACTGGTCTGAAAAGACCTCACGGATCCGGTGCAAAATTACCTGCCGGTTGGCAAAGGCCATGTTGACGGCGCACTTCATGGCCGCAAAGTAATCCTGTCCCTCATGGGAACGGAACGGCGCGCAGGCCAGCTCCCGGTCATGGACCTTGATGCCGTATTTGCGCTCCATGACGCTCAGGAAGAGCTGGAGGTAGTCGGTCGCCACCTGGTGGCCGAAACCGCGGCTGCCGCAGTGGAACATGATCACCACCTGGTTTGGGATGGTAAAGCCGAGAGTGCGGGCGAGCTCCTGGTCGAAGATATTCTCCGGTTTAACCACCTGGATCTCGCAGTAATGGTTGCCGGAACCGAGGGTGCCGATCTGGTCGATACCGCGCTCTATGGCTTTCTGGCTGACCTTTGCTGCGTCTGCCCCGGCAAAGCACCCCCCTTCCTCGGTCATCTCCAGGTCATCTTGCCAGGCAAAGCCGCGTTTCAGGCACCAGCGCGACCCTTGTTCCAGGACCTCGCGGAACTCCTCCCGGTTGCACCTGACGAACCCGGTGCAGCCGACGCCGGTGGGGACGCGGTAGAAGAGACCGTCCACCAGGTCGTGCAGGCGGGGTTTCACCTCATCGTAGGTGAGGTTGGTAAGCACCAGCCGCATGCCGCAGTTGATGTCGAACCCGATGCCGCCGGGGGAGATAACGCCGGTCTCCGGATCCATGGCCGCCAGGCCGCCGATGGGGAAGCCGTACCCCCAGTGACCGTCAGGCATGCAGAAGGCATACTTGAGAATGCCGGGGAGGCAGGCGACATTGGACACCTGGTCGAAGACACCCTGGTCCATTGCGTTAATGAGCTTTTCCGTGGCGTAGATGCGGGCAGGGACGAGCATCCCTTCCTTGTGGGAGCGGGGGAGTTCCCAGATGGTTTCGGATATCTTCTTGAGTGAAGGGGGGATTGCCATAGGTCACTCCTTGGCGGAAGGGTGTGGGGAACCAGGAATACCTATAGCATACTTACAGCACTCCGCAACCAAAGCCGGAGAGCCATGAGTCGAAGAGCTCAACCTTATGGATGCCGAAGCGGGCAAGTCCCTGGCGGACCTGTTCCACGCTCTTTTCATGGTGGATAGCGCCGGGTTTCTTGGAGTAAAAGAGATCGGCGCAACAGACGATACGCTCTTCAATGGTGACTGGTGACATGTCCCGTTTTGGGAGGGGAAGGGATTGAAGCCGGATATCCTCGGCAGTGAGGCCTACGCCGATATGGCGCTCGCATACCAGGGCATGGAGCGGTAGTCCTTCGTTCTCCAGGATTTCCCGGCCATGGATGCCGTGCCGAATGTACGGGTCCGCTCCGATACAGCCGATATCCGGGGCATTGATCCTGCAAATGCCGATATCGTGGAGCAGGGCCGCTTCCTCAATGAAGCAGAGGCGGTCCTTGGAGAACCCGAGCGGTTTTGCGATAAAGAGGGCCTTTTCGGCAACGCGGCGGCTGTGCTCGCAAACTATCTTGAAGGATGCCGGCTCAGGAAAATACTTGTGCAAAAGATCAAGAGCGTTCATTATTGCCTCGCGTGGATATGGGGATATTATGAAACATGCGGGGGGAAAGAGTCAATGAGAGAGACAGAGATCAGGGAATCCGATCTCGTCATCGAGTTCTACCGCGGTTCGGGGCCGGGCGGGCAGCATCGCAACGTGACCGAAACGGCGGTGCGCATCCGCCACATCCCTACCGGCATAGTAGTCACCGCATCGGAAAGCCGATCCCAGGCCCGCAACCGCGAGGTAGCGTTGGATAGACTGAAACAGTCATTGGCGAAAAGGGCGCACAAGCCAAAGCGGCGTTTGCCCACAAGTCCTACCAAGGGATCAGTAGAACGGCGCCTGGATGAAAAGCGTATTCAATCCCTGAAGAAAAAGCAAAGGACCTTGCCCGACTGAGGTAAGTGTCTGTCACACGCCTTCCAGTACACCCCTTGCATACTCCCTAAAATGCCTAATTTCTTGACCTTTCCTGCCGTATGGGGTAATGTTGACCGATTTAGATTGACTTGGGGCTTGTCAGTAAATATTTCGGAGCATTGCATGAAGCGCCCCAGCTGGGACGAATATTTCATGGAGATTACCCATCTCGTGGCGAAACGCTCGACTTGCCTGCGTCGGCAGGTGGGGGCGGTGGTGGTCAAGGACAAGAATATCCTCGCCACTGGATACAACGGTGCGCCATCCGGTGTTGCCCATTGTCTTGACGTCGGCTGCCTGCGCGAAAAGATGCAGATCCCGTCCGGCGAGCGTCACGAGCTCTGCCGTGGCCTCCATGCCGAGCAGAACGCCATCATCCAGGCCGCAAAGCATGGCACCAACATAGAGGGAAGCACCCTTTACTGCACCACCATGCCGTGCATCATCTGCTCGAAGATGGTCATCAATGCCGGTATCCGCAGGATAGTCTACGAGGAAGGGTACCCGGACAAGCTGGCGGAGGAAATGATTACCGAATCGGGCGTAAAGGTGGAAAAGTTCCAAACTCACCCGGCGAAAGCGGGCGAGGCGCCATGAAATGCCCGTTCTGCGCCAATCATGACAGCAAGGTGGTTGATTCCCGTCCGGACAAGGGTGGAACTACCATCCGCCGCCGTCGTGAATGCGAATCGTGCGGCCGCCGTTTCACCACCCACGAAAGGGTGGAGGAGGTCCTTCCCCAGGTCATAAAGCGTGACGGCCGCCGCGAGCCGTTCGACAGGCTGAAGCTTGTGGCCGGCATCCAGAAGGCATGCGAGAAGCGTCCGGTCTCGGTGGAGACTGTCGAGCAGATGGTGGACCGCCTTGAGCTGAGGCTCCAGGAGTCCGGCGAGAGGGAAGTCCCGAGCACCACCCTCGGCGAATGGGTCATGCAGGAGCTGCACGATATCGACCAGGTGGCCTACGTCCGTTTCGCCTCGGTCTACCGCTCCTTCAAGGACATAAACGAGTTCATGGTGGAGCTCAAGGATTTGTTGAAGAAATAGGGATGAAACACTTCAACGAACAGATGATGCGCCGGGCCCTGGTGCTGGCGCGACGCGGTGTCGGCAGGACCAGCCCGAATCCGGCAGTCGGGTGCGTCGTTGTCAAGGATGGCGCGATTATCGGTGAAGGGTGGCACCGCAAGGCCGGAACGCCGCACGCCGAAGTGCATGCCTTGTTGGCCGCAGGTGAGAACGCCTGTGGTGCCGATGTTTATGTCACCCTGGAGCCCTGCTCCCATCACGGGAAGACCCCGCCATGCGCCGATGCGCTGGTGGCGGCCGGAGTAGGGCAGGTATTCGCCGGAATGGTCGATCCCAACCCCAAGGTCTCGGGGAAGGGTCTGGCGAGGCTCCGCCAGGCAGGAATAGCTGTTCACGAAGGGTTGCTGGAAAAGGAGTGCCGCCAGATCAACGAGCCGTTCATCAAGCATGTGGCCACCGGCATGCCGTTCGTGATCTGCAAGAGCGCCATGACCCTGGACGGTAAAATTGCCACGGCAAGCGGCGATTCCAAGTGGATAACTTCTGACAAATCGCGCAGATATGTCCACAGCCTTCGAGCAGTGGTTGATGCAGTAATGGTAGGGTCCGGGACCGTGGAAGTCGACGACCCGCTCCTTACGGCTCGCATTCCCAACGGGCGTGACCCGATGCGGGTGATTGTGGACTCGCGCCTGCGCATAGCCCCGAAGGCTCGGCTGCTGCAAGTCGAATCCACTGCCAGCACCGTCATTGCAACCGTATCCGATGATGCCGCTAAAATTGCCAGGCTGGAAAAAGCGGGGGCCAGTGTCGTCCGTTGTTCAGAAAAAGATGGCAGGGTCGATCTGGTCGATCTCATGCACCGCCTTGGCGCCATGCAGGTGCAGTCCATCCTTCTGGAAGGGGGTAGCGAACTGGCAGGCGAGATGCTGCGCAGCGGGCTCATCGACAAGTTTCTCCTCTTCTATGCCCCCAAACTCGTGGGAGGCGGGGGAAAAGGACCGTTCGGCGGGGCCGGGGTCGAGAAGATTGCCGATGCTTCCATGCTCCGGGAGATTTCAGTAAGGCGTTTCGATGAAGATATCCTGATTACGGCCTATCCGGAGATGCAATGTTCACGGGACTGATCGAACAGATAGGGCGTGTGCGGCTGCTCGAACGTACCGGTGAAGCTGCCCGGCTGACGGTTGATGCCGGCTTCCCTGCTGGAGAGGTGGCAATCGGCGACTCGGTGGCGATCAACGGCGTCTGCCTGACGGTCACGCGGATAGAGGGTGATAGGCTCACCTTCGATGTTTCCCCCGAGACCATCGATCGCACCGCTTTCAGGCATTTAAGGCCAGGAGTGCCGGTCAACCTGGAACGGGCGCTCCGTCTCTCCGACCGGCTGGGTGGGCACATCGTCTCAGGACACGTGGATTGTATAGCCGCGATCATCCGCCGAAGGGATGTCTCCGGCAACACAGTGATTTCCTTCCGTATGCCGGTTGAGTTCGCCAGGTACGTCGTGGGAAAGGGCTCTGTGGCGATAGACGGCATCAGCTTGACTGTCAATGACGTGACCAGCGACGGATTCTCGGTCAACATCATCCCCCATACCGCCGCCAGCACCACGCTTCAGTATCTGAAGGTCGGGGATGAGGTCAATATCGAGACAGACATCCTGGGGAAATACGTCGAGAGACTTTTTTCCCATGGTGCCGGCAAGAAGGCAACGCTTACGATGGGAAAACTGATCGAGAGCGGATTTGCATAAATAGCAGGTAATGGTTTTAAACTCACAACTCACTATTCACCTTTCACGGGGTTAGAAATGCCGTTATCAAGGATAGAAGACGTAATCGAGGACATCCGCCAAGGGAAGATGGTGATCCTGGTGGATGACGAGGACCGGGAGAACGAAGGGGACCTCACCATGGCCGCCGAGAAGGTTACCCCCGAGGCGATAAATTTCATGGCAAGGTTCGGCCGGGGGCTTATCTGCCTTACCATGACCGAAGAGAAGTGCGATGCGTTGCAGCTCCCCCCCATGGTGGAGAGCAACACTTCATCCTTCGGCACCGCTTTCACCGTATCCATTGAAGCGAAGCAGGGTGTGACCACCGGCATATCCGCTGCTGACCGCGCACATACCATACTGACCGCCGTTGCCGACGATGCGCGACCGGATGACCTCGCCCGACCAGGCCATGTTTTTCCCCTTCGTGCCCGTAATGGCGGGGTGCTGGTACGCACCGGCCAGACTGAGGGGTCCGTGGACCTGGCCCGCCTGGCGGGACTCAAGCAGGCCGGGGTAATCTGCGAGATCATGAACGATGACGGCACCATGGCCCGGATGCCGGAGTTGAAAAAGTTCGCCGTTGAGCATGGATTGAAGATCTGCACCATTGCTGACTTGGTCGCCTATCGCATGAAGCACGAGAGCCTGGTACGGCGGGCCGCCGACGTGGCTCTCCCCACCGATTACGGCGATTTTCGTGCCGTGGCCTATGAGAACGATGTGGACAGGCAGGAGCACCTTGCCATCGTCAAAGGGGAAATCGACCCGGACAAGCCGGTTCTCGTCCGCGTCCACTCCGAGTGCATGACAGGCGACGTCTTCGGAAGCCTCCGCTGCGACTGCGGCGAACAGCTGCACCTCGCCATGCAGATGATCGACGAGGAAGGGTCCGGCGTCATCCTCTACATGCGGCAGGAGGGGCGCGGAATCGGTCTTCTCAACAAGCTCAAGGCCTATGCTCTTCAGGACCAGGGTAAGGACACGGTGGAGGCCAACCTGGCCCTCGGCTTCAAGCCAGACCTGCGCGATTACGGTATCGGCGCCCAGATACTGGTCAATCTCGGGGTGAGGAAGATCAGGCTCATGACAAACAACCCGCGCAAGGTGGTGGGTCTCGAAGGATACGGCATCAACATCGTAGAACGTGTACAGATCGAGGCGACGCCAACCAAGAGCAACATCAGATATCTGAAGGCAAAACGGGAAAAACTCGGACACCTTTTGGAAAATATTTAGGAGGGAATCATGCCCAAATTCATCGAAGGAAAGCTGGACGGCAAGGGATTGAGGTTCGGCATCGTGGTCGGCCGTTTCAACAGCTTCATATCGGAGCGGCTGCTGGAGGGTACGTTGGACTGCCTGGTGCGTCACGGTGTTCAGGACCTTAACATCACGGTCGCCCGTGTGCCGGGCTCGTTCGAGATTCCGTTGGCAGCGGGGAAAATGGCCAAATCAGGACGCTATGACGCCGTAATCTGCCTGGGCGCGGTGATCCGCGGTGCCACGCCTCATTTCGATTACGTAGCATCGGAGGTCTCCAAGGGAGTCGCGTCCGTGTCGCTGGAAACCGGCGTTCCGGTCATCTTCGGAGTTCTGACCACCGATACCATCGAGCAGGCGGTGGAGCGGGCCGGCACCAAGGCTGGCAACAAGGGATTCGAGGCGGCCATGACCGCCATAGAGACCGCCAACGTGCTGAAGGGGTTATAGGATGGGACTGCGCAGGAAGGCTCGGGAGCTGGCCCTTCAGGCCCTGTATGCCATAGAGATTGAGCCGGCTGGTATTAAAAAATCCGAGAGCTTCTGGGAAGCTTTCGAGGCTGAGGCCCATGTATTGGCCTTTGCTCGGGAACTGGTCCAGGGGGTCATCGCCAACCGGGAGGAGTTGGACCGGGTGATTGCCGAGAAGTCCAGGAACTGGTCACTTTCCCGAATGGCGAAGATCGACCTGAACATTCTTCGTCTGGCTGCCTATGAGCTTCTGCATCGCCCCGACATACCGAAGAACGTCACCATCAACGAGGCGATCGAGATTGCCAAGATCTTCGGCACCGAGGACTCGCCGGCATTCGTTAACGGCATATTGGATGAGATAGCTTCCGGCTTGCCGGACAAGCAGTGAAATGTATTGGAGCGAGGGAACATGAAACAGATAAATGTGGGTCTCATAGGCTTCGGCACCATTGGCACCGGAGTCGCCAAGATGCTGATGCAGAACAGCCGGGTGATCACCGATAAACTCGGGGCCAATCTGGTTCTCCGGAAGATCGCTGACCTGGACATCACCACTGACCGGGGGATTCAAGTCCCTGACGGCGTGCTCACCACCAATGTCAACGAGATCATCAATAACCCGGAGATCGACATCGTTATCGAGCTGGTGGGGGGCTATGAGCCTGCCCGGAGCTTCGTGCTGAAGGCCATCGCCAATGGCAAGCATGTGGTCACCGCCAACAAGGCGCTGCTGGCCGTTCACGGCGAGGAGATCTACGCGGCAGCCAAGGACAGGGGAGTGGAAGTCCTCTACGAAGCCGCCGTCGGCGGCGGCATTCCGGTTCTTTCCGCCATCAAGGGGAACATGGCCGGGAACAACTTCAGCACTGTCCTCGGCATCCTGAACGGCACCTGCAACTACATCCTGACCAAGATGACCCGCGAGGGGGCCGACTTCGCCGCGACCCTGAAAATGGCCCAGGAGCTAGGGTATGCGGAGGCCGATCCCACCTTTGACATCGAGGGAATCGACACGGCCCACAAACTCTCCATCCTGCTCTCCCTCTGCTTCGGCACCAGGGTCGAGTTCAAGGAGATCTCCACCGAAGGGATCAGCGCCATCTCCGCCATTGACATCGCCTTTGCCCGCGACTTCGGCTACAAAATCAAGCTCCTGGCCATCGGCAAGCGTGATGGCGACAGGATCGAGGCAAGGGTCCATCCGACCATGATCCCGGTCAACTACCCCCTGGCCGACGTGGACGGCGCATTCAACGCCATCCGCCTCACCGGCGATTTCGTCGGCCCGGTCATGTTCTACGGCCGCGGAGCCGGGATGGACGCCACGGCCAGCGCCATTGTCGGCGACCTGGTCAGCATCTCCCGCAACATTGTCGCCGGCATCAGCCGCAGAAGTGCGCCGCTCGGCTATTTGGACAACAGTATCAAGCAGCTGGCGATAAAGCCGATGCACGAGATCGTCAGCAAGTACTATCTCCGCTTCACTGTGGTGGACCGCCCCGGCGTCCTTGCCAAGATCGCCGGTGTCCTCGGCACCCACGGCATCAGCATCGAGTCCATGTTCCAGAAGGGGAGAAGCCAGGAAGAGTCGGTCTCCATAGTCATCAAGACCCATGACGCCCGCGAGGGGAACGTGCGCGCGGCCCTGGCCGAGATCGACGGCTTCGACATCGTGATGGAGAAGAGCAACCTGATCAGAATCGAGGATAATCTCGAATAGAAGGGTTGAGTGATATTCTGGAAAACGAAAGGCCGGGCAATTGATGTCCGGCCTTTCTTATTTCTGATTTCGTGACTGGTTTTTCAGATCTGCACTTCCAGTGTCCCTTCCACAGGCATCAACTGGGTAAAGAAGTGGATTGAAGTAAACTCCTCTGACGGATTCGGGGAAAGGGCGGAGCTGGAGCGCGAGACGTGGATGAGGTATTTGATGCCATACTCGCGGGCCGTGCCAAGGTTCACCTCGCTGTCCTCCCCCAGCATGGTGCGCGCTGGATCGTAGGGAATCTTTCCCTGGAGCGCTTGCCAGAAGCGGACATCCTCCTTGGGGAGCCCGAGGTCGTGGGCCGAGACTATGCCGGTGAAATATGGCCCCAGGCGGGTCTTGCCCATCTTCAGTTCAAGGGTCTTGCCGTGGGCGTTCGTGACGAGCCAGATTTGCTTGCCATGCTGGCTCAGGAAGGTGATGAACTCGATCACCCCTGGGTGGACCGCGATCAGGTGGTCCACCTCCCGCTTGAGCATCGGGATGTCGAGGCCGAGTTGCTCTGACCAGTAGTCGAGATCGGTCCAGTTGAGGGTGCACTCCTGGGAGCGGAACAGGGCGTAGAGCTTTTCCTTCGCATCGGTGAGGGGAACATGGCATTTCTCGGAATAGCTCTTCGGCACATGCTCGAGCCAGAAGTGGTCATCGAAGTGCCGGTCGAGAAGGGTGCCGTCCATGTCGAGGAGGACGGTGTCTATGTCGGTCCAGTTGATGAGCATAATATCGATTCTCGCCAAAAAGGCCCGTTACCGGGCCTTTTCCTCTATGAACTCCTTAACCTTCTCCAGGCTCGCCTCCATCACCAGACAGCGTGTGGGAAGCTTGTCGATCCCATGGAGAGAAGGTGGCTGCGGCGGTTCGACGCCGGTTGCCTGGCGCACCGCGTCCGGGAACTTGGCCGGATGGGCGGTGGCGAGGCAGATGACCGGGGTGCCGTCCTTGACCGTCTCCAGGGCCGCACCCACGCCCACGGCGGTATGTGGGTCGAGGAGATAACCGGTCTCGTGGTGGAAATCGGCGATGGTCTTGAGGGTGCCGAACTGGTCGATGGAGTCGGAGGCGAATTCCTCGCGCACCCGCGCCATCTCGGCTTCGGTGAAGTCGATCCGGCCGGTTTTGGCAAGTCCGGCAAAGGCCTCCCGCAGACGGCTGGCGTCCTCATTGAAGAGATAGTAGACGTAGCGCTCGAAGTTGGATGCCAGCTGGATGTCCATGGAAGGGGAGACCGTGGAAACCACGGTGCCGGTGGAGTAGTCCCCCTCGTTGATGAAGCGGGTCAGGATGTTGTTCTCGTTGGTGGCGAGGATCAGCCGCTTTATCGGCAGCCCCATCCGGCGGGCCACGTAGCCGGCGAAGATGTCACCGAAATTGCCGGTGGGGACCGAGAAGACGGCTTCCGTGGCGCCGGTTTCCTCGGCAACCCGGAAAAAGGAGTAAAAATAGTAGACCACCTGGGCCAAAACCCGCGCCCAGTTGATTGAGTTTACCGCGCCGAGGGAATATTTCTCTTTGAACGCCAGGTCGTTAAAAAGGGCCTTGACCATGTTCTGGCAGTCGTCGAAGGTCCCCTCCACTGCGATGTTGTGGACGTTCGGGTCAGTAACCGTGGTCATCTGCAGTGCCTGGATCGGCGAGGTGCGGCCATGGGGGTGGAGGATGAAGATGTTGATGCCGTCCTTGCCCCGTACCCCGTGGATGGCGGCGCTGCCGGTGTCGCCGGAGGTGGCGCCGACGATGTTCATCTTCTGGCCGCGTTCCTTCAGCAGATACTCGAACAGGTTCCCCAGGAACTGGAGAGCCACATCCTTGAAGGCGAGGGTCGGGCCGTGGAAAAGCTCCAGTATCCATGCCCCGTCCTTATGCACAACCGGCGTGATCTCCGGATGGGCGAAGGTGTCGTAGGAGCGGTCGATCAGCTGTTTCAAGTCCTCAGCCGGCATGTCGTCGGCAAAGAGGGACATGACGCGGTAAGCCAGCTCGCGGTAGGGGAGAGCCTTCCAGGAGTCAAGCGTGGCCGGATCGATTGTTGGGATGGATTCGGGGAGAAGCAGGCCGCCGTCCGTGGCAAGCCCCATCATCACTGCGTCCTTGAATGAAATGGGGGCGATCCCCCCACGGGTGCTTATGTAGCGCATTTTCAGCTCCGTGAATGTATTGATATTGCTGAGGATGGAGGCGGTTTGGGGACTTTCCTGAAACAAATGGCAATCTGTCACCTGACGCTGCTAGGGTCAAGTTTTACCATATTCGGGCGTTATCCCCCGAATATCCATCTTGCACGAAAGCCGCGCCATTTGCTTCAGGAAAGTCCCCAAACCACCTCCTGTCGAGGAAGTTCCGTTATTTCCAACTGCCGGAGAGGAATAATACCAGCAATTATCCGGCATGTGAAGCGTTTTTGCCTTGCCAAAGTTGTGCTACAATTATCGACAAAAGCTCTTGAAAGGTACCCCATGCAACTCCCTGCCCGCGACAGGATACTTCACGTAATCGATACCCTCTCAGGCCGCTACCTCCATGGCAAGGAGCGCGCCATCCGGTTGGCAATGATCGCGCTTCTCTCCGGGGGGCACATCCTGATCGAGGATATTCCCGGCCTGGGTAAGACCACCCTGGCATTGGCGCTTTCCGGCGTGCTCGGGCTGTCGTTCGGCCGCATCCAGTGTACGAGCGATCTCCTTCCATCCGACATAACCGGCCTTTCCATCTTCGACCGCGAGGAGAACCGCTTCCGCTTCATCCATGGGCCAGTCTTCAATAATATCGTCCTGGTGGACGAGATCAATCGCGCCATGCCCAAGACCCAGAGCGCCCTGCTGGAGGCCATGGAGGAGCGGCGGGTGACCGTGGAGGGGGTGACCTATCCACTCCCAGAGCCGTTTCTGGTTATCGCCACCCAGAACCCGGTGGAGCAGGTGGGGACCTTCCCGCTGCCTGAATCGCAGATGGACCGCTTCCTTATCCGGACCGGGCTTGGCTACCCGCCGGAAGAGATCGAGAAGGCGATCATCCGGGGAGGGAGCATCCGTGACGAGATCAGGGGAATGACGCCAGAGATCACGGTTCAGGAGATCCTTGAGGCGCGGCAGGCGGTGAGGGAGCGAATCATCATCGATCCCAGGATCGTCGAATATATCTTCGCCATCGTGGCTGCCTCCAGGGACAATCCCATGATTCTGTCCGGGATTTCGACGCGCGGGGGGATCAATATCGCCGAGGCGGCCAGGGCCCGTGCTTTCCTGGAGGGGCGCGACCATGTGGTCCCGGAGGATGTGAAGGACGTGGCCATCCCGGTGGGGGCGCACCGGCTCCTGCTCCGTCCCGAGCACGAGACCATGGACAAGGAGGCCCTATTAGGTTCCATCCTCAAAAATATCTCCGTTCCGCTGGCCTGACCCTCACCAGGGCCGGCGGTTTCTATATTCTCATCACCATCTTCATCGGTCTCGCCGCTGTCAACACCGGCAACAACCTCCTGTTTCTCATCGACTCGGCGCTCCTGGGGTTCATGTCCATCTCCGGAATTGCCGGGTGGCTCAACATCCGGCACCTGGAGGTCCGGCTGGATAAGCCGGAGGAGGTCTACGCCGGGTGCGAGACCCGGATTCCCGTCAGGATCAGGAACCGCAAGCGCTGGATGCCTTCCTTCCTGATCCGCCTGAAACTCGCCGGGGGAGAGGAGTTGCTGCCGGTCCTGGCGCGGGGAGGAGAGGTCCGAGGCGCTCTTTCGCTCAAGTTCAACAGGAGGGGAATCACGCGGCTGACGGAAGCCCAGGTCTGCTCATCCTTTCCGATCAATTTTTTCGTCCGGTGCCGCCCTGCGACCCTGGATGAATGCGTGGTCGTCTTTCCCTTCCCGCGCCCCTGCGGGATCTCCGTGCCGGGGGCGGGAAAAGGGGAGGGGGGGGCGATGCCGGCCACGGTCAAGGGATTCGAGGGTGAAATTGTCCGTATTTCCGTCTATACCGGGGGGGAGCCGATGAAAAGCATTCACTGGCGGCTCTCTGCCCGCCACGATGAGCTGAAGGTGAAGGAGCTGAGCGCTTTCATGCAGGAGCCGGTAATCATCGACCCATCCGAAATGCCGGGGAAGACCGTCGAAGAACGCCTCTCCTGCTCCGCATTCGCTGTCAAGAAGTTTGTCCGCGAAGGGAGGCCGGTTGGGCTAAGGCTCCCCCAACAGCTCATTCACCCGGCGGTTTCCAACTCCCACCGTCTCAACCTTCTCACGAGTCTGGCCACCTATGATCAGGATCAAGGCACCACTTGACATATGCTCCCATGCCGTATCGCTCCTGGCCCTGGCGCTTGTATTTCCCTACATCGACCTCTTTGCCAGGGTGACGGTTGTCGCCTGCGCCCTGTTCGGCATCTACTGCGACAAAAAGGGGCGCTATCCGGTCCCGACGGTGGCAGCGACTATCTTCTCGGTCGGCATCTTTGTGATGTATGCCCTGAAATTCACCATGGCAAACCCGGTCCTGCCGGCGGTCCATATCCTGGCCCTTCTGCTCGCGGTCCGGCTTGCAAGCGCCAAGGAGCCGCGCAACTACCTCCAGATGTACGCCCTCTCACTCTTTCTCCTTGCGGGATATTCGCTCCTCTCCCTGAGCGCGGCTTTCCTCGGTTACCTGGCCGCAATGGTAATCCTGATCGCGGTCAGCCTCGTCCTCCTGACTTTCCATGCCACCGACCGGGAGATGTGGGTGTCACGGGGGGAGGCGAGGACGCTCCTGCTGGTATCGACCGTAATTCCAATTCTCTCCCTCTTTCTGATGGTCCTGTTCTTCTTTGTCCTCCCCCGCACCCAGTACCCGATCTGGAACGTTCTGAACAAGGCGGGCCAGAGCACCACTGGCATGAGCGAAACAGTGGCGCCCGGAAGGTCAGGCAGCGTGGCGGAGGTCAAGAAGCCCGCCTTCCGGGTTTCCTGCCGGCGGATTCCCCAGGAAAATCTGTACTGGCGGGGGATCGTCCTGAATTATTTCGACGGGGCCACCTGGAGCAGGGGCGAGGTCCCTGATGAAAAATCGCCTCCCCTCGGCGGCAGTTTCGTCGATCAGACCATCTATCCGGAGCCGAACCGTGGACGCTATCTCCCTGCCCTGAACATACCGGCCTCGATCAGGGGGGTGCGTGGGACGATGTCGCCCGACCGTGTCTTTTCGACTGCCGAGGCCCCGACGCGGCGGCTGAAATACGAAGCCCGTTCGGTGCTGGTTGAAAATATGCCGGTCGAGGGTGAAGGGCTCAGCGACATCTATCTGCAACTTCCTGAAAATATCCCGTCACGCATATCGGAACTGGCCCGACAGCTCTTTAAAGGAGCGACCACCACGGAAGAAAGGGTGGCGCGGCTCCGCTCCTTTTACCAGAACCAGCGCTTCGCCTATTCCACTACCAGACTTCCCACCGGGAGCGATGCGCTCGAAAAGTTCCTGTTCGAGACGAAATCCGGGCACTGCGAATTCTTTGCCTCCACGTTCGCCCTGTTGCTCCGAGTCGGCGGGGTGCCGGCCCGCCTGGTGGGAGGGTACTACGGCGGGGAATACAACGAAATTGGCGCCTACTATCTGATTACCGAGGACATGGCCCACGTCTGGGTGGAGGTCTTTATCCCAGGCAAAGGTTGGGTGACAATCGACCCTAGCGGCTATGCCCGCAATTTCCGGGAAGTGGGGGATGCACGAACGGCCGCGCGAAAGGGGTTGGCCAGACTGCTAAGTGTTCTGGACACGTTGAACTATTACTGGAACCAGGCGGTCATAACCTATGACCTGGAAAAGCAGATCACCCTCTTCACCAGGGCCGGCGCCGGGCTGCGCCAGGCAACGCTGCCGCGCAACCTGGCCTGGATAGCCTTGATATTGCTTGCCGTCTGCTGCCTGGCCATCTGCGGATACTTTTCTTTCAGATATGCACGGATGTCGCCAGAGGCCAGGATCATCAAGAGCTTGCGCCGGAAGCTGAAAAAGAAATACGGGGACCTGCCTCTACCCGAGGCGAAGGGCCTTTTCGAGCTGGCAGATGAATTGAACGATCCGGACCTGAGGAAGTTCGCCGAACTCTACTATGCCACCTTTTTCCGGGACAGGAAGTCTTCACCGGAGGAGATCGCGAGTCTGCGGCGGCTGCTTAATGATTTGAAATGAGCATGAGGCCTGGTGTATAATCCCGAAATGCGTATTCTTGTAACCAATGACGACGGTATCCATGCCCCTGGGATCACGGCCCTTGCCGAGGCACTGCGGGCTCTGGGGGAGGTGGCGGTGGTGGCCCCGGACCGGGAGCGGAGCGCCGTCGGCCATGCCCTGACGCTTCATCACCCGCTGCGCGTGAGGGAAATCGGGCCGGACATCTACTCCGTTGACGGCACGCCGACCGATTGCGTCAACATGGGGATCCACAGCCTCCTGGCGGAAAGGCCGGACATAGTGGTGTCCGGCATCAACCGGGGAGCAAACATGGGAGATGACGTCACCTATTCCGGCACGGTTTCCGCGGCCATGGAAGCAACTCTCATGGGGATCCCCGCCTTTGCCGTATCGCTTGCCACCCTGGAAGAAGAGGGGAATTACGAATCCGCGGCCCACTGGGCAGTGAAAATCGCATCCGAGATATACAAACGCAGGCTCCCTCCCGATACCTTTCTCAATATCAACGTGCCGAACCTCCCCCTTGAATCCATTCTGCCCCCGCTCGTCACATCCCAGGGCAGGCGAAACTACGAAGGGATCATCGTTGACAAGATCGACCCTCGCGGCCGGAAATATTACTGGATCGGCAGTGGCGAGATGCAGTTCCTCGATGTCGCGGGGACGGATTACCATGCCGTGAAGCATGGCCATGTTTCCGTCACCCCCCTGCACCTGGATCTCACTAATTACGCTTCCTTTGAAGAGCTTCGCTCCTGGCGGATCGATTAGGGGCGGGTCTGCCCGAACTGGACAATCTTCCCGCTATCTGGTATAACTTCGCAACATCGTAAGGAGATTTGATGCAGCTGAATTTTGATATTGCCAGAAAACGGATGATGGACCAGATAATTGCCCGCGGCGTAGCCGACCGCCGGGTGATAGAGGCGATGTCGAAGATCCGCCGCCATCTTTTCGTGGAAGAGGCCATGGCGGCCCAGGCCTATAGTGATACCTCGCTCCCCATCGGCGAGCGGCAGACCATCTCCCAACCCCACACCGTGGCGCTTATGACCGAGAGCCTCAAGCTCACCGGCAGGGAAAAGGTGCTGGAGATCGGGACCGGTTCGGGATACCAGGCTGCGGTTCTGGCGACTCTGTGCGACAAGGTCTATACAATCGAGCGGATTCGCTCCCTGGCTCTCCGGGCGCGCAAGGTGCTGGACAGTCACGGTTTGCTGAACGTCAACATCCGGATAGGGGACGGCAGTTGCGGCTGGCCCGACGAAGCCCCTTTCGACGCGATCATCGTTACTGCCGGTGCTCCGGCCCTTCCTGCCGACCTGGTCGATCAACTGGCTCCGGGGGGGCGAATGGTAATCCCGGTTGGGGACGAGGCTGCGCAGACAATGCTCATTATTTCCAAGGATGCTGATGGAAGCGTGAAAACCGAGCGCACCATCGGCTGCAAGTTTGTCAAGCTGGTCGGAAAATCCGGTTGGCAGGCGGAACTCTGATTTCCCTGCATACCCAGTGGGAGGGGCAACATGATTGTTGACGATATGATTGAAGAGGAACTCGGCATGGAACAGGAGCCTTTGGAGGGGCCTGATCTTACTTTCGAAGAGGATGCCGAGCCCGATCCAGAAGCCCTGGCAGAAGCGGATTCTGCCGAAGAGGTGGAAGAAGAAGACGTCAAGACCATCGAGCAGGAACACTTCGATGACGCCATCAAGCTCTACTTGCGGGAAATCCAGCGCACCAAGCTGTTGACCGCCGACGAGGAGAAGGAGCTGGCCCGCCGCATTGCCAAGGGGGAGAAGGCGGCCCGCGACAAGATGATCGAATCGAACCTGCGCCTGGTCGTAAAGATCGCCAAGCGTTATATCAACCGGGGGCTCCCGTTTCTCGACCTGATCGAGGAGGGGAACATGGGGCTCATCAAGGCGGTAGAGCGGTTCAAGCTCTCCAAGGAGTGCCGGTTCTCGACCTATGCCACTTGGTGGATCAGGCAGTCGATCGAGCGCGCGCTGGTTAACCAGTCCCGCACGATCCGCCTTCCGGTGCACGTTTCGGACGATATCAACAAGATGCTCAAAGTTTCGCGGGAGCTGATCCACAAGCTCAATCGCGAGCCGAACGTGAAGGAAGTGGCGACCGCGATGAACTCCAACATCGCCTATGTGAGGCGCCTGCTCGTGCTGTTGAAGAAGACCTATTCCATCGAGCGCCCCATGGGGGAGAACAACGATTACTACCTCATTGACACCATCGAGGACACTTCCACCGTTGCCCCGAGCGAGTTGCTGGAAGAGTTGAACAAGTTCGAGATAGTCACCAACTGGCTCAGCACGCTCAGTGATAACGAGCAGAAGATTCTCAGCCTCCGTTTCGGGTTGCACGACAAGGAGCCGCAGACCCTGGACACCATCGGCAAGAGCTTTGGCGTTACCCGCGAGCGGATCCGGCAGATCGAGGCAAAGTCCCTGGAAAAGCTGCGGAAGCTGATCGAGGGGATGGAGCCGAAACTCGCTGAACCTGCTGCTTGATTTAATTCAATTATCCAAGGAGAGGACAATGGAAGACCTGAAGAGCATCATCCGCGATATTCCCGATTTCCCGAAAAAAGGGATCGTGTTCAAGGACATAACGACCCTGCTGGCCGATGCCAAGTCTTACCAGCGGATGGTGGACATCATCTCCCACCGGTACGTGGGGAAGAAGATCGACAAGGTTGTTGGTGTCGAGGCCCGCGGCTTTGTCATCGGCGCGGCCCTTGCCTATAAGCTCGGGGCAGGGGTGGTGCTGGTGCGAAAGCCGGGCAAGCTTCCTTCCGCAACTTTCAAGAAGACCTACGACCTGGAGTATGGAAGCGATACCCTGGAGATCCATACCGATGCCATCAAGAAGGGGGAAAGGGTGCTGATAGCCGACGACATCCTCGCCACCGGCGGCACCATGTCCGCGGTGGTGGATATGGTGAACTCCCTTGGGGGCGAGATCGAGGAATGCTGCTTCATGGCGGAGCTGGAATTTCTCAACGGGCGGGAAAGACTGCCCCAGGGGAAGGTATACTCGCTCCTCAAATTTTAGACCCCTTACCCTCTTGCAATGAGAGGGTAGATGGGGTATAAAGGATGACTCCTGTCCCCGTAGCTCAGCAGGATAGAGCACTTCCCTCCTAAGGAAGGGGTCGGACGTTCGAATCGTCTCGGGGACGCCATGACATTAAAGGGTTAGGCAAATTGCCTAACCCTTTTTGCATTTATGGCGATAACGCAACCACTTGTGTAACTGATTCGATAGTCTCGTAAGCCTCTATCGCTAATGTCCTTCTTCAACGGCTCAACTACCAGGTCAGCGACAGCGCCTCACAAGCTTTCGTCCAGGAGTGACAGTACGCGTTGTTTGGAAAACGCCCATTCATCCGGAATTTCATCGGTAGTGCCGCGAGCTTGAGAGCGAGGGCCCCATACATGATACTCATACAGGATGGTATCTCCGCGACCTGCCGAACTTTCCTTCAACCTCTGGGCAACTTCCTCTGGCCGTGCCACATAGACCCTTGGCAAACCGTCCAAGGGTACATTGTAGAATTGGACGAAGCACAAGATGGTCTTGTGGTGGTGCTCTGCCAGCCATCTGTTAGCGGCTCTGAGATAATCGGCCCGGCGTAAATACTGCTGAGTAAGTCCCCATTTGCCATCTTGGCTCCCCTTTACAGAAACCTTCAGAAGACGCTCGCCGCGGACAACAACAAGGTCAAACTCGGGTTGGTTCGCACCATATTGGACGGAAACATCCAGGCCAATGCGTGCAAACTGTGCCGCAGCGACAGCCTCAGCCGCAACAGCAACATGCCAGTGTGAGATGATGGGAGCTCGAGCAGGCATTTGCTCTCCTTTCGCGAACGCCTAACCTCTGAATTTTATGTGATTTTAACTATATCGCAAATTATTGCTCCTTGCACAAAATCAAAACATTTCGTAAGATTCTGACAATTTGTTGCCATTAATGCTTCTGCCGGGAGGTTAAATGCCTGTTCGATCCCTCAACCTCAAACTGATAGTCCCCCGTCAGCAACCTCGCCTGAACCTCGCACAAGACATTTGGACAACGCATGTGTCGATCAACGATGCGACCGCCTATTATGAGTCGATACTGCTCGAGATGCGTGGACAAGGGTATGAACTGCGAGATGGCGTGAGTGTTACAGACGCAGAGGTCGTCAAACGTGCCGATGTCCGGATTCGTGAGGTCTGCAAGCGAAATGGGAGACGATCTGTTCTGACCAAGGATGAACTGGCTGAAATCCGCAGACAACTGCGATTGCTTTACGAAGCCATAGTTCCGTCGAGTGTCGGTCTGGATGGCAACGCCCAGCAGGCCAACGCCTTCATAAGCCCTCTCACCGATCCTGACAGCAAAGGATTTCTTTCTGTATTTGACAAGATCGAAGCACCGCCGCCATGGCTCGAAGGTGTCCGAAACGGAGAATCAGACGCATTTGACCAGGCAACCGCCTGGCTGCGAACACCGGAAGGAAAGAGACGGCTACAGGCAACCGGTTCTCCGCCTACATGGGTACGCAAGGTCCGAAAGGGAGAGAAGGACTGGCCAGTAGCATTCGTGGCGGATTACGACAAGAAACTGAACGAGGTCAAGGGTGTTCCGACAATCATCAAGACGCTCAAGGAGCAGCAGGTTATCCCTCTCTTTTCTGCTTATCTCGCGCCGCGAATTGCTGGTGCAAGAGGCGCTTTGTCCCCATGGGACCGCCTCGCCTTTCGGTTGGCAGTAGGGCACCTGCTTTCGTGGGAGTCATGGTGTCGCCTGGCGCAGCAGGAACACCAGAATCGGGTCAATGACCTGGAAAGCTTCACGGAAACGCGGCTTTGCCGTACCGAGTTGTCTCAAGCAATTGCAGCTCTTCGGCGCTACGAAGAGGAGCGACATGAAGAGCTTAGTAGCATTGGCCTTGCGCCGGGCAAACCATTCCGGATCCGTCGGCGAATGGTGCGCTGCTGGACGGAATTGCGGGAAAAGTGGCAAGCCAGCAAGGATAAAACCGAGGAGAAGCTTTTAAGCATTTCTGCCGAAATGCAGACCAAACAACGAGGGGGATTCGGCGACCCGCATCTCTTTACTTGGTTGGCTCGCCCTGAAAATCATGCCGTCTGGTCAACCGGCCCAGATGCCGTGTCTCTGGTAGCCACGGGCAACCTTCTGCAGTCCATCGTTGACAGGTCAAAAGAGCAGGCTGCCATGACTCTTCCTGATCCGATTCTGCATCCCCGTTCCTTGCAATGGGAACCGGTTGGTGGAAGCAATCTGAAAAACTACCGGCTTTATATCAAAGAAGGTCGCGTCATGGCTGATCTTCCCCTTTTATCCGGTAATGGTGAAAGCCTTACGGAGGTAGAGCACACCTTTGCCCTTGCCGCAAATGCCCAGTTCAGCTCCCCGGCTATCGACCGCAACGGTAAAAGTATCGCGATAACTTTCCAGAACCAGGCGGGTGAAGCATTTTCAGGCGTACTCAATTCAGCCGATCTGCTCATGGATTGGGACCATCTTTCCCACCGCACAGCACCGCTTCTTGCCAGTGGAGAAGTAGGTCCTGTCTGGCTAAAGCTCGTGATCGACGTCGATCAGCAGTTGCAGGAAGGGTGGGACGGACGGCGTCCGCAGGCTCTTATTCACTTTACATCTGCGAGGGGCAATGAAAAGCGGGCCGGTGAAGTGCGGCCAGGACTGCGAATCCTGTCCGTGGACCTTGGTATCCGCAGTTTTGCGGCATGTTCGGTATTCGAGCTGACCAATATTCCACCCAAAAAGGGAAAGCTCGCCTTTGAGGTGGAGGGTGGTTTATGTGCTGTTCACGAGCGGTCATTCCTCCTTAATCTTCCAGGCGAGCAGCAAGAGGCTCAAGACATCGTCTGGCGTCAGCTGGCCAGGGACGAGCTACGCCGTCTCAAGCGAGGCCTGAGCCGGTACCGTGGGATATACGAGCTTGCGTCTCTCCAGAGCCCTGAGGAGCGGACTGTTGTCCTTGACCGGTTGTCAAATGCATCGGAAGCAACCGATCCCTGGCCATTCGAGCGACCTATTCTCGCTGGTCTTGAGAAAGTCGTTGAATATAAGCCCGACAAATGGGAGGCGCAAGTCAAGAGCGCATTGCACGGATTTCGGCGCGAATATGGCGAGGTTGTACGCGAATGGCGGCATCGAACGCGCCCGCGCTCCGAAACCAGGAGTCATGGCAAGTCGGTCTGGGCAATCGAATACCTGACCGATGTTCGTCGATTTTTGCAAGGATGGACGCTTCTGGGCGAGGGGTCGGGAGACATAAGGCGACTTGATAGAGAAAAGCGTGGCAAGTTTGCCGGACGCCTCCTGAGACATCTGGAGAGCGTCAAGGATGATCGCCTTAAAACCGGGGCGGATCTGATTGTGCAGGCTGCTCGCGGATATTTGCGCGACGATACCGGCAACTGGCAGCCGAAATATGCCTCCTGCCACGCTGTCCTGTTTGAAGACCTGAGCCGCTACAGGATGAAAACAGACCGTCCTCGTCGGGAAAATTCTCTTCTCATGCGTTGGGCGCACCGCCAGATACCAGACATAGTGAAGATGCAGGGGGAAATCTACGGCATCCATACCTGCGACACCGCCGCAGCCTTCACCAGCCGCTACCATGCAGCCACCGGCACGCCGGGGATTCGCTGCCACCCACTGACTGAAGCCGATCTCGCCAATCCCTGGTTGCGCCAGATTATAGAGCAGGAGAACCCGGCCATATCGTGGGACAGCCAGAAGCCTGGGTCACTTGTACCACTGGCTGGTGGAGAGCTGTTCGTCTGCTTGAACAAGCATGGGGGACTTACCAGCATTCACGCAGACATCAACGCGGCCCAGAACCTCCAGCGCCGTTTCTGGACGCGTCATGGCGACCCGATACGGATTCCCTGCCGGAAGGTAATTATCAATGGGGAAGATCGCTGGCTGCCCAAGAACATGGCAAAGAGGCTGTATGGCGCGCTTGGCGGCTACGGCTGGCTTGTCCCGACCGGGCATGACAGCGGTTCGTGTCGCTGGGAGAAACTGACTCCGAAAGCATGGAAGGCTGTCGGCGGTGAAGCTCCACAGGAGGAGAGCGCTGGGGATGAACTTCTTTCCGAAGATGTCATGGAGACAACCGGCGAGGTTGTGGTCATGTTCCGGGATCCTTCCGGTGTTGCTGTAAAACCTCATTCGCTCTGGTTTCCCGCAAAGTACTTCTGGAGCATTGTCAAATCGAGGACAACCGGGGCTATCTTGAAGTGATTGCGTTTTTCCTGGAATCGGTTATATTAGCAGTGGCGCTACAGGCGCCGGTTTATTGGCCGAAGTGCCCCGATGGCGGACCAGCAATGGAGTAGACCGCCATCAACGGCCGAAACAGAGAGCATCTCTTGAGGCAGTGCCGCAGGGAGGAGCCGTGACCGCGAACCGGTTGTAACATCGAAAACGGTACGAGGTTTGCGGAAGCAGAGGTCTTTGAAAACACGGCATTTCTCGTCAGGTCATTTGTGTGGGTCCGGATTTTACCGGAATTGCTGTGAGTTTAGCAGAATCATGAACCCAACTCCCCGGCATTCATAATGTAAATGAGGGAGCAGCCTCAACGACCTCATGGGCATGATCTCTGTTGGCACCGCTATATCGCCCGCATCGAAGACACCACACTTTAGCCTCAACGACCTCATGGGCATGATCTCTGTTGGCACATTCCGTTGATCTGGTCTATCAACTTGCCGGCCTTGCCTCAACGACCTCATGGGCATGATCTCTGTTGGCACGGGTTCGGGTTCCGGTTTCGCTTGCGGGTCAATAGCCTCAACGACCTCATGGGCATGATCTCTGTTGGCACCCGCGAAGGCGTAGGTCGTGATGAACAATGGCGCGCCTCAACGACCTCATGGGCATGATCTCTGTTGGCACAATGTATTCCGCGTAAACTTCCCTGTTGGCTGGCGCCTCAACGACCTCATGGGCATGATCTCTGTTGGCACCATATCCATATCCTTTTATTATCACCGTAAATTTGCCTCAACGACCTCATGGGCATGATCTCTGTTGGCACATGCTTGTGAAGATTGATATAAAGCCGGGAGGGTGCCTCAACGACCTCATGGGCATGATCTCTGTTGGCACCCCCTGAACAAATCAGAATCAACAAGAAGCACATGGCCTCAACGACCTCATGGGCATGATCTCTGTTGGCACATGGCATAATGGTCTGGGACACGGTGATTTTCGCGCCTCAACGACCTCATGGGCATGATCTCTGTTGGCACATGCACAAGGTTCTATACGAAGCTACCGACAAGCGCCTCAACGACCTCATGGGCATGATCTCTGTTGGCACTGTCAACCCCTGAGCAAGTACTCGAGAGATTTGCGCCTCAACGACCTCATGGGCATGATCTCTGTTGGCACATGGAATTGTGGTGGATCGCTGACAACCATACTCGCCTCAACGACCTCATGGGCATGATCTCTGTTGGCACAGGTCCTCGAAGCCGCTCTTGACGATCTCCCGGTGCCTCAACGACCTCATGGGCATGATCTCTGTTGGCACTGGCTACATCCAGTAATTTCAGCCAGTCACCAAGCCTCAACGACCTCATGGGCATGATCTCTGTTGGCACCCGGGTGGACATGGCGACCGGCAATACGGTTGATGCCTCAACGACCTCATGGGCATGATCTCTGTTGGCACTTCTGGTCGCGGGACGACCGTACCATGTACAAGGCCTCAACGACCTCATGGGCATGATCTCTGTTGGCACACGGATTGGCCTTCCTCCACGCCTCCTCCGTGGTCGCCTCAACGACCTCATGGGCATGATCTCTGTTGGCACAGAATCTACAGGCATCGCAATATTATCTTATCCCTGCCTCAACGACCTCATGGGCATGATCTCTGTTGGCACGTGACCATCACCGTCAATAAGTCATTTGCAGCCGCCTCAACGACCTCATGGGCATGATCTCTGTTGGCACTGGTAGAGAAATTACCGACGAAATGATAGACAAGCCTCAACGACCTCATGGGCATGATCTCTGTTGGCACCTTTATCAGTCGTTTTAGTGTCAGCAATGCCCGTGCCTCAACGACCTCATGGGCATGATCTCTGTTGGCACAACCAATCCCTTCAGGCTTGCGGCTGGATTTACCGCCTCAACGACCTCATGGGCATGATCTCTGTTGGCACACGAACGGCGCGGAATCGGTCCGCGCCATCCAGCGCCTCAACGACCTCATGGGCATGATCTCTGTTGGCACTGATTTTGATGTAGCCGGGGGCAACTTCACAATAGACTGCCTCAACGACCTCATGGGCATGATCTCTGTTGGCACTTGAAAAAGCCTTTGATGAAATAGTCATAAAAGAGGCCTCAACGACCTCAAGGGCTTGTTCTCTTTAGGTACTTGATAGAATCGACTGGGACAGCATCTGACAAAAAGGACCAGCCATTAATGGCCGGTCCTTTTTTATTAGGTGTGAAATCCGGGAGGACAAAATTATATGATAAAATTCTTGGCAAGGCCGGTTGAATTTCAGGGAGAGAGCCACCATGTCCACCGAACTATGCGAAATGTCGCTGAAGCAGACGCAGGAGCTTTTGCGCCTGACCGACGAGATCCTCCAGGATATATGCTGCCGAAGGTTCACCTCCGAATCCCTTTATGTGGAGGCGCTCCGCAAGGTTCTCGGGGGGGAGGGGAGGCGGGGGCCGGTTAGTATATTCCTGGCTTTCCTTGACGACATTTATCAGCAATACAGGGGGCGGGTGTTTCATCTAAAGGAGGAGCTGATGGAGCAGTCGGACGAGATCATCATCGAGCCCCTTTCCTCTTATGCTGCCCAACTGGCCAGAATGGACCTGGTTGTTTCCAACTGGAGCGACACCTGCAAGGCAGTCGAGGAATACCAGGGGAACTTTCCACCGGCTGTGCGGGAGTTCCTTGCCGGCCCGGTGAAGAATTTCGTCTGCTTCCGGATCAGCGGCGAACGCCCCGGCTTCATTACCGCCTTCAACTACCCCGGCGAGGCGACGGATTACGATGCCGACGTGCTGCGCAGCCTGTCGGTGGTCATCGGTTCGCTCATGACCCTTTCCAACGAGGTCGAGCAGACGGAAAAGGCCTTCATCTATACCATCGAAGCGCTGGCGCGTGCGTGCGAGGCCGCCGAGGAGGGGACAGGGCAGCACATATTGCGGGTGAACAAGTATGCGGGGACCCTGGCGGCCAATATGGGGTTGTCGCCGGATCTCGTTGAGACCATCGCCTATTCCGCCCAGATGCACGATGTCGGCAAGATCAGGGTGCAGGTCGGGATTCTCCTCAAGCCAGGGCCGCTGGATGACGAAGAAACGGGCATCATGAGAATGCATCCGATTTACGGGCTGGAGATTCTGGGTGATTCGCCCCGTCTGAAGGTTGCCAGGGATATTGCCATTTCCCATCACGAGAACTGGGACGGGAGCGGTTATCCCTACGGTCTGAAAGGGGAGGGCATCCCACTTGCCGGGCGGATCGTCAAGCTGGCGGATGTGTATGATGCCCTTCGCTCGAAGCGGAGCTACAAGCTCCCCATGACCCATGAGGAGGCTCTGATGATATTACGCAATGGCGACCACCGCATAGACCCGGCCCTGCACTTCGACCCGGCTGTGCTGGCCACATTCCTCAAGATCGAGCACATCTTCGCGAACATATATACCAGCCTCGCGTGAGTTGCCGAAATACCCGCAGGGAAGGGGGAATGCATTTGCATTTCCCCTGTTTTTTCTGTACTGTTAATACTGCCGACAGACCTTACGGAGCATTACAGTGCATAATGTACTCAAGGAATATCTTGAGATTCACGGCTATTGGGTGCTGTTCATCTGGACCTTCATGGAGGGGGAGGCAGGGCTGATACTGGCCGGCCTGCTGGCTTTCCAGGGGTACCTGAACATTTTCGGCGTCATCGCCACTGCCTGTGGCGGCGCTTTTTTCGGCGACCAGTTCTATTTCTACCTGGGGCGCTGGAAGGGTAAGCTCCTCCTCAGATTGTTCACCACCATAGCCCGCAGGTTCCGCAAGGCCCTTAAACTGATCGAGAAGTACGGCACTTTCGTGGCGTTCGTTTCACGCTATACCTACGGATTCCGCATCATTCTCCCCATCATCCTCGGCATGACCTCGTTTCCGGCATTGCGTTTTCTCTGGCTTAACATACTGAGCGCCCTCAGCTGGGCGACGATATTCGCCCTGGCCGGCTACTTCTTCGGGAAGAGCGCTTCGTTCTTCGTGGAAGACGTGAGCAAATATGAAGTGCATCTGATGGCTGCGCTGGCAGTGCTCATCTTTGGCATGTGGCTGTTTCATTTTATCCACGCATGGTGGCGGAGGCGCCCGGCCATGGAGCGACTGCAACGGATGAGAAATAGAAACAAGGAGTGAGTAGTGAGTAATGATGTAAGTCGTTCGTTTGCTGACAGTATCGCGATTGTATTGGTGGAACCCCAGAGCCCCGGCAATATCGGGATGGTGTGCCGGGCAATGAAGAATTTCGGACTCAAGGACCTGCGCCTGGTCAATCCGTGCCAGGTGCTCCATCCGGAGGCGCAGAAGTTCGCTGTATCGGCAAAGGAGCTGCTCGGCTCCGCCAGGATATTCGGCTCGCTGCGGGAGGCCATTGCCGATACCGAGCTCACCATAGCCACCACCCGGCGGCATGGCAAATACAGGCAGGAGATACTGACACCGGACTCGGTCGCTGAACAACTGAAAACCCATCTGGCAGGGAACCGGGCTGCCATCGTTTTCGGCAGGGAGGATAGCGGCCTGACCACAGAGGAGGTTGCCCTCTGCCGCTGGCATGCCACCATACCGACCGGCGATGAGTACGGCTCCTTGAATCTTGCCCAGGCTGTGCTTATATTCTGCTATGAGCTGTTTACCGGCCTGACCGGGGCTGAGTTTCCCGATACCCGCGCCCTTGCATCAACGGCAGAGTCCGAGACAATGCTCGATGAGCTGGAGGCGGTGCTGCTGAAGATCGGTTTTCTGAACCCCCAGAATCCGGCGCACATCATGCGGTCACTGCGGCGGATATTCGCCAGGGCCGAAATGGACAGCCGGGAGGTCTCCATACTTCATGGCATGGTGACACAGATCGATTGGGCCGCGGATCAATTCGAGGGGAAGAAGAAATTATGACGATTCAGACTCTCGGGCTTATTGCCGGTGCAATCACCAGCATGGCCATTGTTCCGCAGGTTACAAGGTCGTTCCGTACACGAAGTGTGCGGGATATCAGTATATGGCAGCCGCTCCTGCTGGAGATCGGCATGATTCTCTGGCTCTTTTACGGTGTCCTTATCAACGACATGCCACTCATTGTCGCCAACGGCTTCTCCATTTTCTGCAACACTCTGCTTATAGTCATGAAAATCGCCTTTCGGGAGACTGCATCTCCGGGCGAGCAAAGTCAAATACCTTAACTGGAGGTTTCAACGATGAGACAAATGCTATGGTTATTCCTGATTATGCTTGTAATGCCTCTTTCCGGCTGCGGCTACAACACCATGCAGGCCAATGAGGAGGCGGTATTCGCCGCTTGGGGCGATGTTGAAGCGGCCTATCAAAGGCGTACCGACCTGGTCCCCAACCTTGTGGAAGTGGTCAAGGGGTATGCCAAGCACGAAGCCGATACACTGACGGCGGTGACCGAAGCCCGGGCCAAGGTCGGATCGCTCAATGTTTCCAAGGATATGCTGGCCGATCCGCAGGCTTTCTCGAAGTTTCAGCAGGCGCAAAGAGAATTGACCGGCTCCCTCTCCAGGCTGATGGTGGTCATAGAGCGTTATCCCGATCTGAAAGCCAACCAGAATTTCCTCGATCTGCAGAACCAGCTGGAAGGTACGGAAAACCGGATCAATGTCGCCAGGGTCCGCTACAATCGGGCGGTGCAGACATTCAATACAAGTATCCGTACGTTTCCGAACAGCCTGACGAATTCCGCTTTGCTCCATCTTAACCGCAAGGAACCGTTCAAGGCTGACGAGGGGGCCAAGGTGGCGCCTAAGGTGAAATTCTAGGATCGCCAACCTTCATTTTCATGAAAAAATATCTCCTGACAATTCTATTTCTTCTGCTTCCGATGGTGTCCTTTGGGCTCGATGTGCCGCCACTCCGGGGGTATGTGAACGACCTTGCGGGGATGCTGTCCCCTCAGGCCGCGCAACAGCTGGAGGCGCGACTTGTTGATTTCGAGAGAAGCGATTCCACGCAGGTCGTGCTGCTCACGATCCCATCGCTGGAGGGAGAGGATATCGAGGGTTTTTCCATAAGGGTTGCCGAGAATTGGCGGATTGGCCAGAAGGGGCTCGACAACGGCGCGATCCTCGTTATCGCAAAGCAGGAGCGTAAGGCGAGAATAGAAGTCGGGCGGGGACTGGAAGGCAAGCTTACTGACCTGATCGCGGGGAGGATCATCCGCAATGAGATGGCGCCACGGATGAAGGCCGGCGATATTGACGGAGGAATAACGGCAGGCGTGATCGCCATCATGGCGGCGGTAAAAGGCGAATACACGGCCAAGGAGCGCGACCTTCGCCACGGCAAGCGTGGCGCGAACCCGATATTCACCCTCGTCATCTTCCTTGTGGTCGTCTGCGTGTTCCTGGGGAGCATATCGCGGGTCCTGGGAGCGATTGCGGGGGGAGTAGGGCTTCCCCTCGTCTCATTCCTGGCATTTTCCGGCAGTTCCTTGCTGTTACTGATATTGTTGGCGGTTGCCGGAATCGCGGTCGGGCTGTTCCTGCCGATGCTTTTCGGCTCAGGTCGCGGCGGCGGGTTCTACGGAGGTGGTCCCTTCATTGGCGGTTGGGGCGGGGGATTCGGCGGTGGTGGCGGTGGCGGTTTCTCTGGTGGTGGAGGGGATTTCGGCGGCGGTGGTGCCTCTGGGGATTGGTAACCTGAAAGCAGGGACCATGGATTGGGGACTGGGGAAATGGAAAGCGAAAAGGCCAGGGACTTTTTTACTCCGGATGAGCGTGATCGGATCAGCTTGGCGGTAATGGCGGCCGAGCGGACCACTTCGGGCGAGATCGCGACGATGGTGGTCGACGAGAGTGATGGCTACCCGGAGGCCGCCACCCTTGGTGCCATTCTGACAGCAGCGCTTGTGGGTTGCATTGTCTCCATTCTTATCCAGCATGTCACCATCTGGAGCTATGTCCCTCTGGTTTGTGTCCTCTATTTCCCGGCGCGCCTTCTGTTCACCGCTTTTCCCGGGGTAAAGCTCTCGTTTGCCGGGAGAAGGCGCGTCGAGGAAGCTGTTCGGGAGAGGGCTGTTCGCGCTTTTTACGAAAAGGGGTTGTACAAAACCCGCGAAGAAACCGGCATTCTCATATTTCTCTCGCTTCTCGAACACAAGGTCTGGATCCTTGGCGATCGCGGCATTAATGAAAAAATCCCTGCCGGTTCCTGGCAGACTTTGGCAAGTGAGCTCGCTGCGGGTATTCGTGAGGGGCGGGCATGCGATGCCCTGGTGGATATCATAGGTAGATGCGGGGCTGTGCTGTCGGAAAATTTCCCGATAAGGGAAGACGATAAGGATGAGCTGAGCAACGAATTGCTTGGTTAATTTGAGCAGGAAAGTGGAAAAAGAAAAGGCCGGGATTTACCCGGCCTTTCTATTTTGGTGCGGTGGAATGGACTCGAACCATCACGAGATTGCTCCCGCCAGCCCCTCAAGCTGGTGCGTCTACCAATTCCGCCACCACCGCATTTACGTCAACAACTGAGTCCAAAATTTTTATCATCATCCAAAATAAAAGTCAACACCTAATTACTTCTTTACAGGAGCCTGAAGCGGTCCTGCCGGAAGGGCAGGCGCCTGCTGCCCCATGGGGGCGGGCTGCTGAAGCGGAGCGCTCTGCTTCTGCTGGGGTTTTGGAGCTTTCATTCCCGACATCATGGAGGATGTGCCGGATTTCCCCGAAAGATAAGCCAGGGTCAGTGAGGTAAGCATGAAGATTATGGCGGCTCCGGTGGTCAGGCGTGATATGAAGGTGCTACCACCCGAGGCCCCGAAAACCGACTGACTCCCTCCGCCACCGAAGCCGGCGCCCATGTCGGCACCTTTTCCGGTCTGAAGGAGAACTACTCCGATCAATGCAAGACAAACAAGGATGTGCAGGATGACAAGGAAAGTGCTCATTTATACCGAATTCCTCCGAATGATTTCAATCGGCTATTAATAACACATCAGCCGGGATATTCAAAGATTTATTTGTCATAATTCACGATTGCTGCGAAGGAATCGGCCTTGAGGCTGGCTCCGCCCACAAGGGCGCCGTCAATATCGGGCTGGCCCATGAGACCCTTGATGTTCTCCGGCTTGACGCTGCCGCCATAAAGAATCCTGATGCCCTGGGCAGCATCTGCGCCATACAGCTCCATAATAAGGCGGCGGATAAAGGCATGGGCCTCCTGGGCCTGCTGATCGGTGGCGGTCCTGCCGGTGCCGATGGCCCAGACCGGCTCGTAGGCGATAATGATTCCCTTCAGGTCTTCCGCGGCAATGCCGGCCATGGCGCCGGACACCTGGGTCCTCAGAATATCGAAAGTGTTGTTCGCTTCGCGCTCCGCCAAGGTCTCGCCGATGCAGACAATGACGGTCAAACCGGACTTAAGTGCTGCCTTGAGTCTTTTGTTGACCATTTCGTCGGTCTCGCCGAAATACTGCCGCCGTTCGGAATGGCCAATGATGACATGGCTGCAACCGGCGTCAACCAGCATCCGGGGAGAGACTTCGCCGGTAAACGCGCCTTCCTCCTCCCAGAAGCAGTCCTGGGCCGAGAGATTGATGTTGGATCCTGAAATGGCCTGATTCACGCTCGTCAAGACGGTGAAAACGGGAGCAACGATGATTTCGCAATGGTTGGCACTGTTGACCAACGGTTTGAGCCCGTTGACAAGCTCAACGGCCTCCGAGGTCGTCTTGAACAGCTTCCAGTTGCCTGCGATGACCGGTTTTCTCATATCCCCTCCGTGCCATTTTCCTCAAGCACTTTTACTCCAGGGAGCTTTTTCCCTTCGAGGAGTTCCAGGAAAGCCCCCCCGCCGGTGGAGATGTAGCTTATCTTTGCGTATTCCCCGGCCCTATGCACGGCCGAGTCCGTATCTCCGCCCCCCACAATGGTGAGGGCGTAGGAATTCGCAACCGCATTTACCAAAGCAAACGTGCCACGGGAAAATGCATCCATTTCGAAAACCCCCATCGGGCCATTCCAGATGATGGTCTTGGCGCTCTGGAGGGCCTCGGTGAAAAGGGTGACGGTTGCCGGACCGATATCCAGGGCCATCCACTCCTCGGGAATCTCCTGGATCGTGGTTACCTTGGTTTCGGCTGCCGGATTGAATCTGTCGGCAGCCACGCAGTCAACCGGCAGATAGAATTTTACCCCATTGGCCCTGGCCTTGTTATAGGTGCTAAGGGCGGTGTCGAGGAGCTCTTCCTCCACAAGGGATTTCCCGACATTGTAGCCAAGGGCTTTGAGAAAGGTAAAGGCCATGCCTCCGCCGATGATGATCTTGTCCACCTTGTTGACGAGATTTTCCAGGACCTCCAGTTTCCCGGAGACCTTGGCCCCGCCAAGAATGGCCACGAGAGGACGAATGGGATTCTTCATCGCCTTCTCGAAGTAGTTCATCTCGTTTTTCATCAGAAAGCCTGCGGCAACGATGGGGAAAAATTTCGTGATGGCCTCGACCGATGCATGTGCCCGGTGGGAAACGGCAAAGGCATCATTCACATAGATATCGCAATCGTTTGTCAATGCCTTGGCAAAGTCAGGGTCGTTCTTTTCCTCCCCCTGATAGAAGCGGACGTTCTCCAGCATCAGCACGTCGCCAGGCGCCATGGCGGCGATCGTTTTTTTGACTTCGTCGCCAATGCAGTCCGGGGCAAGCTTGACCTCTTTGCCGAGAAGCCTCGAAAGCCTCTTGGCCGCCGGGGCCATGGAATACTTGGGGTTACGCTCACCCTTGGGGCGGCCGAGATGGGAAGCCAGGACGACTTTCGCCCCTGCATCCAGCGCGTAGTTGATGGTCGGCAGGACCGCCCTGATCCGGGTGTCCTCGGTTATATTCTGATGTTCGTCCAGCGGGACATTGAAGTCGACCCGCATGAAGATCGTCTTTGTCCGGAGATCCTGGATTTCATCGATGTAGCGAATAGCCATTGTTTCCTCCATGGAAATATTGACATGAGTGACAGGCGCACAAAAAAACAGGGGTCGCCGCCCCTGAGAAATGCAGAGATACAGGTCTACTTCGTTGTTGCGATCAATCTCATGAGGTCAACCAAACGGTGGGAGAAACCGCATTCATTGTCGTACCATGCAAGCACCTTGACCAGGTTGCCTTCCATGACCTTCGTGCAGCTTGCGTCGACAATGGAGGAATGGGGATTCCCCTTAAAATCGACGGATACCAACGGTGCTTCCTCAAAACTGAGTATCCCCTTGAGCGGCCCCTTGGCAGCCTTCTTCAGGGCAGCATTGATCGTTTCTGCGTCGGTCTTTTTATTGAGGGTTGCCACCAGGTCGGCAATTGACACGTTGGGAGTCGGGACTCGTATCGATATGCCGTCCAGCTTCCCCGTCAGTTCGGGAATGACAAGGGCAACCGCCTTGGCTGCCCCGGTGGATGTGGGGATCATGGAGAGGGCCGCAGCACGGGCCCGGCGCAGGTCTTTGTGGGGGAGGTCGAGAATCCGCTGATCGTTGGTGTAGGAGTGGACCGTGGTGATGAGGCACTTCTCGATCCCGAATGTCTCGTGAAGCACTTTGACCACAGGGGCGAGGCAGTTGGTGGTGCAGGAGGCGTTGGATATGATATGGTGTTTTTTGGGGTCATAGAGGTGATGATTCACCCCCATGACAATGGTTATATCCTCGCCAGTGGCCGGAGCGGAAATAATAACCCTTTTGGCGCCGGCTTTCAGGTGAAGCTCCGCTTTTTCGCGGGCCGTATAGATGCCGGTCGATTCGAGAACCAGGTCTATCTTTTCCTTTTTCCATGGAAGCTCGGCCGGGTCCTTGATCGCGAGGATCTTTATGTCCTTGCCGTTCACGATCAGATCATGGTCCTTATAGTCCACCTTACCGGGGAAAATACCATGGACAGAGTCGTATTTAAAAAGATGCGCAAGGGTTTTTGCATCGGTAAGGTCATTTATGGCGACAATTTCGATGTTTTTATCCTTTATCGCCGCCCTCAACACCATCCTGCCGATTCTGCCGAATCCGTTGATTGCGATACGTAAAGCCATAGTTGCCTCCTTTGCAAAAATGTACTATAAGAGATTACCGTTTATAACGACGTTTCCATCCGGAACGCCCGCGAACAATCTAGCAAGATTCCTCTGTTTGCCGATTTGTGGCCTTGTTGCGGAGGGTGGCCACAATTTCGGGATGATATATCCTGTCGCCAGGAGCGTCAACATTTTTTTAAGCGGCGCAGGCCCGGTTCGGGAATGAATAAATTCTGTCAATGCTCTGTATAAATGTGTTAAAGTTTTTAACAATAGCAATTTCAATCGAATATATAATACACCTTCCTCATTTATGAAAATTGCGCTTGAAAAAAGGATAATCTTTTTTTCTTTTATTATCCTGCTTCTGACCATTTTTGCAAATACCGGACTGAATGTCGCTGCATATCGCCGGGACTATATCAGGGCACTCGTAGACGGTTCTTACAGCCTTGAAAAATCCCTTGCAACGAGCGTGGAGAAGGTAGTAGGGCTCGGCCTCGATATTCGCGATATCCCCGGCTTGACCGAAAAATGCAAGGAAGTAGTGGAGGGAAACACTCCAAAGGGGGATTACTGCGTCGTAACCGACATGGCGGGTAGCCCCCTCTACGTGAGCGATCCTGCCTTTGCCGTACTTCGTTTCAATGTCATCAAAAAGACCCTCACTGCTTCTCCAGACAAAACAATCAACATAATCGGGAGCGATTTTCCGTATTACGATATAATCACCCCGATCAAGTCTCCTGACGGCAAGCATCTCGCCATGATTCACGTCGGTTTCCCCAAAAGGGAGATTTCGGACAAGGTACAGGGCGTCATCATCCGCTCTCTCTTTGTTCTCGCCTTTTTCTTCCTGCTTTCGTTCACCCTGGTAGTTTTTTTCGTCAAGAAGAGCATCATGCAGCCTATTTCCACCCTGCTCAACGGTGTGAAAAAGATCGGGGCCGCCTCATTCGATGCGAGAATTCAGGAATTACCGGTCTTCGAGTTCAATGAACTGGGAAGGAATTTCAATTTCATGGCCGAATCGCTGCAAAAGCGTTCGGAAGAAATTCGCTCCAATTACCACGATCTTGAACTGGCACATAGTGAGCTGCGCGATTCCTATTCCAAACTGGCCAAGCTGAGCAGTGATCTGGAAAAGTCCGAAGAACTCTACAAATCTTTTTTGGAAGATGCAAGCGATGCAATTATCGTCATCGGCGATGACGAAATCGTCATGATGGGAAACAAGATGGCCGAAGAATTTTTCGGCCTTTCGGCAAGAAGGATCGTTGGCCTTGCATTGACAAAGATGCTTCAGTTGATCGGGGTCGCGGATGTCCCGCATGCATACGAGATATTTCAGAGGGCATACCGTGGCGAACATGTGGACGAGGAAATATCTTTCGAACGGAACGGCCAGCCGGTGGTGGGTCGCATACACGCCAGCTGCATAAGGAGCGGTGAGGGGCGTCTGGTTCAGGCGATCATCCGTGACGTTACTAGAGAAAAGGAGATCATGAGCAATCTGGAGAAGAGCGCTCTGGACCTCGCCCGGCTCAACAAGATGAAGGATTCCTTCCTCGGCCTTGCCTCCCATGAACTAAAGACACCTCTGACGGTCATCATGGGATATACCGAGCTGATCCTCTCGGACATGGCCGACCGGGTGGACAAGCCCGTACTCTCCATGCTGGAGAACATCTCCAATGCAGCTTCCCGCCTTGATAACATCGTCAAGGACATGGTCGACGTCTCGATGATCGACCAGAAGCGACTGCAACTCAAGCTGGAGGATATAGACGTCAACCGGATAGTCGACATGGCTGTCAATGAGCTCCGGTTCTTCTTCTCCATGCGCAAGCAGGAGATCGATCTCCGGCTCGACGAAAACATCCCGCGCATCAAGGGAGACAGTGTCCGGCTGATGCAGATGCTCTCCAATGTGCTCGGCAATGCCATCAAATTCACCCCGGACGGCGGGAATATCACTGTTGCCACACGGCTGCGTCATCTGCTGCGCAGCCGTCAGTCAATCGCTGGTGAAGAGTTGCAGATGTTCGTGAATGTCGGGAAAGAGAGGCACCCTTATGTGGAACTGCTTGTCGCCGACACCGGAATCGGCATCGACTTCGAGGATCAACTGCGCATTTTCGAAAAGTTTTATGAGGTGGGGAACATCGAGGAGCACAGTACCGGCAAGGTTGCCTTCAAGGGGAAAGGGGCCGGCCTGGGGCTGGCCATTTCCAAGGGGATCGTCGAGATGCACGGCGGCGAGATCTGGGTGGAGTCCGAAGGTTACGACCCTGAAACCCTTCCCGGATCAGCATTCCATATCATCCTCCCCCTCGATCCGGTCATCGGCGATGCTTCCATCGATTACCTGAACCTTCTGTCGTAATCCTGCGCCCACTTTATGAATCGCAGTACACCAAGTTTGCCTTGAATCGTACCCCTCTTTCCGGTATAAGATAAAGGGTTTGAATGTTATTCAGGAGGGGCGTGTGCGGGTCTGTCTGCTTGCCAGCGGCAGCAAGGGGAATTCCCTGTATGTGGAAGCGGGCGATACCAGAATCCTGGTGGATGCCGGGCTCTCCGCCGTGGAAACGGGAAACCGTCTTGCCGCAATCGGTGTCCATGGGACCGATCTGCATGGGATTATCGTTACCCATGAGCATTCCGATCATGTCCGTGGGGTGGGAACAGTGGCGCGTAAATACAGGATTCCGGTCATGATCAGCGCCCCTACCCGCAAACAGGTAGAGCGGCTGTTGGGAAAGACCCAGGTGCAGGAATTCGATTCCGGTGCTCCCGTGATGTTCAGGGATATCGTAATCGATCCCTTTCCCATAACCCATGATGCTGCTGACCCGGTCGGGTTTGTCATCGAATCCCATGAAGGGAAAATAGGGATTGCCACAGACCTCGGAATAGCCACCAGACTTGTTCAGGAAAAGCTCAAGCAATGCCGGATGCTGGTTCTGGAGTCGAACCACGACGAGCAGATGCTCCAGGCCGGTCCATACCCATGGCATCTCAAGCAAAGGATCAGATCGCGCCATGGACACCTCTCCAACATCGAATCGGCGCAACTTCTGGAAGAACTCATTCATTCCGGCCTGGAGGGACTTTTCCTTGCCCATCTCTCCGAGGTGAACAACGACCCGGCCTTGGCCCTGGAAGCTACAAGACAGACAATCAGCCGCACCAACATTTGCTCACCCGCCGTTTTCGTCGGCAACCAGTACCGGGTGAGCGGGGTGTGCGCGGTTTGACATTTATTCAGAAAGGAATCTATTTGCCGTGATCGAACGTTATTCACGTACTGAAATGACAAAAATCTGGTCCGCGGAGAACCGCTACCGGAAATGGCTCGATGTCGAGCTGTATGCCTGCGAGGCCCATGCTGAATTAGGTGCTATCCCGCACGAGGCGGTCGAGAGGATCAAGGCCAAGGCCAGCTTTGACGTGGACCGGATCGATGAGATCGAGAGGACCGTCAAGCATGACGTGATCGCCTTTCTGACATCCGTGTCCGACTACATCGGCGACGATTCCCGCTTCGTGCACCTGGGGATGACATCGTCCGACGTGCTGGACACCTCCTTCGCCATGCTTCTGCAGGAGGCGAGCGATCTTATAATCGATGACATCAAGCGGCTCATGGAAGTAATCAAACGGCGCGCCTTCGAGCATAAGATGACCCCGATGATGGGGCGCTCCCACGGCATCCATGCGGAGCCGGTGACCTTCGGCCTGAAAATGGCCCTCTGGTACGACGAGATGCGGCGCAATCTCCGGCGCATGGAGGCGGCACGGGAGGTCGTCTCCTACGGCATGATCTCCGGTGCTGTTGGAACCTTCGCCAATATCGATCCGCGGGTCGAGGAGTACGTCTGCAAAAAGGTCGGGCTCAAGCCCGCGCCGGCCTCCACCCAGGTGATCCAGCGCGACCGTCACGCGGAGTTCTTCTCCACGCTCGCCATTATCGCCAGCTCCCTGGAAAAATTCGCGGTGGAGATCAGGCACCTTCAGCGCACCGAAGTGCTCGAAGCGGAGGAGTTCTTCAGCAAAGGGCAGAAAGGCTCTTCCGCCATGCCGCACAAGAGGAACCCGGTCCTCTCCGAGAACATCACCGGCCTTGCCCGCCTCCTTCGCGGCTACGCGGTTTCGGCGCTGGAGAACATCCCCCTCTGGCACGAACGGGACATCTCCCATTCCTCGGTGGAGCGCATCATCGGCCCGGACGCTACGGTTCTAATGGATTTCATGCTCAACCGGAGCATCGGCCTGATCGACAAGCTGGTGATATATCCGGAAAACATGATGAAGAATCTCAACCTGATGCGGGGCCTGATCCACTCCCAGCGGGTGCTGCTCGCCCTTGCCACTGCCGGCGCATCGCGCGAGAAGGCCTATGCGCTGGTTCAGCGGAATGCCATGAAGGTCTGGGAAGAAGGGAAGGATTTCCAGGCCGAACTGCTGGGAGACGAGGAGGTACGTTCCTACATCTCGGAAGAGGTTATCCGGGACGCTTTTGACCTCGAATACCACCTGAAGCATGTGGACACCATCTTCAAGAGGGTTTTCGGTGGATAAGCTCCTCGAATTCTACCGTCTCCAGGAGACGGACAACCTGAGCATGTACTGGCTGAAGGAGATCCTCTTGGCTCTCCTCATTCTCGCCCTTTTCTGGGCGATCGCCAGGTTCTTTCGCTATTTCATCACCACTTGGGGCGCCCGATTCACCTCGTTCACCAAAACTGACCTCGACGACCGGATACTGGCGCGCGTAACGCCGTCTCTGTCCCTGCTGATTACCTGGGCGGGTCTCTATCTGGCGGTGAGGTCGCTCCCGTTCCCGGAGAAGGTGCACCTCGTCCTCTCCGGCATCATTTTCATCGTCAATGTCGGCATCCTGACGCTGGTCGCTTATCGGACGACCGACGAGATGATGAAATGGTACGCCGCCCGGCTTGCGGAGCAGGACCGGGCAGGGCTCGACCGGCAGTTGCTGCCGCTCTTCGAGAAACTTGTCACCATCTTTCTCGTGTGCACGGCCCTCATTATTGTCCTCAAGCACTTCAATTACGACATCCTCTCCCTGGTCACGGCACTCGGCATCGGTTCGCTGGCCATAGGCATGGCGGCCAAGGACACCCTCGCCAACATGATTTCGGGCTTTACCATCATGATCGACCGCCCGTTCCGCATCGGCGACCGGATACAGTTGTCAAAGGAGCAGTGGGGCGACGTCCTCGGCATTGGGCTGAGGAGCACCAAGATCAAGACCGCCGACAACACGCTCCTCATCATCCCCAACTCCACCCTCTGCAACAGCAGTGTCGTAAACCTGGCATTCCCCGAGGTAAAGACGAGGGGACGGGTCAATGTTTCGGCTGCCTACGGGACTGACGTGGAGGAGGCCAAGCGCCTGCTGGTGGAGATTGCCGCTTCCCAGCCCGACGTGGCAAAAGAGCCGGCGCCGGATGCGTTCCTGGTCTCCCTGGGCGACAGCGCCCTGAATATGTCGCTCCATTTCTCGGTCAGCAGTTACACCGACTTGCTTCCGGTCACCGATAGGATCAACATCGCCATCCTCCGGCGCTTTGCCGAGAGCAACATCGACATTCCCTTCCCAACATCCAGAGTTTTTCTGCAAAAGGAATCATAATGGCACACAGGATAGAAGTCGCCCTCAGGGATACTGTCCGCGACGCACGCGGCGAGAGGATCAAACGGGAGATTGAGCATTTTCTCCATATCGCCGTGGAACAGGTCCGCACCCTGGACGTCTACACCGTCGACGCGGATATTACCCCGGAAGAATTGGAGAAAGCGGCTGCAGAGCCTTTTTCTGACCCGGTCATCCAGAGCTATTCTATAGATGCAGCTGCGGCCGGGAGTTTCGACTGGCTCGTTGAGGTCGGCTTCCGCCCCGGGGTTACGGACAACGTGGGACGGACAGCCCGTGAGGCCGTTGAATACCTGACCGGCAGAGCTTTTCAGGCAGGGGAGGGGGTTTATACCTCCGTCCAGTACCTCTTTTCCGGAAAACTGACGAAGGACCAGGTGGAGCGCATTGCCACGGGCCTTCTCTGCAATACCCTCATACAGCGTTATTCCATTGTTTCCCGTGAAGAATTCGATCCTCTTCGAGGCGTGGCTGCCTATGTGCCGAAGGTCACTTCGGAAAAGCAGGCCCAGGTCCGGGAGATCGACCTGAACGTTTCCGACGAGGAACTGCTCCGCATCAGCCGGGAGGGGGTGCTTGCCCTTACCCTGGAGGAGATGAAGATCATCCAGGCGCATTTCAACGACCCGCTTGTCCTGGAAAATCGCCGGAAGTTGGGGCTTGGAGACAAGCCGACCGACGTGGAACTGGAATGCCTGGCCCAGACCTGGTCCGAGCACTGCAAGCACAAGATATTCTCCGGCACGGTCCAATACGAGGATGAGCAGGGAAACAGACAGGAGATCAAATCCCTCTTCAAGAGTTTCATCCAGCGCACCACCAAGGACGTCCGGGAGAAGCTGGGGGAGAAGGATTTCTGTCTTTCCGTATTCAAGGACAACGCCGGGGTCATAAAGTTCAACGACGACTGGTCCCTGGTCTTCAAGGTGGAGACCCACAACTCCCCGTCGGCCCTCGACCCTTACGGCGGGGCGCTCACAGGCATCGTCGGCGTCAACCGCGACCCGTTCGGCACCGGCAAGGGGGCGAGGCTGGTTTTCAACACCGACGTCTTCTGCTTCGCCGATCCTTTCTACGAAAAAACCCTCCCGTCGCGCCTGCTGCATCCACGCCGCATCTACGAAGGTGTGGTTGAGGGTGTGGAGCACGGCGGCAACAAGAGCGGCATACCCACAGTCAACGGATCGCTGGTCTTCGACGACCGGTTTGCCGGCAAGCCCCTGGTGTTTTGCGGCACCGCCGGGATCATGCCGGCCGAGATCAATGGCGAACCTTCACACGAAAAGTCGATCAATCCGGGTGACCTTATCGTCATGACCGGCGGACGGATCGGCAAGGACGGCATTCATGGCGCCACCTTCTCTTCCGAGGAGCTGACCGAGAGCTCGCCGGTCACGGCAGTGCAGATCGGCGACCCGATCACCCAGAAACGGATGTTCGACTTCCTGATCCGGGCCCGCGACAAGGGGCTTTACCGCTTCATCACCGACAACGGCGCAGGCGGGCTTTCTTCATCCATCGGCGAGATGTCCGGCGAGTGCGGCGGCTGCAAGATGGACCTCTCCATGGCGCCGCTCAAGTACCCCGGCCTCGATCCTTGGGAGATACTGATCTCCGAGGCCCAGGAGCGGATGTCCCTCGCAGTCCCGCCTGAGCATATCAATGAATTCATGGAAACGGCACGCCGCTTCGGCGTGGAGGCAACGGTGCTGGGCGAATTCACCGACTCCGGCTATTTCCATATCCTCTATGGCGACCGGACCGTGGCGTATATTCCCGTGGCGTTCATGCACGAAGGGCTCCCCCCCATGCAGCTCCCGGCCAAATGGGAGCCACCGAAGCATGAGGAGCCTGCCGTCGAAGTGAAAGGGGACTACACCGGAGACCTGCTTCAGCTCCTATCTTCCCTCAACATCTGCTCCAAGGAATCGGTGGTCCGCCGCTACGACCATGAGGTGCAGGGTGGCTCGGTTGTCAAGCCTTTCACCGGCGTGGCCAATGACGGCCCATCCGACGCTGCGGTTGTCCGCCCGATCCTCGATTCCTTCGAGGGTGTGGTGGTCGCCCACGGCATCTCCCCCCGTTACAGCGACATCGACACCTACCATATGACCGCCAATGCCATTGACGAGGCGCTGCGCAACTACGTGGCCGTGGGTGGCTCCCTCGACCTCGTTGCCGGGCTGGACAACTTCTGCTGGTGTGACCCGGTCCTCTCGGAGAAGACACCGGACGGCCCTTACAAGATGGCCCAGCTGGTCCGCTCCAACCAGGCGCTCTACGATGTCTGCATGGTCTATAACCTGCCGCTCATCTCCGGCAAGGACTCCATGAAGAACGACTTCTACGACGGCGCCACCAAGATATCGATCCCGCCGACGCTTCTCTTCTCGGTAATCGGCAAGATCGAGGATGCTAGAAAGAGCGTCACCATGGATGTGAAGCGTCCCGGCGACATCGTCTACCTTCTGGGCAAGACCGGCGATGAACTGGGGGGCTCGGAGTATTTCGCATTGCAGGGGACCGTCGGCAACAAGGTGCCGGTGCTCGATGCGGCCAAGGCCTACAAACGCTACCAGGCCTATCACCAGGCTGTAACGGAAGGCTTGGTGGCCTCATGCCACGACCTCTCCGACGGCGGGCTAGCCGTTGCCGCGGCAGAGTCGGCCTTTGCCGGCGGCTTCGGCATGAAGCTCGACCTCTCCCGAGTTCTCTGGAAGGGCGATGAAGCGGGGCGCAGCGACGCGACGCTCCTCTTCTCCGAATCCGCCTCCCGGCACTTGGTAACCGTCCATCCGGAAAAGCGGGACCAGTTCGAGGCAGCCATGAGCGGCAACTGCTTTGCCTCCATCGGGGTGGTTACCGACGAGCCGGAACTTTCCATCGCCAGCCTGAACGGAGAAACGATCGTAAAGGCTGGATTGGCGGATTTGAAGGAAGCATGGCAAGAAACATTGAGGGATCTCTGAGATGAAACAGAATACACGCGCGATTGTCATAACTGGCAACGGCACCAACTGCGAAATAGAAGCAGCCCATGCCTGCCGCCTGGCCGGATTCGACGATGTTGTGATAGCCCATATCTCCGACCTGCTTTCGGGTGAAGTGAGGCTCGACAACTTCCACTTCCTGAACCTGACCGGCGGTTTCCTCGACGGGGATGACCTGGGGAGCGCCAAGGCCCAGGCAAACCGCCTCAAGCACGCCAAGGTGGACGAATTGGCGGAGCACCTCATAGACCAGATCACACGCTTCATCAACGACGGGAAGCTGATCCTGGGAGTCTGCAACGGTTTCCAGCTCATGGTCAAGATGGGGCTTCTTCCCGCCATTGGAGGGAAGACCCTGAAGCAGAGCACGACCCTCACGTTCAACGACTGCGGCCGGTTCCAGGACCGGTGGGTCTACCTGAAGTGCGATCATGACTCCCCCTCCGTCTTTACCCGCGGAATCGAAAAGGGGATTTACCTCCCCATCCGTCACGGTGAAGGGAAATTCCTGGCCGATACTCAGGAAACACTCGAACATATCGAACATAACCACTTGTCAGTGCTGAAGTATTCCGATCCGTCATATGCTGCGCCGACCATGGATTTTCCCTTGAATCCGAACGGCTCCCAGAATGCCATCGCCGGCCTCTGTGACCCCACCGGCAGGCTCATGGGGTTGATGCCGCATCCCGAAGCATTCGTCCATCGCACCCAGCATCCCCGCTGGACACGGGAGGAGCTCCCCGAGGAAGGTGCCGGGCTAATTCTGTTCCAAAACGCCGTGAAATACGTGAGAGAAAACATTTTGTAGCAACATTTTTCTATGTCGTGGCACTCAACAGTTAACAAGTATGGAGTTTGATCGATGAGACTGTACCGTCCAGAAGAGGAATGCGGCATATTCGGCGTTTTTAACCACCCTGAGGCATCGAACCTGACCTATCTCGGGCTCTATGCCCTGCAACACCGCGGTCAGGAGGCCTGCGGCATCGTCTCGTCGGACGGCTCCCGCCTGCGCGCCCACAAGAGCATGGGGCTGGTGGCCGACGTGTTCGGCAATCCCGAAATTTTCAAGGCCCTGCCGGGACGCTCCGCCATCGGCCATGTCCGCTACTCAACCACCGGTGACTCGGTGCTGAAGAACGTGCAGCCGATCATGGTGGATTATGCCCGCGGCTCAATCGCCGTGGCCCATAACGGCAACCTGGTCAATGCCCAGCAGGTCAAGAGGGACCTGGAGGAGCGCGGTTCCATTTTCCAGACCACCATGGATACCGAAATCATAATCCACCTTCTGGCCCTTTCCCGGGCGCCCCGCCTGGAAGACCGGATCTCCGAGGCGCTGAAGCAGCTCAAGGGGGCATATTCGCTTCTGTTTCTCACCGAAACCCGCATGGTGGCGGTACGCGATCCCCACGGATTGCGCCCCCTCTGCCTCGGCAAGCTTGGCGACTCCTGGGTGGTCGCCTCGGAGAGCTGTGCCCTCGACCTGATCGAGGCAAAGTACGAGAGGGAGATCGAGCCGGGGGAAGTCGTCGTGGTGGACAAGGACGGCATATCTTCGTACTTTCCCATGGACCATGTCGACCCTGCTCCGTGCATATTCGAATTCGTCTATTTCTCCCGCCCCGATTCCCTGATTTTCGGCAAGAACGTTTACATGGTCCGGAAGGAGATGGGACGCCAGCTTGCCAGGGAACACGGAGTGGATGCCGATATCGTCATCCCTGTCCCGGACTCCGGCGTCCCGGCTGCCATAGGCTATGCCGAGGAAGCGGGGTTACCTTTCGAGCTGGGGCTGATCCGCAACCACTACGTGGGCCGGACATTCATCGAACCGCAGCAGTCTATCCGCCATTTCGGCGTGAAGATCAAGCTCAACCCGGTGCGTGAGCTTCTGGAGGGGAAGCGGGTAGTCGTGATCGATGACTCCATCGTGCGCGGCACCACATCGCGCAAGATCGTCAAGATGGTGCGAAACGCTGGGGCAAAAGAAGTGCATGTCCGCATATCGTCTCCCCCCACGAGCTTTCCCTGCTATTACGGCATCGACACCCCCTCCCGCAAGGAGCTGATCTCCTCATCACACACCATTGATGAGATTAACCGCTACATAACTTCCGACACGCTTGGTTACCTGTCACACGAGGGGCTGATGAAGTCGGTCGGCGGCCCTGAACGGCATTTCTGCAAGGCATGCTTCACCGGCACCTATCCCATTGATTTCCCGATGCTGGACCTGGAATCGCAGCTCGGATTATTCGAGGAGGAGATACACGAACATGAGTGACAAGGAGCGGCTGAAGCAGATCATTCTCGAGATGTCCTACGAAAAGCGCAAGGTAGTTCTGGCATCCGGCCGGGAGAGCGACTTCTATTTCGACGGCAAGCAGACCACCCTCCATTCCGAAGGCGGGCTCCTGGTGGGTCGTTTGTTCTACGAAGCGATCAAGGATGTGGAAGGCGTGGATGGAGTAGGGGGGATCACCCTCGGCGCCGACCCGATCGCCACCGCCACATCCATCGCCGCTTGGCTCGACGGCCGGCCAATGCACGCCTTCATAATCCGCAAGGAGCCGAAGGGGCATGGCACCGGCCAATGGCTTGAAGGGCGCAAGAATCTTCCTCCCGGATCGAAGGTGGTCATCGTGGAGGACGTGGTTACCACCGGCGGCTCCTCCATGAAGGCGGTGAACCGCGCCAAGGAAGAGGGGCTGGAGGTGCTGGGCATTGTTTCTCTGGTCGACCGTGAAGAGGGTGGACGGGAGAATATCGAGAAAGAAGGGTACTGGCTGAAGGCGATTTTTACCAAGTCGGAGTTGCTTGCCTGATTACCGATATATATTCTCAACAAGAGGCGCTGGGGCACGGATAAATTTTCGTGTTCCAGTGCCTTTATTTCTATGTGGGTCATGAATAACGAAATATTACAACGTTATGGTACCCTCCTCGCCGAGGTAGACGCATGGTTTGCCCGCTGCATGGCGGCATTCCCGACGGAGATCGTCTGCAAATCGGGATGCACCGGCTGTTGTCGCGGGCTGTTCGACATTACGCTGCTGGATGCCCGCTATCTCAGGGAAGGGTTTGATCGGCACGATCCCGGCCTGAAGCAAACCATGCTTCGCAAGGCCGAGGAACGACTCGAATCTCTCAGGAATATCTGGCCGGAGCTTGAACAGCCGTACCTCCTCAACCATCGTCCCGAAGAGGAGTGGGAAACGCTGATGCCGGACGCTGATGAAACGCCGTGCCTGCTCCTTGACGATGACGGCCGCTGCCTTGTCTACGATCACCGACCCATGACCTGCCGCCTTCACGGACTGCCCCTTGTCGATTTTTCCGGAGAGGTGTTCATGGACGAGTGGTGCACCGATAACTTCCGGGACATCGACCCGATGCAACTGGAGGAGATCCGCTGGAAATTTTTCACTCATTTCAGTGAGGAGCTTGATCAGTTCAGGGAGTTCACGGAAAAGCTGCTCGGGAAACCGGTGAATGAGCTCGATACGCTCATCCCGCTGGCGCTGCTGATTGATTTCGACGGATACGATTGGGGGAGTTAGGCAGGAGGATTCTGAAAGGATACCTCTGGATGAGCAATATGGGGTGTGACGATCACCCCGCGGCCCTCGACCCGCAGGCGCCCTTCAGCATATAGATGGATGGCGAGAGGGTAGACGCGGTGCTCCTCTTTCTGGATGCGAGACGAAAGGGTCTCTTCGGTATCATCATCCATGACCGGAACCGCTGCCTGCACGATGATCGGGCCGGTGTCGGTGCCGGCATCCACGAAATGGACGGTGCAGCCGGAAATTTTGACGCCGTGCTGAAGGGCCTGACGCTGGGCGTGGAGTCCGGGAAAGGCGGGCAAAAGGGCGGGGTGGATGTTCATTATGCGCATCGGATAGGCATCCAGAAGCGTATCGGTGATGATCCTCATGTAGCCGGCCAGCACCACTAGTTCCACGCCATGCTCTGTCAGCTTTTCCACCAGGACCCGGTCGTATGCCTCACGGGTGTTATAGTCACGATGGTCGATGAAGATCGCCGGTATCTTGTGTTGTTTTGCCCTTTCCAGGGCATAGGCGTCTGCCTTGTTGCTGATGACGCAGACGATCCTGGCCTTGACGCACCCCGCCTCGATGCTGTCGATGATCGCCTGGAGGTTGGTGCCGCTGCCGGAAACCAGAACGCCTATGTTCAAATCATTTCCACGCATTCGCTGCCTGCCTGGCATTTGGCTATCTCGCCGATAATGTAAGCCTTTTCTTGCAAGCCGTTGAGACGGAGCATAACCTCTTCCGCGTCCCGTTCCGGAACCATGAGGACCATGCCGATCCCGCAGTTGAACGTGCGTAACATCTCGTGATCTTCGACGTTGCCGGCCTTCTGGATAACCTGGAAAACAGGGGGGATTTCCCACGCCTTTTGGTTTATGATAGCCTTGCAACCGGGCGGCAGGATCCTGGGGATGTTCTCCGGCAGCCCGCCGCCGGTTATGTGGGCCATGCCGTTGATGCGGAAATCGCGCAGCAGGTTGAGGATGGATTTAACGTAAATTCTGGTCGGAGTCAGAAGTTCGTCTGCCACGGTTTTCCCGAGTTCGGGGATCATGTCGTTGATCCCCAGCTTCATCACGTCGAAAATGACCTTGCGCGCAAGGGAATAGCCGTTGCTGTGCAGTCCGCTGGAGCCGATGCCGATCAGGACGTTCCCGACCGTTATGGAAGAACCGTCGATGATGTTGTCTCGTTCCACGACACCGACCACGAAGCCGGCCATGTCATATTCGCCGTCGGCATAAAAACCGGGCATTTCGGCCGTCTCTCCGCCGATCAGCGCGCAGCCGGCCTGAACGCAACCATCCGATATCCCCTTGACGATTTCGGATGCCTTTTCCGGCTCCAATTTGCCGGTGGCGAGGTAATCCAGGAAAAAGAGGGGTTCGGCCCCCTGGACGACGATGTCGTTGGCGCACATGGCCACCAGGTCAATGCCGACCGTGTCGTGCCTGTCGGCCATGAAGGCAAGTTTCAGCTTGGTGCCGACGCCGTCGGTGCCCGACACCAGCACGGGATTCTTGTACTTTTCGGTGCTCAGGGAAAAAAGCCCGCCGAAACCGCCGATTTCCGCAACAACTTCCGGGCGGCTGGTGGCCTTGACCAGGGGCTTGATGAGGTTTACGAACCTGTTGCCGGCATCTATGTCGACCCCGGCGTCTTTGTAAGTGATTTTTTTGTCTGGCAAAATGTTCTCCTTCCGCATGTAGCGAATCTCATTTTTTAAACTATAAAGCGCCAAAAGTCAATGTCACCGGTTGTGGAAAAAATTATTTACATTAAATATGCTATTGCTTAGTATGGATGTTTGCCATGAAACAGAGCATTGACACCCTGGCCATCTGGCCTATGCGGGAAGCAGACATCGAGCAGATCATCAAGATCGAGAGCGCCTCCTTCCCTCGTCCCTGGACCAGGGACCATTTCCTCCAGGAGTTGCGCTCTCCCCACGCGTTCCCGCTGGTGGCCATGATTTCTGAAAATGTGGTCGCCGGCTATGTCTGCCCGATGCAGCTGCTGGACGAAGGGCACATCCTGGACATCGCGGTCCGCCCCGATTGCCGCGGCATGGGGATCGGCCGCCTTATGGCGGAAAAGGTCCTGGATGAATGCCGGAAGAGGGGGGCGGAGTTTGTTTCCCTGGAGGTCAGGCCTTCCAACACCGCTGCAATCAGCCTGTACGAGGGGCTTGGCTTCGTTGTCACGGGGCGGCGGAAGCGTTACTATGAAAACGGCGAGGATGCGGTGCTGATGGAGTACCGTTTCGATACCTGCAAGGAGTTGCCCGATGCAGTTTAAGTCACTGGTCTTATCAAATACCGAGGTTTCACCCGGATATTTCCGGATGCGGATGACCGTTCCGGCGCAGCTTTCCGCTGCCAGGCCGGGACAGTTCGTAATGGTGCGGGTTCGGGACGCGATAGACCCGCTCCTGCGCCGCCCTTTCGGCATTTACGACGTCCTGATCCTGGAGCCCGATTTTGACGGCGGGTCCCCCCAGACCTGCCTCGATATCCTCTACAAGGTGGTGGGGAAAGGGACCGAGACCCTTTCGACCATGCACCATGGCGACCATCTGGATGTATTGGCGCCCCTCGGGAACGGTTTCGACCTCGGGAAGCCGGGGGAGGAGAAAATCCTGGTCGGCGGCGGGGTAGGGCTTGCCCCCCTCTACTTCCTGGCGAAGGAGCTCGTGAAGACCGACTGTGTCCACCTCTTCGTCGGTGGGCGGACCAGGGACGACATCCTCTGCATAACCGAGTTCGAGCGGCTCGGCATCGAGACCTATGTATCCACCGATGACGGAACCCTCGGCGAGCAGGGGCTGGTGACCGAGGTCCTGGAGAAGGAGTTGACCAGGCGCAAGGGGAAAGCTTCCATCTTTGCCTGCGGCCCGCATCCGATGCTGAAGGCCGTCGCCGCCCTTGCGGAGAGACACGGCATACCCTGCCAGGTCTCGCTGGAGGCCTACATGGCCTGCGGCGTAGGGGCTTGCCTGGGTTGCGTGGTGCCGGGGAAAGAGCACACCGAGGAAGCTCCGGATTTCCGGTGCGTCTGTAAGGACGGGCCGGTGTTCGATTTCCAGGAGCTTCAGTGGAAATAATTGCGTAGGGGCAGACCTGCGTGTCTGCCCAAGCTGGGCGAACACACAGGTTCGCCCCTACATTTTGATTTGTTTCGGAGAAAATATGAACAGACCCGACACTTCGGTTGAAATAGCTGGGATAAAACTCCGCAACCCGGTAATGACAGCCTCCGGAACATTTGGCTACGGGCAGGAGTTCGCCGAGTACATGGACCTGGAGAAGATCGGTGCCATAATCACCAAGGGGCTGTCGCTCCGCCCCAAGGCAGGGAATCGCACCCCCCGGATCGTGGAAACCAAGGGAGGGATGCTGAACGCCATCGGCTTGCAGAACGTCGGGGTCGACGCCTTCATCCGGGAAAAGGCCCCATATCTCCGGACAATCAACACCCCGGTCATCGCCAACATATACGGCAATTCCCTCGATGAATACCGGCAGGTTGCCCATCTGCTCGATACCGTCCCGGAGGTTGCCGGGATGGAGGTCAACATCTCCTGTCCCAACGTCAAGGAGGGGGGGATCGTCTTCGGCACCGACCCGAAGGCTGCCTTCGAGGTGGTCCGCCAGGTCCGCGAGGCCACCATAAAGCCAGTCATAGTCAAGCTCTCCCCCAACGTGACCGATATCGTCGCCATGGCCCGGGCCTGCGCCGATGCGGGGGCGGACGCGCTCTCCCTCATCAATACGCTTACCGGCATGGCAATCGATCTTCAGAAACGGCGACCGGTTCTGGCCAACGTAACCGGCGGCCTCTCCGGCCCGGCCATCAAGCCAGTTGCGCTCCGGATGGTCTGGCAGGTGTCCAGGGCGATAGAGCTTCCGATTATAGGGATTGGCGGAATCATGACCGCCACAGATGCGCTGGAATTCTTACTTGCCGGGGCAACCGCAGTACAGGTGGGAACTGCCAATTTCCTCGATCCGGCCGCTTCACAGAAGGTGGCCGAAGGTATTGAGCATTATCTTGCCGAAAACGGGATCGCCGATGTGAAGGAACTGATCGGCGCTCTTCGCGTCTGAAGCAAAGGGAGATCTATGGACAGCAAGCTTGACCAGATAGCTATATCCATCGGCAGTGATCCCGATGTTGCCGAGAGGCTCGACAAGGTTTTGCAGAACCCCCGTGACCGCGCCTGGATCATCTGCTCCTTCCGGGATTGCGTGAACAACATCAAGGGCGAATGCACGATTTACACTGTGGCTTCCCCTCCCGCGAGGGAACCTGGCAAGCCATGCAGCAGTTTTGAAAAAAGGATGTAGTGCCAATTTGGCTGTAAAGCCGTTCAGGACGTATCAATAGATGAAACAGTGGCAGCGCAGCCTCGCCGAAAGCATAACCTCGCCTGAAGATCTCCTCCATCAGTTCGATGTCGACCCCAGCCGCTTCAGCAACGTCGTCACCCGGTATCCGATGCGGATCACCCCCCACTATCTTTCCCTCATCAGGGAGCCCTTCGACCCGATCTGGCGCCAATGCGTACCAGACCCAATCGAGCTTTCCAAGGACGAACTCGTTCCCGATCCCCTGAACGAAGAGGGGCTCTCCCCGGTTCCGGGGCTTATCCATCGCTATCCGGACCGGGCTGTGCTGGTGGTTTCCACTGCCTGCGCCGTATACTGCCGCTTCTGCATGCGCAAGCGCAAGGTGGGGTGCACACCGTCGCCGGCCATCGGGAGGATGCTGGACGATGTCTGCCGCTATCTCTCCGAAACGCCGGCGATCCGCGACCTGATACTTTCCGGCGGCGATCCGCTGCTACTGGACGACGAGACATTGGAGGAGATACTGGAGCGCCTCCGGTCGATCCCCCATCTGGAGATCATCCGTATCGGCACCCGCGTCCCCGTTACCCTGCCGGAACGTATAACCACGCGGCTATGCAGCATTCTCAAACGTTTCCACCCCATATACGTCAACACTCATTTCAATCACCCTGCGGAGATCGTCGCGGCTTCGGCCGCGGCATGCGCAAAACTGTCCGACGCCGGAATTCCCCTGGGAAACCAGACGGTGCTGCTGCGTGGGGTGAACGACGACCCTGCGGTCATGAAACATCTGATGCAAAGGCTGCTGGCCATCAGGGTTCGCCCATACTACATCCACCAGATGGACCTGGTGCAGGGAACAGGGCATTTCCGCACATCAGTATCAAAGGGGATCGAGATAATGGAGGCACTGCGAGGACACACCTCCGGGCTGGCCACGCCCTACTACGTCATCGATCTGCCGGGAGGGAAGGGTAAGGTGCCGGTCTTGCCGGAATATGTGCAACGGCGCGGGGATGTGCTGCTGGTAAGGAATTACCTGGGAGAGATGGTTGAATACCGGGACTAGGGACTGGGGACTGGGGACTGGGGACTGGGGGATAGTTGTACCGCCTTTAAAGCTCTTCCGGCGTGAACGCCACTACCTGATCGATGGTTTCGGCACCGGTGAACAACATAACCAGCCGGTCGACGCCGAGGGCTATTCCTGCTGACGGGGGCAATTGCGCCAGCTCCTCGAGAAAAGATTCCGGCAGGGGGTAGACCCGTTTGCCGGAGTCCTGCCGGTATTCCCTCTCATCGAGAAATCGGCGACGCTGCTCCTTCGGATCGGTCAGCTCGGAAAAGGCATTGGCCAGCTCGATGCCGGCAATATACAACTCGAAACGCTCGGCCACGCTCGGGTCGTCCGCTTTCAGGCGAGCCAGGGCACTCCGCTCTGCCGGGTAATCATGGATGAAAGTCGGGCGGTCAAACCCCAGGTAAGGCTCGATCCTCTCCACCATTACCTCGTCGAATATGTCCCGCTCCAAGGCCTTCTCCATCGACATCCCGCCGTACCGCACGAATGCATCCCGCACCGTCAACCGTTCCCATTCCCCTTCCAGATCGACCGTGACTCCCTTTCTCCCGATCTTGTAGCCAAGACCCGTCGCTTCGGCCACCGACCGGAGCAAGGACTCGCATTCATTCATCAGGTCGAGATAATCGGAATCGCTGCGGTACCATTCGAGCATGGTGAATTCCGGGACATGGAGGGTTCCCCGCTCTCCTTCCCGCCAGCAGTGGCTGATCTGGAAGAGGCGCTCGTAGCCGGCGGCCAGCATCCGCTTCATGCAGATTTCGGGGGAGGTCTGGAGATACCAGTCAAGGGAGGGAATGGCGTCGATGTGGGATTCTGGCGCAGGAGCAGGAATGCGAAGGGGGGTCTCCACTTCGAGATACCCCCCTTCGCTAAAAAAACTTCTGATTTCACTTATGATGTGAGCCCTGGCCGCGAGCGACTCGCGCTTGCGTGACAGAGGCCAGTTAAGCGTCATTTCTATCCCTTGACCCTTGTGGAGTACTCTCCGGTGCGGGTGTCGATAGTGATCAGCTCACCCTCCTCGATGAAAGGCGGAACGCGGAGCACATAGCCGGTTTCAACGGTGGCGGGCTTGGAGTCGCTCCCCGATGTGTCCCCTTTGACCCAGGGGTCGGTCTGGGTGACGCGAAGGTTGACGAAGTTGGGGACATCGATTCCGATTGCCTTTTCGCCGAAGAGAAGCACTTCCACCGGAAGATTGTCGATCAGGTAGTTCCTTGCGTCGCCGACAGCACTTTCATCAACATGGATCTGCTCGAAGGTCTCGTTATCCATGAAGCAGTAATGCTCATCCTCCTTGTAGAGGAACTGCATCTTGCGGTCCACGAGGTGGGCCGGCTCGAAGGTCTCGCCCGAGCGATAGGTCCGGTCGAGTGTAGACCCGGTGATCATGTTCTTCATCTTGGTGCGGTATAGAGCCTGCCCCTTGCCGGGCTTTGCGAACTCGAACTGGGTGACGATGTAAGGAGCCCCGTCGATGGTGATCTTGAGCCCTTTTTTGAGATCTGCGACAGTGTACATGACTCGTTCCTTTTCTTTAAAAGTTCTGGTCCGGCAATCAATCGCCGGATACGAAATCTGCAAAAACAAAAACCTCTCCGTGACGGAAAGGCTTGCTGTCTGAGCTTGTGGTGCTGTTAACCGTCGAGGCTACTTGGCGCGATAGGTTATCCGGCCTCTGGTCAGGTCGTATGGTGAAAGTTCAACGGTGACCTTGTCGCCGGGAAGTATTTTGATGAAATATTTTCGCATCTTGCCCGAGATGTGGGCCAGCACGATGTGGTCATTTTCCAGCCTGACCTTGAACATCGCATTCGGAAGCGGCTCTATTACCGTTCCTTCTACCTCGATTGCTTCTTCCTTGCTCATGAATGCTCCTGTGTGTTTTTGTCACAAACGCATTCACTTTAAAGGGAAATTTAAAAAATTGCAACAACGAATTACATCGCTGTGACGGACTCTTCTGCCCGCTGTTGCATTGTCCGCGGGCTCTGCTAAGATTTATCCATACATTTGCATGGAATTTCGGCAGGGAGAGGGCGAGGGGTGCATGAAACGTTTGCTGGAGCGGGCCGGAAAGGTAATCACACCGGCTCTGCATCATTACTATCCACTGGAGATCGTGCGCGGGGACGGGATATACGTTGAAGCTGCAGATGGTCGGAAATATCTGGATTTCTCTTCCGGCATCGCCGTCCTCAACATCGGTCACTGCCACCCGGCGGTAAAGGAGGCGATTCAAGGCCAGATCGACCGCTTTATGCATACTGGAGGGGTCTATTATAATGAAACCATTGTGAATGCTGCCGAGCGCCTGCTTTCGGTCACTCCCGACGGTCTTGACATGCTGTTTTTCGGCAATTCCGGCACCGAATCGGTGGAAGCCGCGCTGAAGCTGGCGCGCTTTGTGACCGGCAGACAGGGGATCGTCTCATTCACCGGTGCATTCCATGGCCGCACCCTGGGGGCGGTGTCCATAACCACCAGTTCCGCAAAATACCGAAACCGCTATCATCCGCTCCTCCCATCGGTCTACCAGGTGCCTTACCCTTACTGTTTCCGCTGTCCCTTCAACTGCAAGCCCGACCTGTGCGATCTCACCTGCCTTGAGTTCCTCAAGGGAACGCTTCGACGCCAGATCTATCCCGACGAGGTGGCGGCATTCATCATCGAGCCGATATTAGGCGAGGGAGGGTATCATCCGGCACCGCTCCGGTTCCTGCAGGGACTCAGGAAAATCTGCGACGAGCACGGCATACTGCTGATCTTCGACGAGGTCCAATCCGGCATCGGCCGGACCGGGTGGTGGTTCGCCGCCGGGCATTACGGCGTGTCCCCCGACATCCTGACGGTCGCGAAGGGGATCGCGTCTGGCCTGCCACTCTCCGCTGTCATTGCATCCCGTCACGTCATGAAGAAATGGGCGCCGGGGGCGCACGGCACAACCTTCGGCGGGAACCCGGTCGCCTGCGCTGCGGCAATGGCGACCCTGGACGTAATAGAACAGGAGGGGCTGCTGTCGCAGGTTCGGGAAATCTCCGAGGAGATCGTCACGAGCCTCGAAGAGCTGGCAGTCGATTATCCGCTCATCGGCGATATCCGGGGTTTGGGCTACATGATCGGGATCGAGTTCGTTACGGAAACCGGGGCACCGAACCGAAAGGCATGCGACCGCGTACTCCAGTTCTGCCTGGAAAAGGGGCTGATCCTTATCCCATGTGGTCTGGAGCGGAACATCGTCCGTTTCATTCCGCCACTGATTACAAAAAGGGACGATATCCGCAGGGGAATCGAGATCTTTGCAGAGGGGGTTGGGAAAGCGGTATGAAACCAGTTCGGGTTCTGATCATGGGGGCCGCTGGCCGCGATTTCCATAACTTTAACACCTGCTTCCGCGACAATTCCGCATACCGTGTGCTCGCCTTCACGGCCGCTCAGATCCCGTTCATCGCCAATCGACGCTATCCGCCCGAGCTTGCCGGCCGACTTTACCCGCGCGGGATACCGATATACCCTGAAGATCGGCTTGCAGAGGTGATTCGGAAGCACCGAGTGGAAAGCGTCGTATTCGCCTATAGTGATATCTCCCACCTGGATGTCATGCACACGGCTTCGCACGTTATGGCCATGGGGGCCGATTTCATTTTTATCGGGCCGGAGGCCACCATGCTGAAAAGCCGGCGGCCGGTTATTTCCGTCTGTGCCGTACGGACTGGTTGCGGCAAAAGTCCGTTGACGCGTCATATTGCCGCTCTCATTGCCGAGATGGGGATAAAGCCGGTGGTGGTCCGCCATCCCATGCCTTACGGGGATCTCCGGCGCCAGGCAGTGCAGCGTTTCGCGACTCTGGACGATATCAACCTCTCCGGCTGCACCGTTGAGGAGCGCGAGGAGTTCGAGCCGCTCATCGCGCGCGGAATCACGGTATTTTCCGGCGTGGATTACCGCAGGATTCTGCGCAGGGCCGAACGGGAAGGGGAGTGTATCATCTGGGACGGCGGCAACAACGATTTCCCCTTTTTCCGGCCTGATCTGGAGATAACTGTAGTCGATCCCCTGAGGGCAGGGGATGAAACAACCTTCTTTCCCGGTGAGGTGAATTTGCTCCGGGCCCATGTTATAGTCATAAACAAGACCAATGCTGCTTCGCCGGCGCAGCTGGAGCGCCTCGAACGCTCAGTGGCGGCGGCAAACACCGGTGCGCAGGTTATCAGAACCGACTCCGTCATTACCGTTGATTCTCCGGGAGCGATCAGGGGGAAGAAGGTCCTGGTCATCGAGGATGGCCCGACCGTCACCCACGGTGGCATGCCGTCAGGGGCCGGCCTTGCGGCAGCGGGTCTCTTCGGGGCGGCAGAAGCTGTTGACCCCCGTCCCTATGCAGTGGGGAGCATTGCGGAGACCTTCGGGAAATATCTCCATATCGGTCCGGTTCTCCCTGCCATGGGTTACAGCGAACAGCAACTGCAAGATCTGACCGCCACCATCGCAGGAACACCGTGTGATCTGGTCCTCTCGGCATCTCCTGTCGACCTGCAACATCTGTTGCCCTTCCCTAAGCCACTGCACAGAGTGTTCTACGAAATCCGCGAGTCCGCCGGCTACCCATTGAAAATGCTGATAGAACGATTTGTCCGGAAAGCCCTCCCCGAAGCGGTTTGCCGCTGCCTATAAAAACCCTTTGCAAGATTCTGAAAAACATAATATGTATGAATAATTACCCCATGGGAGGATATGCCCGATGAACGACCAGTTGCTAGAAATCTCCCTGCCGAACGGGCTTTCAGTTCGTTTTGTCGACCATACACGCCAATACTACGGCGACTATTACCTGGTGAAACTGGAAATCATCTGCGAGGCGCCCATTGCTTCGGAGTATTTTGGTGAACAGGCCGATTTTGAAGAAGCGCAACGTATGCTTGGCTCCACTGTGGTTTATAGAAAGGAAGTCGAGCAGATGGGGGTCCCGTCTACTGAGATAGAACGGGTACGCGAGCGGCTTGTAGAGAACTTCAGGGAGCATTCCCTTCCCTATTTTGAACGAGACGAATTCCCATCAAAACTGGTGTTGGGCGAATTTGATAAATTGCGCAAGAAATTGGGGCGTTTCAGTGCATGAACAGAGGGGAACGGGTGTGCGCGAAGCGCTGGTGAATATCGAGAAAATGGCCTTTGGCGGCTCGGGCTTCGGCAGGGTTGACGGTAAGGCTTGCTTTGTTCCGTTTACTGCGCCAGATGATGAAGTCCGAATCAGGACCATCAGGGACAAGCATTCGTACATGGAGGGGGAGATCGTTGAAATCGTAACCCCATCGCCAGTTCGAGTAACTCCACCTTGCCCGGTATTCGGCAGATGCGGCGGCTGCGACTGGCAGCACCTCTCCTATGAAAGGCAGCTGGCGGCCAAGCACGAGATATTTGCCGAAACCCTGTATCGAATTGCCAGAGTTGGGGCGGAGCAGATACTTCCCATAGTTCCCTCGCCGCAGCAGTACGGCTACAGATCACGGATCCAGCTGAAACTGCGCCATGTCTCGGGAGAGTTGCATGTCGGGTTTTACCGAAGCGGATCCCATTTCGTGGTGGATCTGCCGGGAAGATGCGCAGTGGCGCATCCCGGTATCAACGCGCTTCTGGATGGCGTGGCGACACTCATCCGGAATTTCCCCGAGCCTGACAAGGTCCCACAGGTGGACGTGTCTGTCGATGAAGGTGGCAAGACCGCCCTTGTCGTCCATTACATCGGCGGCAATCCGGAAGGAGCCGCCGGATACCTGGAAAAGGCCCCGGTGCCGACAGACGGCGTATTGCTGCAGTGCGGCAGGAAGGAAAACCTTCGCCACATAAAGGGGATTGATTCGTTAAGTTACAGCATTGGTTCATTCGATTCCGCTGGAATTACCGAAATCTCGTTGAGCTATAGCGCTGGTTCCTTCTCACAGGTCAATTTGGCGCAAAACAAGGCACTGGTAGGCACTGTGCGGGAATGGTGCGGCCTTGCAGGAGTGGAGCGCGTGCTGGAGCTGTTCTGCGGCAACGGCAATTTCACGTTCGCATTGGCTCCAATGGCCCGCGAGGTAGTGGCCGCCGAGGACTACGCCCCCTCCATTGCCGATGCCCGCAGAAACGCCCGACAGCTGAATGTAACTAACGTGCGCTTCGAGGTCGCCGACTCAGCAACCTTTGTCGAGACTCTGGCGGCAAGGAATGAGCGGTTCGACCTGGTTTTGCTCGACCCACCCCGCAGCGGCGCCAGGGAAGTTGTAAGTTTCCTGCCGCAACTGGCACCAGCGCGTATTCTTTATGTTTCGTGCGACCCGCCAACCATGGCGAGGGACCTGACCACGTTAACGAAGGGGGGATACTGCGTGGTCCGCAGCCAGCCTTTCGACATGTTTCCCCAAACCTATCACATAGAGAGTGTAACGCTGCTTGAAAGAAAGTAGCAATAACCCCGGAGGTCATTAAATGTTCGGCAGTCTGTTCAAAAAAGGGCCGGAGCAACTTGTCAAAAAAGCTGAATCATACTTGAGCCAGGGTAGATTCGCCGAGGCCAGGATTGCATTTCTGGACGCTTTGGAAAAGCTGGGGCCTGATGCGCCGGAAGCCGCTTCGGTTCGCAAGGGGATTGCCGATGCAGGCAACAGTCTGGCATTAATGAATATCGATGAGGCCGAGCATGTCCTCAATGTGGGAGGGATGGACAAGGCGAGGGAGCATCTGGAACTCGCAATCAAGCTGGCAGAAGACGTAACAATACGGGAAAAGGCTGAAATTACTCTGAATTCTTCCTTTTTCCAGAGTGAACCGGCCCAGGCCAAAATCGTTTCCCATGCATGCAGCTCCTGCGGGCCTCATGGGGCTGAAACCCATGTCAGCTCTGAATCCGAGGCCCATGAACTCTCTCTGCGGGAACAGTTCGAGCTTGCCGTGCACACGCTCCCAGGGGACTTGCCCCGGCGCTATCTGGGAATGGGAGAGAAATTTGCATCCGGCTATCTTAAATCTATGGATGATGATGCCGATGGTGCCTTGTCCATTTATCATGAGTTGCTCCAGAACGGAGAAAATGACATCCTTCTCTATGAATGCGCGGTGCTCCACCATCGGCAAGGCGATAACCCGAAAGCCGAACAAATGCTTCTCAATGCCTTGGGGCTCAATCCGTCCAATCCCCTGTGCCGGATGACGCTGGTCGAGTTCCTTGCCGAAACGGGGAGGTATTCCGAGGCCGCCTCCGAATTGGAGAAGATGATCGAACAGGATATTCAGCGTGAGCAGGCTAGACTGTTTCTGGCAGACATCCGGCAAGCTACCGGCGATATTACCGCAGCTATCGATCTTTACTCACAGATGCTTTCAACTCCCCTTGGCAAAGCAGCAGCAGAACGACTCGTTCCCCTGCTGGACCAATCCGGCCGGACAGGGGAAGCCAAAGCGCTGGCAAAGCATTTTCTCAAGGGATGCTGCTAATAAGCGGCTCAGTCCCATGTCTTGTTTGTTTCGCGTTCATGACATTTTCGCTGCTTACAGCGCATGCAATGAAATTAATATTTGACATCCGGCAGGGAGGCGAACCGTGAATAAATCTGAACTGATCGAGTCACTCGCAGCACAGAAAGGTCTTACCTACAAAAAGGCAGAGGAAATCGTCAGCACTATTTTCGACACAATGGCAAACGCCATGCAGCAGGGAGAGCGGATCGAAATCCGCGGTTTCGGCAGCTTCGTGGTAAAGGACTATCGAGCCTATACAGGTCGAAACCCGAAAACCGGCGACCCTATTGAGGTCAAGCCGAAGAAGCTCCCTTTCTTCAAGGTGGGCAAAGAGCTGAGGGAACGGGTCTCCGAATAGCACTGATTGGAAGCACGCTTCCTTTTTTGTTCGGGAAACATGCGAAAGCTTGATTTACGGCCGTTGTTCTGGTTTAATAACAGCTTCTGTCCATGTTTTATATTAATGAATATAAGAATTGCTGATGCGAATTTTCCTGATATTTATATTGTTCATCGCAATGGCGGTGAATGCATATGCCAACCCATCAGAGTCGGGTTCCACAGGTCTCATAACCGTTCCCAGCGCTGAAACCCTTGATGCCGGCAACATCTGCGTGGGTCTCTGGGGCGTCTTCAGTAAATACCCCTCCGAATATCGCGAGTTCACAAGCAGCGGCTCCGCAGGAAAAACAAAGAGCATGACAACCCTCATGCCGATCACATTGACCCTTGGGGTCGGCACGTTCTGGGAATTCTACGGTTCCTATCCGAACCTTCTATTTAATGGCGAGGAGGATGCCTCCCTTCGGACCGACGGCACGCGCGATCCTTCAAGAGTCCGCCCGGCGGAGATCGGTAGTAAGATCCGTTTCTGGGGCACCAGAAATACCCCCTTCAAGCTGGCAGCAGACATCTTTGCCCGCCGCTGGCTCTCCGACGATGTTGAAGTTGATGGTACTACCGATTACGGCGGACGCCTGATCGCCACCTTGAAGAAGGGGAGTATCGGCCTGCACGTGAATGGCGGCTATCTCTTCCCAGGCAATATCGAAGGAAGAGAATTCGACAAAGAGATTCTCTACGGTACCGGCATTGAATATGCTCCCTCCTCGAGAACAAAGGTCACTCTGGAATTTACAGGCAATACGAGCCGGGAAAAGGGCGGCGTAGACTCAAAACTCGCGCTTGCAGGCTTCCAGTATTATCTTTCCCCCCATCTCACCTTCAATGTTGCCGGAGGAATGGGTTTTTCAGACGGTAGCCCGGACTGGCGCGGGATTATAGGTTTTTCATCTTGTCAGGGGGTGGGTACCTATATCAAGCCTGTGCCGGTAGTCGGCAAGAAGACCGAACATGCCGAAGTGAAAGAGGAAAAGGTCAAGCCGGTCAAGATCATCCCTATCTCGTCACTCCTGGTAAAGGCGGCAAAACCAGTCACTCCGGTCAGCAAGCTCGAAGTTCCCGTCTCTCCCGGTACAGAAGAAGTGATAATCAAGCCCTATGGCCAGATCGCCGTGACCCAGCAGCAACAGACTCAGCAGACACAGGCCGCCAGGCCGGTGCTTCCGCCCGTGCTAAAAATCGAAGAACCTCCCCTTCAGTCACCTGAAATTGCCTCTGTTGAGCAGCTACAGGAACGCCCCCTTACCCGTCTTGGCGAAGAGGTCTACATTGTTCCCAAAGATGTAGCAGCAGCGGGACAGGTGGAACAAGAAGCTGCTGCCCAAGGGGTCTCGCCTCTGTTCGCCCTGGAAATCAAGGGAGAGAAGCTGGTTACCTTCTCAGCCGGAAAAGCCGGTGTACCGAAACAGATGACGGTTTACCGGAAATTCCGTTTCCCCGATGTGGCCTACGAGTTCGGGAAATGGGACATTTCCCGCCAGGGTAGAGAGTATCTTGCAGAAATCGCCGAACAGATCCGCAGCGACAAGAAATGGGTCTTCCTGCGCGTCGACGGCCATACCGACAACCTTGGCTCCGCCACATACAATATGGACCTCTCCCTCAAGCGCGCCATTGCCGTTGCTACTCATCTGGTTACTGTTGAGGGAATCGACCCTGCCAGAATTTTCATAAAGGGGATGGGAAAGTCAGAACCGATTGCGGACAACGGGACTACTGACGGAAGAGCGCAGAATCGCCGTTCCGAGATACTCTTCCTGATCCCGAAGGAATCGAAGTGAGATTTTATCGCATACTTGCTCTTGTGTTCTGCTTGTTCACCTTGGAGACTTCATGGGCCGATGAGCAGAAGTTAGATCCTGTAAAGCTCAAGGGAATGATAGTGGGGGAAGTGCTGTTTTCTCCCATGGGAAAGGTTCCCACAGCAGCTGAAATGTCCAAAGTCGATAAGCTGGTACCCGTTCTGAAAAAACAGGGGGAAGGGAAAATGGTAAGGATCGAGGGTTTCGTCCCTGCTGCAAAGGGTGGAAAGCCTGATATCAAAGGCTCCTTATATCTTGCGAAGCATGTTGAATCATATCTCAGGAAACGTCACAAGTTGAACCTTGACATGTACCTGACGGTAATCAATGATACAATGTATAAAAAGAAGATTGTCAGGTTCACGGTTTTCGAAAAGGAATACGAAACCATCAAGGTGAAAACACCTGCTGAAGCAAAATAACATCTGTACGCGCTCGCCTGTCCCGTGAAGGAGGTTGCCCCTCATGAAGACCAGATTTCTGCCGCTGATTCTCCTTATATCCGCGATTTTCCTCCCCGGTTGCGCATTGAAACTCGTGCCGCAGCAGACCGAAGCTGGGGTGATCAATCCACGGGACGATTCCCAGACCGTTTCAAAAAACGGTATCGCCATGACGGCTAGGGCAGCAGAAACCGATTTCTTTTCCTATAATCTCCAGATGAATCTGGCGGCATTTACCGTCACCATAGAAAATCATACCGATGGAGAAGTGGCTTTTTCCATAGACTCATTCCTCCTTCTCGACGACCAGGGTCGTCAGTACTATGCCATCGCCCCGGAAAAGGTCAAGGAGATGGTCGCAAAGGACTCCTATTACCTGATCCCCTATCCTTATGTCGGCTTCTACTATCTCGAGGACTATGAGAAGGCCTCATTCTACAATACCTTCAACTCTGACGTTCCCTATTATTACCAGGTATATCCGCAAGAGATCGCCACCAAGGCACTGCCGGTCGGCCCGATCATCCCCGGGGGAAAGGTGCAGGGGTATGTCTATTTCAATATCGAGTTTTCCGGGAAGAAGGAAGTGAAGCTTTTTGCCTATCGGAAAAGCACTCCGAAATCGGCACCTCCTGATTTCGTTTTCCCCTTCAGGATTCAGTAAGAAAGATGTCCGAACCAAGCTCGTCTCTGGTCCTTTTGCTTGAAGCTTTGGGTGGTCTGGGCCTTTTCATCCTCGGGATGAAGACGATGTCCGACGGCCTGCAGAGACTGGCCGGAGACCGGTTCCGCAGGTTTCTGGAAATATCGACCGGAAATCGCCTGACAGCCCCGCTTTTCGGCGGGCTACTCGGTTTTTTGTTGCAGTCAAGCAGCGCGGCAGCCATCCTGATCGTTGGATTGGTCAACGCTGGACTGATTTCGTTATACCAGGCACTTGCCGTTCTCCTTGGCACCGGGCTCGGCACGATTTTATCTGTACATTTTCTCACGCTTAAAATCCCATTTCTTTCCCTCCCTGCGATCTTCATCGGCGTTGTTCTGAAGTTTTTTTCCCAACGAAGGAAATCGGCCTATCTCGGCGATCTCCTGCTCGGTGCCGGACTTCTCTACTTCGGGCTCGAAACCATGGATGCCCATTTTTCGCCGCTGCGGGAAGAGGCTGTTTTCGGACACTACGATTTTCTCGTCTCATCACGCATTTACGCCTTGTTTTCCGGCGTCCTGCTGACGTTCATGGTCCAATCCGGCAGAACGGCAGTCGCGATCATCCTGGCCCTGGCTGCCAACGGCTTGCTCTCCCCCGAGGCAGGGGTCGCCATGATATCCGGCGAGGCGCTCGGTACTGCCTGCATGGCGGCCATCGGCGCCATCGGCGGCTCCACCTCCGCCAAGCGAACAGTGGTCATCTATTTCCTGATGAGTGCCGGTGCAGCTTTCCTGATGATACTGTTCGTAAGGCCTGTCGTCTCAATCGCCGAAACATTGCAGGGGGCGCCTCCTCTTGCCTTCACCACCATTGCCTATGCCCATGCACTGTTCAATTGCTTCGTTCCACTCCTGTATCTCCCGTTTCTCGGGATGCTGACAAGGGTGGCACCTCGTATCTTTCCGACCATGGAAGTCAACGGGCGGATCGAGGCACGTCCCATGTATCTTGATCCGCGGGTGCTCAATACGCCGTCCGTCGCTCTCACCCTGGCCAAGAATGAGCTGGGTCGCATGGCGGAAACCGTTGTTTTGATGTATAACGATCTCGCGAGCCTCTTTCACCGCTACAATGCCCGTCAAGCCAGTCGTATCGTGCAGAGGGAAGAACTTCTCGACCTGCTTCAGAAGGACATTTCCCTCTTTCTCGTGAACCTTGGACGACAGCCGCTTCCCCCGGCGGCTGCGGAAGAACTCCCGATGCTTTTCCAGTCCCTTAACGCGCTGGAACAGATGGGAGACCGGATCGAGCAGATACTCGACTATCTGCAACGCAAAAAGGAAGAGCGGATCCGGTTTTCCGATGCAGCCATGCACGAATTGAAACTACTCGCGGAAGCAGTGGAAAATCTTCTTTTCCTGGCCGCCGACTCCATCAGGGACCCTTCGCTTTCTGTTTCTGCCGCCACGGATACCGCACTCCTCAAGAAAGAATGTGACGAGCTCACAGACAGGATTCAGGCAAACCACATGCAGCGCTTGAGCTCTGGGCAATGCACGGTCGCGGCTGGGCTGATATTCCTAGAGATACTCACCGCATTCGGCAAGGTGGCCGATCAGGCCCTCGTGCTTATCACGCTTACAACGAAAGAGCGCTCATGAGACCACTTAAGGCTGCAATCGATCTTGGGACTAATACTGTCCGGCTCCTCATCGGAACTGTGGATGAGCAGGGAGTGCATCCGGCGTTGCTGAAACGGGAGATCACGAGACTGGGAGGAGGTTTCCGCAAAAACTCGGGTATATCGAGGGAGGCGTGCGAACGCACCATTGCCGCATTGCGGCTCTTTGCAGACGAGATTGGAAAGCGTGAGGTAACCAGGGTGCGGGCTGTCGCTACGAGTGCAGTCCGCGACGCCGCCAATGGTAATGAATTCGTGGCCGAAGTGCTGGAGCGGACCGGCATCAGACTTGAGGTAATCGACGGTGAGGAAGAAGGTTTATTGACTCTTCGCAGCGTGATTTCCGGCCTCGATGAAAAGTCTGGCGACCTTATGATCTTCGACATAGGGGGCGGGAGCACGGAGTACACCCTGGCCACCGATAGTTCGCCGCTCTTCACAGACAGCTTGCCGTTAGGCGTGGTCAGGCTGACCGAGGGAAAGAGGAGCGTAGAGGCCATGAGCGACAAGATTGAACGGGAGTTGGTCCGCTTGCAAGCAGAGATCGAAAGGAAAGGGCTGGTACAATATCTGCGGGATGCGACCCTGGTAGGCACGGCCGGCACAGCCACGACACTTGCCGCGATCGATCTGCGGCTGAAAACCTACGACTACCGTCAGGTCAACAACCACATTCTGTCCAGGGAGAAGATTCTTGCCATCTACGAGCAGCTTCTCCCGCTCTCACCGGAGGAACGTCTTCATGTGCCGGGACTGGAAAAGGGGAGGGAAGACCTTATCATCGCGGGCATTCTGCTCACCCTCAAAACCATGGAGATGTTCGGCTTCGAGCGGATGAAGGTCTCCGATTTCGGGTTGCTGGAAGGAGTGCTCCTTAGCATTGCCTGAACTTTAACAATAATTTACGGAAAGGCTCTTAGCGCCCAGGCCCCCCGAAGGTCCGGATGTACATCAAAAGCGACTGCATTTCGACCGTGTCAGGGGCAAGGGCCTTTCCCTTCAGGACCTGCACGATGCAATTGTTGATCATGCCGGTCAGCCTCTCGTCGTTCTCGCTGGCAGCGGCCATTTCTAGCTTCTTTCCTCCCGGATGGCAGGAAAAGCAGCTTTTCCCGCTCTTGCCCAGTTCCGGGCTACTGAAAAGCTCGCGTCCCCGATCCACTGAAACCTCATCCACGGCAAATACGGGCGAACCGGCCAGAAATATCGCACAAACGGAACATAACGCAAAAATGTTCATGTATCCCTCCCGTTGCATTATCTTCAGCTAGTTGAATACTAGCTGAACATTGCACGATGTCAAACTGACATATTGAGGCGCTTGCTCGGTCGAGATCTTCGGGCAACTCCCGAGTTGACAGGTGGTTTTGTATTGTAAATGTCATCGAAATGGGTAAAATCACCAAGACGCTTTCGGTGAGCTAGCCGTGCTGCCCATCAATCTACTCTCCCGGGGTTTTCATGTTTTTCTCTTTCCCTGTTCAGCTATTCGTCTTCATCTTTGGCTCCATCGTCGGCTCTTTTCTCAATGTCTGCATCCATCGCATCCCTTCGGGTCAATCGATCGTCACCCCCCCATCCCATTGCCCTTCATGCAACGAGAAGGTGAGACCCTACGACAATATCCCGCTTGTGAGCTGGCTTCTGCTTGGCGGGAAATGCCGTTTCTGTCGGGGACGCATATCTGTTCGCTATCCATTGGTCGAGCTTCTCACCGCGCTGCTTACGCTCTTCCTGTTCAGAAAATACGGCTTTTCCGCCGAATTTGCGATCCTCTTTCTCTTTTGCGCCGCCCTGATCATCATCACCTTCATTGATCTCGATCATCAAATCATTCCGGACGGTATCAGCCTGCCGGGAATCCCCCTCGGGTTTGCCTTCTCGTTTCTTCTTCCCCATGTGGGATGGAAGAACTCGCTCATCGGCATTCTCGTCGGTGGCGGCAGCCTGCTGGTCGTGGCCTCTGTCTATGAGCTTGTTACCAAAAAGGAGGGGATGGGGGGAGGCGACATCAAGCTCCTTGCCATGATGGGGGCGTTTCTCGGCTGGAAATCCATTCCTTTCATAATATTCGTCAGCTCGCTCCTGGGATCGGTGATCGGGATTTCGGTCATGATCGCCCAAAGAAAGGATTCCAAGCTCGCCATACCCTTCGGCCCGTTCCTGGCCGCAGCGGCGATCATCTATATTTTTTATGGTGAAAACATTATCGCGTGGTATCTCAATGTCGGCACTGCCAGAGGATACCCCGCGCCATGAAAGGCTATCGTCCAAGCCTGACATTCTCCATTCTCGCCTCACTCGCCTTTCTCCTCATCCTAACCTGGCTCCTGCTGAGCCTCATTTCATTCAAAACCGCGGAACAGGACCTGTTTGCCCAGAAAAGGGAGCATGCCAGGATAGTCCTGTCGATGCTCCTATCATACCGAGCCAATGGCAACATGTCATCTGCGGCCGACATTCATCCTGTTGCGCTGGAGAGGGTGGCATCTCTTTCCGATTTTGCCGGTTTTGTGCTGATTGACAGCTCGGGAAGCCCGATGATGATGAAAGGTGAAATGAGCATGCCTGACAGGAGGCTTCATGAGGTTGCCGGAAGCGGCACACAGGTGGAGATGTTCTCCGATGACAGGCAAATTCTTTACATCTATGCGCCCATCATGGGGGGGGGCGCCGCCAGGCTTGCGCTTTCTCTCGAAGGTGAATTGACGCGCCTGCAACGATCTCGCCAGATATTTCTGGCCTATTTCGTCCTTGATTTCGCACTGCTCCTTCTTTTCGGGGCGCTCCTTCTCGGTCGTTTCATTGTAAGGCCTGTCCGCAGGCTGCTGAATGCCACGGAAAGGATAGCCGGGGGGGATTACTCCCACAGGGTGCAAGTGGAAGGGGGGAGAGAGATCGGCGAACTGGCGGAGTCCTTCAACGCCATGGTTGATGAATTGCGAAGGGAGCGGGACGAGGTGGAGCGACATGTCGCCTCGGTGCATACGGCCAACATAGAGTTGTTGCAGGCCCGGGCAGAAGCGATACGTTCGGAAAAGATGGCCTCTGTGGGGATTCTGGCTGCCGGCATGGCCCATGAAATAGGCACTCCTCTTGCCGCGATCATGGGGTACGCCGGGATGCTTCGGGAAGAGCTGGCGAGCGACCCTGAAAAGACGGATTATCTTCGAAGGATTATAGATGACAGCGGACGGATCGACCGGATTGTCCGGGGACTCCTGGATTACGCCCGACCCACCAGAGGAGAGCTTGTTTCGGTCAATGCTGGAGATGTCATCAGCGAGGTCATGGAACTGGCCGGGTCCCAGGGTTTGTTGAAACAAGCGGAAGCGTCGATGACGTTAGAGGACGGGCTCCCGATGGTAGTTGCTGACCGGGGGCAGTTGCAGCAGGTGCTGCTGAATCTCGTCATCAATGCCTGCGACGCAATGCCGCATGGGGGGCGCCTCGATGTCCGCGCCGTACTTGCGCAGCCGGATGACGGCGCCTGTGGGATCATTGCAAAAGGTGTGGCAGAGTCTTGCGTCAGGATCGACGTGACCGATTCCGGAGAGGGTATCGCTCCCGAGAATCTTGACAGGGTATTCGATCCCTTCTTCACCACAAAGGAGCCGGGGCGGGGAACAGGCCTCGGGCTTGCCCTCTCGGCTAGGATCATCGATTCCTTCGGTGGGCGGATTACGGTGGTGAGCGAGGTGGGGAAGGGGACCACCTTTACGGTATGGCTGCCGGTAAAGCAGGGACCAGGGACTGGACCCAAATGGGCCTAAAGGGATAGGGACTAGGGAAAAGCATGGAAAAGAAGAAACGGATACTCGTGGTGGACGACGAGGAGAACATGCGTCATATGCTTGCGGTGATGCTGCGCAAGCAGGGGTATGCCGTGGACATGGCCGACAATGGCAGCCATGGTCTGGAGAAGGCCATTGCCGGCAAATATGATTTCATTCTGTGTGATATCAGGATGCCGGTGATGGACGGGGCCGCATTTCTGCAGGCCGCAGCCGGGGCCGGCGTGCGCTCCACCATTATCATGATGTCAGCCTACGGCACTATGGAAACGGCCCTGGAGTGCATGAAGATGGGGGCTTACGATTACGTATCGAAGCCGTTCAGGAATGACGAAATCGTCCTTGTTCTCAGGAAGGCGGTTGAGCGGGAGCGGCTCAAGGCTGAGAATGAGCGATTAAAAAAGGAGATTCTCCGGGAGTACAGGTTCGGCGACATCGTGAGCAAGTCCCCCCGGATGCAGGAGATATACGCCCAGATACGCAAGGTCTGCGAGCACAAGACCACCGTGATGGTCCTGGGTGAGTCGGGAACTGGCAAGGAGCTGATTGCCAGGGCCATCCACTCGAGCGGCACCAGGCGCAGAGGCCCCTTTGTCGCGGTCAACTGCGCGGCCATTCCCGAAAACCTGATGGAAAGCGAACTGTTCGGTCACGCAAAGGGCGCTTTTACCGACGCAGTGGCCGACAAGGCCGGGCTGTTCGAGCAGGCGGACCGGGGAACCCTCTTTCTCGATGAAGTCGGTGAAATGCCTCTCTCGTTGCAAGTCAAGCTCCTGCGGGTATTGCAGGACGAGGAAATCCGGAGAGTCGGTGGCCAGGCGCCGATACGGGTGGACGTTAGGGTGGTTTCCGCCACATCCAGGAACCTGGATGAAGAGGTGCGGCAGGGGCGCTTCCGGGAAGACCTGTTTTACCGGCTGAACGTCTTTGCCATAAACGTGCCGCCGCTGCGGGAGCGGCCCGAGGATATCCCTCTGTTGGTGGAGCATTTTCTGGGAAAATTCGGCGAGAAGCTGGGGAAGCCAGGCATTCGCCCATCGGTGGAGACTTTGAGATGTCTTGGGCCTTACTCCTGGCCGGGCAATGTACGGGAACTGGAGAACTGCATCGAACGGGCACTTATTCTTTGCGAAGGGGATACGCTGGAGGTGGATTGTCTGCCGGAAGTCGTGCGGGGAGGTGCTGCTGCTTCCACAATCCCGCAGCACTCGGAAGAAAACCTCTCCCTTAAAAGGGCAGGGGAGGCCCTGGAGAGGGAATATATTTCAAGGGCTCTTGCAGTGACCGGAGGCAACAAGACGCGTGCTGCGAAATTGCTGGAGATCAGCCTGCGGGGGCTTATTTACAAGATGAAGGAATACGGGATGGAATGAAGGCGGGCAAATGGCAACAGGCAATGGGCAAAATGAAAAACTTCTCGAGAATTTTTTGCCTATTGCCTGTTGCCTATTGCCCGCATCATCACCGCCACATTTTCTATATGCGCCGTGTTGGGGAACATGTCTACCGGCTGGATCTCCCGCGTATGGTAGCCGAGCTTGTCTAGCAGGGCTAGGTCGCGGGCTAGCGACTGCGGCGAGCAGGAGACGTAGATAATCTTATTCGGCCCGAGGGCGGCCACGTCCCGCAGCACCCCTTCCTCGCATCCCTTGCGCGGCGGGTTGAGTACGACGAGATCGACACTTTCCCCCTCCTCGCGAAGCTCTTCCAGCAGTTTTCCCGCATCTCCGGCCTCGAACCGGCAGTTTTTTATCCGGTTGATCTTGGCATTCTGCTCCGCATCCTTCACCGCGGATTCGACGATCTCGAAACCATGTACAGCCTTTGCGCCGTTGGCCAGGAACAACGATAATCCGCCGACCCCGCAATACAGGTCCACTACCGTTTCCGTCCCTGTCATATCCGCCCATTCCCTGACCTTGCCGTAGAGAATACTGGCGCCGCCGCTGTTGACCTGAAAGAAGGAGCGGGGGGAGATGGCGAAGGCTACCTCTCCCAGTCTTTCGGTGATCGTCTTCTGCTTGGTAAGGAACTTGTCCTCCTGTCCCAGGACCACGTTGCCGGTGGATGCGTTGACGTTCTGCGCCACGACCCGGACCTCGGGCACCTGCTCCATCAGGAAGCGCCCAAGGTGATGGATTTCGTTGTAGCTGCGCCAGGCAGTAACGAAAACCACCATGGCGGTCCCTTCCGCTTCAGAGACCCGGATCACCACGTAGCGTAACAGCCCGTTTTCGGTTCTCGGATGGTATACCGGCACCTTACCCTTAGTGATGCCGAGCTTTATGGCGCGGACAATTTTGTTGATGAGTGGGTGGTGCAGCGGACAGTCGCCGATGTCGACCACATTGTGGGTATGTCTGGCGTAGATGCCGATGACCGGCGAGGAAAAGGTGCCCGACACCACCAGCTTGGCGCTGTTGCGATAACCGAGCGGGGAGGGGGAGGGGAGCGGCTCGTGTATAGGCACGCGGGAGAGGGGAGGAAACTTTCTGATCTCGTTGATGACCAGCTGCCGCTTCTGGCGGAGTTGGGCCGGATAGCCGAGGGCCATGAGCGGACAACCCTCGCACTCCGCGCAGACCTTGCAGGCTGGCCGTTTCAGGCGGTCAGGGGACGCCTCCAGGATTTTTACCGGCTTGGCGTAGCATACCCGCCGCCCGGCAGTTTCGATTCTGACGCTAGCCTTCTCGCCGGGAAAGACGCAAGGGGCCTTGACTTGCGTCCCTTCATGCTCCCCAACTCCGAAACCGTCCTCGTCCAGATATGCAACGGAAAGGGTTATGAGCGCCCCTTTTTTCAGGGAGGCTTCCGAAATGGGCTTTTCTTGTCTGGCTACAGTTTTTCGTTTCATGGGATTTACTAAAGCGGAAAATCGGGGGTGTGTCAATGGGTTTGTGTCGAATGCCTCCTTGATTTTTCGCGCCCCTTTGGAGTAATATGCCCTGCTATGAAAAAAATGACCAGACAGATCCAGGTGGGAAGCGTAAAGGTCGGCGGGGGAGCGCCCTGTGCGGTCCAGTCCATGTGCAATACCGACACTCGCGACGTGGCGGCGACCCTTGGCCAGATCCGCAGGCTGGCGGATGTCGGCTGCGAGCTGATACGCTGCGCGGTGCCGGACATGGCGGCGGCCGAGGCACTGGGGGAAATCAAGCGTCAGAGCCCGATCCCGGTCATCGCCGACATCCATTTCGATTACAGGCTGGCCCTCAAGGTCCTCGAAGGTGGCATTGACGGTCTGCGTCTCAACCCCGGCAACATCGGCGAGCGATGGAAGGTGGAGGAAGTCGTCAAAGCGGCCCGGGATCGCCTGGTGCCGATCCGGATCGGCGTAAATGCCGGCTCCCTGGAAAAGGAGTTCTTGGAGAAGTACGGCCATCCCACGGCCCAGGCCATGGCGGATTCCGCTCTTGGGCATATTCGCATCCTGGAGGAGTTGGGGTATGACCAGATAAAGATATCCCTCAAGGCCTCGGACGTGATGAAGACTGTCGAGGCATACCGCCTTCTTTCTCAAGCGGTCGATTACCCACTGCATATCGGCATCACCGAGGCCGGGACGACCTTCTCCGGCACCATTAAGTCCGCCGTCGGGCTCGGCATCCTTCTGGCCGACGGTATCGGCGACACCATGCGGGTCTCCCTCACCGGTGACCCGGTGGACGAGGTAAGGGTCGGCTTCGAGATACTCAAGGACCTGGGGCTGCGGCAGAAGGGGGTCAATTTCGTCTCCTGCCCCACCTGCGGCCGTTGCCAGATCAACCTCATCAAGGTGGCGGAAGATGTGGAGAAACGGCTGGCCGGCATCGACAAGCCGATCACCGTGGCGGTCATGGGGTGCGTGGTGAACGGCCCCGGCGAGGCGCGCGAGGCGGACGTTGGGATCGCCGGCGGCAAGGGTGAAGGGCTGCTCTTCCGTCACGGCGAGATGGTGCGCAAGGTGCCGGAGAGCGAGATGGTGGACGCCCTGCTGGCTGAGGTTGAGAAGATGGTGAAGGAAGGGTAGGGGCAACCCCATGTGGTTGCCCTGTTTTTGGGCGGCCACATGGGGCCGCCCCTACATATAAATTGAAAAGGATTTCAAATGCGTTACTCCCAATATTTTATACCAACACTTAAAGAAACTCCTTCCGACGCGGAGGTGATCTCGCACCAGCTCATGCTGCGGGCCGGCATGATCCGCAAGGTTGCCGCCGGTATCTATGACTACCTACCTCTGGGGCTCCGCTCCATCCGCAAGGTGGAGAACATCGTGCGGGAGGAGATGAACCGGGCCGGCGCCATCGAGATCCTGATGCCGATGGTGACCCCTGCCGAACTCTGGCAGGAGTCGGGGCGCTGGGATTTTTACGGCAAGGAGCTTCTCCGCTTTCGGGACCGCAAGGATGGCGAGTTCTGCCTCGGACCAACCCACGAGGAGGTGGTGACTGACATCGTGCGGCGCGAGGTGCGCAGCTACCGGCAGCTACCACTTAACCTGTACCAGATCCAGACCAAGTTCCGCGACGAGATCCGCCCCCGTTTCGGCCTGATGCGCGGGCGGGAGTTCATCATGAAGGACGCCTACTCCTTCGACGTGGACAGCAGCGCAGCCGACATCTCCTACGACAAGATGTACCAGGCCTATCGCCGCATCTTCGAGCGGTGCGGCCTGAGATTCCGGGCCGTGGAGGCCGACACCGGCTCCATCGGCGGCACTTCGTCCCACGAGTTCATGGTGCTGGCCGAGTCTGGGGAGGATGCCATCGTCTCCTGCAACTGCTGCGACTACGCCGCCAACGTGGAGAAGGCGGAGGCGCGCATTTCTGAAGTCACGGCACATGTCGAGCCCAGGCCGCTGGAAAAGGTGGCTACCCCCGGCAAGAAGAGCATTGAGGAGGTTTCCGCCTTCCTTGACGTCCCCTCCTCAATCATGGTCAAGACCCTGGTGCTCCTGGCCGATGACGAGCCGGTGGTGGCGCTGCTGCGGGGCGATCACGACCTGAACGAGATCAAGCTGAAGAACCTGCTTGGTTGCGAAACCCTGGAGATGGCCCCCGACGAGATCGTGCTGAAGGTAACCGGGGCCCAGCCCGGCTTTGCCGGACCCGTTGGGCTGGCAGTAAAAATTGTCGCCGACCTGGTGGTGAGGGGTATGCGCAATTTCGTCACCGGCGCCAACGAAACCGACATGCACCTGAAGAACGTGAACCTGGAGCGTGATTGCGCTGTGAAGGCGTTCGCGGACATCAGGAACGTGAGCCAGGGTGACCCCTGCCCCCGGTGCGAAGGTGGCGCCATGGAGCTGTGGCGCGGCATCGAGGTGGGGCATGTCTTCAAGCTCGGCACCAAGTATTCCCAGGCACTGAAGGCGACCTACCTGGACGCCGACGGCAAGGAGCAGATCATCTTCATGGGATGCTACGGCATCGGCGTTGGCCGGAGCGTGGCCTCCTGCATCGAGCAGAACCACGACGAGAACGGCATCATCTTCCCGATTCCCATAGCACCGTTCCACTGCATCATCTCGACCGTCAACTACGCGAAGGAAGAGGAGGTGCGCAAGGCCTCCGATGCGATCTACGAGCAGCTTCTTTCGGCGGGTGTGGAGGTGCTCCTGGACGACCGGGACGAGCGCCCCGGCATCAAGTTCAAGGACGCTGATCTCATCGGCATTCCCCTCCGCATCGTCGTCGGCGCCAAGAACCTTGTGGAAGGGAAGGTGGAGCTGAAGCATCGTGCGACCGGCGAGATGGAGCTGTTGCTGGTTGCGGAGGCGGTGGAGAAGGTGAAGGCTGCTGTCGCCGAGGCATTGAAAAAATAAAACTCAAGTCTGCCACAGAGGCACAGAAACTCTGAGATGCACAGAGAACCCCAATTTATGTCTTTGGGTGGCTAATAATTTAACGTTTTAAACGATTTGCTCCGGGTCTCTGTGTCTCTGTGGCAAAAATGAAAGGTACTTCCATGACCCGTGACCAGGCTCGTGAAAAGATAATATTCGCCCTTGACGTCAACGAATTCAGTGACGTGGAGAAGTGGGCGTCGCTGTTGGCCCCGCACGTGGGGATGTTCAAGATTGGGAAGCAGCTCTACACCGCCTGCGGTCCGGCTGCGGTGCGGATGATACAGAAATGCGGCGGCGAGGTGTTCCTCGACCTCAAGTTTCACGACATCCCCAACACCGTGGCTATGGCAACCCTTGAGGGGGCGAGGCTTGGGGTGAAGCTGGTGAATCTGCATGCCCTTGGCGGCTACGAGATGATGGCCCGGACCATGGAGACTCTCGACAAGGAATTCAAGGGGGAAGAGCGGGCAAAGGTTCTGGCAGTTACCATCCTCACATCCTCGACGGAAGAGACCCTTCGCGAGGTCGGCATCGAACACCCTGTGCGCGATATGGTGGTAAGGCTGGCGACGCTGGCGAAAAAGGCCGGAGTCGACGGAGTAGTGGCTTCACCCCAGGAGGTCCCCCTGATCCGTGATGCCTGCGGCGAAGATTTCCTCATCGTCACCCCCGGTGTCCGCCCTGCGTTTGCCGAGGCCAACGACCAGAAGCGGATCATGACCCCGGCCGAGGCTGTGCGGGCTGGTGCGGATTACCTCGTTATCGGTAGGCCCATATCGGCAGCGAGCGATCCGGTGGAAGCGGCGGAGAAGATCATCGAGGGAATCATGGGCGCGTAGGTTGGGCAAAGGCGGCTTCTTGCCGTGCCCAACATTTCTATCGCGTGTGTTGGGCACGCTACGCTTTTCCCAACCTACAACATCCGATATAGGAAAACCTGATGAAAGAAGAAATAGTCTACGGCATAAATTCCGTTCTGGAGGCTCTTCGCGGCAAGCGGAGGGCCTTCGAGCTTTTTGTTGCTCGCGAGGGGCAGGACAAGCGGCTGGAGAAGATCCTGGCGCTTGTTGCCGAGAAGGGTGTGGCGGTTCGTCAGCGCGACAAGCGGGACATTGCCCGCCTGTGCGGCACCGAGCACCATCAGGGTGTGGCGCTGCGGGTTGAGGGGTTTGCCTACACCGATCTTGAGGATATGCTGGCCCGTTGGCGAGAAACTGGAGAGCCGGGCCTGCTTGTGCTTCTGGACGGCATCCAGGACCCGCACAATCTGGGGGCGATCATCCGGACCGCGGCATGTGCCGGCGCGCACGGGGTGATAATTCCGACTGACCGGGCCGCCCAGGTGACGGCCGCAGTGGAGAAGGTCTCCGCCGGGGCCGTGGAGACCGTTCCTGTGGCGCGGGTCACTAATCTGGTCCAGGCGATCGAGACTCTGAAGGAGGCCGGCTTCTGGGTCTACGGAGCAGTGGGGGAGGCGGCAGACCAACTCTACCGCCAGAATTTCAGCGGTAACGTGGTATTGGTGATCGGTGCCGAGGATGAGGGGATCAGGCCGCTGGTGCGGAAAAAGTGCGATCTTCTTCTATCCGTTCCCTTGCATGGCGGAGTATCATCGCTCAATGCCTCGGTTGCGGCAGGAGTGATGCTGTTCGAGGTGGTGCGGCAGCGCATTGGCCGTGATTCTGCTTCCGGAAGGTGACTATGGCCATGGATTCCGTGTTCATGCTCAAAAAAGTTGTTTCTCCGCTCCTTTTCCCCTTGCCGCTGGTCGTGCTCATTCTTACGATTGGCGCGATTCTGATTCTCGTCAGCAGGCGACGCCATGCCGGGAAATTTTTCGTTATCACCGGGACTCTCCTTCTTCTCGCCCTGAGTTACCCATTTCTGCCCAATCTTCTGCTGAAGCCGCTGGAACGTCAGTATCGCCCTCTCTTTAAAGTTTCCCTCAAGGATTCACCGCTTTTCCTGACGGCCAGCAAGGCCAAGTGGGTCGTGGTGCTGGGAGGCGGCGTTTCCTCGGACCCGTGGCTTTCGCCAACGAGCCAGTTATCAGAGTCCTCCCTGGCACGTGTCGTCGAAGGTGTTAGGATTCATCGTGAACTGCCGCAGTCGCGGTTCCTCGTCTCGGGTGGGGCGCTTTTCGGCAACCGCCCCGAGTCGGAAGTGATGGCTCAGGTTGCAAAGTCCCTCGGCGTGCCGGAGCGTAGCATCGTGGAGGAGAAAAAATCGCCCGATACCGAAAATCAGGCGTTGATCATCGGCAGGACCGTAAAGAACGATGAATTCATTCTGGTTACCTCGGCCTCACACATGCCCCGCGCAATGGCGCTTTTTGTAAAGCAGGGAAAGAAACCGATCCCGGCGCCGGCCGGTTATTTGGTTAAGGAAGACGGCGGTACCGGCCCGCGCGGCTGGTTCCCTTCTCCTGCTGCGCTGGAAAAAGCAGAACGGGGGGTGTATGAATATATCGGAATTACGTGGGGCAGACTGAGGGGCAAACAATAAGAAAAGGGTTTGGCACTGTGCCAAACCCTTGTATTCTTGGTACCGGAGGCCGGACTCGAACCGGCATGAGGTTGCCCTCGGCAGATTTTGAGTCTGCTGTGTCTACCATTTCACCACTCCGGCGAATGATGGGGGATTATAGCCAATGACCGCCCATGGGTCAAGGAAGAAATTTTTCTGACTGGCAAAAAAACGTTGACACCGAATGACACTTCTGGTATTTATCTATTTCTTATTTGGGGCTGTAGCTCAGTTGGGAGAGCGCTTGAATGGCATTCAAGAGGTCGTCAGTTCGATCCTGATCAGCTCCACCAAATTTCAAGGGGTTAGCGAGTTTCGCTAACCCTTTTTTGTTTTTCTTGTGTCTACAATTTCTAAACCCATTAACTGGCTTTGCGCATGGCGCCATGATGCGATGACAACTTCACTTTTTTCCTGTCATGTGCTATAAAATCCTCACTAATTGTAAAATATCCGTGGAGTTCGTTCCGGAGGTACTCTGTTGAAGATTGCAGTTGTTGGAAGCGGTTATGTAGGCCTGGTGGCCGGTGCATGTTTTGCCGAGAGCGGCAATACGGTGACATGTGTCGATGTTGACGCCAAAAAGATTGATGGGCTGAAGAATGGGATAATCCCCATTTACGAGCCGGGGCTCAACGAGATGATCCTTCGGAACAGTTCCGAGGGGCGTATGTTCTTCACCACGGATATTGAAGAAGCTGTTAAAAAATCCAGAGTAATATTCATAGCCGTAGGCACCCCGCCAGGTGAGGATGGTTCCGCGGATCTCAAGTATGTCCTTGATGTGGCGCGTAACATCGGCCGCTTCATGAATGATTATAAGGTTATCGTCGACAAGTCGACTGTGCCGGTCGGCACAGCCGACAAGGTGCGGGCTTCTGTCAGCGAAGAGTTGCAGAAGCGCGGTGTTGAGTTCGAGTTCGATGTAGTTTCCAACCCCGAATTCCTCAAAGAGGGGGCGGCCATAGACGACTTCATGAAGCCGGACCGTGTTGTAATCGGCACTGATACCGAGCGCTCGGCCAGGATCATGAAGGAACTTTATTCCGCGTTCATGCGCAAGACCAATCGGCTGATAGTCATGGATGTCCGGAGCGCCGAGATGACCAAGTATGCGGCCAACGCCATGCTTGCAACCCGAATCTCCTTCATGAACCAGATCGCCAACCTTTGCGAGCTGATGGAGGCTGACGTGGCCGCAGTGCGCGAAGGGATAGGATCCGATTCACGCATAGGCTACGATTTCCTCTTCCCCGGCGTGGGATACGGCGGTTCCTGTTTCCCCAAGGATGTCAAGGCACTGATCAAGACTGCAGAGGAGAGCGGTTACGATTTTCAGCTCCTCAAAGCTGTGGAGGATGTCAACGACCGCCAGAAGCAGGTCCTGTCGCAAAAGATCCGAAAATATTTCGGCGATGATCTGAAAGGGAAGACCTTCGCGGTCTGGGGTTTGTCGTTCAAGCCTCGCACCGACGACATGCGCGAGGCTCCTTCGGTGGTTATCATCAATGAACTTCTTGCTTGCGGAGCCAGGGTGCGAGCCCATGACCCGGAGGCGATCGAGGAGGCGAAGAAGATACTCGGCGACCGTATCGAGTACAGCCACAACCAGTATGAAATCCTGAAGGGGGCCGAAGCGCTTGTAATCATTACTGAGTGGAACGAATACCGCAATCCGGATTTCGATCTCATCAGCCAATCGTTGAACGCCCCGCTTATTTTCGACGGGCGCAATCTGTATGATCCACGCAGCATGCGTGAGGCTGGCTTCGAGTATTTTTCCATCGGAAGAAACGGGAAAAAATTCGTTACCGACAGCGGCGCGATACAGGACCCCGATCATTTCTGACTCACTGACAAAAGGACCCTTACAACATGCGAATTCTGGTTACCGGCGGAGCGGGCTTCATCGGTTCGCATCTCTGCGAAAAACTTATTGGCGAAGGACATGAGGTTCTTTGCCTGGACAATTTTTTCACGGGCAGCAAGCAGAACATCGCAAATCTTCTCTCCAATCCCCGTTTCGAGCTGATCCGGCACGACATCACCCAGCCCATTCTTCTTGAAGTGGACCGGATATTCAATCTTGCCTGCCCGGCCTCGCCGATTCATTACCAGTACAATCCGGTAAAAACGATCAAGACAAGTGTTCTTGGGGTCATCAACATGCTGGGCCTGGCGAAGCGCGTACGGGCCAGAATCCTTCAGGCCTCCACGTCTGAGATATACGGTGACCCGGAAATCCATCCACAGACCGAGGAATATTGGGGGAACGTCAACCCTATCGGCTTGAGGAGCTGCTACGATGAGGGGAAGCGTGTAGCCGAGACCCTGATGATGGATTATCACAGGCAGAACGGCGTAGATATCCGCATCATCCGCATTTTCAACACATACGGCCCCAGGATGGCCATTGAGGACGGACGCGTCGTGTCCAACTTCATCGTGCAGGCACTGAGAAACGAAGACATCACCGTTTATGGCGACGGCAGCCAGACCCGTTCGTTCTGCTACGTGGATGACCTGCTTGCCGGCATGTGCGCCATGATGGACCGCGACGGTATTACTGGTCCGATCAATCTCGGCAATCCGGTAGAGACCTCCATTCTGGAATTTGCCCAGCGCATTATCTCGCTGACCGGCTCCAGGTCGCGGATTGTTTTAAAGCCCCTTCCAGCGGATGATCCGAAACAGCGTCGTCCCGATATAAGCAAGGCACGCGATCTGATCGGGTGGGAGCCTGCAGTGCCGATTGAAACCGGATTGAAAAGGACCATCGAATTTTTTGACGGGCTGCTTTCCCGGCGCTAGTCGCGCAATGAACGTATGAAAAAAAAGTATCTTCTCCCTTCGGGTATCATACTGTTTGTGCTTTATTTCACCGTATTCGGGGAGCGCGGACTTCTGCGCATCTATCATCTGCGCGAGGAGCATAACCAGATGCTCAGGAATGTTCAGGAGCTGAAGACGGAAAATGAACATCTCAGGCGCGAGGTCGAAGCCTTGAAGAGCGACAGGCGCTATCTGGAAAGCATTGCCCGGAAAGATTTCGGTTTGGTCAGGAAAAATGAGGTGATTTACCAGTTTCAGGGTAATAAGTGACAGAAACAAATATCGAAGGGACCTGAGGGGCGTGATAACCACGCCACGCTTTGTATATGCTGATATTAGCCATAGAATCGTCCTGCGATGAAACCGCCGCCGCTGTTGTCAGAGATGGCAGGGAAGTGCTGTCCAACGTGGTCGCTTCGCAGGTGGCGACCCATGCCGAATATGGCGGGGTCGTGCCGGAAATAGCCTCGCGCAAGCATCTGGAAGCGGTTTCGCTGGTGGTGCGGGAAGCATTGAGCGGGGCTTCGATGACGCTCGACGCCATAGAGGGGGTTGCCGTCACCCGTGGGCCGGGGTTGCCGGGAGCGCTCCTGGTGGGAGTTTCGGCGGCCAAGGCCATTGCCTATGCCAGGAAATTGCCGCTGGTGGGGATCCATCACATAGAGGCGCACTTGTTTGCCCCTTTTCTGGAGCGTCCCGTGGAATTTCCTTTCCTGGCCCTGGTGGTGTCGGGCGGGCATACTCATCTTTACCGCGTTGATGGATTCGGCATGTATGCGACACTCGGCCAGACCCTTGACGACGCTGCGGGGGAGGCTTTCGACAAGGTTGGAAAGCTGGCGGGGCTTCCCTATCCCGGCGGGATTGCCATCGACAGGCTGGCCGCCGAGGGTGACCCACGCTCCATACATTTGCCGCGTCCACTGCTGCATGACGGCAGTTGCAATTTCAGCTTCAGTGGCCTGAAAACAGCTGTTCTGAATTACGTGCGCAAGAATCCGGGGTCAACGGAAGGGGAGCATCTGAAAAATCTTTGCGCATCGTTTCAGGCCGCGGTCTGCGAGGTACTTGTTGCAAAGACGGAAGCGGCGATACTTGCAATCGGCGCGAAACGTCTGGTTGTTGCGGGGGGCGTCGCCTGCAACAGCGCTCTGCGCGCCGGCATGGCCAAGATGGCCGAGAGGCGTGGGGTTGATCTTCGGATTCCTTCACCCATTCTTTGCAGCGATAACGCCGCAATGCTTGCGGTGCCGGCCGATCATTACCTTCAAATGGGGATGGATGCAGGGCTTGCGCTCGACTCCTTACAAACCTGGCGGCTGGATGATGTAGCTGCCGAGCGGAGGTAGGCGCTGGTGACGGACAAGCTGAGACCAAAGAAATCGTTCGGCCAGAATTTCCTGACCGATAGAAATGTCCTGGCTCGCATCGTTGACTCCGTTAAGATAGATGAGACGGACAGGATACTGGAGATAGGTCCGGGCAAGGGAGCGTTGACGGTTCTACTCGCTCAGCGAGCGGCTCGTGTGGTGGCCGTGGAGGTGGATCGCGACCTGGTTGGTTATCTTCGAAAGGAATTTAGCGGTATCGGCAATGTGGAGATCGTCGAGTCGGATGTGCTCAAGACCGATCTGGCGGTACTGCTCGGTGAAAGGTGGGAGGGGCGCTGGAAGGTTGCGGCGAACTTGCCCTACAATATCTCCTCACAGGTATTGTTCCGGTTTCTTGACAATCACGAGCTTTTCTCGACACTGACTCTGATGCTGCAAAGGGAGGTAGGAGAGCGGATTGCATCGGGACCGGATTGCAAGGAGTACGGGATATTGTCAGTTCTTTGCGCACTCCATTTTGACGTGGAAAAGCTCTTCATTGTCAAGCCAGGTGCTTTTTACCCGGTCCCCAAGGTCGATTCCATCGTCCTGAAGTTTACGACTCTTCCGGCACCGCGGTATGATGTGGGGGACGAGACCCTTTTCCGTCGCCTGGTAAAGGCTGCCTTTTCCCAGAGACGCAAGACCCTTTGGAACTGTCTCAAGAGCGCGGGCCTGACTCAGGATGAACAGAGCCTTCTGTCAATTCTGAACAATTGCGGCATCGACCCTGGCAGAAGGGGCGAGACCCTTTCTCCGGCTGAATTTGCCTTTTTGTCGCGGACCATGGCGCAGTGACAAAAAAAGCCGCTCAAGATGAGCGGCTCTGTCAGTCAATAGACCTGTGGAAGTTACTTCTTGGCTTTGGCCTTCGCAGGTTTGGCTGCTTTGACGGGCTTTACGGCTTTGACAGCCTTTGCCGCCTTGGCCGGTTTTGCGGCAACTGCATCTTTTTTTGCTTTCAGTTTGGCAGCCCTGATGGCGCGAGCCTTGGCGAGGTTGGTGGCAAGCCCTTTTTCCTGTGCCATTTTCCTGCGGGATTCGGAGAATTTCTTTGCAGTGAGTGGCTGGCTGCTCGGTATGCCGAACTGCTTGCGGTATTCGCCCGGCTTCATCTGGTGGGTCTGGGCAAGGTGACGGGTCAGGGTCTTCATCCCCCCCTTGCCGCAGATCATGCAGATTACCTGGTCCGGCTGGAACGCTTTTTTCAGGGTAATGGTCGGTTTTACTTCCGCACCTTCTACCGGCAGGCCCCCTTCAAGATTCTGCAGCGCCTTGTAAACTTTCTGAATCTCCTCAAGAAGGTCATTAGTTGACAGTTCTGATTTTGCGGCATGGGATGCAACAATTTCCGCTGTAAGTTCTGACAGAGTTTTGGCCATATCGCTCTCCTTCCTTTTAATGCAAGATATTTAACTGCACTGCGTATATTTAACTGCATCATTTGTCAAAATCAAGCATTAAATGCATATTTTTAAAAGAAAAATCTGTTTGACTCTGTGAATTGATTTCTGGTAGTGTTGCCATCTGTGGGATAAACGTCCGTCATCACGTTGGAATAAAGGGTTTACAGATGCCGAGGATATTGATTGAAGAGACGCGTTGCAAGGGGTGCGGGCTTTGTACGATTGCCTGTCCCAGAAATCTCATCATCCTGAGTGAACGGATCAATAATCAGGGTTATACTCCGGCACAGTTTGCCAATGATGAAAAATGCTCAGGTTGTGCCCTGTGCGCCGAAATGTGTCCCGATGTTGCCATTGAAGTCTACAGGTAGAGTCGAAGTAATGTGAATTGTATTTGCGTGGAACAAACGGAGGAGGCTTTGACAAAGAGGCTGTTTGTTAAAGGTAACGAGGCAGTAGCCATGGCCGCCATTGAAGCCGGCTGCCGCTATTATTTCGGCTATCCGATAACGCCGCAAAGCGACATTCCAGAGTATATGTCGGCTGAGCTCCCGAGGCTCGGCGGCGAATTCATTCAGGCTGAAAGCGAAATTGCAGCCGTCAATATGCTTCTCGGTGCTTCCGCAACCGGCGTGCGAGCCATGACATCATCCTCTGGTCCCGGCATTTCCCTGAAACAGGAAGGGATTTCATACATGGCCGGTTCCGAGCTTCCGGGCGTGATCGTGGACATTGCCCGGTCCGGCCCCGGACTGGGGGGGATTGACGCATCCCAGGCCGACTACTTCCAGGCTGTCAAAGGAGGAGGGCACGGTGGCTATCACATCATCGTGCTGGCACCTGCTTCGGTCCAGGAGATGTATGACCTCACCATGCTGGCCTTCGATCTGGCGGACATCTACCGCATGCCGGCCATGATACTGAGCGATTCGGTCATTGGTCAGATGAAGGAGGCCTTGATTCCCAACAGGCGCCCAGAAGCGGAGCTTCCTTCAAAGGAGTGGGCGGTTAGAGGCAAGGGGGAAGGTGATCAGCGCATAGTGAAATCCCTCTATCTAGGTGACGGCGAACTGGAGGCGCATAACTGGAAACTTCACAATAGATATTGCGAACTCAAGGAGAAGGAGTGCCGTTGGGAGGCATTCCGGACCGAAGATGCCGATTTGTTAGTGACCGCGTTCGGCTCCTGTGCCAGGATTGCCAAGACCGCCATCATGCTGGCCAGGGAGGAGGGACTGAAAGTGGGGCTGCTGCGTCCGGTCACCCTGTTCCCCTTTCCGGCAGCTGCCTATGAGGAGCTGACGTCACGCTGTAAAAAGATCCTGGATATCGAGCTCAATGCGGGACAGATGATCGAAGACGTAAGGCTTTCCGTTTCCCCTGATACCGAGGTCTTTTTCTACGGCAGGCCTCCTGGCACCGGCTCATTGCCGACTCCGGAGGAATTGTTGGAGCAGATAAGGAAACATTACTGACAGGCTGAAGGGAAAGCCGAAACTTTTTGCCCATTGCCTTTTGCCCATTGCCCAAGAGGTTTTTATGCCCCAGATATTCAAGCGACCCACAAGCCTGAAAGATGTCCAGACCCATTTCTGCTCCGGCTGCCATCACGGTACGATTCATCGCCTGGTTGCGGAGGCCATGGATGAGTTCGGTGTGCAGGGGCGCGCTATCGGTATAGCCTCGGTTGGTTGCTCCGTATTCCTCTACTCCTATTTCGACATCGATGTGGTGGAGGCGCCCCACGGCCGTGCCCCAGCCGTGGCCACCGGCGTAAAGCGGGCGAGGCCCGGCTCCTTTGTCTTCACCTACCAGGGGGACGGTGACCTCGCGGCCATAGGCACGTCGGAGATAATCCATGCCGCGAACCGCGGCGAGGACATTACCGTCATCTTCGTCAACAACACCACCTACGGCATGACTGGCGGCCAGATGGCGCCGACTACAATGGTGGGGCAGCGCACCTCCACATCGCCTTACGGGAGGATGAAGGAGAAGGATGGTGCCCCTCTCAGGATGGCGGAGCTTCTGGCGCAGCTTGAGGGGGTTTCTTTTTCTGCTCGGGTTGCGGTGAACAGTCCCCGGAACCTGATGGATGCCAAGAAGCAGATCAAGACCGCCTTCCGCTACCAAGTGGAAGGGAAGGGGTTTTCTTTTATCGAGGCCCTCTCCGCCTGCCCGACCAACTGGGGTATGAAGCCTTTACAGGCAAATGAGCGGGTCGGCACGGAGCTGTGCGATTACTTCAGGCTGGGCGTGTACAAGAACATAATGGAATTGTAGGGGCGATTCTTGTGATCGCCTATCTTCAGGGCAAACACAAAGGTTTGCCCCTACAGGGTGGGTACACCATGCGACACGATCTCTTCATAGCCGGTTTCGGTGGCCAGGGTGTTCTGCTGGCCGGCAATCTTATCTCCTATGCCGCCATACTGGAAGGAAAGAACGTCTCCTTTTTTCCCTCCTATGGCGTGGAAAAGCGGGGCGGGGCGGCCATGTGCACCGTAATTATCGCAGAAGGAGAGACCGGCTCTCCTGTAATCGGTAATCCATCCTTTGCCATATTCCTGAACCAGGCATCCCTCGACAAGTACGGAGACAAGGTAAAGCCGGGTGGAGTGTGCATCGTAAACTCATCCCTGGTGAGCACCGACGGTTTCAGTCGTGACGACATCGAAATGATTCTGGTCCCGATGAATGAAATTGCGATGCAGCTCGGTGATGCGAGAATGGTGAATATGGTGGCAGCGGGCGCCTATGCCGCAAGGTCCGGCGCAATGGCTCTTTCCGCCCTTGGAGAGGCGCTGGTCGAGGTCCTTCCCGAACGGAATCACAAATTCATACCTGCCAACCTCAAGGCCATGGAGGCCGGAGCGGATCTGGCCCGGCCCTGATATTTCCGGTTTCAGACGATTCGGCATAAAAAAGCTTGACCAAAACCTCCATTTCTGGTAACTAATTCAAGTTCATTGGGGTGTCGCCAAGCGGTAAGGCAATGGACTCTGACTCCATTATTCCGAGGTTCGAATCCTCGCACCCCAGCCATAAAACCTGTGAGTAGTGAGTCGTGAGTGGTAAGTTTTTTTACCGTTCACCATTCACTGGTCTTCATGGTCCCATCGTCTAGCGGTTAGGACACCGGCCTTTCACGTCGGTAACAGGGGTTCAAGTCCCCTTGGGATCACCATTTTCACCGCTTCGCTTCACCGATACCGGAGATTGCATCTTTCGTAACCGGTAGCGAACCGGCAGCAGAGGGCAGCGACTCCATCCGGGGTCGCTGTTTTTTTGTATCATCTTCAGGAGACAATCCACATGCTCTCAGCGGTCATTTTCGATTTCGACGGCATCATCGTCGACACGGAGCCCCTGCACTACAAGGCATTCCAGGAAGTGCTGGTGCCGCTTGGTCTCGGCTACTCCTGGGAGGAATACATCAGCCGCTACATCGGCTTCGACGACCGTGATGCGTTTCGCGAGGCTTATCGCGTTGCTGGAAAAGCTCTCGGCGACGCGGAGCTTCATGAGCTCATCAGGGCCAAGGCCGGTGCTTTCCAGAATTTGATTGCCTGTAATGTCGAACCCTATCCCGGTGTGGTCGAACTGATAAACGAAATCTCCGGCAAAGTCCCTCTGGCACTATGCAGTGGGGCGCTCCTCACGGACATCCTGCCGATCCTGAGGCAGCTTGACATCGAAGAGGAGTTCGATGTTGTCGTCACTGCCGATGATGTCCATGCCAGTAAGCCCGATCCGGCAAGCTATGCCCTTGCCGTGAAGCGGTTAAATACATATTTCCCGCAGTATGACATTGTCCCTGCGGGCTGTCTGGCCATAGAGGACACCCCTGCCGGCATCGCCTCGGCCACGGGAGCGGGGATAAAGGTGCTGGCAGTGACCAACAGCTACCCCGAGGAAAAGCTCACCAAGGCGTGGCGGGTGGTGGATTCGCTGGACGGGGTCTCCCTGGATAGCCTCCGTACCATCTTCTGAACAACATGGCAGAATCTCTCCCTGTCGATGCAGTTATCCCCGAACTTTGTACCGCCCTGGAGCATAATCCGGCGGCGGTCCTCCAGGCTCCTCCCGGCGCCGGCAAGACGACCCGCGTCCCCCTCGCACTCCTGAATCAACCCTGGCTTTCCGGAAAATCCATAGTAATGCTGGAACCGCGGCGCCTGGCTGCTGCCAATGCCGCGCGCTGGATGGCCTCTACCCTTGGCGAGGCTGCGGGTGAGACCGTCGGTTACGTCATCCGCTTCGAGCGCCGCGTTTCGAAGAACACCCGCATCGAAGTGGTCACCGAGGGGATCCTCACCCGCCGCATCCAGAACGATCCGCTCCTGGAAGGGGTCGGCCTGGTCATCTTCGATGAATTCCATGAGCGGAATCTCAACAGCGACCTTGCCCTGGCCCTCTGTCTCGATGCCCAGCGCGGACTGAGGCCAGACCTGAAAATCCTGGTGATGTCCGCCACCCTCGATTGCGCCCCGGTTGCCGCTCTGCTCGGCAATGCCCCTATCGTCTCCAGCGAGGGGAGGAGTTATCCGGTTGACATCCGTTACGAGGAGCGCGACCCGGAGGGGAAGCTGCCGGTCTTGGTGGCAGGCGCCGTGAAGCGGGCGCTTTCCGAAACAGAAGGGGACATTCTGGCTTTTCTACCCGGTGTGGGGGAGATACGCCGCTGCAAGGAAATCCTGGATGAAGCGCTTGCTCTCTCCAAATCCCCACCGCTGGTATTTCCTCTCCACGCCGATCTCCCTTACCGCGATCAGGAACGGGCCATCCTCCCCGCTGCCCGGCGAAAGGTGGTGCTTGCCACGACCATCGCCGAAACCAGCCTGACCATCGACGGGGTCCGGGTGGTGGTGGATTCGGGGTGGAGCCGGCAGCCCCGATATGACGCTGCTTCCGGGCTCGACCGCCTGGTGACCGTCCGGGTCTCGCGCGCATCCGCCGACCAGCGGGCCGGTCGCGGCGGGAGGCAGGGAGCCGGCGTATGCTATCGCCTCTGGAGCCGTCATGTCCAGCAGGGGCTGATTCCTTTTACCCCGCCGGAGATCAGGACCGCCGATTTATCCCGGCTGGTGCTGGAACTGGCATGCTGGGGTGTGAGCGACCCAGCGGCTCTCGCCTGGCTCAATCCCCCTTCCGCCGCCTCCTGGCAGGAAGGGGCCGCCCTCCTTGTCCGCCTCGGAGCCCTTGACGCGAGGGGGATGATAACCTCCCTGGGGCGGGAAATGGCTAATCTCCCCACCCATCCCCGACTTGCCCGCCTGTTGGTGGAGGCCCGCAGAGCGCATGCTGCTGCGCTGGGATGCGACATTGCCGCCATCCTTGGCGAACGGGACATATTTGGCAGAAATGGCATGGAAGGAAAACGGGAAGGGACGGCAAGCGACCTGATCGACCGCCTCGAAGCGCTGGAAGCCTGGCGCGGGAGCGGCTCAATCGCCATGTTCCCCGGTATCGACCGGGGGGGATGTGCGGTCGTGGAACGGGCCGCTGCGTACTGGCGGCGGCAGCTTCATCTGCATGAGGGGAGCGTTTCCCATGATCCGGAGCTGATCGGCCGCTTGCTGGCCGTTGCCTGGCCCGACCGGATCGCACTGGCGCGCGATGCCGGGGAGGGAGCTTATCTGCTGGCGAACGGCAAGGGGGCGCGGCTATCGCCCCGCAGCGCCGTCCACAACGAGCCGTGCATCGTCGCGGTGGTCGTGGAAGGAGGGGGGCAGGGGGACGGCAAGATCCACCTTGCGAGCGCCCTTGCCTTAATGACTTTTCGTTCGTTGTTTGCCGACCAGATCGAGTCGATAAGGAGCGTTTTCTGGGACAAGGGGGCCGGCCGGGTCGTGGCGCGCCTGGAGGAGCGGTTCGGCGCACTTGTTCTGGACAGCCGTCCGGCAACGCCATCTCCAGAGGAGACCGTTGCTGCTCTGGTTCAGGGAATCCGGGAGGGGGAGGGGCTTGCGGCCTTGAACTGGACCAGGGATGCCTTGCAGTTTCGCGCCAGGGTGGCTCTCATGGCCCGTACCTTTCCCAACGAGGAGTGGCCAGACCTCTCAGATTCACAGCTTCTGGAAACCCTTTCGGACTGGCTGGGTCCGTATCTTTCTGGCGTACGGTCGCTGGCGCAGCTGGCGACACTCGATCTGATGACTCCTCTCAAGGACCTGCTGACCTGGGAGCAGCAACGGAGGCTGGAAGAGGGGGCACCAACCCATCTTTCCGTTCCGAGCGGTTCCCGTATCCGCCTCGAATATTCACCCGACGGGCCGCCGGTTCTGGCGGTAAAGCTTCAGGAGATGTTCGGCCAGGCCGATACTCCATGTGTAGCGTTCGGTCGGGTGCCGGTGGTGATTCACCTCCTTTCCCCGGCACAGCGTCCGCTTCAGGTGACCCAGGACCTGAAGAGTTTCTGGAACAATGTCTATCCGCAGGTCAAAAAGGAACTCAAGGGCCGCTATCCCAGGCATCCCTGGCCCGATGACCCCTGGAATGCCCCCCCGACCCGCAGGACAAAGCCCCGCACCTTGTGACAACCTGATTCTGTGCTGTCAGTGGAACTTTTCTCTTCTCGCCCCTTTCCAATCGCGAATTTTCTTGTACAATTGATCCGATCATTTCGATTAACTGCTATGAAAGCTGATTATCGCGGAGGGGCGATGGAGGAGCGCGTCACCTATAATGACGACATCGTCAAGGGATTCGTGTTTTCAGGGATATTCTGGGGAATGGCGGCGCTGCTCGTCGGTATTCTCATCTCCTATCAGTTGATAGACCCGAAACTCAATTATTCCCCCTATTTCACCTATGGCAGGCTTCGCCCGCTCCACACCAATGCGGCGCTCTTCGGCTGGGGCATCGGCAGCTTCATGGGGCTCTTTTTTTACATGACCGAGCGCCTGACCCGCTCACCCCTCTGGAGCCCCGGCCTGGCCAGGCTTCAGCTCTATCTGTTCAACATCACCATTGCCCTGGCAGGAATTTCCCTTCTGGCCGGCATGAACCGGAGCAAGGAGTATGCGGAACTGGAGTGGCCCCTGGCCATTATGATCGTGGTCGTCTGGGTAATCTTCAGCGTCAATGTCCTGATGACCATCATCAGGCGGCGCGAGGAGCAGATGTACATCTCCCTCTGGTACATCATCGCCACCCTGGTGGGAGTTGCGATCCTCTATGTGGTGAACAACCTGGAGGTGCCCGTCTCCTTTACCAAGTCCTATTCTGCCTTTGCCGGGACAAATGACGCCAATGTCCAGTGGTGGTACGGCCACAACGCCGTGGCCATGGTCCTCACCACGCCGCCGCTGGCCATCTTCTATTATTTCCTCCCCAAATCCACCGGCACGCCGATATACAGCCACCGTATCGGCATCATCGCCTTCTGGAGCCTGGTCTTCATGTATCTCTGGACCGGCGCCCACCACCTCCTCTGGACCCCTGTTCCCGACTGGGTGCAGACCCTGGCCATGGCCTTTTCCATCATGCTGATCGCCCCTTCCTGGGGGGCGGTGTTCAACGGCTATCTCTCCATGAACGGCCAGTGGCACCAGATGAGGGAGAATTACCTGGTCAAGTTCCTCATCTTCGGCATCAGCTTTTACGGCCTGCAAACCTTGCAGGGGCCGGCCCAGGCGGTCCGCACCTTTTCCGGCTTCATCCATTACACCGACTGGGTGCCGGGGCATGTGCACAACGGCGCCATGGGGTGGGTTTCCCTGGTCGTTTTCGCCGGCATCTATTTCATCATCCCTCGAATCTACCGCACGGAGATCCACAGCGTACGCCTGGCCAACCTCCACTTCTGGCTGGCGTTCACAGGCCAGCTCATCTATTCCGTGAGTCTCTGGACGGCCGGAGTGCAGCAGGGGTGGATGCTCCGCGCCACAAATCCCGATGGCAGCCTGAGTCATACGTTCATGGAGACCGTGGCCGAATTGTATCCCTACTGGCATGCGCGCGCCGCGGGAGGCCTCATATATCTTGCGGGATTTGCGATCTTTGTCTGGAACATAGTCATGACCGTCCGCTCATCGCGCCGGCAGCAAGCGGCGGAAGCGGCCTGACAGGGGAGGGAGATGCGAGGATTTCTTGACATGCTGGAGAAGCGACCGGTCATCCTGCTGGTGATGGCCGCAGCAGCCATCATGATCGGGACGGTGGTGACGGTGGTGCTTCCGTTTCGTTGGATTAGCGCGCAACGCCCGGCCCCCTCCGCGCAGGCGCCGTACAATGCGCTTCAGCTTGAGGGGCGCGACATTTACATCCGCGAGGGTTGCAACAACTGCCATACCCAGACGGTCAGGTCGGTGGTGGCGGATGTCCTCCGTTATGGCGAGCCTTCACGGGCCGAGGAGTCGGCCTTCGACCGCCCGTTCCTCTGGGGCTCGCGCCGCACCGGGCCCGACCTGGCGCGAATCGGAAGGAAGTATCCGGACCAGTGGCACTATGCCCATTTTGACAATCCACAGGAATTTGCGCCCCGTTCGAACATGCCTTCCTACGCCTTCCTCCGCCTGCCGCTCGATACCTCCCTGACGGAGCGGAAGATGCGCACGCTCGGTTTCCGGTACACAAATGAGGAGATTGCGGCACTGAAGGGAAAGACCGAGATGGACGCCATGGTGGCATACATGCAGAAATTGGGGATCGGCACCGGAAAACGGAAACAATGAGGGAAAAAACATGTCCGGACTTGCCTATTTCAGCGTAATTTTTCTGCTGTTCACTTTGTTCGTGTTGATCGCTATGAGGACGTTCAGCCGCCGAAATCGGCAGAGGGGGGAGGCCCCCAAATACCGGATGCTCCGGGATGAAGAGGAGGGGGTTGATGTCGGAGAAGATTGAGTACGACGGCATTTCCTACCGGGAGGAGAGGAAGACGCCTCGTTTCTACACTATTCTGTTCTGGACCCTTCATGTCTGGGGAGCGATCTTCATTGCCTATTATCTCCTGAGTGGCTGGAGCTCAGAAAAGGAACTGGCGCGGATAAGGGAAGCGCGCGAGGCAGCGGCGAAAGTCCGCGAAGCCGCTGTTCCTCCTCATCCTGAAGCTGATCTTCAACAATACATCGCCACAGGGAAGAAGCTCTTTGCCGACCATTGCGCGGTCTGTCACGGCCCAGATGCAAAGGGGAAGATCGGACCCGACCTGACCCGGAAGGATTTCACCTATGGCAGACATGAGGACGAACTGGCGGAATCCATTACCCATGGGCGACCCAACGGGATGCCTCCGTTCGCTGCCCAGTTGAGCCACGAGCAGATCGAAGCCCTCGTAAAGTACATTCACTCCCTATGAACAAGGCATACCCTGCATTCCCTCCTATCTTCGAGATTCCCGATGCCGCGCTCCCTGCGCGCTGTTTCCATTGTCACGCCACAATCGATGAACGCCAGCGGGTGGATGGAAGCCATGAGGGTCGCGACATATCCTTCTGCTGCAGCGGCTGTCATGCCGCCTACCTGCTGATCCGGGGGGCGGGGCTGGACGCGTTCTATCGGCGGCGGCAGGCCACGTCGGCAGCCTCAACCGGGCACAGGCTTGTGGCAACCGCATACAGCGACGCCTATCTGGAACGTTTCGTGGTGCGGAAGGGAGATTCGGCCTCAATCAGCATACTGATAGATCGGATCCGCTGCGCCGCCTGTGTATGGCTGATCGAGAAGATGCTTGGCCGCATTGAAGGGGTAACTGATGTGCGGATTGAATACCTGTCGCACATTGCCCGAGTCGAGTTCGATCCTGGCAAGATTGCGGCCGGCGAGATATTCGACACCGTAGCGGCCCTCGGCTACGGGCCACGCCCATATACAGTTTCGGCAGCCCGCGCTGTGGCCCGAGAGGAGCGGCGCGACTTGTTGGTACGATTCGGTACCGCGGCCTTCCTGACCATGCAGCTCATGGCCTGTTCCATTGCCCTTTATGCCGGCTATTTCCATGGTATGGAGCCAGGGATGAAGCGGAATTTGCAGCTGTTCTCGCTTGTTCTGACGACTCCGGTCATCTTCTATTCCGGCTGGCCGTTTCTTCGCGGCGCTTTCCGCTCCTTGCGCAACATGGCGCCGAACATGGACCTGCTGGTTTCCATCGGCGCCCTTTCCGCCTATATCTACAGCCTGGCGGCGTTCGCGGGGGGAGGGGAGGTCTACTTCGAGTCGGCAGCAATGATTGTGACCGTGCTGCTGGCCGGCCGCCTTCTGGAGCGCGGGGCGCGTGACCGGGCCGTTGCCGGAACCGAGCGGCTCCTGGCCCTGGCGCCCGAAAGGGCCATGAGGATGAAGGGGGAAGCAAGCGAGGAGGTGGATGTTGCTTCCCTGGAAGTCGGCGACATGGTCCTGGTCCGCCCCGGCGAGAACTTTCCGGTGGATGGGGAGGTAGTCGCGGGTATTACCGAGGTGGACGAGTCGCCGGTGACTGGCGAGAGCTTGCCGGCGATCAGGCGAGAAGGAGACGGCGTGCTGGCAGGAACTCTGAACCTGAGCACGCCTGTGACGGTGGAAGTCCGGAAGGTGGCGGCGGAGAGCTTCATCGCGCGAACGGCGCGCCTCGTGGAAGAGGCGAGGACCCGTACGCCGGCTGTGCAGGCGCTGGCTGACCGTTGCGCTGCCCTTCTGGTGCCGGTCGTATTGGCCATGGCTCTGTTGTCTCTGCTGATCTCGGCCTATCGTGGGATTGCGCTGGTCGATGCCTTGATGACGGCGGTCTCGGTCGTTCTGATTGCCTGTCCCTGCGCCCTGGGGCTGGCGATCCCGGCTGCGGTGGTTGCGGGGAGCGGGAGCGCGGCGCGCGCCGGGGTCATTTTCCGGGGCGGGGATGTTCTGGAGCGAATGGGTATGGTTACTGACGTGGTTTTCGATAAGACCGGCACAGTGACCGAAGGGAGGCCCCGTGTGGAGCGGGTCACGGCGTTCCATCCCTTCACCGGGGAAGAACTGCTCTTGCTGGCGGCCTCGCTGGAGGCATCGACCCTGCACCCCTTCGGCCGCGCCGTGACCGAACATGCCCGCTCGCTGGCAGGCTCTATCCCCTCCTGTACAAACGTCCGGAGCTTTCCGGGGATGGGAGTCAGTGGCGAAGTCGGAGAGCGGCAGGTGTTGGCGGGGAATACGAGATTTCTATCTGAGAACGGGATAGATTTTGGGAATATTCCTCTTCAAATCGCCAGTTCCAGGATGTACATCGGTTGCGATGGAAAACCGGCCGGCATGATCGATGTGCGGGACGGAGTGAGGGCAGGTGTAGCCGGTCTTGTGGGCTACTTCCGGCAAATGGGGATTGGTGGCAGATTGCTGAGCGGGGACCGTACCGGCGAAGCGGCGCGGATTGCGGCGGAAATCGGGGTCGGGCGCAGCTCCGGCGATATGCTGCCGGAAGACAAGGCTGCGGAGATTAGGCAGATGCAAGGGGAGGGGAAGCGGGTCCTCATGATAGGCGACGGGATCAACGATGCGCCCGCCCTGGCTGTCGCGGATGTGGGGTGCGCCTTTTCGGGAGGGATGGACGTTGCTATGGAGACCTCCGACCTGGTGCTCATGCGGGGAGACCTGGAGTTGGTCCGGTTTGCCCATGGCGTTGCGCTCAGGACCATGCGGGTCGTCCGCCAGAACCTGGTATGGGCGGTCGTCTACAACGCCGTCGGCATCCCGCTGGCCATGAGCGGCAGGCTGACCCCGGTCTTTGCCGCAGCCGCCATGACCATGAGCTCACTCTGCGTTGTCGCTAATTCCCTGCGACTTGCGCGCCTGCCCAATGGGGGAGGGTGAGCATGGAAGAGTCGTTGATTCTATTGATCGTATTATCCGGCGCGCTGGGGCTTGCCTGCTGGCTGGTATTCCTCTGGGCCGTGAAGCGCGGCGAATTCGAGGACCCGGAGCGTCCCAAATACCGTATGTTGGACGATGAGTGAAGTATTTCATTTTGTTAACGTAGAGACGGGCTGATGCCCGTCTCTGGGGCGCTTGGTTGCTGCTGGAGTCGGGTTGGGGGCTTTCCTGAAACAAATGGCAATCTGTCGCCCTCCATCTTCTGTTTTGCAGATACCATATTCTGGCGGTTTCCCTTGAATAACCATCCTGCATGGAAGCCGCGCCATTTGCTTCAGGAAAGCCCCCAACCCGACTCCGGTGGCATCTGAATTGATTTGCTCTTGAAAACAGATGGTTACAGTTGAAAGTTAATGCAAAAGTCTATGTTTGTCTGGGGTTCATTTGATTGAGGTCTGGCTCGCATTTCTGACCGGCCTGGCCGGAACCGGGCATTGCATCGGCATGTGCGGGGCCGTTGCGGGGGCAGTGGCTTTGCATGACAACAACCAGTCGGTTGGCAATCGGGTCCTCTTCGGTCTGTCGTACAACCTTGGGCGCATTGCTACTTACGCAACGCTTGGGGCCGCGGCCGGATTGGCCGGTGCGTCCTTCAATGCCGCGGTGGTCCGCGAGGTATCATTCATATCTTTCGCCGGAGCCAACCTGATGGTTGTCGCGACCGGCCTCGTTCATCTTCTCGGAAGGGGAGATTTCTTTGTGAAGCTATCTGGCGGGTGCGCAGCGGCGATTATTCAAAAGCCCCTTAGCCTGGCCCTTAAAATCCCCCGCTATCCCAGGGCGTTTTGCAGCGGCCTTGTGCTGGGCTTTCTCCCCTGCGGCCTTGTGTATGCCGCTGTTGCCGCTGCTGCCGGAAGCGGCAGCGGGTGGAAGGGGATGGCCATAGTGGGGGCATTGGGGGCCGGGACTATACCGGCGCTGATTTTTGTCAGCGTCATGCCTGCCTGCGCCAATCTCGGTGCTAATGCTGTTCTGCGGCGTTTTGTCGGGCTCGGGCTAGTCCTTCTGGGAGTGGCGGGGTTGTGGCGCCTCCTGGGAAAACTCGGTTATCTGCCGGGGTTTCCTTTCTGGTGAAAACCGGCGCATACCATACTTTTTCCAGGGCCGGGGGCTTGCACATCGCCATTTTTAGTATACATTTTAAGTAAAAGGTGTGCATCGGTCCCGATGGGCCGTTCAATGAAAGGAGGAATCGCCCCATGACAGCTCAGGAAATCATCAATACCATCAAGACCCAGCGCAAGCCGGAACAGGTAATCATCAAATGGTGGCGCAAGGAAGAGGATTTCATAGATTTCGACCTGGTCGACCGTTTCGTCAAAACCGCCAAGCCGGATGAAACCATCGACGGTTTCGACCTGATCGGGATGAATGATGTGTGGGCCGAGTTGGAGCGGTTCTGCGGCGACCGCATCGCCAAGACCCAGAAGGGGGGAGAAGAGCTGGTCGAGTGGCTCCCGCCTGACAAGGAATCTGTCGAAGACCGCCAGTATATGCCCTACGAGCCGCAGACCCTCCTCGACATACTGGATGTGGAAACCGGCGGGGATTACGTCGACTGATATGCAAACCATATGCTTCAAACCTGAGGCCGTACCGAAAGGGCGGCCTTTTTTCATTTCCTTTATTGCTCATTGAACAGGCACTAACCATAGTTGGTAATCTTAGTAATTTGAGCTGATTTTAACCATAATGTCTATTGATTGTAGGAGTAACACATGTATAATAAATAAAAAATTTAAAACTAATAAGACCTTTTTGCGCTTTTACGTATTGTTCAATCAGCCCTTTATCTTGTTTGGGCTCAAAGGTTTTTGTATGACCTTGAGCCGGAAGGCACGCCATTATGCTGTATGATAAATACAATGAGATCATTGGTGCCTTATCAAGGGCCGATTCCATTGACGAAATTCGCTTGCAGTGCTCTTGTCTTTCAGAAATGGCCGGCTTCGAACTTTTTCAATACGTCGCTATTTTCCCAAATACTTTCGCAGATTCTGCGATTATTATTGTCAGTGGATATCCCCAAGAATGGATGGAGCATTATATCAGTGAATCATACTTTTGCATTGACCCTGTAGTCCTGCATTGTTGTAACAATATAGTGCCGATCGATTGGGAGCAGATAAAACCCTTGGAAGATGAAAATACGGCAATAAGCAAATTCATGGAAGAAAGCCGCGAGTACGGCCTGAAACGTGGCATCAGCTTTCCTGTTCACGCCCCCAGCAGGGAAATTGCCATTCTGAGTTTTGCAGCGTTACATGAAGAAAGTGACAACTCTAAATTCCTCCTCAAAAAATCGATACCTCTTGTCCATCAAGCTGCTTTACATGTACACGAGGCAGTAAAGCGGGTAATTGACACTTCGGCAATTCTCAATCTTAAGGATCCATTGACTGAGCGGGAGAGAGACTGCCTGCTCTGGACGGCCGAGGGAAAGACATCATGGGAAACCGCGAAAATTCTTCGTATTTCCGAGCGTACCGTAAAATTTCACCTGCAGAATGCCTGTGAGAAACTCAATGCCTGTAACCGCACGCACGCAATAGCACGTGCTGTTTCCACAGGATTGATTCGTCCGCATATAAGTTCCCTCCCCGTAAAGGAATCATGCAGAGTTTGATGCCTGCGGATATCTGTGTATCTTAAGTCCACAACTTCAGTCCACAAATCCTTATTCTAACTAATTTGTTTATACAAATGCTTTGGTAGTTCGCTATCTGTACCTTCGTACAGGTTGTATTTCATTTGTATACGGTATAAATCTAAAATGCGATTTATGATACTTTATTAGAAGACACGGGTTTAGGAGCTGACGCTGCTACGTCTATGATGTGGCAGATTTTTTTGATTAAATGGCGTGATTCTCGTCAACTTTGTTGACTAATAAGTATGCATTAATTCCTTTTGAGTTTTTGAGGTAGTTATAATGAAAAGAATAACGCTTGTCGATGACAGCAGGATTACTCAAATGATCATAAAAGGGGTGTTGTCTGAAAATTATGAAATGGATTTACAGGAAAATGGCCTGGATGGAATCGCTGCAATTAAAAAGTTCATGCCAGACCTAGTTCTCCTTGATATACATTTGCCGGATATCGATGGTTATGAGGTCTGCCGTGTTTTGAAGAATGATGAAAAAACAAGGGATATTCCAATAATTTTTATTACCTCCATGGATTCGGTACAGGAAAGAGTAAAGGGTTTTGAAGCCGGTTCCGAGGATTATGTTGTGAAACCTTTTTACCCTCAGGAGCTACTGGCGCGAGTCAAGGCGCATCTGGCCACCCGCAGTGCAAAGGCCCAGGCTGTTGAGGTTGGACGGTTGATGGTTTTCAGGGAAATGGCAGTTGCACTGTCCCACGAAATCAACAATCCCCTGACTGCATTGTATGCTTTTCTGCATGTATTGTGGAGGGAAACGGGAAATCCCGGTGAAATGGCGGCGGGCAGTCTTATGGGAATGCAGGCCGAGCTTGACAGGATACGCCGCATAACTGAAAAACTTGGCCAGGCATCACAACTGGCGGAAACCAGATATAACCATGAAATCACTATGGTCGATATCTGTAACATTTAACATGGAAGCTGTCAGGTAAGGAATCATGTCAGTAGAAAATTACATCCCCAATTCTGGCAAAACCAGTCGATCCTTGGCGCAGAATTCGTCTGTCAAGCGCTTCGTTATTGTGGTTTCGGTCATATTTTCGACCGAATTTACCATTCATGTTCTTCTACACATCATTTCCCTGCCCGAATATATAGAAACCATTATAAATCCATTGTTCCTGGTAATGGTACTTTTCCCTGTTCTTTATGCCCTTGTTCTGTCCCCACTTCTGCAAGAGATTGTAGTTCGCAGGACCGCGGAGCAGGCTCTGCGGGTTAGCGAAGAGCGTTATCGCCAGTTGGTGGAGCATTCTCCCGAAGCGATTGCTGTCCACAACGGAAAGACATTGCTCTATGTCAACGATGCGGCAGCAGAGCTTCTGGGGGCCACTTCTCCCGCTGATCTCTTGGGTGCGGATGTCCTCGATTTCGTACAGCCGGATTATATTGAAACAGTGTCCAGACGGATAGAGAGAATAATGAAGTCGAAGACGAGTGAGCCGCTTGTGAAAGAGAAGTTGACTCGTCTCGACGGATCCATAATAGATGTGGAAGTTGTATCGACATTTGTGACCTACCGCGGAGAGGCGGCTGTTCAAATTATTGTTCATAATGTTACTCAGCGAAAAAGGGCCGAACGCAAGCTGACGGAAATCTACGCCAAACTCAGAGAGAGAAAAGCATTCATCGAATCCATACTTTTCAACCTGCAGAGCGGCATCATAGTTATTGACCTGGAATTGGGGATAAAATTGGCAAACCCTTATGCTCTAAAGTATTCCTGTGACAGCAGCGCAGTCATGGCAGGAAAAAAACTGAATGAGGTTTACCCGGAATTTTATGCATCCATGGCAAGGGGATTGGATTGCGATGAGATTAAGCTCCGGCACAATTCAGCCGATACTATTATCGGCTACAAAAGATTCGACTTGAAAGGTTTTGATGGTAGTACTGTCGGCAGCATCATCACCTTTGTGGATATCACTGAAATCACAAAAATCCGCTCCGAGATGAAATTAAGAGAGCGTCTCGCAACAATTGGCGAAGTAGTTGCCAGGGTTGCGCATGAAATGCGCAACCCGCTTTTTGGAATGACTGCTGTGGGACAGATACTGGACATGGAATTGCAGTTGACTTCCGGGCAAAAGCAATTGATGCAGTCGTTTTTGATTGAAGCACGGCGCCTGAACAATCTTGTCGATGAACTGCTCAGTTCTTGCAAGGAACTGACTCTGCATAAAGAAAAAACATATTTAGCAAATATAATAGATGCATCTATAAATATTTCCGAGATTTACGCGAATGGAAAAGAAGTGCGTATTGTCAGGAATGTCTCAGAACAGGATGTTGTCCTTAAGGCTGATCCGGATAAAATTGAACAGGTGTTCTTGAACTTGATTAAAAATGCAATCGAAGCGTCAGGAAAGGGTGGTGAGGTTCAGGTTATGCTCGAATGTGTAAACGGGAATGCGCTTATAAAGATTATTGACGACGGGCATGGAATACCTGAGGAAATAGAGGATAAACTTTTCGATATCTTTTTCACCACCAAGAGACATGGGACGGGGATGGGGCTTTCTATCTGTAAAAACATAGTTGAGGCGCACGGAGGAACTCTAACGTCCAGCAATAATGTTGACAAGGGGGCAACATTCTCGGTTGCTCTCCCTTTGAATGGGGATGTCGAATGAAAGCTCTGGTTATTGATGATGAACCTGTCATCAGGCTCACGCTTACCCATTTTCTGCAAGGACAAGGGTATGAGACAATGGAGGCCGCGACAGCCGGTGAAGGGCTGGCGCTTGCCCAGGCGACGCTCCCTGATATTGTTTTTCTCGATCAAAAGCTCCCGGATATGGACGGAGAAACGATCCTGCAATCCCTTGTAGCACCCGAGGTCGGGACTAGCGTTGTAATGATGACCGCATATGCCGAACTTGACAAAGCTGTTCAGGCCGTGAAGAAAGGAGCGGAATACTACTTGTCCAAGCCGGTTGATCTGGACAATGTCGCCGTTATTATCGAACAGCTGACAGAAAAGCTGAAACTGAAAAGAGAAATTAAACATTACAGAAAAATTTCCGAATTACCCGTCAAGGGAGATACCCTTGCCGGAGAGTCTGTCTGCATAATCATGGTACAGAGATTGATTTCCCTGTTGGCCCAGAACAGATCTACGCCTGTGCTGCTCCTGGGTGAATCGGGAAGCGGGAAAGGACTTGTAGCCAGGACGATTCATGCTTTGGGGGGCCATAAGGGTCCTCTGGTGGAGATCAATTGCGCATCGCTTTCCGAAAATCTCCTGGAATCCGAGCTCTTCGGACACGAGAAAGGGGCTTTCACAGACGCCAGGGAGGGAAAGAAAGGGTTGTTCGAGATTGCCGACGAGGGAGCAATATTTTTTGATGAACTGGCTGAAATGCCTCTCTCCGTTCAGGCAAAACTCCTGAAGGTTCTGGATTCAAAGACCTTTCGCAGATTAGGAGGGGTTAACGATATTAAAAGCAACGCAAGAATAATGGCTGCTACCAATAATGATATCGCAGGTCTGGTGAAGAAGGGGCTTTTCCGCGAAGACCTTTACTACAGGATAAATGTCCTGCCGATAACGGTTCCACCGTTACGCGACAGGGGGAAGGACATTATCATCCTGGCGACCCAGTTTGCCACGAAGCTTGGCGAGAATATGGGAAAGGGGCATATGAGAATTTCAGCGGATGCCATGAAACATCTTCAAAATTATTCATGGCCGGGGAATGTGCGCGAATTGCGCAATGTTATAGAGCGGGCGCTCATTTTGAGCCAGGGAGATGAAATCCGCCCGGCACATCTCCCGGCTGAAATAAGGGAAGCCGGGACAATTTCATTTTTCCCGGCCGGCTCGCTTGAATTGCGGCCCCTTTCTAAGGTTACGGACGATTATATGTCACAGGTACTCCGGGTTACGGGACACAACCATTCCCGCACGGCCGCGATTCTGGGGATAAGTCGCTCGACCCTTCTGGCTTGGCTGAAAAAGAAGAAAAGCGATGTATCAAAATCGGACATGTCGTAATGTTGTACAGTTGCATTGTCACTGGGCGTTTCTTCCTTACTTTATCCAACCTTTTATTGCAATTCAACCTCTCCTCATTTCCCCTGTTGAACGAAAACCGCACATATACACTCTCTATCAAAATTGCTTTTAAATCTAAAAATAACTGAAATTACAGTGGAATTAATAAGACTATAAGAACAGTTTATTTGGCATGGTGATTGCCAGATAGAATTGTCTTTAAAAGAACTCTTCTAAGGAGATATGAAATGATGGATATTAAGAGAATTCTTATCGTTGATGACGAGCCGTCAATATTAATAAGTCTTTCATATGCTTTGAGGATTGAAGGGGTTGAAGTAATCACCTGTGATGAGATTGTGCAAGCTGAAGCTGCATTGGAAAACACCCATTTTGATCTGGTAATCGCCGATATCAGGATGTCGGGAGTAAACGGGGTTGAGGGCCTTGAGTTGTTAAGTTACATCAAAAGGCTCTATAAGGCCGAGGTCATCATCATGACCGGATACGGTACCGATGATATCAAGACCGAAGCCCTTCGGCGCGGCGCGCTGCATTATTTCAACAAGCCGATTGATATCTCTGAATTGATGCAAAAGGTTGGATCGCTCGGGATTCCAGTCAAATACTAGTGACGATTTTGGATAAATAACAGCATTGCAAAGAACTGTGGGGGGGACATGTTAAAGAAAATTTTGGTGGTAGATGATTCAGCGCTCATTCATCAGATGTATCGCATCGTTATGATGAAATATCATTGCGAGATACTGGACGCAATGAACGGTAAAGAGGCCCTGGATCTGATTTCAATTCATAAAGACATAGATCTGATTCTGCTGGACATAAATATGCCTGTCATGAACGGTGTCCAGTTTCTTGAGAAAGCGTCAGCCATGGGGATAGTCAAAAAAATCCCGGTAATCATCATAAGTACGGAAGGCAAGGAAGAAGATACTGTCCGCGGTTTGAAGCTGGGAGCGAAGGGATATCTGAAAAAGCCTTTTGACCCTAAAGATCTTCGCGAACTTATCGCTAAAATCATCCCCATTTCCTCACCTGCTTCTGCTTGTACGCATAATTTCAATTCTCTGTAAGGTGGGGTGAAAGTTGGACAGTAACATTGACATCTCGATCCTTCTGGAAGATTTTCTGGAAGATGCGTCGGGTCATCTTGATGCCGTGGAAACCTCTCTTCTGCAATTTGAAAAGAAATTCGAAGGAGGAGAAGCCGATAATGCATTGATTACACTCATGCTGGGGAACTTCCATACTCTCAAGGGGAACTCCGGCATGATGGGTTTTGCTCCCTTGCAGCGTTTTATCCACAGGATGGAAAGCGTCTTGAAAGGGATCGCTGACAGCCCTCTTTCCATATCGCCGCTGTTTTTCGAAGCCTTCTATACTTCAATTAATAGTATTCGGGATGCACTCCGGAAAGTGGCGGACAACCCAGCGGAGTGCCTTGATTTCAGTGCTGAGCAGATGCTGCTGGAGTGCCTGTCGATCGAGGATTCCGAGGCAACGGCAATGTCCCTCCCTGCCGGGAAAAGAGACGAACTCGCCAGTTTCACACAGAAATCCAATACTCTTAAGGTCAATTTCGAGAGGCTGGATGAACTCATGAACCTGGTGGGGGAGCTTGTAATTCACAGGACGGCCCTTCTTTCGCTAGAAGCGCGGATCAGGGAAACGTTGAAAGATCGTGCGATAATTGATGACTTTGGCGCTGCAACCCAGGCCATCAGCAAAACAGCCACCGATCTGCGTGAAGCCGTCATGAAAGTAAGGATGCTACCTGTTGACCGGGTATTCCAGAGGTTCAGCCGCCTTGTGCGGGACCTTTCCCGCCGCCACGGCAAAGAGATAAAGCTTGATTTTGAGGGTGAAGAGACGGAGTTGGACAAGACGATCATTGATGAGATCGGAGAGCCTCTTCTCCACCTGATCAGGAACGCGGTCGACCACGGGATCGAAGGGCCGGCCGAGAGAGCCCGCCTTGGGAAATCGGGCGCAGGTACTCTACTGCTTCGCGCAGGTCATGAGAATAATCAGATTGTGATTACCGTTGCAGACGATGGGAGAGGGATGTCGGCCGCTGAACTGAAGGAGTCGGCTGTTGCAAAAGGGCTGATCGGCTTTCAGGAAGCACGTGAGTTGAGCGACCATGAGGCGTTGCAACTGGTATTCCTCCCCGGTTTTTCCACGAGCCGGGAAGTGACCGAAACCTCTGGCCGCGGCATTGGGCTGGACGTAGTTAAAAAGATTGTCAGCTCCTTATGTGGCATGATCGAAATAGAGAGCAAAGTTGGTGAGGGGACGCGCTTCACCATAAAGCTCCCCCTTACCATGGCCATTATTCAGGCCCTCATGGTGGAGGTTGGCGGCCAGACCTTCGCTGTCCCTCTTTCCGCGGTACAGGAAAGCATAAAGATAGACTCTGCCGGGATTCACCAGGTTGGATCAGGCGAAATCGTCCGACTCAGGAATAGCCTCCTTCCCATAACAAGGCTTGACAGTTTTTTCTCGCTGGAGAAGCGTACTGACAGGATTGAAGAATATATTGTAGTGGTGGGGAACGGCGATAAGCGCGGGGGGATTGTGGTGGACCGCCTGATTGGACAGCAGGAGATAGTAATGAAGGGTATGGATGATTATCTGGGGGAGCTGCCCGGTATTTCGGGAGGGACCGTACTCGGTGACGGGAAGGTTTCCCTCATTATAGATATTGCGTCACTCTTGGGAAAAACGACGAGAGGAGGAGTCGATGACGGAAAACAATGAAATCAGACTACCGCCTTCAGGGTTGGCTGAGGATATCCTGACAAGGTTCATGGGCGGTGCGCAACAGGAAGCCGACAATGCGCAGAAAGACACGGGGAAGAAGGATGGAGAAATCGTCCATCATCTGGTCACGTTCAACCTGGGAAAAGAAGAATTCGGCGTGGATATTGGCAGCGTGCAAGAAATTATCAGGGCTACCGACATCACCCCCGTTCCCGGTGCCCCTTCCCATGTGCGAGGGGTGATCAACCTCCGAGGCAAGATTATTCCGGTCATCGATCTCCGGAAACGGTTCAGCCTGCCGGAAACCGCGACAAACGACGCCCAGAGGATCGTCGTTGTGGAAAGGGGAGAAAAGCGGCTGGGCATGCTGGTGGACAGCGTCTCGCAGGTAATCAGGCTTTCCTCGGCCATCGTCGAGGAAATCCCGGAAGAAGCTACCACGCTGGATGAGAATTACATCAAGGGGGTAGGTAAGCTGGAAAGCCGGCTGATCATAATTCTCGACCTGACCAGGTCCCTGCTTTTGTCTGAAATGCTTTAAGAAGGGTAATAACCCGGCAACAAAAAATGCAAAAGGAGGAAGTAAAGATGAAGAAGGTTGTGAGTTTCATGCTGGCTGTTTGTTTCGCAGTAGGGATTACCGGGGGGTCGGTCGCGGCCGAGAGGGCTACGGCCAGGGAAGCTGAGGCCATGGTGAAAAAGGCGGTTGCCTATATCAAGGCCAACGGCAAGGACAAGGCTTTCGCAGAGTTCAACAACCACAACGGGAAGTTCACCATAAAGGACCTGTATATAACGGTATATGGCATGAACGGCAAGTGCCTCGCTCATGGCCAGAACGCCAAGATGGTAGGCAAGGACCTGATCGAACTGAAGGATGCCGACGGCAAGTTCCTCATCAAGGACAGGATGGAAATAGCCAAGAGCAAGGGTAAAGGGTGGCAGGATTATAAATACACCAACCCGCTTACCAAAACCATTGAGGAGAAAAGGACCTACTTCGAAAAGTACGAGGATATAGTTGTAGCCGGTGGGGTCTATAAGCAGTGATCCGGAAGGAGGGGGGACTCCCCCCTCCACTTCCATACGCAAAGGGAGAAGTTGTAATGAAGAGATTGCTGATGGATTTAAAGATGTCGAAAAAACTGATGGTGGCGCCGGTCATGGTCATGACGCTGCTCGTCGCTTTCGGGTTGATGACGTATGTCGGGCTCCGGAGCCAGAAAAACGTGATAGACGAGTACAATACGAGGTTCAAGAGCTATCAGAAAAGCACGGGCATTCTTACTGATATAGAGGCCGTGCATTCCAATCTCTATCGGCTTCTTGCCTGGGCGACCGCCAAGTACGACCCGGCAAAGCTCGATGCGCTCGGCAAGGAGCAGACGGACACCATTGACAAGAACATCAAGCTGGTCAGGGATAAGCTCGGCGTAAAAGCATTGACTGAGAAGGAGCGAAAGTTATATGAGGCCGTCTCGAACGACTTGGCCGAATACCGGAAAACCGCAGGCGACGTCATCGATCTCGCAGGTTCGGACATCAACACGTCTACGATGTTCATGGGGACTGCTGACGACAAGTTCGATGCCATGCGCAAGCATATGAATGAACTGGCTTCGCACGAGGATGCAATGGGCAAGGCGATGGAAGCGTCCGCCGCGAAGAAGCTCGCCTTTGTCGTGACAATCCTCATTACAACGTTTCTCGCCGCGCTCATCATTGCGGTTATCGGCAGCATTGCCATGGCCAGAATTATCACCGCTCCCCTTGGCCTTGCGCTTGAAACCGCGCGTCGCGTTTCAGAAGGAGATTTAACCGTCCGTCTGGAAGAGGGAAGCAAGGATGAGATCGGGCAGATCATCAACGCCATGCGGGGCATGGTCGAAAACCTGCGGACAATGGTCGGCAAGATCAAGGAAACATCGTCACAGGTGGCCTCCGCCGCCGGCCAGATATCCGTAAATTCGGCACAGCTCACCAAGTCCGCACATTCACAGTCCTCCGCTGCCGAGGAGACCTCCAGCACAATGGTACAGATGGCTGCATCCATCCAGTCAGTGGCAGGCAATGCCGATTCGCTTGCGTCCAATGCGGAAGATGTCTCTTCATCCGTCCAGGAACTGGGAGCTTCCGGAGATGAGGTCGCTAAGAGTGCAGAGGTGATGTCCTCGTCGGTATCCGAGACCTCGGCGACCATCGAGCAGATGACCGTTTCCATCGAGAAGGTGGCCCAGAACACCGAGGACCTTGCCTCATCGGTGTCCGAGACTTCCGCGACCATCGAGCAGATGACCGTTTCCATCGATCAGGTGGCGGGCAATTGCCAGGAGCTGCAGAAATTCGTCTCGGATACAACTTCGATCGTCGAGTTGATGGCGACCTCCATATGTCGGACAGCCGACAACGTGAACGAGGCTGATGCCGTGGCAAAAACCGCTGCCAAGGAAGGGCTTACCGGGCAGCAGGCGGTCCGGGAGGCCCTGGCTGCCATGCAGCGGGTGGCGGAGGTGAGCGGGAAGACCGCGGCATCCATCGTCAACCTGGGAAAACGTTCCGAAGAGATCGGCAACATTGTAAAAGTCATCAATGAGATCGCGGACCAGACTAATCTCCTTGCGCTTAACGCTGCGATTGAAGCGGCACGCGCCGGCGATGCGGGACGGGGTTTCGCTGTAGTTGCAGAGGAGGTCCGGAAGCTTGCGGAGAGAAGCGTCAACGCGACCAAGGAAATCGGAGAGGTGATCAGGCAGGTTCAGTCGGACACCGATGATTCCGTAAGATACGGCGAACTGGCCTCCCGAGAGGCACAAGCTTCCATGGAGCTTTCCGGTACTGCCGGAAATGCCCTGGCTAATATAGTCAAGAGCATTGAGCAGACCAGTGACCTGATGAGTGACATAGCCCGCATGGCCGAAGAGCAGGCCGACGCTTCCAGGCAGGTTATCCAGGCGGTGGAGAAGATGAGCGATTCGACTTCCGTCGTTGCCAAAGCCGCGCGGGAACAGGCCCTTGGGGGGCGCCAGATGAGGATTGCGGTCGAGCGGATGAACAGTATCACCCAGGATGTGACCGGCGCTACACGGGAGCAGGCTCAGGGGAGCAGGCAGATCCGGATCGCCGTAGAGAACATGAACACCGTCACCCAGCAGGTGACCATAGCCACACGCGAACAGGCGCTATCGGCGCGCCAGATCGTGGCGGCCGTAAATTCCATGAGCTCCATGACCCAAGCGGTGGCGAAAGCAACCGCAGAACAGAAAAAAGGAGGTGATATGGTCGTTTCCGCCATGGAGAACATCAGCGATGTGACACGGGAAACCCTCATTTCGGTCGAGCAGCTTTCCCGGTCCGCCGACGGACTCACACGGCAGGCGATTGATCTGGCCGAACTGGTGGCCCAGTTTCAGGTAGAATGATACGTCAAAAATTCTGAAGAAGAGGAGGTGCCCGGTCTCGAAAATCTGAATATGTGCGGTTTTGCAGGGTGAAATTATAGTGGCTGACTCTTGAATTTGAAACCACCTCAACTCTAAAAAACAGGAGAAACCATGCTATCACCACTCAGAGGCATACGCGTCATAGATCTTACCGAAGCGCTCGCAGGCCCCTATTGCACCATGATCCTGGGTGATCTCGGGGCAGACGTCATCAAAGTCGAACGGCCCGGAGCCGGCGACGAAAGCCGCAAATGGGGACCGCCGTTCATCGGCACTGAGAGCGCATACTTCCTGTCCGTAAACCGCAATAAGCGAAGTGTAGAGATCGACATCAAATCGAGTGAGGGCCAGGCGGCCATGCGTCGCCTGCTTGAGAAGGCCGATGTGTTCGTATGCAATGTGCGGAGGATTGAATCGCTGCGAAAAGTGGGGCTCGACCCGGAAACCATCCGCGCATACAATCCGCGATTGATCTACTGCTCGATCACGTTTTATGGTCAAACCGGCCCATATGCAGGGCGAGGTGGATATGATATCGTTGCCCAGGGCGAAGCAGGGTTGATGTCGGCGACGGGTGAGGTCGACGGTGAACCGATGCGGTGGCCAGTGGCAATCGCTGATCTTTCCAGCGGTGTCTGGTCGGCGATGGCGATTCTAACCGCCCTGTATGCACGTGAGAAAACCGGCATTGGACAGTTCATTGATCAGGCGTTACTCGAAGGGCAATTGAGTTGGGCAACGGTCATGGCAGGCCAATATCTGGCTTCGGAACAACGCCCCCCTCGCCTGGGGAATCGACACGCGAACATCGTGCCTTATCAGGTTTTCAAGGCGCGTGACAAGCATATGATAGTTGCCGTTGTGACCCAGTCACACTGGCAGCGCTTCTGCAACGCAGTGGGACTTGGCGATACGGTACGCGACGATCCGCGCTTTGCCACCAACGCCGGCAGGCTTAAACACCACTTGGAATTGATCGCGCTGCTGGAATCCATCTTCATCCAGAAAGAGGCAGAGCATTGGCTTGAGAAGATCCGATCTGCTGATATCCCCTGCGGGCCGATCAATTCACTTGATGAGGCCTTGGACGATCCACATGTGCAGCAACGGGGGATGCTCGTTGAGTTCGAGCACCCGATGGGGATGATTAAGGTTCTGGGGAGTCCACTGCGTCTGTCCGGAACGCCTGTGACCTATCGACGTCGACCGCCTCTCCTGGGCGAGCATACCGAGGAAGTACTCAGGGAACATGCCGACGGATTGCTCAGTGGGAATTTCCTCATCACCGAATTTCAGCCGGCCGCAAATCCGATGCAGGCTGCAGTATAAAGAAGTTGCTTCTGCCGGATATCGCCCAGAGGCCATGATACGCGCTGTCTGCCGGCTTTAATGGAAAAACCGTCTGCCGGCGTGTATCATGGTCTCCAGCAACAACTGGAGAACGGAGATAATCATGACTTACATACTGCTCTACCTGGCTCTTGGCGCTTTAGCGGGTCTGCTGGCGGGACTGCTCGGTGTCGGCGGAGGGTTGGTGATCGTACCGATGCTTACCTTCATTTTCACTGCCCAGCAAATGCCTGCCCCTTTTATACTCCACCTGGCGCTGGGCACCTCCCTTGCCAGCATCATGTTCACTTCGATCTCCAGCCTGCGCGCCCACCATAGCAGGGGGGCCGTCAATTGGCAGGTGTTCCGCGGCATTACCCCAGGGATTCTTGTCGGCACCTTGTTGGGATCGTGGGTGGCCGCGCAGCTTTCCACCCATTTTCTCAAGGTATTCTTTGTTCTTTTCCTCTATTACGTGGCCCTGCAGATGCTCCTCAACGTCAAGCCGAAGCCGTCACGCCAACTCCCCGGAACCGGTGGCATGTTCGGGATGGGAGGGTTCATCGGAGGCGTCTCCAGCCTGGTCGGCATCGGTGGAGGGAGCATGTCGGTTCCCTTCCTCGTCTGGTGCAATCTTTCCCTGCACAACGCCATCGGCACCTCCGCGGCGATCGGTTTCCCCATTGCCCTGGCCGGCGCCGTAGGTTACGTATTCAATGGCCTTGCGGTCAATACTCTCCCTCCCCACAGCCTTGGTTTCGTCTACATTCCTGCCCTCTTAGGCATCGCAGTTGTCAGTATCCTTACCGCTCCCTTTGGAGCAAGGCTGGCCCACAGCCTCCCCGTCGCGCAGCTCAAGAGGTTCTTTGCCTTCCTCCTCATCGTGATGGGGACAAAGATGCTTATGGGGATATGGTAAGGACTTATAATCAGGCAAGGAACAACTTAATGCTCGACATCATTGCACGATTTATCCAGCAGCGGAGCCGCCTCTGCTTTACAGGACATAAGAGGCCTATTCTCAGGCAACGGCTGGAGCAGCGTCTGGCGCACCTCGATATTCCCGATCTTGCATCCTATTGGGGCTATCTGCGCATTTCTCCTCGGGAAGAGCTCGTTCTTCTCGATCTTCTCACAATCAACGAAACTTCGTTTTTCAGGAACCCCGAACAGTTCCGCTTTTTGATGGAACAAATCATTCCCGGACTGGAAGCAGAGAGAGGGGAGGAGCTGCTGCGATCATGGGGCACCGTCATGTCCGCTTCACCTGGTGCCAAAATGAAGCTACGCATCCTCTGCGCCGGCTGTGCGACCGGGGAAGAGCCGTATTCGGCAGCAATGGCCGTCATCGAGGCGCTGCGCTATCCGAGGGCCTGGGATATCGGGATACAGGCATGCGACCTGAGCGAAAGCTGCATCAGGACAGCCATGGCCGGCTATTACGACTCTGAAAGACTGAAAAGGATACCTTCCACCTACGTCGACAGGTACATGGAGCGATGCGGTACAGGCGCGATCGCCAGAAAGGAGCTGAAAAGGGTCATCAGATTCAGCAGGTTGAATCTCAATGACATCATTAACGGTGCTACCTTAACCGGCCTCGGGAGCGGAAGCGATTTGTTCGACGTCATCTTCTGCAGAAATGTGATGATCTATTTTTCAGCGGAGTCTCAACAGCAATTGGTCAACACCCTGTCCCGCCTTCTCGTTCCGGGAGGCTACCTGTTTACCGGCGATGCCGAACCCCTCCATCTTTTTGATCATGATTTCGAGGCAGTTCGTGAAGCAGGGTGTCTGGTTTATCAAAAAATGGAGGCGAAGCCGCATGCCGAAGCAGTTTGAAGTTGACATGCCATTTTCAGGATTGGAAGGCAAATCGGCCGAAGAACTCCTTCTGTTGGTCGGAGATGCTGATAAGGGGTGGAAGCGGCAAGCGATTGACCAGCTTCTCGTCATGGGTTTTGAAACGGTTTATTCAATCGTTGAGAAAGCTCTGCGGGATAATGACAACGCCGATCTGCGCAATGGCGCCATGGAAATCCTGGTAAATTACGGCCGTACATCTCTCAGCAGGTTGTATGCACTTTTGCGTGACGAAGATGAGGAAGTTCGGAACTTCAGTGCGGTCATGCTCGGTGATATAGGAGCGCGGGAAGCAGTGGGACATCTCGTTCATGCAATGAGTGATGCGGATGCAAATGTAAGGCACAGTGCCGCCGAAGCCTTGGGAAAGATAGGCGACCGGGGCGCTTTGAAGCCGCTGATCGGATTGCTTAGGGAAGACTTCTGGTTGCAGTACCCGGCTATTGTCGCCCTGGCAGAGATGAGGGACGAACGGGCAGTGCCCCATCTTCTCCAGCTTCTTTCCGATGAAATGCTGATTGGCCCCGTGGTTGAAGCGTTGGGCAGGATAGGGGACCCGCTGGCGATGCCGCACCTCGGGGAGATTCTCTCAAGCCTTGACAGCACTTTTGCCGCCGTGACAGCCAGGGCGATCGTATCGATACAAAAGAACATCAACGATACGAGCCTGTACAGGAACCGTCTCAGTGCTTACAGCCAGCAGGGGCCGTTGCCGGATTTCGTGTCGCAACAGGGGATTGAAAACCTGAAAACCCTGTTAATTGGGAGGGATTCGGAAGAAACGGTCGATTGTGCCATTCAACTCCTGGGCTGGCTGGGGCAGGCTTCCGTTCTTCCAGATTTATTCCGGCTTTTGGAGGCAAAAGACAGGCATCTGGCGACAGTCGAAGGCGCAATCCTCGCGCTCGGGAAACCAGCCATGGAGTATCTTCTCCCAGCCCTTTCGCATCAGGCTTTAAACGTAAAGATAGTTGTCCTTCGGTCATTTCGCTGGCTGGGAGGGATCGATGATGTCAGGTTACTGAATGATATGCTATCAAGTGAGCCTGAGGTCGTGCAACTGGAAGCATTGGAATTACTCAAATCGAAAACTGACGATAAATTCCTGCCGTTACTGGCTCAACTCATAAAAACGGGTTCTCAGGCGCTGCGAGTCAAGGCGCTGGAGGTGGTATCCCGTTATCCCGCAGCCGTAATCGCTCCGATTCTCAGGGAATTGCAGGCCTCTTCAGATGTTGAAAAACGAAAATCCGCGGCTGTTCTTGTGGGACTTGCAGATGACGGAATAAATTTCGACACGCTCAAGCCTTGGTTTGCCGACCCATCGACAGAGGTCAGAAAAGAGGCGATTAAGGCGTCAGGGATTCGGAAATTTGTCGATGCCGTTCCGCTGCTGTTGAAGGAGCTGACCGACACCGACCCATGCATAAGGGAGGAAGCGGTCCTGGCTCTGGCTGAATTCGGTGACTCGGCCCCAATGGCCGACATTCTACGATTATTGGAAGCGGGAGACGAAAGACTCGATTATGTCATTATCCAGACCGCGGGCAAGGTCGGTTACAGGGAAGCAGGCAATGTTCTGGCGGAATACCTGGGAAGGGGAAATATCCCGAGATATCTGGAATTCGCCATCATTGATACCTTCGCAAAGCTGGGGGAGTTGGGAGAAACGGAGTGCCAACTCGTTGAAGGTTACTTGAAGCATGAAAATCCGGATTTGAGGCGATTGGCTGTTCAGGCCCTGGTAAGCATGGCGGGAGCCGGGGCAGCACAGTTTGTTCTCCCGGTATGTGCCGATTCCCATTGGAGTGTAAGGATAGCCGCTTTGCAAGCATTGCGGAATGTGAACGGGAAAAATGCCATACCCCGGCTTTTGGCAGCTCTGTCCGATTCTGACCAGATGGTGAGGAAAAATGCAATACTTCTCCTTGGCGAATTCCGGGAAAGCAGTACTATCTACGATCTCGTGAGACTTCTGACGGATTCGGAAATGAGCAGATACGCTTTTGATGCCCTGCTGCAATTTGATCGAACTGCTTTGCCATGGTTGCACAGGATCATGAAGGGGAATTATTCTCTTGAAATCAGGGAAAGGGTGATCGACCTTATCGGAAAAATCGGGGAAAGCAAAAGTGTAGAACCTTTGCGGAAGATGTTGGATGACGACAGTCCGGACATCAGGCTTGCCGCAATAGATTCGCTCATATTCTGCTGCGACAGCCTGACTTTGAAAAAGCTCTCATATATCAAGCAACACGATAATCACGAAGATGTAAGGAATAAAGCTGCTATCGCTTTGAAGTTTCTTCTCGCGGATTAGGTGATTTAAGGGACCTGAATCCGAACCCCTTTCCAAGATCGCTGGCAAGGTATGAAATGAACGATGACATTGCAACAGGCGCTAAAACCAAAAAAATAAAAGTTCTGGTTGTTGATGATTCCGCGTTCGTGCGGCGCGCTGTAACAAGGATGCTCGAAGAGAGCGCGGATATCCAGGTCATTGACGTGGCTGCGGACGGCGAAATGGCCTTCGAGCTGACAAAAAACCTGCATCCAGATGTTGTAACTCTTGACATAAAAATGCCGGTGATGGATGGCTTGAAGGCCCTTGAAATGATAATGAAGGAATGCCCGACGCCGGTAGTGATGCTCAGTTCGCTGACGGAAAAGGGGGGCGAAAATACTTTAAAGGCCCTTGAGTTGGGAGCGGTTGATTTTATTGACAAATCCCTGGCCGGTGGACATATGGATATATCTTCCCTTGCGGAGGAGCTGATTTACAAGATCCATATCGCAGCCCAGGTTGATGTGCAAAAGCTTCTGTCGCATTCAGGGGAGGTTGACAAATCATTATTTCGTTCCCCCAAAATCATGCCGACCAGCTCAAACACCGAAGTTGTCCTCATCGGGACCTCAACCGGTGGTCCTCCCGCGCTACAGGAAATTTTGAGCAAAATCCCTGAACATTTCCCTTGTCCCATCTTGATTGTCCAGCATATGCCCGTAGGGTTCACGGCATCACTGGCAGAAAGGTTGGACAGGACCAGCCATATTTTCGTGCAAGAGGCGGTTCATCGTGAGCCGATACTTGCGGGCCATGCGTACATTGCGCCCGCTGGCAAGCATATGAAGATCAAGCGTTGTGGGGGAGAACTGTTCATAGACCTCGGCATGTTTCCGGAAGCCGCACTCCATAGGCCTTCGGTTGACGTTCTGTTCGAGTCGGCGTCGCTTGTGTGTGAAGGAAAATGCATCGCTGTCGTTCTCACCGGCATGGGAAAGGACGGCTCGGCAGGGGCTCTGGCATTAAAGAAGGCCGGGGCAAGGATATTGGCTGAGTCGGAAGAAACTTCGAGGGTCTTCGGAATGCCGAAGGCTGTTATAGAGACTGTAAAGGTGGACTCCGTCGTCCCGCTTCATGAGGTTGCTGAAACAATTTTGAAACTGGTTTAATTCCTGGTGCTGCCAATTAAGCCTCCTTTTCGGGACTTTCGATTAGTTCACGATTAAAGGAGGCTTCTTCAATTTCGCAACTATATAACTTTGTCGGACCTCAGGCAGAAGTTGACCAATGGACTATTGACACTACACGCGGTTACGTGTAGAAAAAAGGTTCAATCAATTTAGGAGGTTTTGCGGATTTATGAGCAGCGAAGGGCAGAAAATCATATACACCATGATGCGGGTTTCCAAGTTCTACGACAAGAAGCCGGTCATCAAGGACATTTCCCTTTCCTATTTCTACGGTGCCAAGATCGGGGTGCTCGGTCTCAATGGCTCGGGCAAGTCGAGCCTGCTCCGGATCATGGCCGGCGTCGACAAGGAGTTCAACGGCCAGGCAGTCCTGTCACCGGGCTACACTGTCGGCTACCTGGAGCAGGAGCCGAGGCTGGACGAGTCCAGGACCGTCCGCCAGATTGTGGAGGAGGGGGTCCAGGGGACTGTGGACCTGCTCAACGAGTTCAACGAGATAACCGCCAAATTTGCCGATCCGGACGCTGATTTCGATGCCCTCGTGACCCGTCAGGCCGAGGTTCAGGAGAAGCTGGACCATCTGGATGCATGGGATCTGGATTCCCGGCTGGAGATGGCCATGGATGCCCTCCGCTGCCCGGACGGGGACACGCAGGTCAAGGTGCTCTCCGGCGGCGAGAAACGCCGGGTAGCCCTCTGCCGCCTGCTGTTGCGGAAGCCGGACATTCTCCTTCTCGACGAGCCGACCAATCATTTGGATGCCGAAACCATTGCCTGGCTGGAGCACCACCTCCACAACTATGCCGGCACGGTCATCGCCGTTACCCATGACCGCTATTTCCTCGACAACGTGGCCGGGTGGATCCTGGAGCTGGACCGGGGCGAAGGAATTCCCTGGAAGGGTAACTACTCCTCCTGGCTGGAGCAGAAGCAGAACCGGCTGGCCCAGGAGGAAAAGCAGGAGTCGGATCGCCAGAAGACCCTGCAACGCGAGCTGGAGTGGATCAGGATGTCCCCGAAGGGGCGGCACGCCAAGTCTCAGGCCCGCATCAGCTCCTACGAGCAACTGGTTTCCCAGGAAACGGAAAAGAGGGCCAGGGAGCTGGAGATATACATCCCGCCCGGCCCGCGGCTGGGGGATATCGTCATCGAGGCCAACCAGGTGGCCAAGGCCTATGGCGACCGCCTCCTGTTCGAGGATCTGAATTTCAAGCTGCCGCGCGGCGGCATCGTGGGGGTCATCGGCCCCAACGGCGCCGGCAAGACCACATTGTTCCGGATGATAACGGGCCAGGAAAATGCGGACAGCGGATCGTTCCGGGTCGGCGATACCGTCAGGCTGGCTTACGTGGACCAGAGCCGCGATTCTCTCTCTGCCGAAAAGTCCATCTGGGAAGAGATATCCAACGGGGGCGACACTGTCCAGCTCGGTAAGGTCAGTGTCAACTCCCGCGCCTACGTGTCACGATTCAACTTCTCCGGCTCCGACCAGCAGAAAAAGGTCGGCATGCTCTCCGGCGGGGAGCGCAACCGGGTGCACCTGGCGAAGATGCTCAAGGAGGAGGCCAACGTAATCCTCCTGGACGAACCGACCAACGACCTGGACGTCAATACCATGCGTGCCCTGGAAGAGGCCCTGGAGAGCTTCGGCGGCTGCGCGGTGGTCATTTCCCATGACCGGTGGTTTCTGGACCGGATCGCCACCCATATTCTCGCCTTCGAAGGGGAGAGCCGCGTGGTCTGGTTCGAGGGGAACTACTCGGAGTATGAGGCAGACAGAAAACGCCGTCTCGGCACTGCTGCCGACATCCCCCACAGGATCAAGTACCGGCAGCTTACCCGCGCGTGAATATTGCACGGGATATGCTTCATGAGCGAGCGGGTTCCCGCTGTCCGGCACTTTAATGTTTCACGAGCCTGTTCTTGACATGTCGGCAGCATTTCTTTAAGCTACATATTCCCTTGAAAATACAGCAGATTTAGGCAAGAGGAACATTTGGCCTCACAAAAGGATAAATACATAGCCAGTGCCCAGAAATTTCTACTAAAGGGGCAGGTAGACAAGGCTATAAAGGACTACGAGGAGGTCGTCGCCTTTGACCCGGCGGACATCCGCAACCGCCAGAAGCTTGCCGAGCTTTATGTCAAGGCGGGGCGCAAAGAAGATGCCGTAAAGGAATACGAGAAAATTGGCAAGAGTTATGACGACAAAGGTTTCTTTCTCAAGGCGATTGCCGTCTATAAACAGATACAGAAGCTCGACCCGACCAACCTGGATATATATCTGGTTCTAGGTGACCTCAATCACAAGCAGGGGCTGATTGGCAATGCCCTTGCCGAATACAAGATTCTGGTCGATTATTACGAGAAGAAGAATCAACTTAATGAGGCGATCAAGGTCATCGAAAAGATGCTGGCCGTTGATCCCGAAAACCTCAACATCCTCCTCAAGCTGGCCGAAACCTTTTTTGGCCGTGGCCTGGAAGAGTCCTCCTATCAATATTACACAAAGGTTGCCCTCACCCTGAAGAAGCGGGGGGAGGAAAAGCTCTTTTCGCAGATCTGCGCCAGGATCCGGGACCATTTCCCCACAAAGACCGACTTTTTTGTTGATATGGCTGCAGAACAGTTCAGGTCCGGCGATACGGCAGGGGCGATAGTGCGTGTTTCGGAAATACTCGAATGCTCTCCCGGAAACGTTGCCGCCCTGAAACTCCTGGTGGAGGTTTATCCGCAGACCGGTGAAACCGAAAAACTCCGCTCTGCCTGCGAACAGCTCCTTCGTGTCTCACCTGGCGAGCTTTCAGCCATGCAAAAGCTTGTGGAGAGTTATGTGGAGGCCGGCGATGTGGAGAACGCCCTTCAACGGCTGCACCGGTTCAAGAAGGACTTCGTAGATGCCGGTCTGGTGCTGGAGCTTGCCGCATACTTTCGAAGGCTCCAGGGGTATGCTCCGGACAATATCCCGCTCCTGGAAGAAGTCAGGGAAGTCTACGAGCTCTCCGGCGACACAACCGGACGGGACCTGATCGCCGGGCAGATAGAGCGGCTACGGCAGGAGTCGATGGAGGCCCTGTCAACGGAGCCAGAGGAGCAAGAGCCTGAAGCCCGGCAGGAAGACTTGGCGCCGCCGCCCGAATCGGCACTACCTGAAATGCCGGCAGAGCAGGAGATCGAGCTTGAGCTTCCGGAGGGGCCGATTGACTTCGAAGTTGAGGCGGAACACCCGGTCGTTATCGAACAGCCGCCGCAGCCGGCCGCGCAGCAGGAAGAAACTCCCCCGCTTCACGAAGAAATAGAACTGGTGCTGGATATTCCCGAAGAAGACGCATTGGTCACAGAGCCGGTCGAGGAGATGATCGAGCTGGATTTGTCACTGGATGCCGAGCCCCCCTTTTCTTTTGACGAGAAACAGCTTGAAGGGGAGGGGCTGGCCCCGGATAAAGAGGACGAGTCCTCCGTGTCCCTGGAACCACTTGAATTTGAAAATGTTTTTGAGGGGCCGGATTTCGAGTTGGAACTGGAGGGAGCTTTTACCGCGGAAGCGGAGCAGCCGGCCCAGGAAACGGAGCAACTCCCCGGAAAGGCAAGCAAGTACACGGTTGCCGGAGTCATTTCCGAGTTCAGGAAAGGGATCGACCGGCAGGTTGCCAAGGAAGACACCGAAACCCACTATAACCTCGGCATAGCCTACATGGAGATGGGGCTTTACGACGATGCGGTCCGGGAATTCAAAAACGGCGCCCGAGACCCGCAGCGCAAGATCGACTGCCAGACATTGACCGCAGTCTGTTTTCGCGACAAGGGAGATTTTCAGTCTGCCGAGCAAACGCTCAGGGAAGGGCTTGCCATGGCAGGCCTGGGGCGGGAAGAAATCCTGAGCTTAACCTATGAGCTTGCCCTCGTGTACGAATCATCCGGCGACACAGACAGTGCCCTTCGAGAGCTTCAGGAAGTTGCGGCAATAGCTCCGAATTTCCGGGACACCAGGGAAAAGATCGAGGAGTTACTTGGTATCGGTGGGCTGGATGAGGAAGAGGGAGAGCTGGAGTTAATCGACCTCGACCAGGAGGAAGACAATTAAGAGCGTTACTGCAAGTGGCTTTGCTTGGGCATGCCCGCCAGCATCAGCCCGGATGGCACTACCAGTCTAAGCGGCGCCTCGAAATAAAATCCCGGGTAGGTTTCCGGCAGGGGGGCGAACGGTGCCGCCACTTCCAGTGCCTTCATAATGGCTCGGTCATAGCCAGCACTTCCTGACCCGCGCAGCAGCTTCCGTTCCAAAACCTCACCGTTCCTGGCGATTCTTATTATTATAGAAACATCCTGCCGCACGTCCCGAGGATTAGCCCCACCGATCAGCCACCAGCTCTCGTTGATCTTCTGAAGCATGGTCAGATAATATTCCCGAATCTCAAAACGAAGCGTCTCCCCTTCCGAAATGCTCCGGAAAAAGCCGAAGCTCATCCCCATGGCAATGGAATTGTGCTGCATTTGCTCGCTGCTTGCGGCCGCAGGAGGCGCCTGCTGCGCCACTGGTTCGGGCTTCTCCACGGTTGCTGATTCCGTCGGCATTGTCTGCTCCGAAGGGGTGACAGCCTCCTCCTTCTGGACGGCCGGTGCAGCCTGCTGCGGCAACATGCCCAGATCGATGTAATTGATCTGGGGAATACCCGGACCTCCCTTTCTCGTAAGAAGAAATCCTCCGGCGGCCAGATGAAGTAGTAGCGAAATCACCAGCATCGTGGCGAAAAATCTGCCGGCAGCACTATGGGAGATGGCCGTCCCTCCCACCCCGAATTCCCTGTCAATAAGCTCTTCCATAACCTCTGCCGGTACCGGTTAAGATAAACTGCACAGACATGGTAGCAAAATACGGACCTTTTTGGCAATAAAAAGGGGGGCTTTGGCCCCCCCCTTGTTGCTTCCGGTCTGTTGGACAAATTGCTTGTCAGATATTCTGGGCATCCACGACCGCAATCGCCGCCATGTTGACGATATCGGCCACGTCGTCGCCCCGTTGGAGCACGTGGACAGGCTTTTTCATTCCCATGAGGATCGGGCCGATAGCCTCTGCACCGCCGAGACGATGCAGGAGCTTGTAGCAGATGTTCCCCGAGTTCAGATCCGGGAATATGAGTACGTTCGCCTGGCCTTTAAAGGTTGCGAATGGATACTGCTCCATAAGCTCCGGGGTGACGGCGGTGTCGGACTGCATCTCCCCGTCTACAATGAGATCGGGAGCCTTCTCCTTGACGATCTCTGCGGCTCGTTTCACCTTGAGGGCCAGCGGATGCTGCACTGACCCGAAGTTGGAGAAGGAGAGCATGGCGATTTTCGGCTCGACGTCAAGCACACGCGCCTTTTCAGCCGCGAGAATGGCCGTCTCCGCAAGTTCCTCTGCCGTAGGCTCGATTGTCACAGTGGTGTCGGCAAGGAAAAATACTCCCTTTTTGAAAACGATCATGTAAAGACCGTGTACGCTCGACAGTCCTTCCTGTTTGCCGATCACCTCCAGGGCGGGGCGAATGGTGTCGGGGTAGTGATGGTCGATGCCGGAGAGGAGAGCATCGGCGTCTCCCAGGTGGACCATGACCGAGCCGAAGTAGTTGCGGGACTTGCGCTTTACGAGGCGCCGGGCCTCGGAGAGGGTGACACCTTTGCGCTGCCTCTTTGTATAGAGGGCCTGGGCATAGCGGTCGGTTTCGGCGGAATTTTCCGGATCTATGATGGTGACGCCGTTCATGTCGAGGTTGAGTTCCTGGATCTTGTTGCGGATCTCCTGCTCGTTGCCGAGGAGGATGGGTCGGGCGATCCCTTCCTCGATGAGCACCTGGGCGGCACGGAGTATCTTTTCGTGGTCCCCTTCGGGGAAGACCACCTTTTTGGGATCGGCCTTCGCCTTATTGATGATGAAGCGCATCGTCTCCTTGGCCTTGCCCTGGAGCGCCTCCAGATGTTCGATGTACTTTCCCATGTCCTGGATGGGTTGACGTGCGACCCCGCTTTCCATGGCGGCCCTTGCCACTGCCGGAGCAACCCGGAGGAGTGCCCGGGGATCGAACGGCTTCGGGATGATGTATTCGGGACCGAAGACGAATTTCTTGTTGCCGTAGGCGCGGCAGACCGAGTCCGGGCACTCCTCCTGCGCCAGTTCAGCCAGCGCGAAGACCGCCGCCTTTTTCATCTCTTCATTGATGGCAGTGGCGCGCACATCCAGGGCTCCGCGGAAGATGAAGGGGAAGCCGAGCACGTTATTCACCTGGTTGGCGTAATCGGATCGGCCGGTTGCCATGATTACGTCATTGCGGATCTCGGCCACTTCCTCCGGGGTGATCTCAGGGTCCGGGTTTGCCATTGCGAAGATGATCGGGTTTTTCGCCATCTTCTGTACCATCTCCTTGGTGAACGCCCCCTTGGACGAGAGGCCGAAGAGCACGTCGGCCCCTGCCGCTGCATCTTCAAGGGTCCGGAGGGTGGTATCTACGGCAAACCTCTCTTTGTACTTGTTCATCCCCTCGGCGCGTCCCTTGTAGATGACCCCCTTGGTATCGCACATGATCAGATGCTCCGCCTTGACGCCGAGGGATATGGCCAGGTTGGCGCAGGCTATGGCTGCGGCACCGGCGCCGTTGATGACGATGCGGATGTCACCGATCCTTTTGCCGATTATATTCAAGGCATTCAAGAGCGCAGCGGATGAGATGATGGCGGTGCCGTGCTGGTCGTCGTGGAAGACCGGGATATTCATGGTCTTTTTCAATTCTTCCTCGATGTAGAAGCACTCCGGGGCCTTGATGTCCTCCAGGTTGATACCGCCGAAAGTGGGCTCCAGGAGCTGGCAAACCTTGATGACCTCGTCCGGGTTTTCCGAGTTGACCTCGATGTCGTAGACGTCGATATCGGCAAAACGTTTGAACAGGACCCCTTTACCCTCCATGACCGGCTTGCCGGCAAGGGCGCCGATGTTGCCGAGGCCGAGAACTGCCGTGCCGTTGGAAAGCACAGCCACCAGGTTCCCCTTGGCGGTGTACTTGTATGCGTCTTCCGGATTCTTCTCGATTTCGAGGCATGGTTCGGCAACCCCCGGCGAATAGGCGAGTGAAAGGTCGCGCGATGTCATGCACGGCTTGGACGGGATGACCTCGATTTTTCCTTTTCTTCCGCTGGAATGATAATCCAGCGCATCCTGGCGTTTTGTCATGTCAGTAAAACCTCCTGTTTCTGTCCCGTATTTTAGTGTTGGTAAAATTGGGACCTGCTAACAAATAATGTTTGATATGGGCAAACTGCGCCTGAGGCGGGTGTAAACAAATATTATTCCCCTTGCTGAACCTTTGTCAAGTTTTAACCGCGCTGAAATAGAAAAATATTTTATTTTCATTTAATCAGACTCGATATTTGAAATATGCGCCAATACGGACTATAATCCGCGGCATGCCATAGACGCAAAGCGAGAGGGAGGGGAAATGGAGAGACTCTGGGCACCATGGAGAATGGAATACATAAGGAACTCGGAGCAGGCCGGATGTGTATTCTGCATCGGCGCCGACCCCTCGGGTGACCGGGAAAAACTGGTGCTCTGCCGCACAGCGCACTCGTTTGTGATCATGAACCGCTATCCATACAGCAATGCACATCTCATGGTTGCTCCCTACAAGCATACCGCAGAACTGAACGATTTGAACGAAGAGGAAATGCTGGACCTTTTCCAGACCCTTACCCTTTGCAAGAACGTTCTACAGGAAACCGTAAGGCCCGGCGGCTTCAACATCGGCATCAATCTCGGCAGGGATGCCGGGGCTGGTGTCGATGACCATCTTCACATCCATATCGTTCCCCGCTGGCACGGGGACATTAATTTCATGAGCGTGGTCGCGGACCTGCGAGTGATTCCCGAAGCGCTCATCACCACCTATGACAACCTTCTTCCCGCCTTTTCCGCGCGCTGCTCCGGGGGGCCTGCATGAGCGTCCGCTCCGGGCAGGCATATATCGGCATCGACATCGGCGGCACCAACCTCCGTCTTGCCCTTGTAGCACCTGATGGCGACATATTGCACCGCGAGCGGCGGAAAACGTCCGTTGTCGATGGTGGGGATGCTTTTCTGGAGCTTCTTGAAGAGGGGATCGGTGCTGTCCGCGAGTCGGCGGCGGCGATGGGGGTCAAGGTCGCGGCCATTGGAGCGGGCATGCCGGGGCTGATCGATCGCCAGGGAACCATCCGCTCCTCGGTCAATCTCAGGCCGCTGGAAGGGGTCAATCTCAGGGAGCGCCTGGAAGAAGCAAGCGGATTGCCGGTCACAGTCGTGAACGACGCCAATGCCATTGCGTATGGGGAGAAGATATATGGGGCAGGGCGGGATTTCGGTTCATTCCTGCTACTGACTCTTGGTACTGGAGTCGGAAGCGGCCTGGTGCTGGATGGTCGCCTCTGGAGCGGTTCAGACGGTTTTGCCAGCGAGTTCGGCCATGCCACGGTTGAGCCTGAAGGGATAAAGTGCCCCTGCGGCAACCGCGGTTGCCTGGAGCAGTATGCTTCTGCCACGGCGTTGGTCAGGTCGGCCCGGGCGAGCCTGAATCCGGAGGGTGATGACGAGATGGCCGCGGAAAAGGTGGCGGCACTGGCAAAGGCCGGAGACAAGTCCGCATCAAGCCTTTTCGAGCAGGTCGGCCGCTATCTCGGAATCGCCTCGGCTACGGCGATAAACCTGCTGAACCTCGATGCCGTTATTGTTGGCGGAGGGATGGCCGCTGCCTTTGAACTGTTTTACGGCGCACTTCGGGAGGAGGTCGATTCGCGGGCATTTGCCGAGATGGCAGGGAGGGTCAGGATTGTCCGCGCAGCGCTGGGTGATGATGCCGGCCTGTTTGGGAGCGCGGCCCTTGCCAAAGAGTTGCTCGATGATAATCAGGAGGCAATATGAAAAAGATAGCGGTTCTGACCGGTGGCGGCGACTGCCCTGGACTTAACGCGGTGATCCGCGGGATTGTAAAAAGTGCGGTAATCAGGAGGAACTGGGAGGTGATCGGCATTGAGGACGGCTTTGACGGCTTTCTCGTCGACACCAAGCGCCGGCCCCTGACCCTGGAATCGGTGCGGGGCATTCTGCCGCGGGGCGGCACCATCCTGGGGACCTCGAACCGCGGCAACCCGTTTTCCTATCCCGTGGAACGGGAGGGGAAGACCGAGCTGGTCGATGTCTCCGGACAGGTGGTGGAGAAGATTCGCGGGATGGGGCTTGACGCGCTCGTTGTAATTGGTGGTGACGGATCGCTGAAGATCGCCCTGGAACTCTTCCAGAAGGGGGTGCCGGTGGTCGGAGTCCCGAAGACCATTGACAACGACCTCCGCGAGACCGATGTCACCTTTGGCTATAACACGGCCCTGGAGACCGCCACCGACGCGCTCGACAAGCTGCACAGCACGGCGGAGAGCCATCACCGGGTGATGATTATGGAGGTGATGGGGCGTTACGCCGGATGGATCGCGCTGGAATCCGGGATTGCCGGCGGTGCCGATGTTATTCTCATCCCCGAGATCCCGTTCGACATGGAAGGGATCTGTCGGGCGATTCGCCAGCGCAGCGAGCGGGGAAACCGCTTCAGCATCGTGGTGGTGGCGGAGGGTGCCCATCCGAAAGGGGGAGGGCGCGTGGTCAAGGAGCAGGCAAGCGTGACCCATACTGTGGAGAGGCTGGGGGGGATCGGTGATTACCTTGCCAAGGAATTGGCGCTCTGCCTGAATATGGAAACCAGGGTAACCGTGCTGGGTCACTTGCAGCGCGGCGGCTCGCCGACCACCTTCGACCGCTGCCTGGCAAGTCGTTTCGGTGTCAAGGCCGTGGATCTCGTGGAAAGGGAAATGTTCGGCCATATGGTCTGCCTCAGGGGGCGGGACATCCTTTCCGTCCCGATTGAGGATGCTGTACAGACCCTGAATCTGGTGGACCCGGACGGACCGATGGCAAGGGCCGCTGAAGAACTGGGGATCATGATGGGGAGATGATGAACATTGTTGACATTTGCGCTCCTGTTAAGTATGGTGCGTCCTGTAGCAATATTTGCTGTTCTTGAATATTATTATGCGATGGGAGTGCTGATCGAATGGGCTATGAATCGGTTGTGCAGCGTCGCAGTATCCTCTACGCCCTCATTGGTTTCATACTCGGCATGGGGGCGCCAGTCACCTGGGCATTGATACGCCTCATCTTCTTTCCCGACCCAGGAATTTCCTTTTTCTCGCAAGTATTATCCGACATCACGAAGACGTCTCAACACACCTTTTTGTACACGTACATGGGAGTAGGGACTTCGTTTATCATGACTTTTCTCGGATTCTTCATCGGCAGGGCCGGTGACGAACTCCACCTTCGCGCCAGGGAGCTGGACGGGCTGCACACTGAGGTGGCCTCCCAGAAGGAGATGTTCGAGCACCGCTACAAGGTGCTGGACAACAACATCAAGAACTTCCACCAGATAAGCAGCCGCATCCAGAATTCTACGGACCATCTCCAGGTCTTGAGGCTTTGCGCCGAGGGGCTGCATGACGTGCTGGAATACGAGCGGGTCAATATCCTGCTGGCTGACGAGGAGCGGAAGAACCTCAGGTTTGTGGCTGCCACGGGTAGCGCCGGTTTCAGCGTCGAGGGAGTGACGATCCCCCTGGACGACAGGGGCGGGGTGATCTACAAGGCCTTTGCGGAGCGCAGGCTTTTTTTCATTGACGACATCGGTAAATTTGACGCGAGTTACCACCTGAAGTCTCCCTTTAACAATATCAAGCCTCTTCGCTCGCGCAGTTTCGTCCTCTGCCCCATCGTGGTGAAGGGGGAATCGATCGGCGTATTCGGCATTGACAACAAGTTCACAACTCGCCAGTTGAACGACACTGACGTGGACACCGTAAAGCTCTTTGCCGATCAGGCAGCCACGGCCATCAACCGGATCAACCTTCTCAAGGCGATATCCGCCCTGACCGGGGAGCTGGAAACCACATTTTCCGGTTTTCTCGGCAGCCGGACCGTATATGCCGAGAATCTGGACAATCTGAAGACCGCGGTTGCCTCTTCCGTGCAGGATACGGCCAATATCGCCGTAGCGTCAAACAGCGTGATGGAGTCCGTGGACGATACTCGCTCCACGGTTTCCGAGATTTCCGTCAGTATCGAGCAGGTTACCCGCAATCTCGATTATCTATCCGAGAGCATCGAGAAGTCTGTTTCCGCCATGGCGCAGATAAACGCATCCATCGGCAACGTGGAGCAGAACGCCGCCGTATCCCACGAGGTTTCCCTCCAGGTCAAGAAACAGGCCGACATGGCGCAGGAAGCGGTCCAGGAGACCATCTCTGCACTTGAGGATATCCAGCGTTCGGTGGAGCTCGCCTACGCAGGCGTAACCCGTCTCAGTGACAACAGCAGCCGGATCGACAGCATCGTAAGCGTCATCAGCGAGATCACCAAGAGGACAAACCTCCTTGCCCTGAACGCCTCCATCATCGCCGCCCAGGCCGGGGAATACGGCCGGAGCTTCGGCGTGGTCGCCGACGAGATCCGTAACCTGTCGCTTCAGACCGGCATGTCCACTAACGAGATCACCGGCATCATGGAGGAGATCAAGGGAGAGTCTTTGCAGACCGCCAACAACATCGGCTCGACCAAGCTCCTGGTGCAAAAGGGTGTGGAGATCGGCCAGCAGATGGGGGAGAGTCTCAAAGTCATTCTTGAAAGCTCCAACCGTTCCCTCGACATGACCAGGGAGATCAAGACCGCCACGGAGGAGGAAGCCAAGAGCGCTTCCCTGGTCATGCAGTCCATCGAGGACGTGAACACCATGGCCTCCCAGATTCTCAACGCCTCACGGGAGCAGTCCATCGGAACCCGCAACATCGTCAAATCGGTCGATGGCATCATGGACACTGCCCAGGAAATGGCCAGGGCTACCCAGCGCCAGGTCAGGGAGGCCGAGGAGATCAAGACCGCCGTGGAGATTGTTGACGAGATGGCGCAGGGGATTTTCGACGACATGGAGAAGCGGCGTGGCGAGAGCCTTGAGGTGGTCCATGAGATGGAGAGCCTGAAAGGGGTAGCCTCCTGAAAATTTGCTGGACAGCCTGTCACAGGATGTGCTAAAAACAGAAACAACGTTTTGAGGCCTGGACCGTTACCCGAATGGATCCATGGGGCCTGACAAAAAATAAAATTCCGCCTGGATTCGCCTGGAACCGGGACGGCTGGCAATAGCCTGACAGATTCAGCGTTGACCCCAATGTCTGCCAACTGTTGAGTATACGCCCGCCGAACTTCTGCGGGCGTTTTATTTTGCCGTAAACTTTATAAAGGTCCATCAGCACAGTGAACAGGAAAAAGACCGTTCTCGATATCCAGAAGATGAAGGCAGACGGCGAGAAGATCACCGTCCTAACCTCCTATGACTACCCATTCACCCGGATCATGGACGGCTGCGGCATTGACGTGATCCTGGTGGGGGATTCCGTCGGGGTGGTCGTTGCCGGCCATGATAATACCCTGCCGGTTACGGTGGAGGAGATGGTCTACCACACCCGGGCTGTGGTCCGAGCCGAACCGAAGGCCCTGGTGGTGGCGGATATGCCGTTTATGTCCTACCAGACAGACCTGCGCGATGCGCGGCTCAACGCCGGACGCCTCATCAAGGATGGAAGGGCGGAGGCGGTCAAGCTTGAAGGTGGCGAGAACGTGGCCCCTACCATCCGCGCCATAGTGGAGATGGATATACCTGTAATGGCCCACATCGGCCTGACCCCCCAGTCGATCCACCGGATGGGTGGATACCGGGTACAGGGAAAGAAGGAGGAGCAGGCGGAAAGCCTGCTGCGTGACGCGCACGCGATCCAGGAAGCAGGCGCCTTCGCCGTGGTGCTGGAAGGGATCCCTCTGAAGCTTGCCCAACGGATCACGGAGGAGCTTGACATTCCCACCATCGGGATAGGGGCTGGGCCCCACTGTGACGGGCAGGTGCTGGTCATACACGACATCCTGGGGTTGTGCGAGAAGTATTCCCCCAAGTTCGTGAAGCGTTACGCCGAGCTGGCGCCGGTGATTTCCCGGGCAGTGTCGGACTACATCACGGAGGTCAAGGGGGGGACGTTCCCCACTGATGCGCATTCGTTCAAATGAAAATCATACAATCCATAGATGAAATGCAAGAGTTCTCCCAAAGGGCCAGGGGCGAAGGTAAGACCATAGCCTTTGTCCCCACCATGGGTTATCTGCACGAGGGGCATGCCTCCCTCATGCGCGAAGGGCGCAACAGGGCCGACATTCTGGTGGCCAGCATCTTCGTCAACCCGACCCAGTTCGGCAAGGGGGAGGACTTCGAGACCTACCCGCGGGATATGGAGCGGGACTCGAAAATCGCCGCCGAGGCCGGGGTGGACGTCATCTTTACGCCGACGGCCGCGGAGATGTATCCTGCCGGGTATCAGACGTATGTGAACGTCGAAGGGCTGAGCCTGCCGCTCTGTGGGGCGAGCCGTCCCGGTCACTTCCGCGGCGTCACAACGGTTGTCACCAAGCTTTTCAATATCGTCCGGCCCCACACTTCACTGTTCGGCAGGAAGGACTTCCAGCAGCTCGCTGTGATCCGCCGGATGACGGCCGACCTGAACCTGGGGGTGGAAATAGTGGGCATGCCGATTGTCCGGGAGCCGGACGGACTGGCCATGAGTTCGCGCAATGCCTATCTTTCGTCGGAGGAGCGGCAGCAGGCGCTCTGCCTCTACAAGGCCATGCGGCAGATCGCCTGGCTCTACCGCCACGGCGAGCGCTCCGCAAAGATCCTCCGGAAGGTGGCTGTCGCTGAGATCAACGCCAAGCCTTCGGCTGCCGTTGACTACGTGGAGCTGCGCAATAGTGTTACCCTGGAAGAGGTCACAGCGGCCGATGATGCCACGCTTCTGGCATTGGCCGTTAAAATTGGAAAAACCAGATTGATTGATAATTGCATCTTGGGAGAGGAGTCACAGGATGGAGCGTAAAATGCTGAAGAGCAAGATTCACCGCGCCACGGTCACTGGCGCCGACCTTCACTACGAGGGGAGCATCACCATCGACAAGGACCTGATGGAGGCCTCCGACATCATCCCGTACGAGGCGGTGGTCATCTGGAACGTCACCAACGGCAACCGTTTCGAGACCTATGCCATCGAAGGGGAACGGGGCTCCGGCGTTATCTGCATCAACGGCGCAGCCGCCCGCCTGGTGGCGCCCAAGGACCTGGTCATCATCGCCAGCTTCGTCAACATGGAGGACGAAGAGGCGAAATGCCACGAGCCGAAGCTGGTATTTGTCGACGAGAAGAACCGGATGCTGCCGACCCGCAAGGAAGTGGCGGGGCAGGGGAATCTGAAGAAAGTCGCATGGTAGGTGTGATTGGAGTCGGGTTGGGGGCTTTCGTGAAGCAAATGGCAATCTACTATCCTTCTCCCTGAGGGAGAAGGTGGCCGAAGGACGGATGAGGGGGCAGCAAAGTCGAATAATGACCCATTTCCCCCTCACCCTAGCCCTCTCCCTCAGGGAGAGGGAACAGTATGTCGTTTTCGAGTAATTGGTACAAGTTTTACATTTACTGCCCCATGCACCTCGGCGCATGGGGCTTTTTCGTGCGCGCTGCCGCAGCTTCTGGTATACTCTGTTCATCTTTCCGGATGGAGGGTTTATGGAGATTTATGCCGCTTCGTATCTGCTTCCGATAGCTTCGCCGCCTGTTGAAGGAGGTGCCATTGCCGTGGAGAACGGCCGCATCAAGGCAGTCGGCCGCCTGGCGGACCTTCGGGCAGAATTCGGCGCACCGGTCCGGGAATTCCCCGGCTGCGTCATCATGCCCGGCCTGGTGAATGCCCACACCCATCTGGAGCTCACCCACTTTCCCTCCTGGAAACTGCGCAAGGATATCGATTACTCGCCACGCACCTATGTCGACTGGGTGGTGCAGGTCATCAAGATCCGCCGCGCATTGAGCCATGACGAACTGGCTGTTTCCTCACGCGAAGGGATAAGGATGTGCCTGGAGTCTGGCACTACGGCGGTCGGCGACATACTCACCGACCGAAGCCTCCTGCCGCAGTATGCTGCCTCTCCCCTGACCGGCCGGCTCTTCCTCGAAGCCATCGGTCAGGACCCTTTCCGTTGCGCCGCCCTGAAGTCCGAGTTGGAGCGGTCTCTCGATGCCTTTCCCTGCGGCGCCCTTCTGCCGGGGCTCTCACCGCATGCACCGCACACCCTGGCCCCTGACTTCCTGCAGGATGTGGTCGCAATGGCCCGCAAGCGCTTTCTCCCTGCCATGATCCATCTCTCCGAGTCGCGGGAGGAGACAGCGTTCTTGCACGACTCCTCCGGCAGGATCGCGGAGAACCTCTACCCTCTGGCCGGCTGGGAGTCCTACATACCGCCTCCGCGCCACACCACGTCCACTGCCTGGCTTGACTCCCTCGGCGTCATCGGCCCGGCTACCGTGGCAGTCCATTGCGTGCACGTCACGCCATCCGATGTGCGAATACTGCGGGAGAGGGGGGCCACATGCGTCCTCTGCCCCCGCAGTAACGACCGGCTCGACGTGGGGAAGGCGCCAGCGGCACTTCTGAAGAAAGAGGGGGTTCCCCTTGCCCTCGGCACTGATTCGCTGGCAAGCAACGATTCCCTCTCCATGTGGGACGAGATGCGTTTTGCCATCGACGCATATCCCGTTGTTTTCACACCCGCCGAGCTCCTGGAAATGTCCACCATTGGTGCGGCCAAGGCACTGCAGCTCGAAGAGGAGATCGGTTCGCTGGAGAGCGGAAAGCGTGCGGATTTTCTCGTGGTGCACCCCGGTCGGCCTGGGCAGGCGCATGGTATTGTCGAGACGCTGCTGGAGGAGAGCCGGGTCGAGGAGGTTTTCTGCGGTGGAGAACGGGTTTCGTAGCGGGTTCATCGCGGACTTCCAATGATCTATCGCATCCTCGCCGACATAGTGATGGTAATCCATCTCGCCTTCGTGCTGTTCGTCGTGTTCGGCGGCCTGCTAGTGCTTCGCTGGCGGCGCTTGGTATGGTTCCATTTCCCTGCGTTCGTCTGGGGGGTAGTGATAGAGCTGACTGGCTGGATATGTCCCCTCACGCCGCTTGAGAATTATCTGCGCCACAGGGGAGGGGAAGCGGGATACGAAACCGGCTTCATCGATCACTACATAGTGCCTGTCCTCTACCCGGAGGGGATGACCCGAAGCGACCAGCTCATCCTCGGCGCGTTGATCCTTTTGATCAATATCGCGGTTTACTCATGGCTTGTCCGGAGGTGGAGGAAACATGAATAGCCTGAGCTGATGGGAGTAGCCCCGCAAAATCATCAATTGACAAACCCTCCTGAAAATTGTATACAGTATGCAATCCACAAGGTCGCACATCCATACCGTATACACCCGAAATGACACGCCATTTCAGGACATAACCAACAGGAGGAGAGTCAATGATCGAAGCGTATCTTGCCCACGAAGCCGAGCGCAAGGCGCAGGGAATTCCCGCGCTGCCCCTTAACCCCGAGCAGACCGTCGGGCTGTGCAAGCTCCTTGAAGCGCCCCCCGCAGGGAAGGAAGCGTTCCTGCTCAACCTGCTCAAAGAGCGGGTCTCCCCCGGCGTCGACCCCGCCGCTGAAGTTAAGGCCGCATTCCTGGCAGAAATCATCAAGGGTTCCAAGAAGTCTCCCCTTGTTTCCAGAAAGGACGCGGTACAGATCCTCGGCACCATGATCGGCGGCTACAACGTGGCTCCGCTGATAGACGCACTCACCGACGCCGAGCTTTCAGAAGTCGCCGCCTGCGCCCTCTGCGGCATGACCCTGGTGTACGATGGCTTCGACAAGGTAGTGGAGCTCTCCAAGTCCAACGCTTCCGCGAAAAAAGTCCTGGAGTCGTGGGCCAATGCCGAGTGGTTCACAAAGCGCCCCGGCGTTCCCGAGACCATCAAGGTCAAGGTCTTCAAGGTGGAAGGCGAGATCAACACCGACGACTTCTCCCCGGCTGGCGACGCCTGGAGCCGCCCGGACATCCCGCTCCACGCCCTGGCCATGGGCAAGACCCGTTTCCCGAACCGTCTCGCGCAGATCGCCGAGTGGCGCGCAGCAGGCAACCAGGTCGCCTTCGTCGGCGACGTGGTCGGCACCGGTTCTTCCCGCAAATCTGCCTGCAACAGCGTGCTCTGGCACATGGGGCAGGATATCCCATGTGTTCCCAACAAGAAGACCGCAGGCGTGATCATCGGCGGCGTCATCGCCCCGATCTTCTTCAACACTGCCCAGGATTCCGGCGCGCTCCCCATAAAGGCGGACGTCACCAATGTGAACGACGGCGACATCATCACCATCAATACCAAAAAGGGTGAGATCACCAACGAAAAGGGTGAGATCGTCTCCACCTTCAAGCTCAACCCCAATACCATTGCCGACGAGTTCCGCGCCGGCGGCCGCATCCCCCTCATCATCGGCCGCGCCGTCACCGAGAAGGCCCGCAAGGCCCTCGGCCTCGGCGACACCGACGTGTTCACCCTGCCGGTCAATCCGACCCCGAAGGCGAACCAGGGGTACTCCCTGGCCCAGAAGATGGTCGGCAAGGCGTGCGGCGTGACTGGTGTCCTCCCCGGCACCGCCTGCGAGCCGAAGATGACCACTGTCGGTTCCCAGGACACTACCGGCCCCATGACCGCCGACGAGCTGAAGGAACTGGCCTGCCTCAGGTTCCAGTCCCCGATGTTCATGCAGTCCTTCTGCCACACCGCCGCCTATCCGAAGCCGGCGGACGTAAAGATGCACAAGAACCTCCCCAAGTTCATGATCGAGCGCGCCGGAGTCCCCCTCAAGCCGGGGGACGGCGTCATCCACTCCTGGCTGAACCGCCTGCTCCTCCCCGACACGGTCGGCACTGGCGGTGACTCCCACACCCGCTTCCCCATCGGCATCTCCTTCCCGGCCGGCTCCGGTCTGGTTGCGTTTGCCGGCGCCATGGGGTTCATGCCGCTGGACATGCCGGAATCAGTGCTGGTCCGCTTCAAGGGCAAGCTGAACCCCGGCATCACCCTGCGCGACGCAGTGAACGCCATCCCCTACTGGGCCATCAAGCAGGGTAAGCTGACCGTGCCCAAGAAGAACAAGGTCAACATCTTCAACGGCCGCATCTTGGAGATGGAAGGGCTTCCCGAACTGACCGTGGAGCAGGCCTTTGAGCTGACCGACGCCGCTGCCGAGCGTTCGGCTGCCGCCGGCTGCATCCAGCTCTCAAAGGAGAGCGTTGCCACCTACCTGCGCTCTAACGTGGCCCTCATGAAGAAGATGATTGCTGACGGCTACCAGGATGCAAAGACCTTGCAGAACCGGATCGATGCCGTCAATGCATGGCTGGCCAAGCCCGAGTTGCTTGAAGCCGATAAGAACGCGCAAGAAACCGGCGCTTACGCCGACGTGATCGAGATCGACCTGGCCGACATCACTGAGCCGATCCTCGCCTGCCCGAACGACCCGGACGACGTGAAGCTCCTTTCCGACGTGGCCGGTACCCCGATCCAGGACGTGTTCCTCGGTTCCTGCATGACCAACATAGGCCACTTCCGCGCCGCCGCCGAGATCTGGCGCGGCCTGAAGTTCAACCCGGCAGTGCGCACCTGGATATGCCCGCCGACCCGCATGGATCAGCAGCAGCTCAAGGACGAGGCGTATTTCTCGGTCTACAGCGCCTTCGGCGCCCGGATTGAGATCGCAGGCTGCTCCCTCTGCATGGGGAACCAGGCCCGCGTGCCCGACGGGGTGAACATGTTCTCCACCTCCACCCGCAACTTCGACGATCGGATCGGCGACGGCGCCAAGGTATTCCTCGGCTCAGCCGAGCTCGGGGCGGTAGCCGCCACCATGGGCAAGCTCCCCACTGTTGCCGAGTTCATGGCAGTCTACAAGGAGAAGGTCGAGCCGAAGAAGGATGCGATCTACAAGTATCTGCAGTTCGATGAGATGGCTGAATATAAGTGAGATGTGAGATGTAAAATGTGAGAATGAACCCCCGCTTGGGCTTGCCCGGCGGGGGTTTTTGCTTGACCGTCTGAGAATTCTCAGTAAAATGGGCGCTCAAGTTCTGGCGTTTATCCCCCAGCACAACCAGGAGGCATCATGACCATCTTCGACGGCATCAGGCGGCAGCTGCGGACCGTGATCGAATGGCGGGACCCCTCGCCGGAGGCGCTCTTCTCGCAATGGAGCGATAACGGCGACGAGATCAAGAACGCCTCGAAACTGATCGTCAACCCCGGCCAGGGGTGCATCTTCGTCTATGAGGGACAGATCCGCTCGGTGCTCACCGAGCCGTGCATGATAGAGCTCTCCACTGCCAACGTCCCTTTCTGGACCACCATCTCGCGATTCATGCAGTCCTTCCAGAGCGAGCACAAGGTCGGACTTTACTTCTTCCGCACCGCCAAGGTGCTCAACCAGAAATGGGGGACCCTCTCCCCGATCAAGTACGAGGACCCGAAATACGGCATCCCGGTAGCTGTGAAGGCGTTCGGCAACTTCAGCTACCGCATCTCCGAGCCGCGCGATTTCTTCGTCAACGTCGTCGGTGCGCACACCGACTACACCACCGCCGACTTCCGGACCGTCATGGCGGAGCGACTGGTCCAGTCGATCACCGACCATATTGCCGAGTGCCGGCTCGCCTACACCGAGATCGACGCCCATCGGGAGGAGATCGCCACGGGGATGTCCCCGAGGCTGACCGCCGAGTTCGGCAAGCTCGGCTTCGCCGTGGACGACTTCCGGCTTGAGGGGATCAACTTCGACGAGGACACCGTCCGGCGCATCGGCCGGATTGCCGACATGACCGCCGAGGCGCAGGCTGTGAAGGCTGTGGGGATGGACTATGCCTCGATGCAGAAGCTGGAGGCGCTGCGGGAAGCTGCCAGGAACGAAGGTGGCGGGGCAGGCATCGGCGTGGGGCTGGGGGCCGGGATCGGCATGGGACAGACCATGGCGCAAACGATGGGGCAGACGGCCTCCACGACGCCGCAACCGGCAAACGGAGGCAGCGACGCCGCGGCAAGGCTAAGCCAGCTCAAGCAGATGTTTGACCAGGGGCTGATCACGGCGGAAGAGTTTGCAGCCAAGAAGAAACAGATTCTCGAATCGCTCTGAAGGATATCGTCATGGCTTTATGCAGCAGCTGTTCAGCGCCGCTTCCCGTCAACGTCTGCCTCTGCAGTTATTGCGGCACCCGCAACGACATGAATTTCACCGCCGACCGCTTCTCCGTGTCTCGCGACACGTCCCGGCGGGTCTGCCCGGATTGCACGATTGCCTTGCAGACGGTCCGGGTCAATACCGGCGCCGGTGTCTTCGCCATCGACCGCTGCGAGCGCTGCTACGGACTCTTCTTTGACATGGGGGAGGCCCAGGCGTTCCTAGAGGCCTCGGTTACCCCCGCCTTTGCCGTTAATTTCCGCGAGATAGCCACCATTAATGAGGAGCGGGGCTCGGCCGTCCGACAGGTTCGCTACATCAAGTGCCCAGAGTGCGGCGTGCTGATGAACCGAATCAATTTCGGCGCCAGGAGCGGCGTCGTGGTGGACCAGTGCAAGGATCACGGCGTGTGGCTGGACAATGGGGAACTCGTTCACTTGATGGAATGGAAAAAGGCGGGGGGACAGCTCCTGGATCAGAAGGAGCGGGTTGAGCAGCAGCGACAGCGGGAGTATATTCGCCCCGTCCCTTCCTACCCGATGTCGGGATATCCAGAGACGAGCCCTGCGGGGGACCTGCTGGCGACGGCCTGCACTGTGCTTCTGGATACCCTGTTTCGCTGAAGCGATAGTGGTCTGATGCAGTTCGATGAAATGCCCGATAATTGTGAATTCCTCGGAGCCGCTCTATGACAGGCATCAGACTGATCATCATCCTCGCGCTTTTCTTCCTCTGCTCCTGCAGCACCGCCCCCAAACTGGCGCCGTTGCCGGAAGACGCGGTGGTGCTTGCCTTTGGCGACAGTATCACCTTCGGAACGGGGGCCGCCCCGGCCGAGAGTTATCCGCGCGTTCTGGAGGGGCTCATCGGGAGACGCGTGGTTAATGCCGGGGTGGCGGGCGAGGTGACAGCCGAGGGGAGGAAACGGCTTGCTGCCGTGCTGGACGAGCATCACCCGGCGTTGATGCTCCTCTGCCTCGGCGGCAACGATTTCCTGCGGCGCGAGAACGAGGCCCGCACAGCCGAGAACCTGCGGGCCATGGTTGGACTTGCCCGGCAGCGGGGTGTGAACGTAGTGCTGATCGCCGTGCCGAAGCCCGGTTTCGGGCTGGAAGTGCCGCGGATGTACAGGGAGATTGCCGGGGAGTTTGCCATTCCGCTCGAAGGGAAGGCGCTGGAGAATATCCTTTCGACCAAAAGCCTCAAATCAGACCCGATTCACCCCAACGCCGCAGGCTACCGTCTCTTTGCCGAGGCTGTGGCCAAGTTGCTGCGCACTTCCGGGGCTCTCTGAGCCAGTGCCAGTGGAAAGGGAGGGGACAGTCGCCCCAGCCGCCTGTTCCCGCAGATGTATCTGGTATACTTTTTAACATGGACAATCTCCGGGGAAATTGGGTGTGGCGGCTCTTCGGCTTCCTGCTGAGGGTCGCCCACGACTTCAGGCGCAATCAGGGTTTCTGCTGTCGGGCGCCCAGGTCATTGCCGAGGTCGCGCACACAACAAGCAGATTGGCAGAGGAGAAACCATCCCGTTTGGGGGAATAGCGCGCCAAATTTCAAAGGCGGGTTATGTAGCACACGGATAGCACCAGCATCTTGAGGAGCGCAAGCTCTCATCGCAAAATTTCAACTCCGTAACTATCCCCAGGATCATCAGCTTCAAACATAAAAAAGGGCTACAGCAGTACATTGTAGCCCTTGGTAAATTCTGACGGGCAGCTTGTAAGAACCGACTGTTTGTCAGTTCTTCCCCTTGACACAGTCAGCAACGGCTTCTGCGAGATCCTCGTGCATCTTATTCAGGCTCCCTCCGAATAAACCCATGGCAAGCCAGCCATCGACGTTGCAGTTTCCGATTTCCTCTCCGGTGGCGGAAACCAGTTTCCAGTTCGAGTCGTATGTTGCCTTGCCTGCGCCGAATCCGACGAAATACCGAAGCGCCCGGTTCCCCGAGTCATAGTTGCTGAATTGGCCGATCAGTGACACAACATCTTTCGGGTCGCCTGCTACCTTTATTCCTTCGTCCTGAAGCTTGGAGGCCACTATCTCTTTCAGCCCCAGAATTTCTTCCTGGAGTTTATGCTCGCTGCTGCGGTCGACCAGGGACAATGTAACGGTTTTGGGTGAAGCGGAAGCGGTTTTGATCACCTTCAAATCAGTGTTAGCGCATCCCGTTATCAACATGCTCGATAATACAACCAGCCCGAATCCTTTGATCTTCATGGCCTCTCCTTTGGATTGATATAGGCTTTTGTGTATATCATCCGGGAATGTTTCATTCAATTACTTTGCGTATACTCGCAGAGCCTGCATTTCGGGGACCCCCCCCTCAGAATTCCAGAGACAAGCACAAAAGCCCGCTTTCGCGGGCTTTCATAGTTCACTGAGCTTGCAGAACGGTATGATATGCTTATTCTATTCTACCTCAGGGGTCTCTTCGACGGCTGCGGGCTGATCGGGATTATCCTGAGGCTCTGCAGTGCGTTTGTTCAGCTTGCGCTGCAATTTTTCTTCGTTCTTTTTCTTCTTTTCCAATTCTTTTTGCCGCTTCTGAAAGCTGTAGTTGGGCTTTGCCATTGATTCACTCCTTTAAGGATGTAGTCGGATTGAAGTCGGACGTCCATTGCTCGGCATTGCCTGTGCGATCTCCAGACGCATGGTATCTATCTCTGTTCCGCAATTCAGACAATAAAAAAGCCCCGGTGAACACCGGGGCTTTTTCGGTCGGCTGGAAACGATGCCTAGACCCTTCTGACGTTGGCGGCCTGAAGCCCTTTCGGTCCTTTGGTGACCTCGAACGTTACTCTATCGCCTTCAGCAAGGGATTTGAATCCGTCACCGGCGATGGCAGAGAAATGACAAAAAACATCTTCGCCATTTTCCTGCTCGAGAAAACCAAAACCCTTGCTGTCATTGAACCATTTTACTGTTCCATTTACCATGTTCTTTTCTTTCTCCTGATACTCGCGTTATCTTGTCCGAATTTACGTCGGATCATGCGTCACCATAACAGCTTTATGGAATCAAAGTCAAGCATTTTGTTTCCAGGCATTTTGGATGAAACGGGTTTGCGGAACTTTCAAAAAGAACCAGCATTGATAAACCGTATCTACGCGTGCGACAAATACACCAACTAAAACAGCGCATTATTGTAAAAGCATGGCTGATTTTATGGGAGCATCACGTCAACTTATTATTACCCTTGCATAAAGCCTGATCTGCGGTATCATAAATATGACACATCGCATCTGGAAACAATGGGTACACGCATCACCATGAACAGCAGATGCATTTTCAAAGCGTTGCAGCAGCACCTACCACCACCTCGAATCAAATAGGCGAGAGTCAATGACAATCAAAGTCGGCAACATTGTAAGCCACAGAGACGCCCGTGAATGGGGCGCCGGCAAGGTGCTGGACGTGACGGCCGCCATGGTGACGATTCAGTTCAGTGACGGAAAGAACCGGAAGATTGCAGCCACCCATTTCACTACACTGGAACCGGCCGCCGCATCCTCCTATGTGCCTCCCGTCGAGGTCCCACCGCCTGTGAAAACTGCATTTAAAACACCACGTGCCCCCAAGGCCGCCTCCAAAAAGAAATAATCCGAATAACGACAGTCATCCACAAAAATCGCGAAGCAGGCGAAGGCAAACCGGTATTATACGAGGTGTGGCCGGGAAAGGCCTGACGGCAAGGCTGGAAAAGAAAGTTTCCACGCTATAGTCTGTTCGGACACGCTTGTGTTACGATGCCAAGAGGCAACCAGCCCAGTTCATGGATGGAGGATGGCGTGCCCGAGCTTCCCGAGGTGGAGACGACCCGCCGACGCCTGGAGCCGCTGGTTGTGGGGAAGAAATTTGAGAAGGTAGTGATGCGGGCGCCCAAGCTCCGGCTGCCGATGCAGAAGGAACTGAAATTGGTCCTGCCCGGCCGAATCGTGCGGGGCTTGGGACGGCGGAGGAAATACCTGCTGTTTTACTGCGATGGTGGCTGCCTCGTCATCCACCTGGGGCCGGATCACTATCTTTTGTCCACGTTGTCAGCAGTAAAGGAAATTACACGGGGAAGAGGCACCTTATCTGGGGGGCAAACCGATTGACTCAATAACGGTTTTTCTGTATATTGACGAAACTTTGAACGGCCTCCCGGCCTGTTCCAACAAAGACGCAAAGGTGCGATCGAAACTACATGAAAGAAATCCTTTCTGGCAACGAAGCCATTGCCCGCGGCGCTTATGAAGCCGGCGTGAAGGTCGCCAGCGGCTATCCCGGCACCCCCTCCACCGAAATCCTCGAAAACATCCTGCAATACAAGAAAATAGACGCTTCCTGGGCCCCCAATGAAAAGGTGGCCATGGAGGTCGGCATTGGCGCCAGCTTTGGCGGCGGCCGGGCCATTGTCACCATGAAGCATGTGGGTGTCAACGTGGCGGCCGATCCTCTTTTCACCTTCTCCTACACAGGAGTTGGGGGAGGTTTTGTCCTGATTGCCGCGGACGATCCGGAGATGCACTCCTCCCAGAACGAGCAGGACAGCCGCAATTACGCCCGGTTCGCCAAGGTTCCGATGCTGGAACCTGCCGATTCCCAGGAGTGCAAGGATTTCACCCGTCTCGCCTTCGAGCTCTCCGAGCAGTTCGATACCCCAGTCATGCTCCGCAGTTGCACCCGCATCTCCCACGGCAAGTCGATAGTTGAGCTGAATGAACCCGTATCAGGCCTTCCCGAGCCCAGGCTCGTCAAGAACCCGTCCAAACTGGTCATGCTGCCGGGAAACGCGCGGGTCCGGCATCCCCTGGTGGAAGAGCGGATGGTAAAGCTGGCCGCTTTCGGAGCTTCTGCCCCGTTCAACAGCGTCGAGATGCGCGATGGGGAGATCGGAGTCATTACGGCCGGCATCAGTTACAACTACGTCCGCGAGGTGCTCCCGAACGCCTCGGTTCTGAAGCTCGGCATGGTCAATCCCCTTCCCATGGAGCTTGTCCGCGACTTCGCGAGGAAGGTGAACAAGCTCTACGTGGTCGAGGAACTTGACCCGTTCATCGAGGAGCAGGTGCGCGCGGCCGGCATAGCCGTAACCGGCAAGGAGATCATCCCTATCTGTGGCGAGTTGACCCCGGGAAGGCTGAGAAATGCGTTCACCACGGCAGGGATCGTAGGGGCGGGGTTACCCCGCCCGGAACAGGGCGACGAAACGTCGCCCCTACAGATTGAAAAATTGCCCGGCCGCCCTCCCAATATGTGCCCCGGCTGTCCCCACCGGGGGGTCTTCTACACCCTCAACCAGTTGAAGGCCTATGTAACCGGTGATATCGGCTGCTATACCCTCGGCTTCATGCCCCCTCTAAACGCCATGGACACCTGCATCTGCATGGGGGCCAGCATCAGCAACGCCAGCGGCATCGTCCGCGTCCTCCCCGAAGATGAGAAGAAGAAGGTCGTCGCTGTCATCGGTGACTCTACCTTCCTTCACACCGGCATTAACAGCCTCATGGAAATGGCTTACAACGGCTCTCCGGCCACGGTAATCATCCTCGACAACCGGATCACCGCCATGACCGGGCGGCAGGACAACCCCGCTTCCGGCTGGACCCTTCGTGACGAGCCAGCCGTACCGGTTGACCTGGTGCAGCTCTGCCGAGCCGTCGGAATCAGGCATGTCCAGGTCGTCGATCCCTTTGACCTGGATGAAACCCGCAAGGTGTTGATGGAGGAGATGAACCGGCCGGAGCCATCCGTGATCATCACAAACCGCCCCTGCGTCCTGGTGAAGCGGGAAGGGGTGTTTGAGAAAGGTCTCGCGCTCTCTGTCGACGAAGACCATTGCTCTGGCTGCAAGGCCTGTCTCAGGATCGGCTGTCCTGCCATTGAGTGGCAGCCCGCGCCTGAAGGGAAAAAGGGTAAGGCATGCATCGACCCCCTTCTCTGCAACGGCTGCGACGTCTGCCGGCAACTCTGCAAGTTCGATGCGATCGGGAGGGGCAAATGAGCAATTCAGTTACCAATATCCTCCTGGTAGGAGTTGGCGGGCAGGGGATCCTGCTTGCCTCCGAAATACTCTCCGAGGCCTTCATGCTAGGCGGTTTCGACGTGAAGAAGAGCGAGATCCACGGCATGTCCCAGCGGGGGGGAAGCGTAGCCTCCCACGTCCGCTATGGAAAAGAGGTATTCTCCCCCATTGTTCCCGAGGGGGAGGGGGACATCCTGTTCGGTTTCGAGATGCTGGAAACCTATCGTTCCCTGCCGCTCCTCAAAAAGGGAGGGACCGTGGTGGCCAATGACCTCCGCATCCCGCCTCCTTCGGTCCTGCTTGGCCAGGAAACCTACCCCGAGGATCTTACTGGGAAGATAGAAGCCCTTTTCCCGGATTTCACGCTTGTTGATGGCCAGAAACTGGCCACCGAGGCGGGGAATATCCGTGCTGCCAACACGGTCCTCCTCGGCGCGGTGTCAAAGCGGCTGGACATCCCGGAAGTGTGCTGGCGGCAGGCTCTGGAGAAGATGGTCCCGAAGAAGGCGTTGGAAATGAATATTCAGGCGTTCCGAATGGGTAGGGACCTGTAAAAACTGTGCGGAGTTTTCATGATGTTCCACGAAGAATTTGAATGCATGCCCCGTCCCGCCCTGGAAGCCCTGCAACTGAAGCGCCTCCAGGCAACCGTCGCGCGGGTCCATGGCAATGTTCCCTTTTACCGGGAATCCCTTGCCAAGGCCGGGATAAAGCCGGCGGACATCAACTCACTGGAAGACCTCCAGCGCATCCCCTTCACCACCAAGCAGGACATGCGGGACTCCTATCCCTACGGCCTCTTTGCCGCCCCCATGGAGGAGATCGTCCGGATCCACGCTTCCTCCGGCACCACCGGCAAGCCGACCGTGGTCGGCTATACCCAGAAGGACATCAGCACCTGGACTGAACTGATGGCGCGCTCCTTTGTGGCTGCCGGCGTGCACAAGGGTGATATCATCCACAATGCTTACGGCTACGGCCTCTTCACCGGCGGACTCGGCGCCCACTACGGCGCGGAGCGGCTCGGCGCCTCGGTCATACCCATTTCCGGCGGTAACACCAAACGGCAGATCGTGATCATGAAGGACTTCGGCTCCACGGTCCTCACCTGCACACCGTCCTATTCGCTTTACATGGCAGAGGCGGCGCGGGAGGAGGGGGTGGATTTCCGCGACCTGAAGCTGCGGGTCGGCATCTTCGGCGCCGAGCCCTGGTCGGAGACCATGCGGGGGGAGATCGAGGCGAAACTGAACCTGGCGGCCCTGGACATCTATGGCCTCTCCGAGATCATGGGGCCGGGGGTGGCCATAGAGTGCATCGAGGCAAAGCACGGCCTCCATATCTGGGAAGACCACTTCATCGCCGAGATCATTGACCCCGACACCGGCAAGGTCCTCCCCGAAGGGGAGAAGGGTGAGCTGGTCATCACCACCATCACCAAGGAGGGAATCCCGCTCCTGCGCTACCGGACCAGGGACATCACCAGCATCACCCGCGAGCCCTGCAAGTGCGGCCGGACCCATGCCCGGATCGCCCGCATGAGCGGCCGAAGCGACGACATGCTCATCATCCGCGGGGTCAATGTCTTCCCGTCCCAGATCGAATCGATCCTGATGCGGATCGAAGGGGTGGAGCCCCATTATCTCCTCATCGTCGATCGGGACGGCAATCTCGACACCCTGGAGGTCCAGGTAGAGGTGGATGAACGGATATTCTCCGACGAGGTGAAGGTACTTCAGGCACTCTCGAAGCAGATCGAGAAGGAGATCAAGGACCTGCTCGGAGTCACCTGCACGGTCCGTCTGGTTGAGCCGAAGACCATCGCCAGGAGCGAAGGGAAAGCGAAACGGGTGAACGATAAAAGGAAAATGTAATCCATAGTTCCCTCTCCCTGAGGGAGAGGGTCAGGGTGAGGGGGAAATGGTCGATCATTCGAGGCTGTTACCCCCTCATCCGGCCTTCGGCCACCTTCTCCCTCATGGAGAAGGGATTCAGAAATGGGAGGTCAGACCATGAAAGTCGAACAAATATCCATCTTCATAGAGAACAAGTCGGGAAGGCTTGCCGAAGTGACCGGCATCCTCGGCGAGGCAGGGGTCAACATCCGCGCCTTGTCGCTCGCCGATACCTCCGATTTCGGCATCCTGCGCCTGATCGTCAATGACTGCGAAAAGGCCAAGCAGGTCCTGAAGGAGAGAGGATTCACGGTCAACAAGACCGAGGTCGTGGCAGTAGAAGTCCCGGACCAGCCGGGCGGTCTCTCCCGCATACTTCAGGTCCTGGACCGGGAAAAGATCAACGTGGAATACATGTATGCCTTCGTGGAGCGGTGCGGGGAGAACGCCGTCATCATCTTCCGCTTCGACGAGACCGACAAAGCAATCAAGGCCCTGCAGGACAGCAGCTTCAACGTGCTTCCGGGGGAAAGGCTTTACAGCATGTAATGAACCTCACATTTCGTTTGAGGAGGGAAAGTTATGGTCAAAAAACTGGTCAGCGCCATGTTCATCGTTATTCTCACTGCAACAGCCGCACTAGCCGCACCATCAATCCGAATCGGCGCACTGTTCGCCGTAACCGGGCCGGCTTCCTTCCTGGGGGAGCCGGAACGCAAGACACTGGAGATGCTGGTCAAGGACATCAACAGTAAGGGTGGCATCAAAGGTTCGATTGTGGAACTGGTGGTTTACGACACCCAGGGAGACGCCACCAAGGCCGTGCAACTGGCCAACAAGCTGATCAAGAACGACAAGGTTGTCGCCATCATCGGCCCCTCCACCACAGGAGAGACCATGGCGGTCATTCCCATTGCCGAGAAAGAGCAGATCCCTCTCATCTCCTGCGCGGCCGGAATAAAGATCACCGATCCGGTGAAGAAGTGGGTCTTCAAGACCCCTGCCAACGATCATGTTGCAGCCGATAAGATCCTCATCCATGCTGCGAAGATGAAGCAGAAGAATCTGGCGCTCATCACGGTATCCGACTCCTTCGGGGCTTCCGGACGCGAGCAGTTCAAGGCACTGGCTGCGAAAAAGGGCTTCAAGATCGTTGCCGACGAGGTATACGGTCCCAAGGATACCGACATGACGGCCCAGCTCACCAAGATTAAAGCCGCAAAGCCTGACGCCATCGTCTGCTGGGGGACCAATCCCGGCCCTGCCCTCGTTACCCGCAACGTGAAGCAACTGGCCATCAATGTCCCGCTCTATCAGAGCCACGGCGTTGCTTCCAAGAAGTACATCGAGCTGGCCGGCGCGGACAATGCCGAGGGCGTTATGCTCCCGGCGGGGAAACTCACCGTCTTCGACAAGCTTCCCGCAAAGGACCCGCAGCTCAAGGTTCTCAAGGCCTATGACCAGGCATACAGGCAGGAGTACAACGTGGAGGCCTCCACCTTCGGCGGCTATGCCTATGACGGCTTTCAGTTGATCGTGAATGCGGTAAAGACTTCCGGCGCCACGCCGGAGGCGATCCGCAACGGCATCGAGAAAGCGAAGAAAATGGTCGGAGTCTCCGGCGTCTTCAACATGTCCCCCGCGGACCACAACGGGCTGGATCTCTCTGCGTTCGAAATGGTAAAGGTTTCCAGGGGTGACTGGGTGTTGATCAAATGATATCGGCAAGGGGAGGGAATATGTCACGTACCGTTTTTTCGGTTTTCCTGGGGATACTGCTGACTGCAGCCGGCGCTTTCGCAGCCGAGCCAATCAAGATTGGCGCACTGTTTGCCGTAACCGGCCCGGCGGCTTTTCTTGGCGAGCCTGAACGCAATACCGCCCAGATGGTCGTCGACGAGATCAACAAGGGGGGCGGTATCAAGGGGCGGAAGCTGGAACTTGTAGTCTACGACACCCAGGGAGATTCCACCAAGGCTGTCCAGGCAGCAACCCGCCTGATCAAGGAAGACAATGTCGTGGCCATAATCGGCCCCAGCACCACTGGCGACAGCATGGCGGTCATTCCGGTGGTGGAGAAGGCAAAAATACCGATGGTCTCCTGCGCGGCCGGCATGAAGATCACCGACCCCGTCAAGAAATGGGTGTTCAAGACTGCCCAGAATGACACCCTTGCGGTGGAGAAAATCTACGAGCACCTGAAGAAGCGGAAGGTATCCAGGGTGGCGATCCTGACCGTTTCCGACTCCTTCGGCTCCTCTGGCCGCGAGCAGCTCAAGGCCCAGGCCGCTAAATTCGGCATCCAGATCCTTGTGGATGACACCTACGGGCCGAAGGACACCGACATGACCTCCCAGCTCACTAAGGTCCGCGGCACCCAGGCCGAGGCACTGATCTGCTGGGGGACCAATCCCGGCCCCGCCGTGATCGCCCGGAACGCCAAGCAGCTGGGGCTGAAGATGCCGCTTTACATGAGCCACGGCGTCTCCTCCAAGAAGTTCATCGAACTGGCCGGCGATGCCGCCGAGGGGATCATGATCCCATCCGGCCGCGTGATCGTGGCCGATCTCCTCCCCAAGTCGGACAAGCAGAAGAAGTCCCTCATGGCGTTCGTAAAGGACTACCAGAACCACTACAGGAAGGAAGGGGACCACTTCGGCGGTCATGCATGGGATGCGGTCATGCTGCTGAAAGGGGCCATAGAGAAGGGTGGCGCCACACCCGATGGTATCCGCAACCAGCTAGAGAAGACCCGCAATTTCGCCGGCATCGGCGGAATATTCAACTATTCGCCCGCCGACCATGCCGGCCTGACAAAGGACGCCTTTGTGCTGGTGGAGATCAAAAAAGGGGACTGGGTGCTGGTTAAATAGGGGCGGTGCTTGCCCCGCCCAACCGGGCGACGCATGCGTTGCCCCTACATGAGTCTGCATAACGCGGCGCAGGCGAAGGTGATGTCTGCGCTGCCTTTTTGTCGAGGAACGCAATATAAATGGAATTTGCGCAGCAACTCTTACAGTACCTGGTTTCCGGTTTCTCCACCGGCGCCATCTATGCCCTGATCGGTCTGGGGTTCGCCATTATCTACAACGCCACAGGCATCATCAACTTCGCCCAGGGCGAGTTCGTAATGCTCGGCGGCATGCTGACCCTCTTCTTCCTGAACGTCGCCCGTTTCGGCATGATTCCCTCGATCATTCTGGCTATTCTGGTGGCGACCCTATGCGGCGTGGTCTTCAACCGTCTGGCCATCAAGCCGCTGAAGAAACCTTCCCCCCTCAACCTGGTCATAATAACCATCGGCGGCAGCATCCTGATGCGGGGCCTGGCCATGCTCATCTGGGACAAGGATACCCATGCGGTTCCCGCATTTTCCGGCTCTGAGCCGCTCGATCTCGCGGGCGCCACGATTTTGCCCCAGCACCTCTGGATCTTTGGCATCACCATCCTGGCCATCGCTGGCAATAAATTCTTTTTCTATTACACCATCAGCGGCAGGGCCATGCGCGCCTGCTCCTACAACAGCCGGGCCGCGAGCCTCGTGGGGATCGCAGTGGAACGAATGGTGCTCTTCTCCTTTCTGCTCAGTTCCGCCCTGGGAGCGGTGGCAGGGATCATAGTCGCGCCCCTCACCATGACCTCCTACGACGTGGGTGTCATGCTCGGCCTCAAGGGGTTCTGCGCCGCCATCATCGGCGGGATGAGCAGCGGCATCGGCACTGTGCTCGGCGGCATAATTCTGGGCATTCTCGAAGCACTGGGAGCCGGCCTGATTTCGTCCGGGTACAAAGATGCCATTGCGTTCATAATTCTGCTGCTGATCCTCTTCGTCCGGCCGCAGGGGTTGTTCAGAAAAGCCGAAACAGAGAGGGTGTAAATCTGAACCCGATAGTTTCGCTAATCCCTTCTCCATGAGGGAGAAGGTGGCCGAAGGCCGGATGAGGGGGTCAGCAGCCCCTAACAATCTATATTTCCCCCTCACCCTTACCCTCTCCCTCAGGGAGAGGGAATTTTCGAGGCAATATCACTTGAAACGAGAACTGCTGAAATTTGCCATATTTACCATACTGGTCCTGCTTCTGCCGCTGGCCGCAAAGGAAGGTTACATCCTCAACGTGCTGGTCTTCGTCGGCATCCACTCCATCCTTGCCATTGCCCTCAACCTTCTGCTGGGCTACGCGGGGCAGATATCCCTGGGACATGCCGGATTTTTCGGACTGGGAGCCTATATCTCCGGGGTTCTCACCGCCACGCATGGACAAAATCCCTGGCTCGCCATGTGTTACGCCGCCGGTGCCGTCGGGATACTGGCCTTCGTCATCGGCTTCCCCATCCTGAAGCTCAAGGGACATTACCTGGCCATGGCCACCCTTGGGCTCGGCATCATCATCTACATCCTGTTCAACGAAACAGTCGACCTGACCGGCGGCCCGTCCGGCCTTTCGGGCATTCCGAATCTTACGCTCGGCACGCTCACCTTCGACAATGATTTGAAGAATTATTATCTTGTCTGGACTTTCACCCTGGTCGCCATCCTGCTCGCAGTGAACCTGGCCAATTCCCGCATCGGCAGGGCACTGCGTGCCATTCACGATTCCGAGACAGCCGCCCGATTGATGGGGATAAACGCCCGGTTCCTGAAGGTGCAGGTATTCGCCCTGTCGGCCCTTCTCTGCTCTGTGGCGGGAAGCCTCTATGCCCATGTCATGACCTTCGTCGCGCCCGCTTCCTTCGGGTTCAACTTCTCGGTAGAGTTGGTGACCATGGTGATAATCGGCGGGCTCGGCTCCATCTACGGCTCCGTCCTCGGCGCCGCCATCCTGACCCTCCTGCCGGAACTGCTGCGCGCTTTTCAGGACTACGACATCATCATTTACGGCCTCATCCTGATTCTCATGACCATGTTCCTGCCGGGAGGGCTGGTGAGCATGGCGCCGGTTTTCATGTCGCTGCTGAGAGGCAGAAGGAAACAGCCAGGAGGTGCCCATGCTGAGGCTTGATCGGGTCAGCAAGCGGTTCGGCGGCCTGCTGGCACTGGAGGATGTCTCCTTCCGGATCTCGGAAGGGGCGATCACCGGCATAATTGGACCCAATGGCGCCGGCAAGACCACCCTCTTCAACATCATCACCGGGCTATACGACATCTCCGACGGCGATGTCTTCCTCAGTGACGCCAGAATCACCGGCCTGCCGGCCGAGAAGCTCGCCGTAAAGGGGATAGTCCGCACCTTCCAGAACCTGGAGCTGTTCGGCAACATGACGGTGCTGGAAAACGTCATGGCCGGGCTCCACACCCGAAGCCGATGCGGCATGGTGGCCTGCGCCCTGAAACTTCCATGGCAGATCGCCGAAGAGAGGCGCATCCGCGAGGAGGCCTTGCAGTGGCTCGACTTCGTCGGCCTTTCGGATGATGCGCGGCTCAAGGCCTCGGAGCTTCCCTTCGGCAAGGGGCGCTTATTGGAGATAGCCCGAGCCATGGCCCTCAAACCGAAGCTTCTCTTGATGGACGAACCGGCGGCCGGGCTCAACAGCCGTGAAACCCTGGAACTGGCGGGACTTATCCGCAGGATCAGGGAATCGGGTATCACGGTGGTTCTGGTGGAGCACGACATGGAGCTGGTCATGGACATCTGCGAACAGATCGTGGTCATGAACCTTGGCCGGAAACTGGCGGAAGGGACGCCGCGGGAAATCCAGGAAAATCCGGAAGTAATAGCAGCTTATCTGGGAGAGGGGTGAATCAGGCAACAGGCATCAGGCAAAGGGCAAAAGTACCCCCTATTGCCTGATGCCCATTGCCCGTTGCCCGAAGTTATCATGCTCAAACTCAAGAACATCAACACATACTACGGCCAGGTGCATGCCCTCAAGACCGTATCCATGCACCTGAACAAGGGGGAGATCGTCACCCTGATCGGCGCAAACGGCGCCGGGAAGACCACGATTCTCAACACCATCTCCGGGATAACGCCTCCCCGTGACGGCGAAATCCTCTTCGAAGGGGAGGGGATCGTGAAGCTGCCACCGGACCGGATCGTTCGCCGTGGCGTATCCCAGGTGCCCGAGGGACGCCAGGTGTTCAAACCCCTGTCCGTAGAGGACAACTTGGAGCTGGGTGCCTATCTCCGCTACCGTTCGCGGGAGGGGAGGGGTGAGATCAGGAAGGACCTGGAAAAGGTCTACGAACTCTTCCCCCGTTTGCTGGAGCGGCGCAAGCAGATGGCCGGCACCCTTTCCGGCGGGGAACAGCAGATGCTGGCCATTGGTCGGGCGCTCATGGCCAAGCCGAGGCTTCTCCTTCTGGACGAGCCCTCCATGGGGCTTGCTCCGCTGGTCGTACAGGAAATTTTCCGGGTGCTGGAAATGCTGCGCCACGAGCATGGCACCACCATCCTCCTGGTGGAGCAGAACGCCAAGGCTGCCCTCAAGCTAGCGGACCGGGGGTATGTCCTCGAAACAGGTAAAGTGATACTTGAAGAAGTGGCCTCTGAGCTCCTGGAAAACAAGGAGGTTCAGCGCGCATACCTGGGGCGCGACAAGAAGGAAATCTGGGAAAGATAGAACTCACACAAAGACACAAAGGCACTAAGAAAATCACAATAGGGTTTGTCAGGTTAAACCCGCATGAATTATGATTGTGCTTACCTTTGTGTCTTGGTGTCTTCGTGTGATAAATCCTTTTTATCTTTTATCGAGAGGGATGTCATGGAGCATCAAATCTGGGATCGCACCCACGAATGCATGCCGCGCGAAGATATCGAGCAACTCCAGCTTGAGCGTCTTCAGGCTACCGTTAACCGGGTCTACAAGAGCGTCACCTGTTATCGCAACAAATTCAACGAGCTGGGTATCGTTCCCGAGGATATCCGCTCACTCTCCGACCTCTCCAGACTTCCTTTCACCACTAAGGACGATCTGCGCCTCAACTACCCCTACGGCATGTTCGCCGTGCCTTTGCGCGAGGTGGTGCGCATCCACTCATCCTCCGGCACTACAGGCAAGCCGACCGTTGTCGGCTACACCAAAAACGACATCAAGACCTGGTCCAACCTGGTGGCCCGCTTCATGACCGCCGCCGGCGTCACCCACGACGACGTGGTGCAGATCGCCTTCGGCTACGGCATGTTCACCGGCGCCTTCGGCCTCCACTACGGAGCCGAAACCATCGGCGCCTCGGTCATTCCCATGAGTGCCGGCAACACCGAGAAGCAGATCATGATCATGCAGGACTACAAATCCACGGCCCTGGTCTGCACTCCCAGCTATGCCCTCACCCTGGCCGACCGGATGGAGAAGATGGGGATCGACTCCAAGAGCCTGTCGCTCAAGGTCGGGCTGTTCGGCGGCGAGCCATGGTCCGAGGCGATGCGCAGGGAGATCGAAGGTCGACTCTTCATCAGTGCCACCGACAACTACGGCCTCTCCGAGGTGATCGGTCCCGGCGTTGCCGGTGACTGCCACTGCAAAAACGGCATGCACATCTTCGAGGACGCCTTTATCCCCGAGATCATCGACCCTGAAACAGGTGAAACCCTGCCGCCGGGGAACGTAGGGGAACTGGTCCTCACCACCCTGACCAAGGAAGCGTTCCCCATGATCCGCTACCGGACGCGGGACATCACCTCGCTCGACTACACGCAATGCGCATGCGGCAGAACCCTGGTCCGGATGAAGAAAACCATGGGACGCAGCGACGACATGATCATCATCAAGGGAGTGAATGTCTTCCCGTCACAGATCGAAGAAGTCCTGTTCGCCATCGAGGGATGCGAGCCCCACTACCAGCTAGTGGTGGACCGGAGGGGGAGCATGGATACCCTGGAAGTCCACATCGAAGTGACCGAGAACATCTTCTTCGACGAGATGAAGAAGCAGCGGTCGTTCCTGGAGATGGTGGAGAAGAGAATCGAGTCGGTGATCCAGGTGGGCGCGACGGTCAGGCTGGTGGAGCCGAACTCCATTCCGCGCAGCGAGGGGAAGGCGCAGCGGGTGATCGACAGGAGGAGTTTGTAAGTATCATTAGAACAGTTGACCGGCGTTCGCGTTTCCGTTAATTTGGAGCCGCTTTGTCAGCGTGAGAGCTGATGGGGCGGGTTTTTTACGAAGGTGCCGGGTCCCCCCTTATGACAAAGAAACCGTTTTTTACGTGGGAAGGTGACACCTTGGTGCTTAATATTCTCGGCACGCCCAATGCCAAGCGTGACGCCATCGGCAAGGTAAAGGGCCATCAGCTCTGCGTCAGTGTAACAGCAGTGCCGCGGGCGGGGAGGGCAACCGACCATATGGTCCGTTTTCTGGCTGAAGAGTTTGGCGTATCGGTCAGTGATATCCAGGTCGTATTCGGCAGGATGAATGTCAACAAGCAGCTGCGGATTAAAGCGCCCAAACGCTTGCCGGCAGTTATCGGGCAGCTGGAGCTATGCTGAATCCCGGGGTGGACCGCTCATCGCGTAATCGACTCAACGAAAAACTCCTCCATCAATTTGCCGGAGACACCCTCTTTGACGCCATAGGCCGGGCGGTCTGCCGTGCCGGTTGCCTGCCGCGCAAGGAGCTTTATGAAGCATGGGAAGTCGCTAGAAGGGTGCGGCGCCGCTTCAGGGGAGGGAGGGTTGTGGATCTGGCCTGCGGTCACGGGCTGCTGGCGCAGATCCTCCTGCTTCTCGACGACAGCTCCCCCTTGGCCCTGGCCGTTGATCGGCATATCCCGAAGAGTGCCGCAACCCTTGCCGCGGCATTGAGCGATGCCTGGCCGCGTCTCAAGGACCGCATCCGGTTTGTTGAATCGGACCTGAGAGACGTGCAGCTGCATCACGATGACCTGATAGTATCGGCCCATGCCTGCGGTGGCCTGACCGACCTGATTCTCGGCCGGGCGGTGGATGCCGGGGTCAGAGTTGCGGTGTTGCCCTGCTGTCACGACCTCAAGGACGCCGACCTCGGCGGTCTGCAGGGCTGGATGGATGGTCCGCTGGCGATGGATGCAGCCCGCGTCTTCCGGCTGCGCTCCCAGGGATACCGGGTATTCACTCAGCAGATCCCGGATGATATCACGCCGAAAAACAGACTGCTGATGGCCGAACCGGAACAGGAGTAATGAAGAGGTTCAGGTTTGACTTGACATTTATACCGTTACGCCACAATTTGATATAAACCTCACAAAGAAAGGAACATCTCATGGACCAGTACAACATAAACTACCCCCGCACCGCCGACCAGATCGCCATCGCCCGGAATACGCTGATTCGCCAGGTTTACGCATGGATGGGCGGTGGACTGCTGGTCACCGCGCTCCTGGCCATGGTCACCGTCTCCTCGCCTGCCATCCTCAATGCCGTGTTCGGCAACCGTCTTGTCTTTTACGGTCTTATTCTCGGCGAACTCGGCCTTGTAATCGCCATCTCAGGCGCCATCAACAGACTGAGCGCCGCCATGGCGTCGCTATTGTTCATCCTCTACGCCGCCTTGAACGGCATCACCATGTCCGTCATCTTCGCCGTTTACACCGCCGAATCGGTCGCCTCCACCTTCGTTATTACTGCCGCCACTTTCGGCGCCATGAGTGCCTACGGCTACCTGACCAGGCGCGACCTGACCGGCTGGGGGAGCTTTCTCTTCATGGGACTGATCGGCGTTGTTATCGCCTCGCTGGTAAATATCTTCACCCGGAGCAGCGCCGCCTCCTGGATCATCTCGGCCGTGGGGGTGATCGTATTTACCGGGCTGACCGCCTACGACACCCAGAAGATCAAGGCCATGGCCGCAACTGGAGCGGAAGGCCGCAAGCCGGCCATCCTCGGAGCCCTCACCCTTTACCTCGACTTCATCAATCTCTTTCTGATGCTCCTGCGGCTCCTCGGCAACCGTCGCTAGAAGGTGGAAGAAATCATAAGGATAGAAACAGCCGACGAACAGGGAAAGCCACAGGAAGAGGAAGGGATAGAAATACCCCTCGACAGGATAGACCCGGATACGCTTCGGAACATGCTGGCGGAGTTTGTCACCAGGGAATGGGCGGATGAGGAATGCTCGCTGGAACGCAGGATCGAACAGGTCCTGCGTCAGCTACGGGAGCGCAGAGCTAAAGTAGTGTATGACTTCAGAACGGAAACCTGGAATATTACCGAGTGCCGATGATTGGGAAAAGTTGTTACTCTTACAAGAGCCCTATCACCCCTTTGAGGCTTCGTTCCACTTCAGCCATTTCTTCGGGGGTGAGGCTGGTGAGGGGACCTTCGCCAAAGCGGTTGATGTCTAGGGCACGGGGTTGATCAACTACGACCTGACAGGGTTTGAGCAGGCGGTCGCGTGGCTCAATGGTGATCCGCCAGCGCTTGAAAGATGGGTAAACCTGGGTGGTGAGCGGTAAAATTACCACCATTGGTGAACCGCTCGCAGTGAGGGCGTCGTCCTGAATGACCAGCACCGGCCGGATTTTGCCGATTTCACGCCCGCGACCGGGATTAAGATTGGCAACCCATATCTCGCCGCGCCGCATCATTTCCACCACTTCTCATCCGACCCTTTAGTCCGGCTTTTGCCGGGTTTGTGACCTTCGGTAATGTCGAGGGCTTCATTACTCGTGACCATTCCTTCCTCGGCCATTTCCAACGCCTCCCGACGTATATTCTCGTCACCATAGCCGGTGCGAGCTTCGGCCACCAGTTCGGCCATGAATCGCTCGCGCTCGCGGCGGGCAAGATAGTCAGATATGGCTTGGCGTACCACTTCGGAACGAGGCAGACCTTCGCGATGAGCTTCTTCCTCAAGTCGGTGCTCCAGATCTTCAGCCAGTCGCAGACTTAGGGCAGGCATGTAACCTCCGCATAATACAGAATGTACTACCAATTGTATTACATTATGTATGAGCCGTCAATTGTTCAATCGAAAGGTCAGGTTGACAGAACGCTATGAAAATGAGCCTTCACGGCGCATGTTGAATATTGGGGGATACCACGGATATCAATTGCAACGAGAAATACAATTACAGAGCAAATTTGGAAGCCGCCCCAAATTGCCCAACAGAGATCGCGGCCCGCAAGGAGCTGTTCGTGAAGGTCGCGAGTACATGAGGGGTACGCATCAAGGCCGATCTCCGTCCGATCCGACGACGAACGAGGATTGCAATTTTTACAAAGCCACATCACTAACTTTACATAATATATCTTATGGGACGTAAACTAAGGACATAAAGAAAGCCGCCATGACCGGAATATTGGCCACAGGCGGCTCTTATCTTACTGTTTTGAATGGCAACAAACGTACTGAAAGTATGTTGGGATTCCCAGAGGTCAGATCATCCCCAGGAATTTATGGGTCTGGGGAATTACCCGGACTTCTTTCAGGTATCTGCATGCTGTTTCCTGCAACTCGATCACCTTTATTGGCGACACTGTAACCGATCCATCCTTTCCAGTCATCGGCTGAATGATGAGCGGAATATTTTTGCCGACAGCGGCAATTATTTCGCAAGCTCTGATGACTTCCCAATCCTGGGTTGTCTCGCCAACTACCACCTTTACGAACAGCTCCTTGTGGGCCGCTATCTCGATGAATCTTTGATGGCAATCCCACAGGTCAGCTTCGCCTGATGTGGACGGCAGCTTTATATCCATGGAAATGTAATCGATGTTGTCGATCACCGTTCCGAGGGTTTCATGGGGCACGCCGTTAGTTTCCAGGTAGATCGGGAGAATGCTCCGCAGCCTTGGAAGCCATTCTACTAGAGCATCATGGTGTAGCAGCGGCTCGCCGCCGGTCAGGCTGATGGAGTGATGAACGCCCGGCCAGCCACGGCACCAGCCTTCCAGGTGCATTGCGATCCGTTCCAGACCTACGGGATTGGCCTGCGGGAAAAAGTCTCTCCGCCCAGGAGTCGCTTCCATCAGGCAGTGCTTCGGCGCCGTCAGGCTGCCTGTGTCGCAATAGTCGCAGGAAATATTGCAGCCGGCAAAGCGGATAAACGCCTGGCGCAGCCCTACGAGCATCCCTTCCCCCTGGACCGATGAGAATACCTCTATGAGCTCGGCGGATTTATTCATAGTAGCTGGCGCTTGCGTTGTCCGATTCCCAAACCGTTATCATTTCAACCTTGATGTTTCCGTCATTGAGGATGCCGGACAGCTCTTCGTAAAGATAGCGGGAAATGTTTTCGGAAGACGGCGAAATCCCGACGAACGGCGGCAATTCGTTCAGGTACTTGTGGTCAAGCGTCTTCAACAGCCGTATGGTTTCAGCCTTGAGTATCTTGAAATCAATGCCGAGTCCTGCCTTATCCAGTTCCCTGGCGGTGACCATCACCTCCACCTTCCAGTTGTGGCCGTGCAGGTTCTCGCATTCCCCCTGGTAGTTGATCAGGCAATGGGCTGCGGCAAAGGATGTAACAATGTTGAGTCTGTACATGCTGTCTCCTAGTGTTGTTTACTTATTGGGATGATAGCACGTAAGTATGGGAATGTCACCCCCCTCCCCTTTCTGCAGACTGCGGTGTCGGGACACAAAAAAAGCCCGACGATGTGAACCGTCGGGCTTTTGGTCAGGCAGTAATGCTCTTACTTCTTGGCTTCCAGGGCCTTTTCGTAGCCGGTGTTGAAAGCCTTCTTGTTCAGTTCGAGGAAGGCTTCGGGGACCCGGGAAAGAACCGCCTTCTCGGCGGCCTCCCTGGATACCACGCCCGTGAGCGCGACCATCGCGCCAAGCGCTACGATATTGGCAACTATCTCGCGGCCGACCTCGTTCTTGGCGGTGTTGATAATTGGGAATGAGGTAATGTTGTATTTACCTGCCGGGTGCTTTTGTACCAGATCGGAATCAAGCAGCAGCACGCCACCTTCTTTCAGGTCGTGGACATACTTGTCGCACGCCTCCTGGGTAAGGGCCAGAAGCGCGTCCACATGGGTTGCCTTCGGGTAGTCGACGGGGCCTTCGGAGATTATTACCTCCGACTTGGAGGCGCCACCACGGGCCTCGGGGCCGTAGCTCTGGGACTGCACGGCCTGCTTGCCGTCGTAGATCGACGCGGCCTCGGCCATGATAACACCGGCCAGGATCAGACCCTGTCCGCCGGCGCCGGAAAATCTAAGCTCGTATCTTCCAGACATTGTGTCTCTCCTTTTCAAACGCGACGACAGATTTGCGATCGTCACAAATCTGTCGCTACGGACTGTTGTTGATTACTTCGCGCCACCCTGGGCACGCTCGATCACCTTCGCATACTGCTCGCAGTACTCGGGCTTGTCCTCTTTGTAGAGGATACCGGTGAGTACCTTGCCCTGGAGCTGCTCGGGAGTCATCTTCTCGGCGGCTTTTACAGGAACGGCGATGTCTTTCAGGCGGTTCATCATCTCGATGACCGACTTGAATTTGTTGCGGCGACCGTAGGTGGTCGGGCAGTCGTCGAGAATCTCCACCACGGAGAATCCCTTGTGCTGGATCGCTTCTGTGATCAGCTTGTCGATCTGGTTGGCGTGATAGGCGGTGCCGCGGGCCACGAAGGTGGCGCCAGCGCCGATGGCAAGCTTGGCCACGTCGAAAGCCGGGTCGGGGTTGCCGTAGGGGGTGGTGGAAGCCTTGGCGCCGGTCGGGGTGCAGGGAGAGAACTGGCCGCCGGTCATGCCGTAAATATTGTTGTTCATGATGATGTAGGTCATGTCGATGTTGCGGCGGCAGGCATGGATGAAGTGGTTGCCGCCGATTGCGGTGCCGTCGCCGTCGCCGCCAACAAGCAGGACGGTCATTTCGGGACGGGCCATTTTCACGCCAGTGGCGAATGCCGCAGCACGGCCATGGGCGGTGTGCAGGGTGCAGCAATCCATGTAGCCCGGCAGACGAGAGGCGCAGCCGATACCGGAAACGATCGCGGTGTTTTCTTTCTTGAGGCCGAGAGTGTCAATGGCCCGGATCATCCCCTTCATTACGATGCCGTGACCGCAGCCGGGGCACCAGATGTGGGGCAACTTGCCCGGACGGAGATATTTATCATAATCGAACGCCATGGTTACTTGACCTCCTTCATCTTGTCGAGAATCTGGCCAGGATTTATCGGCTCGCCGTCAACGCGGAAAATACCCAGCACCGGGGCCTTGCCCTCTGCGCAACGCTCAACTTCGATAGTGCACATGCCGAGATTCATCTCCGGAGTTATGAACGCCTTGACCTTGCCGGCCAGCGCCTTGATCTGTTTGTCCGGGAACGGCCATACTGTCTTGATCCGGAACATACCTACCTTGATTCCCTGTTTGCGCGCCTCATTGACAGCAAAGCGGGCGGAACGGGAAGTGGAACCGAAAGCAACCACTACGATCTCGGCATCATCCAGCAGGTATTCTTCGAAATCGACGATATTGTCCACATCGGCCATAACCTTGCGGATCTGACGCTCCTCCTCGGCCTGAACATAATCAGCCTTGGTGGTGGGGAAGCCGTCGGGAAGCTTGTTGAGACCGGTCACATGGAACTTGTAGCCGGAGCCGAAAGATGCCAGGGGGGGCACATCGCCGAACTGGGTGTCATAGGGCTTGTACTGCTCGGGGGGGACGGTCGGCTTGATGCGGTCGAGCACTTCCATTTCGCCGGGCTCGGGGAACTCGATCCTCTCCCGCATGTGACCGACGATCTCGTCCGGCATGACGAACACAGGCAGACGATACTTCTCGGCCAGATTGAAGGCCTGCACGGTCATCTCGAAGCATTCCTGCACGGAGGCAGGCAGCAGAGCGATAGTGGCATGATCGCCATGGGTACCCCAGCGGGCGCACATGATATCAGACTGGGAAGGACCGGTCGGCATGCCGGTGGAGGGGCCACCACGCATAACGTTGTAGATGACGCAGGGAATTTCGGCAATGCAGGCATAGCCGATAAGTTCCTGTTTGAGGGAAAGTCCCGGGCCGGAAGTCGCGGTAAGTGTCTTGGCACCGCCCAGTGCACCGCCGATTACGGCCGCCATGGCAGCGATCTCGTCTTCCATCTGGATGAATTTGCCACCGACCTTGGGAAGCTCATTGGACAACACCTCGGCCACTTCGGTGGAAGGGGTGATCGGGTAGCCGGCGAAAAAGCGGCAGCCGGCGTACAAGGCGCCGTGCGCAGCAGCTTCGTTACCCTGAAGGAACGCAACTTTCTTTGCCACTGTAGATACCTCCTGTTCTTTATTAAGGTTTTACTTTGATTGCGAAGTCAGGGCACCGGAGTTCACACTGCATGCACTTGATACAGGCCTCCAGGTTTTTGACCGCCGCCACGAATCCCTGCATCTCCAGGACCTTGGTCGGGCAGAACTCGACGCAAATGTGGCACCCCTTGCAATACTTCTCGATAATCTCGATTGTCGGAAGCTTTTTTTCCATCTACGTACGCTCCTTTATTGATTTTGCAGAAAATGTTGGTTTTGTTAGGAACAGCCAACAATATGCCCTGTCATAATGTAAAAGAAGGGCATTGCGCCCTTCTTTTACATTTGGAAGAACTTAGCTGCCAGATTATTTCAGGCTGTCTACCAGCCCTTTTACCGCTGCGACCGACTTGTCCATCATTGCCTGCTCTTCGGCGTCAAGAGCGAACTCGATGATCTGCTCGACACCCTTCTCGCCGAGAACAGCAGGTACGCCGACATAGTAGCCGTTCACGCCGAACTCGCCCTGCAGGAAGCAGCAGGTGGGGAGAACGCGCTTCTGGTCCTTGAGGATCGACTCTGCCATGGCAATGGCCGAGGAAGCCGGGGAGTAGAAGGCGGAACCGGTCTTGAGGAGGGCGACAACCTCGCCCCCTGCTCCGCGGGTGCGCTTTACCATGGCTTCCATGACCTCCTTGGCCTTCTCCTTGCTCTTATACTTGCGCTCAAGTATCTCCACGACCGGGATGCCATTCACGCTGGCGTATCGAACCAGCGGCACCATGTCGTCGCCGTGGCCGCCGAGGGTCATGGCGTTGACGTCTTTTACGGAAACGCCCAGTTCCCAGGCGATGAACGCCTGAAAGCGGGCCGAGTCCAGCACGCCTGCCTGGCCGATGACGCGGTTGTAAGGGAAACCGGTGATTTTCTGGCAGAGGGTTACCATCGCATCGAGAGGGTTGGAAATCACGATGACGAATGAGTTCGGGGCGTACTGCTTGATCCCTTCGGCAACAGAGGTCATGATCTTGGAATTGACCTCGATCAGGTCGTCACGGCTCATGCCCGGCTTGCGGGGAAGACCGGCGGTGACGATGACCACGTCGGAGCCCTTGATGTCCTCATAACTGTTGGCACCCGTCAGGTTGACATCGAAGCCGTCCACAGGCGCGGCCTCGGCGATGTCGAGACATTTCCCCTGGGGAAGCCCTTCGACGATGTCGAACAGAACCACATCACCCAGCTCCCGAAGAGCCGCAAGCTGTGCAAGAACGCCACCGATCTGTCCGCCACCGATTAATGCAATCTTCTTTCTTGCCATGGGTTTTCCTCCTTGAAAAGATTGGTGTTAATTACCTGTTTCTTGTCAGATAGCGTCGATTATCGCATTCAGGGTTGCGCTGGGGCGCATGGCCTTGGACGTCTTATCGAAATTCGGGTGATAGTAGCCACCCATATCGACAGGCTTGCCCTGGGCACCAAGCAACTCCTCGTTGATCTTTGCCTCGTTCTCTTTCAGTTGGCTTGCAATCTTGGCAAACTTCGCCTTGAATTCGGCGTCCTTGTTCTGAGCGGCAAGTGCCTCTGCCCAGTACATGGCCAGGTAGAAATGGCTGCCGCGGTTGTCGATCTGACCGACCTTGCGGGCGGGAGACTTGTTGTTGTCCAGGAACTTGGCAATCGCCTGATCGAGGGTCTCTGCCAGAACGACAGCCTTATCATTCCTGAACGTTGTGCCGATGTGCTCCAGGGAGGCACCAAGCGCTGAAAACTCCCCGAGGGAATCCCATCTCAGGTAACCTTCCTTTACGAACTGCTGTACGTGCTTGGGAGCGGAACCGCCCGCGCCGGTTTCGAACAGCCCGCCGCCAGCCAGGAGCGGCACTACGGAGAGCATCTTGGCGCTGGTGCCCAGCTCCAGGATCGGGAAGAGGTCTGTGAGATAGTCACGGAGCACGTTGCCGGTGACGGAAATGGTGTCGAGCCCCTTGCGGATCCGCTCGAGGGAGAACTTCATTGCCTCGACCGGCGCCAGGATATGGAACTCCAGACTGGCGGTATCGTGGTCTTTCAGGTACTTCTCAACCTTTGCGATCACGTTGGCATCGTGGGCCCGGTTCTTGTCCAGCCAGAATACGGCAGGAGCGCCGGTTGCCCTGGCCCTGTTCACCGCCAGCTTGACCCAATCCTGAATCGGGATGTCCTTTACGCGTGACATACGCCAGATATCACCGACTTCTACACTATGCTCCATCAGGGCCTTACCGGATGCATCGACCACCCGAACGGTGCCGTCGGCAGGGAGGATAAACGTGGTGGGGTGGGAGCCGTACTCTTCGGCCTTCTGAGCCATCAGACCCACGTTGGGGACCGAACCCATGGTGGCCGGATCAAAGGCGCCGTGCTTCTGGCAGTCCTCGATGATCTCCTGATAGAAGGTTGCATAGCAGCGATCGGGAATCAGGGCCTTGGTGTCGTGCAGTTGTCCGTCGGAGCCCCACATCTTGCCGGAATCGCGCACAACAACCGGCATGGAGGCGTCGACGATGATGTCGTTGGGAGCGTGCAGGTTGGTAATCCCCTTGTCGGAGTCAACCATGGCCAGTGCCGGCCGCTTGCCGTATGTAGCTTTGATGTCGGCCTCAATCTCGGCCCGTTTGGCTTCCGGCAGAACCGCGATCTTCTTGTATAGCTCGCCAAGGCCCAGGTTGGGGTTCACGCCCAGTTCCCTGAAGGTCGCGGCATGCTTGTCAAATACATCCTTGAAGAATACAGTCACGGCATAGCCGAACATGACCGGGTCCGAAACCTTCATCATGGTTGCCTTGAGGTGCAGGGAGAGCAGCAGACCCTGCTTTTGCGCCTCTTCGATCTGATCGGCGTAGAATTTACGGAGGGCCCTGGCGCTCATGAAGGTGCCGGAGAGGATCTCTCCCTGCCCAGCGGACAGCTTGTCCTTCAGGACGGTCGTCTTGCCATCCTTGCCGACCAGCTCGATCTTGAAATCGCCGCCGTTCTGCATGACGACCGACTTCTCGTTGCCGTAGAAATCGCCGCCGGTCATGTGGGCCACATGGGCCTTGGAGTCCGCAGCCCAGGCACCCAGCTTGTGCGGGTTCTTCTTGGCAAAATTCTTTACCGAGAGCGGTGCCCGACGGTCAGAGTTGCCTTCGCGCAGCACCGGGTTTACGGCGCTTCCCAGACACCTGGCATAACGCGCCTGGATCTCTTTCTCTGCGTCGTTTTTCGGGTCTTCAGGATAGTCGGGAACATTGATACCCTGGGATTGAAGCTCTTTGATGGCCTCTTTCAGCTGGGGGACCGAAGCGCTGATGTTGGGCAGCTTGATGATATTGGCTTCTGGCTTCTGCGTAAGTTCACCCAGCTGAGCAAGATTATCAGGTATCCTTTGATTCTCGGTCAGATTTTCGGGAAAGCTTGCTATTATCCTGCCGGCAAGGGAGATATCACTTGTTGCGACTTCTACGCCGGTCCCCTTGGTAAATGCCTGAACTATCGGCAGCAGCGAATAGGTTGCCAGTGCGGGAGCTTCATCGATTTCGGTCCAGATAATCTTGTGTGTTGTCATGTTCTCTCCTTGGATTTAATGCCTGTATCGCCAGAGGCTTGATTGATTAAGGAAAGCGGCGGACTCGCGTTTCATCGGCCATGTCGGCCGTATACGGAGATATGGTTTGTGTATACAGTATACAGTATGTGGTGTCAAGAAAAAAAGAGGGAAAATACTTGCTATGACATGGCTCCAAAGGAGCATGAAAGGATGTTTTAATGGAAAGATTTTCCTGCGGAGAACCTGCGTGCTTCGGCAATATCTTCGCGGCTGACGTTTCTGGGGATGCGAAGCACCTGTCCGGGCGATATGAACCGCGGGTCGCGGATCTGATCCCGGTTGGCCCTATAGATAAGGGGCCAGAGGGTCTGGTCATTGTAGACTTCATGTCGCGCGGCAATTTGTGGCAGGGTTTCGCCACGCTTGACAGTATAATAAGGAGGGAGCGGTCGTTCCCGTTCAGTTTTCTCCTTCTCCCGCTCCCTCCTTTTCTTTTCCTCTTCTCGAAGCTTCTCCTCGGCGAGGCGCTTCTGCTCCTCGATCTCGGCGAGGCGCTTCTGCTCGGCCTTCAGGCGTTCAGCCTCTTCGCGCAAAAGCTTCTCTGCGTGCACCCTGGCCTTTTCCTCTTCGAGTTTCTTTCGCAGCAACATCCCCTTTGACCATGCAAGGAGAAAAAGCCGCTCCGCCTCATCATCATCCCCGTCTTTCAACAAGACTTCAGCCATGATGACGGTTTCTTCGATGCTGCGGTATTCCGCCGGGAGGATCTTATCGTCACCCTTGGTACGGGTCTGCTCGAGAATGGCACGGGATTCGGTCATTCCCTTGGGAACCCTGGCGGCACATCCCCAGAAAACCGGCAGTAGAAGAATGAGTAGTGCCGCTATTCCGCGGGGAATCAACATCAATTCCCGGCGTCCTCGCTTCTTACGCGCAATCCGAGCTCGCGCAACTGCTTCTGGTCAACCGGCGACGGGGCCTCGGACATGAGACAGGCCCCTTTCTGCGTCTTGGGGAAAGCTATGACATCGCGGATGGAATCGCTGCCGGTAAGGAGCATGATCAGACGGTCCATGCCGAAGGCGATGCCGCCGTGCGGGGGGGTGCCGTACTCCAGGGCGTCCAGCAGGAAGCCGAACTTGGATCGCGCCTCCTCCTCGGCGAGGCCGAGCATCTTGAACATGAGGGACTGAACCTGCTCCTGATGGATACGGATGGAACCACCGCCGATCTCGTTGCCGTTGAGCACCAGGTCGTACGCCTTGGCCCGGCAGCGCCCAGGATCGGATTCCACGAACTCCACGTCCTCGTCCATCGGTGCGGTGAACGGGTGGTGAACCGCGGCCCAGCGCTTATCCTCCTCGTCCCACTCCAGAAGCGGGAAGTCGGTAATCCAGACGAAACGGTAATCGTCCTTGCTGACGAGACCGAGAAGCTGGGCAAGGTGATTGCGCAGCTTGCCGAGAGAATCGTTAACCACTTTGGGCTTGTCCGCCACGAACAGAAGCAGGTCCCCCTCCTCCGCGCCGAAGGCCTGGTTCATGGAGGCGATCTCCGCTTCAGTGAAGAACTTGGCTATGGGTGAATGCCACTGCCCCTGCTCGATCTTCACATAGGCGAGCCCCTTGGCGCCGTAAATCCTGGCGAAATCGGTGAGGTCGTCGATCTCCTTGCGGGAGAAACGGGCGCAACCCTTGGCATTCAGTCCCTTGATGATCCCGCCGCCTGCTGCCACCTCGGCGAAGACCTTGAAGCCGGAGCCTTTAACGATGTCGGTCAGCTCGACCAGCTCCAGGCCGAAACGAATGTCCGGGTTGTCAACGCCAAAGCGGCGGATCGCTTCCGCATAGGTCATGCGCGGCACCGGAAGCGGCACATCAACCTCTTTTGCTTGCTTGAAAATGGTGGCGATAAGCCCTTCCATGACCCGGATGATATCTTCCCGATCGATGAACGACATCTCGCAGTCGATCTGGGTGAATTCCGGCTGGCGGTCGGCGCGCAGGTCCTCGTCCCTGAAGCAGCGGACGACCTGGAAATAGCGGTCGAAGCCGGCGATCATCAGAATCTGCTTGAAGAGCTGGGGGGACTGGGGGAGCGCATAGAACTGCCCCTTGTGGATACGGGAAGGAACAAGGAAGTCGCGTGCCCCTTCCGGGGTCGACTTGGTGAGAAACGGAGTCTCGATTTCAAGGAAACCCTTTTCTGTGAGATATTGCCTTGTTATCTGGGAAACCTTCGAGCGGAGCATGAGGTTTTCCTGGATGGCGGGACGGCGCATATCCAAGTAGCGGTACTTGAGACGAAGGTTCTCGGCAACATCAACATAGTCGTCCAGAGTGAACGGCAGAGGTTTGGAGGGGTTGAGGAGCCGGCATTCGTCTACCCTTATCTCCACTTCGCCTGTTTTCATGTTGGGATTGACAGTACCTTCCGGCCTGGCGATCACTGTCCCCTTAACCGCGAGAACAAACTCGTTACGGATCTGCTCGGCCTTGGCATGGGCATCCCTGGACACTTCGGGATCAAAGACGATCTGCGCCAAACCTTCCCGGTCGCGCAGGTCGACGAAGATCAGCCCGCCATGGTCGCGGCGGCGCATGGCCCATCCCATCAGGACGACATCTTTCCCTATATCAGCGGCTTTCAACTCGCCGCAGTAATGTGTCCGCTTCCAATCACCAAGAATATCCGTCACTGTTCTATCCTCCAATATTTCCGAGTCCGTTTCCTGTCAAAGGTTGACACTATACTCAAAAAATGGTTCATCTTCAAGGATTAATGCTGGATTTGCGTGGTATTTCCCCTCTTCAAATCCCTCGACCACCCCCCCGCCCCCTCCTAACCAAGGAGGGGGCGTTGCTCCCCTCCTATTTTAGGAGGGGCTGGGAGTGGTAAGCTTTTGGACGTTACTAGCAGCGCTTGATTGACACATCCATGCCGGCACGATATTTTTTAGTACGCTCAATTTATAAGGAAAACATTTCATGCCCCATCTAAACCTTCCTGCGCTTCTCGAAGCAATATCCGGAAGAACCGCAGCGGATGGCGGATTTGCAGCACACAGCGGTGGCGCTTTCAACCCTGAAGCCACGGCTTGGGGCGCTATCGCCCTCAAAATGGCCGGTGCTCGAAACGATCTCATCTCTTCTGCCCTTGACAAGCTGGCGTCTATCCAATCGTCCGACGGCAGGGTGAGTTTTTACAGCGACCATCCCGAAGTTTTCTGGCCAACCCCCATTGCGCTCCTTGCGTGGCATGGCTCGGACCTGCACCGGCAGAACATACGTCGGGCGATTGATTTTCTGCTGGGAATAACCGGTTTTCATTGGCAGAAGCCGGCCGGCTATCCCTGCGATTATGATACTGCCATTCGCGGCTGGCCGTGGGTGACCGATGCCCACTCCTGGGTAGAGCCGACGGCATTGTCCCTTCTGGCGCTGAATGTCGCCGGATATGGGGATCACGAGCGCTGCAGCGAAGGAATCAGGATGCTTCTTGACCGGCAGCTTCCCCACGGCGGATGGAATTATGGAATTCCGGTCATGTACGAGCATGAGGTCCCACCCCAGACCCATACCACGGGGATCGCACTCGCTGCCCTGGAGGGGTGCGCTACGGGAGAGGTGGTCCATAAAAGCATCGATTACCTGAAAAAGGAAATCAGCGTGACCAATACCCCCCTCTCCCTCTGCTGGAGCATCCTGGGGCTCTCCGCATGGGGGATGAGGCCTTCGCCGACCGAAAGGCTCCTTGCGGAGGCCCACAATCTGCGGCACAAGTACGGAGATTTCGACACCACGCTCCTCTCCCTGCTGGTCATTGCAAACCATTCCGAACACGGGCTGAAACAGGCGCTTAAATGAAACGTCACAATGCTCCGGACACCCCTCACCTTCTCATGACATCCGGCATATCCCGGCGGCATTTTCTCAAGGGAACCCTTGCGGGAAGCCTTGCCGTCGCATCCGGAATGAGCCTTGGCGGCTGTCACCATGCGAGGCAACAGGCACCAGTATTTGTCGGCAAAATCGATGGTTACGACAAGGAGATAGCCTCGGTCATTCTTGCAGGGATGCTCGAACTGGGGATCTCGCGTCAGGAGATCAAAGGGAAGAAAATTCTTCTCAAGCCGAACATGGTCGAGCCATGCAAGGGAAAGATCCACGTCACGACCCACCCGCTTGTCGTGCGCGGAGCAATCGAGGCGTTTCTGCGTCTTGGTGCGGCAGAAGTCATGGTGGCCGAAGGTCCAGGATTCTGCCGCGATACCCACATGGTCCTCGAAGAAACCGGGCTTGGCGAAATACTCCACGAGGACCGTATTCCCTTCACAGACCTTAACTACGACCCGGTATATGCCGTACAAAATTCCGGCCGTCTGTCCCGCATCTCAACCCTTGTCTTTCCGGCAACTCTCAGGCGGGCGGACTGGATCGTCTCAATGCCCAAACTGAAAACCCACTGGGTTGGTGTAAGCCTTTCCCTCAAAAACATGTTCGGAGTCATGCCCGGCTGTTATTACGGCTGGCCAAAGAATCTGCTCCACCGCGAAGGCCCGGAAAAAATGATCCTGGACATCAATGAGACTCTCAAGCCCCACTTTGCCATTGTGGACGGCATAACCGGCATGGAGGGGGACGGTCCCCTCACGGGCACACCCCGGCACGCAGGCGTAATCGTTATGGGGCGCAACCTGGTTGCCGTGGACGCCACCTGCACACGCATAATGGCTATCCAACCCGGGCAGGTCCCTTATCTTGCATTGGCTTCGGAAAAACTTGGCCCCATCAATGAGGCCGGAATCATTCAACGCGGCGAAACAATCGTATCAGTGCGCCAGGCGTTTGTTCAGCATATTCTCTATACCCGCGATCCTGCCAAGATTTAATCCTTCTCCCATCTTCACTCCCCCTGCACTGCAAAAAAATTTCGTTGTGCATTTGACAAACCTTTGACCGGTGTTAGAAATGTAAGCATGAATCTTGCTAATCGGCCTGAATCACATTCCCGGCAGGGGGGTGATGAAATCGCGGATGGCAAAGAAATAAAGAGAGGCATTTTCAAAGCAGCTATCCATCAACGAGAGGAGGTAGGACAAATGAATTACCTGAATGAACTGTACTGCAGAATCATCGGCTCCATCAGAAGCGAAAAAGGTCAGACACTCGTGGAATACGCGTTGCTGCTGGTGCTCATCGCCATCGTGGTCATCGCCATTGTAACCGCAGTCGGCCGGTCCACATGCAATGTGTACAGTGCTGTCAACTCGGCGCTGCAGCCGCCTGCCAGCTAATCGGCGGCAGATTGGGACAGAGGGGGAAACCCCTCTGTCCCTACAGTTTCAATGTAGGAGCAGGCTCAGCCCGCGATAATCGCGCCTGAAGGCGGCTCCTACGTGGAATTGGAATGGATCAATAACGTTATCCAGTCCCCAAGGTGACTTTCATGCATATTCAGAACAACAAAGGACAGACCCTGGTTGAAACCGCCCTGATTCTCATATTTCTGATGCTTGTAATCATCGGCATCATGGAATTCGGCAGGGCCATGTATTTCAAGAACACTGCCAACAACGCGGCCAGAGGGATAGCCAGAATCGCGGTTGTTACCCCTAACCTTACCGCCAATACATCAACGAGTCCTGACGTGGATTATACAGCGAATTGTGGCTCGGTCGATTGTTCTTCCGCAGGAGGGGGAAGCATCCTGTTCGGTACACTTACCGATAAAGATGTCTGTTGCCGATTTGCAACAATAGTCAAGGGCCCGGTCGATATAGATATAGATATTTATGATCAAACTGGAAACGCCAGATCAGGAAATGCCCAGACTGGCGATACGGTATATGTCAGTGTCACAATCCCGTTCGAATCTCTAACCAGGCTTATAACGATTTCGCCTACTCTCGTCGGAGAGGCGTCGATGCGCTATGAATAAAAAACTCGAATCCAAAACAGTCAAGGAGGGAGGAGTATTATGAGCCGACACAGGGCACTAATCATCGTGACGCTGGTTGCTCTGGTCTTTGCAGGACTGGCGACCTGGGGCATCGTCACCTTCATGCAAAGAGAATCGCTTAAAGCGAAGGGCGCCGGCCAGGCGGAGCGGATAGTCGTGGCCGCGGCAGACCTCCCCATTGGCACCAAGCTCGATGCGAGCCAACTGAAGCTGGTCGGCTGGCCCAAGGACAGCATTCCCCAAGGGAGCTTCACCGACCCGAACGCTATTGCCGGCAGAATCATTATCCGGCAGATCAGCGCGGGAGACGTCATAACCGAGCCGAAGCTGATTCCCAAGGAAGGCGCGCAGGCTGCCGGCCTCATGACCTATATCGTCCCCAAGGGGCATCGCGCGGTTACCGTTGCGGTCAACGAGGTCGCGGGCGTGGCCGGCTTCCTGGCCCCGCACAACAGGGTGGACGTGGTCGTAACGACAACTCCGACCGGCGCCCCGGAACCGCTAAGCAAGATCGTTCTTCAGGACGTGACGATTCTGGCAACCGGTCAGATAACCGAGCAGAAGGAAGGGAAACCGGTGGTTGTCCCCACTGTCACGCTCGACCTGGTACCTGATGACGCCGAAAAACTGGTGCTTGCTTCATCCAAGGGAACCCTGCAACTGCTGCTGCGGAATATCGTCGACACAGAAACCGTGGACGCCAAGGGCGCGACCATAGGGAAGGTTTTGGGCGTAAGGCCGGTTTCTTCTGCACCGGCACGGGTGTCGAGAAAAGGCAAACGGCAAGCGCCCGTAGCCAAGGCCCCCACAAAACCGGCCGGCCCCCCACCCTACTCGGTGGAGATGATCAAGGGCACCACGAAATCCACGCGTGAATTCGTCCCGGAAGAAGGACAATAATTACATAAAATTGCGAGGTACGACTATGAACCCGGTCAGAAAAAAATCATGGATTACCCTCGTTATTGCCCTCGCCTTCACTCTAGTGTCGGCAGTGGCCAGCTTCGGGGGAGTCCCGACAGAGGTTGTCGTCAACAAGAGCACCATTCTCAACTTGGGCAAGCCGGCCGAAAGGATATCCATCACGAACCCGGCCATTGCCGATATAGTCCTGATCTCACCTCGCCAGGTGCAGATCAACGGACTGGCAACCGGCACGACATCCCTGATCGTCTGGGAGAAGGGTGCGGCCAAACCTACCTTTTTCGACATTGCCGTTGTCGGCGATACGAGCATGATCGAGGCACAGATCAAGGATGTCGCGCCGAACGACACCATTACCGCCGCCTATGTCAAGGACTCCCTGATTCTCACCGGCAAGGCCTCCAGCGAGTTTGTCGCAGCCAAGGCGGTGCAAATCGCCCAGGCGTATTCAGCCAAGGTCATTAACCAGATACAGGTGGAGGTTCCACAGGTTCTCCTGGAGGTAAAGGTTGCCCAGGTTGACAAGAACGCCCTCAGGCAACTCGGTGTCAGCGGCCTTATCAAGGGGAACACCGCAGAGGGATTCTACAACATCATCGGCGCGCCCCAGGGTGGCTCGACCGTAACTACATCGGGTGGAGCAACCACTGTCTCATCAGGAACAGGCACGGGCATAGCTGGTAATGTACCGGCGCTTGGCACCTACAACCCGCTGAATGCCTTCCAGGCTGGTGTTTCCTACTTCCCTGCCGGCATTGGCGCGGTTATCCAAGCTCTGGCAACCAAGGGCATGGCCAAGATTCTTGCCGAACCGAATCTCTTGGTCAAGAGCGGGCAGAAAGGCGAGTTTCTGGCAGGGAGCAAGATACCCTACAACATCGTGACCAGCACCGGCGGTACCGCGACCACATCCATCGTATTCCAGGACGTCGGGGTCAAGTTGAATTTTGCTCCGGTAGTCCAGGATAACGGCGTGATAACCCTCAAGATTGATCCTGCTGAAGTTAGCAGTATATCCGGGACCCTTCAGGTGAACGGCTACCCGATCATCGACACCAGGAGCGTCAAGACCGAAGTTGAGCTGAGAGAAGGTGAAGGGTTGGTGATGGCCGGTCTTCTGCAGGAAGACGAAATAAGGACCATGTCGAAGATTCCGCTTCTCGGGGACATCCCGATACTTGGCGCCCTCTTCCGCTCTACGCAAAAAGAGTTGAAGGAAAAAGAGCTGGTGTTCTTTGTCACTCCGAAAATCATCAAGCCGATGACTCCTGGCACGAAGCCGGCATTCCCGACCGACAACCGCCCGACCGCCGAGGAAAAGCGTGAGTTGAACTGGGTGCCTACGATACCGTGATGTTGTAGGGATACCCCTTGCGGGTATCCAGATTTCGGGCACCCGCAAGGACCCTGACGGGCCTAAAGGGTGCCCCTACAAAACCCATCACAGATTCAGAAATAACAAACACCATGGGGCCTGCGATGAAGATATTCAAATCGGGAAATAAGAAAGGGATAGCGCTGGTTTACATCGCGATCCTGATCGTGATGCTCATCGGCTTCCTGGGCTTGGCAATCGACATTGGCTACATGTACAGCGTCAAGGGGCAGCTACAGAATGCCGCCGATGCGGCTGCCTTGGCAGGGGCAGCGAAGATAAACCCGGCTGACCTCACCTTCAACCAATACAGCGCAAGGTCAGCTGCCGTATCATTCGCGGCAAAAAATACCGCAGCCAGGGAAAGCGTGGCTGTTGCATCTACACCCCCTACCAATACTTTGTCCGACGCTTTCGTAAGTGGAGGTAACGACATAACATTCGGGAATTGGAACTTTAAGAACTATTCAGCAGGCAGAACTCCTATCAATGCCATTCAAGTAAGAACACGCCGATCTGTACCTGGCGCAGATGCCGCAAATCAGGGACAAGTCGCCACTTTTCTCGGAAGAATATTTGCCCTTTTGGGTGTAGGTCCAGGGGTTCCTTTCATGAGTCCGGGAGCTGAAGCTGTCGCTTTTCGGAAACCGCTTGGGTTACCAGGGATAACCATCTGCATCGACACATGCGCATTGTCCAACACAAACCTGTATTTTCAAGATCCACCAGGAATACCAGATGTGCAAAAGGTAGCTTGGACTTCTTTCAGATGCGAGCAAGCACCGAATATAGGCAAAAACGGGGATGTCGTTGACTTAATATGGGGGCGGAAAAAAGTATCCAGCCTGTGTGATCTGTGTATAACAACCAACAACGGACCCGGCGAGGCATTCAAGGAACTTGAAGTTGCATTTGCGGATAGGAATTATGAAAAAGATAGTAAAACATTTGATCCTGTAACCGGAGCGGTTACATCATGGACTGTCGCGGTTCCGGTCGTGGATCGTAGATGTGCGGATGGATATAATCCAAACACTTGCCTAGGTGTAGCTTGTGATCCGCCTGGCGTACCGCCAAATCCTTGTACTAATGCCTGCCCGCCAAGCGCTCAGGGCAAAAACGAAAGATACCACGTACAGCGAGTTGCCACTATGGTGATAACAGGTACATTGCGGACACCAGATGATAAAAGAGGGTTCAGCATATCAACTCTATTTTGCGTTGAATGTCCCACGGGCCTGCCATTGGGCAAGGGCGTCGCGCTAGTTCGTTAACAAGTTCTATTTGAATAAAATGCTCTTGAAGGCACAATGGGTATCAAAGATGAACATTAACAAATTACATAACCCCCTAAACAACAACAAAGGCATCACGATCGTCCTCGTCGCCATCCTGCTGTTCGTCCTGGTCGGCTTCGTCGGCCTGGCGCTCGATATCAGCTACATGTACGTCGTCAAGGGACAGCTGCAGAATGCCGCAGACGCCGGGGCGCTGGCAGGGGCTGCCAAGCTGAACGAGGCGTACGGCTCGGCCCCTTGTGATCCGTCCCTGTATTTGAGTTCCGTAAAAACGGAAGCCAAAAGGATCTCTGAACAGAACAACGCGGCCGGAACGTCATTGTCCGGGGCCGTAGAGTTGACTGCAGGTGTAAACGAACTGACTGACGATAACGACATAACCATCGGCTTCTGGGATTCGGCAACTGCTACCTACACGCCGACCATGACCAACCCCAACGCGGTGCAGGTGAGAGTCAGGAGAACAACGCAATCCCCCTTGGGACAGGTAAGGCTGTTCATCAGCAGGGTGCTCGGATGGGAAACAATGGGGACAGCGGCCGAGGCAGTGGCGGATTCCGAGCCGGCGTCTTTAGCACCGATAGTCGTCAACGAATATTGGCTCGACAAAGAGGTAATGAACAGAAAAGACCCTAGCGACCCTATTTGGAAAAATAATCCACAGGTTCCTTATGCCAAGGAAGTACACGCATATCCAAACAGTTTTGTCAGAGATACCTCCATCGGCCCTATTTATGGGACCGAAAAGGCCTTCGGCAAAATCTTTGCGATCCTGGGGAGCCAGGCAAACTCCAATGTCCCGGCGAGCGAGGTAGGAGGAGACCAGGCAATTAACGGATTCGTAAACCTCAACTTCAGGAGCAGCAGCTATGATGCTGTCGAAGGAACATGGTATCAGTTGGGTTTTGGGGCCAAGGCTGTTGAAGACTGCTATCCCTCTGTTAATGTCTTCGACGGGCCATTAGCCAAAATCACCCAGGGAGATGTCAGGTCAACAAGTGATCTGGCGATGCAATATCTCGTCAATGGTTACGATTATGTTCCCCCTACTGCCGTAAAGGAAAAATACACGGATAAATACTACCTGACAGAATACACCAAACCCAATACCTCCGATAAACCTTATGCAACGGTTGCCCATATGGAGACCAGCGGAAAGGTGTCACTTAATCAGGAAGTCGACGGGAAAAGTTTTCAAGATGTTTATCCTCCGGGCGAGCAAATTGTTGCAATGGTGTACGACGGCACTTTTAATACGGACCATGACCCGAAAATGCCCAATGCCGTGACCGTGGTTGGTTACGTCCTTCTCCAGATAGACGGATACTCAAGTAAAGAACCTTCCCAAATGACGGAAGCTGACAAAAAAACAATAAAGACCGGTTTTTGGGGGAATAATGGCAATACCGCCTATGCCCATGCCGTGGCGCCGATGATAGAAGGGGGCCGCCCTTTCTCGGAATTGTACCCCGAAATCAACGGACTCCGTTGGAGAGGCGGCAAGGTCAGGCTGGTAATGAATCGAGGGATTTTCTAACAGATAAACCAGGCAACCCAAGAAAGGATTTACAACCAGATGCCTCCACACGTAACTCACGTAATAATCGATTCCGACAAGGCCTCACGCGACGCCATTGCCGCACTGCTGGTCCCCTTTGGCGACATGGTGAAAACCATGGGATCCGTGGATGACTTCAACGAAGGAGTGAGGATAATCCAGTCCACCAACCCCATGGTGGTCATTCTGGATGTGAAGGACCTGGCAAAGGGGGTTGAAGAGATACACTACCTTCTCTCCCGTTTCCCGAGATTGTCGGTTTTCGTAACAGCAGCGGAAAAGAACCCGGACTGGATTCTCGGCGTTATGCGGGCCGGCGCAGTCGCGTATCTCCTGAAACCGGTCGATTCCGCGGAACTGAGCGAAGAGCTGCACAAGGTGGGAAGACTGTGGGTCCAGCCCCCTGCCGCAAAGCCGGATAAAGCTGGAAAGGTCATCAGTATCTATAATCCCCTCGGCGGCATGGGAACCACCACCATAGCGGTCAATCTGGCCGCGGCTCTTGCCAGCGAGAACGAGAAAGTGGCCCTGGTCGACCTCAATCTCTTCAGCGGCGATGTCTCTTCCTTCCTGGACGTCAACCCATCCTACACCCTGAGCAGCGTCACCACCAACATTGCCCGGCTTGACGCCAGCTTCCTGATAACCGCGATGACGCGCCACGCCTCGGGTGTCTACGTCCTTGCCGAGCCGCTGGAAGTGGAGGAAACGTTCGATATCACCCCGGAACAGGTGAAACGCGTCCTGGGGATATTGAAAGGCGCGTTCACCTATATCGTCATAGACTCGGGGGGGCATCTCGCCGGTTGCAACATGGCCGCCTTTGAAAGCTCAGATATGGTGCTGTTCAACACCGTGCTGGGGCTCCCGTCGCTGAAGAACGCCAAGAGATACCTGAGCGCGCTGGGTAAAAAGGGACTGCGCAAGGACAAGCTGAAGCTCGTGGTCAACAGGTATATCCACAAAGCGGACATACGGGTGGAAGATGCCGAAAAGGTCCTGGATTTCAAGGTATTCCTGACCATACCCAACGAATATGCCGACGTCGTGGATTCGATAAACAAGGGAATTCCGCTTGTCTCGCTAACGCCCAGATCGGATGTCAGCAGGGCGATCAAAAACCTGGCGGACATGATAAAGGGGCAAACAGGCTGAATCGTGCCAAACGTCCGAGGACCATACTAACGGGAGAACAAATATGCCAATCACGAACCCTGATGATCCAATGGAAATGTCATCCATAGGCAAAGACACCCGGTTCTTCCAGGATTTGAAAAGCCGGATTCACCGGCGACTGATCGAGCGGATCGATCTCGGGAAAATGGACGTGCTTGAAAGTGGTGAGCTTGCCCGGGAGATCCGGCGCGTAATAGAGTCGCTGATCGCCGAGGAGCGGGTGCCGCTCAATCAGCAGGAGCAGGAGCGGCTGATCGTTGAGGTGCAGCACGAAACCTTCGGCCTCGGCCCCATCGAGCCCCTTCTGGCTGACCCGGACATTTCCGACATCCTGGTCAATAGCAGCTCCAAGGTCTATATAGAGCGTTTCGGCAAGCTGGCAAAGACGGATGTTGTCTTCCGCGACGATGCCCATCTGCTCCAGATTATCGAGAGGATCGTTTCCAAGGTCGGCAGAAGGATCGACGAATCTTCTCCATTCGTGGACGCCCGGCTGCCGGACGGTTCCAGGGTGAATGCCATTATCCCTCCCCTGGCCATTGACGGCCCTGCCCTTTCCATTCGGCGGTTCGGCGTGGAGCCACTCAAGATGAATGATCTGATCAGATTCGGTTCCGTGGATGAACGGATAGCGAAAATACTCGAAGGGGCCGTGAAGACACGGGTCAACATCCTCATTTCCGGCGGTACCGGCACAGGCAAGACAACCCTTCTGAATGCCCTGTCGGAATTCATACCGACAACCGAAAGGATCATAAGCATCGAGGATTCCGCCGAGCTCCACCTGAAGCAGGAGCACGTGGTACGCCTGGAAACGCGGCCTCCCAATATCGAAGGGAAAGGCGAGGTCACCCAGCGTGATCTGGTGCGAAATGCCCTGCGTATGCGTCCTGACCGCATAATCGTCGGCGAGGTCCGAAGCGGCGAAGCCCTTGACATGCTCCAGGCGATGAACACCGGTCACGACGGCTCACTCTCCACCATCCACGCCAACACAACACGGGATGCACTGTCAAGGCTGGAGACAATGGTCCTGATGGCAGGTATGGAGCTCCCGTCGAGGGCCATCAGGGAGCAGGTCGCATCGGCCATCCATATCGTCGTGCAGATCATCAGGTTCCCGGATGGAACGAGAAAGCTCGTGAAGCTTTCGGAGATAACAGGAATGGAAGGGAACACAATCGTCATGCAGGATGTCTTTGTCTATAACCAGCGGGGTATCGACAAGGACGGAAAAGTGGTCGGGGAATACGTTGCCACCGGCATCCGGCCGCATTTCGTGGAGCGTTTCCGGATTTCCGGCATCGAAATCCCTCCGGGGGTGTTTGAGCAGCCGGTGGGATAAAGGATGAAATGTCAAGCTAAACTCTGACAGGGGGAAAATGTGCTACCGATAATATTACTGACATTTTGCGCCATATTCCTGGCTACATTTTCCATTTACCTCGGGTTCGCCGAGGCCAAGGATTCTCCCCGCGCCATCCTGAAAAGGAGGCTTCGGCACCTTGTTGAAACCGGCGAAGGGATACTGCCGGATGAGTTGAAGGCGGACCTGATCAAAGAGACAACCGCCATGGACCGTTTCATTGCCGGCGTTCCAGCGCTTAGAAAGCTGGAAAGGCTGATCGACCAGGCAGGGCTCAAAATCTCCCCCATCCGCTTCCTGCTCATTCCCGCGATCCTGCTGGTGATTATCCTTCTCATCGCGTTCATCATCAAAAAATTCCTGCTGGCAATGATACTCATCGCGCTGTTCGTGCCGGTTATCCCGTTTATTTATCTCTCACATCGCAAAAAAAAGAGGGAGGAAAAATTCACCGAGCAACTGCCGGACGCTCTCACCATGCTCGCCAGGTCGCTCAGGGCCGGTCACTCCCTTACCGGCGCAGTCGAACTGGTCGGCACGGAAATGCAGGACCCTCTCGGAGAGCTGTTCAAGACCGCGTATGAACAGCAGAAACTGGGCCTGCGGGTAACCGATTCGATGCAGAGCATTACGGAGCGGATAGAGAGCATCGATCTGCGGTTCATGGTGACGGCCCTCAGCATAAATGCCGAGGTCGGAGGGAACCTGGCGGAAATCCTGGACAAGCTGGCGGAGACCATACGCGAACGACTGAGAATACGCCGCCAGGTGCGGGTCTACACGGCGCAGGGACGCATGTCGGGTTACATCCTTGCAGCCCTCCCGATCGTGACCTTCATACTTTTCAACATCCTGATGCCGGGCTACGAAGACGTTCTGGTAAGGGAGAAGGTCGGCAATTACGTGCTGGCATTCGCCGCGTTAATGCAGATCATGGGTTTTCTCTTCATCAGAAAGATCATAAACATCCGGATATGAGGTAAACACTTATGCTATCCCTCTTCTTGATTGCCTGCTGCATATTCATCGCAATGGCCCTTCTGACCGGTGTTGTCCTGTACCCAATACTCACCCGGAGAACGCCGGTCCAGGAACGTCTCGGCAAGATAGCCGACGAGAAAACCAAGGCAGCATCTCTTGTTGCTGAAGTGCCACAATGGCAGGAAACCCTGGGGCGTGTCGGCGAAAGCCTGCCCATCAAGCCGAAGGAGCGCTCTCAATATACGAAGACTCTTCAGGCAGCCGGTTTGAAGAAGGAGATTCTCCCCCTGTTTCTCGGCAGCAAGATTCTTCTTGCGGCTGTGTTACCATGCCTGTATGCCATATTCTATGCCCTTCCCAAGGGAGATCTCCTGAAGCCCACGTCGATTCTCTACATGGCGGCCCTTGCCATTGTCGGCTTTCTTGCCCCCAGCTTCTGGCTGACCCATAAGGTGGAAAAAAGAAAGATAGAGATATTTCACACACTGCCTGATGTGCTCGACCTTCTGACCATTTGCGTGGAAGCCGGCCTGGGTCTTGACGGCGCGCTGGTCAAGACCTGCGATAGTCCCCAGTTCAAGGGAAACCCGCTTGCCGATGAGATCAAGGTCGCATCCATGGAAACCAGGGCCGGCAAGCCGAGAACAGCTGCATTGAAGGATATGGGAGAACGGACCATGGTTGACGATGTCAAGCAATTCGTCACCATGCTGATACAGACGGAAAGATTCGGCACGAGTCTGGGCGTGGCGCTGCGGGTTCACTCGGATTCGCTCCGCACGAAAAGAAGGCAGATTGCCGAGGAAGCCGCGGCGAAAACTGCCATAAAGATGTTGTTCCCGTTGGCATTCCTGATTTTCCCGGCCTTGATGGTCGTCATTCTGGGGCCGGCGTTCTTCAAGTTCCAGGAAGTATTCAAATAAAGGTACAATTCAGCGAAGTCGCAAAAATAACAGCAATAAGGAGGGTAAAATCATGATTACATTCGATTCCATTGTGTTGTTGATCATCGCTGTCGAACTGGCTCTGATTTACACAAAACTCAGCAAGAAATAACAGGTTACCCCCCCTTGGCCACCCATATTCACGCGGGTGTCCAAGGGGGGCAGGAAGGGAGCATCGATGCGCGCGACAAATGCAAAATCACATAAGGACCTGGCGGATAATCTGGTAGTGGCGGCATCCATCCTGGACCGGATGAAGGGTCTACTGGGAAAACAGACCATGGGCGCCGGTGAAGGAGTGTGGCTAAAACCGTGCATGGGAATCCACACGATTGGCATGAAGTTCCCGATCGATGCCGTTTTCCTGGACAAGGAGAACACGGTCGTTGCCATAAACAGGAATCTCCAGCCCAACCACATGACCACTCTCCATTTCGACGCCTCAAGCGTCCTGGAACTCCCTGCCGGCGCCGCTGATACCACCTCCACCGAAGTCGGAGACAAGCTTGAATTTTCCTGACAATGCTCCCTGTTCCAGCCACCATCCAGGAAACTTCCGTCGTGAATACATCGCTTATCTCCTGCTTCTTTCAGCCCATATGCTGCTGGTCTGGCTGGTCCCCTTTTTCCCCACGCAGGACGGTCCCAGCCATCTGTACAACCTGATCATTCTCCAGGACCTCCTCAATGGAGGTAAAACATGGGGAAGCTTTTTCACGCATCAAGTGAATGCGGTACCAAATCTCGGATTCACCATCATCGGTTATCCTCTGCTGAAGATTTTCCCGATCCTCGATGTCGAAAGAATTTTTCTAACCATCTATCTGTTTCTTCTGGGAGCTACCGTTCCGTTGCTGCTCAAGGCGTTCGGCAAGCCCCCCCTTCCCTTGGGTTTCCTTGTCTTTCCAGTCGTATTCAATTTTACCCTGATGATGGGATTCTATAGCTACAATATGGCGGTCGCTCTTTTTCTTGCCGCTTTTTGCATGGCTTGGGCAATGCGTCTCAAACCTCTCGCCACAAGGGCTGTCTGCTATAATCTCGCTGGCCTGGCCATATATTTTTTCCACCTGATTCCTTTCATCTTTTATCTACTGTCGCTTTACGCAATGGATGTTACGGACAGGAATTCCCCCAGGGAAAAATGCTTGAATCTCCTGAAACTTTCGCTCATTTTGTCCCCCTCCTTAGTTCTCCTTGCCTGGTATTTCGCGCAGAGCAAGGGAGGGATGGCTGCCGGCGTCTCCACCACTCTCACATTAGGCCGTTTCCGGGATTTGTTCATCAACCTGCTGATTTTTTCATCCGCCCCCTTTTCCCGCTGGCAGTTGATCCCCGCGGCATTACTTATGTTCGTCGCATTGCTTGGCGGCTATCTGACATTGAAGGATGTTCCGCGAAGAAGCAGATTAAGAGAAATAACGCACGCGGAAAGGGTCCTTTTCCTGATGGTGGGTGCTTTGACCGTTATCTACTTTGTCGCGCCCTTTCGTCTTGGCGACGGGAGTTACTTTAACGAACGCTTCCCCTGGGTTATTCTCCTGCTTTCCCTTCCGTTGATGAGCATCCCTGCCGGGCGCTTCCCGACATACCTTCTGGCCGGCATCGCCTCCTTGTATTTGCTGATCAATGCAGCGGTGCTCCGGGGGCAGAGCAATCAGGTTGCCTTATTCGTGAAGAGCATGGTTTCAGGATGTTCGCGCGGTGATCTGGTGATGACGTATAAACGGCCCGATACTCCTGGGTGGGCAAAGGTCGACCCCTTGCTCCATGCCGTCTCCTATCATGGCATCTTCAAGGGGTGCATCGACATCGGCAATTACGAAACAGCGATGCGTTATTTTCCCGTGCATTTCAAGGAAACTCTGCCTCCCCTTCCCACCCCCGATCAGGTGGCATGGGAACCAGAAAACATCGATTTCGGGAAATACCCGGCCATCCGATACCTCATTGGCTGGAAAATATCGGAAAAAGACAAAACACGGTTGGGAAATTTCTTCCGCATTGTCATGGAAGAGGAGCAAGTCACGGTTTGGAGCAGGATCAGCCGGAGTGACGGGTGAAACCATGGGACCAGATCGCAAGTTGTGTGCATTTGCGATAGTAATTGCCATTTCATCCACGGCCTTTATCATGAATATGCTGTTATTTTTCAATGCGTTCAACGATATCAGATCCTGGAAGCCTGACGCGGACGAGTATTCAGCCTATGTAAAAAGGTTTGATGATGTTGGCCGTTACCTGAGTCAACATGAAACCATGAGTTACATTTCCGACGTCGGGCTCGGTCTTACCCTTCAGGGTAACAAAGAATACAATTACGGATTCAATCTCGCACAATATGCACTCGCTCCCCGCATTCTCGTCAGCGGTGCTTCGGAAAAACTGATAATCGGTGATTTCGTTGATTTGACCAATATCGATAAGGCAGATGACAAAGTGGATGTGGCACTGGTAAAGGATTTCGGACATGGTGTAATTCTATTTGAAAAGAAGAAATGATCGCCCTCCTTGCGATATCCATATTGCTCCCTGTCTTGGCGGCTCATATGGTGCTGACCCGTTATCTTCCGTATCACACAAGCACCGTCAGCCGTACCCTGGTGTTGAGCCTGGCAGTTGGGACCGGCCTCGGTTTTTCGTCATGCACTTACTTTGCATGGTTGGTCTTGAACGGCTCTGCCGGCGATTTCTTTTCATTTGCGGATGCAATGTTATTCCTTGGCATTATTTTGTGCGTCACTGTTTGCAATAAAAAATCAAGCCACTCCCCTTCCCCATCGATCCCAATGCCGGATCAATTGAACAAGCAAATCCACAGGTTTCTTGCAATAGTTTTCTGTTTTTTACTGGTAAGCGCGATTGCAATTTTCGTAGCCATATCGATTCTCGGTCCCCATGGGGGATGGGATGCATGCATGATATGGAATTTACGGGCCAGGTTTCTGTTCAGGGGTGGCGTACACTGGAACAACGCGTTTTCCGGCTTGTTATACTGGCCTTACCATACGGATTACCCCTTGCTCATACCCGCGAATGTTGCAAGAGGCTGGACATACATAGGGAAGGAAACGCAGGCAATGCCGGCGATGATCGGATTGTTGTTCACATTTGCCACAATCGGGCTTCTTCTGTCGTCGCTGACCATCCTTAAATGCAGAAGCCTGGGTTTGCTCGCCGCTGTAATCATGCTCGGCACATCCAGATTCCTTATGCACGGCACAAGTCAATATGCCGATGTTCCCCTGGGATTCTATTTTCTTGCAGCTATCGCCCTGCTCTTTCTTCAGGGGGTATTCCCCTCCAACTATATTCCAATATTACTGGCGGGAATGATGTCGGGCTTTTCGTGCTGGACCAAAAACGAAGGCCTGTTGTTTTTCGCTTCATTCGTTGCTGCTTATCTTATCGCAATACCCGGAGCGACTGCCCGTGACAAGAAACTGCGCCAGTTGGCATTTTTTACGTTCGGCAGCTTGCCGATGCTGCTGATCCTGCTATATTTTAAGTTAAGTATCGTGCCACCGAACGATTTGTTTTCGGCATTGGAAGTAATGAAGATTGTGCAGAATCTCACAAATCCTGACAGGCATTACCAGATTTTAAAGCAATTAATGATTGTAGTACAAGGTTCATTCCCATTAGTCATGTTATTTCCTTTTCTTTATTATTTCGGGTTTGATATTTCCAGACACCGTTTTGAACTTTGCGTTTCAGCTCTAACCATATGCCTTGTTATATCCGGTTATATTGGTGTCTACCTGATATCTCCGTATAACCTGCAATGGCATATCGCCACTTCACTGGAACGACTGCTGATTCAATTATTGCCATCAATCGTCTTTATTCAATTCATTATGTTGAAGCCCATCGAAAGAAACATCACGCTGAAACAAGGCGATACATATGCTTCTATCAATAGTGATTCCCGCATTTAATGAAGTTAGCACCATTCAAACGATAATCGAACGGATAAACGCCGTCGAGCTACCGTTTCAAAAGGAAATCATAGTAGTAGACGATTGTTCATCGGACGGAACCCGCGAATTGCTCCAATCTCTTGAAAATGACGGAAACATGACCTTGCATCTTCATTTTCACGAAAGGAACATGGGGAAAGGAGCGGCTTTGAGGAGCGGGTTCTCCGTAGCCAGGGGCGATATCGTGGTAATCCAGGATGCAGACCTGGAATACGATCCCGAAGAATATGCCAAACTGATAAAGCCGATCCTGGATGGCAAGGCCGATGTGGTATACGGCTCCAGATTCAGCGGGAGCGGCCCCCATCGAGTTCTGTATTTCTGGCACTATGTGGGGAATACCTTTCTGACCCTCCTTTCGAATATGCTTACCAATCTGAATCTTACCGACATGGAAACCTGCTACAAGGCATTCAGGAAAGAAGTGCTCACCCGCGTCGCAATTCAGGAAAACAGGTTCGGCTTCGAACCGGAGATCACTGCCAAAATGGCAAAGTTGCATTGCCGCATATATGAAGTCGGCATTTCCTACTCCGGCCGCTCTTACAGGGAAGGCAAAAAAATCAACTGGAAGGATGGCGTTGCAGCGCTCTGGTGCATTCTCAAGTACAACCTCCTCCCTGCAACGGCCTGCAAGGAGATTCAGAGTGCCGGGGCGCACTCCGGAGAAGCTTCATGTCAATCGATTCAGACAAACCGGATGATGTAATAGTCATAGGCGCCGGTCCGGCCGGTCTGGCGGCAGGGGCGCATCTCGCCGCAAGCGGCGGAAAGGTTTCCATATTCGAGAAGGAAGGACAGGTCGGTGGAATCAGCAAAACAGTAGAATTCAAGGGTTATCGGTTCGACCTCGGAGGGCATCGGTTTTTTACCAAATCCGCGGCAGTAAACAATCTCTGGAATGAAACCCTGGGCTCGGACTTTCTTACTCGCCCCCGGCTTTCGCGAATCTACTATCGCAATAAATTTTTCAATTATCCCCTCAAGCCGGCCAATGCCCTGTTCGGCTTGGGTATACCGACTTCTGTCGGCTTGGCACTCAGTTACCTGAAAAGCCGGATATTTCCCTACCGGGATGAGGAAACCTTCGAGCAGTGGGTTTCAAACCGCTTCGGCAAGAAGCTTTACTCCGTATTCTTCAAGACTTACACGGAAAAGCTCTGGGGAATGCCGTGCAGTGAAATCCGGGCGGAATGGGCAGCGCAGCGGATCAAGGGACTTTCTCTGACGTCCGCGATCAGGAACGCCTTTTTCCCTGACAAGAGCGGCAATGTCAAGACCCTCATAGATTCATTTCAGTACCCCAAATTCGGCCCCGGCATGATGTACGAAAAAATGGCCGGCAAAATTGAAAACCTGGGGGGGAAGATTTTCCTGGAAAGCGATATTGTGGAAATAAAGCACGAGACTGGAGCGATCCGTGCGGTTATTGTCAGGAGAAATGGTGAAACAGAAAGTGAAGAGCATTCGGCATCCCATTTCATTTCAAGCATGCCGATAACCGACCTGGTGAAACGACTCTCTCCCTCCCCTCCCCCTGAAGTTGTTGCAGCGGCCGAAAAACTCTCCTTTAGAAGCTTCATTTCAGTAAGCCTGATTATGAATTTACGGAATGCATTTCCGGATACATGGGTTTACGTGCACTCACCTGAAGTCATGATGGGGCGCATCCAGAACTTCGGGAACTGGAGTCCGCACATGCTGGCCGACCCGGCCAGGACCGCCCTGGGCGTGGAATATTTCTGTACAGAAGGTGATGAGCTGTGGAGGATGAAAGACGAATCCCTGATCGCGCTTGCGCTGGAGGAACTGGAAAAGGTCAGGCTCGGAAGCAAGGCTGATTTCCTGGACGGATTTGTGACTCGTGTCCCAAAAGCCTACCCGGTGTATGATGCCGACTATCCCCGAAACCTCCTCGTCATTCGTGATTATCTCGCCGGCTTCTCGAATCTGCAACCGGTAGGGCGTTACGGAATGTTCAAATACAACAACATGGACCATTCCATTCTGACGGGATTGCAGGCTGCGGCGAATGCCCTGGGAGAGCAGCATGACATATGGTCGGTCAATACCGACCAGGAGTACCTTGAGACCTGCCGCGCATGACTGGCAATAACCGCCCCCTCATCGTCAAGTCATACATAATGGCTACAGTAGTTGCCAATCTTGCCATCGTGACCATAACCCTCGCGAAACTGGTTTCTTCTCCAGAAATTGTTCTTTTACAGGATATCCGACAGAGTGAGAACCGTTTCGAGAAACTGAAGGCGGTCATTCCAGCTCATGGAATCGTTGGATACGTTTCCGACTGCGCCGACAAAAGGAAAGCCAGACTGCAATTATCGCAGTATGCCCTGGCTCCGGCAATAATTGTCCCCTCCGCGGTGCAGCCGCTCGTTGTGGGGGACCTCTGCGATGGCGGATTGTCAGAACAGGCTGACCTGATGGTTCTTCTGAGCGATTTCGGCCGGGGCGTGGTGCTTTTCGGAAGGAAAACCAGATGATTGTTTCCCTGATCCCGGCAATCGGTATACCCATAATTACCGGATTTTTTCTGGTGCATCTTGCATTGCCCAATACCTGGAGAGGGCCTCGATATGCCGTGCTCAAGTGGAGTCTGGCCTCCGGCGCCGGTTTCGGCCTTACCTCCTGCATGTATTTCACTTGCCTCGCTCTGGGATATCCGTCATTTCCACAACTGCTCATGATCGAGGGAGCAACGGCCATGTCTCTGGCAGCAGCGTGCCTGATGAGAAGCAGGACAACTTCGACCGCTCCCTCGCCTGCAAGTTGGAACAGCCAGCTTCACCATGGCCCGGGTGATTGGCTGATTCCTGCCGGATTCCATGCCATCCTCCTTGTTGCCGTTGCAACGTTCCTGTACAGGTCGATACTGAACCCATGCGGCGGATGGGACGCCTGGGGGCTGTGGAACCTCTTCGCCCGTTTCATCTATCGAGGCGGAGTTCACTGGAAGGACGGTTTCACGAACCTGCTGGCAACGCACCACCCCGACTATCCTCTCCTTCTCGCCACTTCAGTCGCCAGGGGGTGGAAATATCTCGGAAAAGAGGCGGAGTTGGTCCCCATAGCCATCGCCTTCATCTTTACCTTCTCCACGGTCGGCCTGCTCGTTTCTTCCCTCACGGTCCTGAAATGCGGGAAACAGGGGTTGCTGGCCGGGATCGCCCTTCTCGGCACGCCAACATACATCATCCTGGGAAGTTTCCAGTATGCGGACGTACCCCTTGGTTACTTCTTTCTTTCGACTTTCGTATTGCTCGGGCTTCAGGACATGATGCCCGAAAACCCCGTCTTTTCGTTTCTGGCCGGCATCATGGCAGGGCTTTCAAGCTGGACCAAGAATGAAGGTCTCCTCTTTCTCATCTCAATCCTGGCAGCATCTTCACTGTCAATGTTCTTTGCAGGGAACAGGAACAAGGGACCAAGACAGCTGGTTTTCCTCCTGCTCGGCATTGCAACGATTACACCTGTCGTTTTTTATTTCAAGACATTCATCGCTCCTCCCAACGATGTCGTTTCAGACCTCGGAACCAGGGCACTGTCGAATTTCATGGACCCGGCCAGGTACTTGCAGATTGCAAAGTCATTCGTGACCCTCTCTTTCGATACGATACCGCTCTTTGCACTGGTATTGTTCTACCCTCTCTTCCTGAATACCGGCATGTCGGGATGCAAAGTCTGCAAATCTACTGCCTGCGGCTTTTTCGCAGCCCTTGCTTTCACGTTGACGGGCTACTTCATTATTTACCTGATCACCCCCCATGATCTTGCCTGGCATCTGGAATCTTCCATGCACAGGCTTTTGTTGCAGCTTTGGCCGAGTGCCATCTTCAGTTTCCTTCTCATCTCCCGGTTCCCCGAAGATGCACTGACACCAACGGAGTCCGAAGCATGACTTTTGCAAATAAATCAGACAAGCGGTATATCGTGATGAATCTCTTTATTTTCTTCATCGCGGTCTATCTGATTACCCTTTCCGGGCCGCTGTTTTCGGACGTGGGAATATTGAGAATAGAGGTCGCCAAATCCATAATCGAAAGACTGGACTTGACCGTACCAGCAGATATGGGCATCAAGGGGGCCGATGGGAGGTATTATTCATGGTTCGGCATAGGTTCCGTAGTCGCAGCGGCGCCTTTTTACCTGCTGGGCAAATTTACGGGAATACCTCCCGCCAATGTCGTGGCCATCATGAACCCGGTTTTCAGCGTATTCACGATCGTGCTGATATTCCTTTTCTCCGCTTCTCTCGGATATTCCAGACGCGCCGCGATTATGACCGCCATCGTGTACGGCCTCGGCACCATGGCATGGTACTATTCCAAGGACCCTGGCGACCATGTAATCGAGACGTTTTCCCTGCTCCTCTCAGTGTATTTCATGCATCGATACGTCTATTCCGGGAAAAAGTCGCATGCCGTCATTTCCGGTGCTGCCCTCGGATTTTCCTTTTTGACACGATTGACCGCCATTTTAGCCATCCCGTCGCTATTCCTGATTATGGCGTTCGGCAACAGGAAGATGCCGGACCGCAAGGGATGGATGGGTTCGGTTCTGCAGGGCCTTCTCTTTTTCACTCTCTCGTTCATCCCTTTCGCTCTGGTGGCCATGTGGTACAATTTCGTTCGTTTCGGAACGCCATTCGAAAGCGGATATGGGTTGGTGGCAGCGCGCCTGGGTTTTGAAAACTTCAGCGGCGGCTCATTTACAGTCGGTTTATTGGGCCTGGCCGCCAGCCCGGGAAAGGGTTTTTTTTACTACTCGCCAATGGCCATTCTCTTCTTCCCCTCGATCAGGGGCTTCCTGAAATCTCACGCAGCAACGGCCATTTCTTTCGTTTTGCTGACGGTTTCGTATTTTTTATTCTATTCAAGGTACTTCTACTGGCATGGCGACTGGGCCTGGGGGCCTCGTTACCTGTTTCTGGCGACCCCTTTCCTGATCATACCCGTCGTCGCCCTGTTCGACTCCGCGCAATGGCGTGAAAATGCACATTGCAGAAGGTTGGCATATGCACTGTTTGCCATGAGCATTGCAATCCAGATAGCCGCAGTGTCCGTCCACCCCTATAAATATTTCGTCTGGTTGCACAAGGACAGGAAAGTCGAATTCGCGGTAAACGCAGGGGAGGGAGCCCAGGCGATAATGGAACCGTCCGACAGAATATATTTCGACTGGCGCTTCTCCCCGATATCCGCACAGTTCCGATTCGCCGGCGAAATGCTTGGAAGCGCGAGACATTTCAGATATTCGAGTCCTCCTGCCGGCTCGACAGGTCTTGAATCGTTACCAGGGATGCATATGCTCGATTTCTGGTGGATATATTCCTATTTCATCGACAGAACCCGGTCAGGCTTTATCGCAGTTTTGACGCTGTTGATTCAAGTGTTGTACAGCGCGATCAAGCTGAGGAAAGCGGCGATATGATCAAGAGTACAACCCTTTATTTTCTGATTGGCGTAATCAGTATTTTGTACATTAATTATTTACCACGCCTGCCATTGAGCCTAAGCCTTGATGAAACAGCAACCTATTGGATTATCAAGGATGGTTTTTGGGAGCTGGTGTCTCGCAGCACAAGCATACCAAATCAGTTTAGCGCTTATAATTACGCACTTATGTTGATCTCTTCACTTATTGGTATAACGGAATCCGCCATCAGGTTACCATCGCTAATTTTTACAATAATTACTTCTTATTTCGTTTATCTGTTAGCAAGTGAGTTAATTTCCATCTCTGCTGCGAGATACTCAGTAGTTGCCTTCTTTTTGCTAAATCCAACAGTACCTATTGCAACCTTTGCAAGACCTTATCCACTTGCATTGCTTTTATTAGTGATATCAACATACTGTCTGGTCAGATTTTCCAAGACTGGTGACCATAATCAGATTGTAGTTTATTGTTTGGCAGTTGTTGGCATGCTGTACTGCCATCCTATATATTTATTCTGCCTTCCATGCCATTTGGCCTATATTTTGATCCAAAAAACATACAAAAAATTATCAGGTAATTACATTTATATTCTCATTTCTATTATATCCTTGGCACTTGCTCCCATTATATTCTTAATGCACAGGAATTATGGCAGTTCTGATGATCTTGTTTTTGCTCCACCTCCATTTCTGCTTCAATTTATAATACCATTTACTCCAACTCCCCTATTGGTTTCCATTATTATTTATCTGATCACGTCTCTGCTTTTCAATACGTTCGGCTCCATTATCAACAGCAAGCAACGTAAAGGTGATTTGTTATTCCTTATATGCTGGCTTGTTCTACCTCCTGTATTTCTATATATCGCGTCTCTACTTTCAGGTACTTCCTTGCTTGTTGAAAGATATTACAGTAGTTATTTGCCGGCAGTTGCCATTCTTACCGGTCTTTTTTTTGACAGTATACCGGATAAGTATATGCGAAATATTACCTTCGTGTTAATGGTAGTTATTTTAATGTTTCTGGCAAGAACCAACTTTATATCATCAATGCAGTTGGCTGAAAATTGGAGGGAAGCGGCTAACTTCATCAAACAGATAGATCCAAGAGCTGAAAGTCTGGTTCTGCTTGGAAGCGGTTTTGTTGAAGGCCGGAATAACCGCTTCCTTGAAAATCCGCTGTTCAGCTCTTATTTAGCAGCACCGCTTTCATACTATCGTATTCCCAACAAAATCCTGAACTTGCCATGGACATTTAACAATGATGACAACCGTAACTATTATTTCAGGCAGATTAAACCAGTGCTATCCAAGTACCGAGATACAATTATTTTATACAGAAGATGGGGATCTTACGGAAAAAATGGGCGGGATAAACTGGCCGTCCCGCAAATTATTGCAGATTTGAGTGACGGCAGCTTCGGCTCATTCAAATATTACGAGTTCGGATCAATAGCAATATGCCATTTCAGGCATCGGGAACCTATTACGCTATAACATCTAAAACCGCCCCCCCCCTCAATCCCCCCTATTACATAGGGGGGAGCCGAACAAAGTGAGGCAGGGGGGTCACGTTACGAAAGGCAATCATAAATGATCAAAGCTGACAGAGCCCTCCCCTTCCTTCTACCCTCCATTTCCGACATTCTGTTCCTGACCGTCTTTCTCTACCTTTCGTTTTCGGCCGGCAAGGGACTCCTGAACGACGCGGACACCGGCTATCACATCAGGGCTGGTGAGTATATCCTGAACACCCTCTCCATCCCCAGAAATGACATTTTCTCCTTCATCACACCAACTATGCCATGGACAGCGCACGAATGGCTCTCCGAGGTCATCATGGCACTGGTGCACAAAGCCTTCGGGCTTACCGGCATTGTCCTCTTTTTTTCCTTTCTGATCTCACTGACCTATTTTCTTCTGTTCAAAATTATCCGTGCATGCGGCGGCAACATTTTTGCTGCACTCCTGGTTGGCGTTCTCGTCATCGGCGCTTCCCAGATCCACTGGCTGGCCAGGCCGCACATTTTTTCCCTCTTGCTGATGCTGGGCTGGTATCACATTCTCAATCTGTTCCAGTACAGGGAAAAGAACCGCCTCTGGCTCCTGCCCCTTCTCATGGTTTTCTGGGTAAACCTGCATGGTGGGTATGTCACCGGCTTCATCCTGCTGGGGATATACTTCGCTGGTAACATGGTGCAGGCCGTGTTGGCCGAACCCGGCACCAAAGAACCTTTCAGGAGGAAGTATCGTACAATCGCCCTGATAATTGCCGTATGCATAATTGCCTCTCTGGCGAACCCCTTCGGCTATCATATCCTCCTCTTTCCGTTCAATCTGGTGGGAAACAGGTACCTCATGGACCACGTGTCCGAATTCATATCCCCCAATTTCCACGAACCGCTGCCATTCAAGTACCTTCTTTTCCTCATGATCGCAGCGTTCGCCTTCTCCAGGGAAAAGCTGAACATCATTGAGCTTGTGCTGGTTCTCTTCTTCACCAACATGGCCCTCTACTCTGCCCGTTACATACCCCTATTCGCCATAATCACGGCCCCCGTAATTCTGCGCCAGGGGGATACGGTCCTGAACGGGGTGCGAAACAATTTAGCGGATTTTTTCCGGAAAAAGGGTGAGGGAATCGCTTCGCTGGATGCCTCCTCCAGAGGATACGTCTGGCCTGTTGCGGGTTTCCTGGCGGTTGCGGTTTTCGCAGGAAACGGTACACTGAAATACACGTTCGACCCGAAGATGAAACCAGTCGCCGCCGTCGAGTTTCTGAAGAAGGAACGGATCAGCGGGAACATGTTCAATAACGACGAGTTCGGCGACTACATCATCTACGCGGCTTGGCCGGAATACAGGGTCTTTTTTGACGGCAGGTCCGACATGTACGGCGTCAAGAGGATGAAGGAATACTACCGGATCATGTCGTGCGAGCCGGGATGGGAAAAAATTCTCGAGAAATACCGGATCAACTGGGTCATCTTCGATGCCAAATCCACACTGTCACGGTTTCTGCTGAAAGAAGAAGGATGGCGACTGGTGTACGCCGACAAGCTTGCGAACATCTTTGTCAGGAATTTACCCGAATACCGAAGCCTGATAAGCAGGTACCCGAACGTCAAACCTGTCGCGCAGGAAGATAAGGACGACAACGGACTGTAACGGTATCGGCCCCATCGGGAGCGGTCAAAGGCCGGCAATGGACGACTATATCTGGCTTTTCCAACGTGAATCGAAGCGCGATCTCGTTCTCTCCGTCGTCGCCTCTCTTTTTCTCCATCTCGCCATGATCGTCGTCATGACAACGACGTCCATTTTCATCCCGCGAATCGGCAAATCCCAAGAACTGGACATCTTCTGGCTCTATCCGCCGTTTCTGTACGGCTCCCCCAAACCCGTACACCCCTCTCTGCCCAGGCGTGAAATAGCCAGGCCTGAAAATCAAATGGCCTTTGCTCCGCCGCAACCGCCCGAAAAAAAACCGGTCATTGAACCGCCCCGTGTGAAGGAGCCTCCCCCTCCTCCCGCTCCGGTGGAAATAGCGAAACCCGAGCCCCCGGCCAAGTCCGAGATGGTCTATCCTGTTGCTGAAAAACCTGAACCACCGCCCAAGCCCGAGCAAAAGGCGGTCGTTGCCGAAGCTCCCAGACAGCCGGAAGCACCGCCAGAAATGGCGGAGAAGCCAGCAATAAGCGAAACGCCCCCCCCTGAAGAAAAGGGGGGTGAGGCAGCCCCAACGGAGAAGGGGCCTGCCGAGCCAGCCACGGTTGCCACCGAAACCGCAGGGCCACCTGGCACCCCTGCGGCTGTCGCGGGGATACCTTCCCCCGAGGCAGGCACAGGCACGGCTTCAGCCTCGCCAGGGTCGGAAGCCGGATCCATTACCGGAGAGGTTGGCGGTGGCCCGCAACTATTACCACCCATGGAAGTTGCCAGGCAAGAAACCAGCGAGCCCCCGAAGCCGGAAGAGCCTGCAAAGCCGGAGCAGCCGGCGGGAATTGTCACGCCCCCCCTGTTTGGTGACCTGAAGCTGGTGGTATCCGGCAAGAGCGAGGTATTGAGCGGTATGGGATTAATGGTGAAATTCCGCGCCTACCCCAAGAGCCGCCACAACAGGCCGATGACCAGGACCGAATCGGGACGGTTCACCAGGCTTGTTCCGACCCATGCAAGGCCGAATGAAAATACCTTACAGGCCGTCATCGTGACAGCCCCGGACGGGATCTACGATTTTTTCCTGGAATCGGGCGCCGTTTCCCCGGTATCGGTGGATTTTCATCTAAAACTCTTTGAAAACACCGGCCGAGCAGCGACCAGGCATATCGGGACCAGGATCGTTTCCAACGCTACCCCCATCGCCAGGGTCATCATGCCGGAGGGGGTGCTCTGGGGTGATGATTCCGCCTTCAGCGGCAACCTGGAGGATTCGGACAGCATATCCAAATTCAACACAGAGACCGGCCTTTTCTGGAAGGAGTATAAATAATCCGGCTCTTGCCCCCCCGACTTTACACCCGAGCCTTTCGTGGTATCCTTTTTACATCCTCGGATATGACGAAAGGACGATTTCATGATTTCCGTCATCATCGCTGCATACAACGAAGAAAACCGCATCAAGAGCTCATTGCACAAAATAGATCGTTACCTGTCCGAAGGCGGCAGTGATTACGAAATAATCGTGGTCGACGATGGCAGCTCGGACAAAACGGCCCAGTTGGTCAGCGAGATGGGCGCCGATATCGCCAATCTCCGGCTGGTCCGCTACGAGACGAACATGGGCAAAGGGCATGCGCTGAGGACCGGCGTCCTTGCCTCGCGTGGAGATTACGTGCTCTTAAGCGATGCCGACCTGTCAACCCCGATAGAAGAAATGTCTCGGCTGCTCCAGCTTGTTTCCCATGACAGATGCGACATCACCATAGGGTCGAGGGCTCTTGCCATGAGTCGGATCATCCGGAAGCAGCCATGGTGGCGACGCGGCATGGGAAAGATCTTCAACAGGATCGTCAGGCTTGTGATCATGGACGACTTCCGTGATACGCAGTGCGGTTTCAAGCTTTTTACCGGCAATGCGGCCAGGGAACTTTTCGGTGCTGCCAGAATCAACCGCTTTGCCTTTGACGTGGAGATTCTGGCCCTTGCCAGGAAGCAGGGGTACCGGATAGCCGAAGTACCGGTCCGATGGAAGAACGCGCCGGGGTCGAAGGTGAACCCGGTATTTGATTCCCTGCAGATGCTTTACGACCTTTGCAGAATTCGCTTCTTTCTCGGGAGCGCGAAACATTGCGCCGCCTCGCAGAAGCCTGCACCCGAAGTTCCATTTCCACCCGGGATCCGGTTTCCTTCCCTTGACAAGAAACTCCATCACTAAGGCCCTTGACACTTTAATCCAGTAAAACCGAATGGAGAGAGTTGAGCCATGCCAAACGAAGATCATCTCAACCGCAACCGCCCCCTCGTCCCCTCTGAAATCAAAATCGGAGAGTCAAGCGTCGACAGGGTCGGCTACAGGCTCCTCAAGGAACGGATAATAACCGAAAAACAGCTTGAATCTGCCCTTCAACGGCAAAAGCAGCATGGGGGCAGGCTGGGGGAGAACCTCATCGCGCTCGGCTATCTGACGGACGAGCAGATAGAGCTCGCCTTCAAAAGGCACCCGCCGATTCCGCAGACGCCCGAAGAAACCGGCCTGGACGTCTCGATCATCGCCGAGCTCATCCTCAAGCATACCCTCTTCATGGGTGAATTTACCATGTCAGACATGGCCGATCAGGTCAAACTCTCCTATGCAGTGATCGAGAAGGCGCTTGAACTGCTCCGAAGGGACAAGTACGTGGAGGTCAAGGGGGGAACCGGTTACGCAGCCACCACCTATACTTTCAAGGCGACCGAAACCGGCAAGAACTACGGGACCGAGTTGATGGAACTCTGCCGCTACGTCGGGCCGGCACCGGTCAATCTTGGCGATTACCAGGCAATGGTGGAGCGTCAGACGGTCAAGAGCGTCATAATTCCGGGTGAAGAAATAAGGAAGGCCTTTTCCCACCTGATCATCAAGGAAGATGTTCTCAAAAAGCTAGGGCCGGTCATGAGTTCGGGAAAGGCAATCTTCATCTACGGCCCACCGGGGAACGGAAAGACCACCATCGCGGAAACACTGGGAGCATTGCTCCCGGGCAATATCTACGTACCGTATGCCCTTACCGTCGGCGGCCAGATCATAACCGTATACGATCCGGTGACACACGTCCCTGCCGCTCCGGATAGCGAAACGCCCCAGTATGACCGTCGGTGGGTCCGGATCAAACGGCCTTTCGTCATCACCGGTGGGGAATTGGTGATGCGGATGCTCGACCTCGACTTTGATCCAATCTCGAAGTACTATGAAGCATCTCTGCAAATCAAGGCAAACAACGGCATTCTGGTCATCGACGATTTCGGCAGACAACATATCGAGCCGCAGCAACTTCTGAACCGCTGGATCGTTCCCCTTGACCGTGCAATCGACTTCATGACCCTGCATACGGGGATGAAGTTTTCCATTCCGTTCAACATGCTGGTTCTCTTCGCCACCAATATCGAGCCTTCCAAACTGGTCGACGAAGCCTTTCTGCGCAGGATCCAGTACAAGATCAAGATCGACCACCCCACAGAAGACGATTACAAGGCCATCTTCAAAAAGGTCTGCGCTTCGAACGAGATCGAATTCGACGAAGAGATGTACCGCTATCTGATCAACAGTTTTTACAAAAAGCTCGGCATCAGCTTCAACGCATGCCACCCCAGGGACATCATAGATTATATAGTTGTAAATGCGCGGTATTACCACCAGAAGCCGGAACTGACCAAGGAAAATATCGACGCTGCCTGGACGAGCTATTTCGTCGAATCCTGATGGCATTTTGTGTTGTCAGCAGCAACACGGAGGGCCGGCGAGAAGTTGCCGGCCCTTTGGCATTCCGGCCTCTGTCGACAATCAACATGAGATGGATGAGAAATATGGGATCCGATACGGGAAAACCGCTCCTGCTCGTTGCCCTTGGCGGAAACGCCCTGATCAGAAAAGGTGAAACCGGGACAATCGCCGAACAGTTCGTCAACCTGCGAATCCCTGCGCGCCAGCTGGCAAGGCTCTCCCGGGATTACCGGATCATCATCACCCACGGCAACGGTCCCCAGGTGGGCAATCTGCTGCTTCAGCAGGAAAGCTGCGATACGGTGCCAAAGCTGCCGCTGGAGATACTGGTTGCCCAGACCCAGGGACAGATCGGTTACATGGTTGAAGCCACACTGGACGAGGAGTTGGAAGCCCTCGGGCTTGGGGACCAGCTTCTTGTCAGCCTGATAAGCTACGTCGTGGTCGATGCCGGAGACCCGGCCTTTCACGAACCAACCAAACCGATCGGCCCATTTTACACCGAGGAGGAAGCAGCACAACTCCCCTGGCCTCTCGTCCATACTCCGAACGGATATCGAAGGGTGGTGGCATCCCCGAGGCCACTAACCATCGTGGAAAAGCGCGAGATCAGGAAGCTGGTGAACGACGGGTTCATCGTCATCTGCTGTGGCGGCGGGGGTATCCCCGTTACCCGCGAAGGTAGAGCCTTCCATGGCATTGACGCGGTCATCGACAAGGACCTGGCAAGTGCCCGGCTGGCCTGCGAGGTTGGCGTGGACATCCTCCTCATCGCAACCGACGTACCTGGGGTGGCCAACGACTTTGGCAAGCTTGGAGAACGATATCTCAGCAACTTTTCCATTGCCGATGCCGAGCATGCCCTCGCACGGGGAGACCTTCCGCCCGGATCAATGAGGCCAAAGGTCGAGGCCGCTGTGCAGTTTGTCAGATCAGGCGGCTCACGCGCTGTCATCTGCCACCTGAACGATATAGGATCGGCAGTGAAAGGCGAAGCGGGCACCGAGATAACGGCTTGAAATAGCGGATCAGTTGGCATGGTCATTAATGAATTGCTTGATTTTTCGATTGTTTTCTATTTTAATAAACAACCTGAAAAATCCGGCATGAATGCACACCGGTAACTGAAAGGATTCGGACAAATGTCTTTTGCTGGCGATCTGCAGCATCTCCCCATAGTCGATGTGATACAACTCCTTCATTCGACGAGGAAATCGGGTACCCTGCATCTGAAAAGCCTGAAGGGTGAGAGCCAGCTGGTCTTCAGCGATGGATACATCGTCAGCGCGAACCACGCCAACAGCAGCGTCCGCATCGGGAAAATCCTGGTCGATATGAAATTCGCGACCGAGGCTGACGTCGAACTTGCCCTGGATGAGCAGAGAAAGGCCGGGACAGGCCGCAAGCCCCTGATCGCAACCTTGATCGAGGGGGGGAAGTTAAAAAAGGAAGAAGCGTTCAGAGGGCTGGAAAATCTCATCGAGATGACCATAGTCGAGGTTCTGACCTGGACCAACGGGACCTTTTCGCTGGATGTCGAAAAAATATATGTTTCCGACGAATACCGTTATTTGCCGGAAACATTGCAGCACGATTTTTTCCTGAACACCCAAAGCGTCCTGATGGACGCTCTCCGCATTTATGATGAAAAAATGCGGGACGGTACCCTGACGGAGGAGACCTTCCCATCCATCGAGGGGACTTTGGATGAGATTTTCGGCGTAACTCCGGGAGCAGAGATTTCTGTTGAGGATCTGGGGCTTGCTGATATTGATACTGTTGCAAAAAAAATCCCCGATGTGTTTTCAGGACTGCGCGACGAAGCCCCCGAGGAAATCCTTCGCCGAAAGGTCGGGGAAGAATTGCGGGACATGCCGGTTGAAGGACAGGAAAGGCTTCTTTCATTCCTGGCAGGGTATTCGGCAAAACAAGGGAACGTCGAAGGCCACACCCTGCAGGCCGCTGCGACCCAGGCACTCATCATGTTAAGCAGAGACAGGTTTTTGACGCATGCGGTCACCGAAGTATGTCGGCAACCGGGCTATTTTGTGTTCACCACCGACGACGAGGTGAATCTCGACCCGATAATCGACCAGTCACTGGCCAAAAGCCTCATCCCCATTCTCGTCATCGATTCTCCCGAAAACGCCGAAGGGAGCTTTTCCGTAGATCGAATCTCGGCCCTGCAGCAACAGAAACTGGGAAAATATCCGCAAATTCGCATACTTCAACTGATATCACGGAATGATTACAGATTCCCGCTCCAGTCATTGAGAGCCGGAGTCAGAGCTGTCATGCCTCGACCGAACAAAGAGGAACGTGACACTTTTGCAGAAAATGCGATCGAATTCCTCGAAACCTTCCGCTCCTATCTGGACAAATCCTTCTTCGGTTCGAAACAATTGACCATGAACAGGTTCAGAAAGTGCTTTGTCGAGTTGGATTCGCTTATCGACGCCCCCGAAATTTCCTTTACAGTATTGAAGGTTGTGTCGGAAATGTTCGAGCGCTCCTTGACGTTAGTGGTCGGCAAGTCAGAGTTGATTGCCGAACGAGGATTCGGGATCAAGGCCGACAAAAGCGCCGGCGCTACACCTCCCCTGCGCTTCAGAATACCGCGGGAAGAACCATCCGTTTTCAGGGATGTGATCGAAAACAACCGACTTTTATTCGGCGAATGCAACGATGATATCCTGAAAAAATACCTGTTCGGAGAAATCGGCGCGCCGGCCGCTCCGACGATCCTGGTGCTCCCGATAACAAGCCACGGGAAAGTCGTTGCTCTCATTTACGGAGATTTCGGAAAGGAACTCCCTTCTGCGGTACAGAGCGACCTTCTGGAGATACTGGCTCGCCATGCAGGCCTGGTTCTCGACAACGCAAGCTACCGGAAAAAGTTTGTAAAACCGCACCATTCCGCTTAAAATAACGGCACATAAAAGAGGAACTGCCATGGACTCAAAAACTTTCAATCAGATTCTGGAAATCGCCTTTCAAAAGCGTGTTTCCGACATTCATTTCGAAGTGGATAATCCCCCTTTTTTCCGGGCCAGGGGGCAGATTTTCCGCTCCAAGCTACCGAACCTGACCGGCGCTGACACGGAATTCATAGTTTCCAGGATTCTGGAATTCAACGGCCGCCAACTGGGCAACGACATAAGGGAGATGGATGCCTCCTATTCGCTGCCAAGCGGTGGGCGTTTCCGGGTCAGCATTTTCCGCCAGCGCGGCAATTTCGGCATAGTCATGCGGGTCATCCCCCCCTCCATCGGCACATTCGACGAATTGCACCTCCCGCCTGTTCTCGGAGAAATCGCAAAGGCACCGAACGGGCTAATCCTGGTCACGGGCCCTACCGGCAACGGCAAGTCCACAACCCTGGCATCCATGCTCAGGTATCTTAATGAAAGCTACAGCCTCAACATCATCACCATCGAAGACCCGATAGAGTTTCTCTTTACGTCGCAAAGGAGCTGCATTGTCCAGCGGGAAGTGGGGATCGACACCGAAAGCTTCAATACCGCCCTCAAAGCCGTTCTCCGCATGGACCCCGACGTTGTCATGGTCGGCGAGATGCGGGACATGGACACCATAGATGCCTGCATCAAGGCCGCGGAAACAGGGCACCTCGTCCTCTCCACTCTGCACACTCAAGGTGCCGTCTCGACCATAAACCGTGTACTCGGCCACTTCACCCCCGATACTCAGGAGATCATCCGCCAGCGACTTGCGGATATCCTGGTCGCCACAGTCTCGCTTCGCCTCATCAAGGACAAGACCGGCGAAAACATACTGCCGGTCGTCGAGGTCATGCGCTCTACGACTACCATCCAGGCGTGCATCCGCGAAGGTCGCCTGGACGAGATCGAAAAGCACATCGAAAACGGCAGCTCGCAATACCAGATGCAAACCCTGGACCAGCACCTCATGCAACTCTACAAGCAGGACCTGATCAACATTGAGGATGCCAAGCGGCTTACCCACTCGATGGACCTGGAGCGCAGGCTGCTGGTGGACAACTATTGATTTGCACTATTGACCCGCTTAATGGAAAAGCCCGCTTGCGCGGGCTTTTTTGTGTCACAAACCTGCGGAAATCACCATGAGGGATGAAGGTTTTCCTCCTTTATGAACTGACGAATCAAGTCCATCTGCTCCAATGTCAGACCAACGAACTGCAACCCCATGCCAACAGGGAGCTGTGGGCTCCTGATCAGTTCCGGATGATTCACCCATGCGACCCTGGCTTTACACTTGATTATTTTGTCGCTGTTCGGAAGTATGAATTCCACATCAAGTGGCGTATCCACCGGAAGAATGTTGGTCGTTTCGAGGAAAAGCCCCCCTGTGCTCAGGTTGATAGTGTAATCGGAAACGATGTCATCCGGATTGCGGCCGTAATGAACTCGCATGCGGGCGCCATATCTGGGCTCTGCCCTGTGTTGTATATTCAGGAATTTACGCGTTGTTTCAATAAAATGCTCACGATTGATCGGTTTCAGGATTATGTCGTCGCACCCGGCGTCCCGGCATCTTTTCAGGTCTTCATCCGTCCCCTTGATGGTCACCATGAGAACCGGTATGTGTCGGAATTCCGGGTTGTCCTTGATCTGGCGGCAGCATTCGTCCCCATTCATCTCTGGCATGTAGAGGTCCATGACAATGAGGTCCGGCACTTCCACGGCAAGACTCTCCAGGACCTCCTTGCCGTTGCGCGCCACATTCAGATTGAACTCCTCCCGATTAAAGAAGGTTTTTTCCTGCTCCAGAAAAAAACGCACGTCGTCGACCAGAAGGACCGTTTTCTTTTCCATGTGCAAACACCCAATGATGGATAGCTACAAATCAATTCTAAACGGCAAATCCGGCATTGCAACCCTTAACGGACCTTTATCCCGCTCCTCTTCCCTTTCCCCCAGAGGACATACAGGGCCTTCCCCACTATGGTCCGCGTCTCCACGGGGCCGTAATACCGGGAATCGAAGCTGATGTCGCGGTTGTCACCCAGCACGAAAACGTAGCCGCGCGGTACCACGATCCTGGGGATATTGTCCCGCGGTCCTTTTGATGCCGGGACCACCTCCCGGTCATGGAAAACACCCCATGGGTCGACAAACTCGCGGCCATCGATGTGGACACGCTTGTGCACAATTTCCACCGATTCCCCCTCCAGTCCCACAACCCTCTTGATGAACTTCTTCGACGGGTCTTTCGCATACGGGAAAACGACCACATCCCCCCTTCCCGGCAAATCCCGTTCGTATGGGCATAATCCCAGAACCACGTAATCCCCTTCCATCAGGGCCGGCTCCAGGGTATTGGAAGCGACCCTGGTTATGCTTATTCCGGTGGGTCCCCTAACCGCAAAAGTAATCAGCGGGCCGGCAACGACCGTATTGAGGATAATCGCAATCACATGAACATACCACTTGTTGTAAGGGGCGAGCGCGGGGGCTCTCGATTTTCTTGCCAGGCTGTAGGCATCGGCGGAAGCAAGAAGAGCCAGAAGGAACAGTGTGCCTGCGAGCAGCAGGAGCCCCCGGAAACTCAGTGCCAGATTGCCGAGACAGAGCGCCAGCGCAAACAGATAGCCAAATGCGTAGCAGAACATCCCCCTCTCCGGCTGTCCGGCATAGACCTGCCCCAGGCCGGGAACTATCAGGGAGAGGAGGAACGCAATCCGGGGATTCGCACCCGGTTTCTCCTTTTGTTTAGGATTCACGTTCATAGACATTGTTATTGCCGATTAGCACCCAACGCTGCCTTGGCAGCGATCTCACGGAGAGTAACTTCGCGAAGCTTACCACCCCCAGCCCCTCCTAAAATAGGAGGGGAGCAAACTCCCCCTCCTTGGTTAGGAGGGGGCTGGGGGGTGGTCGCTCTCCCCTTGAAATTATTTGTCTATCTGGGCCTTCTGGAGCCTGCCGCTGAAATCACGGTAAACAACCTTCATCCTGCTGAAGAAATCGATGGCACCTCCCCTTCCCCCTGCCTCAGGGTGGCCCGAACCGGAGTGCCGCCACCCGCCGAAGGGAAGCTGGACTTCGGCGCCGATGGTGGAGGCGTTTATGTAGACTATACCCGTTTGCAGTTCCTTCTCTGCCCGTGCGGTGGCATTCACATCCCGGCTATATATGGAGGAAGAAAGTCCGAAGGGGATATTGTTGACGATTCCGGCTGCCTCTTCGAATGATCCGCATTTGATGATGCTGACGACCGGCCCGAATATCTCCTCGCGGGCGATGCGCATATCAGGCTTGACGCCAGCGAAGACCGTTGGCTCGACAAAAAATCCTTCGGTTAGTTGGGCATTCACGGCCCGTCGGCCTCCCGTGAGGATCTCGGCACCTTCTGCTTTACCGATTTCGATGTAGTCGAGGACCTTTTTACACTGCGCTTCGTTGATAACCGGCCCCACCTGGGTTTCCGGCCTGAGCCCATCCCCCAGCCGCAAGGCGGCAGCCCGCTCCTTCAATCCCGAGACGAAACGGTCATGCACCTTCTCGTGGACAATCACGCGACTGGCAGCAGTGCAGCGCTGGCCGCTGGTACCGAACCCTCCCCACAGGACGCCTTCGAGTGCCAGATCAAGATCGGCGTCATCCATCACCACGATTGCGTTCTTCCCACCCATCTCCAGGGCCAGTGGACGGTGCAGCTCGGCAAGGAGCCGCTCCAGCCGCTCGCCGGCAGCACATGAGCCGGTAAAGGAAGCCGCGTCCACGCCGGGATGGGTCATCAGATACTCTCCGACCGCGTCACCCGGTCCGCAGACGAAATTGACCACACCAGGGGGAATCCCTGCCTCGGCGAGAATTGCAACCAGGGAGGAGGCGCATGCCGGGGTTTCCGACGAGGGCTTGAGAATGACGGTGTTGCCGCAGATGAGTGAGGCGAACAACTTCCAGGCCGGGATCGCTATGGGGAAGTTCCAGGGGGTAACCAGCGCCACGACCCCGAGAGGTTCGCGCATGCTCTTGCAGTCCTTGTCGGGAAGCTCGGAGGGAACGGTCTCCCCCTGAAGGCGGCGCCCCTCGCCAGCCATGTAGTAACCGATGTCGATTGCCTCCTGCACGTCCCCCAGCCCTTCGGGCAGAATTTTCCCCATCTCCCTCGTAACCAGTTCGCCAAGGCGCTGCTTGTTCCTGGCCAGGAGCTCGGCGGCCCGGAAGAGTATCTCTCCCCTGCGGGGCGCGGGGAGGTGGCGCCAACCGTCATAGGCGGCGCGGGCAGCGGAAACCGCCCGGTCCACATCCCCCCGTCCGGAAAGGGGAGCTTCAGCGATCACTTCCCTGGTGTTGGCAGGGTTTTGGCTCGAAAAGCGCTTCCCACCCGCCGCATCCGCCCATTTCCCGCCAATGAAATTCCTGACCGCTTCCGACATGGGCCACCTCCTTGTTCATCTCTTTCATAAGCATACCAGAAGAGGTAGGTGAAACCAGCGGTAACACCTTGAAAGCAAATGACAAGAAAATGTAAACAGATCCTGTAAACGCAATTGAAGGAGCGGCCATTTTTGTGTATTCTCAATATCTGACAAACTTTTACAAAGGTGGTACAGCAATGTACGAAATCATCAGCAACGTAACCCTGGCTCCGAATCTTCATAGACTCGTGGTGAAGGCGCCGCGCGTGGCAGCGGCCCGCAAGCCGGGGCAGTTCGTAATCGTCAGGGCCGACCGTGGTGACGAGAGAATCCCCCTCACCATCGGGGATGCAAATGCAACTGAAGGTACCATAACCCTTTTTGTCCAGGCAATAGGCGCCTCCACGCGCAAGATCGTCTCCATTCCGGCGGGAGGGGCGTTGCGCGACGTGGCCGGCCCCCTCGGTCAGGCGACGCACATCGAAAAGTGGGGTCGGGTCGCCTGTGTCGGCGGCGGCGTAGGCACAGCGGTCCTCTTTCCGCTGGCAAGGGCGCTGGCCGAGGCAGGAAACCAGGTGACGACCATCATCGGCGGGCGTTCCAGTCAGTTCATCATCCTGGCGGATGAAATTGCGGCATTTTCCGACGAGGTCCTGATCACCACCGAGGACGGCAGCCTGGGGCGCAAGGGGTTCGTCACGAATGCCCTGACCGACATGATCGCCGATCCCGCCAGGGCGCCGAAGATGGTCGTTGCCGTCGGCCCGGTGCCGATGATGCGGGCGGTGGCGGAACTCACCCGCCCCCACGCTATCAAGACCCTCGTCAGCCTCAACCCGATCATGATCGACGGCACGGGGATGTGCGGTGGTTGCCGCGTAGTGGTCGGAGGGGAATCTAAGTTCGCGTGTGTTGACGGGCCGGAGTTCGACGGCCATCTCGTCGACTTTGCAGGGCTCGTTGACCGGCTCACCACCTACCGGAGCTTCGAGGAACAAGCCCGTCACAACGCAGAATGTTTGATCAAGAAGGAGATGCCCAATGTCTAACGATCTGTCCGCAAAAGAGCGGCTCGCCATCGACCGTGTTCATATGCCGGAACTTGCGCCAGAGGTGAGGAGCAGGAACTTCGAGGAGGTAAACCAGGGGCTTTCCCTGGATGACGCAATACAGGAAGCAAAGCGCTGCCTGCAATGCAAGCACCGTCCGTGTGTGGAAGGTTGCCCGGTGGGTGTCTCTATCCCGGAGTTCATCGATGCCCTGGCAGCGGAACAACTCCCCGAGTCCGCTGCAATCCTCCAGGGGGACAACGCCCTCCCGGCGGTATGCGGCCGGGTCTGTCCCCAGGAAAGCCAGTGCGAGGCCAGGTGCGTGCGGGGCGTGAAGGGTGAGTCGGTCGCCATCGGCTACCTGGAGCGTTTCGTGGCCGACTGGGCCATGAAGAACCGGGAGAAGCTCCGGGCAACTCAGCTTCCCTCCAAATCCGGCAAAAAGGTGGCAATCGTGGGTTGCGGCCCGGCCGGACTGACTGCCGCAGGAGAACTGGCGCGCCACGGCCACGGCGTCACCATCTTCGAGGCCCTGCACGACACCGGCGGAGTGCTCCGCTACGGCATCCCCGAGTTCCGCCTGCCCAAGGAGATCATCGACGTGGAGGTTTCCCGCCTCCTCGACATGGGTGTGGAGATCGAGTGCAACGTCATCATCGGCAAGACCCTGACCCTGGACCAGCTCCGCGGTGAATTCGACGCGGTCTTCATCTCCAACGGCGCGGGACTGCCAGCCATGCTGAATATCCCGGGAGAGAACCTGAAGGGGGTCTACTCGGCCAACGAGTTCCTGACTCGAGTTAACCTGATGGAAGCGGGTCGCAATCCCGACTCCCCTACCCCGATTATCAAGGGGCGGCAGGTTGCGGTCATCGGCGGAGGCAACACCGCCATGGATTGCGTGCGGACAGCCAGAAGGCTCGGCGCGGAGCGGGCCATGATCATCTACCGGAGGAGCGAGGCGGAAATGCCCGCCAGGGTCGAAGAGATCAAGCACGCAAAGGAAGAGGGAGTAGAGTTCATCATGCTGACCGCCCCCCTCGAAATCCTTGGCACCGAGGACGGCTGGGTGGCCGCCCTCCGTTGCCAGCGGATGGAGCTTGGTCCGCCGGACGATTCCGGGCGCAGAAAACCGGTCCCTGTGGAGGGATCGGAGTATGAGATACCGGTCGAAGTCGTGGCGAATGCAGTCGGCACACGGGCAAACCCGCTTCTGACTGCAACCGCTCCGGAGCTCGCCCTCAACAAATGGGGAAACATCGTCAGTGATGAAAACGGGGCCACGAACCTCCCTGGAGTCTTCGCCGGCGGCGACATCGTGCGCGGCGGCGCCACGGTTATCCTTGCCATGGGTGACGGCAAGAGCGCCGCGGCGTCGATCGATAACTATTTGAAAGAAAAAGCTAGTTAGCACCCATCTTCCGCAACGGCAATGAACCTTCCCTCTCCCTGAGGGAGAGGGTCAGGGTGAGGGGGAAATGATGGATGAGTTGAACTGCTGCCCCCTCATCCGGCCTTCGGCCACCTTCTCCCTCAAGGGAGAAGGGCCAAAAAAAGAGGGGCCTGATTGACAGACCCCTCTTTTTTTGTCGCCAGAGTTCGGTCGCGTGGCTTCTCAGCAACAGCTGCCGCAGTACCACCCCGACATATTCGGCAGGAAGACATTATCGATAATGTGGATTACTCCGTTTGAACACTCTATGTCGGTCCTGACGAGATTGGCGTTGTCGACTTGCTGTTTTCCTTCACTGAGATGAACCGTCAGCGACTTGCCGCAGTTGGTCAGGATGTGCTCTTCGCCGGCGATCCCGGCTGCGGTGACTTTTCCCTGAACCATGTGATAGGTAAGCATTTCGACCAGTTTTCCCGTGTCAGGGAGCACCTCTTCGATCTTGATACGAGTGAAGGCATCGTCGTTGGGAGCAAAAATCGTCAGGGGTCCAGGTTTTACGAGCACCTCTGTCAGCCCGGCTGTCTCCAGGGCCGAGAGCAGCGTCTTGAACGAACCTTCTTCCTTGAGGGTTTCGAGAATGTCCTTCATACCGTCTCCTTTCATTAACAAGCAGGTCCTCTGATTAAATTTTCCCGCAAGATAATGAGAAGTCAAACGGCCACTTCGTATACGATCAAACTATCACATCGAGGCGCAGAGCAAACGTCAGGTCCAGTCCGGCCAGGGGGTGGTTACCGTCCAGCGTGACAGCGGTTTCGGCAACCTCTGTCACAATCATCACCCGATCCCTGTTTCCGTTGAACTCTATGCGCAGTTTCTGGCCGACGCTGATCTCTTTCCCCGCCGGGAAACTTTCCCTACCGACCTCGATGATGTTCTCCTTCAGCCGCGGACCAAAGGCCTCCGCAGCCGGGACGACGACATTCTTGGCCTCCCCTGCCTTCATCCCCATGACCTCGTTCTCAAGGGCAGGAAACACCTGGTTCGCGCCTATGGTGAACACCAGCGGGTTCTCGTCGGTGGTGCTGTCAAAGATCCGCCCGTTGTCCAGCGTCCCTACGTAGTGAACGGAGACGGTATCGCCATGCTCTGCCCGTTTCATGATTCTGCTCCTATTCCAGAATGAATAAGCCCGCCGCATGTGACTAAAACTTTAGCATCATAACATCGCAGATCCTTCTTTCCATGGTCAATGCCATTGAAGAAAAACCCGCTTGAACAGCTGGCTGATCAGGATGGGCCGGCAATGGACCACATCCTGAATCATACAGGAAGCATGAATCGGGCCAGATTCTCTCACTGGAAAAGGCGAATCAAAATTTCATCCTGAAACCTACAGCGCCGTTGTGACTCTGGTATTTTAACTTTGTAGTGCCGCCGTCCGGACGATTGAAGGTTGCCTCGGATGTGCCGAAATAGCGGTAACCTAGATCAAGTGAGAACATCGGGTTCAGATGGATCTCCAGGCCGCCCCCTGCCTGATAGGCAAAGACCGTGTCAGTGTCACTGTAGTACAATAACGTCCTCCCGAGTGGGCCATTTCCGAAGGTATCACTCAGATTCAGTGTGGCAAAGCCGGCGCCGCCTCCCAGATACGGAGTGATCGGACTGTAGTTGTGCAGGTCGATGAAGGCGTTGAACATCATGGCAAACGCCCCGAGATCGCCGTCCACGTTCGTGTACCGGGTGCCGGAGTTCTCGGTGATGGTTTCCATTTCTCCGCGCTTGTACGAAAGCTCACCTTCAATACGGAGAAGGCCGAAATCCACTCCTCCTGTCCCACCAACATAGACACCGGGGTCGAACTCAACATCATCGTTGAAGGTTGTGCCGTTGGAGGTCGTGACGTCTGTATCCCGGGGCACGCTCACACCGACAAAGCCGGACACATACGCCCCTGGCTGCTCATAAACCGCGGAGCAGACAGCGGGTATTGACAAGGTAGCGAGAACTGCAATGAATGCGAAGCGTCTCTTCATGGCAACCTCCTTGAACTTTAAGGTGACAGCATCTCCTTCCGGCTGGCATCAAAAACGAATCTCCGGCTTCAGGTTCGCGGGGGTGTAGCTGACGGCGATCCGCCACCCCATTTTCCCCACCAGGACCGGCTCCAGCTTGCAGGCGATATAACCGATCAGGCTGGCATCATCAGGCAGCTCTGAAGCGATTCTGACGATCCGGTACGCCACCAGCTCTCCCACCTCTGGAAAACCGGGAGCATCCGCCATGGCGCATCCCCATATTTCACGACCGCCGCTGCTGCAAGCGAGGCGAATGCGGTAGCAACGCTCCCCTTCGGGGCCCCGCCTCCCCTCCTCTTCCACTATTGCAGGTATGATTGCATTGAGAAGAGGGCGATACCCCAGGGTGCATGCATGGGCAAAGGCAGAAGAGTTGTCCGGAAAGCTGAGAACTTCCTCATCTTTCTTTCGAAACCAGCCGAACATGGCGACCTCCAGAACAATATTTCTACTTTACCACAATAAGTGGCCGCCGCTTCCCAGATGTCAAAAAAGAAAAACCGGGCTGCATCAAAAGGCTAATAGCCTGTCCATTTATGCATGCCCGGTTAATTGGCTGTAAAACTTCTTTTCAGGGTTATTGATATTGTATGTAAACCGGCTTTGGATTCAGCTTGAGCACTTCCTGCGGCATCAGGAGCGGGTCACCCTTCTTGGTGTCATTATGGTAGAAGAGCTTGAACCCGGTATACTGTACCGGCTCGGCCACTACGTAATCCTTGTACGAGTCCCGTTTCAGCCAGGGCGCCCCCCAGCCGTCCATGTTCATGACTATCTGCACCTCGGGGCGCAGCACGATACTCTTTGCATTGGTGACGCCGTTGCGCGTGAAGCGGTGCACGACCAAAACCTTGGGGGGTATGTTGTATTTTTTCACCACGTCCTTGAGGTACCCGGAGGCATAGTTCACGTCCGCCGCATCGTAGGTGCCGATCTTGGTTCCCGGAACCTTGCCGCTCTTGATCAGGTTGAATTCCGGATCAATCCCCAGGTGCACGTCCGGATTCTTCAGGAGCCACTCGAAGCGCGGCAGAATGGTCCGAATGTCATCATGCCCGGTCTGGATGTCGATGAACAGGATGGCGCCAGACTCCCTTGCCCAGCCATAGACCTGGTTGATGATGTTATCCGGCATGATCATCCGGTATTTCCCGGCCTTGCCCGGAGCTCCCTGGGCCACGACAGCGATCAGGTGAAGGGCCGGCTGCACAGGATGGGAAGGATCGGCCTTTGCCCACTTGGCCACCTCCCCCTTCAACCGCCGCAGCATATCGTCCTTCGGGTACTCCCCCAGTGCCCCCATCCTCTTGGAAAGGGGATTGCCGTAATAGGCCACGATTCGCTTCGTGGGAAGAATCGATCCGGGCAACATATCCGGGCATTTTACCGGCCAGCCGCACTGCTTAGCGAACTCGGGGTCCTCGCCGGAATTGTACTTGATCTTGGGAACCTTTTGTTTTGCAGCCGAACCAGTCGCATTCCGGAAAGTCTGCTCTTTCGCGGAGCTCGCTGCCTCTTTCGAAGCGGAAGAGACGACCGCCTGGGTCGCGAGCTGGGCCTGCGGTGATTCAGAAGCGGGCTGTTTTTCCCAACAGCCGGCAAGAAAGATCAAAAGGACACCAGGGACGAGGATTGACAGGGAACGAAAGGAAAAACGCGGGCGCTTCACAAGATGCTCCTTCTACCAAGCTGTATCATGGCAAACAAAAACCACAGGAAAAGTCCCGTGGTCAACAGGCAACTATCTATATAACATCTGACGCACTATCCAGGCAACGGAAAAACTTCCGTGCATATGAACAACAAAAGCCCCGGATTTCTCCGAGGCTTTTGATCGCAATTCTTTGGTCGAATAGCTTAGACCCTGGTTACATTGGCGGCCTGAAGCCCTTTGGGGCCATTGGTCACTTCGAAGGTTACCCTATCACCTTCAGCAAGGCTTTTGAAACCGTTGCCGGAAATCGCCGAAAAATGCACGAATACATCTTCGCCATTATCCTGCTCAAGAAAACCAAACCCTTTGCTGTCGTTGAACCATTTTACTGTTCCGTTTACCATTTACTTTTTTTCTCCGTGCTTCATGAAATATTTCGCGATATAACGCGACTTGATTACACTAACAGTTTTAGTAGCTACAACGCAAGCAATATCTCGCCTAAATGACAGAATTGTGAACCCGTGAGGGAACTGGTGCCCGCCCCGGGTTGTCCTTCCGCGCATTTGTCTTATACTTGATAACCGTGAGAACAATGTCGGACGGAGGGGGCGGCATGGGACTCGGTAAAACCGCAGTTGCCGGTAATGATGTGCAGACTGCCCTTGCCTTTCTTGAGAACTCGCTGGGAAAGGTGAGTAACGTGAGCTTCTCCGTTCGCCTGTGGGACGGCACATCCTGGAGCCCTGCCCCCGGCTCACCGCCACGCTTCACCTTGGTAATCCGCCATCCTTCCGCACTCCGTCGCATGTTTCTGCCAACAAATCAGCTTTCTCTCGGCGAGGCCTACATTTACGGGGACTATGAAATCGAGGGTGATATTGAAGAAGCATTTCACCTTGCCGATGCCCTACTGGACCACCCTTGGGGGATTGGAGATAAATTCCGCGCACTCCGCACACTCTTGAAACTACCCTCCCCGGACCGGCCGAATGAAGCAGGGCTGCAGCCGAAGGGACGCCGCCATTCACAGGAACGGGACCGTCAGACAGTCAGCTACCACTACGATATTTCCAACGACTTCTACCGCCTCTGGCTCGACCAGCGGATGGTCTATTCCTGCGCCTACTTCGCCGCCCCTGATGAAGACCTGGAACAGGCCCAGGAGCGGAAACTGGAGCACGTTTGCCGCAAGCTGCGGTTGCAACCGGGGGAGCGACTTCTGGACATCGGCTGCGGCTGGGGGGCGCTCATCATCCATGCGGCCAAGCGTTACGGCGTAGAATGCCTCGGCATCACCTTGAGCGTCCGCCAATCCGAGCTTGCCCGAGAGCGGATCAGGGAGGCAGGCCTGGCAGACCGTTGCCGGGTGAAGGTCGCAGATTACCGCGAGATAAAGGAAGATGGGAAATTCGACAAGCTGGTGAGCATCGGGATGGTTGAGCACGTGGGGCGGGGGAAGCTTGGTGAGTACTTTGGAGCAGCCTGGCGGCTTCTCCGTCCCGGCGGGGTGTTTCTCAACCACGGCATATCCGAGAGTCTGACAAACCCGCCTCCGCGGGGCCCGTCCTTCATCGACAGGTACGTCTTCCCGGACGGAGACCTGGTGCCGGTCAGCGAGATGCTCCGCTGCGCCGAGGCAAACGGCTTAGAGGCGCGGGACCTGGAGAGCCTGCGCGAGCATTACGCCCTGACCCTCCGGCAGTGGGTGAAACAGCTCAATTCTGCATGGGACGAGGCTGTCAGGATAACCGGTGAGGTGACGCCACGAATCTGGCGCCTGTACATGGCAGGGTCAGCCCACAGCTTCGCCACTGGCAGGATCAGCGTCTACCAGCTTCTTCTCTCAAAGCCCGAAAACGGCCGCAGCGGCTTCCCCCCCACCCGCGATTACATGTATCCGCACCCATAAAAAAAAGCCCGACATTTTGGTGTCGGGTTATTTTCGGTTAATCATTGCCTCAGTGCAGGCGGCACCCCCGCCCTGTTGGCAGCCGTTTCCAGTTCACTTAGCTTTCCCCGCAAGGTTTCCAGCCGCTTTTCCAGATTGGTGACATCGTACTGCAACGCAAGATACTGGCTGCGGGAAAGCTTGTCCGTTTCTCCCAGCCGCTTGCGCCGCTCAGCAAGCAACTCCTCCGTACGCTGCAACTCGGACCTGACCCTGACAAACTCTCTGCGCCAAGCATCCTCGTCCTTGTCGCCGTAAACCTTCTTCTTCCGCTCCGTACTCTCTCTCGAAATTCCCTCTTTCTCCCCCCCCTCCTTTACGGCAGGAGGCTGTTTCTCTTTCGGTTCCTCGGTGACTTCCCTGATTTCAGGCTGGCCGCCAACCCCCTCATCGATCAGCGTCGCCTTGGAACGGTACTTTGCCGGTATGTTCCCCAGATTGTCGGTATAATGCACCGTTCCGCGATTGTCCACCCAACGGTAGATCTCTGCCTGGACAAGTGCTGGAAGCGATACCAGAAGAATAAGACATATGAACATCCTGACCTTCATAATTCCTCCCGATCGATGATCTCCTGTTACCCCGGAGGCCATGCAAAATGCCGCCCCGCAAGGACGTGAAAATGGATGTGAAACACCGATTGCCCTGCACCGGCGTTATTGTTCGACACTATCCTGAATCCGCTTTCGGCAAAACCCTTCTCCCGTGCCAGAGAAGCGGCGACCTGGTAGACATGGCCGATCAGTTCGTGGTCGGATGGATCGAGGTCAAGTGCGTTGACAAAATGCTTCTTTGGTATGATGAGAAAATGTACCGGCGCAGCCGGCGCGATATCCTCCACGGCAATCACCCGGTCATCCTCGAATACCTTTTTGGCGGGTATCTCACCACTGATGATACGGCAAAAGATGCAATCCTGCATGTTTCCTCCCTTCGATAACAATTCAGGCTGTTTCAGCCAGCTGCTTGCGCATGTATATCAGGAACTCGCGGTTCCCGCTGGGGCCTAGGATCGGCGATTCCGTAACGCCCAGGACCGAGAGCCCGAGATTTTCCGCAAGGGCACTGACACCGGCGATCACCTCGCGGTGCTTCGCTTCGTCCCGAACTACTCCTCCTTTACCTACTTCACCCTTCCCCACCTCGAATTGCGGCTTGATCAGGGCAACGACCGATCCCTCCTCCCCGATCAGCCTGATGGTATTGGGAAGCACCTTGTCGAGGGAGATGAACGACGCATCGATCACCGCCATGTCAGGGATTTCCGGCAAGCGGTCCGGCTCCAGGTAGCGTATGTTGGTCTTTTCGAAGTTCACTACCCGTTCGTCCTGGCGGAGCTTCCAGGCAAGCTGGCCGTATCCGACGTCGACCGCTATCACTCTTCTGGCGCCGCGCTGCAGGAGACAATCGGTGAATCCGCCTGTGGAAGCGCCCACGTCCATTACAACCAGGCCGGTCACATCAATCCCGAAATGGTCCAGGGCCTTCTCCAGCTTCAGCCCCCCCCTGCTGACATAGGGGATATCCTCTCCCTTGAGGCGGATATCGGCGTCGAGCGGCACCGCGGCACCCGCCTTTTCCACCAGGTGATCGTCCACAATCACCCGTCCCGCCATGATGAGAGAGCGCGCCCTTTCACGGGACTGAACCAGCCCCCGCTCCACCAGTATCTTGTCCAGACGATCCTTATCCCCAGCCATCACCATCAAACCGCACCAATGTTATAACTGCAAGCAAGGACGCATGTTACCCCCATGCACTCTGTGAATCAAGGGACAAAATGCCTAATTGAAAAAATTGACTCGCGCCCTCGCTTTCCGCTATTCTAGACCGACGTAAGAATAGTTCCACGACAGGAGCGGAAATGCAGAAGAAAACATTCATCATCGGCTGCGGAACCATCGGCAGGCTCGTGGCCCGTCTGGCAATGGAACAGGGGTGGGACGTCTCGGCCCTTACCCGTTCCGCCGAAAACGCCGCATCGCTGCAAGCCCTGAACATTCGACCAATACAGGGGAATCTCGATGACCCGGAATCTCTGCAAGACCTTCCCGTTAAAGATGCAGTGGCCTTCTATTTCGCCCCGCCCCCCGGAGGAGGTTTCACCGATACCCGCGTCCGCTCCTTCTGCTCTGCCATAAGGCAGGGCGAGGAACCGGCCAGGGTGATCTATATCAGTACCAGCGGGGTTTACGGCGACTGCGGTGACCGCTCTGTTACCGAGGAAACTCCGGTCAACCCGCAGACAGCCAGAGCCCGGCGTCGATATGATGCGGAGACTGCCCTCCTTGACTTCGGCAGGGAGCGGAACATCCCGGTCGTGATCCTTCGCGTCACAGGCATCTATGGTCCGGGGCGTCTCCCCTATTCCCAGATTCTTCAGGGTGTGCCGGTCCTGGAGGAGAACATTGCCCCGCTTACCAATCGCATCCACTCATTCGACCTTGCCAGGATATGCATGGCCGCTGCCGAAAGGGGGGAGCCCGGCGACATTTTCAACGTGAGCGACGGCCACCCGAGCACCATGACCAGCTACTTCAATGCCGTGGCGGACCACCTCGGCCTCACCCGCCCCCCACAGGTTTCGCTGGAAGAGGCACAACGGGTGATGCCGCCGCTGATGCTCTCCTACTTCTCGGAGTCCCGCCGCATGGACAATGACAAGATGCTGCGCAAACTCGGCATCGAGCTGCTCTATCCTACCTTGAAAGAGGGGCTCAAAGCATGCGGCGAAGCCGAGACAACAAAGGTCTGAATCCGTGATGACCGCGTGTCCCGTGGCGCGAATGTGCCCCCTTACGCACCATCGATGCTGATGCGATAACGTTCCAGCCGGTCGCGCAGGGTGTTCCGGCTGATCCCCAGGATCTTGGAGGCGAGCACCTGGTTGTTGTTGCTCTTTTCCATGGCCATCTGGATCAGCGCCTTCTCCAGCCCCATGTTCACGTTCTCGTACACTGTCCCCCGGTTCCTTGAGACAATATTGTCGAAAATGGGTTCCAGCATCTGCCAGAAAACCGCATAGTAGTCGTCCCCGACCGTTTCCAGGTCGACCTCCCGGAACCCTGCCTTGGCCTCCATGAACCCTTCGAAATCCTCCGGCATCAGCACGTCGGATTTACAGAAAACTATCGCCGAATTCACCACGTTTTTCAGCTCGCGGATATTCCCCTCCCAGTGATGCTTCATCAGCATCTCCAGGGCGGCGGGGGCTATGCCGCGCAGCTTCTTGTCGTACTTTCGGGAAAATTTCTTGATGAACAGGTCGACCAGAAGCGGAATGTCCTCCGAGCGCTCCCGCAGGGACGGGAGATAAAAAGAGACAACCCGCAGCCGGTAGAAGAGGTCCATCCTGAACTGCTTTTCCCTGACCATGTTCACGAGGCTCTTGTTGGTCGCGGCGATCAAGCGGACATCGACCTTGATGGTCTCGTTACCCCCCACCCGTTCGAATTCCTGGTTCTCCAGCACCCGCAGCAGCTTCCCCTGGTTGGCAGGGCTCATCTCGCCGATTTCATCCAGAAAAATGGTGCCGCCGTCGCACTGCTCGAACTTGCCGATCCGCCTGACATGGGCATCGGTGAAGGCCCCCTTCTCGTGCCCGAACAGCTCGCTCTCCAGCAAGGTCTCGGGCATTGCCGCACAGTTGACCGCCAGGAACGGCCTGTTCTTGCGGCGGGAGTTGTCGTAGAGGGCGCGCGCCAGTAGTTCCTTACCGGTTCCCGAGTCCCCCTGGATCAGCACGGTGGTGTCGGAATCCGCAACCTTTCCCACCATCTTCCAGATCTCGATCATCTCCGGCGACGAGCCGATCATGATGTCGGCGTCGAAATCCTCGCCCTTTAAAGCTTCGCTTTCCCTGGTGTAACGGACTTTGCGGTGCAGCAGGTTGGTTGCTATCGCCTTTTCGATAACGCTCTTCAGCTTCTTGATATCGAACGGCTTGGTCATGTAGTCATAGGCGCCGTGCTTCATCGCCTCTATGGCATTCTGGGTCGTCTGGTGGCCAGTGGTCATGATGACCGCCAACCCCGGGTCGATCTTCTTGATCTCCCGCAGGACCTCGAGTCCCGATTTGTTCGGAAGGCTGATATCCACTATCGCCACATGGGGGCGGTCCACGAGGACCCGCCTGACGGCCGAATCGGCGTCACTCTCCAGGAGTAGCTCCATCTCCGCGCTTTCAAAAACAGTCTTCAACATCTGCAGGATCGAATGGTCATCATCCAGAATAAGAAGCTTGCTCTTCATCAACCCTCCTGAAAAGTGTAGATTTGTATTGAAATTTTATCGCATCGTAAGCAATAAAAAAGGCCGCAAAAATATATGCGGCCTGATTTATCACAAAAAGCTTCCGAAATTTTTCTATTCTTCTTCCTCGCCGTACTCGTCAACCGCGAAGGCCTCGTCATAGCCGAGGTCGCCGGCATCTTCGGCATCATCGAGTTCATCAGCCATGAACTGCTCGGGGGAGCGGTTGTCGTCATCGCTGATCGCCTCGAACCTGGCGATAATATCCCCTTTCGTGCAGTACCGTCCGTCCCGGTGCCCGCACACATCTGTCAATCCCTTGTCGCACAGGTCGAACAATTGAATTTCGCTGCAAAGCCTGCGTTGGATGGTCGATTCTTCCGCCATGCCCGATATACCTCTTCTTTGTTTTTTTCTTGATTTTACCTTCTCGTGCATCAAAAAACAAGGAGTCAAAAACTATTGGGCGTTCAGAAATTCCTTGGCCAGCTCGACATCCTCGGAACAGCCGATGAATACAGGCGCCCGCTGATCGAGGCTTTCCGGCTTGATGTCGAGAATGCGGCAGGTGCCAGTGCTGGCCGCGCCTCCGGCCTGCTCGACAATGTATGCCATGGGGTTCAACTCGTAAAGAAGCCGCAGCTTGCCATTGGGGGAACCGTTCAGCATGGGGTACATGAAGAGCCCCTTCCCCTTCATGAGAACCTGATTGATATCCGGAACGAATCCGCCGGAATACCGGAGCTTCGCGCCCTTTGCCTCAAGGTGCTGGACGTATTTCTCCACTCCCGGAAGATACTTGTTGCGCTGCCCTCCTGGTGAATAGATATCTCCCGATGGCTTCATGGTCACGTTCTCGCGGGTCAGGGTGAATTCGTTGAGATGGTTCATGGTGAACTCGTGGACCCCGTTTCCGACCGTGTAGACTAGGGAAACACGCGGCCCGTAGAGAATGTACATTGCGGCCACCTGCCTGCTTCCTTCCTGCATCAGGTCGCACCCTTGGTAAATGGAGACTATGGTTCCCACGGCTAGGTTCACATCGACCAGCGACGAACCATCCAGGGGATCATAAGCCACGGAATACTTGCCGGCACGCTCGTCGCTGACATGGAAAATTTCGTCCATCTCCTCCGAAACCATGTTGCAGACAACCCCGGAGTGGATCAGCCGCTTCTTGATGATCCGGTCCGACAGGACGTCGAGGGCAAGCTGCTCCTCCCCGTAAAGGTTGGAAGTACCCGCCACCCCGAGGTCGCCGGTACGGACGGCATTGATGACGTATTTGCATGCTTCTGCGATCTCGCATATGAGATGGACCAGATCGTCCGGAATATCCTGTGCGCGCAGGTGACGGCGCAGCTCTATCTGGAATTTCGTCTTCCCCGGTTCTTTGTACATCTGCTCTCTCCTTTGCAAGACATTGAATTTATAAAGCCCGAATCGGGATGGGTGCAACAGCCGAAAGGGTAAAATAATTGTGCATTCAAGGCAAGCAAAAAGTCACCTGTTGAGCAGTCACCCGTAGTTCATGAAAGCTTTGATGGTCAGGCGGCATGCCTCGCTTGCAAGGGCCAGATAACCGTTTATACTATGCATAGCACCCTTTAACCGGAGGATACATGGAGAAACAGGGAAGGAGAAGGTTTCTCATAACCTGCATCGGCGGTCTCGCAGCTGCCGGCACTGCGGCGATCGCGTATCCGTTACTGACTTATCTGTCCCCCAAAAAAGCAGTCAGTACCAGACGAGCCGTGGAGATTCCCGAAACCGACATCTCCGAGGGAAAGGCAAAGTTTTTCGAGTACGAAGGAAAAACCGCCGTCATTATCAAGGCAAAGGGAACTGTTCACGCCTTTTCGGCTGTCTGCACGCACTTGGGGTGCATCGTCCAATGGGAAAAAGAGAAGGGGCAGTTTCTCTGCCCCTGCCATGCCGGAAGGTTCAGCGCTGACGGCGAAGTGATCTCAGGCCCACCTCCCAGGCCCCTTGAGAAGCTGCCGGTGGCAATGAGGGACGGTAAAATCATTGTGGGATAACTTTAAACTCGAAACTTGAAACTCGAAACTTATGTGGGGGTTGGATGGGTATCCTCAAGAAAGTCTATAACTGGATCGATGTCCGCATAGGCGCTGGTGAGTTGGTCGAAAAGGAGCTGACCGGTTATCTTCTGCCGCGCAACATCAATGTCTGGTATTCCATGGGAAGCATCCTCCTCTGCGTCCTTACCCTGCAGATAATCACCGGTTGCCTTTTGCTGATCTACTACGTCCCCGACGCTGAAAAAGCCTACCAGAGCGTCAACACCATCATGAACCAGGTCCCCTTCGGCTGGCTGATACGATATTGTCACGCAGTCGGCTCCAACATGATGGTGATGGTTCTCCTTTGCCACATGCTGTCAGTCCTCTTCATGGGGAGCTACAAGAGGCCCCGCGAGATGAACTGGCTTTCCGGCTTTACCCTCTTCAACCTGGTCCTGCTCATATGCCTCACCGGCTACCTCCTCCCCTGGAGCCAGCTCTCCTTCTGGGCAACGACGGTAGCGACCAACAGCATGGGGAGCATTCCTTACGTTGGAGACTACATGGTGGAGTTCCTACGGGGGGGAAAGCTGGTCGGTCCCACAACCCTGGGGCGGTTCTTCGCCTTGCATGCGGCGGTGCTTCCAATCGTCATCGCGGCTGTCGTCGGCCTCCATCTCTTCATCCTTCAGCGGGTCGGCATCTCCACCCCGCCGTTCGGCCGGGATGAGACCCGCATCACCTGGAAGGGAGAGAGCTATGCCTATGAAAGCCATGCCGGCGGCATTCCGTTCTTTCCCAACTATCTGCTGCAGGACCTGACCTCCATCTCGATCTACTTTGCCATCTTCATGGCTGTGGTATTCTTCGACCCTTACATTTTCTACCCCGAAACCTCCTTCATGCCAGCCGATCGTTTACAGACGCCGGCGCACATCAAGCCCGAATGGTATTTCCTGGCCAACTACCAGGCCCTCAAGATTTTCCCTAGCGAATTTCTCGGCATAATGGTTCAGGCGGCAGCCATGACCTTTCTGGCCCTGCTGCCATTCATTGACCGCTCACCGGAGCGGCATCCGCTCAAGCGCCCCCTGTTCCTGGCCCTGGCGATTGGCGGCATATTGCTATGGATTGCTCTCGGCATCTGGGGGCACTATTCATGATAAACGGGGTAATGATGACACTCGCAGGCATGCTTGTAATTGTTATCACTTTGGGCCTTTCACCATCAGCCGCATACGCGCAGGCTGAAACGGTCTGTATCGAATGCCACGCCGCACAGACCGGCAGGACCGGCGAACCGGTCAGGCAGTGGCAGACAAGCATCCATGCTGAAAACGGGATATCCTGCCACAACTGTCACGGCGGAGATCCCAAAGACACTCCCAACGCCATGAGCCCGGCACGGGGCTTCCTGGGAGCTCCGAAAGAAGCGGATATTCCGGCATTCTGCGGGCAATGCCACGTCGGAATCAAGGTCGAATATCTTGCAAGCGCCCACGGAAAAGCGCTCGGCAGAGGCGGCCCCACATGCGTCACCTGTCATGGCAGCCACGGCATCAAACGGGTGACTCTTGACATCATCAACGAAAAGACCTGCAGCCAGTGCCATTCATACGAGAGGGCCGCGGAGATCAAGGAGGCGATGCGCCTGACCGAACGCCACATAACGGATATCGGCGCACAATTGGGGAAACTGAAGGGGAAAGGGATTGAAACCGAGGCACAGGAAAAGAAGCTGTTTTCCGAGCGCAACCGCTATCACCGCCTGTTCCACGATGTGGACACCGGACGGGTGAAGGCGGAATCGGCAGGGATCAATAAGGAACTGGAGAAGATTGACGGGTGGTTGACCGGGTTTGCGGACACGTTTTACAAGCGGAAGCTCGCGGGTGGGATCGCCGTTGGCTCGGCGCTACTGGCCGCGCTGCTCTTCCATCTACTGATGAAGACGTATGAATGAATGTAGGGGCGGGGCATGCCCCGCCCAATCGGGCGCAGCATGCTGCGCCCCTGCATTTGGACGCTACCCCAGAAACGAGCAGCAGTAATCGGTCAACGCCAGCACCTTCATGGTGAACTTGGAGTTGGCCGGCACCTCGAACGACTCCCCACCCACGATATGAAGCCACCCATCCTTCCCCGGCAATTTCACATCCAGCTCACCGGCCAGGATCTCCATCACCTCCGCAGCTCCGGTACCGAACTCGTACTCGCCAGGATGAGCAATGCCAAGGGTCTTCTTCGTGCCGTCCGGAAAAACTACGGTACGGCTGGTGACCCCGCCATTGAAGTAAACATTCGCTTCACGGACTACAGTTACGTTCTTGAATTCAGACATCTGTTCCTCCTTGAATTGAGTAGGGGCGAGGCATGCCTCGCCCTTTCCCTGTTGGTTTATCATTGGGCGACGCATGCGTCGCCCCTACAATGACTTCTATGCCACCCCCGCCAGCTCCAACCTTCCCCCCCACCGTCGCGCCAGCTCCGCGCGCAATCCGGCATGCTCGGGCAATGCAAGGGACGGGTCCCGCTCCACAACACCGAAGGCATCCTGCCGAGCCTCTTCCAGGATACGACCATCACGCAGGATGTTGGCCACGCGGAAATCGGGGATCCCGGCCTGGCGGGTACCCAGGAAGTCGCCCGGTCCGCGGATCTCCAGGTCCGCCTCGGCGATACGGAAGCCGTCGGTGGTGGATTCCATCACCTTGAGCCGCTTTTCGCCATCCTCAGAAAACTTCCCAGACGTGAGGAGAATACAGCGGGACTTGTCGCTTCCCCGCCCCACCCTGCCGCGCAGCTGGTGCAGTTGGGACAGGCCGAACCGCTCGGCGTGCTCAATCACCATAACCGTGGCGTTCGGCACGTCGATCCCCACTTCGATAACCGTGGTGGCCACCAGAATATCAATCTCCCGGTTCTTGAAGTAGGTCATCACCTGCTCCTTTTCCTCCGGCTTCATTCGGCCGTGCAGAAGGCCGACTCGCAGGTCCGGAAAGATGTCGTTCTGCAGGTGCTCCGCCATCTGCGTGGCGGCTTTCAGATCAGTCTTCTCTGACTCCTCCACCAGCGGGTAGATGACATAGGCCTGCCGACCCTTTTTCACCTCGTCGCGGATAACGCCGTAGACATGCGGACGCTTCGATTCAAAAGCAATGCGGGTTTCGATGGGGGTTCGGCCGGGCGGGAGCTCGTCGATCACCGAGAGGCTGAGATCGCCGAACACGGTCATGGCAAGGGTGCGGGGGATGGGTGTGGCGGTCATTACCAGAATGTCGGGGCTTGTTCCCTTCCTTTTCAGTATCCCGCGCTGGAGAACGCCGAAGCGATGCTGCTCGTCGATGATGCCGAGGCCGAGGCGGGCAAACTCCACCTTCTCCTGGATCACGGCATGGGTGCCAACCACGATCTGCGCCTGTCCCTCCGCTATCTCAGCAATGGCTTCGGATTTCGCTTTCCCCTTCATCCCCGAGGTGAGAAGCACCACGCGGATTCCCAGCTGCTCGCACCAACGGTGGATGTTGAGATAGTGCTGCTCTGCCAGGATCTCGGTCGGCGCCATGATCGCCACCTGATAGTCGTTCTCAACGGCCACGAGCGCCGCCAGGAGCGCCACCACAGTCTTGCCGCTACCCACGTCCCCCTGCACCAGCCTGTGCATCGGGTGAGGCGCCATCATGTCATTCTTGATCTCGGTGAGGACCCGGCGCTGGGCGGCGGTCAGCTGGAACGGCAGGAGCTTCAGCAGCTCGCGGGTGTAACGGTGGGTTACCTGAAAGGGGATCCCTTCCTCCATCACCACTCCATGCCGCTTCAGCGCAAGACCGAGCTCTAGATAGAAGAACTCGTCAAAGGCAAGAGTGCGGTGGGCAGGGCTTCGCCCGTCATCGAGCGCGGCGACATCCGCGCCATTTTCGGGGAAATGCACCTGCCGGAGCGACTCGCCCAGCGGCAGCAAATCGCGGCCGGCAACAACCGAGGGAGGAAGTGTCTGGGGAATGTTAACTGCGAAACGGTCAACAACCTCCTTCAGCACCTTGCGTACCGTCTTCTGATGCAGCCCCTCAGTAAGGGGATAGACCGGCAGTATCCTCCCGAAGTTGAGGGGATCACCGGCCATGGCCGTCTCCAGCGTCTCCCCCTCCCCCAGCCACTCCACGTCCGGGTGGTGGATCTCCCGCTGGTAGCCGTACTGTGTTACATCGCCGGTAAAGATCCCTTTTCTCCCCGGCTTCCAGGTCTTTTTCATCCAGGCGGCATTGAAGTGGAACCATTTGAGCGAGACGGTCCCGCTCCCGTCGCCGGCGATCACCTCGAAAAAGCGCTTCCCGCCCTTTGTCTGCGTGGTGTCAGCGACCATCACCTCGCCGAAGAAGACCTCCCGCCTTCCCGGCCGCAGCTTGGCGATCTTCTGCATGGTGCGGCGATCCTCGTAGCGGTTGGGTAGAAGATAAAGTGCATCCTCCGCCGTAGTGATCCCCTTCTTGCCGAGAAGCTCGGCCAGTTTGGGACCGACACCCTTTATGAACTGAATGGGGGTTTCGAGGTTCTTGCGGGCAATGGATTCATGGACTGAGGATTGGATGGCGACCGAGCCCGGCTCTGGAAGCGGAGACAGCACCAATCGGCCTTCAGCGTCGATCTCGACGCTTAACCGGCTTCCGGGCTTGAGCCCAAGGCGGTCGACGTGCTCGGCGGGAAGCAGCAGGCGATTATCTTCATCGATTGATATGGTCGTCAAGGAGCGGTCCATTGGATGGGTTTAGCGGATAACCGGATGTCCTGTCAAGAGGATTCGTTGGAATTTAGGTTGAAGGGGAAACTCAGCCTGTCCATTTGAACAGCTAGAAATACAGCAAAGGAAAAGTAAAAATTAGAGAAACTTACATTAGGCTTTCGAGGAGTAACGATTCATGTCACAATCCGAAATCAAAGATTACTTCGACCGTATGCGGCGTTTGATTGAGCACGAAGACACGCTGGAGATGCAACGGCTTCAATCTCTGTTTACCATCCAGACGATATTATTCGGCGCTCTGGCCTTTACACTCGGCGATAAAGTACAGTTGAACAAGCCTGTTTTCCTGTACATCCTCGCTGGCGTTGGAATTGTCAGCTCCCTCTCGTTTGGTACTGTCCTCTGGCTCGGCAGCAGGGCGATAACTAACCTCCTCGACCACTGGGAGAAAATCGCCGATCTAACTTTGTCCGGAACCAATCCAAGGAAAAACACCGCGCCACCCGACGTCGCATGTGATGCCCTTGGGATTCCGCCGATAATTGGCTTTCATCTTCCAACCTCCTTTCAAGCGTGGGTACTTCCTTCCAGGTTCGCACCTTGGGTCTTTGGTGTTGCTTGGGTTGCGCTATTATTGTTACAGCGATACATAATTCCTGAAGCGTATAAATAACCCATAGTTCGTAAAGTGTTTGTATAACCTATGAGGACTGTAAAGCTACCATAGGATTTAAAATAAAAAGGCGCCATTCCGGCGCCTTTTTGTGCTTCTGTAATTAATTGATCGTTACTTAAACAGCGCGTTCAGATCATTCAACAGTTCATCAACGCTGATCCCGTGGGCGCCGCATCCCTGCTCAAGGGTCTCATTCTGGGCACCCATGCAGCCAATGCAACCGAGGTTGTAACGGGCAAGCACCTTTACCGCATCCGGATGGCTTTTCATAACCGCCGCGAACGTCATGTCTTTCGTAATCTGCTGACTCATTTCTGACTCCTTTGAAGGCGTGAAAGGTGAAGGGTGAAATGTGAATAGTAAAAACGATTTCCGTTCACCATTCACTATTCACTGCGTCCTTCACTCATATTTGATATCGATTATCTCGTATTCCTTAGTCCCCGACGGCACGTTGACCCGTACGGTGTCGTCAAGCCTGTGGCCGATGAGGGCCTTGCCCACCGGGGAGGTGCAGGACATCTTGCCAAGCTTGATGTCGGCCTCGTCCTCGCCGACGATCTTGTACCTTACCTCATCCTCGGTGGCTATGTCGTACAACGTCACAGTAGCGCCGAAAACTACCTTGTCCGGCTTCAATCCGGTAAGGTCAACCACATGGGCGTGCGAGAGCTTTCCCTGTACCTCCAGGATGCGCCCTTCGATAAAAGCCTGGCGATTCTTGGCGGCATCGTATTCGGCGTTCTCCGAAAGGTCACCATGGCTGCGCGCCTCGGCAATGTCCTGGATTACTTTGGGCCGCTCCACGCGGATCAGCCGTTTGAGTTCCTCCTGCAGAGCTTCGAAGCTCTCCTTTGTCATTGGAATGTTATGGGACATGGAACTGCTGATCTCCTTGTTGCTGTAAATGGTGAGGCAGCCAATAACGGTCGCCCCTGTCCTGCGATATCTGTGGGCGAATCTTTCATTCGCCCGTATTCATTTCTTTATCCTGCCCCAGGTGATCCTGAAGGGGTTTCACGTCCAGCCGCCGCTGCTGCATCGCCAGAATGCCGTCCACGGCCGCCTTCGCACCGGCAACAGTGGTGAAGTAGGCAATGTTCTGCATCAGGGTCTCCCGCCGGATGGAGAAGGAATCGGCCACTGCCTGGGCACCCTGGGTGGTGTTTATCACCATGGCGATCTCGCCGTTCTTGATGGAGTCCACAATGTGCGGCCGCCCCTCGATCACCTTGTTCACCACTTTCACGGTGATCCCCTTTTCCTGCAGATAGGCGGCAGTACCGCGGGTAGCGAGGAGTTCGAAGCCGTTATCATACAGCTTTTTCGCCGGAGTGACAATATGTTTTTTGTCGGCATCACGCACACTTATAAAGACCCGCCCCGCCAGCGGCAGCTTTACGCCGGCCCCCAGCTGCGCCTTGGCGAACGCCATGGCGAAATCGTCGTCGATCCCCATTACTTCGCCTGTGGACTTCATCTCCGGACCAAGGAGGGTGTCGACGCCGGGGAACTTGACGAAGGGGAAGACCGCTTCTTTCACAGAGAAGTATGACGGGACGATTTCTTCGGTAACACCCAGCTCCTTCAGGCTTTTCCCGGCCTGGACCCGTGCCGCAAGCTGGGCCAAGGGACGGCCGGTGGCCTTGGAGACGAAGGGGACCGTGCGGGAGGCGCGCGGGTTCACCTCCAGGATGTAGATTATATCATCCCTGATGGCGTACTGTACGTTCATGAGGCCCCGCACCTTCAACTCCAGCGCCATCAGCCTGGTCTGGCGGGCGATCTCGGCGGCCAGCTCAGATGAAATGGAATAAGGGGGGAGCGAGCAGGCCGAATCGCCGGAGTGGATCCCTGCCTCCTCGATATGCTCCATGATTCCGCCGATCACCACCTCGGTGCCGTCGGATATGGCGTCCACATCAATCTCGATGGCGGCATCCAGGAACTTGTCGATCAGGATCGGGTGTTCCGGCGAGGCCTGCACAGCGGTATGCATGTAGCGACGCAGGTCCTCCACGCCATAGACGATCTCCATGGCCCGGCCGCCAAGAACGTAGGATGGCCGGACCACAACCGGGTAGCCTATCCTGTCGGCAGCCTTTTCCGCCTCTTCGAAGGAGCGGGCAATGCCGTTTTCCGGCTGCCTCAGCCCCAGCTTGTGGAGCATCTCCTGGAACCGTTCCCGGTCCTCGGCCCGGTCAATGGAGTCCGGAGATGTGCCGATGATGGGGACCCCTGCCTTCTCCAGCGCCACCGCCAACTTGAGCGGGGTCTGGCCGCCGAACTGGACGATGACACCGACGGGCTTCTCCACGTCGACTATGGAGAGGACATCCTCGTAGGTAAGCGGCTCGAAATAGAGACGGTCCGATGTATCGTAGTCCGTGGACACTGTTTCCGGATTGCAGTTGACCATGATGGTTTCAAAGCCGTCCTTGGTCAGGCCGAAGACGCCATGCACGCAGCAGTAGTCGAACTCGATCCCCTGGCCGATCCGGTTCGGGCCGCCGCCGAGGATTATCACCTTTTCCCGGTTGGTGACGTCCGCCTCGCACTCATCCTCGTAGGTGGAATAGAGGTAGGGAGTATAAGCCACGAACTCGGCGGCACAGGTATCGACCCGCTTGAAAACAGGCTTGATGCCGAGGGAGAGGCGGAGCTGCCGGACTTCTTCCTCGGTCATGCTCCAGAGCCGGCCCAGAAACTTGTCCGAAAAGCCGTACTGCTTGGCCTCGCGGAGAATATCACGCATCTCCCCGTTCTTATGTCCGCACTCCTCGCCGTGGCAGGATGCTGACATGCGCACCTGCTTCAGCTCCTCCTCCTTTTCCACGATCTGCCGGATGTTGTGGAGGAACCAGGGATCGATCCCGGTGATGCCGTAGATCTCGTCTATCTCCTTTCCTGACCGCAATGCGTCGGCCACGTACCAGAGCCGGTCGCAGTTGGGGGTGCGGAGCTTGTCCCGCAGAAGGGCATTTTCTTTATCAGTGAGTGCCCGGCGCGTCTCATTAGTGATGTCGAACAGCCGCGACTCGAAGCCGGACGAACCGATCTCCAGGGAGCGGATCGCCTTCTGGAGCGATTCCTTGAAGGTCCGGCCAATGGCCATAACCTCTCCCACAGACTTCATCTGCGTAGTGAGGGTGGCGTCGGCGGCCGGGAACTTCTCGAAGGTGAAGCGCGGGACCTTGGTCACCACGTAGTCGATGGTCGGCTCGAAGGATGCGGGGGTCTCGCGGGTGATGTCGTTGCGGATCTCGTCCAGGGTGTACCCTACCGCCAGCTTGGCCGCGATCTTGGCAATGGGGAAGCCGGTAGCCTTGGAGGCGAGCGCCGAGGAGCGGGAGACGCGGGGATTCATCTCGATCACCACCAGCCGCCCGTCCCGCGGGTTCACGCCAAACTGGATGTTGGAACCGCCGGTATCCACCCCGATCTCGCGGATGATCTTGAGGGATGCATCGCGCAGGATCTGGTATTCCTTGTCGGTCAGGGTCTGGGCCGGGGCCACGGTGATAGAGTCGCCGGTATGGACCCCCATGGGGTCGAAGTTCTCGATGGAGCAGATGATGACCACGTTGTCCACGGTATCGCGCATCACCTCCAGCTCGTACTCCTTCCAGCCGATCACCGACTCCTCCACCAGGACTTCGTCGGTGGGGGATGCCTCGATCCCGGCCATTACCATCTTCTCGTACTCTTCCATGTTGTAAGCAATGCCGCCGCCGGTACCCCCCAGGGTGAACGATGGACGGATGATGGCCGGGAAGCCGACGACTTTCACAACCTCCATCGCCTCGACATAGTTATGGGCAAAGCCTGAGCGGGGCACTTCCAGGCCGATCCGCTCCATGGCCAGCTTGAAGAGGGTTCGGTCCTCAGCCATCTTGATGGCGGGAAGCTTGGCGCCGATCAGTTCGACTCCGTATTTCTCCAGAACACCACTCTCCGCCACGGCCACGGCAGTATTCAGTGCCGTCTGGCCGCCGAGGGTGGGGAGCACCGCGTCTGGGCGCTCCTTCTCGATGATCTTCTCCAGAGCCTCGGGGGTGACCGGCTCGATGTAGGTCCGGTCTGCGAAATCCGGGTCGGTCATGATGGTGGCCGGATTGCTGTTCAGCAGCACCACCTCGAACCCCTCCTCCTTCAGGGCCTTGCACGCCTGGGTGCCGGAGTAGTCGAACTCGCACGCCTGGCCGATAATGATCGGGCCAGCGCCGATGATGAGGATCTTGTGAATGTCTGTTCTTTTAGGCATTTAGATACAACTCCTTCTTGTAATTATCGAAATATGAAGAAGACCGCCCCGGCCAAGCATACCCCGGCCCAGAGGTAGTCAAGTTTCAGCGGCGTCCCCATGTACAGCACGGCAAAGGGGACGAAAATGCTGAGAGTTATCACTTCCTGCACGATCTTCAGCTGCGCCAGGGTGAACCTTCCGTAGCCGATGCGGTTGGCAGGGACTTGCACCAGGTACTCGAAGAAAGCGATCCCCCAGCTCACCAGGACCGCAATGAGCCAGTGCCGGGTCCGGAGGTTCCGCAGGTGTGCGTACCAGGCAAAGGTCATGAAGATGTTGGAGATGATGAGTAAAACGACCGTTCTCATTCCTGCACCCAGCCATTTTCCAGCCCCGCATCTTCCAGCGCCGCCACCGCCTCCTCGTACTCTTCGTCAGTGACCTTGCGATGGATGCCGGGAACTCCGGCTGCCTCATGGGCTGGAAAAAACTGCTTCATCAGCGAGATGTGGGTCTCCTGCCCCAGGTTCTCCGAGATCCAGCGGAGGGTCCCGACGCTGCCCGCTCCACCTTCGGGCAGGACCAGGTGCCGAATTAAGAGCCCCCTCATCGCGACCCCCTCTTCGTCCGTCTCCAGATGTCCGACCTGGCGAAGCATCTCCTTCACGGCACGGCGGTTCACCTCGCGGTAGCCGGGGGCTGAGGAAAACCTTACAGCCGCGTCATCGTCCACATACTTCATGTCCGGCAGATAGACATCCGCCACACCTTCAAGGAGCACCAGGGCATCCGCCTTTTCATAGCCGCTGGAATTCCAGACCAAGGGGACCCGGAACCCCTGAGGAACTGCCAGATAGAGGGCTGCCAGGATCTGCGGCAGAAAGTGCGTCGGGGTGACGAAGTTGATATTGTGCACCCCTTGGCGCTGCAACTTCAGCATCCGCGAGGCAAGCCCAGCGGCCGTGATCTCCTCGCCGTTCCCAAGCTGGCTGATGGGGAAGTTCTGGCAGAACCGGCAGCGGAGCGTGCAACCGGAGAAGAAAATCGTCCCGGAACCGTGCGTACCGGTTATCGGCGGCTCCTCCCCCCGGTGAACATTGACCGACGCCACCTTGGGATGGGCGCCGCTGCGGCAGACGCCGGTCTCCCCGGCAAGGCGGTTCACCCTACACTCGTGGGGACAGAGGTCGCAGCTCTTGAGCCGGCCAAAGGCTTCGCGAACCCGATCGAGCAATTCACCTGACTTGTAGAGATCAAGGTATTTCATGGTTAACCAGCCGTTTACCTGTGGCGCTCCATCATTTCCACGAACCTTCCGAACAGATAATGCGAATCATGCGGCCCCGGCGAGGCCTCCGGATGATGCTGCACCGAGAAGATCGGCAGATCCTTGTGGCGCATCCCCTCCACAGTCTGGTCGTTCAGGTTCTCGTGGGCCAGCTCGCAGACCCCAGCGAGCGACACGATATCCACCGAAAAGCCGTGGTTCTGGGCCGTAACTTCCACCTTTCGGGTGGCCAGGTCCATTACCGGCAGGTTAGAACCGTGATTGCCGAACTTGAGCTTCATGGTCTTCCCACCGAGGGCAAGGCCCAGGAGCTGGTGGCCAAGGCAGATGCCGAAGATCGGCTTCTTGCCGACGAACTTGCGCATGTTCTCGATCACCTCGGTCATCGGCTCCGGATCGCCGGGGCCGTTGGAAAAGAAGATGCCATCCGGGTTCATGGCAAGGGCCTGCTCCGCAGGGAAAGTGGCCGGGACCACAGTCACGTCGCAGCCGGCGGACACCAGGCAGCGCAGGATGTTGAGCTTGATACCGAAGTCATAGGCCACAACCTTGTATTTCAAGGCGGCGGGGTCGGGATGGACATAACCCTTTTCCAGGTCCCAGAGGCCCTCGGTCCAGTGGTACGGCTTTTCGCAAGATACGCCGGTGGCGAGATCCAGGCCGGCCATGCTCGGCAGTGCCCTGGCCTTTTTCACCAGGCTCTCGTGGTCGAAATCCACGGTAGAGATGATACCGTTCTGGGCGCCGTGATCGCGCAGATGGCGAGTAAGCGCCCTGGTATCGAGTCCTTGGATGCCCACCACACCGTTCTCTTTGAGGTAGGCGTCGAGGCTCATGGTGGCGCGCCAGTTGGAGTAGTGATCGTGATACTCCTTGACGATGAAGCCCGAGAGGTAGAGCTGGTTGCTCTCGATATCCTCCGGGTTGATGCCGGTGTTACCCATCTGGGTATAGGTCATGGTGACCATCTGACCCTTGTAGGAAGGGTCGGTCAGCACCTCCTGATAGCCGGTCATGGCGGTATTGAACACCACCTCGCCAGTTGCTTCGCCGGCTGCGCCGAACCCCTTACCTTCGAAAACGCGCCCATCTGCGAGCGCAAGTACTGCTTTCATGTAATGCTCCTGTATCAAATCAATATGTAGGGGCAAGGCATGCCTTGCCCTGGGCGACGCATGCGTCGCCCCTACGAGTTACCCACGTTTATAAACCACTTTCCCACCCACAATCGTGTACTTCGCCCCGCCCTTCATGCTCCAGCCTATGAACGGGGAGTTCTTCGACTTGGCTTCGAGCTTCTCCGCCTCAACCTTCCAGTCGGCTTCCGGGTCGATGACCGTCACATCCGCGACGGCTCCCTTTTTCAGTGTACCCCGGTCAAGTCCTAGAATTTTTGAGGGGTTGCATGTCATCTTCTCAACCAACACTTTGAAATCCAGTTCACCATCCGCCACCAGTTGCAGAGAAAGGGGCAAGGAGGTTTCCAGGCCGATGATCCCGTTCAGGGCAGCATTGAACTCCACGTCCTTCTCGTCCAGATGGTGCGGGGCGTGGTCAGTGGCGATGGCATCGATGGTTCCGTCCGCCAGGCCGGCCTTTATTGCAGCCACGTCCTCGGCAATGCGAAGCGGCGGGTTCATCTTGGCGTTGGTATCATAACCGCGCACCGCGTCGTCGGTCAGGGAGAAATAGTGCGGGGCGGTCTCGCAGGTCACCTTCACCCCGCGGGCCTTGGCATTGCGGATGATCCGGACCGACCCCGTGGTGGAGATATGGGCGATGTGTAAGGGCGAATCGGTGAGCTCGGCGAGGTAGACGTCGCGGGCCACGGCAACATCCTCGGCCGCCCATGGAATACCCTTGAGCCCCAGTTCGGTGGAGGTGAATCCCTCGTTCATGACCCCCTCCCCCACCAGGGAAAGCTCCTCGGAATGGGTTATAACCATGATCCCCATCCCCTTGGCGTACTCCAGCGCCCGGCGCATCAGCTCGGCATTGACTACAGGCCTGCCATCGTCCGAAACCGCTACGCAGCCTGCCTCTTTCATGTCTCCCATCTCGGCCAGCGACTCCCCCTTGCTACCCTGGGTTATGGCGCCGATGGGGAAGACGTTGACGAGGCCCTCCGCCTTGGCCTTGTTGATTATGTAGGAAGTAACCGCCTTGTTGTCGTTCACAGGCTTGGTGTTCGGCATGCAGCAGACCGAAGTGAAGCCCCCGGCGGCAGCGGCACGCGTGCCAGTAACGATGTCCTCCTTGTATTCCAGTCCCGGATCCCGCAGATGGACGTGCATGTCGATCAGTCCCGGCGTCACCAGGCAGCCGGCAGCGTCGACGGTCTCGGCGCCGGCCGGAGCCTTCAGGTTCTTGCCGAGATCGGCGATCTTGCCGTCAACGATCAGGATGTCCAGCAGATCGTCAATGTTCTGCGACGGGTCGATCACCCGCCCCCCTTTTATCAGAAGATTCATAGTATCACCTCATGTTCTGGTGTAGGGGCAAACCTTGTGTTTGCCCAGATCCGGGCGATCACAAGGATCGCCCCTACAAAAGCCTATTCCGTCGCCAGTTCCCCGCCGCTCACATGGTACAGCATCGCCATCCGCACCAGCACGCCGTTCTCCACCTGCTGAAGGATCCACGACTGGTCGCCATCGGCAACGTAGCTGGACAGTTCCACTCCCCGGTTGATGGGGCCAGGGTGCATGACCATGGCGCCGGGCCTGGCAAGCTTCAGTACGGCGGGGTTGAGTCCGTAGTAGCGGGAGTATTCGCGCAGCGTGGGGAGCAGCGTCTTCCCCTGCCGCTCCAGCTGGATGCGGAGCATCATCACCACATCGGCCCCTTCGACCGCCTCGCGCATGTCCTTGCAGACCGTGACATTGCCCAGCCGCTCGATGCCGGGGGGCATCATGGTCGGCGGCCCTGCCAGGAAAATCTGTGACCCCATCCTGGTCAGGCCGAAGATGTTGGAACGGGCCACGCGGCTGTGGGTGATGTCGCCGACAATCGCCACCTTGAGACCGTCGAGCCTGCCGAACTTCTGCCGCATGGTGAGCATGTCCAGAAGCCCCTGGGAGGGGTGCTCGTGGGCGCCGTCCCCGGCGTTGATCACCGAGCAGGAGACGCGCTGCGCCAGATAATGGTGCGAACCGGAAACCGCGTGCCGCATGACGATGATGTCAGGCTTCATCGCCAGAATGTTGCGGGCAGTGTCCGAGAGGGTCTCCCCCTTGGTAACGGAGCTGCTGGAGGCGGTTATGTTCACGGTGTCGGCCGACAGGCGCTTGGCAGCGATCTCGAAGGAGGTGCGAGTGCGGGTGGACGCCTCGAAGAAGAGGTTGACCACGGTCTTGCCGCGCAGCGTGGGCACCTTCTTGATCTCCCGGTCGTTGATCTCGCGCATGTTTTCCGCGGTATCGAGGAGCAGCTGGATTTCTTCTTTCGTCAGGTCTTGCAGGCCGATGATGTCTTTGTGCTTGAACTGCATGGATGCCCTCCCATGTTCTGTAGGGGCAGGCATTGTGCCTGCCCGGACAAAGGGCAACCACATGGGGTTGCCCCTACAAGGATCATTTTTCCAACACCACGTCCGTAGGCCGATGGGCCTCGTCAAAGTTCACCGCAATATTCTCCCGCAGGCTGGTTGGGACGTTTCTGCCGACAAAATCGGCCCGGATCGGGAGCTCGCGATGCCCCCGGTCGATGAGAACCGCCAGTTGGATGCACGCTGGCCGGCCATGGTCCATGACTCCATCCATGGCAGCGCGGATGGTGCGGCCTGTGAAGAGAACATCATCCACCAGCACCACCTTTTTCCCCTCGATGCCGAACGGGATGTCGGTCTTACCAACCGGCATGTGCGGGGAATGCCCCTTGATGTCGTCCCTGTAGAGTGTGATGTCCACCTCACCCACCGGCACCTTCACCCCTTCGATCTCCTCGACCCGCACCACCAGCTCCCGGGCCAGATGCACCCCACCGGTCCTGATCCCTACCAGAACAAGGTTATCCACCCCTTTGTTCCGCTCCAGGATTTCATGGGCAATGCGTGTCAATGCCCGCTTGACGCCGGATGCGTCCAGAATTACTGTACTGTCTGCGCCCAAGTCCCCCTCCTTTCCAGGCTTGCCTGCCTGAAGGTGTTTGTAACAGGCATTCGTCCGGCACAAAAAAAGAGCCTCCCCGCATAAGGACGGAAAGGCTCCTGAAAAAGCTTTAATTGCTCTTGCATCGCGTCACCTTTACTAACCTCACGGGGTTAATTTAAAAGGGAGTATAAACAGTTGAAGCACTTTACCATCGTAGCCATTCACCCGTCAAGGGGAAATTGGCGTCACGAATCATTTGATCCATTCCCTGGGAACGCCCGCCTTGGTGGCCAACAACTCAAGGTCCGCCAGTTCTTGCTCGATCTGCTTGATACGCGCCTCATCACTTTCAATTTCGTTCTTAATGGCATAATATGCCTCCCGGTTCTTGCCGGGAGCGCTCAAAGCACTCTTGTTGGTGTAAGACTCGATGTCCGCCAAGCTCTCTCCCTCTTTCGGCGTGCGCCCTATACTTATGGTCCAGCGGCGCCGCAGGAATTGCAACTTGTCCCGCTTATCCGGAAGCTCTTGAGTCAATTTGGCCAGTTCAGTCCGCAGGTTGCCCGTAGTGGAGCGCCACCACTTTTCATCATGTCCAGCATAAAGCGGCGGAGCCTTTGCAGCCTCCTTTTTCTCCACCGGTTTAGGAGCAGAAAGGGGCTGGGTCGTAGGGGAGATTACCGGCGTCTCTGATTTGACGGAAGGGCGTTTCCTCGCTTTCTTCCGATTTTGCCGGGGGATTTTGTCGGGATTGTCCGTGAAATGGACGACACCCTTTTTGTCGGTCCACTGATAAGTGTCCGCAGATACCGGCGCGACCGTTGCTAGAAACAAAATCATCACAAACAGCATTTTCATGGAAGGTCACCCCCTGGAATCCGTTTGTAGACTGTTAATACAATACCCATTTCTCCGCAACTGGCAACATTTAAATTGACGCAGAGTATGCAGATGTGTATATTAACGCGGTTGTATACTGCATACTTTCTCCATTCTCATTAATCATACCATGCAAAAGGAGTGCACCATGAGACTTCGCCTGTCTGTCCTGACCCTGCTGATTCTTGCCGTCTCAGCTTTTACTGCGTACGGTAAGGAGACGAAAGACGTCTATTTCAAGTTCAAGAATGCCGACCCCGTCGTGTTCAGCCATGATGTTCATCTCAAGCATTACACGAACTGTAAGATCTGTCACCTCGCCATCTTCAACCTGAAGGCCCGCCGTCACTATACCATGGCGGAGATGGAAAAGACCAAGTCATGCGGCGCCTGCCATAACGACGTAAAGGCCTTCAGTGTCGCTTCCGAGAAGTACTGTTCCCGATGCCACAAAGGGAGACCGCGCACCGTTGTTTTCAAGGTCAAGGGTGCGACCGACGCTTACTTCAGCCATGATCTCCACCTTGCTTCCATCGGTGGAAAGTGCAAGACCTGTCACGATGGAAAGCTGATCACCGGCAAGGACAAGGGTGTGACCATGGCCCAGATGGAAAAGGGCAAGACCTGCGGTGCATGCCACAACGGCAAGCGGGCCTTCACGGTTGCGGCCAACTGCGGCAAGTGCCACAAGGGGATGGAGCCGAAAGAGATCACCTTCAAGGTCAAGGACGCCGGGGATGTCAAATTCAGCCATGAAGTACACCTGAACATGTTCAAGTGCCCCGACTGCCACACCAAGACCTTCCCCTTTAAAGCTGGTGTCAAGAAAAACACCATGGGTGACATGGAAAAAGGGAAATCCTGCGGCGCCTGTCACAACGGCAAGGAAGCCTTCAGCGTTGGCGGCGACTGCGAGAAGTGCCACAAGATGTAACAAGCCTAGATTGCTTACAATGAGAAAAGCGGGGTCGGAAACGGCCCCGCTTTTTTAATTGTAGGGATGCCCCCACACCAGCCAGCAAGTTAACATATCCTGATTAGCATCGCACCCCGCCCCGTCGGGGGTTTGTCTTAGAGTAACTTGCTGTTTTCCTCGGGATCCGATATTTTTGCTTCGGCAGCCGGGGTGAGGAGGCCGCTTTCACATTGGTGCCCTGTGCCCGTCGATTAGC
>JACOUQ010000036.1 GCA_016177775.1 Geobacter sp.
AGGTCTCGTATCTGTCAAAGAACTGTGGGTGAAGACTCATTACCCGGCTACGGCCCGGTAACTTCAGCGAACCGCCCGGTGCGGACCCGCATGCCGGGTGGTGTGGGGAGGGGGGGAGAAAAGCCCCCCCTTACCCGATTGGATCTGGTTTTTTCGCTTGTATTCTAGCTTTCTTTCAAGAATTTGATAAAGTCTGGACAGCGGAAATATTCTTTCATCAGAGTTCTTACATAACAATAAAGCGTGTTGTTGAGCTCGCCAAGATGATATTCTTCCATGTGTGAGTTGTAGTCATTTCGAGACAACTTCTTACAAATAGCTTTTTTGAGCCCAGTGTAGTCGCCATGGGCTATTTTTGATCTTACATTGTAAATATGACGAAGGTTTTCTCTTAGCTCAGTGATTTTAAGAGATTCGTTTTCTCGATACAAAATAACTGCAAGCTTCAATAAAAATTGTTTCCCAATGGAGTCTTCAACATTAAACCTGTTAAAATCTGGATTGTGTGTCAGCATTAACTCTACTATGCTCACCAACAGCAGCAATCTTGCCTTCTCAGTCAGAGTGTGATTTACAGATGCCTCTATCAAATTGGCTAAATAAAGAATGAGTTCTTGGTCAGGTGAATTTAGCGAATTGTCGAGATTATTAAAGGCCTCAAGTAAACCGTTCAATTCCTTGTGAAACCACGGCATTGGCTTCAATCCACCAATTTCAGAAAGACATGATAGTCTATACCCGAAAAGGATGCTTCCGAGGTCAAAGTTATCTTCGCGGACGGAGCGTCCACGGAGAAAGCTACCATAGTCCCAGTAGTTATCTTCGCAGGCGAGGAGCGAGGCAAAATAGACAAGCTGACGGATTATGTTTTCAATTATGTGTTCTGGCTTGTCCTTTGGGCAGTAAATGTCATTCTCGTCGTAGGATCTGCCCGTAATTTCTTGGCTCTGCATCCCTTTTTCTTCATCAATCCTAATCCATACCCACATTTTTGCTAGAGCTGTAAAAGGCTCCGCATCAAGGCTTTCTAAGATGACTTGCCGAACGTGCTCATCATCACGTGGAAAACGTTCTAATATCGACAGCAAGACGGATTTAAGAGAAAAGTCACATAGAGTAAAATCAGGATCAGATGTCTTAAGAATGGACCAAAGCGAGTTCCCATCTGGCACCGCAATTCGGAGCAGACTTTCAACCTCTGCTATTTCATCAGGGGTTCGAGGGTTGTCAAATGAGACTCCATAACTGGGGAGAAACGGAATGGATTGTGAGAGCGGGTATAGATAGTGTGTAAGTATAGGTCTCATATAGTTTTATTCCAACTCGTTATTGACCGGTCAGGTCCGGTATCTAATATTATATGCAGGTATATATTATTGGATGCCGGCATCTTATATTAGATACCGCGTGGCATACAATATTAGATGCATCCATTGTGCGGTTGAGTATCTAATATTATATGCCGGGCATATAGTATTAGATGCTTTCACTCGCCGCTGTTTTCTTGCCGGCATCCAATATTATATGCTTTTTCAGTTCCGTCCCCTTGATCTTGCTATGCTGGATGTAACAGAGCTTGACGTCGGGGCACCACTTCTCGCCCATGGTTTTCGCCATTTCCCCCAATTCCCGTTCACCGCGGAATGTATCTCGAAAAAACAAAGCCACTCCCTGCTGCGGAAGCGGCTTTGCTGTCTGCTTTATTTGTGGCTGGATTGGAACATCATCTGGGAAGCTCCGGCGTAAGCTGAGATTGATGAACGCCGGCTCAGTATATGGCGGGGAGGGGCGAGTGTCAAGCACTTAGGGGCAGGGGGGTGGACCGGAAGCTGTTGGTGGCTAAAACGACCACAGATTGAGGTTGAACACCCGCTCCACCAGCCAGGTGAAGCCGATTGCAAAGACGGCCACGGATATGACAACCGTGATCCTTCTGAATTCGAACCTTTTGTTGAGCAGATGCAGGACCGGGAGCATGATGAAGAATATCATCAGTTGCCCGGTCTCCACCCCCAGGTTGAAGGAGAGCACCGAGACAAGGAGGTCAGATTTCCCTACTATCAGCTCCTGAAGCCCGCTGGCGAAGCCGAAACCGTGTATCAGCCCGAACCCGAAGGTTATGAGCCAGCGGTAAGCGACCTTTTTCCTGAACAGGTTCTCCAGGGCCACGTAGCAGATGGACAGGGCTATCACGATTTCCACGAAGCGCGAATTCAGGCTGATGATCTGCAATGTGGCCAGGAGCAGGGTTATGCTGTGGGCAATGGTGAAGGCGGTGATTATTTTCAGCACTTCCCTGACGGAGAGCCCGATGACGATCAAAGCGAGCAGAAACGCGATGTGGTCGTACCCCGTCAGGATATGCGTGATGCCGCTCAGGATGAATTCGGCGATGTTGCCCCACAGAGACTTTCCGGAAGGTGCGCGGGCCATCCCGGTTCCCTTTACAGATGCTTCCCAGACATGGGAATTGGCATCGAAATCGTTCCTGGTGATGAAGGCGGATTCGGGCATGTTCTCCGGCACCGCCTGCGCCGCGGCATCATAGGAATAGATATAGGCCAGGTTCATATGCATATCGTCGGTTTCATCGAACAGGAGCCGGTAATCTATCTTCACCTGGCTGACCGGCTTGTCGAAGCCGGCGTTGTCCACCGCCAGCCAGATTTCCCAGAGGATGTCGCTCTTCCGGTTTACCCTGGTCACCTTTGCCGGGCGCGGCGTGTCATTGACCGTTATGGAGAGTTTTTCGTTTATGTAGGGCTGGATTACCTTTGTCACCACTTCCCGGAACTCTTCATCGGAACAGGTTTCGATCAGGTAATGCCCTTCCTTGATCCCCTTGAACTCCGCCACCAGCGCCGGTCCCAGCTCGATATCGGCCACGATGTTGTTCTTGCCGAAATACCATTTGGAAGCCCCCATGGTGTCGACGTGGGCGGAAGCGGGAATGGAAAGGGAGAGGGAGAAAAGCAGGAGCAACAGGCTGAGGCAATACTTCATGAACTGCATGACCTCCGGGAGAGATATGTCAGGGTCGCCCATTTGAAGGTTCTCCGTCAAGAGTAAAAACGTTAAAAAGGCTTTTGAATGGCCGGCAAAATGGAATTCCTTGACTTGGGTCATTACCCTTGGCGAAGCAGCCGCTATAATGCCGCAATAGAAATTCTAATTCACGAAGGAGGAAGTTCATGTGTGATTGCGGATCGACCAGGACGCCGGGGGTAGGCCCCTATGCCACGGGGAGGTCGCTGGTGGAGTTCGTGCTGCGGGCCCACGGCGGGTCAGTGGCTGTATCGCTTATTCCCGACGGCGGCCTTGAACATGACTGCCAGGGGTGCGGCGAGCGCTTCGTGATGCGGACCTTTGTCCAGAAATGCCCGGCCTGCTGCGGCGTCCACGCAGTTTCCCCGCCCCGCGCCGCAGATCCGGCGGCCATCCAGTTCGCCGGGAAGGATTTTGTGCTCTGTTGACAGGTGATCAAACGAAAAAGCCCCGGCTCTATTGAGGAACCGGGGCTTTTTACATGTTAGAACCTGGGCGAAGCGTGCTTCGCCCCTACATAATCACATTCAATCAACAACCCAACTGCTTGAAGAAGTCATTCCCCTTGTCGTCCACCAGGATGAACGCAGGAAAGTCGACCACCTCGATCTTCCAGACCGCCTCCATTCCCAGTTCCGGGAAGTCGATACACTCCACCTTCTTGATGTTCTCTTCGGCCAGCAGAGCCGCCGGGCCGCCGATGGAGCCGAGGTAGAACCCGCCGTATTTCTTGCAGGCGTCGGTCACCTGCTGACTCCGGTTCCCCTTGGCGATCATGATGAGGGATGCCCCCTTTGACTGGAGGAGGTCGACGTAGGAGTCCATCCGACCGGCCGTGGTGGGGCCGAAGGAGCCGGATGCCTTGCCTGCCGGGGTCTTGGCCGGGCCTGCGTAGTAGATCGGGTGCTTGAGGAGGTAGTCGGGCACCGGCTTGCCGGCGTCGATTATCTCCTTGAACTTGGCGTGGGCGATGTCGCGGCCGACGACGATGGTTCCGGTGAGCAGCAGCGGGGTGGAGACCGGGTGCTTGGCGAGTTCCGCCAGGATATCCTGCATCGGCTTGTTGAGGTCGATCTTTACGCCGTGCTCGTGCTTGCGGCGGTATGCGTCGGGGATGAGGCGCCCCGGATCGCGGTCCATTTCTTCGAGCCAGATCCCGTCCTTGTTGATCTTTGCCTTGATGTTGCGGTCCGCGGAGCAGGAGACCCCCATCCCGACCGGGCAGGAGGCGCCGTGGCGGGGGAGGCGGATGATCCGCACGTCGTGGGCGAAGTACTTGCCGCCGAACTGGGCGCCAATGCCGAGCTTGTGTGCCGCCTCGATGATTCTCTTTTCCAGTTCCACGTCGCGGAATGCCTGGCCGTACTCGTTGCCTTCAGTGGGGAGGGTATCCAGGTACTTGGTGGAGGCGAGCTTGACGGTCTTGAGGCACCCCTCGGCTGAGGTGCCGCCGATGACGAAGGCCAGGTGATACGGCGGGCAGGCCGCTGTGCCGAGGGTCTTCATCTTGTCGATGAGGAACTTCTCCAGGGTGGCGGGGTTCAGCAGCGCCTTGGTCTCCTGGTAGAGGTAGGTCTTGTTGGCCGACCCGCCTCCCTTGGCCACGAACAGGAACTTGTACTCAGCCCCCTTGTTGGCGTAGAGGTCGATCTGGGCCGGCAGGTTGGTGCCGGTGTTGATCTCCTTGTACATGTCGAGCGCCACCGTCTGGGAGTAGCGGAGGTTCTCCTCGGTGTAGGTCTTGTAGACCCCCTTGGAGATGTATTCTTCGTCATTGACGCCGGTCCAGACCTGCTGCCCCTTTTTCCCCATGATGGTGGCGGTGCCGGTGTCCTGGCAGATGGGGAGCTCGAACTTGGCGGCCACCTCGGCATTGCGGAGCATGGCGATTGCCACCCCCTTGTCGTTCGGGGATGCTTCCGGGTCGGCGAGGATCTTTGCCACCATCTCGTTGTGCTCCGGCCGCAGCAGGAAGGAGACCTCGCGCATCGCCTGGTTGGCGAGGAAGGTGAGGGCGGCCGGGTCGACCTTGAGGACCTCCTGTCCCTCGAACTGGGTCACGGATACCCCATCCTTGGTGAGGAGGCGGTACTTGGTCTCGTCCTTGCCGAGGGGGAACGGGTCCTGGTAGTGGAACTCTTTCACGGACATACGATTAGCTCCTTTCAGGGGAATAAAGGCGGGCACTAGGCTCTGGGCGCTAGGCACTAGGGTAGACAAACGTTTTTGGCATCCAAAGCCCAGCGCCTAGCGTCCCGAGCCTCGAGCCTGATTTTCGTATACATGTATACGGGAATATATTTGAAAAATTCCATTTTGTCGAGAGGGAATTGTAAGGCGGGGAATGGGGAATGGGGAATGGGGAATGGCGAATGGCGAATGGCGAAGCGGCGGGGGAAAAAGGGGCCGGCATGAAGCCGGCCCCCGTCGCATTATTGACAAGTTTTAGTGTGGTGTGGTGGAAAGGCCGCGCTCCGGACGGCTGAAGTTGTGGCAGAAGGAGCAGTCGAACCCTTCGGTGGCCACGTGGCGGCTGTGGATCCGGTCGAAGGAGCCGGGGGTCTTGGCGGTGTGGCACTGGGCGCAGACCTCCGTAGTAGGACCCTTGAGCGCATAGCCGAGTTCTGTCTTCAGTTTCATGACTGTGGTGGAGGTCTCGGGGTGGCACTCGGCGCAGGTGAGGGCCTGGGTGCCGGGCATCACCTGGTGGTTCAGGAGCTGGTACTCGTCGGTGGTGACCGTGGAGTAAGGGGTTGTGCTTCCCATCCCCATGTAGACGAGTCCATCCTTGACCGCCTGGTCATAGTTGCCGGTGGCGAAATAGGTGCCGGTCGCCAGAGTCACCAGCTTGCCGTTCGCCAGGGGTTGGTTGGCGGTCTTGTACTTGAAGGGGAAGAGTTTGTCGCTGGAGCCGTTGATGGCGCCCACCGGGCGGGAGATCTTGTAGGCATTGGTTGTGGTGTCGAACACGGCATTGTCGAAGGCGTTGTTACCCCAGCTCATGCCGTTCCAGAAGGCGTATTTCGGGGTCAGGTTGCCGGCCTTGGTCGGGGTTGGCTCCCACCGGCCGAGCACCGAGCTCCATTCGGCCGTTACCCAGGTGCGGTGGGTCTCGGTCAGGAAGCCGCGGGCATACTGCTTGATGTGGCAGGTCTGGCAGGCAAGACGGCCGACGTGGTGGTTGATGTCGGCGGTTGTGTGGCCTGTTGCCTGGGTCTTGGTGGGGTGGCATGTCGTGGAGGAGCAGTTGATTGCGACCGTGCTGTCGAGTGGCCGGATGTCGGTGCCGCGACCGGCAACCTTGTGGCTGGTGAAGGTGTGGCACCCCTGGCAAGCAAGGTTGGCACCGCTGGTCACCATGTGGGCGTCATAGTTGAAGTCGGTGTTGGTGGCGGTGGCCAGGGCCAGGTCGCCGCGTTTCACGCCGTCGCCACCGCCGGCCTTGGCGTGGCAGCCGAGGCACTGGCCGCGGGTCGGTTTGATGACGGTGCGGACCACGTTATTCATGTCAACGCCGGCCTTGGGCTCGAAGAGGCCGGTCGTGGCGTTGCGGACCCTGGCATAGGTGGAGCTGTGGCACATGAGACAGTCGATGCTGGAGAGCTGGGCATCGCTCGGGTTGTTGGTGGCCACGGGCTTGGCGCCGGTGCCGAGGTGGCAGGCGCCGCAGGGACCCCAGTTCCCCTGGATATTCACACAGTAGGCATTAAGAGCGCTGCTGCCGTCACTGGCGTCCATCTTTCCCTGGGTGGCTGGGCCGGTGGTCCATTCGGCGGCAGACCCTTTCCATTGATAGTGCATGGATTGGTACATGTCTTTTGCCTGCTGGAGATGGCAGTCCTTGCACATGCCGTAGCCGGTCCAGGTGAAGCTCGTGTTGGCCGGATCGTGGGTTTTCGCGGTGCCGATGGTGTAGTTCTCGGTCTTGACCGTCTCACTGTTGCCGGCTGTATCCTTGGAGAAGAATTTCAGGGCAGTAGTGACGGAAATGCTGATGGGGGCGGTATAAACAGGCGATGACGTTGTTGGGGTCGTGCCGTTGGTCGTATAGTAGGTTGTCGCCGGCTCGCTTACCGTAAGGGTGACGCTCTGGGTCGCGGAATAGGTGCCCCCCGGAGGGGTTGCGGTCGTTATCGGCTTGGTCTTGTCAGGCTTGCCGGCCAGCGCAATTGCCGGCAGCACCATGAACGCCGCCAGCGTCAGGATAAACTTCTTCATTTCGTGTTCCTCCTTTTCGTGTGCATGTCTGAAATGATTGATGCATGAACGAAACTGGTTCACTCCCGTTTGGATCCTTCGGTTCACCCCCCCCCTTTTTTTTATTTGGGATAAAATTAAACAGATATAATAAGCAATCTCTATTCCATCGGAATAGATAAATATACGACACATTTGATAAAAACGATTACAGGGAGGTTGATGGAGCGTCATTATATTGCCGGTAAAAACAGCGGCAAATGACAGGGTGATTTCCCTCATATTTGGGGGGAAATAATCGGTGGGAAAAATTTTCGTTCGGATCGACGCTGTGGAGGGAGAAAGGAGGGGGAGCAGCTTCTGTGCCGCTTGTGTGGCGGGCTGGCGGGAGTGTTGACCACAAACGTGATGGGGATAAAATGGATATTACCTGATCACCTGGAATATGAAACGGAAAGGAGAAATAGTCATGCTTACGTTCGTGATGCTTACCCGACTTTCCCCGGATGCGCTCCGCTCCCCCAAAACCCTGGCGGAACTGGAGCACGTTGTTGTGGAAAGAATCAGCAAGGAGTGCCCGAAGGTGAAGTGGCTGCACAATTTTGCCATCCTGGGAGGGTGCGACTACCTCGACATCTTCCAGGCACCCGACTTGGAGACGGCCATGAAGGTTTCCACCGTGGTTCGCACCTACGGTCACGCCACCACCGAGGTCTGGACGGCCCAGGAGTGGAGCAGGTACAAATCGATGCTCCGCGCGATGCCGAAGGCGGCATAAAGCACTCCTAACCCCCTCCCGTCAAGGGAGGGGGAGTAGTAACTTGTTTCCCCTCAGCATTCCCGCATCGTTTCCGTCATCACCAGTTCCCACTCATCCGCACGGGTGTCATGCCGAATGATATACAAATTGCCGTCATCGGCCGTCAGCTTGAAATAGGCATGGTCCTCGCCGTGCCAGCGGTCGAGTATGTCCTCCACCCTGAAGGTGCGTCCTCCCAGAGTGAAGGAGGTCGGTCGCTCGTCGGCCTTGTGCCCCGAATATGTCGTCACCTTCAGTACGATCACTTCCGCTTCCCCTTGCTCTTTCCTTCGCCACCCCATCGTTTCAGGCAGTCGAGCAGGCCGTCTAGCTCAAGGGTGTTGAGCACGTGCCGCTTCTCCAGCCAGGCGCGCCGGGCAACGGAAATGGCATAGGTCAGGGTTTCGAACTGGCTGAGGGTGTGTGTGTCGGTGGAGATGACCAACGGCACCCCCAGTTCGCCGGCCCGGCGGGCATAGGTGTCGTTCAGATCCAGGCGCTGCGGGTAGGCATTGATCTCCAGGGCCGTGCCGGTCTTTTTCGCCATTCGGAGCAATTCCTCCATGTCAACGTCATAGGGGTCCCGCTCTCCCAGAAGCCGTCCGGTCGGGTGGGCGATGATGGAGACGCAGGGGTGCTTCATGGCGGCCTCCAGGCGCTTCATTATCTTTTCCGTTGGCTGCTTGAAGCCTGAATGGATGGAGGCGATGACGATGTCCAGCTCCTGCAGGGCCTCGTCCGGGAAGTCGAGGGTGCCGTCGCTCTTGATGTCCATCTCGGTGCCGTGAAGTATCCGGAACCCCTTGAGGCGCGCATTCATGGCGGCCACTTCACGCTTCTGCTCCATGAGCCGCTCGACGCTCAGACCCCGTGCGATCCCTAGACCCTGGGAGTGGTCGGTCACTGCGATGTAGGAGAGTCCCCGGCTGCGCGCCGCGTTCACCAATTCGTCCAGGGAGTGGGCGCCATCGCTCCAACGTGAGTGGACGTGCAGATCCCCCCTGATATCATTTTCCTCGATCAGTTTCGGCAGTTTACCCTTGATGGCCGCCTCCACCTCCCCCAGGTCTTCCCGCAGCTCCGGAGGCACGAAGGGGAGACCGAGGAGCCGGTAGACGTCCTCCTCGTCCTCCCCGCCGAGGCGCTTGTCGTTCTTTTCCCGGAAGATGCCGTACTCGTTGATCTTCAGCCCCTTGCGCACTGCCATGTCCCGCAGCCGGATGTTGTGCGACTTGCTCCCGGTCAGGTACGCCAGGGCAGCGCCGAACGATTCCTTCTCCACCACCCGCAGGTCGACATGGATGCCGTCCCGCAGCACCACGCTGGAGCGGGTGGGGCCCTGCATCAGCACCTGCGTCACCTCCGGGAGGGAGACGAATACCTCCATCACCTTTGCCGCGGACGGCGAGGTGGCGACAATGTCGATGTCCTTCACGGTTTCCTTCCAGCGCCGCAGGCTTCCGGCCAGCTCGATCCGCTCCACCTTTGCCCGCTTTTTCAGTTCCCTGATCAGTTCTTGGGCCAGCGGCAGGACATGCCCCAGGGGGCGGCGCTCCTGTCCTCCCTTCACGGTTGCGATGCCCTTCAGGATATTCTCCTCGGTCTTCTTCTGTATCCCCGGCAGCCCGGCAAGCTTGTGATCGCGGGCGGCCTCTTCCAGTTTCTCCAGGGAGGAGATGTGGAGCTTATCCTGGAGGAGCTTGGCTGTCCTTGGGCCGAGGCCCGGAACGGCAAGGAGGTCCAGCACCCCCTCAGGCACTTCCCCTTTCAGCTTCTCGTGGGCATGCACCTTGCCGGTGGTGCAGTATTCAACGATCTTGGCCGCCAGTTCCTCGCCGATGCCTGGGATCTCCCGCAGCTCGGCGTCGTCCAACTCCTCCACCGGCCGGGAAAGGCTCTCCAGGTTGAGGGCGGCCTTGCGGTAGGCCCTGATCTTGAAGGGATTGTCTCCCCTGATTTCCAGGATCTCGGCCATTTCCGAGAATATGGCGGCAATCTCGCGATTTTTCATGCTCGTTTCCGAATATCGAAATTTACCACTGAGACACGGAGGCACGGAGTAAATCTATATTTCCTCTTAATAGATCCTGGGTTTGATCCTGAATATCCAGTATTGCCTTTATGGTTTTCTCCGTGTCTCAGTGTCTCCGTGGTTAATCGAAAAGAAATTATAATGACGTCGGGAAGTTCCGCTTCCTGCATTCCGGGCAGATGGAGTGGGTGAAGTCTGCGTCCGTATGGTGCTGCACGTATTCCTCGATCTCGTTCCACTTCCCCTCCGGGTCGCGGATCTTCTTGCACCACGCGCAGATGGGGAGCAGGCCGGAGAGGGTCTTCACCTGCTCGTCGGCGTCCTGCAGCTCGGCAATGAGGCGCTCCCTGTCCGCCCTGATCAGTTGAAGGGTGTGGATGTGCCGGGCCATCGGCCGGTATATGAAAAAATAGAGAACGGGGATGACCAGTAATGTCAGAACGACGGAATCCACAATGGTTTCGGCAACCGGCGGGAACCGCATGACGTGCAGTGTCACCATGATGAGCAGTTCTACAAAAAAGACCGAAAAGCCAACAATCAGGGTAAGGGCGAAGGGGGAAGGGTAGGAGGGAGTGGTGGCTGGCAGTGCGTTCTTCGGTGGTTCATGAGGGGGTATTCGTTTTGTGTCGGGCATGTTGGAGTCCTGAGGAAATGAGCAAGAGGCGCGGAAAGATTCCACGCCTCTTTTGTATTCGGTCGAGTCAGGTCCGTAGCATATTCAGACGCCCAGCGCCGCTTTCAGGTCCGCATCAACGGATGAGACTGGCGCAAGCTGGAAGTTTTCCACCAGGAAGTTGAGGATGTTCGGGGTGATGTAGGCCGGAAGTGACGGCCCGATCTTGATGTTCTTGATCCCCAGGTAGAGCAGGGTCAGGAGGATGACGTGGGCCTTCTGCTCGTACCAGGAGAGGATCAACGACAGCGGCAGGTCGTTGACGCCGCACTTGAAGGCGTCCGCCAAGGCCAGGGCGATCTGGATTGCCGAGAATGCGTCGTTGCATTGCCCCACGTCCAGAAGGCGCGGTATGCCGCCGATGTCGCCGAACTCCAGCTTATTGAACCGGAACTTGCCGCAGGCGAGCGTCAGGATCACGCAATCGTCGGGGACCTGTTCCGCCAGTTGGGTATAGTAGTTACGACCCGGCTTGGCGCCGTCGCATCCGCCGATCAGGAAGAAGCGCCTGATCTTGCCCGCCTTGACCGCCTCGATCACCTTGTCCGCCACGCCCAGGACAGCGTTGTGGCCGAAGCCGACCAGGATCTGTTGGCCCGGATTTTCCGGGAAGCCTGGGAGGGACAGGGCCTTCTCGATGACCGGGGTGAAGTCCCAACCCTCGATGTGGGTGATGCCGGGCCAAGCCACCTGGCCCCAGGTGTAGAGGCGGTCCTTGTAGGTATCGGCCGGGCGCTGGATGCAGTTGGTGTTGAAGATGATGGCGCCGGGGAAGTTGACGAACTCTTTAGCCTGGTCCTGCCAGGCCCCGCCGAAGTTGCCGGCGAGATGGGGGTATTTCTTCAGGCCCGGATAGCCGTGGGCCGGGATCATCTCGCCGTGGGTGTAGATGTTGACCCCTTTTCCATCGGTCTGTTTGAGGAGCTCTTCCAGCATGCGGAGGTCGTGGCCGGAGACGAGGATCGCCTTGCCTTCCCTGGTGCCGAGGTTGACCGGGGTCGGCACCGGGTGGCCATAGTGCTCCGCGTGTCCCGCGCAAAGCATCCCCATGACCTTCAGGTTCATCTTGCCGCACTCCATGGCGAGGTTCACGAAGTCCATGAGGCCAAGGCTCTGGTCGGTGGTGGCGGCAAGGGCCTTGTGGTAGAAGGCGAACACCTCCTCGTCCTTCTTCCCCAGGATGTAGGCATGGTCGGCATAGGCGGACATCCCCTTCAGGCCGTAGACCACGATCCAGATGGCGGAGCGGATATCCTCGTTGTAGTGTTGGGTATTGATGCCGTGCTCCTCGCCCTGCCTGACCAGCTCGGCCAGGTCGCGGGCAGGCGTCCAGTCTGTATAGGCATTGGCAATCATGGGGGCGTCCGCGTTGTGTTTTGCCTTGTAGGCCTGCTCGTAGAGGGCTTTTGCCTTCTCCTTGAGCTCGTAGCATTTGTGGAGCTTGGCCGCTATGCTCTCGGGATCGAAGTCCACGTTGGTGACGGTGGTGAAGAGCCCCTCCAGGACGAAAAGGTCGATGGCCTCGTCGCTGGCGCCCAGTTCCCGGGCCTTATGGGCATAGATGGCCATCCCCTTGAGGCCGAAGATCATCAGGTCCTGCAAAGCAGCCACGTCCGGCTTTTTGCCGCAGACCCCCGAAATGTTGCAGCCGACCCCGTTGGCGGCCTGTTCGCATTGGTTGCAAAACATGGTTCGTTTCTCCTTTCATGCTTAAGTTGTGCAGGCCCTAAAAATATAGCCTGTCTGGAGTTGATTGCAACTCCAGACCGCTATATGCTAATTTCATCGGGTAGGTTGGGCAAAGAGCAGCGTGCCCAACGGTACCGGAGGCTATGTTGGGCACGGTATGAAGCTGCCTTTGCCCAACCTACAAAAAACAAATGCTACATGGTATTCGGAGAATAGCTTGGAAAAGGACAGGATCAAATGGAACGGCCGATACGCGGGGGAGGGGTTCTTCCTCGGGCCGAACCCATCGCGGCTCCTTGAGGAGCGGATCGAAGCGGTCGAGGCGCTGCTGCCGGGAAGAAGAGCCCTGGACATTGCATGCGGCGAGGGGCGGAACAGCATATTCCTCGCCCGGCGCGGCTTCTCCGTGACCGGCATCGACATCTCCGAGGAGGGGCTTGAGAAGGCAAGAAGGTGGGCAACTGCAGAAGGGGTGGATATCCGGTTCATCCGGGCCGACCTGGAAAGGTACGAGTTCAACGAAAAGTACGATCTGATCCTCAACTTCAATTTCCTGCTGCGTGACCTGATTCCTAAGATGGTCGCGGCCCTCAATCCGGGCGGGGTGATCTTCTTCGATACCATCCTGGATACTCCCACTCTTGTGGGGCACCACAACAAGGCGTTCCTTCTTCAGCCGGGAGAACTGAGGGCGTTGTTCGAGCCGCTTCCTGGGGAAACTCTCTTCTATGAGGAGTTCCCTGCCGGACCGAATCCCACGGCCAAGCTTATATTCTGGAAGAACGAGGTGTAAAGAAAGAAAAACGCCGCTCCTTTTTGTGAAGAAGCGGCGTTTTGTGCCAAGCGGAGTGTAGTGGCGCTACGACAGGTTCCAGACAGCCATCTCCCAGATATCCTTCCAGCTCTTCCCCACCTCGTTTACCACCGTCGGCTCGAAGCCGCAATGCATCATGCACTGGGCGCAGCGCTCGTCCTTCCCCACGCCGTACTTGTTCCAGTCGGTCTTTTTCATCATTTCCCCGAAAGACGGGTAGTGGGTGTCGGTGATGAGGTAGCAGGGGGCTTTCCAGCCGTGGGTGTTGCGGGTGGGGTTTCCCCACGGGGTGCACTCCAGTTTCTTCTCTCCCTTGAGAAATTTCAAATACATGGGGGTGGAGTAAAAGCGGAAGCGCTTGCTCATCTCATAGACCTGCTCGAACTTCTTCTCGATCTCGCGCCGCTCAAGGAAGAGCTTTTCACCGACTGCCTCGTATCCGAAGCCGGGGGCCACCAGAATGCCGTCTACCCCAAGGTCGGTCAGCTGGGAGAAGAGCATCTCGATCTCCACCAGGTCCGTCTCCTTGAAGATGGTGGTGTTGGTGCAGACCCGGAAGCCCTTGGCCTTTGCCTTCTTGATCCCTTCGATGGCGGTCCTGAATGTTCCCTTGCGCTCCAGAATCCGGTCGTGGGTCGCTTCCAGGCCGTCCATGTGGACGTTGAGGGTGAAGTTGGGGTGGGGGCGCATTATGTCCAGCGCCTTGTCCAGAAGCAGGCCATTCGTGCAGAGGTAGATGTGCTTCCCTCGCTCCAGCACCTTTTCAATGAGCTCGTAGACATGGGGATAGAGAAACGGCTCGCCGCCAGTTATGGTGACAACCGGAGCAGGGCATTCGTCCACCGATTGGAGGCACTCCTCCAGGGAGAGCATATTCTGGATAGTGTCTGCATACTCACGGATGCGACCGCACCCGGAGCAGGCCAGGTTGCAGAGGTGTGTCGGCTCCAGCATCAGGACCAGCGGGAACTTGTCGTTCTTCTTCAGATTGTTGGAGATGATGTATTTGGTTAGATCGTAGTTGAGACGCCAGGGAAAACGCATGTAACGATTATTCCTTTCAAAGTGCCGTTATGAAGCGTAGGGGCAGACCTGTGTGTCTGCCCAAAATCAGGGCGAACACATAGGTTCGCCCCTACCAATACCTGAATATTTATTTTACTCGTACCAGCGGCACCGAATTCTTCTGTGCCATGAATGCCTCCACCGTCGCCGCGATGCCTGCCGCGTCAAGGCCGAGATCGGCTCGCAGTTGCGCCTGGGTGCCGTGCTCGATGTAACGGTCGGGGATGCCGATCCGCTTCACCCGGATATCGGTGAGCCCTTCATCGGCCAGAAGCTCCAGCACGGCGCTGCCGAAGCCTCCTTGCAGGGCGTTTTCCTCCACGGTGACAAGGCAGCCGGTCCGTTTTGCCCATTCCAGGATCAATTCCCGGTCGAGCGGCTTCACGAATCGGGCATTGACGACAGCCGCCCTGATCCCCATTCCCCGCAGCGATTGGGCGGCTTCCATGGCTGGGCGGACAGTGGCCCCGATGGAGATAATCGCAAGGTCTGTTCCCTCTTCCAATAGTTCGCCCCTGCCGATCTCCAGGCATTGCAGCTCCTGGTCCATGGCCACCCCGTAGCCAGCTCCGCGCGGATAGCGCAGCGCAACGGGAACACCGCTGCAGATGGCGGTCTTGAGCATGTGCTGGAGCTCGTTCTCGTCCTTGGGGGCCATGAGGTGCATCTCCGGCAGGTGGCGCAGAAAGGAGAGGTCGAAAACACCGTGATGGGTCGGTCCGTCGTCCCCCACCAGCCCGCCGCGGTCCAGGGCCATGGTCACCGGGAGCTTCTGGAGGCAGATGTCGTGAAAGACTTGGTCATAGGCGCGCTGCAGGAAGGTGGAATAGATGGCGGTGACGGGACGGAAACCGTCGGCGGCCAGCCCTGCGGCAAAGGTCAGGGCGTGCTGTTCGGCGATTCCCACATCGAAGAACCTGTCGGGGAATCGCTTCGCGAACGGGGAGAGGCCGGTGCCGTCTGGCATGGCGGCGGTAATGGCGACGATTCTGTCGTCCTGCTCCGCCAGTTTGATGAGGGCCTGGCCAAATATCCCGGTATACGACTCGGTCCCACCCTTGGCTGTGGTCACCTTGCCGGTCTTCACATTGAACGGGCCGACGCCGTGGAACTTGTCCGGGTTTTCCTCGGCCGGGGCGTACCCCTTTCCCTTGGTCGTCATGACATGGACCAGGACAGGGCCTTCGATGTTGCGGACATTGTTGAAGATGTCCACCATCTGCGGCAGGTCGTGCCCCTGGATGGGCCCCACATATTCGAAGCCGAGGGCCTCGAAGAGCGTGCCCGGTGTCAGGAATCCCTTCAGGGAGTTTTCGGCCTTGCGGGCGAACTTCAGGATATTGCCGCCGATGGCGGGGATGTTTTCCAGCAGTCCTTCCATCTCCTTGCGCAAGTCCCGGAAATAACTCCCGGTAAGCTTGCGGGAAACGAAGGTGGAAAAGGCCCCCACGTTTTTGGAAATCGACATTTCGTTGTCATTCAGCACAACAATCAGGTTCTTGCGCAAGTGCCCCGCCTGGTTGAGCCCCTCAAAGGCGATGCCGCCGGTCATGGAGCCGTCGCCGATCACTGCCACGACCTTGCTCTCCTTGCCTGCAAGGGAGTTGGCCGCAGCCATGCCAAGCCCGGCGGAGATGGACGTGGAGGAATGGCCGGCTCCGAAGGCGTCATGAGGCGATTCCTCGCGCTTGGGAAAGCCGGAGATCCCCTTGTACTGGCGCTGGGTGTGGAAGCGGTCGCGGCGGCCGGTGATGATCTTGTGGGTGTATGCCTGGTGCCCCACGTCCCAGATGAAATGGTCACGGGGGGAGTCGAAACAGTAATGGAGCGCCAGGGTCAGTTCCACTGCGCCAAGGTTGGAGGCAAGATGCCCGCCGGTGGTGGAGACATTCTCCAGCAGAAATTGACGAACCTCTGCGGCCAGGGAAACCAGTTCCTCGGGCCTGAGGTTTTTCAGGTCAGTCGGGCTGTCGATCTTTTCGAGCAAAGGATACATGATTAACTCCTTGGGAACAGGCGATGGGCAATAGGTGACGGTATTTTCCCCTGTTGCCTGTTGCCTTCTGCCCGCTTCATCTCGCATAACCATTGGCACGGAACCATTCCACAGCCTTTTGCAGTGCCTCTTTCGTGGAGGTCTGCGGCAGCCCCAGATCGCGCACTGCCTTTGAAGGATCGAAGAACATTTTCTTGCGCGCCATTTGCACACCGGCAAGGGGGATCAGGGGTTCCCTGCCGGTCATCCTGGCAATCCCCTCGTTTACGTAGGCGGCAAGGAGGATGGGGGTATGGGGAAGTCTGATCCTTGGTGCGGGGATGCCGGATATTTCCGCGAGAAGCCCGAAGATTCTGCACAGTGTCAGGTTCTCATTCCCCAATATGTATTTTTCGCCGATTCTGCCGCGCTCAGCGGCAAGTATATGGCCCCGCGCGCAGTCTTCCACATCGATGATGTTCAGTCCGGTGTCCAGGTAGGCCGGCATTTTGCGGTTAAGGAAATCGACGATGATCTTGCCGGTGGGGGTTGGTTTAACGTCGTACCTGCCGACCGGCGTGGAAGGGTTTACTATGACCAGTGGGAGGCCGCGCGGGATGAACTTATCGGCTTCACGCTCAGCGAGGAACTTGCTTTTCTTGTAATGGCCAACCATGTCGCCGAAGGAGACAGGGGCAGCTTCAGTTCCGGGCGTGCCGTCGCCGGGATTTCCAAGGGTTCCCACGCTGCTCGTGTAGACGACTTTGGCCAACTCCTTTTTAAGGGCAGCCTCCAGGATGGTGCGGGTACCGTCCACATTTGTCCGGTACATTGCGGCCGGGTCGCGTGTCCAGAGACGATAATCGGCCGCGGCGTGATAGAGGGTGTCACAGCCGGCGAGCCCTCGCTCCATGGAGGCGGGATCGCAGAGATCGCCTTCGAAGATCTCCACGTCCAGCCCCAGCAGGTTGCGTCGGTCCGAGCCGGGACGCACCAGAACCCTGACCTCGCGGCCGTTGTTCAGAAGCTCGCGGACTATGCTTGCGCCGATGAAACCGGTGGCACCGGTGACGAATACTTTCATGCAAACCTTGAACTGCGTTTCTAAGCCTTCTCCCCCGTAAGCGCCCGGTATTTGCCGAGTGCCATGAGCGGGAAGCAGTTGCGGTAGATGTGGTACTTGATCATGAAATACTTGGGGAAGCCGGTGCCTGTGAACTGCTCCTCGTCCCATGTGCCATCGGGCTTCTGGGTGTCGATGAGGTACTGTACGCCGCGGCGTACAGCGCCAGAGCCTGCCTCGCCGGCGGCCATGAGGGCAAGGAGCGCCCACCCCGTCTGGGAGGCGGTGCTCACACCCTTGCCCATGAGATTGCGGTCGTGGTAAGACTCGCAGGTTTCGCCCCACCCGCCATCGTCGTTCTGGACCAGCTTCAGCCAGTTGACCGCCCGGCGGATGTATGGCTGACTGAGGTCTTCACCAATGGCTGCGAGACCGGACATGACGGACCAGGTGCCGTAGATGTAATTCACTCCCCAGCGTCCCCACCATGGCCCTTCCGGCTCCTGGGTTTCCCGGATGAATTCCAGCGCCCTGACCGCACTCGGGTGGGTATTCGGATAGTCTAATGCTCCCATTAATTCCAGCATGCGGCCGGTCAGGTCGGCTGTGGGGGGATCGATGAGCGCCTCCAGGTCCGCGAAGGGGATCTTGTTCAGGATTTCCTTGGTATTGTCCTTGTCGAAGGCTCCCCATCCGCCATTCTCGCTCTGCATGCCGAGGCACCAGCTAATGCCGCGGCGGATGGCGGCATCGCGGGCCTTCCTGTCCTTCACATTGACGTCCTTGATGGCGAGCATCACGACGCCGGAGTCATCCACGTCCGGGTACCAGTCGTTTAGAAATTCGAATGCCCATCCACCCGGCTGCAATTCCGGACTCTTGATTTTCCAATCGCCGTCCTTGCGGACCTCACGGTCGACAATCCACTGGGCGGCCTTTACCAGGGCCGGGTGGTCCAGCGGTAGTTCGCAGTTTACCATTGCAAGAAGAGCGAGTGCCGTGTCCCATAATGGCGAGATGCACGACTGGAGCACCAGGCTTTCATCAGTTTCGATGCAAAAATTGGCCAAAGCCTCCAGCCCCTTGACCACGGCGGGGTGATCATTGGAGTAGCCCAGGCAGTGCAGGGCCAGGACCGCATTGAGCATGGCCGGCTGAATCCCGCCCCAGTCGCCGGTCGGCTCCTGGTGCTCGATGATCCATTTTTCCGCCATGTCCGTGGCCTTCCTCTTGAAGGGGCGGATGGGGCTCTTCTCGTAAATCTTCAGGACATGGTCGATGCCGATGAAGATGTTTTTCCAGGTGAGGATCCCGTTTTCCTTGGTGAAGGTGTAGTCGATGGGGCGCGGCGGGCGAACGTAGAGCTCCTGCACGCGGGCATGGGGGGGGAGTTTCTTGACCGGGCGCTCGGCCATGACCACCGACAGTGGGATGATAGTGGCCCGTGACCAGCTGGAGAACTCGTAGACATTGAAATAGGCCCAGTTTGGAAGCCGCATCAGCTCGATCGGCATGGATGGCACGCCGAGCCAGGAGAATTCCCCAAAAAGGGCTAGGAATATCTTGGTAAAGACCCGGCTCTTGATGATCCCACCCTTGCCCAGAATGAAAGAGCGGGCCTTGGCCATGGCCGGATGGTCGGCCGGGTAGCCGGCGAGCTTCAGGGCGAAATAAGCCTCGATGGAGGTGGAGAGGTCGCCGGGGCCGCCGTGGTAAATGGTCCAGGATCCCTCATCCGTCTGCTTGGAGAGGATATAGTTGGCCATCTTCCGCTCGCGGTCCTTGTCCACCATCCCCAGAAAATGAAAGAGCATGATGTATTCGGCGGAAATGGTGACGTTGGACTCCAGTTCAGCCCACCAGTACCCCTCGGGCATCTGCTCGCGGAAGAAGAATTCACAGCTTCGCTCTATGGCCTGGTCGAGGAGGCTTTTATTTTCCTGCTCCTTTTTCTTCCATATCGTGGCGGGTAGGTGGTGTATCTTGGCGCCCGGTTTCGCTGCGGGCGGGTTCTGTTGGTCCGCGCCGTTGAATGAAGTAAGGGCATTGGAAATGGGGTATTTACAGGTTTTCATGTTGGTCGGCTCCTGCTAAATCCTCACGGGAAAAATTATTGCCAGCTAATCTTATTGACCGGCAATAACTGATAGCTAATAGCACATTTCGCCCAAAAGGGGTAGTTTTTTTCCTCCGGCGGGTCTTGCATTCGCAATAGTATAACGCATTTATGGCGTTATGCAGCGGCAGTTGATTTAAACGGGGCATGTGTGATAACTTCGCGATGTTTTGCTTATTGAATGAGGGATAAAGGAGCTGCAAGTGATTCGAGACAACAGAAGATATACCGGCCTGTTCGGCTTCGTGAAACGTCACCCATGGCCGATTATCTGTGTAGCGTTGGTCCTGGCGGCCGTTTCGGTGGTCTATACTGTCCGGAACATGGAGTTCCTTACCGGCCGAGACGACCTCATGCCCCAAAATACCCCCTTTCACGCCAACTATCGTGCCTGGCAGCAGGAATTCGGGGCACAGGAGGATATAGTAGTCGTCATCGAAAGCGATGACCAGGAAAAGGCGGCGCGCTTTGCCGACGGCCTGTACCAACGGCTTCAAAAAAACCGAACTGTCGTCGGTTCTGTCTTCTACCCCTTTGGCCTGGACATTTTCCGCAAGAACGGCATCCTGTTCATGCCCCTCGATGATATCAAGGGGTTGCGCCGCAATCTGACACTGGCAACTCCTGTTTTGAAAGACCTTTCGGCGGCCCCCTCGGTGCAGACCCTCTTTTTATCCCTCACCAGGCAGATTGAGGAGTACGGGGGCATGGATGGGAACACGCCGCAGGCCAGGCAGCGGCTGGCCGGCATCACCTTCATGCTGGACAAGCTGGAGGGGGGCTTTGCCCGCTTTGATAACGGCAAGACCAATTTCTCCATGAACGAGGTGTTTGCCGGCAACGGGCCGGACGGCAAGGAATCGCTCATGGAGAGTGCTGGTCGGATGCAGATACTGACCGTTCTGCCGGTAAAAGACGAGAAAAGCTTTGTTCCGGCGGAAAAGACCGTGGCGTTCATCCGGAGCGAGATCGCGGCACTCACTGCAAAGCCGGAATTCACCGGGGTGGTCAAGGCCGGGCTCACCGGCCTGCCGGTTCTTGAGTACGAGGAGATGGCCACCAGCCAGAAGGATATCGAGCTTGCCACTATCATTTCCGTTGTTTTTACGATCATTCTGCTCCTGATCGCATTCCGGGGGGTGCTGAATACCATCGCGGCCATGGTTTCACTGGTCATCGCCATCTGTCTCTCCTTTGGTTTCGCAACCGCTGTGATCGGGCATCTCAATATCCTCTCCATGGTCTTTGCCGTCATGCTGATCGGTATCGGCGTGGAATACGGCATCCAGCTGGTGCTCCGGTACCAGGAAGAGCTCCGGCAGGGCACGGAGAGAATGGAGGCGATCAGGATCGGGCTGGAGAAGAACATCTGGGCCATTGTCATGGCCGCCGCCACGGTGGCGGCAGCCTTTCTCACCTTCGTATTCACTGATTTCAAGGGGTTTGCCGAGCTGGGGATCATTGCCGCCGGCGGGGTGGCCATCTGTGTCCTTATCACCTTCACCGTCCTGCCGGCGATGATGGTTTTGCTCGCTCAACACCGAAAGAGAGGGGTGAGGAGTCCCCTCACCCCTCTCTCCTCACCCCTCACCGCGCACTTGAAAAGAGCGCTTTTTGGCCATCCGAAAATCGTCATCGCCGTCACCCTCGTCCTGTGCGCCCTCTGCATCTATCCCCTGGCCCGGCTCAAATTCGACTACAACCTGCTGAATCTTCAGGCCAGGGGGGTCGAGTCCGTGACCTATGCCCAGAAGCTGATGACCAATAAGGAGAACGGCGGATATTTCGTCGTGGCGACCGCCGGCTCTGCGGATGAGGCGGCTGCAAAGGCGCGTACCCTGGAGAAACTGCCGACCGTGGACCATGTGGTCACCTTGCAAAGCTTCATACCGGAAGGGCAGGAGGAGAAACTGGCGGAACTGCGCGCCTTGCGCGATTCACTGGCCGTCGTGAAGCCGGCTCCCTATGAGGAGAACCTGAGCCTGATGGAGCTGCCGGCGGTCTTCGAGGGCTTCCGCAATGCCGTCGCAGGGCTGAAGACACAGCTGGAGCAGGGAAAACGCTCCGAAGCGAAGCCGGTGGGACGCTTTCTCGCCACTCTGGACAAGTTCTTCGCCAAGCTGGAAAAGGAGAAGGATGCAAATGCCGTCGGGATGCTGAAGGATTTTCAGGGGGGGATGTTTGCGGAACTTCCGCAGAAGATCGAGTTTCTAAAGGCTAGCCTGGACCCGAAGCCGGTGACAGCGGCGGATATCCCCCGTGAGTTGCGGGAGATGTTCGTGGGGAAGACCGGCAAATACCTCTTGCAGATCGCGCCGAAGGAGAGGATTTTCGACCGGGAACCGCTGAAACGGTTCATCGACGACGTGCGCAGCGTTGACCCCAACGCGACCGGCGAGCCGGTGATGGTCTATGAATCGATGACCATTCTGCGGGATTCTTACCGTAATGCCTTCATATACGCATTTGCGGCGATTGTGGTGATTCTCCTGGTCACGTTCCGAAGCATCAAGTATACCCTGATCGGCTTGGTGCCGCTGGTTGTCGGGGTGCTCTTCATGGTGGGGGGGATGTTCCTGTGCGGCATCAGCTTCAATTCAGCCAACATCATCGTGATGCCGCTCGTACTCGGAATCGCGATAGATTCGGGCATTTATCTCATCAACCGATACCGGCGCGAGGAGGGTGACCCGGTGGCCGTCGTGACCAGCAGCACCGGGGTGGGGGTTTTCCTCAATACCCTGACCATTATGGCCAGCTTCGGCTCGCTCATGGTGGCGCACCACCAGGGGGTGTTCAGCATAGGTGTTGTAATGTGTCTGGGGATGCTCGCCTGTCAGGTTGCGTTCATTCTGGTTCTTCCCGCTGTTCTGGCAGTGACGGGCGAAAAAAGAGTTTGAAAAATAGGGGTTTGCCTATATAATCTCATTAAATTTTAAACGGAATGCGTTCATGACCAATGAGATCCAGGGCCCCCGCAAAAGAATCTAGCTTGATTGAAGGACTGCTGCAGCCTCTGGATGCGTTGTTGAGCAGTACTGCCCATCCGGGGGATGAGTCTCTCGAAGATATCTGCGTCCGCAACGCCCTGGTCGCCCGAACGCGCTGGGTCCTTCTCGTCCTTGTTGCCCTATATTCCCTCCTTGCCGCCGGCCTTTACAGTTTCAGCATCTACGGCCTTTTCCTCATACCGGTTCAGAAAGCCACGCTCATCGGCTCACTGCTGGCTGTTGCCAGTTACAACCTGGTGCTTGAGCGCTGGCACAAACGATTCCGACACCACCGTTTCGTCACCGTCCTCCAGATATTCCTGGACATGGTATTCGTCACCATCCTCATTCATTTCAGTGGCGGCGGCGTCAGTTGGTTCTGGCCGGTCTACCTGGTAGTCACCCTCGAATCGGCATTTCTTATGGATAAGAGGCGCGACGTGCTCCTGCTGGTTGGAACCGGTAGCCTCATGTACGGTGGGCTGCTGTATGCCGAGTATCTGGAACTCCTCCCCCATGTGGTGATGCCGTTCGTGGACGAGCGGCTGCACCACGATCCTCTGTACAATGTCCTGACATGGCTCTGGGTGGTGGTGCTCAACTTCACCGTGGCGCTCATCGGGGTCTTTCTCATGTCCGTGATCCGCAGGGACCGGCAGGCTCTCCGTAACAGCGAAGAGCGTCTCCTGAACTTCGTTGATTCCGCAAACGACCTGATTCACAGCTGTTCTCCCGACGGCCGGATACTGTATGCCAACAGGGCCTGGCAAAAGACGCTGGGCTATGGTGGAGACGAGATCAGCGGCCTCACTTTTTCCGACATCCTCAACCCCGAGAGTGAAGCCGAGTGCATGGCGGAATTCCGCAAGGCCCTTGACGGTGGGCCGGTCAAGGCCGTCGAGGCAGGGTTCGTATCGAAGGAGGGAGGCGTTGTTTCCGCCGAAGTGAACATTTCCTGCGGTTTCAAGGACGGGAAACCTTCGGTTGTCTGGGGGATATGCCGTGACATCACCGAGCGCAAGCAGGCGCAGGAGCAGCTATACCGCCTGGCACACCATGATACTCTGACCGGGCTGCCGAATCGAATCCTTTTCCTCGACCGGCTCAAGAATGCGCGTGCCCTGGCCAGGCGTCAAGGATTCAAGGCCTCGGTTCTGTTTCTCGATCTCGATCGTTTCAAGATAATCAATGATACATTGGGGCATACTGTCGGCGACAAGCTTCTGCAGCAGGTGGCAAAGCGTTTGCTCGGCTGCGTCCGCGAGACCGACACCGTGGCCAGGATTGGCGGTGACGAGTTTACCGTGGTTCTCGTGAATGTCGGGTCGGAAGCGGATGTTGAGAGGATCGCCGACAAGATACTCAAGGCCATGGCCATCCCTTTCAAAGTGGATGAACATGAGCTTTTCGTCACCTCCAGCATCGGCATAAGCATCTATCCGGAACAGGGTGATGATGCGGAAACACTGCTGAAGAAGGCCGATATCGCCATGTACGAGGCGAAAACCAGGGGACGGAACAATTTCCAGTTTTACACGCCGGCCTTGGACGCGAATGCGTCGAAAAAGCTTCATCTTGGTAACGATCTTAGAAAGGCCATGGAACGTGACGAGTTCATTCTGCACTACCAGCCGAAATTCGACATCGCCTCGGGGAAAGTCACTGCGCTGGAGGCTCTGGTCCGCTGGGAACACCCGGAACACGGCCTTCTTCCCCCCGCCGATTTCATTCCCCTTGCCGAAGAGATGGGGCTGATTGTCCCCCTTGGCGAATGGGTGCTCAGGACAGCTTGCCGGCAGAATGCGGAGTGGCGCAAGGAGGGGATGAAACCGCTCAGGATCGCGGTCAATCTCTCGGCGTTGCAGTTCAGGCAGAATGATCTGCCTGAGATTATCCGGGGTGCGGTTGCTGAAAGCGGCCTTGAGCCGGAACTGCTGGAGCTGGAGATTACCGAGAGCATCATCGTCCAGGACCCGGAAACTGCCGTGGATATACTGAATGAATTAAGGGAAATGGGGATTTACATTTCGGTGGACGATTTCGGGACCGGCTACTCGTCGCTTCTGCACATCAAGCGTTTTCCCGTGGATACGCTCAAGATTGACAAGTCCTTCGTCAGGAACGTGGACAAATGCTCAACGGATGGCGCCATTGCCCAGGCCATCATAACCATGGGGACCAGTCTGGATATCAAGGTGATCGCCGAAGGGGTGGAAACGGAAGGGGAGCTGGCTTTTCTGAAAGAGAATCATTGCGACGAGGCGCAGGGGTTTCTGTTGAGCGTGCCGCTTCCTGCCGGGGAAATACCTGGGTTTCTGAGTCGGACCGAGGCGGCGCTGGCATCTACCTCAGATTAGCCCGGATTCCTTGCGTTCAAGGTAATCGTCGAGGATCTTCCGGTGGTCGAAGCAGAGTTGCGAGGGTAGTTGATCCAGAGGGAAGACGGCGACATTTGTCGCATCGTCGGCTGCGGAGGGAGTTCCTTCGGCCGTGGCAACGAAGACCGTGGAGATGTTGTGCTGCCGCGGGTCGCGTGCCGGGTCCGAGTAGCACCCCAGAAGTCGTAGCCCCGAAACATTCAGCGAGGTCTCCTCTAGGGCTTCCCTGACAGCAGCCTGTTCCAGAGATTCCCCGTAATCGACAAACCCGCCAGGCATTGCCCACCCGTACGGCGGGTTCTTCCGCTCGATCAGGACAATCCCTTCTTTCAGCTCGATGATGATGTCTACCGTGGGAAAGGGGTTGCGATATGCCTTTACGACTGCGCCGCAGGAAGGGCAGGTGAGATGGTCGGCTGGCATGGAATGCTCCGGAACGGAAATGCTGTGTAAATGGTGGTTGATGCGACACAATCTAGAGACGCGTGCAATGCGTCTCTACGACCCCGCACGAACGAAGGGCCTTGAAGCAAAACAAAAAAAGGGGAGGATAAACTCCTCCCCTTTTCCTGCTCCTGCTTGGAACGGGTTACTTTTTCTTGCCACCACCGGAGGCTTTTTTGGAAGCCTTGAGCGGGTTGACCTTCGTCTCTTCAGACTTGATCTCGACCTTTACATGCGTGGCGAAGTTGCATAAACCGCCAGTCCATTTCTTGACCGGGGCGGGATAGGCACTGCACACCTTGCCGATGGTCCCTTCGACGATACGGTCGCATCCTTCACAGTTTTCCACCACGACCTGGCAGGAACCCTCGGAAAAAATGCACCCCTGTTTTCCCCAGAATGTGCATTCTATGCCGGGGAGCACGGTTTGACACTGCATTGCGCGTCCTCCTGAAAACTTTTTGAGCAGCTGCTCGAAATTTAACTCTAGCAATTTTGCGGAAAAAAAGTCAACAGGAAAAATGTGTTTCCCAAGACCCTTTCCCTTGACTGGTTGCAGCCTCTGTATTAACCTTTCTGCGAGAACGCCGCAGAGCGATTCTGACTTTGCTGCGCCTGGCGCAGCTCCAGGGATAATGGCAGCTGCAAAGCCCAAATTTTTCATGCCTTTCAAGGAGGGACTCGATGACCCGAATCACGTTTGGCACATCAGGCTGGCGAGGGATTTTGTGCGAGGATTTCACGTTTGACAATATAAAAGTCGTGGTGCAGGCGATTGCCGACCATGTGGTTGCCTCCGGCGAAAAGGAGAAGGGTGTTATTGTTGGCTGTGACTCCCGTTTCATGGGGGACCGGTTTGCCAAGGAAGCAGCAAGGGTCCTTGCCGGCGCCGGCATCAGAACATTTCTCTGCAACAGGGACACCCCGACCCCGGTCATTTCCCACGAGATCCTGCGCAGAAGGGCGGCCGGCGCCATAAACTTCACGGCAAGCCACAATCCCCCCGAATATAACGGCGTGAAGTTCTCCCCTTCGTGGGGCGGGCCGGCGCTACCGGAGACCACCAAAGATATCGAGCGCCGGGCCAACGAGATGCTGGGTGAGATCTGCTACAAGGAATGCCAGCTGGACAGCGCCATAAAGGAAGGGCTCCTGGAGGAGATCGATCCCAAGGAAGAGTACCTGCGCGACCTGGAGCGAAAGATCGACTTCAGCGTACTGAAATCGCTTGGCAAGGTGGCGCTCAACCCCATGTACGGGACAGGACGGGGGTATCTGGAAGAGCCGCTCATGGCCCACCATGTGCCGGTCGAGATCGTCAACAACTATCGTGACCCCTATTTCGGCGGCTTCCCTCCCGAACCTTCGGAGAAATACATCCAGGATTTCATCGGAAAGGTTAAAGGTGACCCTCAAATCAGGCTGGGGCTCGCCACCGACGGTGACGCCGACCGGTTCGGCATCGTGGACGAAGACGGCACTTTCATCGAACCGAACTACATAATTGCCCTTCTCCTTGATTATATGATCCGGATGCGTGGCTGTACCGGCGGGGTGGCGCGGAGCGTGGCCACTTCGCACCTGGTTGATGCGGTGGCGAAAAAGCATGGCATCGAGTTGTTCGAAACTCCCGTCGGCTTCAAGTATATCGGCGAGTTGATCAGCAAAGATAAGATCATCATCGGCGGCGAGGAGAGCGCAGGCCTGACCATCAAGGGGCATGTACCGGAGAAGGACGGAATACTGGCTTGTTTCCTGGTGGCGGAAATGGTGGCCCGGGAGGGCAAGTCGGTGAAAGCTCTGCTGGAAAGGTTGTATGGTGAGGTGGGCCGGTTCGTCACCAGCAGGGAGAACATCCATCTGACCCCGGAACTGGAGGAGGCCTTTGCCGGCAAGCTCCAGGCGACTCCGGCCGAATTCGCGGGGATCAAGGTGAAAGATACGGTAACCATGGACGGCGCGAAATTCATCATGGAGGACGGCAGCTGGCTTCTGTTCCGCAAGTCCGGCACTGAGCCGGTCGTGCGTCTTTACGGCGAGGCGTCGTCGGCCGGCCAGCTGAGCAAATTGATGGCAGCCGGACGGGAGCTTATTCACAAATAGTGCTCCGGCACACTGGAACTCATAATACTTGACTAAAACACTCAGGCAAGTTATGTTAGGGCTATTCCGGCAAAATGCCCGGGATCGTTTACGCTTCAACGTTCACACTACCTTTCTGGAGGAAACAGATGTGGGATTATACGGATAAGGTCAAGGAACATTTCATGAACCCGCGCAATGTGGGTGAAATAGTGGATGCCGACGCAATCGGCGAGGTGGGGAGCCTTGCATGCGGCGATGCGCTCAAGCTCTATCTCAAGCTGGATGACAACAAGGAACTGATCGTTGACGCCAAGTTCCAGACCTTCGGCTGTGGCAGCGCCATTGCTTCATCATCGGCGCTGACCGAGATGATCAAGGGGAAGACCCTGGACGAGGCTCTGGCGGTCACCAACCAGGAGATCGCCGATTTTCTCGGGGGGCTGCCGGAGGAGAAGATGCACTGCTCGGTCATGGGGCAGGAGGCGCTGGAGGCGGCAATTGCCAAGTACCGTGGCGCCCCGGTTCCTACCCACGGACACGGCCACGAGGAGCAGGAAGGCGAGATCGTCTGCAAGTGCTTCGGCCTCACCGACGGCTTCCTCAGAAAGGTCATCGCCTCCAACAAACTCCATACCGCCGAGCAGGTGACCCATTTCACCAAGGCTGGCGGGGCATGCGGTGGCTGTATCCCCAAGATCAAGGAAATTATCGCCGAGGTGCTCGGTGAGCAGAAGGAGGAAGCGCCGAAGCGTCCCGAGAAGCTCACAAATCTCCGCAAGATGCAGCTCATCCAGGAAGTTCTCGAAAACGAGGTCCGTCCCCAGCTCTGGGCCGACGGCGGTGACCTGGAGCTCGTCGATATCGCCGGTAACGTCGTGCAGATCGCGTTCCGCAAGGCATGCGCCGGCTGCGCCTCCTCGGGCTACACCGCCAAGTTCGTGGAACAGAAGCTCCGCGACATGGTGAGCACCGACATCATCGTGGAGGAGGTGGACGGGCAATGAGAGAGATATATTTCGACAACAACGCCACCACCAAGGTCGACGAGGCGGTCTTCGAGGAGATGCGCCCCTATTTCTGCGAACTGTACGGCAACCCGAGCTCCATGCACTTCTTTGGCGGCCAGGTGCAGAAAAAGGTGGACGAGGCCAGAGGCCGGGTGGCCAGGCTCCTGGGTGCCGAACCCTCCGAGATCGTTTTCACCGCCTGCGGCACCGAGAGCGACAACGCCGCCATCCGCTCCGCCCTGGAGGTTTTTCCGGAACGGCGCCACATCATCACCACCCGGGTGGAGCACCCGGCGGTCCTCACCCAGTGCCGCAACCTGGTCAAGAAGGGGTATCGGGTAACCGAGTTGAATGTGGACGGCGAAGGGCGCCTCGATCTGAACGAGCTCCGCTCCGCCGTGGACGAGGACACCGCCATAGTGTCGGTGATGTACGCCAACAACGAGACCGGCGTGGTCTTCCCTATCGAGGAGATCGGCGCCATTGTCAAGGAGAAGGGGAAGGGGGCGTTGTTTCACACCGACGCCGTGCAGGCGGTCGGCAAGATCCCGCTGGACATGCCTACGTCCACCATTGACCTCCTCTCCCTCTCCGGGCACAAGCTCCATGCGCCGAAGGGGATTGGCGCCCTCTATCTCCGCAAAGGTGTGCCTTTCCGGCCTCTGCTGGTTGGGGGGCACCAGGAGAAAAACCGCCGCGCCGGTACCGAGAACACCGCCGGCATCATTGCCCTGGGCAAGGCGTGCGAACTGGCGCATCAGCACATGGATGACGAGAACACCCGCGTAAAGGGGATGCGCGACCGGCTGGAAAAGGAGCTGCTCGCCCTTATTCCTGCTGCCCGCATAAACGGCGGCGAGGCCGTAAGGCTTCCCAACACCCTCTCCATCGCCTTCGAATACGTGGAAGGGGAGGCGATCCTGCTCCTTCTCTCCGAAAAGGGGATATGCGCTTCCTCCGGCAGCGCCTGCACGTCAGGCTCGCTCGAGCCCTCCCACGTGCTGCGCGCCATGGGGGTGCCGTTCACCTGCGCCCACGGTTCCATCCGCTTCTCCCTCTCCCGGTTCAACACTGACCATGAGATCGACACCGTCATAGCCGAGCTTCCTCCGATCATCCGCAGGCTGCGGGATATTTCCCCCTTCGGCCGGGAGTTGCTGAAGTAGCTGCGGTTTCATTTTCTCGATATTCACAGACCCTCTGACGGCATTAGCTGCAGAGGGTTTTTTGTTTTTGTGCCGAGTAGCGGGTATTTTTCCAATGATGCGCTATGCTTTATTTCATCCAAAACAATTCGACTCGCGCAAAGACGCAAAGGCCGCAAAGAAATTCAAATACCAATGGAGATTGAGAACCATACCTATCAGGTGAAAGTCACAAGCCCGATTGCTGTTTTAGTTCTTCTTTGCGTGCTTTGCGGCTTTGCGTGAAACTGCTTTTTTCAGGTTTATCACATTCACCATTTCAGGAGGAATCGATGAAACGGTTTGCTATTGGCTGCACTCTTCTTTTCATTTCCGTACTTGGGCCCACGTTGCCTCTCTACGGCATGGACGGGACGAAGGAGGAGAAACCGCCGGTGATTACAGTTACCGGCACGGCCACTGACGAGTTCCCTCCCGACACGGCCATACTCTCCCTTGCGGTGGAGACTAAAGCGGAAACGGTCGACGAGGCGTCGCGCCAGAACAACAGCCGGAGCGAAAAGGTGATCTCTGTCCTGAAAAAGCTCCTGGACATCCCTGCCGGAGACACCATCCGGACTTCAGCCTTTTCTGTCCAGCCGGTCTATGAATATGACGACAAGAAGCGGCGCAACATCCTGACCGGCTACCGGGTGCTGAACAGGGTAACGGTCTCCACTTCCGTAACCCGCATGGTGGGGGAGCTGATCGACAGGGGATTGAAGAATGGCGCGAACAATGTGGATGACATCCGCTTCGTGCTGAAGGATGACCGGAAGGCTTGCGAGGGGCTGCTGGTGAAGGCGGTGGAGCGGGCGCGGGCCGATGCGGAAACCGTGGCACGGGCGCTCGGCACTGAAATAGGCGGGGTGCGGCAGCTCACTCCTTCCTGCACCGGGGAGCAGCCGCCGATCATCATGGGGATGGCCCGGGCCAAGACCATGGAAGCCGCGGACGTGGCCACCCCCATTGAGGCAGGAAGCAACAAGGTCCACGGAACGGTAACGGTGGAGTTCTATCTGAAACGGTAGGAGGTGTCCAGTGACCGGTAAAAAAATCGCCAAGATCGCCGCCATAGTCGCCGGGGTTGTTGTCGCCATCATCGTCGCATTCGCCATATTGGTGAAGGTGCTGATATCCCCCGAGATGGTCAGGAAGACCGTACTTCCCAGAGTTGCGGCCGCCATCAACCGCCAGGTTTCTCTCGGAGATGTCTCCATCAGCATTTTTCGCGGGATCCGGCTTAAAGACCTGGAGGTGAAGGAGAAGGATGGCACCAGCTTCCTGAAGGCTGGCGATGTACGCCTCAGCTACCAGTTCTGGCCCCTTCTTTCCGGCCGCGTGGTGGTGGATGAGGTGGGGCTTGAGCGCCCCGAGATCCGGATTGTCCGCAATAGCGACGGCACCTTCAATTTCAGCGACATGATAAAGAAAAAGGAACAGCCAACGGAGGCGCCCAAGGAGAAAGGACAGATCAATCTGGCAGTGGCCGAGGTGTCGGTGAAAGACGGGAAGGTCGCTCTGGATGACCGCAAGGGTGTGGCAGGCGCGCCCTTTGCCATGGAGATTTCCGGCATCGAGGTTTCAGCCAGCGACGTTTCCATGGACCGGGAGTTTCCGTTCAAGTTCAAGGCGGCACTCCCTGGGGCCGATGTGGAACTCTCCGGCAAGGCAAGCCAGGTGGCAAAGGCGCCTGCCATTGATGCCGACTTCCAGTTCAAGGCAAAGGAGCTCGGAAAGCTTGTGGCTGCTCTGCCGCCGGGAATCGGCGGGAAAATTGCCAAATACTCGCCATCCGGCGCCGTGGAAGCGAAGCTGAAGCTGGCTGGGGACGTGAAACAGCCGATGGCCCTATTGACGGGCGGGGAGGTGAAGCTGGACAAGGTGCAGATAACCGCAGGCAATATGCGTCCCACGATTGCCGGACTGATCCTTCTGGGACGCGACAGCCTGTCATCGAAGGACCTGGGGGTCGATGTCGGCGGGCAGCGGCTGGCCATAGACCTGAAGGGGGCGAACCTGAAGGGGAAGCCGGTTTCCCTGACCCTCGGCGTCAGTGGCAAACAACTCGACCTGGGACTGCTTCTTCCGGAGAAAACGGGGAAACCGGCAGCTCCTCCGGCGGCTGCAAAGCCGGAGCCGGGCCCGATCAACCTTCCTGTGCAGGCTGCAGGGTCGGTCAGGATCGGCAAGGTCCTCTACCGCACCATGGAGATCAGCAATTTGGCAGTCGACTGGCAGTTGCGTGACAATATATTCTCTCTGGCGCAGCTCAAAGGGGGCCTGGCCGGCGGTTCCTTCAGCGACAGTGCCCGGATAGACATGACCGTCAAGGGGTTTCGCTATACTAACAAGCTGAATGTCCAGGGAGTACAGGCGGACAAGCTGGTCCCGGCGTTTGCGCCAAAGGCGGCCGGAACTGTCTTCGGCACCATGTCCCTGACCGCCGATGTGAAGGGTAGCGGCACTTCTCCCACGACCTCCAAGAGGAACATCACTGGCGGAGGGAGTTTCGCGGTTACCAACGGCAAGCTGACCGGCAGCGGTTTTGTCGCGTCACTGGCCGCTTTTCTCGGGTCCCAGGAGTTGCGGGTGCTCCGTTTTAGTAAATTTGCGGGAACCTATGGCATAAAGAACGCCATTGTCAATCTGGATGCAGCCCTGGACGGTTCTGACGCCCGCTTTGCCGCAGCAGGCAAGGTTGGGTTTGATAAGTCACTCGACATGGGGATCGAAGCAAAATTCCCGCCGGCAATCACTGCCAAAGTAGCGCGAGGCGACATCGGCAGCCTCCTTACCGATAGCCAGGGGTGGGGGAGCATTCCGCTTCGCGCCACCGGCACGGTCGGAGCGCCGAACTTCGGCATCGATGCGTCCAAGATGAAGGGGAGGGTGCGCGAGAAGCTCCAGCAGAAGCTCCAGGAAAAATTATACGGCAAGCCTGCCGAAGGTGGTAAGCAGCCTGAGGGGGGATTGATAGACAAGACCCTGAAGGGGATATTCGGGAAGTAGTTGCCACCCCCGGATTCTCCTTGTGAGAAGGGAATTCAGTAAAGAGGGGTAGCTAGTTAGCTCCTCCTGAGATATACTAAACATATCCATCTTTGGTGAGGAGGGATATGTCGATAGACAAGAAAAGCTTACCAAGCACGCACCGAAAATTTGTACAACAGTTCCAAGATGATCAGGCATG
>JACOUQ010000006.1 GCA_016177775.1 Geobacter sp.
CGGACCTCAAAAAATCGTGGGCTCGTTTTCTATCGCCTTATGGAACAGGCCATGGCGACCAAGCCGGTCACATTATCTGATGTAACTTGCGGATATAATTGGAACCATTCGGCAGGAGGAGCTAACTAGCTACCCCCTTTTAATCATTATGTGCATAGCGTCTTTGCGTCCTTGCGTCTTTGCGTTAACTGATTTTTATGCCTCAGGCTGAATCCCCCAATATCGGCAACGCCAGCAACTCCGCGAACGACCCGACCCGGTAATCGGCATCAACCAAGTCATCCGGCCCGCCGTACCCGTAAGTGCAGCCAATCGTCCGGATTCCGGCCTGCTTTCCCGCTGAAATATCGTTGATGCTGTCTCCAATGATAACCGTCCGCCCTGCATCAGCCCCGTATTTCCGCATAAGGCTGAATATCGGCTTGGGAGAAGGCTTCATGAAGGGGTGAGCATCTGCCCCGCAGATTTCGGCGAACATTTCGGCAACTTCAAGTTTAACAAGAAGTTTCCTGCACAATCCAGTGTTTTTATTGGAAAGTACAACCAACTTACTACTAGAATTGCGAAGGACCGCAAGGGTATCCCAGACCCCCGGATAGAGTATAGTCTTGTCGGCGATATGGAGTTCGTTGTATTCGAGGAAAAGAGCCAGTCCCCGCTCGCGCTCCGCCTCGCTCGCACCGGGAAGCGCCTGCATCACCAGATGGCGCGCACCGCGCCCCACCATTCCCCGCACTTCTCCCACCGCCAGCGGCGACAGTAAGAAATCGGCGCGCATGGCATTGACCGCATCGGTCAGGTCGGCGATGGAATCGGTCAATGTCCCGTCCAGGTCGAAGATTATCAGCTTGATTGGGCTCATAAGGCGTCAGGCAATGGCTATTGGCAATGGATTGGGCAAAGAAAGCCAGCGGAAGGGCGAACAAGGTTTTCAAACCAAACGGGCGTGGAGTTTCGGGTTCTGGCAAGGCGGGCAAGCGCCCCCGCGGAGGCGTAGCATCGCTACGCCGCACAAGAGGGGCGTGAAGCCCAACGCCGCCAGGTTCCGGAAATCCTCGTCCGTCTAAGCTACTCCCACTCGATGGTGGCGGGTGGTTTGCTTGATACATCGTACACCACCCGGTTGACCCCCTTCACCTCGTTGATGATCCGGCCCGATATCCTCCCCAGGTCCTCGTAGGGGAGCGGGTACCATCCCGCGGTCATGAAGTCTTTAGTCTCCACTGCCCGCAGCGCCACCACATACTCGTAGGTCCGGCCGTCACCCATCACCCCGACGCTCTTTACCGGGAGAAAGACGGCAAAAGCCTGGCTGATCTTGTGGTAGTGGCCTGAAGCGTAGAGTTCCTCGATGTAGATGGAATCGGCCCGGCGGAGGATATCGGCATACTCCTTTTTTACCTCGCCGAGGATACGCACGCCGAGGCCCGGACCGGGAAACGGATGGCGCCAGACCATCTGGTGGGGAAGTCCCATTTCCTCGCCAATGGCCCGCACTTCGTCCTTGAACAGCTCGCGCAGCGGCTCCAGAAGCTTCAGCTTCATGTAGTCGGGCAGTCCCCCGACATTGTGGTGGCTCTTGATGTTGTGAGCCTTACCGGTCTTGGCCCCGGCCGACTCGATGACGTCGGGGTAGATGGTCCCCTGGGCCAGCCACTTGGCGTCTTCGATTTTCGCCGACTCCTCCTCGAAGATGTCGACGAAAAGCCCGCCAATGATCTTGCGCTTTTTCTCCGGGTCGGTCTCGCCGGCCAAGGCCGTCAGGAATCGCTCCTCGGCATCGACCCGGATCACCTTCACGCCGAGATTCTGGGCAAAGGTCGCCATCACCTGGTCCCCCTCCTCCAGGCGCAACAGGCCGTTGTCCACGAAGACGCAGGTAAGCTGGTCGCCGATGGCGCGGTGGATCAGGGCAGCGGCAACGGAAGAATCGACCCCACCGGACAGGCCGAGGATCACCCGATCGCTCCCGACCTGTTCCCGGATGCGGGCCACGGAATCCTCGATGATCTGTCCCGGGGTCCACTGGCCGCTGCAACCGCAGATCTGCCGAACAAAGGTATCCAGGAGGATCTCGCCACGGGGGGTGTGGTTCACCTCGGGATGGAACTGCACCCCGTAGAGGGAGCGGTCGGTGTCCTGGATGGCGCAAACCGGCGCATTGGCAGTCTCGGCCACTACCTGGAAACCGGGAGGGACCTTCGCCACATGGTCGCCATGGCTCATCCAGACCGGGCTCTTCCCCTCGGCGAAGAAACCGTCGAAAAGCGGCCCCGGCGCACCAACTGCCAGAAGATCAGCATGGCCGAATTCCCTTTTCCCGGCGGGCACCACCTCGCCGCCGAAGTGGCGAGCCATCAGCTGCATCCCGTAGCATATCCCCAGAACCGGCACCCCCAGCTCGAACAACGCCTCTTCCACAGCCGGGGCTCCCGGCTCGTACACCGACTTGGGCCCCCCCGAGAGGATGATCCCCTTGGGCGCGAACGCCCGTATGGCGTCGAGGCTCATGTCGAATGGGTGGAGCTCGCAGTAGACGTGCGCTTCCCTGATCCGGCGGGCGATGAGCTGGGTGTACTGGGAGCCGAAGTCGAGGATGAGTATCTTTTCGCTGTGGATGTCAGTGGACATGAAAACTCCATTCAAACCTGCCACGGAGACTCAGAGAATCGGAGAACGTCAAAAATCTGTAATTTGCAAAACCATGTCTTTTCTCTGTGTCTCTGTGACTCTGTGGCAGATTGTGTGCATTTAGTTCCCGCCGGCGCGATAATTCGGCGCTTCCTTGGTGATGGTCACGTCATGGACATGGGACTCCTTGAGCCCCGCGCCGGTTATCTTGATGAAGCGGGCGTCGGCCTGGAGCTCCCTGACGTTGCGGCAGCCGGTGTAACCCATGCCGGCGCGCAGGCCGCCGACCATCTGGTGAACGCTGGCGGAAAGCGGTCCGCGCAGCGGCACCATCCCTTCGATCCCTTCCGGGACCAGCTTTATTTCGCTCTCCACGTCGGCCTGGAAGTAGCGGTCCTTGCTCCCCTCTTTCATGGCGCCGATGGAGCCCATGCCTCGGTAACTCTTGTAGGCGCGCCCCTGGTAGAGGATGGTGTCGCCCGGAGACTCCTCGGTGCCGGCAAAGAGCGACCCGATCATCACCACGTCGGCTCCGGCGGCTACCGCCTTGGTCAGATCACCGGAAAACTTTATGCCACCGTCGGCAATGATGGGTACTCCGTATTTTTTCGCAACCCTTGCGCACTCGGTAATGGCGGTAATCTGCGGAACACCGACACCGGCCACGATGCGGGTGGTGCAGATGGAGCCGGGGCCTATTCCCACTTTCACGGCATCTGCGCCCGCCTTAATGAGCGCCTCGGTGGCCTCGGCAGTGGCAATGTTTCCGGCAACCAGCTCGATACCGGGGAAATTCGTCTTGATGGCCCTGATGGCGTCCAGGACCCCCTGGGAATGGCCGTGGGCGGTATCGATGACGACAACGTCCACGCCGGCCTTGACCAGGGCATCGACACGTGCCTCCATGTCAGCGGTGGGGCCGACGGCCGCGCCGGCACGAAGCCTTCCCAGGCTGTCCTTGCAGGCATTGGGGTATTTCTTGATCTTCTCTATGTCCTTGATGGTGATGAGCCCCCGCAGGTTGCGCTCATCATCCACCACCAGAAGCTTCTCCACACGGGTGTGCTTGAGGTGTTCCTTGGCTTCGTCCAGGGTAGTTCCAACCGCCACGGTAACCAGGTTACGCTTGGTCATCCTCTCGGATATGAGGATATCGAGGTCGGTCTCGAAACGGAGGTCACGGTTGGTCAGAATCCCCACCAGTTTCCCCTTCTTGTTGGTGATGGGGACCCCGGAAATCCGGTACTTAGCCATGATGTCGAGGGCCTCGCGGATCTTCTGGGTGGGGCGCATGGTGATCGGGTCAACGATCATCCCGGACTCGCTCTTCTTCACCTTGTCCACTTCCATGGCCTGCGCCTCAATGGAAAAGTTCTTGTGAATGATCCCCAGCCCCCCCTCCCGCGCCATGCAGATGGCGGTGCGGGCCTCGGTGACCGTATCCATGGCCGCGCTGACGAGCGGGATATTGAGGGATATGTTTCGGGTGATGCGGGTTGACAGATCTACGTCGCGGGGAAGAATCTGGGAATGGGCAGGGATGAGCAGCACATCATCAAAGGTGAAACCTTCGCGGATGTTATCATCAAGCATCGCGGACTCCTTGCGGCGGCCTTGCGGCCGATTTTTTGTTAAGGAAATTAACAGAGTAGGTTATTACAGAGGCAGCTGCAAGTCAAGCATGTTTACCGAGGTATAAACGACTTCGTGTCCCTGATGCGGAATAAAGTTGCCGTGATAAGCCGTATGGCATTCTCCAGGTCCGCGAGAGACAACACTTCCACCGGAGTGTGCATGTAGCGGAGGGGGATCTTCACCAGGGCAGTGGCCATGCCTCCACGGGAAATCTGCATGACGTTGGCGTCGGTGCCGGTCGCCCGCGGTATTCCGGTAAACTGGACCGGGATCTTTTCCTTCGCCGCCGTGTCTGACAGGAGATCGAAAAGCGCCGGGTTAATATTGGCGCCACGGGGGAGGATCGGCCCCTTGCCAAGCTTTACGTCGCCGTTCTGCTTTTTGTCCACGTCCGGCTGGTCCGTGGAAAAGTCCACCTCAACGCAAATGCCGATGTCTGCGTTGACGGAATAGGCGCTGGTGGTCCCCCCCCGCAGCCCGACCTCTTCCTGGACCGACGAGACACCGTAGAGATCGACCGGCAGCTGTTTCTTTACACCCGCAATGGAACGAAGAACCTCCGCGACAACGAAACTCCCTGCCTTGTCGTCAAATCCGCGCGAGGCAACCCGATCTCCGAGCAATTGTTCCATTGTATCCGAAAATGTAACCGGATCACCCACCCGCACGATGGCCTCCGCTTCTTTCCGGTCTGCGGCGCCGATATCTATGTACTGCGCGTCGATTTTTACGATCGTTTCCCGCTCCTTGGGCTCCATGAGGTGTATCGGCTTCTTGCCGATCACGCCGCGCACCACACCCTTGCCGGTGTGGATGGAGACACGCTTGCCCGGTGTCAGGTGGGCATCCACCCCGCCAATGGCCGCGAAGAACAGAAAACCATTATCATCGATATACCGGATTTGGAAGCCGATCTCATCCGAATGCCCCACCAGCATGACCTTCGGCCTCTCAGCGCCCTTGCCGGGTAGAAAGCCGACGGCGTTTCCCATCACATCTGTTGATATTTCGCAAATACTATCCAGATACTCGCGAAACACCCTCTGGGCAGGCTGTTCGTAGCCGGAAGGACTTGGGGCTGCCACCAGTTTTTCCAGAAATGCAAACGATTCCTTGCGCACATTATCTCCCCTGACACTTCAAGGTATTACATCGGATATTCGCCCATCTCCTCGGGCTTCAGGCTCTCCAGGTAATCCACGAACCTGCGGGCATTGTTTTCATCGTTCTGCATGCTGACTCCGGAATCAAGGACAACAGCCTTTTCCAGCAGCTCTTCCGAGATGAGAATGGGCTTACGGTGCTTGAGGGAAAGCGAGAGGGCCTCGACGGTTTTAGCGGGGATGCGTATTTCTTCGCCCCCGATGGAAAATACCGCCGAAGCTACCAGAAGGCCATCTCTCACATCGTCGATGCAGATTTTCTCAAGTCTTACGCCAACGCGCACGAGAAGATTGGCGATAAGATCGTTCTCACTGTTCGTTTCTGCCACATTGCTGCCCATAAGATCGGTTGCCATTGCAACAGCTTCCCTGGCGCTGATCCAGACCGGAAGCGTCCTTTTCTCCTCGGCATCCTTGAGGATGACCACCGGCATGTTGGCGATGGAATCCATCGTAAAACCGTAAACAGTCAGTTCATGATGCATGTTCACCCCTGATTCAGTTCACCCAGCAGCAAAGTCTGATGGGCGCGGATGATTCTAACGTCGACAATCTCGCCGACCAGGGACCCCTCGCCAGCGAAAGTAACTATCCGATTGCCGCTGGTACGGCCGTACCACTGGTCGCCCCGCCTGCTCCTTCCCTCCACCAGTACGCCCTGGAGAGTCCCGACAAAGGATTCGTTCCGTTCCAGGGCCATGTCGGATTGCAATGCATGAAGCCGGGCCAGGCGGGCATGCTTCTCTTCGTAAGTCATGCTGTCCTGGAACTCGGCCGCCTTTGTTTCAGGCCTCTTCGAGTAGATGAAGGAGAACAGGTCGGCATACCCCACCTCCTGCATGAGCGAGAGGGTCTGCTCGAAATCATCCTCGCTCTCGCCCGGAAAACCTACTATAATGTCGCCGGTTATCTGTATGTCAGGCCGGGCCTTCTTCAGGGCATCAACTTTTACCAGATACTCATCCCTTGTGTATCCCCGCCTCATTGCGGCAAGTACCGCGTCGCTTCCTGACTGGGCAGGCAGATGCATGTGACTGCAAAGCTTTGGCAGCTGCGCGAAGCACTCCACAAGTTCTGATGAAAGGTCCTTCGGGTGGGATGTCGTGAAACGGACCCGCTCTATGCCCGAAACATCGGCAATCTTTTGAATCAACTCCGGAAAGTTCGGGTAGCCGGCAATTTTCAGGCCGTATGAATTCACGTTCTGCCCGAGCAGCGTAATCTCCCGCACACCCTGGTCAGACAACCTGCGGATCTCTTCCAGAATCTCCTCAGGACGGCGGCTGATCTCGCGTCCCCTGACATAAGGGACTATGCAATAGGAGCAGAAGTTGTCGCAACCCTGCATTATCGTAACGAACGCGGTAACTCCAGCGGTCTCGCCGGCCGGCGGAAAAAGGTCGAGACGCTGTTCATTGTCGATGAAGGAAACTTCAGTCCGCTTCTCACCGGATTCCGCCGCGCGCACCATCTCCGGAAGGAGGTGGAGATTGTGGGTGCCGAACACGATATCCACGAAAGGCGCGTTCTGCAGAAGCCTCTCCCCCTCCTGCTGGGCAACGCATCCACCGACGCCGATAATCAGACGCCCGTTTCTCTTTTTGAGGGCCTTGTAGCGACCGAGATGGCCGTAGACCTTTCTTTCGGCCCTGGCCCTGACGCTACAGGTATTGAGAATCACGAGGTCGGCCTCCTCGGGATTCTCGATTGTCCGGTAGCCAAGCCCTTTCAGAATGCCCGCAATCTTCTCCGAGTCGTTGACATTCATCTGGCAGCCAAAGGTCTCCAGAAACAGGTTCTTATCTTGTTTTGTCGTCTCGTTCAACATCATGATCCGTCTGATATTACGCAATTTGCCGCATTTCCGTCAACCCAATTCACCATATCCTTCCCTTCAAGCCGATCCACAGAGCCAAACATGCCAAACGCGCAAACATTATACGAATTTAATTTATATATTCATATTTGGCTATATAGCGTACTGTCCTGGCCAAATACCTAAAACAAATTTACCCGTTTCCTCGCGCCGGCATCCAACCATTTGATATTTAGAGCATTTTCACTAAACGGCAAATCCGGCCCATATATTGCACTTTCTATATATAGTATTTACTAATTTTTATGCCGTTGAAAACATATATATATTCTGATAAATTCAGGCGATTTTCTTAATTAATCGCAAGGACAAGGAGGTGATGGAGCGATATTTTCGGATTTCGGATAACCAAGCCAATCAATCTTTTACCTGGCAGTACAAACTTGCATGGAGGTATCAGTTAATGAAAAGAACCACCAAGAAACTGGCGGCAACTATCATGACCGCCGCACTGCTCGCACCGGTCTCGGCCTTCGCCGCCGACGACGTGCAGCAGAAGATCGACGCCCTGCAGAAGGAACTCGAAACCCTCAAGCAGCAGATCAAGACCAACGAAAAGAAAGTGGAGAAAGTCGAAGAGAAGTCCCTCGGCCGCTGGCTGACCATCGGCGGGGATTATCGGTTCCGGGTTGACTCATTGAGAGGCAAAGTTGCACCTCATACCCCTTTCATTCTTCCTGCTGGGCCATTCGGCTCCCCCACAAACGGTTATGCCGTACACAACGATTCATTAATGACCAACCGCTTCGGTCTCAATCTGAAGGCCAAAGCAACCAAGGACGTTACGGTCACAGCTCGCCTGCTTATGTACAAGACAAACGGCAACCAGACAGCCGATGCTACCAACGCCAGTTATTTTGCCGACCGCAACTCCATTCTGGATGGTTCTATTGGGCATGTCCCGCAGGACAACACCCTCCGCGTTGACCAGGTTTTCGCCACATGGAGCAACATCGCAGACCAGCCGATCTGGTTCTCGGTCGGACGCCGCCCATCCACAGCCGGTTCCCCCACCCATGTCCGCCAGAACAACGAGAGACCTGGCAACGGCGGGGTCCCGGGCCTCCTTGTCGACTACGCCTTTGACGGCATGACTTTAGGGTATGCACCTGACATCGAGGCTCTTCCGGGCTCTTATGCCAAACTCTGCTACGGCAGGGGTTTTGAAGCCGGCTACAGAAGCGGAAACAGCATACGCGACACGGACATGCTCGGCGTCGCCATCGTCCCCATCGACACTGACCCGCTCCGCATAGACTTTCAGTGGAACCGGGGTTTCAACATCTTTGACAACCCCAACAATGTACAAGCCGAGCTTGGCGACATCGACTGGTACGGCCTGGGTGCATTGAGCACACTGAAGAATGTCGGCATGGGCAACCTCAACCTGTTCGCAAGCACTGGAATGAGCGTAACCCATCCGAACGGCAATGTTTCTCCAGGCACCGTTTTTGGCCTCCTGACTGGTGATTTTAATACCGGAGCTGAGGCTCCTACAGACAAAACAGGTTATTCCGTATATGTCGGAGCAAGATACGACCTGCCTTCAACCGGCACCAAACTGGGCTTAGAGTACAACTATGGCTCAAAAAACTGGATCCCCTTCGATCCGGCAGCTGACGATATGTGGACCAGCAAGCTCGGAACCAGGGGCCATGTGTACGAGACATACCTGATCCAGGAGCTGAAACTTCAGCCTATATCTTCCTATCTGAGCAAGGCCTTCTTCCGCTTGGGTTACCAGTACTATGACTTCGAGTACACCAACAGCAACAACTGGGTAGGTGCTCCCACGAAGATTTCCGACCTGACGGCTACGAACATGCAATACTTGCCGCCTCTTAAAAGCGCCCAGGACATCTACGCTACTTTTGAAGTCAAATTCTAATCCAAGTTCCTTGAAAACCTGAAGAATGTTTTATCGAACGCGGAGGGGCCACGTGGCCCCTCCTTTTTAAGAACCACTAAAACCAGAAAACCATATATATTTATACATATATTTCAGATTGCAAAATGAACTTTCCTGCGCTAAAGTGGGAACAGGCTGGTCTGAAGACCGCCAAGAAAGGAGCAGAACAATGAAAAGGTTTATCGCTACCGCAACCATGATGGCAGTAATGATCCTCTCCCTCGCCTCCTTCGCTGTAGCTGCCGAAGAAAAAATCATCGGTACCGTCGAGAAGATCGAGATGCAGGGGAAATCCGCCATCGTGACTCTGAAAGACAGCAAGAGCGGCAAGGAGACCAAGATCCTCGTGGAAGACGACCTGACCCTCGACAAGTTCAAGGACAAGCGTATCAGCGAAGGGGATGAAATCCGCTGCAAGTTCGACACCTCGGACAAGAACAAGAGCAAGCTGTTCAGGAAAACCGCAGGCTGCTAACACCGAGCGGGGAAAAGTGCGGGATAACAAAAAGGGCCGGTTAAACCGGCCCTTTTTGCGTCTGCTACACAGAAGAATTTCAGTATCCTGTTGCTAACATATGACCGGAGGAGCACATTCAGGCGCGATAAGCGTGGCTACAGCAGCCCCAATTTGGAATAAATTTACAGAACTGTTGAACGCAGCAAAGATACAATCGAGGAATTTCTGGATGGTGGTGTCCGATTTCACCTTGCTATTTATGGCAACGGTCCGGTTTCGCACATGGCAGAACCCTTCCACGAAGTGTTCCCGCAGCACACCGTTCTTGACGTATTCGGCAATGAGCGCCCGTGACACAAAGGCGACCCCTCCCCCACCCATGACCGCCTGGATGGTGAACCGCAGGTCGTCATGCACCACCACACTTGCAAAATCATCCACTTCTTTCCCGCAATTCGCGAGGTTGGTCTTCAGCATCTTGCGCGAGCTGCACCCCTCTTTTCGGGCAAAAAGACGGTTCTTGAGCAGATTATCGATTCCTAGCGCCGGTTCTGAGATGCCAAGTTTCGGTGAGCTTATGAAGACCAGTTCGTCCTGAGGCAGACGGAACGACAGAAATCCTGAAAAATCCATATCGTCGCAATGCTCGATCACCGCTATGTCGAAATCATTGTCCTTAAGCCCCTTAAGCGCCTGCTCAGGGGTATAGAACATGAACTTGAGATCTACTATGCTTGCATTCTGCATCATGAAGGTATTGAGCACACCGGGCATATAACCTATACCGAAAGTCGGCGTGCAGCAGATGGCAAGCCTTGTCTTGCCGCCGAACCTTTTGAGGCCGTCAAGCAGCTCTTTTTCGATTTCCAGAATCCTTCTAGACTTTTCAATAACCAGATCGCCGACCTGTGTGGTCACCAGCGCCTGGCCGCTCCGATCCAGAAGCTGATAGCCATAGCGCTCTTCCAGGTACTTTATCCGCTGTGAGACCGCCGACTGGGTGATGTTCAGCTCTCCGGCAGCCTTTGAGAAGCTCCCTGTTTCCGCAACAGCGATAAGTGTTTTCATATACTGTGTTTCCAATTCCCCTCCAAGTAAAAAGCTGAAATTAGTTATGCAAATATTCGGCCCGTAAACATTTCAAATCCCCATCTACATAACCCCCTCTAATCATTGCATTATTACCATAATATAAATCGTGATGTTTTTAAACATGAATTCCACGCTCCGCTAAATTACGGACTTTGACAGCTTTATTTAGTATTTCCCGCTCAAAGGAGATTTTCCTTGACAACGATGAGAGTTAGATGATAATAAATTTTGTTCAAAAATTTTATCAAGAGCTAGTTGGAGGTGGAGTTTGGCCAATCATAAGTCAGCCCTGAAGCGCAACAGGCAGAATGAGAAGAAGAGACTGCAAAACAAGCACATCCGCAGCACCCTGCGGACTACCATAAAGCGCGTGCGCGAAGCGGTCGCAGCAAAGGATGGCGCAGCAGCCAATGAGGCCCTCAAGGCCGCTATTCCGGTGATCGACAAGGCGGCCTCCAAGGGAGTCATTCACGTCAACAACGCCTCCCGCAATGTTTCCCGTCTGTCCAAGCTGGTCAGCTCTCTGGGCTGATACGGAATTTTCGAATCAAAAAAGGGGCTCCCTCTGGAGTCCCTTTTTTCTTGCCCGTGACGCAATCTACCTTCTTTTACCAGATTAACCGCATATATACATCACCAGCCGCTCCATCAACACATCAGGCTTTCCGCCGCTCGACTTCAGCGCCAGATCGGTTTCGAACAGCCTGTCGAATATCCCTTTCAACGCCTTTCCAGAAAACCTTTTCGCCTGTGATATAGTGCCTTCGAGAAAATAGGGATTGATGCGGAGAGATTTGCCGATCTCGGACGCAGGGGTGCGCCGGTCCAGCAACTCCCTGACCATCCATATCTGCCGGAAATGACGGGTGACCATGTTCAGGACGAACAGCGGCGCCTCGCCGTCTCCAAGGAGTGTATCAAGGCTTTTCAGGGAAGCCGCCAGGTCTTTTCCCCCCAGGGCATTGGTCAGATCGAAAATACTGTCGGCCCTGCTGTCTGAGGCGACAGCCTTGACATCGGCAAGGGTGATGGTTGAGCGACCCGCTGCATAGGTAGCGACCTTTTCGATCTGCGAAGCCAGTTCCTGGAGATTGTTTCCGATCAATCCGACCAGAAGCTCCACCGCGGCAGGTTCAAGCTTCTTGTCGTGACGCCCGGCCTCGTCGCGAATAAACACGGGGAGTTGGTTCTCATAGGGGCGCTTGAATTCCAACAGAACGCCATTTTTCTTGAGTTCTACAAAGAATTTCTTCCGCTGGTCCGGCTTCTCCCCCAGAAACACAAGACAGGTGGAGGGGGAAGGATTTGCCACATACTTGCCGATTATCTCAAGGGCTTCAACTGACAGCCGTTCCGCGTCCTTGACCAGCACCAGGCGCCGGTCGCTGAACATCGGCAGAGTCTGCGCCGTATCCACGATCTCGGCGCCTCGACACTCCCTGCCGTAAAAAACGTTCAGATTGAAATCGCGGAAATCCGCGGACACAACCCGTGCAGTGAGCTCCCTTACCCCCTTTTCCACGAGATAAGGCTCATCACCATAGAGATAATAAAGGGGACCGATGTCCCCTTTTTCAATTGCTCTTCTGAATTCTTCAGGCTTCAAAGCGCCACCTAAAAGTCATTCGTGATATTCAGATACAGTTCCTGGGCAACCTTTCCGAGGATCTCGCGGATGGCGGCGTCCTCGCTGTTGCGTTGCAGGGCGATATCGGTATTGGCCGGGAAATCCTGGCTCCTGGAGACTGTCCCCTTCCATATCACCTTCCCGTCCCTGTTGCTCTTCAGGACAGCCCCGACCGCCATGGTCGCCCGGTACTCCTTGACCGTATCAGTAGCGCTGTAGGATACGGCAGCCGTCCCATAGGAGGTAATGGTCCCGGAAAGTCGCAGGTCTCCCCCCTCCGTATCGATGACCTTTACCCCCCTCTTCCGGTGAAACTCGTCCAACAGCTCATTGGCCAAGAGTATCTCAAGATTGGCTTTCTGGGTTTTGTTGGCGAATATGGGGATGGTGATCGACTCTCCATAGACTGCCAGAGGGCCGCCATCGCGGGATGGGAAATGATAGCCGCAACCGGCGAGCAGAAACAGCGGCAATAAAGCAAAAATATAAAAGCCTTTCATCCCCACCTCATCCTACGACTATATTCACCAGCTTGCCGGGCACGTAGATCACCTTCCTGATGATCTTCCCTTCAAGATGGGGGATAACCTTCTCGTCGGCTTGGGCAGCGGCCTTGACCTCATCCTCGCCCGCGTCCGCGGCAACCGTAACCTTGCTCCGCAGCTTGCCGTTGACTTGGACGATAATCAGCAGTTCCTCGTCAACTACGGCTTCCGGGTCGTATGAGGGCCAACCGTGCTCCTCCATGGTCCCAGGATGCCCAGTTGCCTGCCAGAGTTCCGCGGTGACATGGGGAACAAAGGGTGCCAGCATCAGGAGAATGCTTTCGATGGCCTCCCGCAGCACAGCGGCATTTTGAGGCGCATTCTTCCCCTCGAATCCGTACAGGGCGTTGACCAGCTCCATGCAAGCCGCAATGGCGGTATTGAAGTGGAAACGGTCCTCAACGTCCTCGGTCACCTTCCGGATGGTTTTGTGCACGATCCTGCGAAGTGCCTTCCCTTCCTCAGTCAGGCCGGACGGGTTAACAGGGCCGGCATTTCCGATGAACGAAATATTATCGGAAACCAGCTTCCAGACCCGGTTCAGGAACCGGTAGGAACCATCGACCCCCTGGTCGCTCCAATCCAAGTCCTTTTCCGGCGGAGCAGCGAACAGGGAGAAAAGGCGGGCCGTGTCCGCACCGTATTTCCTGATAAGAGCGTCGGGATCGACCACGTTCCCCTTGGACTTGCTCATCTTGGAGCCGTCCTTGATGACCATCCCCTGGGTCAGCAGATTGACGAACGGCTCGTCAACGGCCATATAGCCCAGATCCCGCAACACCTTGGTGAAGAACCTGGCATATAGCAGGTGCATGACCGCATGCTCTATCCCGCCGATGTATTGATCGACCGACATCCAGTATTCTGCCTTTTCCCGATCGAACGGACCGGTATTGCAGTCTGGGGAGCAATAGCGGAGAAAATACCAGGAGGACTCGACAAAGGTATCCATGGTATCGGTCTCGCGCCGGGCAATTTCACCGCACTGGGGACAGGTGACATTGCGGAATGATTCGGCCTTGGCCAGGGGGCTCCCCCCTTCGCCGCTAAACTCCACATCCATGGGGAGCAACACCGGGAGGTCCTTTTCCGGCACAGGCACTACTCCGCACAGATCGCAGTAAATGATGGGGATCGGGCTTCCCCAGTACCTCTGGCGCGAAATCCCCCAGTCGCGGAGCCGGAAGTTGGCCGTCTTCTTGCCAATCCCTTCCTTCTCCAGGTAGTCAGCGATCCGCTCCTTGGCCTCGCTGCTCCGGATACCGTCAAACTGGCCGGAATTGACCATGATCCCCTCTTCCGTATAGGCAGCGGTCATGGTCGCCGGGGTGAGCTCCACCCCTTCGGGCTGGATCACCACCTGCATGGGGAGGTCGTATTTCCGGGCGAACTCGAAATCCCGCTGGTCGTGGGTCGGCACCGCCATAACGGCGCCGGTCCCATAGTCGGGAAGGACAAAGTTGGCCAGATAGATCGGCATCCGCCGGTTGGTGACCGGGTTGGTGCAGTAGCTTCCGGTGAAGACCCCCTCCTTCTCGAAATCCTCGGCGGTCCTTTTGATCCGGTCGGTCTTGCGCACCTTTTCGATGAATTCTTCCACCTCGGCCCGGCGTTCCGGTGTTGCCAGTTCGAGGGCAAGAGGATGCTCCGGCGCAAGCGACATGAATGTGGCACCGTACAGTGTGTCCTGGCGCGTGGTGAACACCTTGATCGACGACAGGTGCCCTTCCAGGGGGAAATCGATCTCGCACCCCGTGCTCCGGCCGATCCAGTTGCGCTGCATGGTCAGCACCCGCTCCGGCCAGCCCGGCAGCTTGTCGGTATATTCCAGAAGCTCGTCCGCATAGGCGGTGATCCGGAAAAACCACTGCTCCAGCTCCTTCTGGACCACCTCGCTGTCGCACCGCCAGCAGCAGCCATCCTCCACCTGCTCGTTGGCGAGCACCGTATCGCATTTCGGGCACCAGTTGACGAAAGAGGTCTTCTTGTAGGCAAGCCCCTTGCGGTACATCTCCAGAAAGACCCGCTGCTCCCACTTGTAATAATCCACGTTGCAGGTGGCTACTTCCCGGTCCCAGTCGTACGAGAGCCCCAGCTTCTTCAGCTGCCCCCGCATGTAGTCGATATTCTCATAAGTCCATTTGGCGGGATGGCTCTTGTTCTGGATAGCGGCGTTCTCGGCCGGCATGCCGAATGCATCCCACCCCATGGGATGAAGTACATTGAAGCCACGCATCCTCTTGAAACGGGCCAGGACATCACCAATAGAGTAATTGCGGACATGCCCCATATGGATCCTGCCGGACGGATAGGGGAACATCTCCAGAAGATAATACTTCTGCTTCGATCTATCTTCAGCAACCTTGAAGGCCTTCCCGGACTCCCACTGGTGCTGCCATTTCTCCTCGACCTGAGCTGGTATGTACTTTTCCTGCACGTTGAATCCTCCGGTTGTTGCTGTATGAACTTTATAGGAGCGCCTTCAGGCGCGACTCCGTGGGTCAAAGGCGGCTGTAGAGACGTTGCATGCAACGTCTCTACAGCGATTTGGACGCCTCTAGCAAAGGATTGGTGATAATCGAACTTCCGTCTTATTCCGGCGGGCCCTTGAACAGATAGGGATTCGTGCCGCCTGCGGCCTCGCCGTGGCAGCGCTCGCAATTGGCCTTTTCCTTCACGCTGAACGCCATGGTGAAGCCGTGGCAGGCGCCGCAGAACTTACCGTCCTCCATCTCCCGCATGGTGTAATCCTTCCGGGCAGGGCCGGTGAAGATGATCTTGTTGTGGCAATCCGTACAACCATACCCTTTTACTGTGTGTATCTTGTGACTGAAGGTCACGTCGCCGGCGTTGCGCGGCACCTGGTACTTGATGGCCTTCGTAACGGGATGGCACTTCTCGCAGGTGCCGGTCACGGCAAAAGCGGTCTTGCCGTCGTGGCAGGCGCCGCAGGAGGTGCCCTTCTCCATCTCCGCCATGCTCACATGCCGGTTGCCGGCCCCCGGGATGAACAGTGCGTCATGGCAGTCGTTGCACCGGTACATGCCGGTGTGGAACGCATGACTGAATGCTGCGCCGACCGGGAAATTTATCTCCTTTGTCGGATGGCATTTGGTGCAGTTCTCCTTGACCGTGAAGGCGGTCTTCCCTTCGTGGCAGGCGCCGCAAGATTTCCCCTGCTCCATGTCGGCCATCGTGTTGCGCCTTGCCGCATCTCCCAGCGGAATTACACCGTAGTGGCAGTCAGTGCATGAATACATGCCTGTATGGAACTTGTGGCTGAATACGGTCTTTCCGGTCTGACGCACATTGAAGGTGATTTCCACGGTAGAGGTGTGGCATTTGTTGCAATCCCCCCTGACCGAGAAGCCTATGCTCCCGTCATGACAGGCGCCACAAGACTTTCCCTTCTCCATGTCGGTCATTTTCCACCGCTTGTTGTCGGGACCGGCAACGAACAGTTTATTGTGGCAGTCCGAGCAGCGGTACATCTCCAGATGCTTGTTGTGGCTGAAGCGGGCGTCGTCGGTCATGGTGATGTCCCTGACCGGATGGCACTTGCCGCAGTTCCCGGCGACCGTGAAGGCGGACTTGCCGTTGTGACAGGCACCGCACGACTTCCCCTGCTCCATCTGCCTCATGGTGTAGCGGGTGCTGCGGGTGCCGGTCAGGAAGACGCCGTTGTGACAGTCGTCGCACTTGAACATCAGGTAATGAAAGCTGTGGCTGAACAGTACCTTGCCGATGTCCGGGATATTGAAATTTATGTCGTGGGTGCTCTTGTGGCACCGATCGCAGCTGCCGGCAACGGAAAAGGCGATGCTGCCGTCGTGGCAGGCGCCGCACGACTTGTTGTTCTCCATGTCGGCCATGGTGTACCGCTTGCTTTTGGGGCCGCCGGTGAAGATCCCGCTGTGGCAGTCGGTGCAGCGGTAAATATTGAGATGGAAGGCATGGCTGAAAAGGGCGTCCGTTTCCTTGAACGGGATGTTCTTCGGCGTCCCCCGGTGACACTTGCCGCAGTCGCCGGTCACCGAGAAGGCGCTCTTGCCGTCGTGACAACCGCCGCACGACTGGCCGCTCTCCATCTGGGCCATAGTGTGGCTCTTCCGGTTCGGCCCGGCAATGAACAGTCGCGAGTGGCAATCACCACACTTGAACATCTCCAGATGAAAATTATGGCTGAAAAATGCCTCGGACGGGAGGTCCAGGTCCTTTACCGCGTGGCACTTGGTGCAGTTCTCCTTGACCGTGAAGGCGGTGCTCCCGTCGTGACAGGAGCCGCAGGATACTCCCCCCTCCATCTGCTTCATGGTCACATGGGGGTTGCCGGGACCGGCCTTGAAAATCTTGTTGTGGCACTCTGAGCAGCCGTACATCCCGAGGTGAAATTTGTGGCTGAAGACGACGGCGCCGAAATCGGGGATGTTGATCGGCACTTCCTTGACGATATGGCAGCGGGTGCATTCGGTAAGGGCAAAGGCGCGGGTGTTGCCGTGGCAGGCGCCGCACGACTTCTTATCCTTCTCCATGTCGGCCATGGTGACCGTGGGGTTTTTCTTTGTTATATGGAACAGAGCATTGTGGCACTCGGTACAATTTTTGGAAAGCTTGTTCAGGTGGACGTCATGGTCGAAGATCACCCTCCCGGCGTTCGGCGTCACGTAGGTGACGGCCTTGAACTCTTGGGCGAAGATGAGGCAGGGAAATATCGAAAGGCAAAAAAGCAGGATTATGTATCGTTTCACCATAATCTCCAGGGAATCGCAGTTTAACGGGATGGGACCGCGGCGCCACGGTCTCGCATTTTACCGCATTTGATGCGAAAAGCGCGACGTCTCGCCATCAGGGAATGCTCAGCAGGCTCCTCGCCACATCGAGTATCCGGTTAGGCTGAATCGGCTTGGTGATGTAGTCGTTGGCCCCCAGCGCCAGTGCCCGCTCGCGGTCCTCGCTCGCCCCCTCTGTCGTGATTACGACTATGGGGATGTCCTTGCTGCCAGGATCGTTTCGGACCAGGCTGACAAGCTTGAGGCCGTCCATGATCGGCATGTTGATGTCCGTGAAGATGAGGTCGAATTTTTCCGCAGAGATCTTTCTAAGACCGTCGACGCCGTCGTTTGCCTCGGCTATCCGCACACCCCTGAGCCGCTTGAGGGCGAAAGATATGAGCTGCCGCATGGTGGGAGAATCTTCGACGATCAGTATCTTATATTCGGCCATGTCCTGGTACCCTCCGTAAATGTTCATGCCTGAAGCTGCAACTATCTGGTCAGGAGATCGATGAACCCCTGTATGGTCGAGAGCTTGCGTTCCGATTCCGAGTAGAGCTTCGAACTGAAGATCGCAGTGGCGGCATGGCCGGCCAGCAGCGTGAAGAGTTCGTAGTCGACGTCGGCGAACGACGTCTTCTGGAGCAGGAGTTTATAGATGACGATGACGCCAATCACATGCTCCTTGATCTTGAGCGGGATGCAGACCATGGGATGGGCTAGATCGCGAACGTATCCGTCGGCATCCTCGATGAAGTAATTCTCGCCGGTCTTGGCCATCTCCCCGATCAACCCCTTGCCGATCTTGACCTTCGGCACCTCTTCCCGGGGGATTCCCTCGCTGGCCACCGGTTCCAACTGGTTGGTCTTGTCGTCGACCAGCAGGATGGCGAACTCCTCAGCACCGATCAGGTTGATTATGATCTCGGTGATGATCTGCAGGACTTCCATAAAGTCGAGGGTAGAATGGAGCTGATAGCTGGCAATGTAGAGATTGGCCAGGTTGTTGTTCTCCTGTTCGATCTCGACATAGCGGTTGGCGAAATCCTGGTTCTCGGCCTCAATCTGCCTGACCCTCCCCAGTATCTGCTCCTTCTCCGACTCCAGCTCCTTTATCCGCTGGTGTAGCTGCCGGGTTGCCTCGGGCACATCGCCGGATGCGGTTTGAGCGGAGCCCTGCTCCTCCAGCTCCAGTATCCGGTAGCGAAGCCGCTCGTTCTCCTTCATGATCTCCTGGGTGAATTCCGCACCCTTCTTGAATACCTGAAGGAATTCCTCCCCACGACTCAAAACACCTTTTTCGTCATCTATCCCCATAGTCCTCTCCTGTCAGGATGAACTGGCTTTCCGTTTGTCAACAACGCCGCACCGTTCAAGAATCTCCTGGGCCATCTTGTTCATTGTGACCACTTTATCCACAACACCGGTGGCTATAGCCTCCCGCGGCATGCCGAAAACCACCGCCGATTCCTTCGATTCGGCCAGCACCTGCCCCCCGGCCGTCTTGATCGCCCTTACCCCCTGGCTGCCGTCGTTGCCCATGCCGGTCAGCACAACACCGAGGAGGCGGGAGCCGAAAACATCGGCGCAGGAACGGAACATGGCATCCACCGAGGGGACATAACGGTCCTCGGCAGAAGGCTTTACGAGGCTGGCCACGGTCTCCCCCCCTGTTTTCCTGAACTCGAGATTGTACCCGCCGGGCGCGACGAGCACCTCCCCCGGACGGACAGGGTCACCGTCCTGCGCCTCCCTGATGTCGAAGCCGGAAAAGCGGTTCAGACGCTCGGCAAAGGTGCGGGTGAACCCCACGGGCATGTGCTGTGAAACCACCACCGCAAAGGGGAACTTCTCCGTGAATGAGAGAAAGATGCTCTGCAGTGCGGGAGGCCCGCCGGTCGAAGCACCGATGGCCACCACGTCGATGGCCGAGGTTACGGCGGGAACCCTCTGCGGCGCAGGGGCGTAAACCTTCTTCTTGGCGGCTTCCAACTCGTCTGCCAGCAGCTTTTCCCGCCGCTTGATGCCGGCCATGTTAAGATTGAACACGCTGCGGACCTTCTGCAACAGGTCGTGCTGGATATTGAGCAGGTCCTGGGAGATCCGGCTGGTGGGCTTGGCGATGAAATCGAGCGCCCCGAGCTCCAGCGCCTTGAAGACCCTTTCGTCCTCGTTCCGGGCACTGATAACGATGACCGGTGTCGGGCATTTGCTCATGATGATCCGCAGCAGGGTGAAACCGTCCATCCGCGGCATCTCTAGATCGAGCGTCACCAGGTCAGGTTTCAGGTCGATGATCTTCCGTATCCCCTCCTCGCCGTCCGCGGCATAGCCTACTACTTCGATCTCCGGCAGCCCTTCCAGCATCTTCGTAATGGTCCGGCGGTTATACGCCGAATCATCGATTACCACGACTCTGACTTTCATTGGCGCGCCTCCGCGAACACCGCGGCGTGCGGCTTCTGGTATACCATGTCGTTTTTCAGGTGACGCAGGGCAAATGCCGTGGAAATATTCATCAGTGACTCGGAATGTCCAAGCAGCAGGTACCCCCCCTCCCGCAGAGAGCGAGAAAAGGCATCAACCGTTCGCTTCTTGGCCAACTGATCGAAATATATGATGACGTTGCGGCAGAAGATGACGTCCATCTTCCCCAGCAGAGCGATGCGGTTCTCATCGAACAGGTTCAGGTGACTGAAGGTCACCAGTTCCCTGACCCGGTCCACGATCCGATAGCGTCCATCCTGGTCCTGGAAATAACGCCTGACATGGGAGTCATCGGTAACCCTGAATGACGACGCGGCATAGACCCCCTTGCGGGCCATCTGCAGGACCCGGTGGCTGATGTCGGTCCCGACGATCTCGACCCGCCACCCGTCGAAGCCCCCCATATCCAGAAGAAGCATGGCGATGGTATACGGCTCCTCGCCGCTGGAGCACCCAGCGCTCCATATCCTCAGAACCCGCTCCCCTTTTAGCTCCTTGCGCGCCTTGAGTTCCGGGATGATCTCGTCGGTAAACGCCTTGAGCTGGAACGCCTCGCGGAAGAAATAGGTTTCGTTCGTGGTCAGGATGTCCATGATGTCGGACAGTTCCTGGTCCCGCTTTCTCCCATACTTGAGAAGGTGGTAATACTCCTTGAACGACTCGATCCTGTGGAGGCAGAGACGCTTTGCCAGCCGCTTCTCCAGCAGATACTTGGAGTCCTCGTTGAAGAAAAGGCCGCAGTGACTGTATATGCAATCCCTGATGAGGCGGTACTCCTCATCGGACATCGACACTTCCGGCTCGGTGCAGAACATCATGAGAGCGCTTCCAAAACTTCCTTGATACGACCGGCCACAAGGGGGTCCTGCTCTGTTTCCAGTGCCCCGAGAAGGTGAGGTACGGCATCCTTGCCGAGGATATCGGCCATGACCGACACGTAGGCCCGGCGCACATCCCAATGTGGATGGGCAAGAAGCCTCTCCTGGTATCTGGCGACCCAATCCTTCCCCTTTTGGGCCAGGATGTCGATGGCCGCCTTGACCACTTCTTCGTCCGGGTTGGCAAGAGCCTTTTCCAGGGTTTCAGGGGAAACCCCTTCCCCGATCTCGACCAGTGCCTCCAGGGCGGCAATCACCACGATTCCGTCCAGGCTGTCCAGCAGCGGACTGATGGCGGCATGCGCCCGCTCTCCCCCCACCTTTACGAGAGCCCTGATGACACTGCACCGGACCCACGGATCATCATCCATGAGGGAGAGGAGAAGTGATTCCAGGGCCGCCTCGCCACCTGCCTCACCCAAGGCTGTGGCAGCAGCGATCCGGACATCCGGGTCCTCGTCCACCAGCGCCATGGCGAAATGGGTGGCGGCTGGCGCCGGCCGGACCCCGGCCAGGGCATAGAGGGCCGATTTTCTCACCTCGGCATCCTCATCCTTGGCGAGAAGGGTCAACTTGTCGGCATCATTGAGGGCACCCAGGAGAATTGCGGCATTCCGGCGGCTCTCCGGAAGATCGGTATCGGCAAGCGACAGCGCCAGTCGCTCGACCCGGTCGCGGGCCTCCGGGGCAAGCTGTGTCAGTGCCTCGATTGCGGCGTGCTGCACATCCTGGTCATCATCGTCGAGCAGCGGAGTTATATCATCGACAAGCTCCGCTCCCTCCATCCGGGCCGCCGCTGTTACCGCGGTCCTGCGCAGGGCCGGCGAGGCATCGCGCAGACCCTCCCGCAGAAGCGGCATCCCCGGCCTGAACGCCGTTTCCCCTACCAGAAAGGAAATAAAACACCTCTCCTCTTCGGCAGCAGCCGGGAAATGGGCGGCAAGGGCCGTCATTGCCTCCTTGCCGATCGACCTGAAGGCGACAAAGCAGTGCTGGCGCAACCGGTCGTCGCCGCAGCCACGCAGAAGCCCGAGCACGGCCCGCGAGTCCCCCACAAGGCCGAGGATCCTCACCAGAGCATCCCTGGTGGCGCGCTCCGCGGTTTCGAGGGAAGCGAGCAGCCCTTCCACGAAGGGGGAATCCTTCAGCTCGGCCAGCCGCGAATCAATGGCATTACGCGCAGTATCTTCCGGCAGGCGGTCCCGCACCTTCATAAGTGCCATTGCGGCCGCTTCGCGGGCGTTCTTGGCCCGCTGTTTCAACCCCTCCATAAGGAAAGGAACAGCCGCATCATCGCCAACCGCGCCTAGACAATCGTACAAGGCCTTCTGGAGCAGTCTCTCCGAGGCAAGAGGAGCCAGCAACTCCATGGGAATGGGCCTGCCGATCTTCGCCAGCGCCTCTAGGATCGTATGCCTGAGCCACAGATCGTTTTTCCCCAGGGCAGCGAGCAGCGGTTCGATCCCCACTTCCGCGCCGATCTTGCCGATGTTCTCGGCCGCCGCAGCCGATACGTTCGGGTCGGGGTCATCAAGGGCCGTCACCAGGAAAGGGACGCTCGACGGAAGGCCGATGTCCCCCATGATGTCAAGGACAAACTTCCGGACATCCTGATCCTCGTCCCGAGTATGGCGCTGGAGGGCGGGAAGCGCTTCCTTCCCCATCCTGACTAGGACCTCCACCGCCGAATTGCGAAGCCCGGCATTGTCATGGGCACTGAGCAGGGCAATCAGCTCTTCGGCCATATCGGGCGGGGCGTTCATGGCAAGGAGGAGATCCGCGGCCTCCTTGCGCACGCGCCAGCTCTCATCTCCCAGGGCCATCAGGATCAGCCCCTTGACATCCTCCAGCCGATGGGCCGCCATGGCTGAAACTGCCAGCCTTCTCCCCTCTTCCGAGGGAGCGCCAAGCTGTTCCCGTATTGTCTGCAATTCTTCGGTCACGTGGGGTTCATCCATCCGTTACAGATTGAATTCGCGCTTTTTCTTGGCAATCAGGTCCTCGAACGCCGCCTCCAGGTAGGATGTCTCCTTCCGGATCTCTTCCGACACGCGCTGCACGTAGTGGTTCCTCCCCTCCTGAATGTCACTCTCAAGAAGCTGGTAGAACGTGCCGTTCCTGATCCCTTCCTCCACCTGGGCCTGATTGTACAGGACAATGTCCGACACGATGATGCGCGCCAGGCGTTTGGCCTTTACATGGGCCTCGGACAGAGGCGCTTCGGCCTGGGCAGCGGGGGGGGCCGGGGAAGGCGACGGCGCTGGGCGTGCTTCAGTCTCCTGCTGCTCATCATGCTTGAGTTCCTGACGGACAACTTCCTGTTCCGCCATTTCCTGCGGCGACGGCACCTGGGGGGTTACCTGCACCCCCGGTTCGGCAGAGGGCTTCGCTTCTTCCACAGGAGTGACAGGAGCCTGACCTGCCACCAGGCTGTAAATCTTGGTCGCAAGCTGGTCCGGGATGTGATGCTTTTCTATGTAATCGTCGGCACCGTAGAGCGAGCCGGGGGAACGCTTGTAACGGGTCTTGTCATAGATGGAGGCGATCAGGATGACCTTCACCGCCGCTGTTGCCGGGTCGCGCTTGATGGCGTCGGCGATCTCGAAGCCGTACATCCCCGGCAGCGCCACGTCCAGCAGGATAACATTCGGTTTCGTCTCCTTTATGGCAGCGTACGCGCTCACCCCGTCCGTATAGGCGGTAACGACGAAAGGCTCCTTGACCAGGACCTTTGTCACCGCGTCACAGAATGCCTGGCTTTCGTTCGCAAGAAGCACCGTGATCCGTTTTCCAGCAGGCGCGACGACCGGAGCAGAGGCAACGGCGGGAGCCTCCAGAGGGGCCGCTGGAGGCGGAACCTTGCGCATAACCCGGAAGACGACGGTGCATTTGGAGCAACGGAGCCTGATCCCCTCCTCGCCTACCTTGTCGTCATCGACGCGATACCGCGTTTTGCATTTGGGACAACCGACTATCATTTGCACCCTTCCATTTCTTGAGAACTTGTCAGCCCGTTATTCAGGCAGCTTTCTCCGGCAACGTCACGTCCAGGGCCTGGGTCTCGTCCAAGCTCATGACACTGTCAAGATTGAGGAGCATGACCATGGCGTCCCTGACCAGACAGACCCCGATCAGGTATTCGGCGCCGACCCCGCGGACCACACCGGGGGGAGGCTTGATGTCCTTGAGCGGCACGGAGATGATTTCCGTGACGTCGTCAACCACCAGACCCACGCTCCGCCTGCCGATGCCGACAATGAGCAGTTTACCGACCGCTCCGGCTTCACGGGGGGGAAGGCCGAAACGCTTGCGCATATCGATCACCGGAATAACCGCCCCCCTAAGGTTGATGACCCCCTCGACAAACGGGGGAGCCTTGGGGAGGCCGGTCAGCTTCTGGGGCCGTATGATCTCCTTCACCCGCATGATGTCCACGGCGTACAGGTCGTCCCCGATATTGAAGCATGTCAGACTGAGTTCCTGAATCTCCATATCCGCCATCCTAACGGGCCTTATTCAGCAGCCCTTCGATTACTTCAACCACCATGGCCGACTTGAAGGGCTTGGTTATGTAGGCATCGGCGCAAACCGCGACCCCGCGCTCCATGTCTTCCTTGCTCTTCTTGGCAGTAAGCATGACCACCGGAATATCCTTGGTGGCCGGGTTAGTCTTGATGCGGCGGCAGACCTCGAAACCGTCCACGAGGGGGAGCATGATGTCCAGCAGCACGAGGTCGGGCGGATTTTTGTCCACTTCCTCGAGGGCGGCCTTTCCGTCCAGCACCGCCGTAACATTATACCCCCTGGTCGAAAGGAGGATGCTCTCCAGCTTGAGCAGGCTCTCCTCGTCCTCCACTATGAGAATTCTCTTTTTTTTCACGGCACCCCCTCCTGGTCAGGCTAGATGCACATCGAGTATCTTTTCCAGGTTTAACAGAATGATCATCCAGCTTTCATGCCTGCCTATACCGATCACGAAATCGCGGTCGATTCCCTCCAGAACGGCCGGGGGCTGTTCTATGGCACTCCCGGGTATCTTTACCACACCGAGCACCTCGTCCACCTTGAGGCCACAGAAAGAGCTCCCCTTTTTCACGACCACAATCCGCTCCCGCCCGGTCACCGCACCGGAGAGCAGCCCCAGGCGGGCGTGCAAATCGAACACCGGCACGATGAGACCTCGGAGCGAGAAAACTCCCGAGATATACGCCGGCATCCGCGGCACTTCGGTGCAGTCGCGCAGCTTGATGATCTCCTTCAGCTCGAGGATGTTGACCGCGTAAATCTCGTTCGCCACGCGAAAACAGAGGAATTCAAGCCGCTCGGCCTGCAATTCCCGTTCATCCTCGACAGCTTCCGCCGTTTCCGTCGACATCTCCCGCCCGGCAAGTATCCGTGCGAGCGGGTCAAAGGTCTCCTCCGGGGAATGCTGAATCTCGACCGGGTGCGGTTCACCTGCCGGTACCACAGAGATGATTTCAGCAACAGGCTTGGGAGATGGTTCCACTGGCAACATCTCTTCACACGGTGCCGGCTCCTCAAACTCCTGCACTGGTTCGACAATTTCCGGCACTTCCACCGGGATCGGCTCCGGCAGGAATGGAGATGGCGGCGTACCATGCTCCCTTGGCGTTTCCGTGCGCTCCTGCAGGGCTTTTTTTCTGATTTCCGCTAGATTCATACTCTCACCCGATGCTCTAAATCAGCATCTCCTCCCGGACTTCGTCGATAATGGAGGCATCTATGATCGAGGCGTCCCTGCCATAGCCGACCAACAGCGCGTCAGTGGCTATCAGGTTGATCCGGCGCGGCACCCCGCCGGACAGTTCAAAAACCCTCAGCACCGCGTCCGGCGCGAAAATTCCCGGATCACCCCCCGACACCACAAGCCTCGCATCGATATATTCCATGGTTTCTTCAAGCGTCAGCGGCGGCAGATGGAAATTGACCCCGATCCGCTGGCGCAGCGGCTCGTAAACAGGGTGAAGGAGGCGTTTGCGCAGTTCCGGCTGCCCCATTATTATCAGAGAGATGAGGTTGCGATCATCCAGCTGGAAGTTGGTCAGAAGGCGGATCTCCTCGAAAACCTCCCGATGGGGAATGAGCTGCGCCTCGTCGATCACGACCACCGGGCAGATCCCGCGCTGGCTCAGGTTGTAGAGGGATTCCGTCAACTCGTGCAGCAGGTCTTCCTTCGAGCGTTGCGGGGCAACGATCCCCAAGCTTGCCGCAATGGTCCGGAGGAGCTCCATGGGGGTCAGGCGCGGATTGAAGATGAAGCAGAACCGATATGCGTCACCCATGGTATCCATCAGTGCCCGGGACAGGGTGGTCTTGCCGCACCCGATCTCGCCGGTCAGCAGAACCAGCTCCCGCTCCTCGACCGCGTATTGCAGACGGGCCAGTGCCTCCTGATGTCCCCGGCTCATGTAGAGAAAGCGGGGATCAGGGGTCTTGCTGAACGGCTTTTCCCGGAATCCGTAAAAATCCAGATACATCAGAGCATGCCCCGTGTTGCTTCGCCGACAATCCCCCCCACGTCCAGAACCAGGATGGTCCGCTGGTCCCCCAGGTCCGCGGCGCCGGAAACCCCTCTCACCCCTTTCAGGGTGTCGCCGAGCGATTTGATGACAATGTCCTGCTGCCCGGTAAGGTTGTCGACGATGAGGCCGAGCTTCTTTTCCGCCACGCCGACCACAACGACATAAAACTCGTCCGTTTCCTGCTGCGGCCGTTGCAGGTCGAAAAAGGCGTCAAGCCGGACAAGAGGGAGGGTGGCCTCGCGCAGCTGCATGACCTCCCGCCGTTCAATCGTGAGAAGATCGCGCTTGTCGACAGCCAGCGTCTCCAGTATGGAGGTGATCGGAATAGCGTAAGTCCGGCCGGCGCAGGCGATAATCAGCGCCTTCATGATAGCCAGGGTAATGGGGAGGGTAATGATGACCCGGCATCCCTTGCCCGGCTCGCTTTCCACATCCACCATCCCCGAGAGCGCGGCGATGTTATTCTTCACCACATCCATCCCCACGCCCCGCCCAGAGACCTCGCTGATCTGGTCCGCAGTGGAAAAGCCGGGGAGGAAGATGATCTCCATGGCTTCCCGGTCGGAAAGCCCATCGACGCTCTGGATCAATCCCTTTTTCAAGGCCTTCTGCTTGACCTTTTTCAGGTCGATCCCCCTGCCGTCGTCCTCCACCTCGATAACGACATGGTTACCCTTCTGGTACGACGAGAGACTTATCGTCCCCTTTTCGTTCTTTCCGAGCCGGATCCGCTCCTCCGAAGGCTCTATGCCGTGGTCTACGGCATTGCGGATGATATGCATGAGCGGATCGGATATGTCCTCGACGATCAGCTTGTCCAGCTCCGTGTCCGCCCCGAAAAGGCGGAGGTCCACCTTTTTCTCCTGCTCCCGCGAGATCTTCCGGACAATGCGGGTCATCTTGTCGAAGAGCTGCCCGACCGGGATCATGCGGATTTCCATGACCCCCTTCTGCAGATCGCTCAACCTTCTCTCCAGCCCCTTGGCGGCCTTGGCCAGATCGACGGCAATCGGCGAAAACCCTTCGCTGCGAAGCTTCATGGTCAGTCCGGCAATGGTCGAATGGGAAAGGACCAGCTCCCCCACGATGTTCATAAGCTCGTCGAGCTTCCCGATGTCGACCCTGACCGTACGGCTCATGCTCTTGGCGGTCAAGCCGGCTTCCTCACCCTGCTGGCCCGGCTGCACCGGGCTCTCGAACATCTCCTGCTGCAACAGCGGCAACGGCTGATCGCTCCCCAGGGGATTTATCTCCACACCCTCGTGGTCCAGCATCCCCCGCAGCTCTGAAGGGGCAAGATCGGTGCCGTACAGGAGGTCGAAGTCGATCCCGGCATCCAGGTTCCCACCCGCGCTCGGCAGGGTGCTGATTACTTCCCCGGTGTTCTTCAGGGTATCGGTCAGCTCTCCGAGATCGCTGTCAAAGGTGGCAAGGCTGAAGGACGCATGGACGCAGTACAGCCGCTTCCCTTTCCTGATGTTTTCCAGAAGCCGGTGTTCCTCGTATTCGGTCAGGGCATTGAGCATTCCGGACGGAATGCCGAGACTCTCCAGGGGGGATCCGCCGCCGGTTTTCACCGGCACGGTCATGCAGGCGTTTATCCGGGAAAGGACTTCGCTGATGTCGAGCTTCTCGTCGTCCCCATCGCCGGATGATCTGACCAGGGCACCAAGGAGCTCCATAGAATCGAACAGAACCGTAACAGTCGAGTGATTGAGGGGAATCTTGCCGAGCCGCAAAGAATCCAGGAGGTTTTCCAGATTGTGGGCGAGATCGGAGATGGTGCCGAATCCGAACATCCCGGCAAGCCCCTTGAGGGAATGGGCGCCGCGGAAAATGGAGTTGATGATTTCCGGGTTGCAATCCCCGCTATCGGCACAGTCGCTCAAGGCGACGAGATCGAGGCTCAACTGGTCGATGATCTCTTCAGCTTCGGCGAGGAAATCCTTTACCGCTCTTCCGCTTGCATCATTGGATATGGTCATGGCAGCGTCTCATTGAATTGAAAGGATACGGCCCCACAGGGGGCTCAAAAGGCCTGCGCGGATCAGCCGATATATTTCCGGATCAGTTCCTGGAGGTGCTCAGGCTTGAACGGTTTGACCAGATATTCGTTGGCACCGAGAGCTATCCCTTTTTCCTTGTCCTTTTCGCTTCCTTCGGTCGATATTATGAACAGCGGTATTTCCCGATACTGGGGGTTGTTGCGGATATAGCTGATCAATTCGAGGCCATTGATGTCCGGCATGTTGATATCGGTGATAATGAGATCAATCCTTTCCCGCGGCAACAGCCGCAGGGCATCGAAACCATTGGCTGCCTCCACTATGTCGAAGCTCTCCATCGAGTCGATGGTGGAGACAAGGAGTGAACGCATGGTGGTGGAATCTTCGGTTATCAGTATCCTTTTCACGGCTCCTCCTGAATATTGCCCCTGAGACGACGCTGCAGCAGGGCCTTTTCCATGGCCAGCCCAGCCTGGGAGAGGAATATCTCCAACGCCTCGGTATCACCTATGGGATCCTGTCCGGCAAGATTATCGCCGTACAGCACCGCAACCACCTTCCCTTCGCTGATAATCGGCCCGAGAAAAACCTCGGCCGGCTTTCCGCCACCCAGCTCCCGCAATATACGGGAATCGGCTTGCGAGTCACCAGGTATTACCTTTGCTGGCAGGCGGCTTTCAAGGACCTGCGTGAAGAGCGATGGTTCATGGCGTGAGACTTTCAGACGCCTCACATGGTCATTGGGATCGCCAGATTCATCCTGCATTCCGAACTGGCCGAGGCCGGCGATCTCCTCCTTTTTGACCATGAACACCACTGCTCGGTTCATGAATTCGGAGGCAAAGCGCAGGACCAGCAGGATAATACCGCCACCGAGGGAGGGATTGTTCAGCTCCTCCAGCATGCCGCGCAGGTGCGATATGCCGGTGCTCTGCACAACCATATCGGTCATCGGGCCGAGGTCCTCACCCATTTCCAGGCGGAGTTCATCGGCAATGTTGACGCCGGCGCTCCACTCCGGGGGCTTTTCACCGGCTTCAACCCTCTGCAGGGCCGCGAGCAGGGTCGGACGGAACTCCTCCTCGACGCTGCCGGAGTCTGCTTCCCCCCGGCGAGGCTTCATGATATGGGTATAGCCGTATCCAACAACTCTCCGTTCAGCATCGGCGCTGTGGTAATCGGCCATGGCCAGCACAGGGAGGTCAGGGAAATTGTTGTGGACCAGCTCCAGGAGTTCCAGTCCGCCAAGGACACCGGTGCCGTCCATCTTCGGCATGATCAGGTCTATAAGCAGCGTAGGACGCACCCCATCCCTGTACAGGGTGTCGATGCCGATCAGGGTCTCCTCGGCCTTCTCGAAGGGTGTGACCTGGTAACCATCTCCCTCAAGAACCGCAGCAAGGGTTTCGCGCATGACCGGATCGTCGTCCACCATCACCAGGGGCCTTCCGGGCGGCGGAAGCGAATCTGCCGAAGTCTCGCAGGGCTCGGGGCCTCTCAGGAGATCGAAGGCGAAATCGACGTTTACCTCATCAGGTGCCCCTTCTTCCTCGACGATGTCGTCCTGCTCGCCGCGGTGCCGCTTCTCATCGGCAAGCCGCGACCCCTCCATGGCCAGGAACTGGGGATTGACCCCCTGTTGCAGCATGAACTGCAAGGGGTCAATTTTCGCGTCGTCGATCGCCTCGACATCTTCATTCAGCTCGAAGTCGAAGGTCCCTTCAGCCCAAGCGAACAAGGAGTAGACAACGCCCTCTATCTGCTCGCGCACCACGTTCTCGATCGATTCGGGCGGAACATTGTAATGCCTGATCAGGATCAAGCCGAGCCGCTCGGTGAACTCCCCCTCATCCTGCCTTATCAACGCTTCGCGAAGAAGCGACAGGTCGATGACACCCTTGCGGATCAGCAGTTCACCCAGGTTTGCATTCAACGCGCTGGAACTGGCGCCGATCACCTGGCCCAAGCGGAAGACCACGCGCCCTTCACGCCCCCTGCTGTGGAGGGTAAGCACGCCCGACTTGCGGCTCAGGCTTACGATCTGCAGAATCTCACCAAGGCCGAGATCTTCCAGGTTTCCAACAAGACTCATGGGGCAACTGCCTCAAAACGGCGAAATAAAAGGGTCAAATAAGCGTGGATATTACATTAATCCCGTGTTCTAGTAAAGTCATTTGCGCTTCCGGTCCGCGTTTTTGCCCTTCAACACCAGACGCAATGGCGTACCCATGAAGCCGAAGGCCTCCCGTAGCTTGTTCACGATGTACCGTTCATAGGAGAAATGTATCCCCTCAGGCCGGTTGCAGAAGATCATGAAGGTGGGAGGCTTGGCCGACACCTGCGTGGCATATAAGAGCTTGACCCGTCGACCCATGAATATCGGCGGCTGGTGGGCCGCCGTGGCCTCGGTGAAGACCTGGTTCAATTGCGAGGTGGAAACCCGCTTGGCGTACTGCTCGAACACCTTTTCCACCTCCTCCATGACCCGGTGAATGCGCTGGCCGGTCAGGGCTGATATGAAAACGATCGGCGCGAAGGAAAGGAATTTGAAATTGGTCCTGATACGGTCGGTGAATTTTCCGACAGAAGAGGTGTCCTTTTCCAGGGCATCCCACTTATTGACGACGAAAATGCAGGCGCGTCCCGCCTCGAAGGCGTAGCCGGCGATCTTGGCATCCTGCTCGGTCACCCCTTCCTCGGCATCGACAACGACCAGGACGACATCTGCACGCTCGATGCTCCGCAGGGCATCCACCACGCTGTACTTCTCCAGCTTCTGACTGACGCGCCCCTTGCGGCGGATTCCGGCGGTGTCGATCAGGAGGTACTGCTTCCTGTTACAGGTGAAATAGGTATCTACCGAATCCCTCGTAGTGCCGGGGGTCGGATTTGCCACTACCCGCTCGAAACCGAGCAACCGGTTGACGATGGAGGATTTCCCCACATTGGGACGACCGATTACGGCGATTTTCGTCACATCCTCTGGCACATCGTCCTTCCCCTGCCGCGGGAAAGCCTTGACCACTTCCTCCATCAGATCGCCGATGCCGCGATTATGCTCGGCGGATATGGTGAAGAGGTTGGCAACGCCCAGGGCATAGAATTCGCCTGCCGCCTCCTCCAGCTTTTCGCCGTCCACCTTGTTTACCACGTAGAATACCGGCTTCCGCACCCGCCGCAGCATCTCCGCCACTTCGCTGTCAGCGGGTGTGAGCCCCTCCCGGCCATCCAGGAGAAAGAGGATGACGTCCGCCTCCTCCATGGCAAGCTGGGACTGCTCCCGCATCTGCTGCAGAAGGCGGTCTTCGGTCACAGGCTCGAATCCGCCAGTGTCTATCAGGGTGAACGGCACGTCGTACTTCTGCACTATGCCGTAATTACGGTCCCTTGTAACCCCGGGCATGTCGTCCACTATGGCCTTTCTATGGCCGAGCAGACGATTGAAAAGGGTCGATTTCCCCACATTGGGACGTCCTACGATTGCAACCAAAGGCATCATTTATATCCGAGCTCCTTAAGCATCATTTCGTTTTCACTCCAATCCCTGCGCACCCGGACGAACAGTTCCAGGAACACTTTGGTCTGGAGAAGGTCCTCGATCTCCCTGCGGGCCTGGGAGCCGATCTTTTTGAGCAATTCGCCCCGCCTGCCGATGACGATCCCCTTCTGTGAGTCACGCTCCACGGTAATCGTCGCGGCAATTGAGATGAGGCTTCCGTCCGGCCGCTCCTTGAAGCTGTCCACGGTGACCGCGACCGAATAGGGAATCTCGTCGCGGGTTAGGTGAAAAACCTTCTCCCGGATGATCTCGGCCACCACGAAGCGCTCCGGCACATCAGTCAGGATGTCGTCCGGAAAATACGCTGGCCCTTCGGGAAGGAGGCCGGCAACAGCTCCGGCAAGCTGCTCCACGCCGTATCCGGTCATGGCGGAAAGAGCCACGGTTCCGCGAAACGGATACCGCCCGGCGTACGCATCGAGCGTTGCCTGAGCGACAGCCTGCTCTGCGCGGTCGATCTTGTTGACCACCAGAATCACCGGGGTACGCACCTTTTCCAGAGCCTGGAGAATCATCTCCTCCTGCTTGCCGACCGAGGCGCCGGCCTCCACCAGGAAAAGAATGACATCCACCTCCTTGACCGCGGAGAGCGCCTGCTCCACCATGAACCTGTTCAGCCTGGACCGGGGGTCATGGATGCCGGGGGTATCGATGAAGACGATCTGCCCGCCGGGGAAGTTGTGAATCCCCTTGATGCGATTGCGCGTGGTCTGCGGCTTGTCGGAGGTTATGACTATCTTCTCGCCGAGGATGCTGTTCAAAAGGGTCGACTTCCCCACGTTGGGGCGGCCAATTATGGAGACGAATCCCGAACGGAATTCCTTTTCAGTCACGATATGTTCACCTCTTGTTTGTTGACGTTCACAAAGCTGTTGATGTCGGCCACCCGGACCTCGCCATTTGCCTCTACAGCCAGTTCATGGGGCGAAAGTGCAGCGTCTCCCATGACTGAGCCGACCCGCACCCCGCGCTCGTTATGCAGCCGCCGGACATTGTCGCGTTTATGACCGGTCACGTCCGAAATCCGTGAAGGGGCACAGCGAATAGAGATATCCGAGCCGGGAGAAATATCTTTCGTTTCCATATTCAGGAAATCGTACCAGAGCGCTGACTCCACCAGCTGGCGGAAGGCCGGGTGGTATGGCCCGGCGATCACGGCACCGTCCATGTTAAGGTCATCGGTCGGTTGCAGACCGATACGGATTACCGGTACCCCGGCCGCCATTGTCTCGCGCAACATAGCCTTGCAGATTGTCACCGCATGCTCCAGATCGAGGGGAGCGTAATCGCCTGACCGGTACAACTCCTCCAGCCTGGTCCCCTTTAGAACCACCGCGGGATAAATCCGCAAAAACGCAGGCCTGAGAGACAACACTTCCAGCAATGATTGAATACTGGTTTCCGGGGAGTCGCCGGGTAGCCCCGGCATGAGCTGCGCCCCAACCGCGATGCCGGCCGCTTGCAGGCAACAAAAGGCCTTCCTTACATCCTCGGCACCATGCCCCCGCTCCGCCCGCTCAAGGACCGCATCGTCCATCGACTGGATACCCAGTTCGACCGTCCTCACGCCGCGTTCAAGCAGAAATGCCGCAATTGAATCGTCAATGGCGTCGGGGCGCGTGGAGACCCGGATGGAACTGACCTCCCCGCTTCGCATCAGTGGCTGCAACGGCTCAAGAAGCCGCTGCTGATCTTCGCGGGGCAGCGCGGTAAAGCTCCCACCATAAAAGGCGACTTCCGCACTCTCCGTACCGGCGGAAGCCCGGTATGCTGCAATCCTCGCCACAATCTCCGTCGCCGAAGGGAGCGCCTCCGCCCCTCCCGCAATCCGGGCCTGGTCGCAGAAAATGCAGCGATGCGGGCAACCCTGGTGGGTGATGAAAAATGGAACGATGAGCCGCTTCATCCCATTACGCCCCGTCAGACTCCTTCAGTTGCTCCAGAGCGGCCCTGGCTGCGGCCTGCTCGGCCTCCTTGCGGCTGCGGCCGCACCCTTCGGCAAGGAGTCTGTCCTCTACAAATGCCTGCACACAGAAGGTCCGCAGATGGTCCGGCCCGCTCGTCTCCTTCAGCGCATAACGCGGTGTTACTCCCCACCGCGACTGGGCACTCTCCTGGAAAAGGGTCTTGAAATCGGTCCCCTTTTGCGGCAATGCCGGATCATCGATCAGGGGGGACATCTGGGCGTCGATCAGCTTCGCCGCCGCCTCCATGCCGCCGTCGAGAAATGTCGCCCCAACCAGAGCCTCGTAAGCGTCAGCAAGAATCGACCGCTTTTCACGTCCCCCGCTTCGCTCCTCCCCCTTTCCCAGCAGGAGGTGGTCACCCAGATCGAGATCCCTGGCTAGGGCGGCCAGTGCTTCCTCGTCCACCAAGGCGGCCCGCATGCGGGACAGGTCACCCTCCCGGCTCGTTGGAAAGCGCTCCAGAAGCCTGAGAGTGACCTGAAGGTCGATCACGGCGTCGCCGAGAAATTCCAGGCGGTTGTAATCCTTCAGCGACAAGTCCCCGGTTTCGTTGAGATACGAACGGTGTGTCAGCGCCTCCCGCAACAGCCCCGTATCCCCGAAACGATAGCCGATGCGTTGCTGAAGATCATCCAGTTTTGAGGCAACAGCGGACTCCACGGCAAATCTCCCGCAAAATTGTGCATAAAAAACAAGGGCGACTCCGGTCGCCCTGAACCTAATCGACTCAGTATATCCAAATGGCCTGTTTTTTACAATAAATATGGCACTTACAAGGGAATTTGTCTTGATTAATTGCACCTCCTTTCCTATAATCAATAGGTTCAAGACCTTATGGGGAATCCGGCATGCAGAGGTTCATAACATTCGAGGGAATCGAGGGGTGCGGCAAGAGCACCCAGTTGCGCCTCCTGTCTGACCGCCTGGAACACCAGGGGTTTTCGGTGGTCACCACCCGTGAGCCTGGAGGGAGCCCGATAGCGGACCAGATCCGCGCCATCCTGCTCGATGCCGGCAACCGCGCCATGACCCCCATGGCTGAACTTCTCTTATACGCCGCCGCGCGGGCCCAGCATGTGGAAGAGGTTATCGCTCCGGCGCTCGCGGTGGGAAAGATCGTCCTCTGCGACCGTTTCACCGACGCCACCGTAGCATACCAGGGGTTCGGCCGGGGGCTGGACATGGCGACCATTCTGGAGCTGAACCGGCTTGCGTCCCGCTCCATCAGGCCCGACATCTCCGTTCTTCTCGACTGTCCGGTTGAAACCGGGCTGTCAAGGGCGAAAGCCCGCATCGAGAATGCCGCCGGTGCCCGCGAGGAGCGCTTCGAACTGGAAGAGATGGCGTTCCACGAAAAAGTCCGGAGAGGTTACCTGGAACTGGCCAGCCGCGAACCAGAACGCTTCATCGTCGTCAGCGGCAGCCGCGGAGTGGATGAAACCGCAGCCGAAATCTTCGACCTCGTCGCACCGCGCCTTGCGGGGCCACGCTGATGTCGTTCTCCGGGGTTGTCGGCCAGGACAGTGCCGTGACCGTGCTCGAAAGATCCCTGGCGGCCCATAGGGTTGCCCATGCCTACCTCTTTACCGGCATTGAGGGGTGCGGCAAACGCACGACAGCTTTAGCCTTCATCGAGGCGATCTTCTGCGGCAGGGCCGAGGGGTGCGGCAGCTGCCCTTCGTGCAGGAAAATGGCATCGGGCCAGCATCCGGACCTGCATCTCGTGGAGCCGGACGGGGCGTTCATAAAGATCGACCAGATCCGGGAACTCCAGCGGCAACTGGCCCTCCGCCCCTACGAAGCACCGCGCAAGGGATGCATTATCGAGGCGGCCGACCGCCTCCACCCGGCAGCGGCAAATGCCCTGCTGAAAACACTGGAAGAGCCGCCGGGCAATGCGGTGTTGATCCTTCTTTCCCCCAATCCGGCCGGGGTTCTGCCGACAATTATCTCCCGCTGCCAGCAGCTCCGCTTTGCATCCCTGCCGCAGGAAACCGTGGAACGACTTGTCCTGGCTGGGGGCGTCGAGCAGGAAGCAGCGCGCGTGGCTGCTTCCCTCTCCGAAGGAAGCATGGCAAAGGCACTGGAAATCGTTAATGGAGCGGCCCTCGAAGAGCGGGCACGCTTCATTGAGACGGTATGCTCTCTTTCGGTCAATGACGCCGGACGGATATTCGCATTCTCCGAGGCCTTCGACAAGCAGAAGGACAAGGCCGCCGGAATGCTCGACATGCTGCAGAGCTTCCTTCGTGACGTGCTGCTCCGCCTCGGGGGGAGCCCAGAGATCGTGAACTGCGACCTCGCCCCGCTGGTGGAACAGGTTGCAGGCCACAACTCCCTGGATGAGGTCATGGGGAAGATCGGCACGGTTACCACCATGCAGCAGGCGCTTCAGCGCAACGTCAACCCGAGGCTTGCCATGGAGACCCTGGTCATGCGCCTCGCGAACACCTGACTATCACATTCAACCAAAAGGAAATGATAAATTGGCCAGAATCGTAAAAATACAATTTCAAACCGCCGGCAAGCTCTATGATTTCAATGCCGGCAGCCTGGAACTCCACCCCGGAGACAAGGTAATCGTGGAAACCGAACGGGGCAGGAGCATGGGAACCATCATAACCGGGCCCGAAGACCAGCAACCCGCAGGAGAGCAGCAGGAGTTGAAAGGGGTTCTCCGCAAGGCCACGGAGGAGGATTCCGTGATCGCCGCCAGAAACGCCATCAAGGAGAAGGAGTCCTTCGACTTCTGCCTGTCGCGCGTCAAGGAACGCGGAATGGACATGAAGCTCGTCACTGTCGAATACCTCTTTGACGGGAGCAAGGCGATCTTCTATTTCACCGCCGACGGCCGCGTCGACTTCCGCGAGCTGGTGAAGGACCTGGCGCACCAGTTCCACACCCGCATCGAAATGCGCCAGATCGGAGTTCGGGACGAATCCAAGATGGTGGGAGGAATCGGCATCTGCGGCCGCGAGCTCTGCTGCTGCACCTTCCTGCGCGAATTCCAGCCGGTCTCCGTGAAAATGGCCAAGGAACAAAGCCTTGCCCTCAACCCTACCAAGATATCGGGCCAGTGCGGCAGGCTCCTCTGCTGCCTGGAATACGAATACGACACTTACTGCAACCTGAAGAAGGGACTCCCCAAGTGCGGCAAGCGCCTCCACTGCGGCTCCGTCGAGGGCGAGGTGGTCAAGGTGGACATCCTGGACGGTTCCGTGATCGTAAAGACCGACGACAACCAGGAAGTGGTTCTGAAGGGCGCCGACATCCGGCCGGAAAATATCGTGGACAAACCGAAGAAAACCGGCAAGGAGCAGAAGGAAGCCACCGAGCAGAGACAGAGACCGAACAGGGAACCAAGAGACAAGGTGGCAGGCGAGACAAAAGAATCCAGGGAAACTGCGAAGCCTGGGGAAGCCGGGAAAGAGCCCAGGAGCGACGAAGATCGCAGGCATCGCCGCGACCGCCGCAAAAAGGGACCCAGAGGACCGGAGAAAAAGGAGACCCCATGAGTCGTTTCTATCTGACGACCCCCATCTACTATGTGAACGACGTTCCCCACATCGGCCATGCCTACACTACCCTGGCCGCCGATGTGCTTGCGCGGCATCACCGCATGAAGGGGGACGAGGTCTTTTTTCTGACCGGTACCGACGAGCATGGTCAGAAAGTGGAAAAGGCGGCAAACGCCGCCGGCGAAACACCGCTGGAGCTGGCCGACCGCGTGGTCAAGCGCTTCCAGGCCCTCTGGGAAAAACTGGATATCTCCTATACCGACTTCATCCGTACAACCCAGGAGCGGCACAAGAAGGGGGTCGCCCATATCTTCAAGTCACTCATCGACAAGGGTGACATCTACCTGGGCGAGTATGAGGACTGGTACTGCACGCCGTGCGAAACCTTCTGGACCGAGACCCAGCTCATCGACTTCAAGTGCCCGGACTGCAACCGGCCGGTGGAAAAGCTGAAAGAGGAGTCGTACTTCTTCCGGATGAGCAAGTACCAGGAGCAACTCCTGGCCCATATCGAGGCTAACCCCGATTTCATCCAGCCGAAGTCCAAGCGGAACGAGATCCTCTCCTTCGTCAAGGAGGGGTTGCGGGACCTTTCGGTTTCCAGGACCACCTTCACCTGGGGGATTCCGGTCCCAGGCAACGAAAAACACGTGATCTACGTCTGGTTCGATGCCCTGACCAACTATATCACGGCCCTGGGCTATCCGGAGACTGGTGGAAATTTCGAGAAGTTCTGGCCCGTGGATGTGCATCTGATCGGCAAGGACATCCTCCGTTTCCACTCGGTCTACTGGCCCACATTCCTGATGGCCGCCGGACTGCCGTTGCCGAATAAGGTCTTTGCCCATGGCTGGTGGACCGTTGAAGGGCAGAAGATGAGCAAGAGCCTCCAGAATGTGGTTGAGCCCAATATGCTCATCGACAAGTACGGCGTCGATGCCGTGCGTTATTTTCTCCTGCGCGAGGTGCCGTTCGGCCTGGATGGCGACTTCTCCCACAGCGCCCTGGTCCACCGAATCAACTCGGACCTGGCCAACGACCTGGGGAACCTGCTTAACCGTTCCACAGCCATGATCAACAAGTATTTCGAGGGGATCGTTCAGCCCACCGGGCCGCTTCAGGAGATCGATGAATCTCTGAAGAGCAGGACCGAGGCGATGGTTGTCCAGGTGGAGAGCCATCTGGGTGACTTGGCCTTCAGCAAGGCATTGCAGGCAATCTGGGAGGTCATTTCGGCAGGTAACAAGTACATCGACGAATCCGCCCCCTGGACTCTGGCCAAGGACCCGGCCCAGAAGGAACGCCTGGCCACGGTCATGTACTGCATCCTGGAATCACAGCGGATCTGCCATCACCTCCTCGCCCCGTTCATGCCGGAGACCGCGAAGAAAGCGCTGGGATATCTGGGGTGGGATGCCGAGCCGGCAGCCTCCGGGCTGCAATGGGGCGGGCTCAAGGAAGGAACCAGTGTCGTCAAGGCGGAGGCGCTGTTTCCGAGAATTGAAGAGAAAGGCAGTGAATAGTGAATTCACTTCTCACCACTCACCGCCTTTAAAGGTCCAAACTCTCCCCAGTCGAACAGGAAAAAGAACCGGAAGACCACGTACTTGTAAAACTCGCTGAACAGGAGCCGGAAACTTCCAGAGTGGCTCCACCATTCTTCCTTCAGGTTCCGGCTGTCCACCGGGTAGGGATAAATGGCAACATCCCTGGGGAGGATGTTGCGGAAGATGAGGATGGACCGCTTCATGTGGTAGCGTGATGTGATGAGCGTTATGGAATGGATTTTTTTGCCGGTTATTATGGTGCGGGCATAAAGGGCGTTCTCAAAGGTGTTATGGGAAACGTTCTCCAAATAAACATCTTCGTCTCCCCTCTCGCCCGGACGTGCGCGGAACAGGTCACGCTTACGAACAGACGGATCCACGCCGATCAGGAGAAGATAGCGCCCCTTCCCTGACAGATAGAGCTTGATCCCCTCTTCGATCCGCCCCTTCCCTCCCGCCAGCACAACCACTGCATCGGTCCTGACGTCGCGCTGCCGGACGGAAAAGGTCTTATAGACGAAGTCGACAAACAGGACCGCCGAGATCATCATACATACGGCGATCATATAGAGCAGGCCTTTCAGAATGTACACCGAACCCCTCACTTGAAAAAATTTCTTGCAACTTTACGGGATACCTGATATAAAAATTCGTTCCAATTACCAGGGAGGATGAAGACATGTCCAAAATATGCGAAATTTGCGGAAAAGGCCCGAGCTTCGGCAATAATGTCAGCCATGCTAATAACAAGACGCGCAGGATGTGGCACCCGAACCTGCAGAAGGTGAGGGCCGTCAGGAATGGCTCCATCAAGACCCTCAAGGTCTGCACCCGCTGCATCCGTTCCGGTCACGTAGTCAAGGCGCTGTAAGCAAGCCGATCCGTCAGATTCCAAGAGCCGCGGCGCATCATGCGCCCGCGGCTTTTTTCATTGCCACCACCTCGATCTCTACGTTCGCCCCCCTCGGCAACCCTTTCACCTCCACGGTGGAACGGGCCGGAGGATTGCTGGGAAAGCGCCTCCCGTAAATCTCGTTCACCACCCCGAAATCGGCCAGACTGGTCAGAAAAATCGTTGTCTTCACCACATCCACGAAGGTCAGACCAGCCGCGTCGAGAACTGCGGCTATGTTTGACATCACCAGCTCGGTCTGCCCCGCGATGTCTCCGGTCAAAAGCTCGCCGGTCGCCGGGTCAAGCGGAATCTGTCCGGAAAAAAACACGAACCCTCCAGCCCTCACCCCTTGGGAATAGGGACCAATCGCCTTCGGCGCACGGTCAGTAGCAATAATTTCCTTTGGCATGTCGCTCTCCTCCTCCTCGTTGGCAGTTCAGTAGAAGCTGTTTACCTTTCACGACTCACGATTCATCATTCACCGGTTCAGGTACGCTTGAACATCCTTTCGATCTCGGACAGCGTAATCTTCCTGAATACAGGCCTCCCATGGGGACAGCTCCCCGCAAAGTTGGTCGCGTCCATCTGAAGAAGAAGCGCCCGGATTTCCGGCACTGTCAGCGCATGAACGCCCCTGACCACGCTATGGCAGGCAATGGTGGAGAGGAGTTCGTCGACCGCTTCGGCAAGCTTGCGGCTCTTCCCCATCTCCTGCAGCTCGCACACCATGTCGCGCAGCGTGCTGACATGGTCGTGCCCGGCCAGAAGCTGCGGAGATCCCTTCAAGAGCCAGGTTCTGCCACCGAAGCTTTCCAGGTCGAACCCCAACCGGCAAATTTCTTCCAGGGACTCCCGCAGCGCCGCTTCCTCGGCAAAGGTGAATTCCAGGGTCTCGGGAAAGAGGAGTTTCTGCACCGCCACGCCCCCTGCGGAGAACTCACGCTTCAGGCGCTCGAAAGCCACTCTTTCATGAGCCGCGTGTTGATCTATGATCACGAGGGCTTCCCGATCCTGACACAGGATGTACTGGGCCTGGAACTGGCCGATCACCGTAAGGGAAGAAAAATACCCCCCCCCTTCTGCGGGCTCATTCAGATCGATCCCGGCGCGCAAAGGCGCAATTGCCGCCGGTTCCGGCCTGGCTGCACCGTTTTCCGAAGCTGCGCCCCGGTTGCGAAAATCGCCGGATCTGGCGGGGGGCATGGAGCCGTATGAAACGAGAAGGTCCCGGACTTCGGCCACCCGCTGCTCGCTGGCCGATGGGCGCGGAAGAGCAGGAGAGGCAGCAGCGGGCAAAGGTTCCCTGATCCATGGGGTGCGCCGCAAAATCGACTCGACCGCGGCGCATATCGCGTCATGCGCCCTCCCCTGCTGGCGGAAACGGATCTCATGCTTGGTCGGATGAACATTGACGTCCACTTCACCGGCATCGATTCCTACGAACAGTATCACCACGGGATAGCGCCCCTGCTCCAGGACCGGGCGGTACGCAGCCATCACCGCGTGCTGCACCACCTTGTCGCGCACAAACCGGCCGTTTATGAAGGTATAGACATGGGATGGCGCGGAACGGCAGCAATCAGGGCTGGAAACAAGGCCATCGACGCGGAGATAGTCGTCATCGTACTCCACCGGATAAACCGAGTTTCCTATCCCCTTTCCCAACAGGTCGGAAACCCGTGAGGCCAGTCCCCCCGGCGAAACCTTGATTACCGTCTTTCCGTCGCTCAGGTAGGTAAAGCGCACATCCGGCCTGGAGAGAGCAATCCGGGTGACCAGGTCCCCCACGTGACCGGCCTCGGTTTCGGGGCTTTTCAGGAACTTGAGGCGCGCCGGGGTATTGAAAAAGAGGTTGCGGATCGTCACGATCGTCCCCGACGCCATACCGCACGCCTTCACCTCCCTGATCTTCCCCCCCTCGGCATAAATCTCGGAACCTTCGATATTGTCCGTTTCACGGCTTGCCATGGTGAAGCGCGAGACAGAAGCGATAGAAGGTAGCGCCTCGCCGCGGAACCCGAGGGTAGCAATCCCTTCCAGGTCGCTCTCGGTCAATATCTTGCTCGTGGCATGCCGCTCCAGCGCCAGAAGGGCATCATCCCTGGACATGCCGCAACCATTGTCCGTGATCCGGATGAGCCTCTTCCCTCCCCCTTCGATCTCCACGACGATATCAGTTGCGCCGGCATCCAGGGCGTTCTCCAGCAGCTCCTTCACCACGGACGCCGGCCGTTCCACCACCTCGCCGGCGGCGATTTTGTTGGTCAGGTTTTCGGGAAGTATCCTTATTCTCTGGGTCAAGCGGGTCCTCCTTGGATGAACCGTGACAGAATACCCCATCCCGAAACAGGTTGTAAAGAAGGGAATCGGCCAATTTTTTGTATTGCAAATCATGGCGAATGATGGTATAAATTTTTTTCTCGAATGCCGAAGTGGTGGAATTGGTAGACACGCAAGATTCAGGTTCTTGTGCTCGCAAGGGTGTGCTGGTTCGAGTCCAGTCTTCGGCACCAAGTTGAAAATAAGGGTTTACAGCAGATGCTGTAGGCCCTTTTTTTCTTAGCGAATTTCCTTATTTTTTAATCAATCGTGAATTTCTGCTTTTAGCACGTACTGATTTAGTGAGGTAAGCGATGGAATTCGCCAACCGGATCGCAGACGCTGACAAACTCCAGCAGGAGATCAACCTGCATCGCCCCCTGAAGGGTCAGGCGCTCAAGCAGTTGCGGGAGTACTTCCGCATTGGCTTGACCTGGTCAAGCAACGCACTGGAAGGAAACTCTCTCACCGAGACCGAGACCAAGGTGGTGATCGAGGACGGCATCACCATCGGCGGAAAGCCTCTCAAGGACCACTTCGAGGCCATCGGCCATGCCGAGGCCTTCGACTACCTGCAGAAACTCGCCCGCCGCAAGGAGATCACCGAGCGGGACATCCTGAAGCTACACAAGCTCTTCTACTACCGCATCGACGAGGCCAGCGCCGGCCACTACCGGAAGCAGAACATCATCGTCACCGGCACCGACTTCGTTTTCCCCGCTCCGAGCGAGCTGAAGGAGCTGATGGCCGCTTTTGCCGATGAGATTCCCCGCCTGCGCGCCGAGAAGCACCCCATCGAGTTGGCGGCGCTTCTGCACACCCGGCTCGTCACCATCCACCCCTTCGTGGACGGCAACGGCAGGGCCGCCCGGCTGCTGATGAACCTGGCCCTGCTCCAGGAAGGCTACCCCGTGACCATCATCCCGCCGGTAGTTCGCAGCGAATACCTGGCGGCGGTCAGGGAGAGCAACACCGGCAACGTCGCACCCTTCGTGAACCTGCTTTCCAGCATGGTCTGGGAAAGCCAGCGAGATTACTTGCGCCTGCTGCAGAGCCTGGAGAGAAAATAGCCCCAATTTTATAGTAGACTGCAAGAAAGCAACACCCTTTGTTGCTTTGGTCGCGTGATACCTCTGAGGGGGGATTCGCACCATGACGCATTAAGGCCTTACGGAAATTTTCCGTAAGGCCTTTTTCTCTTCACAGTGGTAGAAACAGGGGTCACTCCCTGGGCTATGGCACCGAAATCGCTTTCGCTGTCACGCCAGCATCGTGCCTACCCCACCTGTTTGGGGAAATAGCGCACCCCGGAGATGCCTTGAAAATGCTCGTCCTGGGTCCACAGGATCGCATCATGGAGTCGGGCCGTTGCCAGAACAATGCTGTCGGCCATCGGAAGCGCCAGTTCCAGGCTCGTGCGTGCGGCGACCATTGCCAGGGAGGGGGACAGCTCCACAGACCTTCCCTGCTGCATCAGGGCTGCCGCCTGTAGTGCGGCATCTTCTCCACGCTGGCGGCAGACTACTTTGAACACCTCATAGATGGTTATGGTAGGGACGACGAGGGATGCCCGGTCAGAGAGAGGGGGAGCAAAATCTCCCGCATTCGGCCCGTCTGCGAAAAACTCCAGCCATGCGGAAGAGTCCATCACGTTCATAGGCGGTCCGATTCCCGCTCCACGGTCGTATCGATCCCCTTCAGAAAACCGCGCATATCGGCTATGTCTCTTTCAGGGATAAGCTCGATCCGGTTGCCGTAGGCGACCACTTGCATCCGCTGGCCGGCCACCAGGTGCAGTTTTTCGCGCACCTCGCGGGGGATGACAACCTGGAATTTGGGAGAAATTTTCACTGCTTCCATTGCATACCCCTTATCGATCATATCTTCGTAAAACGATACACGCGTCGATCTATGTTGTCAAGCGGATGTGTGTTACACTTCCCCGTCATTCTGTGGTGAACAAATGTCAATAAGTCAAGCCCTATGCCCTTCCCCGTCATTCTGTGGTTAAGTATCATCAGGCCGCGGGCTTCAACTCCTCGCGAATCACCTGCCGCAGGATATCCGCCAGCGATTTGTCCTGGTGAATGTATTCCTTCAGGACCTGGTTGATCATGGTCTGGTAATTGCCGCCACCCTGCTCGTCAGCCTTTGCCCTGAACCAGTCGAGCACCTCGTTGTCCAGACGGATGGTTATGCGGGACTTGCCCGGTTCGGGCTGAACCACGGCGCCGCGCTTCCCCATGCTGAAATCATATTCCTTTTTCATAGGTCTGCCTTTCTGTCTTCGTGGCCTTCCGGGCCGAGATAATCCTTATCACATCCGCGACACGGCTTGCATATACGACAACGAGTATCTTCAGGGTAAAGTCCATGCCTATGGTGATGAAACGACGTTCACCTTCGGCATCCTGGTCTTCAATAGTTATAGCCAGGCCGTCTTCAAATACGCCAACGGCATCGGCGAAATCCACACCGTGCTTTTTACGATTTGATGCCGCTTTGGCCGAGTCCCATTCAAATTTCATGATCATATTGTGCACACTGTATGTACGCTGTCAAGTATAAAAAAAGCAGCTGACATGCTGCTTGCGATTCTGGATGTCCCCCGGAATTCTTTTTGCACGGAATTCCCATTGGGGGCGTTGGACCTTTATCTTGTCAACTTGGAAGCCTGACCCAGCACCTCTGCATTGGGGGCGTTGGACCTTTATCTTGTCAACTTGGAAGCCTGACCCAGCACCTCTGTTCTATAATTTCCTTATTATTCAAACTGCTGGTAATTTATGAGCCAATGGTTTCGAATTAAGAATTCATGCCAAAACTTCTGTGCAATTCGGGCTCACCATCAGGCGATAGTAATCTGATCCGGTCTTAGATGCAGCCTTTCAATTAACTCTTGCTGTGCTTGCACTGGGTTAGGTGTGAAGAGTAAAATCCTTAAATTCTCGCAAGCACGCGAAAAACATACGTATGCAAGCTTCCGTCCACGGTCACGCTGTCCATCGGTCGGCTCGCCAACTGTCCGTGGCGTCAGAAGCTTGGTGAAGCTGTATAAGTTCCAGGAAGCCTCCACATCATCGAAGACAACCATCACATTTGGGTATTGCTCACCCTTTACGCCGTGTTGAGTACTGTATGCCGTATTTTCAAGCATGAAGTCACAGTAGGCCTGCAACTCAACAGTCGGCATCGCAAAGAAATTATCCGCTAGCCAATCACCCTTGTCCTCTCCATGCAATGCTTCGTCGTACTCCTCTTGTCGAGGTTCGCGAGCTAACTGGTAGCGAAGACGATCTGACAAGCTAAGAAAGTCATGATTGCGGCAGAAGATGAGTACGTCTTTGATTGTGCCGGTCTCCCAAAGACCAGATAGCGTTTGTAGTTGCTCATTGGATCTGTCGATCATCTCCTTGAGAGTGCGGGTCGCATTGGGGCCGGTCGTGCTATAACCGGGGCTGTCAGCCCTGAGAATATCGATGACCTTCCGGCTTTCACCTCGTTGATGTGCGGCAATAAGAGGGCAAAGGATTTTGACAAAAGGCTTGAGCAAGAGGTGTTCGCCTGATTCATAGTCATCCTGTGCACGGGAAGACGCATATTGACCAGTGAAGAGTTGGTGCAAGTCTGAAAAGCCGAGCCGCCTCGCGATCATCTGCCTGACGAGGAATAGACGGATAACATCTTCTCGTCCATCCCAACCCCACGCAGCAAGTGCCTGATCCATCGCTCTGAGCGCGCGTTCCAGTTGAGGATCGGAATAGCGCCTCCGCTCGCCCAAAGGCGTTTCAGCTTGCACCAAGCGAATTTCGACACTGCCCGTCAAATTCCGGTTCTCTCCTGCGGGCAACTGCTGAACATCAGTGCGGAATACATTAAGCAGTTCTATAACAGGCGGTGCAGAACGAAAGTTCTCGACCTTGTTTATTGTTCGTCCGCCAGGAGGAGGTGCAAAGTCGCCGGCGCGCCCCTCATAGATTTGCTGCCATGGATCACCAAAATAGCCCACAAGTGGGAGCCCGTCCTGGGCACATACCAAGTTGAGTCCTGCGACAATGCTTCCAAATGTATCCTGCGCTTCATCGACAAAGATATAGGGATATCTCAAGCCGAGAAGACGGCGGAAATTAGGGCGCTCGGCAAGAAGATAGCCCGCTATTTCGATGATATCGTCATGGCTGAGTCGACCATTGAGATAGTCGCTAAATGCAGCGTCCGCATACTTGAATTCCGCAACGTCTGCTATACCGGCAAGCTCCGCTTCAAGGCGTGCAACTTGCTCCCGAGCCCTGCGCGCCTCTTTGGTTTCCCGGCCATTATCTTTTTCCCGAGCCCTCGCGAGCAATGCTGGAATGCGATGATTTTGTAATGCATCTCGTATGTCTTTCTGGAAGCGGCCAACTTCACCCCACAGAAAGCTGTGCAGAGTGGACACTTGATAGAGATCATCAAAGCCAAGCCTTGAACTTATAACTTCGACAGCACGGTTGGTGTACGTGATGCACGCAATCCGTTGGCCGTTTTGGCGCAATATTGGACCACTGTGAGAACGAATTTCGTCCAATGCGACGATTAGCGATCTCGTTTTGCCCGAGCCCGCGCCAGCGATCAGGGCAAAGCTACGATTATTTTCGAGGCATTCTCGAACAGCAAGGTCGGCTTCAGTTGGAACGTAGTCTGACATAGTTGACCTCATGCTTCACCAAGCGGGCCGTGAAGCCGGCACTCAAGCCATTGTAAGCCCTCTACAATGTAGTTGGGTACTTGCCAATCAGTTGTGCTGGAAAGCACCATCATCGCAAAGTCTGTCTTCTTGAAGTTGCTCGACGCAATGTGCTCATAAATTACATTGTAAGCTTCACCAAGGTCAGGAGGAATCGGCCGGCCAATACTAAGTTGGCCTCCACGAAGAAAATCAAAATTCTGGTACACGAAGGCCTCTTCAATAGTTCTGGAACGCATCACACGATTGGTGGCGTTTTCTTCAACCACGATGTCTTGCTGAAATGTAATGTAACGACTCTGCTCATCACTAGCCTTGTGCGCAGTAGTGAGCGCCATCAAATCAGCTACCGTGGAGACACCCAAAAGCTGCTTAAGCGAAGCATTTGACGTCAGAGCATTCGGTTCATCACCGCGACAAACAGGGTGACGCCCATCAGGAGACACAGAGTCCAGGTCTGTGATGATCAAGTAGGGGACATGGAGAAAAGACAGCAATCCTTCGAAACGATGCGCGTAGGCACCACCGATCTCAAGGATGGTAAGATACGATGTATTCAGGCGTTTAGCGACCTTGTCGATCATTGTCGGAATAAGCAGCTTCTCAACCGATCCTTCGACCAAGATCGCCGTATCGGCAAAGAAAAGATCGCAGTGAGTGAGGCGCAGATATCGCTTAAGGAATTCCAGAGCTTCTTCTACGGAAGCGTTCTGTCCGTCGATCTCAACGGCCTGAGGCTTAAAATCTCTGAGACTGTGCACCTTGGTGGCGTTAAGAACCCTCACCTCGGCAGGGTCTTCTCCGTCAAGATAGCAACGCCGAAAATATCGCACCTTGGCAAACTCGGTTGCATCCAGAATGTGTGATGAGTGGGTCGTCACGACGAGCTGAGGCAGGAAATCTCCCGTCCCCTCAGCTATGGCCGAAGCGTCGATCACCGACCAAATGTTCTTGATAAAAGTCTGTTGTACCTGAGCATGCAGGTGTACTTCCGGTTCTTCAATGAAGATGATCTGGCAGAGCGGTCGGTTCTGCGCAGTACGTGCCCACTGCGAATGGAAGTCTTTTGCTTGAATCGCCATATATATGAGATTCTTGAAACCAAGCCCGTTGTACAGCTCGGGCAGTTCATGACTGCGCACCGCATCTACATAAAGGAGTTCTGTGCTGCCCTTCAATGCTGCCTCAGGGCTGAGGGACGAGACGATCTTTAAGTCACGATCGTTGATCGAAGGGACTCCGAGCCCTTTGATCACTGTCATCAGGCCTTCGAATTGTTTCTCGTAGTGTTCAGTGAGCTGTTGATTATTTTCATCGATAACCTTGTGTGCTTCAGCAGCGATCTCTACCTGCTCCAAATTCTTTCGGTAAAACCGGGCAAATGCATTAGACAGGCGATTACTGCGGTGTCCCTCCTCATCATCAATGTTGCGTTGGGCATCAACGAAATCAACGCGAATCAGACTTTGAAGAAGATTTCTCCCTTTGCTCTGGTCAAGGGGCGTCGCAATTGAATCGTCAGCGGCTTCCTCTAAAGAGGCATAGGTGATCTCAAAATGGCGGCTCAGAATTCCGTCCTGAACCAGAAATTCTGACAAACGTTTTGCCGAAGGTTGATCGCCAGTTGCAGGATAAGTGGCGAGGTAGGCATCTCGCATCTTTACAGGGTTTGCCGCTTGATAACACAGCCGAATGCCAAGTCTCTCAAAGTCATCTGACAGGTTCGGCAGGAGAGTAAATGCCCGTCCAAATTCAATGCTGTTTGGATCGACCTTGAACCATATATCGAGCACAATTTTAGGTAGAGTCTCTGGATTTCCATTTACCCCAAATGAATCGATGTCAGCAATCTTTGATACGGAAAAATCATGAATACGGAAGTTGCGTTGACCCATGAAATATCTGAAAATTGCAGTCGCCGAAGTTTTACCGCTGTTATTTGGGCCAACGAATACTGTCTCACGGTCTTCTATCCCAATATCTACGCTTTCAAGCCGGCGAAAGTTACTTATGAATATTCGTTCGATCTTCATGTTCTAACCCCTAAGAATTTGGTCTTCACTCGTAAATAATTGCGATAGAAAAACTCCTACCCACCCCTTCGATTATCCTCAAACATCTCCACCGGCATCGAATGCCTGAGCCGCCACACCATCTTGATCGGCCGGTCACTCTCGTAACTCACCATATCCACCGGCCCCAGATAGGTAAACGGCACCGTGACGTTGTTCCGTTTTTTCTGGTCGCGGGCAAATACCAGGATCGTGTAACCCCGCTCTTGATGGTGAATCAGGTTCTGCCCGTCGGTGTGATGCTGCGCGGTATTCGCCTGGGACTCCCAGTGCATGAGGTCTCTGCTAATGGGGTAATCGGCATACATGGTGCTGGGCGAGAACTCCTTCTCGGTCTTCTGAAAGGTGACCAGCAGCACATAGGTCTTTACGTCAGCAAAATGAAACGAGCCCACGCCGGTCTGCCCGGCTGTATCCAGATTTGCCCGGCCGAAGACCGCCTGTATCTCCTTGCCGCCATAATGGGCGTGCAGCTCCAGCGGGCAGGCATAGGGAAGCTCCGGAATCAGGCCACTGACCTCGGTGGTATCCTGCGACCAGGCAAGGATTTCGTCCAGATCGGCCAGAATCGACGGATTACGGGCCAGGCGGCGAAAGGCATCGTCCAGAGAGGCGATGTCGAGATTACTCCCCTTGTCGCCCCAGAGCCGGTAGTAGACCGACATTACAGCATCCCCTGCCAGCGCCAGCGCCTCGTCAACGGCACCCTGGGCAACCTTGGCAAGGACATCACGCAGCAGCACAATTTCCCGCGGGCCGTTGATGAAGGCGGCACGCACGAGGGTCTTACCCAGCTTTGCCAGATCCGGATCAGTGGGGATTGGGCCTAACAGCGCCTTGGCTTTCCATTCTGACCATGTTTCCTTGACCAGCAGAACTTCCGGCTCGTAATCGTGATAACGGATAAAATTGCCGAAAGTCAGTTCCTGACCGCTTTCGCTGCTGAAGGTCTGCAACCGGTCCGGCACCTGCACATTCAAGCGGCCGAGATTCTCCCTGATGTTCTCCAGCACGTACTGCCGGGAGAGGCGGTCGAGCTGAATGGAGCAACCGGCCGGGAGGTGTGGAAAATCCTGCTCTACTTCCTTGTCGATGGAAAAGCGGTGCCGGGGTAGGAGCGCTTTCAGCTTGGTATCAACCCGGTAGCGGCGGTGAGTCTGGCCGACAAAGTCGAGCACGGTGAGGCAGTCCTTACCCGGTGCATGGCGCAGGCCGCGCCCGAGCTGCTGGAGGAAGACCGTCAGGCTCTCGGTGGGGCGGAGAAACAGCACCGTGTTGATTTCCGGTACATCCACCCCTTCGCTCAGCTTATCGACGGTAAAGAGGAAGGTGAGCCGGCCGTCTTTGAGCTCGACCAGCAGCTCTCGACAGCGGTCATCGTCAACGCCGGAGACAAAAGCAGCGGAGGGAATGCCAAGTTTGGTGAAGTTTTCCGCCATGAACTGGGCATGCTTGATGGTGACACAGAAACCGATCCCCTTGAGGGTGCTGAGAACTGGCTCATAGCGGTTGAGGGCCGTGATGATGGCATCGACGCGCTGCCGGGCTTTCACATGATCCAGCACATAGACGTTTTCCAGTGCTGACGCGTCATATTTACCGTTGCGCCAGAACTGGTCGCCGTTGATGGCGATAGGGTCGGCGACACCGAAATAGTGGAAGGGGCAAAGGAGCTTTTCTTCCAACGCTTCCGGGAGGCGAATCTCGGCAGCGAAGCGGTTGCCAAAATCGGCGGCCACGTTGTCGCCATCCATCCGCTCCGGGGTGGCGGTCAGGCCGAGGAGAATCTGCGGGGCAAAGTGGTCGAAGAGCGGCCGATAACTGGCGGCGGTGCCGTGGTGGGCCTCATCAACCACGATGTAGTCGTAGAAGTCGCTCCCCACCTGCTCCCAGAGGCGACGATTGGTAAGCATGCCGACGGAACAGAACAGGTGCTCCCGGCGTGTGGCCTGAAACTGGCCCACCAGCAGTTCACCGAAATTCTGATCCCGCAGGACGTTGGCAAAGGTGGCTTGGGCTTGCTGGAGAATCTCCTGACGATGGGCCACGAAGAGAAGTTTGGCCTGTTTCTGATTCTGCTCGAAGAATCGCTTGAAGTCGAAGGCGGCGACCACGGTCTTGCCGGTACCGGTGGCGGCAATCACCAAGTTGCGCCAGCGGTCATGGGCCGTCCGCTCCCGCTCCAGCGCCTCCAGTATCCGCTCCTGAAACGGGTGAGGGCGCAGATCGAAGTAGACTGCCGGGCCATTTAACCGTGGATTGCGCGCCCGATCAATGGCGGTGCGGAACAGGGTCGGATTCTCGGCATCAAAGGGGATGAACTCGCGGCTGTTCCAGTACGTCTCAAATTCGACGGAAAACTTTTCGAGGATGTGCCCCATATCCTGCGCAGTGACCTTTATGTTCCATTCCAGGCCGCTGGTAATGGCAGCTTGCGACATGTTGGCCGAACCGATATAGGCGGTGGAAAAGCCACTGTTGCGCTTGAAGTGATACGCCTTGGCATGGAGCCTGGTTCTCTCTGTGTCGTAGGAGACACGGACCTCGACGTTCGGCTGGCGAGCCAACCACTCCACCGCCGGGGCATCGGAGGCCCCCATGTAGGAGGTGGTAATCAGCCGCACCGGAACATGACGATCTCGCAGGTCCTCAAAGGCGGGCAGCAGCAGGCGCAGGCCAGACCATTTGATGAAGGAGACGAGGATGTCCACCCCATCGGCGGAACGCATCTCTTCCAGTAATTCATGACCAAGCTGTGGTTCCTGGGGTGAGCCGGTGAAGAGGCTGCTTTCGGTCAGAGGCGTGTGCGGACGGGGGATGCCTGACCTGCCATAATGCGGCGGGGTGATTTCGAGGAGGATCGGTTTTTGATCCTGGATAAGGCGATGTTTATCGAGGTGACCACGGCCCGGTTCGTTGGCAACCTGCCCAAGAATTCGATTGCACAGTGCGAAGCGCTTTTCAGGGTCAGATTCTTCGCGAAGGGCCTGCTCCAAAACCTTTGCCACGAAAGAGGCATACCGAGCCGGCTGTTCCTCCGGGTCTATCTTGCCGAAAACGGTTCTGAGTTCCGGATGACGTGCCAGGGTATCTTGCAGGAATTCGTCGAGGAGTGCTTCGTAAATGCCGTGAGCAACTGGTTTCATCAATATTCCAGTATTTAGTTATGAAGGACATCATTCTTAATTCTCTGTCAACTAAACATAAAAAAGCCGCCCGCCAGCATCACGCCGGCCAGACGGCCTCTACGCCACATCTCTTCCATGTTCGCCAGACAGAACCATCTCCCCCTCCAGGGCAACACACGATTACCTGTGTTTAATACACCCGCGAGCGAGGCGATGTCAAGAAACTGTCAATGGTGAGCCGGTTACCTCACCAACCGAATCTCCAGCCTGCCGCCGATCGCCGAGGCCTAATGCTGAGAAGTGGTCCCGAAGGGGTCAGCCCCTGACACGAGACATAAGCACAACAGTTCCCCTTACGCTGCTTTATCAATGCCGTGACGCTTTTGAATTCCGGATTGCCGCGCGGTGAGAGGGTGTTAGGACATAATCGGTACCGACATAATCGGTACCGGAGCTACACATTTGACAAAGCTGCTCATTTCAGCTTCTTTTTCCCCGGAGGCAGAAAATTCTCCCCGGTAACGACACTCCTGCCGGTCTTCTCTTCCAGCTCCAACCGCGCCTTCCGGGCGATCCCGCCACCCTTTTTTCCCGCCACCTTGTTTTCAGGCATGCCGGTAGCTTCAATCGTCTCGGCGATCTGACGGGTAGAAAGCTCGGCAAGGGCGGTAAATATGAGCTCCGCTTCGCTCATATGGTCGCGCAGATTCTGGGTTTCCAGCCCTTTTAGTTTTTTGTGTTCCTTTACGGCAACACCGGCCCACTCTTGATGAATAATGTTGGTCAGAATGGCAAACTCCGACTCTTTCTTTATGTCATGATCTTTCCAGTAATCGGTCAGCTTGTTGCGGGTCTCCTGCCCCATCATCCGCTGTTGTATCCACTTTTCGCTTCTGCCGTGCTGTTGCCAATAATCCCTGGCACGATCCAGCGAACGTGCCGGGTCGGTCATGTCCTGCATCCGTTCATAGCCTACCTTTGCCAGCCAAAGCTTGATCGGCTCAGCCTTGGGACTGGGAACCGACTGGATAAGCCGCAACAGTATTTCCGGACTGGCGACATCGGTAAGGCGCATTTTCCCGTCCTCTGCAGACAGCTTCAACCGGTTACATTTTGTAACCGTTTCACTGCCCTCATTTTTCAAGCGGTTTTTCAAAACCTTCCAGTAATTTCTGGCAGCTTGGAAATCAGCCTGCTGTAGCAACGCCCGAATGATATCAACCACCGAGAAATACCAGGTTTCGGTTTTCTCATCATAGATTCTGCGGATTTTGTAGTCTTCGAATATCGCCAGCTTGTCGTTCATATAAACCTCTTTGCAGGGATCCATATCAGGGTGAATGGGAATGGGGGTCAGGTTAACCTTTCTGCCATTCTCATTGCCACTCTCAATCCTCTCACATCGTGGCTTGATATACGCATTCAGCTCGATTGTCACTGACCGAGCATGCTGCTGCCAGTCCCATATCACTTCTCCTGACATGGTAATACCACAAAAGAAAAGGCGCCGCAATGGGCGCCTTTGGGATGGGCAAGTTTTACCGCCTGCCTCGCAACAATGCCGCGCCGCTACTCGGCGTCGGCCACCTTCCCGTCCACAAACACCACCTTCACGTCACGATAGACGAAGATCGTCTTTGCGCCCAAAAGGATCTGCTTCTCGGGGGGCCCCAGTATCGCGGTCACTTCTTCCTGGGTCTGGCCCAGCCGGATCGTGGCGGTCGCTCTATCGGCACCACGCGGATCGACAGGGGCGGCGGCAGGCTGCGGAATTGCCGCAGGGCGGCTTTCAACGGCAGGCAGGCGCGGCTCCCCTTCGATGGCCAGCCACTCGCCGATGTCGGCCAGCAACTCGCCGGCAGTCACCCCCGCCAGTCCGCCGCCGTACTGGAAACGGACTGACGCCTGCAGCGGCGTCGGCCCACGGGTGCCGCTCCCCGGTACGACATAGGTGGCGACGGTGAACAGGTCGAGCTGCACGTAATCATCACCGGTGCGGACTTCGTACAGGTAGAGCCGCTCGCCCGGCTTGAGAGCCCCCTCGTGTACGCCGCCGAGGGGGAGGTCCCCGCCGCCGGCAGCGGCGAACTGGTGGTTCTTCACCAGGTTCGGCCTGAATGCCTTGCTGGGACGGTTCGCCCGCAACCCTTCCCGGCGCGGCGTCAAGACGCTGCCGATCTCCTTGAAACCACCGAGGAACGCGGGGGCCGTGATCCGGTAACGGCCGGTCACCGCTGACACAGCCTCGTCACGGGTCATGGCGTATGACACGGAGGCCGTAGCCAGCATAATCAGGATCGCTGCAAAATGGATTCGATAGTTCATGGTATGCTCCTTTCGGGAATCTCACAGTCCCCGCCAAAGCGGTTAAAATCTCCATTCATGGGACTACAGATGGATATGATGAACGCTGATGAAAGTCAAATACTTTCCGCGTCACTCCCTTGCCGAAGGCCTCTACTTACAGTAATTTAGTGTGGTTTTATTTAGCGTAATTTTTTATTTTCACATTCCTAACTGTGCTTTTTATCATTGACTACCATGTTTTTTTATTGACATGGTCAACAATATTACCTTATAAATTAAAACATCTCATGCGGTAAATATTTTCGCAACTCAACAAGCTGTTTCGCGTAAATTACCTTCCGGGAATATGTTAAACGGGTTCAATCGGCTGTCAAGTCGGATTCTAAGGAGATTGCCATGGCCAGGATAGCGGAAAACATTACGGAACTGATCGGCAGGACCCCGCTCGTGAAGCTGCACAAGGTTACCAAGGGTACTACGGCGCGGGTGATAGCGAAGCTGGAGTCGTTCAACCCCGGCGGCAGCGTCAAGGACCGGATCGGCTTCGCCATGGTCCAGGAGGCCGAGCAAAAGGGGCTGTTGTCCAGCGACACGGTCATCATCGAGCCGACCAGCGGCAACACGGGCATTGCGCTTGCCTATGTGGCGGCTGCGCGCGGCTACCGGCTGATCCTCACCATGCCCGACACCATGAGCATCGAGCGGCGAAATCTCCTCAAGGCCTACGGCGCCGAGTTGGTCCTGACCCCTGGAGCCAAGGGGATGAAGGGGGCCATCGAAAAGGCAGAGGAGCTGGCGACCCAGTTCCCCAAGGCGTTCATCCCCCAGCAGTTCAAGAATCCGGCCAACCCCGAGGTCCATCGCCACACCACGGCCGAGGAGATCTGGGCCGACACGGATGGAGAGGTGGACATCATCGTCGGCGGAGTCGGCACCGGCGGCACCATCACCGGCACCGGCGAAAGGCTCAAGGAGCGCAAGCCGGGCCTCAAGGTAATTGCCGTGGAGCCGTTCGACTCGCCGGTCCTCTCCGGCGGCCAGCCCGGCCCCCACAAGATCCAGGGGATCGGCGCAGGTTTCGTTCCCGATGTGCTCAACAGCGGAATCATCGATGAAATATTCAAGGTGCGCAACGAAGAAGCGTTCGAGACAGCCCGGAACCTGGCGGTGAAGGAAGGGATCCTGGCGGGTATATCATCCGGAGCGGCCCTGTTCGCAGCAGTTCAAGTGGCCAAGCGTCCGGAGAACGCCGGCAAGCTGATCGTGGTGATCCTCCCCGATACCGGCGAGCGCTACCTGTCCACCGCGCTTTTTGGCGAACAAGGCTAACAGGAGGCGAGCATGCGTCTTGATACTCTTCTGATTCACGGCGGCCTGGAGCCCGGCCCGGCCGGCGCCACCAACGTCCCCATCGTCCAATCATCCTCCTTCGCCCATGCGACCGCCGAGGACCTGGAGGATATCTTCCGCGGCCGGAAGACCGGCCAGGTCTACACCCGGATCGGTAACCCGACCACCGAGGCCCTTGAAAAACGGCTGGCGCTTCTGGACGGTGCGGTCTCCGCCATTGCCACTGCATCGGGGATGGCGGCGATCACCACCGCGGTTATGGCCATCGTCCGGAGCGGCGACGAGATCCTCGCCTCATCTTCACTGTTCGGCGGCACCTTTTCTCTCTTCCGCGATACCCTCTCCAACTTCGGGATTGCCACCAGCTTCGTCGACCCGACCGACCTGAACGCCCTAGCCGCGGCGGTCAATGAGCGGACCGGTCTCATCTTCGTGGAGACCATTGGCAACCCCAAGCTTGACGTGCCGGACATCCCCGCCATTGCCGCCATTGCCAGGGAAGCAGGCGTCCCCCTCATGGCCGACGCCACTGTTACCACCCCCTATCTCTGCCGTGGAACCGAGCTTGGCGCCGACATCGTCATCCACTCCACCAGCAAGTTCATCAACGGCACCGGCAGCGCCATCGGCGGCGCCATCATCGATATGGGGAAATTCGACTGGGGGAGCGAGAAATTCCCCCACTTCGCCCCCTTCGTCAAGAAGTACCGCAACTTCGCCTTCACGGCCCGCGTCCGGAAGCTGATCCACAAGGATTTCGGCGCCTGCGCCGCCCCCATGAACTCGTTCCTGTTTACCGAGGGGATCGAGACCCTGGCGCTGCGCATGGACCGCCATTGCGAGAATGCGCTGAAGCTGGCCCGATTCCTCGAAGCGCATGAAAAGGTCGCCTGGGTCAACTACCCCGGCCTGGAAAGCAATGCCGGCCACGAAGTCGCCACACGCCTTTACAAGGGGAAATACGGCGGCATCCTCACCTTCGGCTGCGTTGACAAGGAAGCTGCCTTCCGCTGCATCAACGGCCTGAAGCTCGCCCGGAACCTGGCCAACATCGGCGACGCCAAGACGCTGGTGATCCATCCCGCCAGCACCATCTGCGCCGACTTCGGTCTGGAGGAGAAGGCGCTCATGGGGGTGAAGGAAGAGATGATCCGCGTCTCGGTGGGGATTGAGCATGGGGCTGATATAATCGAGGACTTCGGACAGGCATTAGGGCTGTTATAATATCGAACGCGCATTGTAGGGGCGAGGCATGCCTCGCCCTCGTCAATCACACAAGGCCAATCAGGGCGACGCATGCGTCGCCCCTACGATTCAAATTCGCAACAACGACAAAAGGAGTACCAGATGAACCTGACAGTTAACGGCAAACCCGCAGCCATAGACGGCAAGGAAGCCCTCAACGTTCACGAACTGCTGGACGCCCTGAAGGTGGAGCAGGCCCAGTACGTGACCGTGGAGTTGAACGGCGATATCCTCGACCGTGATGATTTCGAACGGGCAATTATCCGCGAAGGCGACGCCGTGGAGTTCCTCTACTTCATGGGTGGAGGCGCAAATCGGTGAGTTGTGAGTCGTGAGTAGTGAGTAGCAAAACATAACCTGACCATCGGAGACTGATGCATGCTTACAGAAGAACAGATCGAACGCTACTCCCGCCACATCATCCTGAAGGAAGTTGGCGGCAAGGGGCAGAAAAAACTCTTTGACGGCAAGGTTCTGATAATCGGCGCCGGGGGGCTGGGTTCCCCCATCGCCCTCTACCTCGCCGCCGCCGGCGTGGGGACCATCGGTATAGCCGATGCCGATGTGGTCGACCTCTCCAACCTGCAACGCCAGATTGCCCACCACACCAAGGATATCGGCGTGCCCAAGGTGGAGTCGGCCCGGGAAAAAATGGTGGCCATGAACCCTGACGTGACGGTGAAGACCTACCAGGAATGGATCAGCGCGTCCAACATCGCCCAGATCGTTGCGGATTACGACTTTGTCATCGACGGCACCGACAACTTCGCCGCCAAGTTCCTGATCAACGACGCCTGCGTCCTGGCCGGCAAGCCCTATTCCCACGGCGGCATCCTCCAGTTCGACGGCCAGACCATGACCATCAAGCCGGGGGAGTCCCCCTGCTACCGCTGCCTCTTCCCTGCCCCCCCGCCAAAGGATGCCATCCCCTCCTGCTCCCAGGCCGGGGTAATCGGCGTGCTTCCCGGCGTGCTCGGCACCATCCAGGCTACCGAGGCGATCAAGTTCCTGCTGGGCAAGGGTGATCTTCTCACCGGCAGGCTCCTCACCTACAGCGCACTGCGGATGAAGTTCCGCGAGGTGCCGGTGAAAAAGAGCCCCAAATGCCCGGTCTGCGGGGAGAACCCGACCATTACGGAGCTTGTGGATGAGCTGGATGCGTTGAATGTCTGCGATCTTGAAAAGGCCTGACTTTCGCCACAGAGACACGGAGACACGGAGTAACACAGAGAATAGAAAGAACCGCTCTAAACAAGGCTTTTCTCTGCGCCTCTGTGCCTCTGTGGCAAAAATCAAAGGAAATCATCATGCTGAAAATCCCGCAACACATCCACGACGACATCATCGTCCACGCCAAGGAAGGCTTCCCCCTGGAAGTCTGCGGCATGCTCTGCGGCAGAGAGGGCGAGGTATCGGTCACCTACCGGATGACCAACACCGACCAGAGCAACGAGCATTTCATGATGGACCCGAAGGAGCAGTTCAGCGTGGTCAAGGAGCTTCGAGCAAAGGGTCTGGAGATGCTCGCCATCTACCATTCCCACCCCGAGACCCCGGCGCGCCCTTCCGAGGAAGACATCCGACTGGCGCTGACCCCTAACGTTTCCTACGTGATCGTGTCGCTCATGGACCCGAGCGCCCCCTCCCTCAAGTCATTCCGCATCACGAACGGCATAGTGGAGCCGGAAGATGTTCAAACAGCATAAGCCTACCAAATTAGTCGACTTGTTTAGTTAATTCTTGACTCATTTACACATAATTAGCTAAACTGTACCTGTCTCGATTATCTACAAATTCCCTGGAGCAATTATGGCCGACAAAAACAAAACCACCTCTCTCGACCTGAACAACCTCAAGTCAGGCGGCTTCATCAAGGAGCGCGGCAAGGACCTTTTCACCGTGCGGCTCCGCGTTCCCGGCGGGCGCATGTCGGTGGAGCGCCTGAAGAAGATCGCCGAAGTGGCCGACAAATACGGCAAGGGATTTGTCCACCTTTCCGTGCGGCAATCCGTCGAGCTCATCAACATCAACTTCAGTGATTTCGATGCCGTGGTCGCCGAGCTGGGTGAAGGGGAGCAGAAAGTCGCCTCCTGCGGCGCCCGCATCCGCGTTCCGGTTGCCTGCGGCGGGTGTGAGTATAACCCGAACGGCCTGGTGGACACCCAGAAATCGGCCCTGGAGGTAGACGAGAAACTGTTCGGCACCGCCACCGGCCACCACAAGTTCAAGGTCGGTTTTGCCGGCTGTCCCTTCGACTGCCCCAAGTCGGCCATCAACGACGTCGGGTTCCAGGGGGCGATCTGGCCCGAGCTGAACCTGGATGAGTGCATAAGCTGCGGCCTCTGCGCCAAATCGTGCGCCGAAGGGGCAATAGTCATGGGACCTGACAAAAAGCCGGTATTCTCACCAGACAGATGCACCTACTGCGGCGACTGCGTAAAGGTCTGTCCCACCGAGGCATGGAAGAGCGTGAAGAAAGGGTACACCGTGCGGATCGGCGGCAAGTGGGGGCGTCACCCCCTGGTCGGCACCCTCTTCGCCACCTTCCTCCCGGAGGAGAAGGTCGTCGAATTCATCGCCGAGGTCCTTGCCTGGTATAAGGAAAAAGCCGAGGGGCTAGGAAGAATCCGGGTCGGCGATATAATCATCAAGGAAGGGGCGGATTCCCTCCTGGCTCATTTAAGAATAAATTTTCCTGATCATGTGGTGGAAAAAACCATCCCGCCGCAGGTTATTGAAACTCAAATCGGGAAATAACCTTCAAACCACTACTCCCTCACCCGACCTTCGGCCACCCTCTCCCAGTGGGAGAGGGGCTGGGGGTGAGGGCTTACAGATTAATATCAACGAGGCAAACCATGCAAACCATAGACCTGCGCGGCGTTAGCTGCCCTACCAACTTCGTGAAAGCCAAGCTCGCCCTTGAGCTGGTGGACGAGGGTGAAACCGTGGAATTCCTTCTGGACGACGGCGAGCCGGTGAAGAACGTGCCGCGAAGCCTCAAGGGAGAGGGACACAAGCTCCTGGGGCTGAAAGAGGCGGAAGGCCATTACGTCCTCACCATCGAGAAGGTTGGGGAATAGTGACAATAGACCAGGGGAAATTGCGGGAATTGATCGCCAGGCCGGTAAAGCCGGCAGCCGGTGACGAGTTGCGCCGCGACGGGAATGTCTTCTTCGTCGGCGGAGCGCTTCCCGCGCAGGAGACCCTGGAGACCCTGTTCGACAGCCATTGCCAGGCTCCGGCCGAGCTGTTCCATATCACCTTTGGCGACAAGGACAGCTTCCACAAGGGAGAGGAACTGGCCCGGCTCATCAAGAAGAACTTTCACGCTCACCTCATGGCACGGCTCGACTGGCCGGCCCCGACCCACTTCCTGGAGAGGGCCTATGCGGCCGGCGTGGACATCGTGGACATCCCGCTCATGGTCTTCGATTCGGCGATATCCCGGGAGCGCGCCCTCCGCAAGGAAGAGCGTCTCGCGGCCCTGGAAAAGGCAAAAGAGATATTCCCCCGCTGGTCCGTCACCTCCACCCTGCTGGTAGGAGAGGAGGCGTGCTGCTCCACGGTAAGCGCCATCGATCTCCTCCTGAAGTCCGGGATCGTGCCGCTGCCGGAAATTTCTCCCCGTGCAGGAAGCTACCCGAGGCAGGAGATCGGCGAAGTTTTTCTCCATCTGGCTGAAGGGCTTTGCAAGCGGAAGGTGACGACAATCCCCCTTCTGCCGCTTCTTTCCCTCACAACCCCGCTTGTGGAGGCCAGGCAGTCTGGTATACTGAAGGGATTCATCGACCGGCTCCAGGACCGGCGGCTTCTGGCGGCATCGGACCTGCGTCGTTCGCTGCGGGTGAAGCAGATAGAGGAATCCTTCGAATCGGCGGGACTGTAACTGTAGGGGCGCCGCATGCTGCGCCCTTGCGACTCCCCAGCGGTGACATAAATGACCAACCCCCAGGAACCGATCTTTGACAAGCCGATCAAGTACGACAACCGCCCGCTATGGCTGATCGTGCTGGACCGTACGGCCCGCTACCAGGTCATGGTCGGGCTGGCACTGGTCGCCGCCATCCTTTTCCGCCTCACGCCCCCGGAAGGGTTGTCAGCAGAGGGTTACCACGCACTGGTCCTCTTCGGAGCCACGGTCTTTCTCTGGGTGTCGGGGCTTCTCCCCATCGCGGTGACGGCGCTCCTCTCCATGGTGATGCTGCCGCTCCTGGGAATCATGGAGGCGAAGAAGACCTACGCCATGTTCGGCAACGAATCGGTCTTCTTCATCCTCGGGGCATTCATCCTGGCGGCGGCCATGACCGGCACCGGGATCTCGGCGCGTCTGGCCCGGGCCATGCTGGCGAAGTTCGGCAAGACCCCGGTGCGGCTCGCACTAACGGTCTTTCTTCTCTCGGCCTTACTCTCCTTTGTCATGAGCGAGCACGCCGTTGCCGCCATGATGTTCCCGGTGGTCTCCGAGATCGCCACGGCCCTCAGGCTGGAGAAGGGTTCGAGCAGCTACGGCAGGCTCCTCTTCATGTCCATCGCCTGGGGATGCATCATCGGCGGCATCGCCACCTTCCTGGGAGGCGCCAGGGCTCCTCTGGCGGCCGGGATGCTGAAGGAGGCGACAGGGCTCCACTTCTCGTTCCTGGAATGGACCACGGCCGCCTGCATGATCGTCATTCCCCTCCTGGCAATCGGCTTTATCCTCCTTCTGAAGTTTTTCCCCCCCGACCTGCGGGACGTGGAGGACGGGCGGAAGTTCCTGAACCGCAAGCGGCTTGAATCCGGGAAGATGGGCTATGACGAAATGCTGACGGCGGTCGTCATGGTCGCCACCGTCACCTGCTGGATTCTCCTGGGGGGAAAAACCGGGCTGGCCGCCATCGCGATCCTGGGAGCCGCCGCCCTTTTCACCTTCAAGGTCGTTTCCTGGCAGAAGATCGAGGAGTATGTCAACTGGGGGATCATCCTGATGTACGGCGGCACCATCGCCCTTGCCACGGCGCTGGAGAAGACCGGCGCGGCCGTATGGGTCGTGAGGAAGGGGATGGGTGTCTTCCCGCAATCACAACTGGCAATAATCGCCATCATCTCCCTGGTCGCCATCATCCTGACGGAATGCATCAGCCACGCTGCAGTGGTAGCGATCCTGATGCCGATCGGCATGGGGCTCTGCCAGACCATCGGCATGGACCCGAAGGTAATGACCCTCACTATCGCGCTCCCAGCGGGGCTCGCATACTGCCTGCCGATGGGGACGCCGGCAACTGCCATCTCCTACGCTTCTGGTTTCCTGAAGAGCAGGGACATCATCATCTCCGGTTGCGTCATCATGGCGATATCGTGGCTGCTGTTCCTGGCGTCGGTATTGTTCGTCTGGCCGATGCTGGGGTTAAAGATTTAAATTGATATGTAGGGGCGGCCCCGTGTGGCCGCCCGAAAACTGGGCAACCACATGGGGTTGCCCCTACAGGAGAAAAATCGAATGACACACATTCCCGAAATCCCATCAAACGCCACCCCCCAGGAAATCCTGAAAGCCGGGGTGGAAGCGGCCAACGGCCAGGTCTCCCTCGCCTGCTCCTTCTCTGTGGAGGACGTGGTGATCATCGACATGGCAAAAGAGATCGGCCTTCCCATCGGCGTCTTCGCCCTGGACACCGGCCGGCTGAACGAAGAAACCTACGAGGTGGCCGACGCCATCGTGGAGCGGTACCACACCGTGATCGACTGGTACTTCCCGAAACACGAGGCAGTGGAAAAGCTTCTGAAGGAAAAGGGGCAGTTCTCCTTCCGCGAGTCCCTGGAAAACCGCCACGAGTGCTGCCACATCCGGAAGGTGGAGCCCTTGGGAAGGGCACTGAAAGGACTTGCCGGCTGGATCACGGGGCTGCGCAGCGAGCAGAGCGTGACCAGAACCGGCCTTGCCCCGATCGAGCTGGACAAGTCGAACGGCGGCATCCTGAAGATCAATCCCCTCCTGGAATGGACAGAGGCCCAGGTATGGGAATATGCGGAAGCACGCCGCCTCCCGACCAACCGCCTCCACAAGGAGGGTTACCCCTCCATCGGCTGCGCTCCTTGCACCAGGCCGGTGGCACCGGGCGAACACCCGCGGGCCGGCAGATGGTGGTGGGAGAATCCGGAGCATAAGGAATGCGGCCTGCATCGGCGGTAAGATTCTTGTAGGGGCGATCCTTGTGATCGCCCAGAAACCTGAGAAGCCGGGCGAACACGAGGTTCGCCCCTACACAATCGCAACAGAGGCATCTATGAACATCAACCTGACCCACCTGCAACAGCTCGAAGCCGAAAGCATCCACATCATGCGGGAAGTGGTGGCTGAATTCGCCAACCCGGTGATGCTCTATTCCATCGGCAAGGACTCGGCGGTCATGCTGCACCTGGCGCGCAAGGCATTTTACCCGGCGCCGCCGCCGTTTCCCCTGCTGCACGTCGACACCACCTGGAAATTCCGCGAGATGATCACCTTCCGCGACCGGATGGCGGCCGAATGCGGCCTCGACCTGATCGTGCACGTCAACGTGGAGGGGGTGAACCAGGGGATTTCCCCCTTTACCCACGGCTCGGCGCTCTACACCGACATCATGAAGACCGAGGGGCTGAAGCAGGCGCTGGACAAGTACAAGTTCGACGCCGCCTTCGGCGGGGCCCGACGGGACGAAGAGAAGTCGCGGGCCAAGGAGCGTATCTTTTCCTTTCGCGACGCCAACCACCGGTGGGACCCCAAAAGCCAGCGCCCGGAGCTGTGGAACCTCTACAATACCAGGATCAAGCCGGGTGAAAGCATCCGGGTCTTCCCGCTCTCCAACTGGACCGAACTGGACGTCTGGCAGTACATCCACCTGGAGAACATACCGATCGTGCCGCTCTACTATGCCGCGGTCCGGCCGGTGGTGGAGCGGGACGGCATGCTGATCATGGTGGACGACGACCGCCTGGTGCTGAAACCCGGCGAACAGGTGCAGTACAAATCGGTCCGTTTCCGCACCCTGGGATGCTACCCTCTCACCGCCGCCGTGGAATCGACCGCCGACACCCTTCCCAGGATCATCCAGGAGATGCTCCTGACCCGCACCTCCGAGCGCCAGGGGCGGCTGATCGACCATGACCAGGCCGGGAGCATGGAGAAGAAGAAGCAGGAAGGATATTTTTAACAGCAGGCTAAAGGCTAAGGGCAAAAGGTTAAAGGAACTTCAAAAGCCTTTAGATTTCACCTTTCGCCCTTAGCCCTTTGCCCTTAGCCGGAGTTTTTTATGTCCCACCAATCAGATTTGATCGAAAAAGATATACTCGCGTACCTGAAGAGCCAGGAAGAGAAGTCGCTGCTGCGTTTCATCACCTGCGGCAGCGTGGATGACGGCAAGAGCACCCTGATCGGGCGGCTTCTCTGGGATTCCAAGATGATCTTCGAGGACCAGCTTGCGGCGCTGGAGTCGGACAGCAAGAAGGTCGGCACCCAGGGGGGGGCTATCGACTATGCCCTGCTGCTGGACGGCCTCCAGGCGGAGCGGGAGCAGGGGATCACCATCGACGTGGCCTACCGCTTCTTCTCCACCGACCGGCGCAAGTTCATCGTCGCCGATACCCCAGGCCACGAGCAGTACACCCGCAACATGGTCACCGGCGCCTCCACGGCCCAGGTGGCCGTGATCCTGGTGGATGCCCGCAAGGGGCTCCTGACCCAGACCCGCCGCCACAGCTACCTGGTCTCCCTGGTGGGTATCCGGCATGTGGTGCTGGCGATCAACAAGATGGATCTGGTCGGGTATGATGCAGAGCGCTTCGACACAATCCTTCGCGATTACCAACAGTTCGCCGCCCCGCTCGGTTTTGCCTCCATCACCGCCATTCCGATCTCGGCCCTGAACGGCGACAACATCATCGATGCCAGCAACAACACCCCCTGGTATCAGGGCTCGACGCTGATGAACTACCTGGAGACCGTCCAGGTTGAGGATGACGCGAGAAACCTGCCGTTCCGGATGCCGGTCCAGTGGGTCAACCGCCCCCATCTCGACTTCCGCGGCTTCTGCGGCACCATCGCCGCCGGCACCATCCGGCCGGGGGATGAACTACAGGTCGCCTCGTCCGGCCGCACCAGCCGGGTGGCCCGGATCGTGACCATGAACGGCGATCTTCAGGAAGCCGTGGCCGGCCAGGCAGTGACCCTGACGCTGGCCGACGAAATCGACATCAGCAGGGGTGACGTGCTGGCCCCGACTGATGCGCCGCCGCGTCTATCCCGGCACCCGGAGGCGCACCTGGTCTGGATGCATGACGAGGCCCTGCAACCGGGAAAGGTCTACCTGGTCAAGACAGCCACCAGCGTAACCTCCGGCCGGGTCACCCGTGTCCAGTTCGCGGTGGACGTCAACACGCTGGAACAGAAACAGGCGCCGACACTGGGGCTGAACGAAATCGGCGTGGTCCGCCTGGAGCTGGACCGGCCGGTGGCCTTCGACCCTTACCGCCAAAACCGGGAAACCGGCAGTTTCATCATCATCGACCGGTTCACGAACGCCACCGTGGCAGCAGGGATGGTGATCGCGGTTGCCCCCCTGGAGTCACCGGAGGCTGAACTGACGGAACTTGGCGCCGCTTTACCCGAAGCAGGCGGCCTCCTCCCCCGGCGCTTCATCCTGAGCGAATCTTCCATCAGCGGCACAGGGATGGGGGTGGCTGACCTGACCGGAGAGAGAGGCGCGATCGAGTTCGAGGTATCGGAGAGCTTCCTCGACTATCTCGGCAAGGGAAACCGCGTCCTCTTCAGGCTGCGGGATGTGGGGCAACTGGAGCCGGTGGCCCGGATGGCCTATGAGCACCACCTCAACTTCGAGTTCGGCCGGGACCAGGACCGGGTCAACGTGATCCTCTACCTGGACCGCCAGGGGTCCCTCGCGGGTAACCCGGAGCTGCACGGGGGGGGGCTGTAGCGCGTAACCGGCAGTTTCCTGTCGGCATATTCCGAAAGGTGGGAAAACAAAAAGGCCCTGAGAGATCGGGGCCTTTTTGCATCGCGAATTCATCCTACCGCATCATGGGGTTATGTGATATTATTCATTCCATGAAAAAATCACTTCTCGAAACAAATCCCTACCTGAAAGATGCTTCCGCGCGGACCAAGGCGCTGGCCCGCAACATTGAGACTTCTTCCGCCATCGAGGGAATTCGCGTTAAGCGCGACGCCGAGAGTGGGCGTTTCGTCGCGCAATCACAAGACATCAAGGTCTCTACAAAGCTCGCAAAGTCCTCAAGATAACATCCTTGAACAACCGCTGCATCGGCAGATAGTTCCTGTCCAGCCCGGCCCGCACCGCGTCCCCCCTCGTCCACCATCTCGAACAGGGCTGTAGCCCGCTCGAATTCGGTCACAAACTTGCCACCTTCCTATATCGCCGCCCCATCCCGAACCATTCCAGATTCCAGCTCCAGGAGCAGCTCCCCCCACTCCTTTCCCCATTGCCGCAGAACATCCTCGTCCAGCGGCAGGACCAGCGCCGGGTCTTTCCTTTCCATTATCCGGCGGGCCAGCTTGCGATAGACATAGGCCTGGTTGGAAAGCGGCGCGCATTCGAGTATGGTCCGGAGATTTCGCTTGCTCTGGCGATGAGGGGTATGGAAGACGAAGAACTTCCCGAATATTCCAAGGATGACCTGAAGGAAGTGTTCTGATGCCGGCATCGGGGCAGATAGTTCTTTTCAAGTTTCCCCAGAGAGGGCTGGGTGAATACCCGGCCCTCTTGTTTTCCGGCAATCGTTGAGCGAATCCTCCTCTGCCAAATCCCCCTCGGGGTTACACGCAAAATAAAAGGGGCTAGCCTTAATTGGCTAACCCCTTGTTTTTATTGGAGGCGACGAGCGGATTTGAACCGCTGAATAAAGGTTTTGCAGACCTCTGCCTTACCACTTGGCTACGTCGCCGAACAGACTTTCCGTCGGACTGGAACTGTTTTTATAACCTTTTTCCTCGGCCGTGTCAATGCATAATCCTACTTGGCAATGACCCGCATGAACTTCCATAGGTAGTCCACCCCCGACCAGATGGTAATGACTGTCGCGATCCAGAGGTAGAACATCCCGAAGTTGTGCATGTTGACGTAGAACCAGTTGTGGCTGATGCCGAACAGCCAGTGATAGTCATAATGGAGCAGCAGACCCAGTATGGCGACGATCTGGAAGATGGTCTTGAATTTTCCCAGCTCGCTGGCCGCGATGACGATACCTTCGGTGGAGGCTATCCCCCGCAGACCGGTGATGATGATTTCCCTGCCGAGGATCACCAGAACCATCCAGGCAGGAACGCGGCCGTGGGGAAGGAGCATGATGAGTGCCGCCATGACTATCAGCTTGTCGGCAATGGGGTCGAGGAACTTTCCGAATACGGTCACGATCCCCATGCGCCTGGCGAGATACCCATCCAGCCAGTCGGTGATCGAAGCAAGGGCAAAAACAGCAGCTGCCCAGAATCCGGCAGTTTTGGAGGGGGAAAAGAGTATGACCACCAGCACCGGGATGGAGGCAATGCGGAACATGGTCAGAATGTTGGGGATGTTCCAGATGGAGGGGCGCTGTTCTTCGGTCAAAGTCATGATTTCTGCCTAAATAAACGGGGATTACGTGATTAGGTTAGAGGCTTTTCTGATAATTGAGGACTTTGGATACGTAGTTGCGCGTTTCCTGATACGGCGGCACCCCGCCGTACTGGGCCACCCGTGAAAGCCCCGCGTTGTAGGCGGCGAGCGCCAGGGTCACGTCACCCTTGAAAGTATCCAGCAGAAAACGGAGATAGCGCACCCCGCCGCGGATGTTTTCGCTGGGGTTGAAGCAATCGGTCACATTCAGGCCCTGGGCGGTTTTCGGCATGAGCTGCATGAGCCCCTGCGCCCCCACCCTGGAGACAGCATTTGGGTTGTAGCCTGACTCGGCTTGAATGACCGCCTTGACCAGAGACTTGTCAACTCCATACTGGCGGGCGTACTTGTCGATGATCGGCTCGAACTCTTCCGGGCTTCTGCCGCAATTGCCGAGCCTGAAGGAGGTGCGCAGCTTGCGGTCCTTCTTCAGGTCGCGCATGAAAACCTTGAAGCGCTTGTCTGTCGGAGCATCGGTAAAATGAAGAACCCCTTCCGGGTCTTCGTACTTGTAGATGTCCCCATGAGCCGGAGCAACCATAAGGGGCACAGCAAACAGAAGAACCCCGGCCAAGGTCCGTCCGTACCCCTTAATAAACTTTTCCACTGCACTGTTACAATCATTGAGCATCATATCATTTCAACTATAGTGTAAAAATCAGCGGTTTTCAACCCTTTTGCCCCCTTCCGCACGGTAAACACGCAAAATGCCTTGACAAACAACTTGCCGGACGTCAATAATTCCGATAGCGTAAACACAATGCAGCCCCCGATCCTTCACTGATACTGACAAAGGTGAGTCCTATGAAGAAAGAATGCGACTTTCTGGTAATCGGCAGCGGCATCGCCGGTCTTTCCTATGCCCTCAAGGCGGCAGAGCACGGCCGTGTCGTCATTGTAACCAAGCGGGAGATCTCCGAGTCGGCAACCAACTACGCCCAGGGAGGCATTGCCTCGGTATTTTCCGAGGAAGACACCTTCGAGGCCCACGTGCAGGACACCATGACCGCCGGCGCCGGCATCTGCCACGAGGATGTGGTGCAGATGGTGGTAGAGCACGGCCCGAAGGTGATCCGTGAACTGATCGATTGGGGAGTGCGCTTCAGTACCGCCGGCGACAGCTACGACCTGACCCGCGAGGGGGGGCACAGCCAGCGCCGCATCCTTCATGCCGATGACGTCACCGGACGGGAGATCGAGCGGGCATTGGTGGTCGCGGTCAGGGAAAACCCCAACATCGAGATACTGGAACACCATATCGCCATCGACCTGATAACCGAGGCAAAGATTTCGCGGCGTCGCGTGATGCCGAACCGCTGCCTGGGCGCCCATGTGCTGGACATCGATGGCAACCGGATCAGGACCGTAACGGCAAAAATCACCCTCCTCGCCACCGGCGGGGCCGGGAAGGTCTACCTCTACACCTGCAACCCCGATGTTGCCACCGGCGACGGCGTGGCAATGGCCTACCGCGCAGGGGCCACTATCGCCAATATGGAGTTCATGCAGTTTCACCCCACCACACTCTATCACCCCCATGCCAAATCGTTCCTGGTCTCCGAGGCGGTGCGCGGCGAAGGTGCTATCCTGCGCCGACGCGACGGCACGGCATTCATGGAGAAATACCATCATCTCAAGGACCTGGCGCCGCGCGACATCGTGGCCCGTGCCATCGACAATGAGATGAAGGTTTACGGCGACGACTGTGCCTATCTGGACATCACCCACAAGGACCCTGATTTCGTCAGGACCCGTTTCCCCAACATCTATCAGACCTGCATGGAGTATGGCCTGGACATGACAAAGGAACCGCTGCCGGTGGTCCCGGCGGCCCACTACCTGTGCGGCGGCGTGGCGGTAGACCTGAATGGCGAGACCGACATCAGGAACCTTTTTGCCATCGGCGAGGTGGCCTTTACCGGGTTGCACGGAGCCAACCGCCTTGCCAGCAACTCGCTGCTTGAGGCTGCGGTCTATGCGGGACGCGCGTTCGACCTTTCGGTGACAAGGCTTGCGACGGAAACCTTTCCCACTCCGGAGATCCCGGAATGGGACGCAGGGACCGCCACCGACAGCGACGAGATGGTCGTGGTTTCCCAGAACTGGGACGAGATCCGCAGGTTCATGTGGAACTATGTCGGCATCGTCCGCTCCGACAAGCGCCTGCAGCGCGCCATGAGCCGCATCCACCTGATCCAGCAGGAGATCGAGGAGTACTACTGGAACTTCATCGTTACTTCCGACCTGGTGGAGCTGCGCAACATTGCCACCGTGGCCGAACTGATAGTGGCCTGCGCCCTCACCCGCAAGGAATCCCGGGGCCTGCACTACAACATGGACCACCCGCAGCGGGATGACATCCACTGGAAGAAGGACACATTCGTAAGAATTGGCTCGACGCCGATGGAAGTGGTGGTATAAAGGCGGGCACAGGGCAAAAGGCAAAAGGCGAAGAGGTAGAAGGCAACCATGACAATAGACGAGATACGCAGCGAGATCGACCGGCTCGACTCCGAACTGCTCAGGATATTCAACGAGCGGGCGAGCCTGGCACTTGCCATTGGTCATATCAAGAAGGAAAAGGGACTCCCGGTCTACGACCCCACGCGGGAGAAAAAGATTTTCGAGCGGATTCAGGCCCAGAATCCCGGCCCACTGGATAATCAAGCCATCGTAAGGCTTTTCGAGCGGGTAATCGACGAATCACGCAGGCTTGAAAGAATAATGACGGCTGAGAAAACAGGTAGGTAGGCTGTAGGCTGTAGGCTGTAGGCTGTAGGCTGTAGGCTGTAGACTGTAGACTATAGGCTGTAGGTAGTAGGTAGTAGCAGCAAAAGATTTTACTTCAGCCTTCAGCCTACAGCCTGCCTTTAGATCTTGGAGGGACCATCAATGTTGATAATCATGAAAGAGAATGCCCAAGAGGATGACATCGTTCACATAAAGGAATTCCTGATAAACAGGAACTACGACATCCACCAGTCGACCGGCGCCAACCGCATAATCATAGGAGTCATCGGCGATACCGCCACGTTGAGCGACGATGATATCCAGAAGATGCCGGGGGTTTCGCAGGTGGTGCGCATCAGCAAGGAGGAGTGAAACTCACTTACCGCCCGCCCCGCACAGGCCAGAGGAAATAGGGATTAGCCTCTTTCCTGTGACTGACCTCTCCCGTCGCAAAATCCGCTATCCACATCTCGTCGGTCGAATACCGGGTCGATGTCCAGTATCCGTAATCACGCACATCGGTAAATCCGATCTTCCCCAGCACAGCATAAGGCCATGTCTCGACCCTGTCCCTTTCATACCCCATCCCCCTGGCATAGCACAAAAGGTCCTTCATCTCCTTTTTCGACGGAACCCGCCAGTCGGCATAGCCGGCATAATTCTCGCCGTTCATCTTCTGGATGAAGGCATAGACATTCTCCTCGCCACGCCAGACCAGCTGCTTTCCCGGCAGGTTGGCGCTCCTGGTCCAGACAAGCCCGGTCACGGTATCTACCGCCGCCTGCTCCTTGAAGACAAAATTGTGGGACGCCGAACAAGCCGCAAGCATCAGGCATGAAACCAGGAGAAGAAGCTTTTTCATCTCTCACCCTCCGAATGTTGAACGTTTGGAAACCTTGCGGATCTCTTTCTCGTCAGACCACTCCAGGATGCCGGTCTTCAGGTTTTTCAGGCTCATGGTGAATTTGTAATAAACATCCGTCACATTCCCGGCTTGCTGGCGTATCTCGGAAAAGTTCGACGTCAGGATATATTCAGCCCCGAACTGTTGCCCCATTTTTACCGCCTTCTCCTTGTCTACCAGGCCGCTCTCCTGCTGGGTCCTGAACTCCTCAAGGGCGGCATCGTCGGTGGTGCGGTCGATGAAGCGGAATTTCCCGGAACGGATCAGCTTGGCGCGGATGGAATCGGTAATCGATTCGGTGTCGATATGCTGCATGGTCTTGTTCTTGACGCTATCCACCAGCAGGACCGGCCGCGCCTTGCTGGTGAGCTCCACCACCGGCTCGAAGGTCAGAAGCGAATCCACCATGGAACCTGCAATCTGCTGCAGGTCGGACGAGCCGAACTCCGTGACCAGGGGCTTGGCCGAGCCGGCATCGCCATACTGCACCTGTGTAGAGGCACATGCACTCAATAATGCAACGAACGCATAGATAACAATAAATTTCGTTATTTTCACTGTCATGGATCTTGCTCCTTTGGTTTACTCGTCGGTACCCTTCAACTTCAACTTGAACTCCCTGGCCCTGGGGTTGGGGCCAAGGCCATGGATGGTCTTCGCTTCCTTGCCATACAGGATCACCGGCTGCCAGGGGGCATTGTCCACCACCTCCACCCCTTGGATGTCGTACCAGTCGAATTTGTACTGAAACTGAAGCGTCCCGCTGTCCCTGGAGCGAAGCATTACCTGGGCACGCATCAGATCGCCGACCTGCGAGCTGGTAACGTCGGCAACCTCGATATCGCGGGCAAGGCTGCCATTGTTGATCACCACTCTCTTGCTCAACTCGCGGGCGCCCTCCTCGTTCCAGGTGGTCTTCCCTGTCGCCTCAATGCCTGATGTGGCGGCACATCCCGATATTAGCAGTAAACCAAACAACAGCGCAACCAGTCGCGTCATCCTGTCTCCTCCTTCTCCTTCATTGGCCTTTCGCACGATTTCCGGATAATCGGTAAAACTTCGATAATTGTCAAGCCAAACGATGTGCCTTAATCGCTAAAATGTGACAGAAGAATTATAAAACCTGTTTCCTATCCGCACCACCCTCAGAATGGTTTTCCCCTTTTTTCTGACATCCACATCCACCAGCACCGGCGCTGCCACACCTTCGTACGTCAGGACAAGCCTGTGTGGGCCGGAGGAAACAGGCGCCCGAAATATCTGGGCATTGTCCGGCAGAGTAAGCCAGCTGCGCAGATCGGCGTTTTCGCTCACGATATTCCAGATAGTGGAAGTCAACTCTCCCAGCGGGCCGAGGTCATTCTTCATCTTCGCCGTGGTGGCGGCCTTGGCCCCTCCCCTCAGTATCTGGCGGAGCGTCATGGCAGGGACTTTCTCCTTGAGCGCCCTGACGGCAAGCGCCCGGACATCGCATATCGGCTCCGTCTCCCCCAGCATCGACTCGTAATCGCTGATGGTCAGGCGGGCCGGAGAAGACCAGCCGACGTTGTAAATCGGGAATGCCACGGCAAAGAAGCCACCGCCGGGGACCGGGAGGGGAATCTTCACCTCTTCCTTATGCGGCACCAGGCCGTCCTCGAACAGGACTATCAGTTCCCCGGCGTCTTTCGGAGGGGCGGCCGAAGTTGATCCGTACGCATCGAACCGTCTCCTCAGTTCCGCCAGCTCATCATCCATATGCAGCCTGCCGGCGAGACGCAGCACATCCTGCTGCAGATAGCGGTTCTCGGGGAAAATCTCCAGGGCCTTCTTGTAGTCGATATAGGCGTCGTTCGGCTCGCCGTTCAATTCATAAACGATTCCCGACAGGTAAAAAGTATAGGCATTCTGGAACGAGTTCTTGACCTTGCCGGCTACCTCGTCCAGTTGGGCATAATGCTGGTAAATCTGGGATGAGGCATCGGCAAACCGGCCTTCTGCCCCTCGATCCTCGGTCTCCTTCTGTACCAGCTCCAAATCCGCCTCATGGCGCCTGAGGGATTCCTCCTGTTCGGCATTGGCCCGGCGGATTTCCACCCCGGCGCTCGAGAGGTCCTTCTTTTCAAGATAGTTGATCGCCTGGTAATGGTGCAGGAATACCCGCTCGTAGCCATCCCCCTCATAAGGAATGGCATTGTCGTTGATCGCCACGGCAGCCGCCTGGGCGCCTATTTTCGACGCGCTGACAACCGCCCTGTTGTCCTTCGCGGTAATCGCCTCCATGCCTGCCCTGAAAGCTCCCAAGCTCACATCATACTGGCCGGTTATCTGGGCGACCCTCCCCCGCTCCATCAGGTAGAGGATGGAATCGTTCCCCTGGCATTCGTACAGCAGTCGTTGAGTCAAATCTATGGGTCTCCCCACCTGGAGGTCGAGCAGCAGGGGCCTGATTTTCCCGGGATAGGGCTTGAATGTGGAGGTCGCAGAACAGCCACAGAGGAGCAGCAGGAGGGCTGATATGCAAAACGCGGCCGATTGCCGATAAAATTCGGCGATATTGTCGCGCATTTCAAGGATTGACAGCATCCGACACTCCTGCCTCAGATAATTCCATGCAGCGGCCCGCCGGCCGCGCCCAGGGCATCCACGCGTCTTTCCACGGCAGGGTCGTCCACCAGCGGCGGGGCATGGTGGGGCTTTGTGCGGGCATCGATAATGAGCGGGCCCGAACATCCCCAATGCTTGCAGATGGTGGCGCTGCCGATGCCATAGATGTCGGTGGCCGGATTGGACCGGGTAAAGGTGACCCAGAGGAAGTTGTTGATAGTGCGGGCAACAAAGTCGCTGTCGTCCACCACAAGCACCAAAGGAAAACGGTTGATGGCATCCTGCGGGGCAAACGAGGCGGCAAATGCACTCAGGGCCGGATCGTCGCATCCGCGCGCCGCGGTTGCGGCAGGGCCGCTTATCGCCAGAATACCCGGCAGGCATACCCGCGGGTCGCGAAAACCGTCGGGAAGACGGAGTTCGGCAGGGACCGTAGTGGGAAGATCGCTCCGTTTCGGTCCGGCAGCGGCAATGACCACCTTGGACCCCTTGTTCAGGGCAACGCCGGAGTAATCGAGGGTATCAATGGTTGTCTGCGTCTGGAAGTGGAGGTCGCGGCGCCAGTCGATCCGCTCCAGTACGTGGCGGAGAAAGGCCGGGATGTCATGGATGTCTGGAGGGGAATCCTCCCGCGCCGCAATGAAGAGATACTTGGCGAGCGACAACTGCCCCTGCCCCAGGATGGCGTTTGCCTGGGTGAGAAGCTCCATCGGTTCACGCTCTGCGGCATAGGGAAGATAGCGCTCCGAGCCTACGGCCAGTAGCAGCGGATGCACTCCGGCCGCGTCCACCGCATGCACACCTTGCACGCCATGAAGGACCGTCGGGAGAAGCGGCCCGGTCAGCTCATGGATGAAGGCCCCGAAGGAAGTGTCCTCCTGCGGCGGCCGCCCTACGCTGGTGAAAGGCCAGATGGCGCCGTCGCGGTGATAGACCTTGTCCACCCGCAGTACCGGGAAGTCGTGGGCCAGGCTGTAATAGCCGAGATGGTCCCCAAACGGCCCCTCGGGCAGGGTCTTGGCCGGGTCGATTATGCCGGTTATGCAGAAATCGGCCTCGGCCGGCATGGGTAGACCGTCGCCAGCGGAAACCATGGGGAGCCGGTGCCCGGCCAGGAGGCCGGCGAAGGATAGCTCCGGCATCCCCTCGGGAAGTGGCATGACAGCCGCGACAGAAAGGGCCGGCGGCCCGCCGACAAAGATGTTGACCCGAAAAGGTACCCCAGCCTCCAGGGCCTCGGCATGGTGCACACCGATCCCCCGGTGGATCTGGTAGTGCACCCCTATTTCCCGGTTAGGCTCATACTCCCCGCCGGAGAGCTGCACCCGGTACATCCCCAGGTTGGAATTACGGAAACCGGGACGCGCCACGCTTTCCGAGTAAACCTGGGGCAGGGTGATGAAGGCCCCGCCGTCCATGGGCCATGACTTGAGCTGGGGCAGCTGGTCGACAGTCGTGGTGTTCGCCAGGATCGGCCCGCGCGCAATCTTTCTCGGCAGCAGATGCACAGCCGCCGGAATGAGCTTCAGCAGCGCAGACGGTTCCTTCATCAGCTCCGCCGGGTTCACCTTCAGCGCCACCAGCTTTTCTATGGCCGGCAACGTATCGCGGAAAAGGAAGCGGGTACGCTCCAGCGTGCCGAACAGGTTCCCCAGCATCGGGAAGCGGCACCCCTTCACATTGGTGAAGAGAAGCGCCGGCCCACCAGCGGCATAGACCCGTCGCTGGATCGCCCCTGCTTCCAGGTTCGGATCGACCTCGACCGCAATGCGGACCAGTTGGCCCGTACTTTCAAGGTCTGCGACGCACTCCCGCAGATTCCGGTATCCCATCACATCTCCCGTTCTCCAGTTAATCGGACGCCATCATCGCGCGCCTCTCTTATTAATGTACCGCATCCCCCCAAGTCAACTAAAAAGCTCTCCCTTTCTTGCCTGTAACAGATTACACGGGTATCCGACCAGCTTGCTAAGCATTAATCTTTGTACATATTCAGTTTTCACGACTAGAGAGGTATGGCTTTTGCGTTAATGCACGGAATGGATTACAAGCAGAAGTCGAGCAAATCAAGTAACTCTCGATTATCGAACAGCATTTTTGAGCATCATCACGAGTTTCGGAGAATCCCAGCCTAAGTTATTTTGCGGGGCTAAATCTGAATTTAGCGAGAAAATGCAAGCACGCACTTAATGTTTATCGTAACACTCTCAAGTCTTACCGCAGTTGAAATATTCCGATTTTGTGCAAAGCTGTTAGAAGTTCCCAATTTTAACTCCCCCAAAAGGAGGTGGGACGGTATTTCCAAGGCAGTAAGTTTCATCGCGTGAACTGCAATTATCAAGAAAATGGAGGTTCATTCAATGGACAAAAAAGCCAACAAAATGCTTCTGCTGTCCACCCTTGCCTGCACAATGCTGCTGGTAACGGGGATCTTCTCCCTTGCCGCCGGCGAGGTGGGTTATGTGGGAAGCGAAAAATGCAAAGAGTGTCATGAGGAGATAGCGGCCTCGCACGCCAAGTCCTTCCACGCCAAGGCCTGGACCGGCAAGGGGGAAGGATACGGCTGCGAGTCATGCCACGGCCCTGCCGGCGATCATGTCAACAACCCGTCAAGGGAAACCATAATCAGCTTCGGCAAGGAGTCGAAGCAAACCGCCGGGGAGAAAAGCGCAAGGTGCCTTTCCTGCCACAGTGCCACACCGTCCGTGAGCTTCTGGGACATGGGCAGACACAAGCGGGAAGACGTCGACTGTTCGCGTTGCCACAGCATACACAAGCAGAGCCGTCCCGAGGTAAGCGAACCCGAAACCTGCTTCTTGTGTCACAAGGACATCAAGCGCGACGCCAATAGACAGTCACATCATCCAATCATCGAAGGAAAGGTCAAATGCAGCGACTGCCACAACCCCCACGGTACCCTTTCCCACGGGATGATCAAGGCCGAAAACATCAACCAGCTCTGCTACAAATGCCATCCCGACAAGCGCGGCCCGTTTATCTGGGAGCACCCGCCCGTCGAGGAGAACTGCCTCACCTGCCATACCCCTCACGGCGCCAAGTCATCGAAACTTCTGATACAGAAACGCCCCAACCTGTGCGAGAACTGCCATAACGGCAGGCACCCCGGAACGCCGTACGATGCAACCGCCGGTTTTAACGGTTCGGCATCGCCCTCGACGAAGCTTAAGTTCGTCGGCAGGTCGTGTCTGAACTGCCACAACCAGATCCATGGGAGCAACGCACCCGGCAGCGCCGGCAAGTCATTCACACGATAAGGGAGGGACGCCATGAGAATAAAAACTCTTACAATCTGTGCCGCCCTCGCCATAGCGGCAGCGGCAGCAGCATACGGAGCTGAATCGGATGTTTCGGGGAACATAACTCTCGGCGGAAGACTGGTGGCAGGAGAAAACCAGAGCGCCAAATTTCGTGAATACCGGGACCTCGATGACGGCATCTTCGGCAGTTTCTTGCTCAACACTTACAAGGATGGATACTTCCTCAGCCTGAAGGGTGAAAATGTGGGCCTCACCGATGAGCATGTCGGGCTCGACGACCAGTCATACAAGCTCAAGGGGGGGAAGTTCGGGAGTTTCAAGTATTCCCTTTTCTACGACGAGACACCCCATAACCTCTCTTTCCATAACAGGACCTTCTTTACCGGCGTGGGGACCAACAACCTTACCGGGGTTTTCAACGCAAACCCGGATACCTGGGCCTCCCGGTTCGATTACACGATCCAGCGGAGAGATTACGGCGGGGGGATCGAGCTTTCGCTTAATACTCCATTCTACTTCTCCGCAAAGTTCGTAGAGCAGGACGCCAAGGGCCTCAAGCCCCTCGGTGCGACGACGGCTGCTACTGGCGGGCCTTTCTATGAGATGCCGGAACCGGTTGATTACAAGACAAACAACCTGTTTTTCGATACCGGCTACCGCTCCACAAACCTGGTAGCCTCCCTCGACGGCATGCTGAGCACCTTCAGGAACAAGAATGACTACCTTACCTGGCAGGATCCGACCCCGCCGAACGGTGTCAACTCCCTCCCACCAGACAACGATTACTGGAAGGTCGGCGGCCAGGCAGCCATAAAGCTCCCCCTCTCATCGACCCTTGCCTTGCGGGGAAGCTTCGCGAAGCTGGAGAGCGAGCCCAACCTTCTGACCACCGATAAATACAAGGGGGATGTCACCTATACCTCCACGTCGGCAGCGTTGACCTCTAATCCGATCAAGCCTCTGGACACGAAGATTTTTCTCAGTTATCTGAGGAAAGATAATGCTTCCAACACCTTTACATTCGGTGGGGCAGAAACAGAGGTGTTCCACTACAAGAAGCTGAACGGCGGGCTGGACATCGGATACAGACTCCCGCTTGACACCAGGGCCAATACCGGATACGAGTACCTGAAAGTGGACCGCAACCGCCAGGATGCCACCACCACAGAGGACCATATCGTCTATGCACAGTTAAAGAACGACTACTTCGATATGGTGACCGCCAAAGTCCGCTACCAGTACCTGAACAGGGGGGCGGAGTTCGACAAGGGGACTGTCGGCACCGGCACTAATACGGCGACCCTGGGTCGTTTCGAGCGGCGCTTCGACGCGACCGACAAGACCCAGCATGCTGTCAAGGCAGGCGTGGATCTCACCCCCATGGAGCACCTTGAGTTTGGAATCGAGTATGCTTACAAGGTCGATGATTACGACGTGGACCGGACAAAGCTGGGGCGTGCCTTGGTGAAACGCCATGAAGTGCTGTTTGACGCGGCCTATGAGCTTCCGGGAGTATTCAAGGTGAGCGGCTATTTCGACTACGAGAAGATGAAAGACGAGTCGAACCATAGGTACTTCCAATCGGGTGGCGTAGGCGCTAATCCCGATCCCGGTTCCGGCGTGAACGTAGCCACCAGCTATAACTGGACGGCCACCCTGAATGACGAGAACATCGGTTACGGCGCGGCGGTCGAGGTGCCGATCATCAAGGACAGGCTCGATTTCATCGCCTCCTGGGACTATGCGGAGGCTGACGGTGCCGTGGAATTCGTCACCTTCGGACCTTCGTTGCAAGACATCCCTGCCTATGATGATTACGTGAAGAAGACCCTCAATGCCAAAGCGGTTTACAAGATGACCAGGGCACTGACCCTGACGGCGGGATACCTCTATGAAAACTACGAATACATCGATCAGGAGTTGCAGAATTACCAGTTCGTCCTGGGCACCAATGCCTTCAGCGGCGCCTACGCCGACCACGACTACGAGGCCCACGTGGGCTACCTGATGGCCACTTACCGTTTCTGATCTTTCCTTCCGGTTGATGCAATGCACGGGGCGGCGTTGGCCGCCCCTATTTTATTGTCGCAAAGCCTCCAACTCCTCCCACCTTCTGTAAGCCTCGACCAGTTCAGCTTCAAGCTCAGCAAGACGCGCATTGATACCGGCCACATCCGCCCCGGCGGTTCGGTAGAATTCCGGATCGGCCACGGTCCGGTGCAGTTCCTCCTGCTCACCCTCCAGTCCGGCAATACGGTCAGGCAGAGCCTCCAGTTCCCGTTCCTCCTTGAAGGAGAGCTTCCGGGGCCGCTCGGTCTGGCTGCGCGGCTTTTCCTGCTTCTGGGAAACTTGCGCCGAAGCCGGCGCAGGGGGCCGGTACTGACTGAGCCAGTCATCATATCCCCCCACGTATTCCCGCACCGCACCCTCACCCTCGAATACCAGGGTGCTGGTCGCCACGTTGTTCAGGAACTCCCGGTCGTGGCTCACCAGAAGGAGTGTCCCGGAATAATCCGCAAGAAGCTCTTCGAGAAGATCAAGCGTCTCGGCGTCCAGGTCGTTGGTCGGCTCGTCCATGACCAGGACGTTGGATGGCTTGGCAAAGAGCTTTGCCAGGAGGAGGCGGTTTCTCTCCCCGCCGGAGAGGATTCGGACCGGGCTCCTGGCGCGGTCAGGGGTGAAGAGGAAATCCTGGAGATAACCGATGACGTGGCGCGGCTTGCCATTGATGGTAATGGTGTCGTTCCCCTCCCCCACGTTCTCCTGAACACTCTTCTCCAGGTCGAGCTGTTCGCGCATCTGGTCGAAGTAGATCACCTCCTGGCGAGTGCCAAGGCGCACCACACCATCCTTCGGAGATATTTCACCCAGGAGGAGGCGGAGCAAGGTGGTCTTCCCCGCGCCGTTGGGGCCGATGATGCCGACCCGGTCCCCCCGCATGATCGTTGTGGTCAGATTCTTGATAATGGTGCGGCCAGCCCAGTCAAAGGAGACCCCTTCGGCCTCCACCACAAGGTGACCTGAACGCTCGGCCTCCTGGAGCTGCATCTTCACGCTCCCTACCCTCTCCTGCCGCGCCCGGTGCTCCTCGCGCATCTTCTTCAGCGCCCGCACGCGCCCTTCGTTTCGCGTCCTGCGCGCCTTTATCCCCTGCCGCACCCAAACCTCCTCCTGGGCGAGCTTCTTGTCGAAAAGGGCCCGGCGTGTTGCTTCCGCCTCAAGAAGCTCCTCCCGCCGGGATACGAATTCATCGTAGCCGCACGAAAAGGCGTAGAGGTTCCCCCGGTCAAGCTCGGCGACGCGGTTGGCGAGGCGCCGCGCAAAGGCCCGGTCGTGGGTGACGAAGATGAGGGTCTTTACCTCCCTGAGGAGGAACTCCTCCAGCCAGAGTATGGTATCGATGTCCAGATGATTGGTCGGCTCGTCGAGCATGAGGATATCGGGTGCCGCTGCCAGGGCTCGCGCCAGCAGCACCCTGCGCTTGGTGCCGCCGGAAAGGGTGGCGAACTCCGCCTCCGGGTCAAGCGAAAGTCGGCCCAGAAGCTGCTCCACCTCCTGGTGCAAGTGCCACCCCCCTGCGGCTTCCAGTTCCTTCTGTAGGGTCTCCAGGCGCGAGAGCAACTTATCTCCCCCCTCCAGGGCCAGGCGATGGCTGATGTCGTGGTACTCGGCCAGAAGCGCGGCGGCATTCCCCATCCCGGCCGCCACCACGTCGAAAACCGTGCCGGCCACTCCCTGCGGGACGTCCTGGGAAACGAGCGCCACCCGCAGCCCCTGTTGCCGCATGATCTCCCCGCCGTCGAGAGGGATCTCCCCGCCGATCAGCTTCATGAGAGTCGATTTCCCCATGCCATTCCGCCCCATGAGACAGAGCCGGTCCCCCGGCTCCACCTGGAGGTTTACCCCGTCCAGAAGCAGTGGCCCGCCGAAGGCGAGACTTACGTTGCGAAGTGTGATAAGAGCCACAGATAACCCCTTTTGCGTTAAATACAACCTTCAATATACCTATTCCATGCCCCTTTGGGCAACGAAAATCCCGGCATCACTTTTCCTTGACAGTGCATGGAGCTGGAAGGTATGTTTCGTGGGCAATCAGCGCAAAGAGAAAGGACAGATACAACAGATGTCGACAGGCATGAATGGTGTGACACTCGCGAAAACTGACCGCTACGTGACCTTCAAAGGGATCGATGGCGACGGCAATGCTCAGCTGGTGGTGGCTATGCTGCGCCGATATATCGACGACCCGGCATTCGCAAACCCCTTCTGGGATAAATTCAAGGAAAAACTCGCCATGGCCGCGCCGGAAGCAAACAATGGCCGCCTGCTCGACGAGCTGTTCCTTGTCCATTCCTACATAAACAACATCAGGGAACTGTTCGAAGAGCACGATGACCAGGAAGCGCTCGACCTGCTTCACCAGGTGGAGCTGGAATCCTGCTGACCGCGATGGACGGGAAATCTGGCATACATAAAATTCACTACGGCTGGATCATCGTCGCCACCGGCGCGCTGGTCCTCTTCGCCTGCCTCGGGCTGGCCCGGTACGCCTACACCATGCTGCTGCCCGGCATGCAGGCGGGGCTCGGCCTTGCCTACGACCGGATGGGGTTCATCGGGACCGGCAATTTCGTCGGCTACCTTGTATCGGTAATCCTGGCCCCCTATCTCATCCGCAGGTACCGACCCCGCGCCACCATTGCAGCCGGTCTCCTGCTCATCGGCCTCTGCATGCTCGGCATCAGCCAGTGCCGCAGCTTCTCCACGGTCTTCATCCTGTACGTCCTGGTCGGAATCGGGGGAGGTTTTGCCAACATCCCGATGATGGCCCTGGTCACCTGCTGGTTCCGCAGCGAACAGCGGGGCAAGGCCGCCGGGCTGGTGATCGGCGGAAACGGCGTGGCAATTGTCTTTGCCGGATATCTCATCCCCATGCTCAACCGCGCCTGCGGGGCAAACGGATGGCGAACCGGCTGGCTCGTACTGGGCATCATCTCACTGGCTGTTGCCGCCTGCGCCGCCACCCTGTTGCGCAACCACCCGTCCGACCTGGGGCTGGAGCCGGTCGGCAGGCCGCTCCCAGCCTCCCCAGATCAACTCGTGCCACGGGAAAGAAAGGGGGACCGCATCATCCTCCTGCGCCTCGGGCTTCTCTACCTGGTGTTCGGCGCCACATTCATGGTCTACGGGACCTTCATCGTCACAACCATGGTGAAGGAATACGGCTTCAGCGAGGCAAGGGCGGGGCTATACTGGTCGTGGGTAGGATTCTTCAGCCTATTCTCGGGGGTGGGGTTCGGCGCCCTCTCCGACAGGATCGGACGCAAGCGTGGCCTGGCGCTGGTCTTCGCGGTGCAGACCGCGGCCTATCTCCTGGCCGGCTTGAAACCGGGGAGCGCCGGCCTGATGGTTTCCATCGTACTGTACGGATTGGCGGTCTTTGCCATCCCAGCCATCATGGCCGCGGCAATCGGCGATTACCTCGGCCTCAACAGGGCCGCCACCGCCTTTGCCACGGTCACCATCTTCTTTGCCGTCGGCCAGACCATCGGCCCCGGCGGAGCCGGCCTGATCGCCGGGGCAACAGGAACCTTCACAACCGCCTACAAGATCGCCTCGCTTCTTACCGCTATCGCAGCCTTCCTTGCTATGGCACTTCCGCCTCCCGCGACGGAAACAGGCACCTGAATCCTCCCTGAAAAGAGAGTTTTTTTACTGGAAGGAGCTTGTTCGCTTACGCTCCGGCTCTGATCCCTTTACACTCCGGATAACCGGTGCAGCCCCAGAATAGCTCACCGGCGTGGGGGCCGATCCGTGCGGTGCGTTGCCGCATCGGTTTTCCGCAATTTGGGCAGGATGGAGCAATACTGTCGGACAGATCGGACTTGTCAGACTTGTCCGACATCGTTTCTCTTGATTGCAACCTGGCCCTGGTCATCCGCTCACGCAAGCCGCCATGAGCGAGGAAATCATGTTCCAGCTGGCGGATCTGCCTGCTTAACAGGCTACTGGCCTGGTTGACCAGACAAAGAAGTGTATTTGCGGCCAATTCAGCAGAGGCTGTGCGAAAGGCATAGATGTCGGACTTGTCGGACTTGTCCGACTGGTCAGACCGGTCCGACAAATAAAGATTCCTTACTGCCTTTGCCTCGGGCGAATCCTTCGCCCACTGGCGCAAACCGCGCTGGCGCAGGAAATCCTCGTAATCGAGAAGCAGTTCACCCAGGCTGGCTCGGGCCACATTGGTCAGTTTCACCTCGGTCTCTTTGGAAGTTGCGGACGCCAGGCTCCCTTCGGCGATGTTCTGCACGCCGCTCCGGGCTGCCTGCACCATCTGGTCATGGGTGCGGGAGCGCTTGTCGATAAAACGGTCGCAGAAGATGACCGTACCGTCGTAGGCAAGCTGTGCCGCCTGAAAACTGCGCAGCTTGCGAAAACCGCCATGCTGAGGGATAAAGCCTTCCGTCATGTCAAATAGTGCCCCCCTCTGTCACGATCTATGAACCGAACAGGATCACCTTTTCCGGCAGGAATTCGCGGGCCACATCTGCCGCAAACTTCCGTATGTCTGAAATCGCTACCAGTCCCATATCGCTTCTCCAGACATGGTAATACCACAAAAGAAAAGGCGCCGCAATGGGCGCCTTTGGATGGACGACATGGACCTTGGATATTGTCAACCAAGGCTCTATAAATTACTGAAAAGGGGGTAGCTAGTTAGCTCCTCCTGCCGAATGGTTCCAATTATATCCGCAAGTTACATCAGATAATGTGACCGGCTTGGTCGCCATGGCCTGTTCCATAAGGCGATAGAAAACGAGCCCACGATTTTTTGAGGTCCG
>JACOUQ010000008.1 GCA_016177775.1 Geobacter sp.
CGGCTTCCTCCAGACCCCTCCTCGCGGAGACGCCCTTGCCTTCGGCTAGTACTTGGTTTACCCTGTCTCACGACAGTGATTGGATTCTCGTACAGGGGACTTGCACCCCATAAGTTCACGCCCATGACGGGCGTACACCAGCGGCAAGACCGGCCCAAAAGCATGCCGGTCAGCCTTATGGCGTTCAGCCGACGCTACGCGTCGCCTGAACGGAGGCGCGAATGACCGGGCGGGTACGTCCGCCGCTACGCAGCGGCCGAACCCGCAAATTGACCAGGACCCCCTTCGGGGGCCGGTCATTCGCGCCTCCGTTATTTGCGAAGGCTGAAGGGTCGCGTCTCCAAATTTCAAAAATACTGATGGACCGGCCCTAAAACCGGCCGGTCAGCCTGGCGTTTGAGCGATAAAGAAAAGGGAAAGGAAATGCAGAAGCTGACACCACTTATCACTGTGATTCTTTCTGCCGTAGCTATTTCAGGGCACGCAGGGGAGAAGCAGAAAGTTTTCAAATATAGCTCGCAGCTTGGTGTCGCTGAGGTCAGTGCATCAGGCGATGGATGCCTGGCTATTCCAAACTCAACCCTTCGGGAAAACCAACTGATAAAGCTGGTCATCCTCGGAAAACAGCAGACGGTAGTTGAGAAGAGAATCGTCAAGAAACTTGAGACAAGCTGTTCAAGAAATCCGCAACCCCCACCAGACGCCTCCTTTTATGCGTTTTCGACTGCAGAAGAACATTTTGACCCTGCCATTGCCGTAGTTGGATTCACTGGCGACTTGAAGCTGGTAAAGGGGAAGGTTCGAGCTGATCTCAACGGTGATGGAACGACTGAATCCTTCCGATCGTGCACCAGTAACGAAGGACTCCATTTGACCGTATGGGCTGGAGAGGCTTTGAAAACGAAGAGGCTTTGGCATGAGTATTACTACCTTGGTTTCGACATCGAACCATCCTGCAAGCCGGCAGATTATGATTTTCCGTAATTGAATTGTTGACTAACCCGATTGCGGCAGCCATAATTCAACAAGTCACAGCGTTAGATAGATAATTTGACGCTGTTTTTTTTACACTTTTGAATCAGGAGGGTTGGTTATGAAGAAATTATTGCAAATTGCCATGTGCGCGATCGCGTTTGCATTCGCCACGACTGGTGCGGCCTCGGCGCAAGCTACCAAGATCAAGTCCGCAGACGGGGATTATAGCGTAATATTCCCCGCGAAAGCCGAACGAAAAATGAATCCGCCGGAAATCGTAGATGGAGAGAAATCGGGTTTCGGCGTGGGGACAACGGTTACCTATGCAGTGGAGATTTATTCGGCATCATTGGATAACCAGACGTTCCTGACCGCCTTCACCAGTTATACCGGCGAAGGCATAAACATAGTAAATGCAGAAAAGGAATTGCAGCTCAACCGCGACAACTTCGTAAATGGAATGAAAGGATGGGTCACTTCGAGCACGGAAACGGAATACATTCTGCCGTCGGCCAAAAAAATCCCCGGGATCGAGTTCACCGGCGAGACAGACGACAGGTCGTTTCACGGCAAATTTTTTGTCTCCGGCAATGATGTCTGGGGCATAATTTATCTGGCGTCAAAAGGATACGAATCGTCCGCGGTCAAAGAGCAGTTTTTTGACAGCTTGAAGATCCTGCGCTGACGCTGGGGCATTGCCGTGGCACAGCTGGCATCAACAAAAATGCCCCCTGAACAGGGGGCTTGACTTGCACCAACATCTTTTTACGTAATCACCCTCCAACAACCCTCGCCTTTTCCTGCAAAGCGCTGAAAACCATATCCAGCACCGCCCGCTGCCGGGCCTCGAACTTGTTCAATACAGCCAGACAGCTCCCCATGGGGAACCTCTCGTGGAGATAGTCGGCATCCCTGCCAGAGAGGATGATGACACGGTTCTTGTCCAGCCCCCTTGACGTGGCAAAGGATAGTATCTTTGCGCCATCCAGCCCCGGCATCTCCAGGTCCACCAGCAAGAGCTCCAGGTCGGCCGTAATAGCTGCGAGCCCCTTCAGCGGGTCGGCACAGGTGGAGAGCTCCAGGCCGGGGAAACGTTCCCTGACGTAGCCTTCCAGAAGCCCGAGAAACGCGTGATCGTCGTCTATAACCAGAATCTTTCTCATTTCTGCTCCAAAACGTCAAAATCGGCCGACATGATACGCGTTTCCCCGCCCCAATGCAACCCGGTTTCCGGCTGGCGAGCAAAATCCGCGAAAGCTGTTATACTTTCCGCACATAAAAGACAACGACGGATTTTAGCGTTGTCCATCCATGGAGGTATGCATAGATGCGACATTTAACCTTCAGCGCTGAAGTGCACGCACCATTCGAGACGATCTGGAAACTTCTGCTCGACCGGATCGAGCACCCCCAGGAGTATTTTCCGGGGGCCGAATCAGCCCGGATCATCGAACGGCAGGGAGACGAACTGATCCGCGAGGTGAAAGCGCAAGGGGTGGCACTGAGGGAAAAGGTGGCCATCGACCGGAACGCTTTCGAGATCCGTTACACCCTCCTGCAACATCCCCTATTTTCCGGCACAGTAACCTACAGGGCGGTCCCCTTTGCCCGCCAGAGCCCGGTCTCCCCGGTCCAGCTCACCATGGTGGTCGACTGGGTGCCGAAGAACGAGGAGGCCGAGCAGACCGTCCTGCAGAACATGTCCTCGGAGATCCAGCAGGAGGTACTGAGCCTGAAGGAGGAGGCAGAGGCGCTGGCCGGAAAGTGATACCCCTGGCGACCGGAGCAAAAACCTACCCCATCAAGAGGCGCATCCATGCTGCGGCGGCCTTGCTGCTGCTTGCGGGCTGCGCAGTCGGCCCCGACTTCCGAGCACCCGCTCCCCCGAAGACCGATACATATACGGCCCCGGAGCTGCCGCTGGAAACGGCCACCGCGCCGGTAGACGGCGGCGCATCCCAGCGCTTCGTCATCGGCCGGGAAATCCCCGCTCAGTGGTGGACGCTGTTCCACAGCGAGGCGCTGGACCGGCTGATCCGTCAGGCGCTGGCGGACAGCCCGAACCTGGAATCCGCCCAGGCCGCTCTCCTACAGGCACAGGAGAATCGGCGATCCCGGATGGGAGCGCTCTTCCCCAGCGTGGATGGCAAATTCTCCGCAACCCGCCAGAAATTCACCGGCGCTTCGTTCGGCCAACCCGACCTTCCGGGAAGCACCTTCACCCTCTACAATGCGTCGGTAAGCCTCTCATACGCCCTCGACCTGTTCGGCGGCACACGCCGTGGACTTGAGAAGCTGGCGGCCCAGGTCGATTATCAGCGCTACCTCCTCGAAGGATCGTACCTCACCCTTACCTCGAACATCGTAACCACGGCGGTCCAGGAAGCATCCCTGCGCGCACAGATCCGCGCGGTGCGGGAGATTGTGGCGATGCAGGAACAGCAGCTGGCCTTGGTGGAAGAGCAGTTTCAGCTGGGTGGGGCCTCCCGTCCCGACGTTCTCGCCCAGGAGGCGCAGCTCGCCCAGACCCGGGCGACCCTGCCGCCGCTGGAAAAACAGCTGGCGCAAACCCGCCACCTGCTCGCGCTCCTGGCCGGCAAGCCCCCCAGCGAAACGACTACCCTGCCGGAGTTCGAGCTCACCGACCTCCAGCTCCCCCGGGAGCTGCCGGTAAGCCTCCCCTCCTCCCTGGTTCGCCAGCGCCCGGACATCCTCGCCTCGGAAGAGCTTCTCCACGCGGCATGCGCCCAGATCGGCGTGGCCACTGCCGACCTCTTCCCTAAGCTGACAATATCCGGCAATTACGGATCGCAGAGCACGGTCCTGACCGACCTGTTCTCCAGTGGCACCGATGTCTGGAGCATCGGCGCCGGGCTGCTGCAACCCGTTTTCCACGGCGGGGAGTTGACCGCCAAGCGGCGCGCCGCCATTGCCGCCTACGACCAGGCCAAGGCCCAGTACCGGGAGACCGTTTTGCAGGCTTTCCGGGATGTGGCCGACGTGCTGCGCGCCCTGGAGCACGACGCGGAAACCCTCAAGGCCCAGAGCTTGGCCGAAGCGACCGCGGCCGAATCCCTCGACCTGGCCCGAAAGCAGTTCGAACTCGGCGCAGTGAACTACCTCACCCTCCTCAATGCCGAGCGCCAGCACCAGCAGGCGAGGCTGACCCTGGCCCAGGCCCAGGCCGCCCGCTACGCCGACACAGCTGCCCTTTTCCAGGCACTGGGTGGAGGATGGTGGAACCGGGAGCAAAGGCAGGAACCGGGGAATGGGGACTAGGGACTCGCAAAAACGACCCCCCTGCCTCACTTTGTTCGGCTTCTCCCCTATGTAATAGGGGGGATTGAGGGGGGTTGGTTCACTGCCACTGGCACTTATCGGAGCCCTATCAACATGAAAAAGCGCATCTTTATCGCCGTCATCGGCCTTGTCATCCTCATCGCCATTCTGGCAGCCGTCAAGATCTGGCAGTTCAGTGCGATGGCCGAACAGGGGAAGAAGATGGTCCCGCCCCCGGAAACCGTGACCACTGCCGTGGTGCGGGGTGAATCATGGGAAAGTGCCCTGACCGCGGTCGGCTCGCTGACTGCGGTCCAGGGAGTGACCGTGGCCGCCGAAATGCCGGGAAAGGTCGTGCAGATCGCCTTCGAGTCCGGCACCCCGGTGAAGAAGGGTGACCTTCTGGTCCGTCAGGACACCGCCTCGGAGGATGCCCAGCTCCCCGGCGCCCTGGCCCAGGCGAACATGGCCCGGACCGTCCTTGAGCGCGACACCAGGATGCTGGAGAAAAAGATCGTTTCCCAGGCCGAGTATGATTCTGCCGTTGCCACCCATGAGCAGGCAAAGGCGCAGGCCAACAACATCCGGGCCACCATGGCCAAGAAAACTATCCGAGCCCCCTTCAGCGGCCGGCTCGGCATCCGTCAGGCAAACCTCGGCCAGATGCTCCGGGAGGGGGACCAGATCGTCACTCTCCAGACACTCAACCCTGTCTATGCCGACTTCACCCTTCCCCAGCAGGAACTCGGCCGGCTCCGCTCCGGCCTGCCGGTGCGGGTGACAAGCGACGCTATCCCCAGCGTGACGTTCGAGGGACGCATCACGGCCATAAACCCCCTGGTGGACGCGGATACCCGTAACATCAGGTTGCAGGCAACCCTGGAGAACAGCGCCGAGAGGCTTCGGCCCGGCATGTTCGTGAACGTGGCGGTCGGGCTTCCCACCCGGCAGCAGGTGCTCGCCATTCCAGCTACGGCAGTGCTCTATGCCCCCTACGGTGACTCGGTGTTCGTCGTGGCCGATGACAAGGAGAAAAAGGGGGGGAAAGTGCTGCGGCAGCAGTTCGTGCGGCTGGGGGAGAAACGGGGCGATTTCGTGGCCGTCACTGGCGGGGTGAAGGCCGGAGATGAGATCGTCAGCACCGGCGTCTTCAAGCTGCGCAACGGCCAGGCGGTGGTGGTGGACAACCGGCTGGCGCCACCGTTCAAGCTAGCGCCAAAACCGGAGAACAACTAAGCGACATCTGCCACGGAGACACGGAGGCACGGAGAAAACCAAAACCTTGAACAGGACGGGGATCAAATCGAAAAAGGCGGATTTAAAGGCTTTTAAAACAAAACCTCGTGTCAGTTTTTTTGTTTGATCCGACTTTATCCGATTTTTTCGTTTTTTCCGCGTTCCATTGCTTCTTGCCTTTTTCTTTGTAACTCCGTGTCTCTGTGTCTCCGTGGCAAGTTCGTTTTTCCCGAGACGATATGAAAATCACCGACTTATTCATCCGCCGCCCCGTGCTGGCCGTGGTGGTCAACCTGGTCATCGTCATCGCCGGGCTTCAGGCGATCCGGAACCTGAACGTTCGCCAGTATCCGCGCAGCGAAAACGCGACGGTAACCGTCACCACCGTCTACATCGGCGCCAGCGCGGAACTTGTGCGCGGCTTCGTCACGTCGCCGCTGGAGCGGGCCATCGCCGCCGCCGACGGGATCGAGTACATGGAGTCCCAGAGCACCCTCGGCCTCTCCACCATCAATGTGCGCCTGAAGCTCAACTACGACTCCACCAAGGCCCTGGCCGAGATCGGCTCCAAGGTGGACCAGGTGCGCCGCGATCTGCCGCCCGAGGCTGAAGTGCCGGTAATCAACATCGAGTCGGCCGACAGCCGGTTCGCCGCCGCCTACCTGAGCTTTGCCTCGGACATCCTCAAGCAGAACGAGATCACCGACTACCTGGTAAGGATCGTGCAGCCCCGCCTATCAGCCATCCAGGGGGTACAGCGGGCAGACATCCTCGGCGCCCGCACCTTTGCCATGCGCATCTGGCTCAAACCCGACCGGATGGCCGCCCTCAACATCACCCCGGCCCAGGTGCGCCGGGCACTGGCCGCCAACAACTTCCTGGCGGCGCTCGGCCGGAGCAAGGGTGCCTTCATCCAGGTGAACCTCACCGCCGACACCAACCTTTCTACGGTGGACGAGTTCAGGCGGCTGGTGGTGCGCGAGGCCAACGGGGCCATCGTGCGGCTCTCCGACATCGCCGACGTGGTGCTGGGAGCCGAGGACTACGACTCCGAGGTCCATTTTTCCGGTCAGACCGCGGTATTCATGGGGATCTGGCCGCTCCCCAACGCCAACTCCCTCGACGTGATCAAGCGGGTGCGCAGCGAGATGGACGCGATCCAGCGCGACCTGCCGACCGGCCTCAAGGCCCGCGTCGCCTACGACGCCACCAACTACATCGCCAACGCCATCCACGAGGTATTGAAGACCCTGGGCGACACCCTCTTGATCGTCATGGTCGTCATCTTCCTGTTCCTCGGCTCGTTCCGCTCGGTCCTCGTCCCGATCGTGGCAATCCCGGTATCGCTCATCGGCGGGGTCTTCCTGATGCAGGCGTTCGGCTTCACCGTCAACCTCCTGACCCTCCTGGCCATTGTCCTGTCGGTCGGTCTGGTGGTGGACGACGCCATCGTGGTGGTGGAGAACGTGGAGCGCCACCTGGGGCTGGGAAAATCCCCACTGGAGGCGGCCCTTGCCGGCGCCCGCGAACTGGTGGGCCCCATCATCGCCATGACCATAACCCTGGCGGCGGTCTACCTCCCCATCGCCCTCCAGGGGGGACTGACCGGCTCGCTCTTTCGCGAGTTCGCCCTCACCCTGGCTGGGGCGGTCACCATCTCCGGGATCGTCGCCCTGACGCTTTCGCCGGTCATGTCGGCCAAGCTCCTGAAGCCCGGTATTGAGGAACACGGACTGGCCGGCCGGATTGCCCGGGATTTCGGACGCCTGAAGGAAGCCTACGGCCGCCGGCTCGACGCAACGCTCAAGGCGCGCCCCGCGGTTTACACGGTCTGGCTTGCGGTAAGCCTCCTCACCGTCCCGATGTTCGTGATGTCCGCCAGGGAACTGGCCCCCATGGAGGACCAGGGGGTCATCTTCGGCATCCTGGATGCCGCGGCCAACTCGACGCTCGACCAGAACAGCCTGTTCGCCGCCGCCACCAACCGGGTCTTCCAGAGCGTGCCGGAGACCGACTTCACCTTCCAGCTCACCTTTCCCAATTCAGGATTCAGCGGCATGGTCACAAAGCCTTGGAGCGAGCGCAAGCGCAGCGTTTTTCAGATCATGCCCGAGGTGCAGCAGAATCTGCAACGGATCCCCGGCATCCGGATCATTCCGGTGACTCCGCCTGCCCTGCCGGGCGGGGGCGATTTCCCGGTGGAATTCATCCTGGCATCCACCGCCGACACCGGCCAGATACTGGAGTTCGCCAACCAGTTGCAGCAGAAGGCGATGCAGAGCAAGATGTTCGCCTTCCCGCCGCTGATCGACGTAAAGATCGACCAGCCGGAAACCCGGTTCATAATCGACAGGGACAAGGTGGCCTCGCTGGGCCTGAATCTGGGGGAGATGGGGGGTGACCTGGGAGGGATGGTCGGGGGGGACTACGTGAACCGCTTCGACATCTCGGGGCGCAGCTACAAGGTGATTCCACAGATCGAGCGGGCCGGCCGGCTCAATCCGGCCCAGTTGCAGGATATCCATGTCACCGGGCCGGGGGGGAAACTGGTCCCGCTCAGCACCGTGGCAACCCTGCGGGAATCGGTCGTCCCCCGCTCGCTCAACCGGTTCCAGCAGCTGAACGCGGTGAAGATCAGCGGCGTGGCCATGCGGCCGCTGGACGAAGCGCTCCGCTACCTGGAGGAAGAGGCGGCGAAGATCCTCCCCAAGGGATACGTCATGGACTATACCGGCGAGTCGCGCCAGCTGCGCACCGAGGGGAACCTGTTCCTCCCAGCCTTCGGGCTGGCCGTCATCCTGATATTCCTGGTGCTGGCGGCCCAGTTCAACAGTTTCCGCGACCCGTTCGTCATCCTGGCCGGCTCGGTGCCGCTCGCCATGTTCGGGGCGCTGGTCTTCACCTTCCTGAAGATGCCCGACCCGAACGTCCCCTTCTGGACCACGGGGTGGACCACCACCCTCAACATCTACTCCCAGGTGGGGCTGGTGACCCTGGTTGGGCTGGTCTCCAAGAACGGCATCCTGATCGTCGAGTTCGCCAACAAGCTCCAGCTTCAGGGGCTAGCCAAGCAGGACGCCGTGCGCCAGGCGGCCATGACCAGGCTCCGGCCGATACTTATGGTCAGCGCCGCCACCATCGCCGGCCATTTTCCGCTCACCCTGGTCACCGGCGCCGGCGCCGCGGCCCGTAACTCCATAGGCCTGGTGCTGGTGGGCGGCATGTTCATCGGCACCCTCTTCACATTGTTCGTGGTCCCGTCCATCTACATGCTGATCGCCCGCGACCACGGCAAGGACCGGGAGCGGGAGGCCCGCTATGTCTTCAAACAGTCCCCTCTCCCTGAGGGAGAGGGCTAGGGTGAGGGGGATATGGTGGATTAATCGGGACTACTGTCCCCTCATCCGGCCTTCGGCCACCTTCTCCTTTAGGCCCGAGGGTCCTCAGGGAGAAGGATTCAGCGGGAGATCAGTGCTAATCAGGTCCGTAAATAACTGCCGCGAGGTCCAAGCTCTTACTCTACTCCCAGCCACTCCTCGATCTTGCGCACCTCCGCCTCCCAGGCATCGCCGAGGCGCGCCGCCAGGAACGCGGCATAGAGGCTGTCGAACAGCTGCAAGCCTGTCTCCATCACGTACATCCGCTCGTAGAAAAGCGCTTCCTTTTCGCTCGTCTCCTCGACGGTATTGTCCCGCTCCTCCTTCACCTTCGGGGCCTTGTAAGAGGCGAAGTGGAACATCTCCCCCTTGAGGGTCATCTTCCAGATATCTTCCCCCTTCTCCAGATAGAGGGCCGCCTCGGTGATCCGCTTGCCATTGCGCAGCGCGGTCTGCACCTCTCCAAAGCGGTCCTGGGGGCCGGACGCGGTGATCTTCTGCACACCGTTCTCTGCCGTGGCGCAAAGCACCATCCGGTCGTCCAGATACGCCACGAATGCCTCCCCGTCCAGTGCCGGGCCGGGGCGGGTGACGCGGTACTCCGACGATTCATTAAGGGTCCGGTACATTACCCAGAGGAGGAAGTCCCAGCCGATCCACTGGTTGCTCTTGATGAGGTCGAGGACCGCGTCTGTGGTGGCCTTGTTCGCCTTCTCCAGGGCCGGGACGAGTTGCGGCTCCGCCACCTGCCCTGCGCGGGCGTAGGGGTGAACCGCGATCAACCGCAGCCCCTCGAAGCTCTTCCGGAAGTGGGTCTCGAACAGGTCAACCGCCTTGGTGCCGAGGGTGGCCAGGGTCAGGATGTTGCTGCGGGTATCCCATATCATGTCGTATGTAGAAGGGATTGGCAGGATCTTTGCCAGCAGCGCGCCACGGACAGCCTCGCGCAGCTCTTCCCGCTTCTGCTTCGGAACACGGGAATAGCCGGGATTGGCGGCAATGTAATCGTCCTCCGCCACCTTCTGGTGGGCGCGCAGAAGCGCGGCCGGAATGAGGCGCCGGTCCTGGCGCAGGGTGAAGGTCAGGTAGTTGTCGCGCCAGAAGATGGCCGGCGCGGCGAAGCTGCTATCCCGGTGGTCGTCCAGGTGGACCCAGCCGACGGAAAGCTCGGCCGCACCCTGGTCGATGGGGGTAAAGCCGTTCTTGGCCAGGCGTTCTGAAACCCACTGGAAAAGGTCGGTTGCGGGGAGCTCACCCACGACTTTGAACTGGCAGATGCTTACGGTATTGGAAAGAATTCCCATCTATGCTTCTCCTCCTTGCTTAAACAAATGATTCCAACCACGAATATTTCAGCGGCAATTAAACAGCTCAATGTAGGAGCGCCTTCAGGCGCGATAATCGCGGCTAAAGCCGCTCCTACGATGTGATATTTATCTGCCAGAGTAATATTCACAAATTAGCACGAATAAGGTCTTGAAACATTCGTGTCCATTCGTGTCATTCGTGGCTAAAATGGTTTTCGAGTTGAAGGGTGAAATGGATACACCTTTTTTCTGGAGGGGGCAAGCAAATAAAATATCATTAAGGTGGATGTAGGAGGGGTCAGGGAAGGGAATCACTCTATTGACGCGGATGGGTGAAGGGGGGCGACTTCTATCTTCTGCTCGTTTCCGGTGTGCAGATCCACGGCGGAAACACGAAGAATGCCGTTGACATCGATGTTGAATGTCACCTCGATCTTCGGCTCCCCTTGCGGCGCGGGGGGGATGTCCGCAAGATCGAAGATTCCGAGACTCATGTTGTCGCTCACCGCATCCTTCTCCCCCTGGAGGACATGGATGCTTACCGATGCCTGGTCGTCGGCGGCGGTCGTGAATATTTTGTTCCTGGAAACAGGGATACGGGTATTCCTGTCGATGATTCTGGCGAACACCCCACCCTGGGTTTCAATCCCCAGGGAGAGCGGCGTGACATCCACCAGCACCAGATCGCTGAACTCCCCCGCAAGAATCCCCCCCTGTATCGCGGCACCGGCGGCAACCACCTCGTCGGGGTTGATGCGATCATGACAGATTTTTGAATCCCCGAACATCTGCCGTGCCAGTTCTCTCACCGCCGGCATCCTGGTGGCGCCACCCACGAGGATCACCCGGTCGATATCAATGGGCCTCAGCCCTGCATCGGAAAGGGCCTGAATCGTCGGTCCGGCCAGCCTCTTGAGGAGAGGGGCAGTCAAGGCTTCGAACTCTTCCCGCGAAAGCCGGGCGCGCACGTTTCTCCCGGCGAAGTTACCCTCCCCTCTGAAACCCAGGGGGATATCTATGTCAGATAACAGGGCATCGGAGAGCGTTTTTTTGGCCCCCTCGGCGATCCGTTTCAGAATCGGCACCGCCGATTTGTCTAGAAAAGGGTCGATTCCCGTCTCCGTCTCGATCATTCCGGCCAGATGCCCGGCAAGCCGCTGGTCCCAGTCATCCCCGCCAAGGCGGGTATCACCGCTGACGGCCCTGACCTCGAAGACCCCTTGCCCCAGCTCCAGAATCGAGACATCAAAGGTTCCGCCTCCCAGGTCCCAGACCAGGACGGTATGGATCTCCTCCTTGTCCAGCCCGTAAGCCAGCGCGGCGGCGGTCGGCTCGTTGATGATCCTGACCACCTCCAGCCCTGCCATGACCCCGGCTTCCCTGGTGGCCTCCCGCTGCTCGTTGTTGAAATAGGCGGGGACCGTGATCACTGCCTTGTCGATCCTTTCACCCAGGTACGTTCCGGCATCTCCGGCGACCTTTTGCAGGATCATCCCCGATATTTCCTGGGGGGTGTAAATGCCTCCCCGGAGATGAAACCTGTGGGAAGTCCCCATGCGCCTTTTTACCGAGGCGATTGTTTCCTCGGGATTTACGCCGGCATTGCGCAGCGCCTCGCTTCCGGTGACAACACCACCATCGGTGAATGCCACCACCGAAGGGGTAAGCCTCCCCCCCTCGGCGTTGGGGACAATCACGGGGCACCCACTGTCAAGGAAGGCGACAACCGTATTGGTGGTCCCAAGATCTATTCCTATTATTCGGGACATGCTTCCCCCTGGCTGCTCGCGTTCCTGATCTCCCGGTCCCACCCTTCCATCATGCCGTATCTGACCATGGTTTCCATCCCCGCCAGGGCCGCCCGCAGGTTGATGCCGACCAGCGGTATCCCGGCGACGGAGATAACCAGGTCAGCGTCGACCACAAGCCCCTTGTCCAGGACCCGCTCCAGCAGGTCAACCAGCGTGATGTTTGCCTTGTTGGCAGGTTCGATGTCCATAGTCACTCTTCGGCAAAGCTGTAAGGCGGCCAGGGGCCTGTCAGCCGGATCGCGATCCCGTCCATCCGGTCAACGATCTCCAGCTCCTCTTTCAAATCCTCGTATCTGCCGCCGTGGACAAGAAGCGAGAGGTTCATTATCATCTGCCTCTGCTGGTCCGCCTGTTTCGGCTCCTCCACGACAATCCGTTCCGCCACGTCATTAATCCTTTTGAAGATATCCTCGAAAAACCTTTGCGCCTCCTTCTCCATCCCGCACTTCAACGCTTTCTCCAGCAGTTGCCCGTGCAGATAGGCCGTGCCTGTCCCGGCCCCCGCCTTTATTTTGAGATCCCTGAGCGCCGGGGTCGAATCCGCGAGCCTCCCGGCAACATGGTTCGCGTCCCAGAAGACCTGTACGCCGTATTCTTTGCGCCCTCTCAAGCGGGACAGCTTTTTCCTAAGCTCCCCGTGGTTCTGCCCGAGCCACTGCTCCAGGCCATCCGCTCCCCCCTTGATAATGGTATGGAACCTTATCGGCAGGACCGTGCCGAACATCTTCCACGCCATGTCAACAACCCTCTGGTGCGAAACCGCCCAGTCGATCATCTTGTCCCGGTCCCGGCAATCCGGGGAGACGGCCGGAGCATCATGGACAACAGCCGCCAGCCCGTCGAAATGGACAGTATAGACCTCTCCCCCACTTATCCCGATCTTCCCGAACGATACGTCCTTGCCATCTTCCGCAACGCAGTAAATGTACCTACCTTCCATCCACGCCTCCCATGAGGATGCCTTCCACCAGATTGTCCAGGCTTTCCCGCACTGACCTTACCGCGTCCACGACGCCGTTCTCTTCCTTCAGCTGCTCGACTATCCTGTCAAATTCCATGAGCGACTTTCCGAGCCTTTCCACTTCCTCGTCGTTCAGGCTCCCGGCTTCCAGGCGCCGCACAGCCTGCGTCTTGAGGAGGTCCCTGATTATCTCCACCAGCGCAAGAACGAGACCCAATACCCCTTGCTTGAGATTCTCCTGTTCGATGTCGACGTTCATGATATTCCCAAGATTATTAGCTGTGCTCGACGGCCTGCGCCCGCAACCTTGTCTTGGCGCTCACCCAGCCACACCACGGGCATCCGGCATCGATCAGCTCTGCCGCCGGCGACCTCTTGGCGCATTCAGGGCATGCTTCCCTTACCGTGATTCCATCTTTCCAGGCCGGGGCCTCCAGGTTTATCCCCGAAGGGAACGCCAGGCCGTAGCGGGCCGCGACCTCGAAAGAAGCTATGCTAGCCCTGATCTTGATACCGAGAAGCTCAGTCCCGACAATGGAAATGGCAATGTCCGCATTGATCACGATCCCCTTGTCCAGGATCCTGTCGAGCACATCAAGCAGGGTAGCGCTGTTGTTGATCGTCCCTTCTATGGCCATTCATTTCTCCCAGGTTTCATCGCATATCGCCTCAAGCGCGCCGAGTCCCTTGACAGGGTGCGGCAGCTGAGGCACCGCGGCAACCTCGTATCCCTTTCCCCACTGGACTATCACCCGCCGCAGGCACGACATCTGCTCCTCCCTTATCGCCGTGCAGAAGCTGCATGAGGTGGGAGGGAACATCATGTTCACGAATATATGTCCCGAGTTGATCCCCAGCTTGCCGATTCCGGATAGGAGCCTTCCCGTTTCCAGAAGGCCGAGGGACTCGGGGATGGTAACAGCTACGAACTCGGTTTTCAGGCAGTCGGTAAGGGCCGCCTGCACGCTCTTCACGTCCCGGAGGAGATTCATCATCTTTTCGGCAACGCCACCCAGCCGGACAACATCCTTGTACTTCAGCAGAAGCCTGAGTATAGTCTTCAGCCAATCCAGAGCGATCTCGGGGGTTTCGAGGAGGCGAAGCGCATGGCCGGTGGGCGCGGTATCTATTATGAAAAGGTCGAACGCCCCTCTTAATTCGAGCATCCTTTTGATCGCCATGATCTCATCCAGCCCCGGCGGGAAAAGATCGACAAGCCCCCGTATCACCTCTCTATCGAAGGCGATTTCCCCCACCCTTGCGGCGAAACTGTTGAATATCTCGTCAATGTCCGAGCGGTATCCATTTCGAAATTCGTCGAGCATCTGGAGCGCGTCCATCTCCAGCGCGTAAACATGCCCTGCCGCCGATGACTCGATGACCGCCGTTATATCGTTCCCTATCTTGTAGCCGAAACAGTCCGACAGAGAATGTGCGGGGTCGGTGGAGAGTATCAGGACCTTCCGCCCTGGTGTCCCTCTGGCAATCCGGAGCGCGGCCGCCGCTGCCAGGGTTGTTTTGCCGACGCCCCCCTTGCCGCCGAAAAAGAGGAATTCCAGTTCCTTCTTTTTCAAGAAGTCCGAGACGGCATCCTGAAAAGTGGAAGGGGCAAAATTAATGATACTGTCCGATTGCCCGCCTTCTTTTTCCGGAAGGTCGCGAAATTTTTCATGCCCGAAGAGCAACTCCGCAAACTCGCCCAGGCTCTCCATTCCCTGAATTGCGTGGGGGAACTGTGGGACCGGCAGCAGGTTGCAACCGCTGAAAATACCCTCGATTTCCTGGAGCCGCCCGTCGACTTCCCTTTTTCTCGAAGAACAGTACGGACATTCACTATTGCCGATGACGCGGTTCACTATGACGCTTCTCACCAGAATGCCGAATGAACTCAGGGAGACCAGCAACCTGTGGGTCTCTTCAATTGCCGCGGGCTCGGGAATGGTGACCGGCACGAATTCAACGGTTCCGTTGTCCCTGAAAAGAGACTCCACCATGCTTAGATCGTCTGAGAGCGCTTTCAGGAACTCATCGGCCTCGTCCCTCACGCACCTTCCCCTGAAACGCTTCTGGAAAAACCGGTGCTTCTCCTGCATGAGGTCGAAGACTTCAACCCATTTTCTCATCTGGGCCGGAAGAGCCAGCATCCGAAGGGTATGGCCGGTCGGGGCTGTGTCCAGGATGATCAGGTCGAAGTCGCCCCGCTTGAGTATCCTTGCCAGCTCCATTACGGCCATGACTTCGTCCAGCCCCGGCAGTGACAGGATAAAGAAACTCTCTATATCATCCTTCTCGAAATAGGTGCCCCTTTCCGCCAGCTTTTTGATTGTCTCGGCGTTTTTTCCCTTGAAGTCCTCGAAGAGCTTCCGGGCATCCATCTCCAGGAGCCAGAGATTTTCGAGTTCCCCAACCTGGAGCAGCTCTCCCCCTACTTTTCTCTCGAAGCTGTCCCCGAGTGAATGGGCCGGGTCGGTCGAGGCGAGGAGCACCTTTTTGCCGGGGCTTTGCCGCGCAAGGCAAATGGATGCCGCGGCCGCGGACGTGGTTTTGCCGCAGCCCCCCTTGCCGCCGAACAGGATCAGCCTAAGGGCGGGATTATCGAGGAAACCGGGGCCGGCCACATTTCTATTCTTCTTCAACCCGCGTTTCCGCCCGTCTGCGCACTCCCCTGCGGCTGAATTCCAGAAAGTTGCCGTTATAGTCAAGAATGGCCTCGTAGGTTGCCAGGATGTCCATGTTGCTGGGAACCACGTGCTGTTCCACCATTTCCACCGATACCCGCCATCCCTTGTCGTCCTTCAGGGTCCTCACGGTGGAGGAAAGCTCCAGGCCGGTGAGATCGCCGAGCTCGCTCCGCGCCTTCCGGATGATGTCCCCGATAGACATGGCCATCTTTGCTACCTCCGTTTTTTCAAGCTGCTCGACGTTCTTCATGTCCCTTCCTTATATTTCCTGATCTCCTCCAGCCGGCCCATCAGCTCGGTTTCCCCCTGCTGGTACTCATCTTCGGTTATCTCATCCAGCTCAAGGCGCATCTGGAGTTCGAGAAGCTCTTCCCTGACCCTGGAATCATCGGTCAGTTCCGTCTCCACCATCTCATCGATTTTGTCCGCCACCCACACAACCCCTTTTATGGGTGCAAGGAGCAGATCATCCAGCAGGAATATCATCGAAGGACCCTTACCATTATGGCGTCCTTGCGGCTTGCGGAGAGGTGGCAATCAGCAAGGGTCCTGTATGCCTCGTTGAATTTCTCGAAGCGTTCCTGCGCACCTGGATCGTCAGGGTTCTTGTCGGGATGATAGCTCCGGAGAAGCTTCCGGTACGACTGCCTGAGCTCGTCCGGACCGGCGCCCGCCTTCACCCCCGTCATGCGCATCGCGTCCTCCATTTCCCGCGCCCCTACCCTGCGTATCTCCAGGGTGCTGAAACTATGCGGTGGAAGCGGCCCTATGATCCTGAAATTCATCGTGCCCTCATATTTGCTGTCCAGCTCTTCAATCCACTCGTCCAGAGCGATTTTTTCCTCCCGCCTGATCAGGAAGGCCACGTTCATCAGCATCCGGTCGTCAAAATGCTCGCGCACCCTCTGGCCCAGAACGAACTGGCTCATCGAGGTCACGATCTCGTCCCTGAGCCTGTTGTTTTCCTCCTCCAGCGCCGTCCTTACCATTTTCCCAAGTTCCACGGCCTGTTCCCTCAGTTTCTCCGGAGAGGCCGGATCGATACCTTCCCTGAACCGCCGTATCTCGTCCCGTTCCCCGAGTTCCTTCAACATCGAATCCAGGTCGTTCCACAAGGCTATCAGGTCCACTTCGACCTTGCCCGCCATGGTGTCGACTGCCTTTTTGAATCCCGGATATCCCGACTCCAGTATTTCAAGGAGCTCACCGTCATCAGCGGCAGATGTCCCGAACTTTATCGGGACAACGGTATGTTCATCCATGAGCCCCTCGATCAGCGACTGATGGCTTGCCAGCTGCCGGACAAGAATATCCCTGGAGAGGGAGGCGTAATCCACGGAAGGCGATTCCTTCACCACCAGGGCGATGTCGCGGTACGGCACGAGATAAGCGCCATCGCCGGGGATTCCCGGACCTCCGCCATCATTGCAGACAACGCAGAAGAGCTGCTTTGGCATCGTCGTCCCTTCAATGCTTCGTAGTGGCCTTCTTCTTCGAGACCTTAACCTCGAGTATGCCGTTCTTGTAAGCGAACTTGAGGGTAGCCGGATCGACTGTTGACGGGAGGGATACTTCCTTCAGGTATTTCCGCTCCTTGTTGTCGGCCTTGAGCGTCATGGTTTTCCCTTTCACATCGACGTGGATATGCTCCTTGGCCACTCCCGGCATTTCAGCGACCACCATCACGTGGTCCTTCTCATCGAACACATCCACCATCGGCTCCCGGACCTCTTCGACCACGGGACCACGGGGTGTGTCCCTGATATTGCCGAAGGACTCCACGACCGGCGCCCCGCCCAGGGTCCGCACCGTAAAACCGTAGACCCCCTTCGCCTCCTTGGGCAGCCCCTTTATCTCTCCCATCTTCCGGAGCTCTTCACCCTTTTCGGCCGCGGTGGCCGCAAGATCGATAAGGGTCCCGAGCCCCTTGAAGAGCCCTCCGAACGAGACTTTCCCCATACCGAAGTCGATCTCGACCCCTTCATCCTTCTTTTCGGTTTTCCTGGTTTTCTCAGCCATCTCAGCCCCCTGTCCGTACCCTTATTTCCACTCCACGACTATGTTCACAAAGTTGAACGGCGGCACCGGACCGACATATTTGAACGTAAGCCTCTCCCCGCAAACAGTGCCCAGCTCTTCCATCTTCTCGTCGAATTCCCTGGTGCGCCTCCCCTCCACGAGAAAGGCCGCGTTCAGGACCATGCTGTCTCCATGCAGCTTGTTGGTGACGGTTTTTCGCGAAATATGGGCCAGTCTGCCGAGGATGTTCTCCGCTTCCCGTTTCTTCCGCGCTTCCAGGGCCCCCTGGACCATTCTGCCAAGGTTGACCCTGTCGGTGTACCCCTTGTCCGGAGGAAGCAGGGCGACCTTATCCTTCATGCGCCTTATCTCCGGATCGTTTTCGACGATCTCCTGAAACACCCCCTTCAAATCCTTCCAGAGGGCCTTCACCCCGACCTCCGCCTTGTTGTCCATCTCCTTCAGCAGGTTCCTGAACTCGGCCTGCCTCTTCCGCAACACCCGCCTGATATCATCCACGCTTTCGGAAACGGTGCAGAACCTCACGGGGAGGACGGTATAATCCCTCATCACCTCTTCGACGACCTTCTGATGGGCCAGCATGTTTTCCCTGTTCAGGTCGTATTTGATTGTCGGCGTGCCGCTGATTACCGCGGAAATATTTTCGTAATGGATTGTGGTGACCACGTCTCCGCGGCCGCCGATACCGATGGGGCCGAAATTCCTCGCCTCACCGGTCCCGATTATGCAGTACAGATAGTTATTGTCCACCCGGCATCTCCAAGGCGCGAAACTCCCCAAACTCCCGTCAAGGGAGGGGGAACCTCTGGCTCAGTATTCCATGACAATCGTTTTGTAAGTGTCCTTCGTTTCCTTCCCCGGAGCGCCCTTCTTCTTTTTACCGTCATCCAGGTATATCGTTCTCCCGATCTTCCTTATCTCGTTTTCAAGATCGAGCAGCTCGTCATCTATACTCTTCTTCCTCTTGAGCAGCGCCTGCATCTCAAGCTCCAGCTTCGTCCTCTTCCTGGTCAGCACATAGAGATCCAGGTACTGGTTCACCGAGGCCTTCGGCAGGGAGCTCATTTTCGGGGTCTTTACGACAGTTGGCCTGGTAATGCTCACGTTGTGAACCTCCATATGTACCGTCCCTGAAGATACCGGCCCCTACAATCTGACGACCTGGTCTCCCACCGCGACCCTCTGGGGGGCTTTTGGCAGAGTCTCGAGAACCTTTCCGCACCGCTTGTCGATCAACACGTCTATGATTTCCTTCACCTTTTTTATGTTCGCCTCGCTCCCCACCCTGCTTGTTTCCGAGGCAAGGACATCGCAGCAGATGCTCCTGAAGACCTTGTTCCCCGCTTCTATCGGCGCCTTTCTCACTTTCACGGTCTTCGCTATCATGATGCAGCCGCGCACCGTGGGGGCGAACTCGTATTTCCCGGAATCCCTCAAATCCCTTACGATATTCACTATCTTTTCGGCTTCAAGCTTGTGAAGTCCAGATTTTGAGGCGGTTATGGCAACTTCCGTTTCCTTGTCCGGATAACTGATGTCGATCGTGACCATCCTGTCGCGCAGGGCGTCCTGGCTCCTGTAAACGCCCGCATACTCCTCAGGGTTGCTCGTGAAAATGGCCACGAAGTTGGGATGCACCTTGAGATACCCTTCTCCCCCCCGCGCGGTGGGAAGACCCATCATCTTTTCCTGGAGTACCGACAGGAGGATATTGTTCGCCTCGGGCCTGGACCGGGTGAATTCATCGTAGATGAGGGTGAAACCATGCTTGCAGGCAAGGGTCAGCCGGCTGTCTATCCAGGAGCTGTTCATGCTCTCTTCGGTTTTCAGAACGGAGTGGATGAAGTTGTCCACCACCTTCTTTTTCTTGTAGCCGTGCGCCCCACCCACAAGGTCGGAAGTGGAATGCTCCTCGTCCCCGTGCATGATGACCATCGGCCTGCCGAGCTTGGCGGCCACATGCATGGCAATGGTGGTCTTGCCGGTGCCGGAGACCCCCCTGAAGTGTACGGGAAACCCTGCCGCGATATAGGCCATTGCCCGCTCCGTAACATCCCGGACATATTCCGTTTCCACGAAATTCGGCAAAGACCGGGGCTCCAGGACGGTTGTCATGCTTTCCACATTTTCTTCCGACATATTCCTCTCCTTTGTCAGGACTGTAATCGATTATAGAAATATGAAAATCCATCGGCCCAGAGGCGCCAAAACGCAAAGGCACAGAAAGAAAATCCCGGCAAGAGAACTTCTGTGCGCTCTGCGACTTTGCGTCCGGCGTTAATCGTCACGGCTATGAACGGCTATGTGGGGTTATTGATGTTTATGCGTTTTCCCGGCAATCCCGCTCCTTTTGGACTTCATCGTCGAACCAAGGTGGGACCAGGTTGCGAGCGACTCCTGGTGCTCCTTCTCGAACCCCTTGAGAAGGTTCGACGTATCTCTCTTCAATGCGGACTTCGACTTCGTGAGATTTTTCCTGAGCTGCGCCGTGTTCTCGCCCCGCTCCCTGCTGATGCCTTCGAGCATCCGATGGACGTCTTCCTTCATCTCCTGGATGTCCTTTTTTATGGACGCGAGAACGGCCATTCTTTCATCGAACGAAGCTGTAATATCCTGAGCCAGCGTTTTGAAATCGTCTTGTCTAGCCATTTTGATATCTCCTTTCGTTATGATTTTTCACCCCTGTTCGGTCCCCTTTTCATAGTAACTGAACAGGCCATCCCACTGGGCTGCCACTTCCTGGCGGATCCTGCCGAACTCTTCGAGCAATCGGTCGACCTCCCGGCCGATCTCCCCGTCGCTGTTCACCAGGGTCCTGACCATGGCCTTGAACTCTTTGACTCTTACCTCTCTCCCCCTGGAGAGTAGCTTTTTCAATACGATGCTCAACTCTTCCTGCTCCAGCTGAAACTTCATCAGCGACCTTGCGACCTCTTTTTCCTTATCCCTGTGCCGCGACAGGGTCTCGCTTTTCATCCTCTCGAAATCTGCCAGGTTGCAGTTCCCGGTGAGGGCCTCCCTCAGGAGCTCGATCATCTCGCTCTCTTCCTGCCATATCTTTTCCAGTGAAAGCCTGGTTTCTCTCTCGCTTTGCCGCCTCTTCTCAAGGACGGTATCCATCAGTCCGTCAAAATCCTTCTTTCTCATCCCCTCATGCCTTGCAAGGTTCTCCTTCAATTGCCCGCTCAACTCTTCCTGTTCCCTGCAGTAACCGTTCACGCGCCTGACCGCTTCGCAGACCAGGCCATTAAGGAGCTTCAGGCGCTTTTCGTACGAATTGACCAGCTCCAGACCTGTCGTTTTTATCCGTTCCTGGAGTTCCATTTAATCGACTCCGCCGATTGATAATTTGAGGGTTCATTCGATGGAATGAACGGAGGAGACACGCTTGAGTAAGCTTCGTCAACAAAGGGGCTTGCGCGCCTTTATGCCTCAAGGATGTCCTCTCGTTTTGGCCGGCTTACGCATGCATTGCCGTAGCCGTGGTTGTCAGGCCTATTGCCTCGGCATACTTCAGGAAAGTATCCACGGAGGCAACAACGACCCTAGCTTCGATGGCGAGAAGCTCAATCCCCACCAGGGAGACCCTTGCCCACGCATCGATGCATACACCCTTGTCCAGAATCCTGTCGACTACTTCCACGAGACTGGAAGATGCCATTGTTTTCTCGACTGCCATGACTGTTCACCACCTTTACCTTGGATTTACGTCCCCTGTGCATTTAGAGGCACCCGGCGGGAACGCATATTCAATAGACTACAAATGGCATGCCAGAATTGGAAATATCTCACAAAAAAAGCTAACCAGATAATATTGCGCGATATTCTCGCGGAAACAGTTATTCATTCGATGACCATTCCGGGTCTTCAATCCTGAAAGGGGGGGGAATCTCCTCCCCTTTCGGGGAAACGTTTCCCTCTCCGGATATCTCTGCTCATGTCCGACCTGATCTGGCTGATTTTGGAGCGGAGCGTCTTGGGGTCTATGTTCAGGAACCGGGAGACCCGGATCATGTTCAGGTTCGACCTTTCCATGACCTTCCTGATGACGGTCTCTTCGAGCCTGTCGCTCCAGCGCCTGACCAGCGCCTTCAGATCCAGCGAGCCTTCCCGCAGTCCCTTCTCTATCTCCTCATCAACCTTTATTCCCGGCACGGCCCATTCCTCGGCCTTCCCAAGCGAAGGGAAGCTCCCCGCCCTGATATAGTGGGGAAGGTGTTCCGCATGGATATCACCATCGGCAAGGATCGCGGTCGACTTTACGACATTCTCCAGCTCGCGCACATTGCCGGGCCATGCATAGACATTCAGCAACCCCAGTGCCTCATCGGATATGCAGGCATCCCTTCCGAACTCGGCGGAATAGGTTTCCAGGAAATGCCGGATCAGGATATCCACGTCCCCTTTCCTCTCCCTGAGGGGGGGAATATGTATCGTCATCTGGCTGAACCGGTAATAGAGGTCTTTCCGGAACCCTCCTCTGTCGATGACCTCGGTGAGCGGGACATTGCTGGCAGCGATTATTCGCACGTCCACCTTGATCGGCTTCGAACCGCCGACCCGCTCGATCCGTTTTTCCTCCACAGCCCTCAACAGCTTGGCCTGGTTGGAAGGGGAAAGGTTTTCCACCTCGTCGATGAAGAGCGTCCCGCCATGAGCCCTTTCGAACCTCCCGATCTTCCTGTCGGACGCCCCGGTGAACGAACCCTTTTCGTGTCCGAAAAGCTCGGTATCGATTAGCGTTTCCGTCAGGGCCGCGCAATCCAGAGGAACAAAAGGCCCCTTGCCCCTCTTGCTCCGCTGGTGGATGGCCCTGGCGAACAGCTCCTTGCCGGTGCCGCTCTCACCCTGAAGCAGGATGGTCAGATCGGAAAGGGCGAACTTGTCCGCCAGCCGCGTGACTTTCCTCATTCCGGTGCTGCTCCCCACGATACCGCAACTTTCGCGCTCCGGCAGCTTCCTCGCGCTTATCACTTCCCTGATGAACCTGGTGAAATCATGGGGCCTGAACGGCTTCTGGATGAAATCCGCCGCTCCCATCTTGATGGAGCGGACAACGGTTTCTATCTCTCTGGAGCCGGTCATCATGACGATCGGGATGTCCTTGTTGATGAGCTTCATCTCCCTGAGGACGTCCATGCCGTTGATGTCCGGAAGGTTGATGTCGAGCAGGACCAGGTCGGGAAGCCTCTCCTCCCTCATCCTGTCAAGGGCTTCGCCGCCGGTCAGCACGTGCTCTACCTCGCAATTCTCAGCGGCAAGAAAACTGCCCACTATCTGCCCGACATTTTTCTCATCATCAACGAGAAGAATCCTGTGCATGCTCATCCTTCCTTCCGGCTTTCATATCCGCTCTTCATTGAAAACCTTCAGTGCATCACGGAACTGTTTGGCTGATATCTTCAAGGTCCTGGTGTCGCCTGCCCCTTTTTCCACAAACTCGCAGATCGCGTTGAGTGCGGCCTTCCGGCAGATGAACTCGATGTCCGCGCCCACCAGCCCTTCCGTTGCAGTGGCAAAGAACTTGAAGTCCACATCTTTTGCGAGCGGTTTCCCGGTCGTATGGACCCTGAAAATCTCCAGGCGGGCGGCTTCGTCGGGAGGGGGGATATCGATCAGCATGTCGATCCGCCCCGGCCGCAGAAGTGCCGGGTCAATAATGTCCTTCCTGTTGGTGGCGCCAAGGATAAACACCCCCTTGAGTTCCTCGGTCCCGTCGATCTCGGTGAGGAGCTGGCTTATCACCCTCTCCGAAACATGGGAATCTCCTCCTCCCCCGCGTGCGGGAGCAATGGCGTCCATCTCGTCGAAGAAAAGGATGCAGGGCGCCGCCTGCCGGGCCCTCTTGAACACCTCCCGGATCGCCCGCTCCGATTCACCCACGTACTTGGACATGAGGGCCGGCCCCTTGATGGAGATGAAGTTCACCTTGCTTTCCGTGGCGAGGGCCTTGGCAAGGAGCGTCTTCCCGGTCCCCGGCGGGCCATGGAGAAGGACCCCCTTCGGCGGCTTCACCTTGGCGAATTCATAGAGGTCCGCATACGTCATCGGCCAGACCACCGCCTCGTCCAGCTCCTTTTTCACCTCCGTGAGCCCCCCGACCTGGTCCCAGGTGACGTTGGGGATATCGACAAAGAACTCCCTCATGGCCGTCGGCTCGATCTCGGCCTGGGCGCTCAGGAAATCCTCCATGGTCACGTTCAGCTCCTGGATAAGCTCATAGGGGATATGCTCCAGCTCGAACTCGATCCTGGGTATTATCCTCCTGATGGAGTTCATGGCCGCTTCCCGGCAGAGGGCCTCCAGGTCCGCTCCCACGAAGCCGTGGGTCATCTGGGCGAGCTTCTGGAGGTCAACATCTTCCGTGAGCGGCATGCCGCGAGTGTGGATCTCCAATATCTCAAGCCTTCCCTTGCTGTCGGGGATGCCTATCTCCAGCTCCCGGTCGAACCGTCCCGGCCGGCGCAGCGCCGGATCAAGGGCATGGGGGATGTTGGTGGCGCCCAGCACGATGACCTGCCCCCTCTCCGCCAGCCCGTCCATCAGCGCCAGGAGCTGCGCCACCACCCGCTTCTCCACCTCGCCGGTCACCTGCTCCCTTTTCGGGGCAATGGCGTCGATCTCGTCCAGGAAAATGATGCTCGGGGCATTCTTGCGGGCCTCCTCGAACAGGTTCCGAAGCTTGGCCTCGCTCTCGCCGTAAAACTTGTGGATTATCTCCGGCCCGCTGACGGAGTAGAAGTTGGCGTTGGTTTCATTGGCAACAGCCCGCGCGATAAGGGTCTTTCCGGTCCCCGGAGGGCCGTGAAGCAGAAGTCCTTTCGGGGGGTCGATCCCGAGCTTCTCGAATATCTGGGGGTGCCGCAGTGGCAGCTCTATCATCTCCCGCACCTTCTGTATCCCCTTGCCCAGGCCCCCGACATCCTCATACGAAACCTTGGCCCTGCTGACTCCGGCACCTTTTTCCTCTATTATCACGTGGGTCTGCGAATTGATCACCACGGCCCCGGCCGGCACGGTGTCAACCACAGTGAAATCCTGGGACCGCGTTCCGAACAGGGTTGCCCTGACCCTGTCGCCGGCAAGGATGGGGAGCCCTTCCAGAAGCCTCCCCACGAACTTGGAGTCCCCCACCCCACCCGTAGCAACCGGCGCAAGGACAACCTTGTTTGCCTCCTTGCACGAAACCTTTTTGACATGGACCTTCTCGCCGATCCCGGCCTCGGCATTGCTCCGCGTAAGGCCGTCTATCTGGACCAGCCCCTTCCCCCTGAGCTCCTTGAAAACCGGCATTGCCTTGGCAACGGTGGTCTTCTTGCCGGTAATCTCCAGCACGTCCCCGATTTCCGCCTTCAATTTATCGAGGACTTCCGGATCGATCCTGGCTACCCCCCTGCCAACGTCCTTGGGCAGTGCTTCGGTGACCTTGAGGCTTATCTCGGACATCTTTGACTCCTTCTGAGTAACTTCAGCTTTCTCGACCACCCCCCAGCCCCCTCCTAACCAAGGAGGGGGAGTTTACTCCCCTCCTATTTTAGGAGGACCCAAAGGGCCTAAAGGGCTGGGGGTGGTAAGGTTTGGGAGGTTGCTCTTTGATAAAACGCCGTCTTGGCGACCTTCAGCCTTACGTTAAATAAACTATCCTGATATCCCTGGGCAGGCTCTTATCCACCTTGTGCATGGCGCCTATGAACAGGACCCCGGTCTCCCCCTCCAGCAGGGTTTCGGATATCCTTGCGGCAATGAACTGGTCCCTCTTTGCCAGGAGGCCGTTGCTTATGCTTCTGAAAGCATTGAGCCTCCCCTTCCCGCCGCTTTTCCCCTGCTCGCTCACCATTTCCTTGATGTTTCTGTGCTCCTGGATGAGGAGGTCAGGGGATTCAGTCCCCATGAGCGTCGCGCCCTTTTCCATCAATTCCTTCAGGAGGAGATGGTTCTTGCTCCCCATGCCTGCGAGCTCCCGCACAATGTCCTCTTCCTTTCCGCATACCGGAAGCCCGTCCTGGTAAAGCCTCGTCTTGCCGGGCTCCAGGGGCATTGCAAGAAGCCGCTTGCTGATATTCTCCCAGAGCCGGTCTATAAGCCTGAGATGTTCGAGCCACCTGATCTTCCCGTACCTGGCAAGGTACTCCTTCTTCATCTCTTCCGAGACCGACCCCATGTCCGCTTCGGTGTGAACGATCGGTATGTATATGATTCGGCGCACAGGAAATACTCCGCCCACCGGTAAAAATTAGAACCTTCTATAGTTAAACAATATTCGAATGTCCTGCGTTGTCAATAAGCCGGGCCGGTCAGGCCGGAACGGGATTTGCAGACTTATGCCGGTTGCTCCCCTGCGTGGCCGGATTATACGGGCACGCTCTCCGCAAAGTTATCGAATATCTCCTCGAACTGTCCGGCCAACTCCCGGAAAGCATTCAGGACCCGCTGGTCGAAGTGTCCCGGTTCCGTGCGGCCGTCTCCTTCGGTGATGATACGGACCGCAGTTCCATGGTCCAGAGCCGGCTTGTACGGCCTTTTGCTGCGCAGCGCATCGTATTGATCCACCAGCATCGCGATCCGCCCCTCGATGGGAATATCCTCCCCCTTCAGGCCGTTCGGGTACCCGCTGCCGTCCCACCGTTCATGGTGATTCAGGGCAATGGAGGCGGCAAGCTGGATGTTCGGGTGATTTGACCCGGAAAGAATCTTATGACCGATTACGGTGTGGGTTTTCATGACGGAAAATTCCTCGGCATCCAATGGAGCCGGTTTCAGGAGTATTTTGTCCGGTATGCCGATCTTTCCCACATCGTGCATGGTGCTCGCCATGGCGATGTGCTCGACGAAATCCTCCGGCAAGAGAAGCTGCTCGGCGATTTTTTTCGTGTAGAGACCAATCCGCTTGATGTGCGACCCGGTCTCGTCATCCTTATATTCCGCGGCCGTCACCAGCCTCAATATCATCTCCCTGCTCGCTTCCTTGACCTCCAGGGTCCTGATCCTGACCGTCTCTTCCAGCTCTTTTCTGTAATTAGCCTCCATCTCCAGAAGCCGGCGATGCTCCATTACCTTTTTCATCGAATTGTAAAGCTGCACCGGCTTGAACGGCTTGATCAGAAAATCGAATGCCCCCTTCCGGAGGGACTCCACGGCAGTCTCCAGCTCCGCGTACGCCGACATCATGATTACCGGAATTTGGGGATCCTTGTCTCGAATCCGCTCCAGCAGCTCGATTCCGGACACTCCCGGCATTCTGATATCCGTCAGCACCGCCTCCACCGGATTGCTCCCCAGAAACGCGACCGCCTCGTCGGCATTGTTAAGTGTCGAAACACGGTAACCTTCCTCTTCCAGCATGAGGGCGGTCACCTTGAGGGTCATGGGGTCGTCGTCAACTACAAGTATGCGCAGTGTCATCTGTCCAGAACCTCCCGGATTTTCCTCAGGAACGCGGTCGGCTCAAGCGGCTTGGAGATGAAGTCCAGCCCCTCTTCGAGTATCTTTTGCCGGTGCACCACGTATGCCGTGTAACCGCTGATAAACAGGACCTTTACATCCCCCCTGGCCTTTCTGATCTCGTCGTATGCCTCTTTGCCGTTCTTTCCGGGCATCATCAGGTCGAGGACCAGAAGAGCGATATCCCCCTCCTTCTCGCTGAACTTCGCCACCGCATCCTCCCCATCCACTGCCTCGATGACCCTGTAGCCGAATCTCTCCAGCACCTCGCAGGTAATTCTCCTCACCTTGGTATCGTCATCAGCCACCAGAACAGTCTCGGCCCCTGTCAGGGGAATGACGGAAGAACCCTCTTCACCGGTTTCCAGGTCAGTGGACGGGGTAAGGGGGAGATATATCCTGAATGTCGTCCCTTTTCCCGGCTCACTGTAAACGTTGATGTAGCCTTTGTGCTGCTTGACGATCCCGTAGACGATGGAGAGGCCGAGCCCCGTCCCCCTTCCCGGTTCCTTGGTGGTGAAGAACGGTTCGAATACCCTCTGCCGGGTCTTCTCGTCCATGCCGGCGCCGGTGTCGGAAACGGCAATCACCGCGTAGTTGCCCGGCTTGCCGTAGCCGAATTTCATCATGTGCTCCTCGTCCAGCTCCTTGCTGCCGCTCTCGATTGTCAGCAGACCGCCGTGGGGCATGGCGTCCCGGGCATTGATCGCAAGGTTCATGAGCACCTGGTCGAGCTGACCGCTGTCGGCAATCACGATAAGGGGGCGGTCGGCAAGGACGGTCCGGAACTCGATATCCTCTCCTATCAGCCGCCCCAGGAAATTTTCCGTATTCCTTATGATTCCGTTGATCTCGACCGGTTTCGGCTCCAGGACCTGCTTCCTGCTGAAGGAGAGCAACCCGTTGGTCAGGTAGGCCGCCCGGTCGGCGGCCGCAAGGACCTGGTCCAAGTTGTGGCGCGACGGGTGTTCCGGTTCCAGCTCCATGTCCATCAGGCAGCAGTAACCGAAGATGGTCGAGAGGATGTTGTTGAAATCATGGGCCACCCCCCCGGCCAGTTGACCCACAGCCTCAAGCTTCTGGGACTGGCGGAGCTGCTCTTCCAGCCTGTTGTGCGCTGTTACGTCATGGACCACGAGGCAGAGCTGCTCGATACCCTCGGAAAACACCGGGCTCGCACGCAGTTCCACGTCCAGAAGGGCGCCGTCCTTGCGCCGACAGCGCCGTTCGGTCACGAACAACACCTGTTTCCGCAGCCGCTCGCGGATAGTATCCTCAAGATCGCAGCTCGAATCCGGGTTTATGGCGCGCAGCGTCACCATTTCGAGATCCCTGGCGTCATAGCCGAACATTTCCCTGAAGGCGCCGTTGCTCTCAAGAATGGCGCCGCTGCGGGAATCCACGAGAAGAATCCCCTCCGAGCTCTGCTCGACGATTGCCTGGAAGCGGTCCTCGCTTTCCTTGCGCTTCTGGCGCGAAACCGCCAGATTATAGATGAACAGATGACTTGAGCCGCCGAACGCAAGGGAAAGCGCGGCAAACCAGAGGTTGAACCAGTAAATCGTCTTCTGTCCCTGCCGGTATATGACACGCGGTATCTCGACCCGCAGCATGAGGACTTCCTTGCCGAAGATGTCCTTGAGCAGCGCGTATCCAGCTACGGACCCTTCACCAAACTGGTTAACGACAATGGGCCGGCGATCCGAAAGGAGCTGACGCACCTCCCGGAAATCGTGAGTCATGCGTGGATCGTCCAGGCGTTGCAGCGCCAGCGACTGGTGGGTGATCCCGGCCATTTTCCCCAGCATGTGCCGGTCAATGAACCGCCCCATTATCAGTGTTCCCCGCGGCTCCCCTTTTCCCTTGCTGGTCAGGATTGGGCGAACGGATATCATCATGATCCCCTCGTCGAGGAGAACTGTCCCGAGAGTACCGTCCCGGGGGGCGGAGCGTCCAGAGAGCAATCCATTCGCTGAAATGAGCCGGACCAGGCCCGGGGGCACGGGCAAATCCCTCATTTTATCCAGATCGAAGGCCCTGCTGAATACGATCCTGCCGCTGGAGTTCACAAAGATGAACAGGTTGACACGGAGTTCGACGAAAGTGTTGTCTACGATATTGGTTTTGATGAATTCCGGGTTGCCGTCCCTGATGAACGCATAGCTCTCATCCCAGTTGGACCAGTCACCGTTTTTGCTGTTCAGCGTGGCCAGGTCGCTGTCCAGCAGATCGATGGCGCTCCTGGTATCCTGCCTGGCACTCTGTTCCTCAAGCATGACGAAGCTGTCGAGCAGAATGAACTTCGAGGCCAGGGCAATGAACAGAACGAGGGCGACGAGCGCTACCCCGATGATTACCAGCGGCTTCCAGTTCGGGCTCACTTCCTGGCCCCCTTCTTCAGTATCTCCCTCACCTTGTTGAGCAGCTGCCGAGGCGCCACCGGCTTGGTGAGCAGGTTTAACCCCTCCTCCTCAACCCCCTTGCGCTTGATGACATCGGCCGTGTAGCCGCTGAAAAAGAGCGCCTTTATGTCAGGATTCAATTTTATGATCTCGTCATACGCCTCCTTGCCATTTTTCCTCGGCATGACTACATCGAGGAGAAGCAGATCGATCCTATCCCGATGCTTGTTGAACATGGCTACCGCCTCATCCCCGTCGGCTGCTTCCACCACTTCGTAGCCGTACTCTTCGAGCAGGGCGCGGGTAATGTTTCTCACCTCCGTGTCGTCGTCGGCAACAAGAATGGTCCGATGCCCGTCTCGGGCAGGCAGGGGGGCGACGGCTTCGGCTTCCAGCACGCTGGCCCTGATCTGGGGGAGGTAAATCTTGAAGGCGGTCCCCTTCCCCTGCTCGCTGTAGACGCTGATGTAGCCGTTGTGCTGCTTGACGATCCCGTAGACTATGGAGAGGCCGAGACCGGTCCCCTTCCCGACCTCCTTGGTGGTGAAGAACGGCTCGAAAACCCTCAGGCGGGTCTGCTCATCCAATCCCACCCCGGTGTCGGTAACTGACAGAAGGGCAAAGTTTCCCGGAATCCCGTATCCGTGCGTCTTGATGAACTCATGGTCCATTTTCGCCGGCTCCGTCTCGATGGTCAGAACCCCGCCGTCCGGCATGGCGTCGCGGGCATTGGTGACCAGGTTGATAAGGACCTGGTCTATCTGCCCGGCATCGGCCATGATGACCAGGTCCGTGCCGGCGAGGCGGCTCTTCATCTCGATATCTTCGGTAATCAGGCGCGCCAGAAGCTTTTCCACGCTCCTGACGATATCGTTCAGGTTGACCGGCTTCGGATTGAGAATCTGCTTCCGGCCGAACACCAGAAGCCCCTGAGTCAAGGTAGCGGCCCTCTCGGCCGCAGCCAGGATCTGCTCCACATTGTGCCTCAGGGGGTCGTCCCCCTTCATGTGCATTTCCAGGAGGCTTCCGTACCCTATAACCGCTGTCAGTATATTGTTGAAGTCATGGGCGATCCCCCCGGCAAGCTGACCGACCGCCTCCATCTTCTGGGCATGGCGGAGTTTTTCCTCCAGCTTCTTCAGGTCGGTGATGTCGGACACGAGGCCGTCATAGGCCGTCAGCTTCCCTTTCGCGTCATAACGGGGTACCGGCGTGTTTCTTATCCAGCGGATCCGGCCATCCTTGTGGATTATGCGGTGCTCGACAGGAGTAAAATCCTCCCCCGAAAGAACCAGGGCAGTCTGGCGCTCCACCGCCTCCCTGTCCGCCTCGGACACCATGCGGTACCAGAGGCCGGGGTCGTCACTGTACTCTTCAGGGGTGTATCCTGTAACCGCCAGGCAACCAGGGCCGTGGGACGTGGAGACCGGCCGGCCGTTCTTCACCTGCACCGTGTAGATATAGTCGGTCACCGAGCCGAGAAGGCGGCTGTAGCGCTGTTCGCTACGCTCCAGCTCCTGCCTTGCCTTTTCCAGCTCCGCCACCTTCTCTTCCAGCTTGGAGGTAACGATGTCGGTGTACCTCTTCAGGTACTCCTCCTCTTCCGCCGGCAGACCGGACGGAAGCTGACAGACGTTCCGACCGTTGCGCTCCACCACCTCGCTCAATTTTTGCCAAAGCTCTTCCGGCTCGGTCGGCTTGATAAGAAACGCATCGGCCCCCAGAGCCAGGCCCAGCTCTTCATCCTTGCTCCCGCAATAGACCGCAGAATAGAAGACAAAAGGGATCGTCTGCAGTTGCGGGGCACGTTTTATCTTTCTCAGGAAATTGAAGCCGTCGAGCTTCGGCATCATGGCATCGGAGATGATGAGCTCCGGCCCGCCACTGCCAGCCATCTCCAGCCCCGCCTCGCCGTCCGCCGCCTCCAGAACCTGGCAGCCACGCTTTTCCAGGCAGAGCCGGAGAAGTTTCCTGTCCTTGGCATTGTCATCGACTATCAGGACTTTCATCGGCAGCTCTCTGTTGATCGGGAAGTGTAGTTTTCGATTGACGAACACTGCGCCCTGTTACGATAGGCCTCGCTTTTCCGCTGCTCTTTCCCTCGCATTTTCTGCACTGAAAATTACGAACCATGACCTCGTTTTCCTGAGAAAACCCCATAAAAATCACCTAATTGAATTATATCTGTTTTTTAGTTAAAAACCTCCCACCTGTCCTTAAGGACAGCAAAAATTTTACAGGTGGTATTTTTGCACCCCTTTTCGCAGAAGCGCTCTTAATACCGGACAGGAGGTGCAAAATGCAGACTGCGGTGAATTTGTCATGGGCGAAGGAGATCAGGGGGTATCACTACGGGGTATGTATCCAGGAAGGGGAATTTTGTTTGAGGGAGGTGACTGAATGGGACGAGGTGATCGAGGCGTATCATCTCAGGCACAGGGTGTTCAGCCAGGAATTGGGGTGGGTTGCGCCGACAGAGGATTCCCTGGAAACCGATACCTATGACGACCACGCCTCTTTCCTGGGGGTTTTCGACGTCGGAGAGAGACTGGTTGCCTTCCTCAGGCTGGTGCCTGCGGAAGAGGAGATGATGATGGAACGCGAGTTCCCGATGCTGATCAGCCCCTTGCACAAGGTAAGGAAGGGGAAGGATACCGTGGAAGTATCGCGACTCTGCGTCGCGCCCGAGGCGAGAAACTGCAACATCAGGGGGAACTTCGGACTGCACAGCATCACGATGCTCCTCTACAAAGGGGTCTATCACTGGTGCATCGCGCAAGAGGTCCGTTATCTCTACCTGGTGGTGGAGGAGAAAGTATTCAGGCTGTTGAACGCACGAGGCTTCCCCTCCAAATTGATCGGTAACCCGCTGACTATGCCGGACAGAGTTGTTGCAGTGGCAGGAATGATCGACTGGCGGGAATTCGAAACGACAAACGCGGTAAAGCGACCGAAATTTCTGGAGTGGTTCACTCAATGTCGATAATGCCACGTTCAATGGCAATCGCTACCGCGTGTGACCTGTTGACCGCATTAAGCTTGCGCATGATGTTCTTGATGTGGAATTTCACTGTCCGCTCGCTGATGCCGAGGATGACCGAGATGTCCCAGTTGCTCTTCCCTTCTTTCAACCATGCGAGCACTTCCCTTTCCCTGGACGAAACGATCAGATGCAGGGACTCGCCGCTGGAATGGGAAAGACGCACGAGGGCCTGATGGAAATGGGGGACGATGTGATCCAGGATTTGCTCGGTGCGCATGCTCCGTTCGACCGATGTGCCGGCCAAGGAAAACAAACTCCCCCTGCTCCCTCTGGGGCTTTTTACACCGTGGGTATAGCCGCTTTTCAGCCCGAAATCACTCGATAAAGCGAGAAATTCCCTGGGGGGAGCGTGTGCCTTGTAGGTATCTTCCCAGAACTGAATGTGGAACCTGTGGTAATTTTCCCTCAGAATCGGGTCGATCTGCAGATAGTTTCTTTCCATGTAGAGATTGAGCCATTCCATGGGATAGCTCACGTTTACCAGCTCGTGCACTATTACCATGCCATCCGGGCCGATTTCACCCAGCCCGCAGACCATGGAATCGAAATGAATCAAGGAACCCAGCTTGGAGAAGAGCCCGAGCATCCCTTCCCTGTCGCAGCCCAGGGAAGCATGAATCAACTCCAGCAGATGGATTGCGTCCCGCTTGCTAAGGTGCTCCTTCAGGTCCATTATTTCTCCTGTGCCATGCCGCGTTACTGTAAGTATTAATTACAGATTCGACTATCCGATAATTAATTGCGCTTTCCGCGAAATGCGCAGTTAATCGCACCGCCCTCCGGTGCAGCGCACCACCAGCATCGTCAGGTCGTCGGAGAGCGGCTCGTTCTGCGCCGGTATGCCTGCCAGCATTTCCAGCATTGCCATGGCATCCCGGGCTCCATCCAACATCGCACCCACAAGCCGGTTGTTGAGGGACTGTTCCGGCCAGGCCTCGATCAAACCATCACTGTACAGGACAAGGACATCTCCCTCGTGGAAATTCAGCACTCCTTCCTGGTATGGCTCGTCAGTCGCCACACCTAGTGGGAGACCGCGCAACTGCAAATCCTCGATTGTACCGTCGGCGCGGCGAACGAATACGAGTCCGTGACCGCAATCCACGTAAGTCAGCCGCTGGGCCGGCACATTTAGGCGGGCATGGAACAGGGTCACAAAGCTTTCTGAATTCTCCAGGTCACTCTTGAGGACCTGCTCCGCCATTTCCAACGCAGTAGCCGGCGAGTTCTGGAAGGTTTCCGCGCGAATCGTGGCCCGCACCGTTGCCATCAGCATGGCCGCTGCCATTCCGTTCCCCATCACATCGCCAAAAGTAAGTGCCAGGGTTCCGGGGGCCACTTCCTGCCAGTCGTAGAAATCACCGCCAACCGAGTGGGCAGGGAGGCAGCGGGCAACAATCTCGAATCCTGGGATGGCGGGGAAAAAACAAGGGAGAAGCTTCGCCTGAACATCAGCGGCAAGCGCCACCTCCGTCTGGAGCTGGATGCGACGCTCCTCGCTATTCCGCAACGCCTCCTCCGCGCGCTTCCTTTCACTGATGTCCCTTATCATGGCAATACTGGCCATCGGCACACCATCTTCGTCCAAGCGCCTCACTCCGCAAAACTCGCCGATAAATGTCTCTCCGTTCTTTCTTTTGAAACAGACCTCCTTCACAATCTTCCCATTGCCGGATTCGCGCGGTTCCAGTATTTCCGTCTTGTAGTACTCCTCCTCGCCCGCATATAAAATCCTGCTGTTTTCACCCAGCACCTCCTCCAGTTCATAACCGAAGTTCTCTCTCAGGGCGGGCTGGTTCACATCGATGATCGTCCTGTTGAAGTCAATCACGACAATGACGTCCCTAATACTGTTGAAGAGGTTGCAATAGTTTCTCATCTGCTGCCGGATCTCTAAATTGGCCTGTTCCAGCTCGGTTACCTTCTCCTCGATCTTGGCGATCATCACGTGGGAATACTCCGTAAGGTACTCCTCCTCACCACCCACCGCCACTTCCCCTTGCACCTCCTCCGGCTCCTCGTGCCCCTCCACGACGATACATATTTCATGCCACAATTCCTCGAATTTCTTCGGCTTTACGATAAAGGTCGCGGCCCCCAAAGACAACGCAAGCTCCTCGTCCTCGTGGCTGGTGAACACCGATGTGTAAAAAATGAATGGAATTTCCCTCAGCGCCTCGTCACCCTTGACCTTGCGCAAAAACTGAAAGCCGTCCATGCGCGGCATGAGGGCATCTGAGATGATCAGGTCCGGCCTGTGGGCTGTGGCCATTTCAATCCCCTCTTCACCGTCGCCCGCCTCAATGACCTCGCAGCCGCGGCTATTGAAGTTATAGCGAAGGATCTTCCGGCCAGCCGGATTGTCATCGACGATCAGCACTTTCATAGCTTTCTCCCGATCCCCGTTTCGACCAAATTAGAATCATCTTAAATTATAAACTTGGAGCGCGATTTATCAATGCCGGCTGATTGGAACATGCGAGGTGCCTTGTGCTCAGCACAAGCAGGAAGCTCCTGACGTCACCTCACAAATAACAAAATCGAAGCCGCATGTTGCGTCGCCGACTTTCGCTGCTATAAAGTTAATAATTGTACGATTCTGCAATATTGAGGAAACATTAAAAGGAGGGGATATCATGCTGAGCAGGCCAATGGTGGAAAGCCTCAACAATCAGATCCAGCTGGAGAGCTATTCGTCCAACCTCTATCTGCAGATGAGCGCATGGGCGGAGATCAAGGGGCTGGAGGGGTGCGCCACGTTTCTCCGGGCACAGGCCCAGGACGAGATGACGCACATGCACCGCCTCTTCAAGTACGTTTACGAGACCGGCGCGCTCCCGGTGATCGGGACGATCAAGGCGCCCCCCACGAAGTACAAGTCGGTGAGCGAGGTGTTCAAGCAGGTTTACGAGCACGAGAAGTTCATCACCGGCAAGATCAACGAGCTGATGAACCTGGCAATCGCCGAGCAGGACCACTCGACCGTGAATTTCCTGCAGTGGTACGTGGCCGAGCAGCACGAAGAGGAGCACACCATGCAGAAGATCCTCGACAAGATCAAGAACATCGGGGAGACGGGGAGCGGGGTCTTCTTCATTGACAGGGCCATCGGCGCGCTGGGGGGGGAGAAGTAAACGCCCCCTTTACATTATTCCTGAATCCGTGACGGACAAGGGTAGCCTTGTGCGAATGTACCCGAGTTCCAGCCGGTGTAGGCGAAATGAAGCAAAGGCGGCCGAGCGGGTTCTTATCGCTCGGCCGGCGCGAAATGAGCCGTACAGCGGCGGAACGAGGGTGCTCTGAGCAAAAGGCTACCCTTGTCCGTCACGGATTCACTCACTCGCAGCTACCCCCTTCCCCCTCGCGCGTAATGAGGCGAATCTGGCGTTCGTAGAGGATGTAGTAGTACGACCAGTTGAGAAGAACCAGGAGCCGGTTCCGGAACCCGATCAGGTAGTAGAGATGCAACCCGAGCCAGACGAGCCACGCCAGGAAACCCGAGTAGTTTTTCCCGTAAGCCGTTGCCACCGCCGCGCTCCGGCCGATGGTGGCCATGCTCCCCTTGTCGTGGAAGCGAAACGGCGGGAACTGCTTGTCTAGATACCTGGCAAGGATTGCCTTTCCTGCGTAATCTCCCTCCTGCATCGCCACCGACGCCACCATGGGGAGGGGCTTTCCATCCTGCTCCAGGTACGCCAGATCTCCGACGACAAACACCTCCGGGTGCCCGGCCAGCGACAGGTCAGGCTCCACCGGTATCCGCCCCGCGCTCTTTTTAGGGACCGGGATCGAATCAGCCAGGGGGGCGACGCGCACGCCGGCTGACCAGAAGAGGGTGTGGGCCGGGATAACGGTGCCGTCGTGGAGGAACACCCGCTCCGGTTCAGCTCCGCTCACCCTGGTGTTCAGCATCACCTCCACCCCCATCCGCTTCAGCTTTTCCAGGGTATACTCCTGGAGCTCGGCCGGAAAGGCCGCCAGGAGCCTGTCCATTGCCTCGACAAGGATGACGCGGGGAGCAATGGCCTGCAACTCCGGATAATCCTTGGTCAGCACGAAGCGGTCCAGCTCCGCCAGGGCGCCGGCAAACTCCACGCCGGTCGGCCCACCGCCCACGATGACGAAAGTGAGGAGCGCCCGCCTCCTGGCCGGGTCAGATTCCCGCGCGGCCCGCTCGAACGAGCCGAGAACCTGGTTGCGCAGGTCCACAGCATGGTCGAGCTTCTTCAGGTCGTAGGCATTGCGCTCGACGCTCTCCATCCCGAAGAAATTGGTTATGCTCCCCGCGGCCAGCACCAGGTAGTCATATTCGATGAAATCGCCCGGAATGGAGAGGCGCCGGTTCTCCAGGTCAACGCCGCACACCTCCGCCAACCGGAAATTGACCCCCTCCCAGCGCCGCACCATGGCCCGGATGGGGTAGGCGATCGACTCCTGCTCCAGCGAAGCGGTCGCCACCTGGTAGAGGAGCGGCTGAAACAGGTGGTAGTTCTGACGGTCGAGCAGAACCACCTCCATCCCCTTACCCGCCAGCGCCATGGCCGCCCGGAGCCCGCCGAACCCCACACCCACGATCACCACGCGCTTCATGGTCAGCCTCCGATTACGACACTGTTCCTGTCAGATTGCATTCTTCGACTCTCTCACCTCAACAGATTGCCATTTGTTTCAGGAAAGTCCCCGACCCGGCTCCAAACTGGGACTTTCAGCACAGACACTATTTACAAAGTTAGCATACCAGGCATCGACTGCAACCCGGCACTTCCCGAGAGGCCGATTTTTTGATTGAACCGTTCCCCCCATGGGCTTAAGATAGGCATTCCACATTCCTCTCCAAAGGATTCCCCACATGCCGCCAACACCCCGCGAAACCCTTAAAAACGTCTTCGGCTACGATTCCTTCCGCCCCCACCAGGAGGAGATAATCACCGGACTGATCCGGGGGGAGGACGCCTTTGTCCTGATGCCGACCGGCGGCGGGAAATCCCTCTGCTACCAGATTCCGGCGCTGCACAGGCCGGGAATCGGCATCGTGGTTTCCCCCCTCATCTCCCTCATGAAGGACCAGGTGGACGCCCTGACCGGATGCGGGGTGGCGGCGGCATGCTACAACTCCACCCTGGGGGAGGCGGAATCACGCCGGGTGCTGGCCCGCCTTCACGCCGGGGAACTCGACCTTCTCTATGTGGCTCCGGAACGGCTGATGAGCGAGCCGTTCCTGGAGCGGCTGCGGGAGCTGGATATCGCCCTGTTCGCCATCGACGAGGCCCACTGCGTTTCCCAATGGGGGCATGATTTCCGCCCGGAGTATGTGCAGCTCGGCCGCCTGCGGGCCGAATTCCCCCAGGTCCCCCTCATTGCCCTGACCGCCACGGCAGACCCCCAGACCCGCGAAGACATTATCCAGCGCCTCGGGCTCGCTGAAGCCGCCTGCATCGTGGCGGGGTTCGACCGGCCCAACATCCGTTACACGATCATGGAGAAGCGAAAGCCCCTGAATCAGCTGATGGAGTTTCTCCGGGGGCGGCCAGGCGAGGCGGGAATCGTCTATGCCCTCTCCCGCAAGCGGGTAGAGGAGGTGGCGGCGCGCCTGGTCGATGCCGGGATCGAGGCGGCGCCTTATCACGCCGGGCTTGCGGATAGAGAGCGGCACCGGGCGCAGGAGGCGTTCCTGCGGGATGACCTGCGCATAGTCGTGGCCACCGTCGCTTTCGGAATGGGGATCGACAAGCCGAACGTCCGGTTCGTGGTCCACTACGACCTCCCCCGCAACATCGAGAGCTACTACCAGGAGACCGGCCGGGCCGGGCGTGACGGCTTGCCGGCCGAGGCGCTCCTGCTGTTCGGCTATGGCGACGTGGCCGTGGCCCGCGCCCTGATCGAATCTGGGGGGAACAGCGAGCAGAACCGGATCGAGCTCCACAAGCTGAACGCCATGATTGGCTGCGCCGAGGCCCTCACCTGCCGGCGCCGGGTCCTTCTCGGCTATTTCGGCGAGCAGTTGGAGGAAGATTGCGGCAACTGCGACGTCTGCCTCAATCCCCCCGAGCGCTTCGACGCCACGGTTGAAGCACAGAAAGCACTCTCCTGCGTCTACCGGGTGGGGCAACGCTTCGGCATGGGGCACGTGATCGACGTGCTGCGCGGCTCCCACAGCCAGCGCATCCTGGACCTCGGACATGACCGGCTCTCCACCTACGGCATCGGCAAGGAGCTATCCCAGGACGCCTGGGGGAGCCTGATCCGCCAGCTGGTCCACCTGGGGTACCTGGAACAGGACATGGGGAACTACTCGGTGCTGCGGCTGACGCCCAAGGCGAAGCCCCTGCTGAGAAGCGAGGAAGCCATTTCCCTGGCCCGCCCCAGGGTCCGGCAGGCACCAGCGAAACAGCCGGCAAAGCGCGGCAGGCAAGAACTCCCCCATGACGAGGAGCTGTTCCATGCCCTGCGCGCATTGCGCAAGCGCCTGGCGGACGAGCAACATGTGCCGCCGTTTGTCGTATTCAACGACGCCACCCTGGTGGAGATGGCCGCCAATCGTCCGACGGAGATAGAAGAGCTGGCGCTGGTCAATGGCGTGGGAAAACACAAGCTGGGACGTTACGGCGCGGAATTTCTCCGGGTGATCCGGGAATACGGCATGAAAAAAGCCCCGGAATGATCCGGGGCTTCACATTTTACCATTTCTTCATCTGGCCCGGCGGGACACGGCCGGGACCTCCCCTGTGCATGCTGGGAGGATAGTACTGTCTCGGCAGGGAATGCCACGGCCCACCCCTGTCGGGTCCGTAGTACCACGCGCCACCCCAGTAGTAGTAGTAAAGTCCGCCGTATGAGTAGAGATACCTGTCCTGAACCACATAGACCGGCGGCAGCGGCCTGACCCCTAGAACCGGCGCCGGCCCTACTGCCACGGTAGGAGCAACCGTCACTGCAAAGGGAAGAGGCTCCAGGTATGTTCCTTCGGGTGTGACCACTGCGGCACAGCCTGTCGTCAGAAGCAGTGCCGCTGCAATTGTCAGACGTTTCATTTTTCCCTCCTTGTTCACCTACGGAGCACAAGCCTTTTTGACTCTGCCACCGCCGTTGTTTTTGACATCGTCCACTATCTTCTGATTTAAGTGTAGAAGGAAATTCTTCGTTTGCAACTTGGGGACAACCGGGGACCAAAGCACGTCCCGACAGATGCAAAAAGCCCCGAAGGTCATCCCTTCGGGGCTTTTCAGCTGAGCATTCGTCCCAGACTTTCTAACAATTGGAAACGTTGATTATTTCTGGGATGCGTGCAGCGCCTGGTCGATGTCGGCGATGATGTCGTCCACCTCCTCGATACCGACGGAGAGCCGGACGAAGTCGGCGGTGACGCCGGTGGAGAGCTGCTCCTCCTCGGAGAGCTGCTGGTGCGTGGTGGATGCCGGGTGGATCACCAGCGACTTGGCATCGCCGATGTTGGCCAGGTGGGACAGGAGCTTAACGTTGTCGATGAAGCGCTTCCCTGCCTCCATCCCCCCTTTGATGCCGAAGCCGATGATCGCCCCCTCCCCTTTTGGGAGGTACTTCTTCGCCTTTTCATGGTCCTTGTGGCTCGCCAGACCCGGATAATTGACCCAAGTGACCAGTGGGTGCTTCTCCAGCCACTGGGCCACCTTCCGGGCGTTCTCCACATGGCGCGGCATGCGGACGTGGAGGGTTTCCAGCCCCTGAAGGAACAGGAAGGAGTTGAACGGCGAGAGCGGCGCCCCCATGTCGCGCAAGAGGGTGACCCGCATCTTCAGGATGTAGGAGAGGTTCCCCAGGGCCTCCCAGTACTTGAGTCCGTGGTAGGAGGGGTCTGGCTCGGTGAACTCCGGGAATTTGCCGTTATTCCAGGGGAACTTCCCGCCATCCACAACTGCACCACCGATGCTGGTCCCGTGCCCGCCGATGAACTTGGTAAGGGAGTAGACCACGATGTCGGCCCCGTGATCCAGGGGCTTGAAGAGGTAGGGGGTGGTGACGGTATTGTCGATGATAAAGGGGATGCCGGCATCATGGGTAATCTTGGCGATGGCATCGAAATCATCCACGTTGTTCTTGGGATTACCCACCGATTCCATGTAGACCAGGCGGGTGTTCTCGTCGATCGCCCGGCGCACGTTCTCCGGGTCCGAGGAGTCGACAAACTTCACCTTGATCCCCAGCTTCGGGAAGGTGTGATGGAACAGGTTGTAGGTGCCGCCATAGAGGTAGCTCGTGGAGACGATGTTCTGCCCGGCCTGGGTGATGTTCAGCACTGCGTAGGTGATGGCCGCCTGGCCCGACGCAACGCCCAGCGCCCCAACCCCGCCGTCCAGCTCCGCGAGGCGCTTTTCCAGCACGTCGGTGGTCGGGTTCATGAGCCGGGTGTAGATGTTGCCGAACTCCTTCAGGCCGAAGAGGTTCGCGGCGTGTTCCGAGCTTTTGAACACGTAGGAGGAGGTCTGGTAGATCGGGACCGCCCTGGAGAGGGTGGTGTCATCGGGCACCTGCCCGGCATGAAGGGTCAACGTGCCGAAACCTGGTTTGTTCTCCGCCATATCGTTTCTCCTTTGCGCTATTGCAATGTTGTTTACACTTCCGAACCGGCCCCAATACTACGTTAACCCGATTATTTCTGTCAACTTGATCTTCGCTATTTTTCGGGGATTCTGCCGTACATTTCCGCCAGCCCTCGCATCCGCTCCGCATGCTTATCCCCCAGAGAGCCGGCGGCAAACCGCCATCCCCAGTTGCTTCCGACTGTCCCCGGCCTGTTCATGCGCGCCTCGCCTCCGAGGGCCAGAACGTCCTGCAGGGGGATGACCGCCATGCAGGCCACCGACCCCATGGCCGTACGGATCAGGTCCCAGGCGATGTCGTCGCCGCTCGTACCGAGATATTTGAGGACGGTTTTCTTCTCTTTAGCTGAGAGAGCCGAAAACCAGCCGACCGTAGTGTCGTTGTCGTGGGTGCCGGTGTACACCACGGCATGGGGAACATGGTTGTGAGGGAGATAAGGATTGGCCGGCCCGGAGCCGAAGGCGAACTGCAGAATCTTCATGCCTGGGAGGGCGTATCGGTCCCGGAGCGCCTCCACCTCGGGGGTGATGACCCCCAGGTCCTCGGCAATGATGGGAATGCTGCCAAGCTCCAGCCTTATTGCCTCGAACAGGACATCGCCCGGCCCCTTTACCCAGCGGCCTTTCACCGCGGTCTTTTCGCCGGCCGGCACCTCCCAGTATGCCTCGAAGCCGCGGAAATGGTCGATTCGCACCAGATCGTAGAGCTGAAGATCGTTCCTGATCCGGGCAATCCACCAGGAAAAGCGGTCTTCTGCCATCCGGTCCCAGCGGTAGAGGGGGTTCCCCCAAAGCTGGCCGGTCTTGCTGAAGTAATCGGGGGGGACCCCCGCCACCACGGTCGGGACACCCTTTTCGTCCAGATGGAACATCCCCCTGTTGCACCAGACATCCGCCGAATCGTAGGCCACAAAAATGGGGGCATCCCCGATGATCCGCACCCCACTGGAGTTGGCGTACTCCTTCAGCCTTCGCCACTGCCGGAAGAATTGCCACTGCAAGTACTTCTGCTCGCCGATCCGCACCCCGAGCTTCTGCGAATATTCCTTCAGCGCTGCCGGTTCGCGCAGCGCAACGGCAGACGGCCACTCGCGCCAGCTCTTCCCCTTGAAATGGTCGTGCAGCGCCCTGAAAAGGGCATAGTCGTGCAGCCAGAACGTTGTGTCGCTGAAGTGCCAGAATTCCCGCTTCCGCTCAAGGGACGCATTGGCAAAAAAGCTCGCCGCTCCCTTCTTGAGGAGGTCGGTCTTGTAAAGCTCCATGGCGGGGAAATCGACCGTCTGGGCAGGGAAATCGCCCCTGATCTCACCTTCCGCAATATCCCCATCCTCGGCAAGCCCCCGCAGGTCGATCAAGAGAGGGTTACCGGCAAAGGCCGAATAACACGAATAGGGGGAACTGCCATGCCCTGTCGGGCCTAGCGGCAGCACCTGCCAGAGGCTCTGCCCCGCCCGTGCCAGAAAATCGACGAACTCGAACGCCTCCCTCCCGAGCGAACCGGTCCCGCCGGGGCCCGGCAGGGAGGTGGGATGAAGCAGGATGCCACTTCTGCGCTTACAGGTCATGGACACCTCGGGCCTTTACTCAAAATTTCGTAAATGATATATTCGCTTTCACAAGCAATGTACCACGACAAACGTCCACTTGGGGACTTTCCTGAAACAAATGGCGCGGCTTTCGCGCAGGATGGATATTCAGGAGATGTTGCCCGAAAATGGTAAATCTTGAACCGAGCGGAATCAGGCAACAGATTGCCATTTGTTTCAGGAAAGTTCCCAAGTGGACGGGCATGAACAAGGAGCATAAGATGGAAACCATCAAGACCGCACTCTTTGAGACCCTCATGGAAAGCGCAATACCGGACGAGGAGGGTGGTTACACCTTCGCCCTGGAGGGGAAAACCTACAAGCTGAAGGACACGCTGGAGATATCCAAGATCGCCCAGGATCACGGCTACATCATCATCTACTGACCCTTATCCCCCCTTTTCGCCGCTAATCCGTTCACGATCACGTCTATCCGCTTCCCGTCCAGGGTTTCCTCTTCCAGCAGGGCTGAAGTGAGCGCATCCAGCGTCTCCCGATTGTTCGATACGATCTCCTCCGCCTTCAGCTCCGCCTCCTTGATGATCGCCCCGATCTCCTGATCGATCAGCCACGCCATCTGCTCGGAGAAAGTCTTTTCCTGGGCCAGCTTGCGGCCGAGAAACGGGTGCTCCTCGCCGCGGGTAAAGGTCATGGCGCCAATCCGGTCGCTCATCCCCCACTGGCAGACCATCTTTTCCGCAAGGTCGGTCACAATCTTAAGATCACTCTGGGCGCCGGTGGATAGCTGGTTGAATTCGGTCCGTTCGGCAGCCCGCCCGCCAAGGGCCACGGACAGGCGATTCATGAGATATTCCTTCGGGTAGTGATAGCGGTCGTCCTCCGGAAGTTGCTGCGTCACCCCAAGCGCCTCGCCGCGCGGAATGATGGTCACCTTGTGGATCGGGTCGGTGCCGGGAAGCAGCTTGGCCACCAGGGCGTGTCCTGCCTCGTGGCAGGCGGTTATGCGCTTCTCCCGGTCCGAGATTACCCTCTTCCGCTCCCCCCCCATCAGGACCTTGTCCTTGGCCTTTTCCATATGCTGCATGCCAACCTGCGCGGCGTTCTCCCGGGCAGCGAGTATGGCAGCCTCGTTGACTAAACTTTCCAGGTCGGCCCCTGTCATCCCCGGCGTCCCACGGGCGATGACGGAAAGATCCACATCATCAGCCATGCTGATCTTGCGTGTGTGGACCTTGAGGATCTTCTCCCGATCTCGCCAGTCGGGACGGTCAATCACCACATGCCGATCGAACCGCCCAGGCCGGAGCAGCGCCGGATCAAGGACATCCGGCCGGTTGGTGGCGGACATGACGATAACCTCCTCATGGGGATCGAAACCGTCCATCTCCGCCAGAAGCTGGTTCAGTGTCTGCTCCCGCTCGTCATGCCCGCCGCCGAAACCTGCGCCCCGGCTCCGGCCCACGGCATCAAGCTCGTCGATGAAAACGATGCTCGGCGCAGACTTCTTGGCGCTGGTGAACAGGTCGCGAACCCGTCCGGCCCCGACGCCAACGAACATCTCGATGAACTGGGAGGCCGAGATGCTGAAAAACGCAACCCCCGCCTCACCAGCAACGGCCCGGGCCAGAAGGGTCTTGCCGGTCCCCGGCGGCCCTACCAGCAAAATCCCCTTCGGCACCTTCCCCCCGATGCGCTGGAACTTCTTGGGGTCTTTGAGGAAATCAACGATCTCGCGCAGTTCCTGTTTCGCATCCTCCATCCCGGCCACATCCTCAAAGGTCACCGTGACCTTTTCCCCCGGCGTGAAGACCTTGGCGCCGGAGCGCATGAACCCTCCCATCATGCCACCGGGGCCCTGGGCGCGGGCGCCCCGCATGAGAAGCCACCATACTCCGATGATGAGAAGCCAGGGGAGGATATACACCAGCATGGTCAGATAAGCCGGCGTTTCCGTGCTCTGGACCATCATCTCCACCTTGCGTTCCAGCAGCTCCTCCATCAGCTTCGGGTCCTCGATAGCCGGAAGGACCGAAATAAAGCTGGAGACGTCCCTGGTGCGGACCTCGCCGCCGACCTTCTCCTCCACCTTCACCTTGTTCCGGAAATCCCCCTTCAGGGCACTCCCCTTGATGGTGATCCTGGCGATATTGTCGTTCTGCAGCTCCTCCCTGAAGCGTGAATAGCTGATGCCCGCCGCACCTTCGGCAGACTGCCTGATCGCCATGTTATAGAGAAAATCGAGGGCAAGGATCAGCATCAGGATGAACAGCAGGGGTTTCCAGAAGGATTGGCTCATTCGGCGCTCCTATGGGCAGCGTGTCTACTATTGATTAAACCATAGAAATGCTCCATTGCAACGCCGCGCACGCATTCTCAGGCAAAGTCGAACCTTCCCATGCCATACGCCGCCCCTTTGCCAAGATGCATGAGGCCCCCCAGGGCGAGAAACGGCCGGAAATCCTCTGCAACGCCGGTGAGAGTCGCCTCCCCCACCAGTCCGGCACACTTCCCGCCCCCCCACTCCTCCCACCCGATCGCAGCGTCCGCCATTCCGGCCTCACTGCTTGCCTGGGCAAGGAGCGGGTAATCGACCTCCATCTCGTATCCCCCGTAGTAGTAGACCATGGACGATACGCGCCTGACTATCGACATGAGAAAATGCGCGGGGTCGAGCGTTCTTGATACCTTGCCGTCGCGAATCAGTTGCAATGGAGTCTGTAAAATCAACCGGTCGGGAAGTGCAAACGAAAAAGTGACATCCTCCGCCGCGAAGATGACCATGGCACTGGCCGGGTCGTCAAGGGAGAGCGGTTGTGCGTTCCCGCGCCAGTCAATCGACTCCACCCCTACGATGGTGCCGCGAAGGGCGTCGCGCGATACGGGCTCGCTGAACATGCGCCGGACTGCTTCAACATAGTGGCTCACATGATTGATCGCTGTACCGAAGAGGTTCAGGAATATCTCGAACGTCTCCCCCTTCTTCGCGGCAGGAGGGAGGAGCGGAAGATCGAAAACAAAGGGGAGAGATGGTTTCTGATGGCGCTTCAGGGCATAGGGGTCCACCGCCAGGTCCTGGGCGAAATTGGCGGGATAGGGGCAATTCTCGCGATCTAGGCATGAGTGACAAAGCCCATCGGCAACGCAGACCGTCCGTTGGTAGTGGGTCGCGAACTCATTGCGGACGCTGAACAGCGCATATGGCCCCGGAGGGTCGACTTCCTGCCGGACTGTGAACCGTAGCCTCGTCAGGTTGAGATCCATACTGCTACACCTCTCCCAATGATGATGAAACGCGCCGTTCCAGCGCATCGAGATAGGAGCGAAACACCGGCACGTCCGCCTCGACCCAGTCCAGGCTGGAAAGCTCCTCCGGCTCCAGCCAGCTGACTTCACTGTGCTCATGGAGAACGATTTCACCCTGAACGATCCTACAGATAAAAGGGAGCAGTTCCACAGAAATGTGGTCGTAGTGGTGGACCAATGGCGGGAGGGAAACGAGCGGCTGCACCTCGATCCCGAGTTCTTCCCTGATCTCCCTGACCAGGCAATCCTCCAGCGACTCACCCTCGTGCAGCTTTCCGCCGGGAAATTCCCACTTGAGAGGATGGCTCATCCGCTCGCTTCGCTGGGCGGCAAGGACCTTTCCCTCCTTCTCGATGATGGCGCAGGTGACTTTGAGCGGTATCTTGCGATCACTCATTCGGAATATCCTCAGTTAAATAATCTCCAAAACAGGGACATGATTTTAACGCAAAGACGCGAAGACGCCAAGACGCGAAGTTTTTCGCCACGACAATAAAAAAGGGCGGGTCATCCGACCCGCCCCCCGATTGCTTGAGCAATCCGATGTACAGCCTTACTTCAAGAGCGCCTTCTGGTATTCGCGGTTCAACCTGGCGATGAACTTGACGCTGATCCCCTTCGGGCATGCAGCCTCGCACTCATAGTGGTTGGAGCAGTTGCCGAACCCCGACTCCTTGAGGGCATCGGTCATGGCGCAGACGCGGACTGCGGCTTCGGCCTTCCCCTGGGGAAGTGCCGCAAGCTGGGCCACCTTGGCGCCGGTGAACAGCATGGCAGAGCTGTTGGGGCAGGAGGCAACACATGCTCCGCAGCCAATGCACTCGGCTGCGTCCATGGCGTAGTCAGCAATCTCCTTGGGAATAAGGAGGGCATTGCCATCAGCGACACCGCCGGTGTGGCAGGATGTATAGCCACCGGCCTGGATGATATTGTCGAGGCCGCTCCGGTCAACGATCAGGTCCCTGGTGACCGGGAAGGCGCGGGCTCGCCACGGCTCGATGTAGATAGTGTCGCCGTCCTTGAAGGTCCTCATGTGGAGCTGGCAGACGGTGGTGCGCTCCTGGCCGCCGTGGGGCACGCCGTTGACGACCTGGGAACACATGCCGCAAATACCTTCGCGGCAATCGTGATCGAAGGCGATAGGGTCCTTCCCCTCCTTGATCAGGTCCTCGTTGACCACGTCCAGCATCTCCAGGAACGAGTGATGCTCCGTGATCCCCTTCGCGGTATATGTTTCGAATTTGCCGGGATCGTTGGGTCCCTTCTGACGCCACACGATCAGTGTCAATGTCATGGTCTTGTGATCGCTCATTATTTATAGCTCCTTACCGCAAGATGTACGTTCTCGAACTTCAGCGGCTCCTTGTGGAGTTCGGGCTCCTTGTCCACACCCTTGAACTCCCATGCGCCGACGTAGCAGTAATTGGCGTCGTCGCGCTGGGCCTCGCCGTCCTCGGACTGGTATTCAGCGCGGAAGTGACCGCCGCAGGACTCGTTCCTGTGATGGGCGTCGCGGCAGAGAAGCTCGGCGAACTCGAAGAAGTCCGCGGTGCGGCCTGCGTTCTCCAGTTGCTGATTGAGCTCGGCGCCCGATCCGGTGACCTTGACGTTCTGCCAGAACTCCTCGCGGAGGGCGGGGATCTTCTTGATGTTCTCCTCCAGGCTCTCCTTGGTGCGGGCCATGCCGCAGTTCTCCCACATCAGGGAACCGAGTTCGCGCATGAAGTCGGTGACGGTACGCTTGCCGTTGATAGAGAGGAGCTTGTTGTTGTACGCCTGGACTTCCTCGATCGACTTCTTGCATTCCGGATGGTCGGCAGCGACCTTGCCCGGCTTGGTCTGGGCCAGGTATCCGCCTATGGTGTAAGGAATGACGAAGTAACCGTCAGCAAGACCCTGCATGAGGGCGGAAGCACCGAGACGGTTGGCCCCGTGAACCGAGAAGTTGGCCTCGCCCAGGACAAACAGGCCGGGGATGTTGCTCATGCAGTTGTAATCGACCCACAAACCGCCCATGGAGTAATGCGGGGCTGGATAGATGCGCATCGGGGTCTTGTAGGCGTTATCGGCGGTGATCCGCTCGTACATCTCGAAGAGGTTGCCGTAGCGCTCGCGTATGGTGTCCTCGCTGAGGCGCTTGATGGAGGAGGAGAAATCGAGATATACGCCGCGGCCGCCCGGTCCGACGCCACGGCCGTCGTCACACTGCTCCTTGGCAGCGCGGGAGGCGATGTCACGGGGGGCAAGGTTGCCGAACGACGGGTACTTTCGCTCCAGATAGTAGTCGCGGTCTTCTTCGGCGATCTCGGAAGGCTTCTTGCCGAGGTCCTCCTTCTTCTTCGGCACCCAGCAGCGGCCGTCGTTACGGAGAGACTCGGACATGAGAGTCAGCTTGGATTGATATTCGCCGGCCTGCGGAATACAGGTCGGGTGAATCTGCGTGTAACAGGGGTTGGCAAAGAAAGCGCCCTTCCTGTGGGCCTTCCATGAGGCAGTGACGGAGCAACCCATGGCGTTGGTGGAGAGATAGAAGACGTTGACGTAGCCGCCGGTAGCGAGGACAACGGCGTCAGCGACGTGGGTCCTGAGCTCGCCGGTCACCAGGTCGCGCACCGTGATCCCCTTGGCCTCGCCGTCGACCACGATCAGATCGAGCATCTCAGTGCGGGGGAACATTTTAACGGTACCTGCCTTGATCTGGCGGGCAAGGGCGGAATAGGCGCCAAGGAGGAGCTGCTGCCCCGTCTGGCCACGAGCGAAAAAAGTACGGGAAACCTGGGCGCCGCCGAAGGAGCGGTTGTCCAGATAACCGGCGTAGTCGCGGGCAAAAGGAACGCCCTGGGCAACGCACTGGTCGATGATGTTGTTGGACACCTGGGCCAGACGCCAGACGTCGGCCTCACGGGCACGGAAGTCACCGCCCTTGATGGTGTCGTAGAAGAGGCGGTAGACGGAGTCGCCGTCATTCGGGTAGTTCTTGGCAGCGTTAATGCCCCCCTGGGCGGCGATGGAGTGGGCACGACGAGGGCTGTCCTGATAGCAGAACGCCTCCACGTTGTAGCCAAGCTCACCAAGGGAAGCAGCGGCTGCGCCACCGGCAAGGCCGGTACCAACCACGATGACTTTGTATTTACGCTTGTTGGCGGGGTTCACCAGCTTCAGGTCGAAGCGGTGCTTGTCCCATGTTTGTTCAATAGGTCCAGTTGGACATTTGCCGTCGAGTATCACTCTAAACCCCCTATTTCAGAATTCCGGCGAGAATGACAACCGGTATGGCGATGTAACCGAGGAGCAGCACGAACGAGAACCCCCTGCTGGTGTTGCTTATCTTCGGCAGGGTGTTGGCGTTGTTCCACCCCAGGGTCTGAAAGAAGCTCCCCACGCCGTGCGACAGGTGGAGAAAGACCGCGATCATCGCGGCGATGTAGATGACCGGTACAAGGCCGGACTGGAAGGCGTTCACCACCATGGTATAGACATCGAAGCGCCCAATGGCGTCAACGCCGGTAACCACGCCCGGTATCGCATGCACGGTGAAGTGGAGCAGGTGGTAGATCACGAAGAGCGCGATGATGACGCCGGTCCAGATCATGGATTTTGAAGAGAGGGTGGCTCTCAGGTGCTTCTGCACCGAATACTTTTTCGGGGTGGCGGCGCTGTTTTCTACGGAAACCTGGATACCGAACCAGGCATGCACCAGAATGAAGGCCAGCATCGAGAAGCGGAAGGCCCAGACAAGGGGCGGCAGATCATGCAGGTGCTTGGCATAAGCGTTGATGCCGTTGGCACCCAGGAAAATCGAGGAATTCCCCAGCATGTGGACAATTACGAACAGCACCATCAGTTGTCCGGTGATTGCCATGAGAAGTTTTCTTCCTACAGCACTGTTTGTTATTTGCATATCGTCGTTCCTTTGTTTGCAAGATTTCCATTCATATGACAGGTCATTCGAATCGTCACTGTTCCGGTCTGTTCCGATATCCCCGGCGGCCCTCGCCATGTGCCATCAGCTTGCATACCCCTTCCTCCTTTGAATGGTAGATATCTTGAACCGCAACCCGGCATGGAATCAGACAGTGCATCGAATCACAACAGCGGTCAACTGTATACAGTATACGGCATAGTAAACGTCGTTTTACGAAAAATCAACTACAAATTGTATACAACCCCTTTTTTACCGAATCGGAAAGAGGCTTCTGAAGAGTGTTCACGGAGACCCCCTCTTACAGCGGGAAAGCTCGAACCCCGAAGCTTGACGTTTCGGCGGAATTCGGAGATAATGCTCCTGCCGGGCCTGAACCCGGCTTATTTTATTTGATTAGAGCGTGCAAATCCATGAATTTCTCCTTCAAGCTGCTAAATAATGATAAAACAACTGCCGCGCGCCGCGGCGTCATCCACACCCCCCACGGCGTCATCCAGACACCAATATTCATGCCGGTCGGGACCCATGGGGCCATGAAGGCCATGACCCCGGCCCAGGTGAGCGAAACCGGCGCGCAGATCATCTTGTCCAACACCTACCATCTGCATCTGCGCCCCGGCGAAGGGCTCGTGGAAAAGGCCGGCGGACTGCACCGCTTCATGGCGTGGGACAAGCCGATCCTGACCGACTCCGGCGGGTTCCAGGTCTTCTCTCTTCCCAACAAGCGGATCACCGAGGATGGGGCATATTTCAAGCACGAGATAACCGGCGAAGAGATATTCCTCGATCCGGCAAGGGCCATCGCCATCCAGGAGGCGCTTGGCGCAGACATCATCATGGCATTCGACGAATGCATCCCCTACCCCTGCGACAAAAAGTACGCTGCCCAATCAACGAGAAAGACTATCCGCTGGGCCGAACAATGCAAAAAGGCCCAGACCCGCAAGGACCAGGCCCTTTTCGGCATAGTCCAGGGGAGCGTCTTCGAGGACCTGCGCGCCATGTGTGCGAAGGAAATGGTTGCGATGGACTTCCCAGGCTACGCCATCGGCGGCGTCTCCGTCGGCGAAGGGCTGGAGCTGCTGAAGAAAGTGGTCGCCATGACCGCCCCCTTCCTCCCGGAAAACAAACCTCGTTATCTCATGGGCGTCGGCCTTCCCGAGGACATCCTGGAAAGCGTCGAGCGCGGCATGGACATGTTCGACTGCGTCATCCCGACCCGCTATGCCCGGAGCGCCACCCTCTTCACCCGGCGGGGAAAGATCCGCCTCACCCACAAGAACTACCGCCGCGACTTCTACCCCATCGACCCCAACTGCTCATGCTACGCCTGCCGCAACTTCACCCGGGCCTACATACACCACCTCTTCAACGCCAACGAGGTCCTGTCGGCAACCCTTGCCAGCATCCACAACGTCCAGTTCTACCTCGACATGATGGCGGAAGTGCGGGAGGCGATAGAGGAAGGGCGATTTGCAGAGTACAAGAGGCGGTTCCTGGAGGAGTATCTGAAGGGGAAGTGAGAATTCGCAACAGTCCGCTGAAAACAAAACCGCCGCTCCCGGCAACAGGGGCGGCGGTTTTTTATTGGTACTGATCTTCCCGGAGAAGGCTGCCCCAATCAGTTCAACCCGTCGTGATCGTATGTTCCGCCTCAACGGTATCTTCATCTGCCTCAACGTCTTCACCTTCCTCCTGGGCATCTCCACAATAGGATGCTTTTCCGGTTGCTTGTTCGATAAGAGCCAAGAGCCGCTTTTGTCGATCTGTCATGAACACGTCAAATTGGTCGGCATAAAGAAGCGATGGGGTGATCAGATGAGAAGTTAAGTAAAAATCAAGCTTCTCGCGCAAAATAGGCGGTGTTGTGGTATTGCCCCTCTGTAGCTTCGCAAGATATTCTGATGGTGCCACACCGCCGATGATCCGATTTGTCCGATAGGAGAGCGGCGTCTTATTAATAATGGAATCATAGATATCAGATTTGATATTCTGTGACTTGCACCAGTCTTGAGGAAAAATGTGATGGATGTCGACGTTTTCACCGAAAAAAACGGTGTGGTCAAACTTCTGCCCTGATCGAAAGTCCTGCGCTCCTTCCTTCATCAGAAGTGCGTTAACGCCCTTGTAGGCTGCAGACAGACGCATACGCATGGTCTTCAACCTGTCGGCTCGGAAAATGGTTTCACTGACGGTTGACGGTTCGAAGCCACCTTTAAGCCAAGCTGGCACCTCTATGAAATCGCGAGCTATGCGCGTATCAACCGCCGAACCGTAAAGCTCACCAAAAACTCCATTCCAGTACCATTGTACTAGCTTTGCCCGGTTTGCCTCGTGTTCCCATGCATCACCGATATCAGCGAGGATCGCGGCCAAGGGAACGATTTGCGACTGGTAGGGTAGATCAAAAATGCGATAGATATGGAGCATGTGCAGGAACTTCGCTGCTTGCACGAACCCCTGCTCTACCTGTGCTTCATATTTTTTATATGCCTCCAGGGGCAGATTCAACAGTGCCTGACGGTTTCCGGTAACGGCTGGCAATTCCTTGCCCTGTTTCCCCGCAGCTTCTGCCTCCCTTCGCTTAGCGCGCGTATAAAAAAGAGAGATTGCCTGAAGAAAATCAGTATTGGCAACATTTGCGAGGATGCCACTATCGGAACCGGCAGGACGGAAGGTCTCGGAAAAGCGACGATGACGCCCTGGCGCATTTTCGTCGCCATACCAGTCTTTTCTCAACTCATGACCTTCTGCCGCATACATAGCAGTTACAAGCTCAAAAGCATCTAGTGCCTTGCCTCCCGTATTTACTTTCTCAAAGACGACGCATACAGCTTCCTTGGAAGTTGACCGATCTAAGGCGATAACAGGCACCCGGTAGTATTTGAAGTTCTCCAGAACCTGTCTCTTAAAAGTTCTAAATTCTTCGCGTATACTCTCATTATTGTCGCCACGCCAGTGTTTGTCGAACCCATCTTGCCACTTGTCCCAATCAAAAACCTGCGATACCGGATACATGAGAGCAGCATATTCCTTTTCAGAAGTCGAAAGATTCATTTCGCCTCCGCGACCAAAAACGTCTCGAACAATTCGATCCTCTGGAACGCCGACTATTGCCTCTTCACGGTCAGCAGTGAGGTCGAGCGCTTTTCGAATGTCTACATAGAACCAACGCTTTACCTTTTTCTTTTTCGGTGTGACCGTCTCAACGACTTGTCCACGCAAGGTAACCTGATAAAGAGATGTCATCCGTTGTTGACCATCGAGCAGTAAAGACTGGGGGGTAGTTTGTTTCGCCTCGTATGGTGCGCCCTCAACTGGTCTGGGCTTAAAATCTACCGCACCTCCTGTGTCTAGGGTCATCAAAGCCCCAACAGGAAACGCTCGTGAAATTGAAGCAATCAAGCTTTTTATTCGATCTTCATCCCAAACCCAACTGCGCTGAAAATCCGGTAGCTGAAGAATACCACGATGACAATTTTCTAATAGTTTGTTCAAATCAAAAGGGTTTGTCTGAAATGTTGATCCAGCCACCTATATGACCCTCCTTGTTTTATGTTTTGTTGAATAGCCTTCTCAGGGTTTACTCACTCTACCGCCTCGCCGCCTCAACCGCAACCCTCGCCGCAAACCCGGCAAAAAACGTCCTGACACTCGTCATCTCGGAAAGGTCCGAATACTCCCCCGTCTCAATCCCCGTGCGTGATGAGAGCAACAGCGCGGCAGCGGAGTAAAGCTGCTCCTTTACCAGCCGCTTACACAGAAGGTTATACCTCTCGCTGTACGACGCCCCCCGGAACTCAGGAAACAAAGGAAAATTCGGGCAGTTGTCCTTTACCGGCGAGCGCGATTTGTCACAGTCCTCCAACATCATCATCCAACCGACGAACGGCGACGGGCTCTCCCCGAACGCCCCTTCCCGGAAGGCCACCCAGAGGTCGTGAGCCGTCCCGATAGCTTCCTCGGCGCGGTTGTTGAAATTGTTCCCAAAGGACGGGCCGACCTGGCTCTTGAATTCCAGCGCCGCGACCAGCCGCCCCTCGTGGATGACCACCACATCCCAGACCTTCGTCGGGCGGAAATAGCCGGGAAGCGTCAGGAGCTTTCTCGACACCCGCACCTGCGCATCGGGAAGCCCGTTTGCCGCGACCAGTTGCCGTACGATGGCAAGAAAGCCGTCCATATTCTTCCCGGCAGTGACCGAGGAGCGCTCCCCCTGGTCGGCTCTGCCGCTCTCTACCTGTTTCTGGCGGGCGGCCTCCCGGTTCCCCCAGAATGCGCGGACAGCTTCCTGTACGTTCACCTCAAAATCAGGCATCTCAATAGACATATCAGTTCCCATTCCCCCCGAGGGCGGCCCTCTCATTGGCGTTCAAACCATAGAGCTCAAACGTGACGTGATTGCACTCTTCGGTATCTCCCCGCCGGGCCGCCTCCTTCAGTTTATCCTGCAGCTCCTTCGACACCTCGCTCCACCGCGGCAACCTGATCCGCCGCAGGTACTGCGCCTGGTATCGCAGGTAGCCGCCGCGCATCTGCGTCGAGTAGACGCCGACAAAGAGCCGTGCAATTCCTGATCGCAGGACCGCCTGGAGCGCCCGCAGGTCCCATTCGGCGGAGGTGATGTAGTAGAGGTTGTGATGCGGATAATACCGGCCGCTCTCGTAGACGACGTTGGCTTCACCCTTGATGTCCGGGATCAGCAGCTTCTTCTCCTTGACCAGCTCGGGATAAATCCGGTCGATGGTCCGGTACCACGCATGGGGATTCCGCTTGGCGCAGTTCCTGCCGGCGATTACGGCCCGCCTCGCCTCGAAATACTTTTTCAACTTCGGGTAGCTGTCGAGATCGACGAGAGTGCCGTCGTGGTTGAAAGGGTTCACGACCCCCAGACCCTGCCATTGTACGGAGCCCGAGACGATATCCTTGGTCGTCACCAGCAGCAGTTTTCGGTCAGGCTCGACGTCCAGCTCGTCGAACCTCCCCACGTATGCCTTATCCGCGCCGGTGGCGACGCCAATCCCGACCTTGCACCCCACATCCTCAAGCAGCGGGAACGAAGCCTCAAGCCGCCGCACGATGTTCAACTGGTCCAGCGAGTCGAGAATCCATGGCTCAGAGCCGTTGATGACATTCCCCACCTCGACGACCGGAACGGACGAGGGACCCTCGCCCCCGGCGAGCGCCGGGGCAAGCCGGTCCAGCACCTCGGCTTCAACCTTTGGCCGGTGGGCGATCCTGGTCTTTCCGCCCCGCTCCCGGGAGATGACGAATATGGCGGGGTAGGCGGAGACGTCGGAGAGGAACGCCTGGGTATCCACCATGTCGACGTAGTATTTCAGGTGATAACCTCTGGCAACCATGGCCCTGAGCGGACCACCGTACTTGTTCTTCATCCAGCGATCGGCGCAGATGAACCCGAGGACCGCGCCAGCTTTCAGAAGTTTCAGGCCCCTTTCAATGAAAGGGATATAGAGGTCGGCGCGGTCGTAGATGGTCTCGTAACGGGAGCGGTATTCCGCCATCAACCAATCCGGAATCAGTTCCTGTCTGACGTAGGGAGGGTTACCAACGACAAAGTCGAACCGCGTGCGGATATCGAAAAGGAGGAAGTCGTCATTCCTTAACCAACTGCCAAGTAGAGAGCATATCTGCTCAAGATCGAAATCGAAGCGCGAAAGTAACTCTGTTAACCGCTCCACCGTCTCCTGTGCAGCAGAAGGATCGATCTCGACGCCTACAATTGCGTTTTGCAAGTCGTTAACGGCCGTATCCAACCCATGTTCGGCAAGGTACGACGTTACGAGTCTCTCGACAACCCGAACGAGGAAATCTCCGTTGCCGAAGGAAGGTTCAAGAAGTGTGAACTTATGGAGGGGTTTGCCGGGAAGGTATCCCACCAGGTTCAGTATGAAATCAACAGTCTCCTGGCGGGTGTAGACGGCCCCACGCTCTCTCCCTGAGGACAATGTTTCCTTCGGATGAGTGTGGTGAGGGTTCCAGAGGGCAAGTTGCTCGAACACGCTGTTTTCGTGCATGATCTACCTATCTTCGTAATTTCGCGTATATTATCCGTTGAAATCATGAATTGCAAGCTATCCTGCCATCACATCGCGCAAACCGCCTTGCGAGAACATCAATCCCCATGCTATTGTTGCCAAAAAACAACAAGAACACCACACAGCAGGAGAAATCATGTCCGAAAAAAATATAGGCTTCGACCGCCTCATGAACCTCATACGCAAACTTCGCGCACCGGGCGGCTGCCCTTGTAGAGTCTCTAGGGTCATAGAGTCTCTAAAGAGTCTCTAGAGAGTCTCTAGGGTCAGGCTTGCATTATTGTATTTTGATGCTATTATAAGCCCATGGCACGCAAACCAAGAATCCACTTTCCTGCTGCGTTGTACCATGTAATGCTGCGCGGCAACGCCGGCCAGGACATCTTCTTCGAGGATGCTGACCGTTACCGTTTCTATCTCCTGCTACAGGAAGGGGTCGAGCGATTCGGTCACCGCATACACGCCTATTGCCTGATGTCCAACCACATCCACCTGGCCATCCAGGTCGGCGAGGTCCCTCTCTCCCGCATCATGCAGAACATTGCTTTCCGATATACCCGTTGGATCAACTGGCGCCGCAACAGCAGCGGACATTTGTTCCAGGGACGGTTCAAAGCCGTCCTTGTCGATGGGGACTCCTATGTCATGGAACTAACCCGCTACATCCACCTCAACCCGGTCCGCGCCGGCATGGTGCGTTCTCCCGAGGAGTATCCCTGGAGCGGACATCGTGCCTATCTCGGCAGCGAATCAATACCATGGCTTACCTCGGATTGGGTTCTGGCGCGGAAGTTTGTCGAACTCGGGAAAGACGATGGCCATCGGCCGGAATTTCATAGCGGCAGGGAAGTTGATAGCCGCCTCCTGGGAGATGATGCTTTCATCGAAAGGATATTGGAGCAGACCGAGGGGAAACCATCGCGGCAAATCACCCTGAAGGAAATAATCGCGACTGTTTGTCGAGAATACGAGATTAGCGAGAAGGATTTCACGACTCCCGGCAGATGCCGTTACCCTTCGGAAGCCAGGGGCACTGCAGCGCGGTTGATTCTTGAAACCGGGTGCGGGACCATTGCTGAACTGGGCAAGCTGACCGGCAGGGATCCAACGACGCTGAGCAGGGTTGCCAGGCATCTTCAAACAAAGACAACGACCGACTCATCGGTTGCGGAGAGGTGGAAGAAGTTATTGACCGAGCTGACTTGAATGCATTAATACAGGCCTGACCCCAGATTTTGGAGAAAAAGCCCGCCTTGCGCGGGCTTTCCAGTTTCCGCGAAGGCCCTTAACAGTTGCCAATCGCCGATTTTGTGGTACATTGACGGCCATGCGTCCGTCAATTCCTGCCATACTCCTATTTGCAGCAATTGTATTAATTTCCACACCCGCCATATCCGGCCCTGCTAGCAATATCGCGCCAACTTCGCGTGCCGGGGAAGAGTACGTCGATGCTGTAGAGTGGTTCCGGCGCGGCCTGGAACACAATGCCGCCGGCCGTTACAAAGAGGCGGCCGAGGCATTCCAGCGAGGGCTGGAGATCAAGCCGAGCGAGCCCGTGGCCTGGTTCAGCCTCGGCACTGCCTACAACATGCTGCATAAGTATCAGGATGCGGCCGATGCCCTTCTGTGCGCAATCCGTCTGGACCCCGATTTCTTCCAGGCATATAACAACCTGGGAGCCGTCTACGAGAACCTCGGCAAACCCAACGATGCAATCGCGGCCTACAGGGAGGCCGTGCGCCTCCAGCCTGATAATGCCACCGCCCACTTCAATCTGGGCAAGACCCTCCTCTCCGTGGGAAAGCGCTCCGAAGCCATTGCGGAGCTTGAAATACTGCGTACCCACGATCCCCGTTTGTTCGAGAAGCTGATGGAACTTTTGACCCCGCCTGATGCGCGATGAAAGGTTTTTTTATTTTTTCTGTTGCATTTTTGTAAACTGATATATATGATAACCTATATATAAATATTAGACTATTTTTAATGTCCACACCTTTTACTTCTCTCCGCAGTACTAATCAAAGCTTCAGGAGGCAATTGTGAAAAAGGCAGTTTCTCTCATTCTTGCGGCAGGGTTGACCCTCACCGCTTCCCTGGCCACCGCAGCCGTGGACCACACCGACATGGTCAAGGGGCCGTTCAAGACCGGCCAGGAAGTAACGAAGGCATGTCTTGAGTGCCACGAAAAGCAGGCTGGCGATTTCATGAAAACAACCCACTGGAAATGGCAGGGTACTCCCAACCATGTGAAGGGGATGGAAAAGAGCACGAAGGAGTACGGCAAGGCTAACATGATCAATGCTTTCTGCACCTCCATCCAGGGGGGGAAGGAAGGCATGGTGCACGAGGCCTGTGGAAAGTGTCACGCCGGTTACGGCTGGACCCGTACCAATTATGATTTCACCAACAAGGGCAACGTCGACTGCCTGGTCTGCCATGCCCTCAAGGGGAACTATCAGAGGGCGTCAAGCGGATGTACCGTTGACATGAAGGCAATGGAAAAAGGCACCATGAACCTCGATGTGGCGGCCCAGAGCGTCGGTCTTCCCGCCCGGAAGAACTGCGGTTACTGCCACTTCTTCGGTGGTGGCGCGGACGCCGTCAAACACGCCGGCCTCGATTCAACCATGGAGAAACCGGCCAAGCAGCAGGATGTCCACATGGGGAGCAAGGAGTCAGGCGGGCAGGACATGGTCTGCCAAACCTGCCACAAGACCAAGGACCACAAGATCGCCGGCGCCTCCGGCACGATGGCCCACTATGACTCCCGCGTGAACTGCGATGATTGCCACTCCGGGGCGAATGCTCCCCACCAGAAGTCCAGGAACGGCAAACTTATCAACAGACACCTGGCCACCGTCGCCTGCCAGACCTGCCACATCCCGGTTTTCGCCAAGGCCCAGGCCACCAAGATGAGCTGGAAGTGGTCCGATGTGGGGAAGGATATCAAGGCGGAAGAGCAGTTCGATAAAGAGACCTTCGCCAAGCATAAGGGTACCTTCACCTGGGGAATGAACGTGAAGCCGGTGTACGCCTGGTACAACGGCCAGATTCAGCGCTATATGGAGGGTGACAAGATCAAGGACCCCTCCAAACCGGTCATCATTGCCGGCCCTGTGGGAAGCATCAAGGACAAGACTGCCAAGATCTATCCCTACAAGTTCTACACCGGCGACCAGCCGATGGACTCCAAGTTCAAGTACCTGAACATTTTCCAGCAGTACAAGTCCCTCTGGGTTGACTACAACTGGGACAAGGCGCTCAAAGCGGGCGCCGAGGGATCCGGCCTCCCCTACAGCGGCAAGTTCCAGTTCGTGAACACCATCACCTACGTCTCGGCACAGCATGAGGTATCGCCCAAGGAAGACGCTCTCCAGTGCGGCGAATGTCACATGGGTGGCAACCGCCTCGACTGGAAAGCCCTCGGCTACAAGGGTGACCCGATGCAGGTAGGCGGCCGCTTCGGCAAGAAGACGAAGTAAGAGGCTTCAAACAACAAAGACGTTCTCCTTTTTGTGATGGGGCGGGGTAACACCCGCCCCCTTTTTTTACCCAAATCCACGGCTTGTGCTATACTTTGCGGCAAACAGTCCGGCCGACAGGCCGCCACCTCTCCGCAAGGAGCCTATGCATGCGCTTTTCCCCGCTTCTGACCGACCTTTACGAACTCACCATGCTCGCCGGCTATTTCGAGGAAGGGATGCACGAGACCCCGGCGGTGTTCGACCTGTTCTTCCGCCACAACCCCTTCAAGGGGGGGTATGCCATCTTCGCCGGTCTCGACACGGCGCTTTCATACCTGGAAAACCTCACCTTCAACGACGACGAGATCGCCTACCTGCAAGGGCTCGGCATCTTCAAGCCCGGATTCCTCGAATTCCTCCGCTCCTTCCGTTTCAGGGGAAGGATTACGGCCATGCCCGAAGGGTCCGCCGTGTTCGGCAGGGAGCCGCTCGTGACCGTGGAAGGGACCCTTGCCGAGGCCCAGTTCGTGGAGACCGCGCTGCTGAACATCATCAACTTCCAGACACTGGTTGCCACGAAGTCGGCCCGGATCTGCCATGCCGCCGGCAAGGCCTCGGTCATTGAATTCGGACTCAGGCGCGCACACGGCCCCAACGGCGGCCTGAGCGTCGCACGTGCCGCGTATATAGGCGGGGCGCGCAGCACCAGCAACGTGGAGGCTGGCTTCACCTTCGGCATCCCGGTTAAGGGGACCCATGCCCACAGCTGGATCATGTCCTTCCCTGACGAGCTCACGGCCTTCCGCAAATACGCCGAGGTCTTTCCCGAAAGCTGCCTCCTCCTGGTCGACACCTATGACACCCTGAAGAGCGGGGTTCCCAATGCCATCAACGTCGGAAAAGAGCTCCTGGCTAAAGGTTACGAACTCCTGGGCATCCGCATCGATTCCGGCGACTTGGCCTATCTGTCCAGGGAATCACGGCGCATGCTGGATGAGGCCGGCTTTCCCGACGCCAGAATCGTGGCATCAAACGAGATCGACGAGTATGTCATCGAATCGATCCTGGCCGAGGGAGGACGCGTGGACATCTACGGCGTGGGGACCAAGCTTGCCACCTGTTCCGGAACAGAAGGGGTATGCGCGCTCGGCGGGGTCTACAAGCTGGTGCGGATCGGCGACAGGCCGAAGCTCAAGGTGACCAGCGACATCGCCAAGAGCACCCTCCCCGATCGAAAGAGGGTACTGCGAGTCATTGACCCTGACGGTTCGTTCCACATGGACATCATCGCCCTTGCCGACGAGGAGGTCCGGCCGGGGGACACCGTCTACAACCCGGCCAGCCCACTCCAGCATACCGTTATCCCCGATGATGCCGTGATTGAGGAGCTAAGGCTCGTGGTGATGGAAAACGGCAAACGGACCCGTCCAACCCCTACGCTGGACGCCCTGGCAGACCACTGCACGGAGCAGCTCCAACAGCTCCCGCAGGGGTGCCTTCGCCACATAAACCCGCACATCTACAAGGTTTCCATCAGCCGGAGGCTGAACGACCTCCGCAATCGCCTAATCGAAGAGGTTGAGCAAGGGTATCTTGTTTAGCAAACATGGGAGGAGAAGCAATATGGTTAAGAATTCTGCCCTGATAATCGTCGACGTCCAGAACGATTTCTGCCCCGGCGGTACGCTCCCGGTGCCGGAGGGGGACCGGGTAGTGCCGGTGCTCAACCGCTATATCAACCTTTTCAGCGCCAGAAGCCTCCCTATCTTCGCCTCGCGCGACTGGCACCCGGAGAAGACCAGCCACTTCAAGGATTATGGCGGGATCTGGCCCGTGCACTGCGTGCAGCTGACCAACGGTGCCGCCTTTCACCCCGACCTGCGGCTGCCGATGGAAGTCGTGGTCCTTTCCAAGGGGATGGACCCGACAAAGGACGACTATTCGGCATTCCAGGCTGTCGACAAAACCGGCCGCCCTCTTCCGGCCATAATCAAGGAGATGGGGATTGCCCACATCTACGTGGGAGGGCTTGCGACCGACTACTGCGTCAGGGCGACCGTACTGGAAGGATTGAAAGCCGGGCTGGCAGTTACCATGCTCGAAGACGCCTCGCGCGGCGTCGACCTCCAGCCGGGTGACTCTGAAAGGGCTGTGGAAGAGATGCGGAAGGCCGGAGCAGCCGTTGCCAATTATGCCGAAGCGGAACAAGGGCTGAGCGTGTAGGTTTCAAGTTTCAACCTTCAGCCTTCAGTCTTCAGCCTTCAGTCTTCCGCCTACGTTCAATTGACTTTTCCCCGCAATCGAGCTACAGTACCCTGCCGAAGGCAAAACCTGCGAAAATCGTGGAGAATTCGTCATGATCAAGACCGCCAATCTGAACATAAAAAGCATCACGCCGATCATCGCACCGGCTGATCTCCGCCAGGTGTTCCCCCTCTCCGAGGAGGCGAGCGAATTCGTTGCTTCCAGCCGCGCCCAGATCAAGAGCATCCTGGCCGGCACCGACCCGCGCCTCATGGTGGTGGTCGGCCCCTGCTCGATTCATGACCTGAAGGGGACCCTCGAATACGCCGAGCGCCTCGCCACCCTCGCCCGCGAGCTTTCAGACCAGCTTCTGCTGGTCATGCGCGTATACTTCGAAAAGCCCCGCACCACCGTTGGCTGGAAGGGGCTCATCAATGACCCGGACATGAACGGCACGCACCACATATCCAAGGGGCTCGGTATTGCCCGCGGGCTGATGCTGAAGATCACCGAGATGAAACTCCCCATTGCCACCGAGATGCTCGACCCGATCACCCCCGAGTATCTGGCCGACCACCTGAGCTGGGGGGCAATCGGCGCCCGCACCACCGAGTCCCAGACCCACAGGGAGCTGGCAAGCGGCCTCTCGTTCCCCATCGGCTTCAAGAACGGCACCGACGGCAATCTCCAGATCGCCATCGACGCCATGATAGCGGCGCTCCATTCCCACAGCTTCCTTGGCATTAACCGCGAGGGGCAGACATCCATCGTCCAGACCATCGGCAACCCCGATGTGCAGATGGTCCTGCGCGGCGGCAAGAAGCCGAACTATTCCCCGGAGGACATCGCGAATACCGAGGAGATGCTGAAAAAGTCCAGCCTGACACCAACCATCATGGTCGACTGCAGCCACGGCAACTCCGGCAAGGACCCGGAGAAACAGCCGGAGGTCCTGGAGAGCGTCGTCGAACAGATCGTTTCCGGAAACCGTTCCATCTCCGGCGTCATGATCGAGAGCTATCTGGAACTCGGTAACCAGCCGATCCCCAAGGACCTCACGCAGCTCAAATACGGCGTATCCATCACTGACAAGTGCCTCGACTGGGCCGCCACCGAGAAGATCCTGCGTGACGCCCATGCCCGGCTGAAAAAGACGGGGGGGAGAAAGATTTAGAGACCGGGACCAGGGACTGGGGACCGGTAAAGAAAATAGCCTCGGCAGAAATGCCGGGGTTTTTTTGTTTCCCGTAATGGAAACCGGACATTAACAGAATCGGACATCGTGCTTGCGCCAGGTCGGGTTACTGCTATTCTTCTACCATGGCAGATGACCTGAAAGTGAGCGCGCCATGAACCACCAGAGGAGCAAAGGATACCCGGCCGACTCCAGGACGGTTGCCGTCAGGATCGTGCTCGTCTACGCCATTATCGGAGGGTTATGGATTCTCTTCTCCGACAGGCTCCTCTCCGTGCTGGTCACGGACCCTGCTCTGCTCACGAGGCTGCAGACCGCGAAGGGATGGTTCTACGTCGGCGCCACCAGCCTGCTCCTCTATTTTCTGATCAACCGCTATCTTCTGGAAATCAGCAGGGCCGCCATGGAGCGCTGGAAGAGCGAGGAGAAGTTCCAGGCGCTCTTTCACAGCGCGCCGGTCTCCATCTGGGAAGTGGATCTTTCCGCGGTCAAGGCGGACCTCGATGACCTGGCAGCGCACGGGGTCAGGGACTTCAGCCTCTATTTCGAGGATCAGCCTGATTTTGTATTGAATTCCCTGCAGAAAATCAGGGTCATCGACATCAACGAGATGACTCTCTGCATCTTCACGGCCAACAGCAAGGCATTGCTCCTCGGGGTGATGGACCGGATATTCATGCCGGAGTCCATCCGTTCATTCCGCGAGATGCTCGTAGCCATCGCGGAAAAACGGCCACAGTTCGAAGCCGAATTGGGGCTACTGACACTGGGGGGTGAGCGCAAAAACATTCTGGTGACCCTAACCATACCGTCCGACCCGGAGAAATTCGCCACAATCCCGGTCTGCGTTACGGACATCACGGAACGCAAAAGGACCGAGGAAAGGCTCCTGTTGCTGGAATCCGCCGTGCAGCAGGCCGGCGAGTCGATCACCATCACCACAGCTGAGCTTGACCCTCCGGGCCCCCAGATCATCTTCGTCAACCCCGCCTTCACAAGAATCACCGGTTACACGGCGGAGGAGGTCAAGGGAAGGACCCCTCGCATCCTGCACGGCCCCAAAACAGATCGGGCGATCCTTGATCGGATGCGCCAGGCCCTGTACCACAGGCAGACTTTCCATGCGGAAACGGTGAATTACCGCAAGGACGGCACCGAATTCACTATGGAGTGGTATGTGGCCCCCATCGTGAATGAGAAATTCCAGGTTACCCATTTTGTAGCAATCCAGCGCGACATCACCGACCGGACACGGTCAGAGGAAGAGATCCGCAAGCTGAACGAGGAACTCAAACACCGAATCGCCGAACTGGAAGCATCCGCTCAACCACGCTAGACTGAAGTCAAATTCTGAGGTCATGTGAAGGGTTTTGTCGAACTTAATCCGTTGGGTGCCAGAAGAGGATTAAAGGAGTGACTTAAGCAGGACATCGTGGGAAAAGGGCGAACATGAAAAAAGGGACAGAAGCAATTTCTGTCCCTTTCGTCATTTTATCGGGATTATCCGGGCGGGTTACGCCCCGCAGCCGCAGCCGCGGGTACACTTTATCCCCATGTAGAGCGGCCTGATGAAGGTGGCCTCGGTGGCCTCGCAGATCTCCTCCAGCACGTGGGGCTGGACCGCCGAGTCCATGGAGAGGATGACCATCGCCTCTCCCCGCTTCTCCCGCCGGCCCAGGTGCATGGCCGCAATGTTGATATCGTGGCGGCCGAGGATGGTGCCGATCTTGCCGATCATGCCGGGGCGGTCGTTGTAGGTGAGAAGGAGCATGTGCTCCTCGGGCTTGAAGTCCACCTGGTAGTCACGCAGCTTGACGATGCGGGGAATCCCCTCGAAGAGCGTGCCCGAGATGGTCCGCTTCTTCTCCGGCCCCTCGACGGTCATGGTGACCATGCTGGAGAACCCTTCGGTATCGGTGGACTTGACCTCCTCCACCACTATCCCCATGTTCTGGGCCACCAGCTGGGCGTTGACCATGTTCACGTCCTGGGTGACGTGGCGATTGAGAAGGGCCGCCAGGCCGCAGACCGTGAGGGGTGTGCAGTCGAAACCGGCAATGGCGCCGGTGTAGGAGAACCTGACCTTGTTCAGCTGCGGCTCGGCCAGCTGGATGACGAAGTCGGAGAGGGTGCTCATCAGATTAAGGAACGGCCGCATCTGGTCCATGAGGGCCAGGTCGAAGCGGGGGATGTTGACCGCGTTCTCAATCGGCTGTTCGTCCAGGTAGTTGATGATCTCGCGGGAGACGTCCACCGCCACGTTCACCTGCGCCTCGAAGGTGTTGGCGCCAAGATGCGGCGTGACCACCACCCGCTCGTGGGCGATGATCTCACGGACAACGTCCCCTTTCGGCGGCTCCTCGCTGAATACGTCCACCGCCGCACCCAGAACCTTGCCGCTCTTCAGGCCATCCAGCAGCGCCGGCTCGTTGATGATCCCACCGCGGGCGGCGTTGATCAGGATGACGCCGTCTTTCATCAGCGCGAGCTCGCGAGCGCCGATCATGTCGCGGGTCTCTTCGTTGAGCGGGGTGTGCAGGGTGATGATGTCGCAGGTCCGGAATATCTCGTCGTGGGAAACCAGCTTCACGCCAAGATCCGAAGCCCGCTTCTCGCCAATGTACGGATCGCAGGCGAACACGTCGCATTCAAAAGCCTTGAGGCGAGTGGCCACCCGGCCGCCGACCTTGCCGAGGCCGATGACGCCGGCCTTCTTACCCTTCAGCTCATATCCGGTGAAGGGCGCCCGCTTCCATTCGCCGCTCTTCAGGCTGGAGTTGGCCTTGGGGACATTGCGGCAGAAGGAGAGCAGAAGCGCCATGGCGTGCTCGGCGGCGCTGTTGGTGTTGCCGAACGGCGCATTGACAACGATGACCCCCTTGGCGCTGGCGCTGGGCACATCCACGTTGTCGATGCCGACCCCGGCCCTGGCCACGATTTTAAGCCGCTTGGCGGCGTCGAGCAGGTCGCTGTCCACCGTGGTGCCGCTCCGGGTGATGATGGCGTCGTAATTGCCGATGACGGAGAGAAGCTCCTCCTTCTTGAGGCCGAGCCTTACGTCCATCTCGACGCGCGGGTCGTCTTCGAGCAGTGCCAGCCCTTCGCGGGCCACTTCGTCGGTAACGATGACTTTCATTGTCGCTCCTTTTTATTGGATACGAAATCTGCCACTGAGACACGGAGGCGCGGAGAAAATCGCGCTATTCGTGCTCATCACTCCGATTTCGATACTGTTTGCATATCCCTCTGTGGCCAAAATTGAGAAATAATGATAATATCTCCCAACGTAAAAAATTGCAAGACCGGCGGCCGATTTTTGTGGTATACGTGCCCACGCCGCTCCGCAAGGAATAGCACCCATAATCGCTCGACAGAAGCCACATCAGAACAGGGGCAAATCCATCATGCAATACGCAACGCCGTTCCACATAGTGCTCATCGAGCCGGAAATTCCTCCGAACACCGGCAATATCGCCCGGCTCTGCGCCGCCACGAATACCGTCCTCCACCTGGTGGGCAAGCTCGGCTTCTCCACGGACGACCGTTACCTCAAGCGCGCCGGCCTGGATTACTGGCACCTGGTGGAGCTGCATTACTGGAACAGCTTCGATGAATTACAACAGGCATATCCCGATGGGCGCTTCATCTATACCAGTAAAAAGGCGGCGCAGACCCACGTGGAATTCGGTTTCCTGGAGGGGGACTTCCTCGTCTTCGGCAAGGAAACGCAGGGGCTACCCGAAGAGTTGCTGGCGGCCAACCCCGACACCAGCATCCGCATCCCAATTTTCACCGACGTGCGGAGCATCAACCTCTCCACTTCCGCGGGGATCGTGCTGTACGAGGCGCTGCGGCAAACGGGGAAGCTACGGTGAATGGTGAATACGAGGTCCTCAAATGTTAATGCAAGCCGTCATCTGGATGAACCTGGCCCTCGCCTTCTACACCTATGCGGTCTTCAGCGGCCGGAGGGAGGGGCTGCACGTGAAGCATCTGGTGGTCTTCGGGCTGGGGCTTCTGTTCGACTGGCTCGGGACGCACCAGATGAGCCTGTTTGCGGCCCGTTTCGGCAAGGCGCCGGAATGGCACAACCTCTCCGGTATACTGTCATTGGGGGGAATGGGGTTGCACTTCCTGCTCGCGCTTACCGCCACGTTACTCGGAAAGGCCGCCATGGCCAACCGCGCCTTCCACCGCGTCAGCCTCACCATCTACTCCCTCTGGTGCATCGCTTTCGTCAGCGGCGCTGCCAGCGGGATGTTCAGGATGTACGGCAAGCACTGACCTCCGCCTTTCCAGCTATTTCAAATTGTTCCCTCTCCCTGAGGGAGAGGGTCAGGGTGAGGGGGAAAAATCAGCCTGATCCCGAAAAAACCCCTCACCCGGCCTCCGGCCACCCTCTCCCACTGGGAGAGGGGACAAAAGCAACGACCAGTCTTCAATACATCTCGTACTTCAACAACCGGCACTCGATCGGCCCGTTGAACAGGACAATGCGGCGGGATGCCTTGAGCCCCACGGACTTGGCCAGTTCCGGGTTGCCGGTGAATATCCATGCCGTATACCCCTTGCAGCGCTGCTTCAGCATGTCGCCGATCTCCCGGTAAAGTCCCTTCAGCACATCCACCTCCCCCAGCCGTTCCCCGTAAGGAGGGTTGCAGATAAGCACCCCCGGTCCGGCAGGAGGAGAGAAGTCCCGCACATCTCCTCGCGTAAATGACATGAATCCCGCAACCCCCGCCCTCTCTGCATTGTAACGAGAGGTTGAAAGGGCTTTGGAATCCACATCGCCTCCCCACAACCTTGCCGGCAGCGTATCCAATGCCTGCTGCCGCACTTCGATGAGCAGACCTTCCCATTTCTCGCGGTCGAAACCGGGCCAGCGCTGGAAACCAAAATGCCGGTTGAGCCCGGGCGCCCGGCGGGCGGCAATCATCGCCCCTTCTATGAGGATGGTGCCGGAGCCGCACATTGGATCAACCAGCGGCACGTTTCCGTCCCAGCCGGTCAGCATGACCAGCGCGGCAGCCAGAGTCTCCCGCAGCGGAGCCTCGGTCCTCTCCAGGCGGTAACCCCGCTTGTCCAGGCTCGTGCCCGAGGTATCAAGGCTTATTGTGCAAAAGTTTTTTACCAGGTGGACATTAACACGCAGGTCCGGGTCTTTCGTGTCCACATTGGGCCGCCGGCCTGCGTGGTCGCGAATGGCATCCACGATGGCGTCCTTGGTCTTGAGCGCCACGAAGCCGGAGTGGGTCATGTCCGAGTCGCGCAGGGAACAGTCGACCGCCATGGTCATGTCCGGGGTTAGCCAGTTGGGCCAGGGAACCTTGCGGACGCCGTCGTAAAGCTCTTGCGGTGTGGAGCAGGGGAATTCGGCCACCGGCATCAGCACACGGCTGGCAGTGCGCAGCCAGAGGTTCGCCCTCCAGCAATCGGCTATCTCGCCTGAAAAGCGCACCCCGCCCCTTTCGACAGTAACACCGGACATGCCGAGAGCGGTCAGTTCGGCTGCCAGAATATCTTCCACTCCCTTGGCGGTTGTGGCGAAAAAAGTTAGATTGGTCATCGAGAATCCTTTTAAGGTCGTAGGTTGGGCAAAGGCGGTTTCATGCCGTGCCCAACACAGCCGCCGCTTCCGTTGGGCACGCTATGCTTTGCCCAACCTACGTGACTACCTGACTTCGAGCTGCCTTTCTATGCATTGCAGCCCTTCCAGCGCCCCGCAGGGGATGGAAATGTGCGGTGCGTCGATCTCGGGCTCGCGGGGATTGATCCTGATCGCAACAGCACCCGCCCGATTTCCCAACCGTTCGGTGGTGTAACGGATGGTGGGAATTGCTGTGCCGGCCCCCATCTCCACGATCACCATGCGCCGCCCGCCCTGCTCCTGAAGAAATTCATCGAAACGCGCCTCCTGTTCGGCGGTGCGGCGGCTGATCCAGCTCCAGTCGCCGAACATGAGGATGTTGGGACGCGTCACGCCGCCACAAAAGGGGCATCTGGGGATGGAGCGCGCCCGCATGGTCTCCAGGTCAACGCGGATCTCCTCGTCGTTCTCCCAGATGTTCATGGAGCAAGGGTCGAGGCACTGGAGGTGGTGTATCGAGCCGTGAACCTCCACTATCCGCTCCCCGCTGAACCCCGCCTTCTGGAACTGCCCGTCCACGTTGGAGGTGACCACGAAGCAGTCCAAGCTGTATCGTCTTGCCCATTCCAGGAGGATGCGGAAGCCGTCATGGGGGACAGTTGCGCGGTAGAGATTGGTGCGGTGGCCGTAGAACCCCCAGCCGAAGGCCGGATCGCGCTGGAAATGCTCCGGATTGGCGGCCCCGACGAAGTTGATCTCCAGCCGCTCGTACATGGGATACGCCTTCCAGAACCCCTTGTCGCCCCGGAAATCGGGAAGCCCGGAATCCACCCCCATCCCGGCCCCGGCCGTAATGACCAGAGCCCCGGCGTTGGAGATCGCTTCTGCGGCAGCTCGACAGGCGGCATCGAGTGTCATGCGCCTATCCCCACCTGGACCAGCACCGGCTTCAGCAGCTTCACTACATCCTGCGGGTCAACCCCCACCAGGAATCCTCGCTTGCCGCCGTTGATGTAGATCCGCGGCAGTTCCAGGATGCTTTCCTCCATGTAGACCGGCATCGCCTTGCGGGTGCCGAACGGGGAGGTGCCGCCGACCAGGTAGCCGGAGTGGCGATTGGCCGTCTCAGGAGAGCATGGAGTAACGCTCCTGGTGCCGATCATCCGCGCCAGCTCCTTGGTGGAAACCTGGAGGTCGCCGTGCATCAGGACGATGAGCGGGTTCTTTCGCTCGTCCTCCATGATCAGGGTCTTGATCACGGCATGCTCATCAACGCCCAGCTCACGCGCGGAAACGGCGGTGCCACCCTTTTCCTCGTACTTGTAGTGGTGCTCGGTAAATGCCACACCGGCGCCCCGCAGCAGACGTATGGCCGACGTCACCGGCGACTTTTCCTTGCTCATGACCTTTCCATCCTGAATCCGTGAGGAGACGGGCACCCGTCTCCTCACGGATTCACAATTTCAATCTTCTCCTGGATGAAGTCCCGCAGCGATTTGAGCGCCCGCGCCACTTCAGGAGTTTGGGGGAGCAGAGATTCGAAGCTCTCCAGATAACCCCGCTCCCTGAACAGGCGCAGGGAAACCGGAAAATTCAAATCATAAACCCACGAGAGTTGTAGGAGCTTGAAATCGTCCAGGGTCCGCACCAAGGAGAGATTAACCATTTCCCGTTGTGCCAGGGCTTCCACCACCTCCGGGGAGCATTCGGGCATGTCGGCGAACCCCAGCCCCACCGCAGAGGCACGCTCATCGTGAGGAAGCGCATAGTATTCGATGAAGACCCGCCAGATGTCCAGCTTGTCCGCGTCGCGGATGAGGCGCAGAAAGAGAAGGTCTCTCTCCGTCAGGCCGTCGGGGATATGATAGACGTTGTGCAGGGCAACAGCTCGGATGACGGTGGTCAGCTCGTCGGGAGAAAACTCGCGGAGAACACCATGCTCCGCAAGAATCCGGGCGCCGATGGCGGCATGGTTCTCCGACGCGGAATCCTTGAACGTCCGGTACTTGAGATACTGCTCGAAACGTCCCACGTCATGGAAAAGGGCCACGGTGGCGGCCAGGAGCCGGTCATTCTCCGTCAGGCCGAGACTCTCGGCGAGGATGTCCATATTGTCACGGACGCGGTGGGTATGCTCCTCTTTCAGGAGGATGTTTTTCTGGTCATCGGTGACATCCGTATAAAACGAGGCGCAGTGGCTCTGAAACCACCGGACGAGCTGTTCATGGCATTCCCGGTTCAACTTGTCGCGATACCTTTCAGGATTCTAGAACATCCCCTGTGCGATGTATGCATTCTCAATGCGCTTGAACGATTCGGTCTTGTCCTGCTCCATGAATCCACGGATAAGCGCTGCCGAGTCGCGCGACATATCCAGGAACTCCACCCCGAACCCTTCCGGCAGGGTGGGCTTTAACCGCGACATTCCCCGGTTTATCCAGGCAACGCGCCCCACTGCCTCGATCGGGGCATGTTCATTTTCCGGCAGGGAAAAAGTGAGGGAAAGCCGGTCTTCCATCTCAACTTCCCCATTGAAAGTGACAAAAATCCCGTTGGTGCTCAGGTCCGCGCTTGTCCCGTAACCAGCATCATTCCCCATCTTGAAAACAACCTGGGTTACACACGGAATCCGCAGGTCGATCTCGCCGATGTTGGGGAGGAACCTGAGGCCGCAATCCAGAAGCATTCTCCGGTTGATCGGCTTACTCAGAATCGCGTCGCAGCCAGCAGTCCGGCAGCGCGCGAGATCACCCTCGTTGCTGGCAATGGTCAGCATGACTATCGGTATGGAGAAAAGATCAGGGTCGGATTTCAAGGCCGCGCAGCAGGCCGCGCCATCCATCACCGGCATGTGGAGGTCCATGAAGATCAGGTCCGGACGGACGACATTCACCAGGTCGAGAACTTCCCGACCGTTCATGGCGGTGTATATCCTGACCGCGGACTGTTTGAAGAATTCCTTTGCCAGCTCCAGGGACACCCTGTTATCGTCGACGAGCAGCAACCTAGGCCTTGCCATTGAATACCCCCTCAATATATATCATTAAATCAAATCGACCCGTTCAACTGAAAAGGGGGCGTTTCCGCCCCCTTTATGCTGCTAGTCCTCGAAATTCCCCTCCGGTCCCTTGTCGCTGACGATCAGCTTCGCCCGGTCGATGATCTTCGCGTCCGTCCAGTGGGATGGGTCCTCTATCTGGCTCCCCTTCGGCCCAACGTCGTGGGAATTGGCCTTCAAAATCGCCTCCAGCGCAAGGGGCGCGGTATCCCTGGCGTTGAAAACCTCGGTCATCATCCTGTAGGCAAACTCCTCCACGGACCTGGCCATCCGCTCGCGCACCTCCCTGGGCTGGGCCAGGAGCTTGTTCTCGAAGGGGAGGTTCAGGTTCTTGTAGTCCCCCTTCTTCCACCCCTTGGAGTCGGCAAAGGCGACCACCTCGGCCCACAGTTCCTCGGTCATCCCTTCACCCTTGCGCTTGATGAAATTGCCGTCGGCATCGAGTTGGGCATTTCCGTAGTCGTTCACCTCAAGGCCCCAGGAGATCATCTGCAGGGCGGTGGCCACGTTGGCCTTGGTGGTGGCGGTCTGGTCGGCGATCAGGCGGAGCCGCTCCGAACTGTTGCCGGACGTGCCGTGCTGGGCGCCGTTGATCTTGTAATGGGCCAGGGCTTGATGAATCTCGGCGGTGAGGCCGACCTGTATGCCGGCGTCGCTCGCCTCGATGCCATGGGTGGTACCGTTGTTCAGGGCGATCCAGTCGGGGAATATCTCGTGGGCATTCAGACCCTGGATAAGGAACTTCGCCTCATCCACTGTGGAGAGCCCTGCCTTCCCCTTGATCTCCCCCACTTCGGTCTCGTAGCCGGCCCATGTGGGAATAAAGGGTTTCAGTGCGAGATTTGCCAGGAGGTTCTGGTCGTCGGGGAGATGGGAGGCGTCGATGGCAATGGAGGTAATCCCTGCCTCGAACATGGTGGGGATCTCCACCTTGGCCGCGGCCAGGTCCTTGTCGTTCTTGATGCCGTAATGGTCGGCATGAATGGCGACCGGCACGGTGATGCCGAGCTCGTTGCAGAGAGAGTCGACGATGCGCGCCATGTTCCAGTAGTTAACGGCGCAATATGCCTTCTGCCCCCCTTCGGACTTGGCGATCTCGATGATGACCGGCGCATTGGCCCGCTGGGCCGCCATAAGCACGCCGCGGATGATGAAATAGCTGCGGCCGTTGGCAGCCAGAGTGATTGCCTTCCCCTTGGCGAGCATAGCCCGGTCCACCACCTTGCCGCTGACGATGAGCGCCTTGGAGTTGGGGAAAAGCGCTTTGATGTTGGGTGGACGACCCACCTGAAGGGCCTTCTCGAAGTCCGCCGAGTAGCTCGCTGCCATGGCATTCCTCCCTATTTAAGTAAAAATGAAATATATTTAATTCAATAAAAAATTGGCAGCTTTTTATACCACGTTAAATGCCGCAATTCAAGGGAGAAGTGGGTGCTGAGAGTGGAAGGGATGATGGTGGGCCGCCGCTCCCGCCGGGGTTTGCGGAGCGGGGCGGCGGCCCGGGATGGGAAGATCAGTCTTGCGTTACTGGCACTTCTGCACAGCGTAACCGGCGCCGTATATGGTCTGGGAAGCAGCAGGCGACCAGACCTTCGTCCCTGTCGTCCCTCTCCACCCCATCATGCCGAAGCGGAGGGTCCAGGCATTGTAGCCCAGGGTCCCCAGGATGGCATTGGCGATGCTTGCGGTATGGCCGGTGTTGCAGACGATGAGGATCGGCTGGTCCGTCGGCAGTTTGGCCAGGCTTTCCGGTTTAGCCAGATCGGGGAGGTTGATGTTGACCGCGCCCGGTACGGTGTCCTTGCAGAACTCGGCCGGGGTCCGCACGTCCAGAACAAAGAAGTCGTTCAGTTCATCGGCGAGAAGAGGATCGTCCTTGCCGTCCATCAGGGCGGAGGCAAAAATCGTCCGGTGCCCGCCGGGTGCCGTGCTCAGGAACTGATCGGCGTACTTCGCCAGAAGGGCGAAGTGACCGGCCGGAATGAGAGCGCTCGGCCCCTTCGGCGCAGCCTCGCTCACCCACTCGCCCAGACCGTCTTCCTCGCAGAACGCCGGGACCGCCGATGCAATCATGCACCCTGCCACAACCAATGTCAGAATCCTTTTCATGACTTTCATACCGACTTCCTCCTTGTGCTGTTGAAGTCGCCCTTGGAAGGGCGTTGGAAAGCAAGAACAAAAAAGCCTGCCGCATCGAACGAAGGGCAGGCCAGACCGTATCATCGGTCTACCGCCACTTCGACAAGCCCCTCTATCCGCGTGGGACAGGTAGCTTTGTGCCCCCAGGTCGCCCTGGGTTTACCATTTCGGTGGCCGAACATATTCTCTTTTATGAACCGTTTAATATAATAATTTATTTATTTATTCAACTATTATTTTATATGGAGCATGTTATTTTTTACCAATCCTGCATAGAGGCGCATGCAATGCGTCTCTATGCAGGTAACGTTCTATGGCAATTCGTAACAATCACTATTTGACGGCGCCAGCCTCTTTTGCGCTCAGCACGCCATCCTTCAGGAACCAGTAATCCTTGTAACCGTACTTCTCCAGATAGTACTGGAGCCATTCCACCTGCTTGCCAACGGCGTCCAGGATCAGCAGGTCGTTCTTCTTGAACTCACCCGACTCCAGGAGTTTCAGCAGGCGGTCTGAAGGGATATTGCGCAACTTGGGAACCTGAGGAACCTCTTTCCGCTGGAAAGGCTCCCTGATATCAATTACCACTGCGTCAGCCCCATCGGCCTTTTTCTTGAACTCCGCGAAGCTCACCTTCTTCGCCATCAGCGCTTCCTTGGAGATCAGCCTGTTTTTCGGCGCCGGGCTCACACCCATGAGCGTCGTCTTTTCTGGATGGACCTTCACCCAATCATGGATCCCCGCGTCATAGGCAAACACATTCTTGAACCCGAGATCCATGGCCTGCTCCGCCGCCTCGTAAGCCTTGGCGCAGGTATGACCGTTACAATAGAAAACGATCGACTTTGCGCCATCCTTGGACCTGATCTTCTCCAGCTCCTTACCGAAGGTGGCAAGGGCAACCGGGATGTGCATCGCCCTGTTGATCCGGATTACGGTGAACTCCAGATCCGAGCGGACATCGACGATAATGACCGAATTGTACTCCTTGCCCAGGGTCTCGGTCGTCATGTACTTAACCTTCGGGAACTTGGCCCGCAGCGGATACCCTTCCTCGGCAACGGCTGCAACCGCCAGCGACAGGCAAACCAGCATCGGCAACAACAAACGTAACATCAGCTTCTTCACTATATTCTCCTTTCCTGCATGTGATTTATTTATTCGACAAAGTGATCTAGCCCATCTCGCCGGCTGCCGCAAGCATCCCGCCTCCCAGCAACACCGGCCTGGCCTCCGAAGCAGCCATCCCGGCGGATTTACCGTCAGTGGCCCGGAACATCTCCATCTCTCTGCGGAGCGATTCCACCTCATCGCGCAGCGATGTTATGAAGCCCGCGGTCTCGTTGATTTCCCCGACAGTCTCGTCCGCCATTTTCCTGATTGTGGAGAGCGATCCGATGATCCTGTCGTTCAGCTCGAGCTGCGCCACGGAAGATGCCGCGATCTCGCCGGTTTTCTGGTTGGCCAGCTCAATATTGCCGGAGATCAGGCGGGTGCTTCCGGCCTGCTCTTCCGTGGCCCGCCGCGTCATCTCCATTGCCTCCCTGACAGGGTTTATATTCCTGAAGAGGTACTCGGTCCCCCTCCCCTGCTCCTGCATCGCCCGGTTTACTTCGTAAATCCGCTTTTTGATCTGCTCGGTTGCGCTTACCACCAGCTCCAACCCCTTCGTCTGCCCCGAAGATGCGTATTCGATCTTTTTCGCCATTTCCGAGGCCTGCCGCGAGGCATGGAGAATATCGGTCAGGACCGTGGAGGTCTTGTCCACTACGGCGTTGGCATCCTTCACCATGGCGACGGTTTCGCCGATGCTTGACACTACCTCTCCGATTTCCCCGCTTATGTCCGAAACAATGGTCTCGATCTCCCTGGTGGAGAGAGCGGTCTGCTCCGAAAGCTCCTTCATCTCGTCCGCGACCACCGCGAACCCCTTTCCCGCCTCCCCCGACTGGGCGGCAATGATCTGGGCGTTGAGGCTCAGAAGGCGGGTCTTTTCCGTGACCCCTTCAATCACCGCGAGGATGTTCGTGATATCACGCGACCTGACGCTCAGCTTGTCGATGACCCCGGAAAGCTCGTTCATGAATGTCCGGATGCCGGCCATCCGCTCGGTGGCATCGGATACCGCACTCATCCCCTGTTCCGAAACGAGTGTCGCGGCGTCCTCGCTCACCTTTGCCGATTCCCTGACGATGGTTTCCACCTCCCTGACGGAGCGATAGACATCCTCCACAGAGGTCGAGGCATGCTCGACCGCTGTCGAAACCTCGTCCGACATCCCGGCGACCTCTTTGGCAGACTGCGTAAGCTGCTGCATCGCGGAATAGGAGTTCTGCAGGTTCTTGCTGAGGCTCTCCGCGCTCCCGGCGATCTCTTCGGATGTGGCGCTCATCTCCAGCAGAGCGGAGACATTGTCGCTGGAAAGGGACTGCAGCTTTTCGGTCGCGTCGCTGATCCGCGTCTGCGAATCACCCGCCTCCGTTACCGAACTGATGACCTCGCCGGTAAGTTGCCGTTCGCTGTCGACCTTCGCCTGGACGCGGCCGAAGGTCTCATCGAGCTGCCGCGCGACACGCGTGACGTTTTCCGAAATCGAATCTATCCTTGAAATGTTTGCTGTGAGCTTTTCCGCCAGGAAACCGACGCCGTTGGCAATTATGCCGATCTCGTCATTGCGCAGCACCGGAAGCTTCACCGACAGGTCGCCGGCCGTGATCCGCTCGATGGCCCGGTTGATCTCCATGACCGGCCGTTTGACGGAACTGTTGAAAAGCCGCACCAGAACCAATGCCACTACAACGAGAAGGACGCCCTGGTAGAGCGGGATCAGCAGCAGGCTTCGTTTCATGCTTTCGTCGATGGTGGTGGTGGTGTATTGGATCTTGACCGTTCCGATGGTTTCACCGGAAAGAACGATTGGGGCGGTCGACTCGAAGATTTTCCGTTTCCCCCGGTCCGCCTTTTGCTCGCGTATCACCTGTCCCTCTTTGTCCAGAAACGCGACCGACACCATGTCCTTGTCTTTGATCAGTTCCTGCTGGTAGGCATCGATGAGGGGAAAATTGTAGTTCATGATCGGTTCGCCCGCAATCCCGGACGATTCGCGGACAGTGCGCTGCATCCGCTCGTGCAGGGCGGTGACGAGGCTCGAACGGTTGTATTGCAGAAACAGAAAGACACCGACTCCCTGGCCGATGACCAGGATGAGCAAAAGGATTGAGATGAATCTTGTGGTGATCGAATTGGAGCGCTTCATGTCTTATGGCCTTGTAGAGGTTGTTGACTCACTTCTAAACCGTTCATAAAGAAACTGTCAACATTTATTGTATTACAATATATTAACTAGCATATTAGTCATGTTCTAATGTTGGCATTCACGATAGCCCCGGTAAGCTATTATCCGGCATGAAAACGGGATGCCGTTCTTGCATTTACCGGACTCCCTCATCTATAATGAACCCCGGAGGAACCAAAAGTGCCTGAAACCGTACAATTTTCGCCTGACCTGCTCGACACTCATCTTGTAGTGGATGTCCGCACCCCCCTGGAGTATGAGGAGGACCACCTGCCAGGAGCGATCAACGTCCCGCTCCTGACCAATGAGGAGCGGGTGGAGATCGGCATAATCCACAAAGAGGTCGGCCCGAAGGCGGCCCGCATCCGCGGAATGGAGCTGACCGCAGCCCGTTTTCCCATGATGGTTGATGAAATAGGGAAAGCCGCCAAGGGGCGCCCCATTCTGGTCTACTGCTGGCGCGGCGGGCTTCGGAGCAAGACTGTCACCACAATCCTCGATTTGACCGGCTTTCCCGCCTCACAGCTGCAAGGTGGGTACAAAGCCTTTCGCAACCATGTTACCGCCAGCTTTGAACCTCTCCACCCTCCTGCTCCGCTCGTGGTTCTTCACGGCATGACCGGCTTAGGCAAGACCCGCCTCCTGATTGACCTGCAAAGAAGCGGCAAGGCCACGGTCATCGACCTGGAAGGGCTTGCCTGTCACCGCGGCTCGGCCTTCGGAGAGCTGGGGTTGCAACAGGACCTCTCCCAGAAACGCTTTGACACCCTCCTCTGGGACGCCTTCCGCAAGGCGCCGGCAGGTCGCCCTATCCTGGTGGAAGGTGAAAGCAGGCGAATAGGCAGGATATCGCTTCCGGGAAACATGTACGAAGTGATGCAGGAGAGCACGAAGGTCTGGTGCGAGGCTTCCATCGATACGCGGGTCAAGCGCCTGATTGAGGAGTATGGCATGCCGGAGTACAGGGAGGGGATGGAAACGGCGCTGTTGCGGATAAAAAAGAGGCTGGGCGGGGCGATGTACGAGGAGATTCTGGGCCACTTGGAGCGGTGGGAGATGGAGCCGTTCATGGAAAAGCTCATCGTCCATTACTACGACAAGCTCTACTACAAGCACCGGGAATGGCGGGAGGAGTTAACACTGTCGCTGGAGGATTACGGGGCAGCGGAGAAAGAGCTTCTGGGGTTCCTCGGCAATAAGTTCGGCTTATCGTAGGGTGGGTTAGCGAAGCGTAACCCACCGGAAATGGTGCGTTACGGCTTACGCCTAACGCACCCTACCTTCTGAGAGGAAATCTCTCACAAATCCTTCCGCATCCGGCATGAAGCGCCGGAAATCCTCCCTCAAAACATCGTAATGCCTTTCCAACTCTCCTGCCCCTTCGCCGAGCGGGTTGTCCCGCCTGATCCGCCTTGCCATGCGGCCGAGCGCCCTGCCAATCCCTTCGATCTCCAGATACGACGGGATCAGCTCCTCGAAAATGAGCGGCACGATCTCCTGCAAACGAAGCGGCAGAACATGCCGGTACTCTTCCACTACCCGCCGGGTGCCCGCGATATACTCGTCAAACGGAACATCCGACCACCTGCCCCATTCCACTGAAAGGAAATGGTCATAGAAAAGGTCCACCAGGACCGCGCGATAAAGTCCGAAACGCTGGTCAAGGCGCTGGCGGCTTTGTATGAACGCAGGGTGCATGTTGGCGAAGCCGTCGATTCCCCTGTGCAACATGAGCCCCTGCCGGATCAACGGCGGATACTCCTCGCCGATCCGCCCCTTCACGAAATCCCCCATGAAGTTGCCGACAAGGACTTCCGGCTCGGTGCCGGAGAGATGGAGATGGGCAAGGAAATTCATGCGTCAGGCGACCATGACGGCCGCGTATCCCACCACCTGCCGGTTGTCGCCGGTCACGTCTCCGCTGGTGGCGTAATGCACCAGTTCCGCCCGTGAAGCGCCGAGGCCGAGGGCAGCCACCAGCATGACGGCTGTCGGCACCACCCCGCACATGGTGATCCGCTTTTGACGGCAGACCTGGAGCAGCCCCTCCGGGTTGAGCGCCAGCACCTCGCGCAAAGCCAGCTCGTCCTTCTGCCGGGCGCTATCCGCCGGTTCATAGTGGGACATGTCGGAACTGGCGACGATCAGGACATCCTGACCGAATTCCCGCACCGCCAAGGCAATCCCTTCCCCCAGTTCACGGCAGCTGGCAAAATCGCCGAATCCGAGGCAAAGCGGCACGATCTCCAGGTCCGGCCGGAGATACTGGAGAAACGGGAGTTGCACCTCCAGGGAATGCTCGAATGTGTGCGCTGCCGCATCCTCGCTCACCAGGGGGGCGTGCTTTTTGACAAAGCCGGCAAGGCTGCTCGAGATAGGAACCGGCCCCAAGGGAGTCAGCCATTCACGCTGCGGGGAAAGGGCGGCGGCCGCGCCATGCCCATGGTGGTTCGGGCCGAGCACGATCACATGCCGCGGCACCTCCACTCTCCCGTATACCTTGCCGGCGACACCGCCGGAGAACATGTACCCAGCATGGGGGGCAACGATGCCGATGGCCTTCTGCCGGACGGGGGCCGGATCGATCATTGAGCCGAGCTCCTTACGGAGCCGCTCCGGGATATCGTTGTAAAAACGTCCCGCTACTGCGGGTTGACGTACCATACTGCATTTCCTCCGCGCTTCAATTTTATTACTTCAGGCGTAGGTTGGGCAAAGCCTCGCGTGCCCAACGACATGGATGGAAATGTTGGGCACGGCAAGAAACTGCCTTTGCCCAACCTACACAAAACCATTGCGAAAACAATAGCATAAATCTAGGATGTGGTCACGCAGAGGGTATAATCGCTGGAAAGACGGGGCTGAAGAATCACTCCTCCTCGTCAGCCGGCTCCGGCAGGCCGAGGGGGAGGTCCTGCTGCTGTTCGCTGAAGGAGGTTTCATCCAGTTGCTGGATTTCCTTGAGGGTGGGGAGGCTGGAGAGGTCTCTGAGGTTGAAGGTTTCCAGGAATTCCCTGGTTGTGCCGTAAATCATCGGCTTGCCCGGCACGTCCTTCTTCCCCAGGATCTTGATGAGTTTTTTTTCCAGAAGGGTCTTAATCACCCCGCCCGAATCGACGCCGCGCAGGTATTCGACCTCCGGGCGGGTGATCGGTTGCCGGTAGGCGATGATGGCCAAGGTTTCGAGGGCCGACTGGCTGAATTTGAATGCCCTGGTCCTGGCCAGGCGCCTGATGAACCCGGCATTCTCCGGATTGGTGCGGAACTGGTAACCGCCGGCCACCTCGGCCAGGAATATCCCCCGCTCGGGGAGGGCATACTCCTCCTTGAGGAGCTCCAGCGCCTGGCGGATATCCTGCCGGTCATACTCCTCGATGATGCCGCAGAGCCGGTCGAGGGAGACCGGGGCGTCGGCCAGGAAGAGCACGCTTTCCACCACCGATTTAATCCTGCGAATAGGCAAACGAACCCTCCGAAATCTCCACTTCGTCCAGCGCCTGGATGCGCGACGAAACCCAGATGGTGCCGAAGCGCGCAGCCTGCACGACCCGGATGGTCTTGAGCCGGCAAAGCTCCAGGATGGCCAGGAATGTTACTATGATGTACTCTCGGGTCAGCTGGTCGGCGAACAGCTCGTCGAAGGGGACCGACTCTCGCCCTGCGATGAGGGTAAGGATCTCGTTAATCCTTTCGGCGAGGGAGAGCGGGACCGACTCCACCTCGTGGAACGTTTCCTTCGGCGCCCTGGCGAGCAAGCGCTGAAAAGCGCCCACCAGCTCGAACATGCCGACCTCGACAATCTCCTCCTCTATCTGGAACGCCTTCAACTCCTCGGATTCGAACTTGCGGGCGAATATCTCGCGCTCCAGCAGTTCCCTACAGTCAAGCTCCTGTCCCGCCTCCTTGTACTTCTGGTATTCGAGAAGGCGGCGTACCAGCTCGGCGCGCGGGTCTTCATCTTCCTCCTCCCCCTCTTCCTCTGCCACAAGCGAAGGGAGAAGCATCCGCGACTTGATCTGGATCAGGGTCGAGGCCATGACCAGAAACTCGCCCGCCACGTCCAGGTTCAGCTCCTTCATGATGTTGACATATTCCAGGTACTGTCGCGTGATCTCGGAGATGGGGATGTTGTAGATGTCGATCTCGCTCTTGCGGATCAGGTGCAGAAGAAGATCGAGCGGCCCCTCGAAGGTATCCAGGCGGACGTTGTAAAGGGCGCGGGGATCGGCGGGAATTAATTGCAGAGTATCATTTGGAGCTTCAAGCACAGTATGTTATTCCGATACAGTCCGTTTGTGAGAAGGCAAAAGGCAATGGGCAAAAGGCAATAGGAAGGTTGTGTATTTGCCCTTTGCCCTTTGCCAATTGCCTATAATTTTATAGCGTCCCTCACGTCCTTCATGGTCTTTGCTGCCTGCTCAGCCGCCTTGCGGCTTCCTTCGGCGAGGATATCCTCCACCAAGCCCGGCTGCCCAGCCAGCTCATCGCGCCTGGCGCGCAGCGGCGCAAGGGTCTCCACCACATATTCGGCGAGGACCTTCTTGCACTCCACGCAGCCGATCTGCGCGCCGCGGCAGGAGGAAACGATCTCGCTGCGCTTTTCCTCCGGCACATAGAGGCTGTGGAGGGTGAAGGCCACGCAGCGGTCGGGCTCGCCGGGATCGCTCCTTCGCGGGCGCTGGGTGTCCGTAACCATGGACATGAGCTTCTTGCGGGTCTCTTCCGCAGTTTCGGAAAGAAAGATGGCATTGCCGTAGGACTTGCTCATCTTGCGGCCGTCAAGCCCCAGCACCTTCGGGGTCTCGGTCAACAGGGCCTCCGGCTCCGGGAAGACCTCCTGCTGATAGATGAAATTGAACCGGCGGGCGATCTCCCGTGTTATCTCCAGGTGCGGCAGCTGATCGTGGCCGACCGGCACGCGGGCCGCCTTGTAGACGATGATGTCGGCGCACATCAGCACCGGGTAGCCGAGAAAGCCGAAGGTCTGGAGGTCCTTGGACGCCAGGTTCTCCTGCATCTCCTTGTAGGTCGGGTTGCGTTCCAGCCAGGAGACCGGAGTAATCATCGACAGGATCAGGTTCAGCTCGGCGTGCTGCGGCACCAGGCTCTGCTCGAAAATGACGCTCTTTTCCGGGTCGATGCCGAAGGCGAGCCAGTCAAGCACCATGTCGCGGGTGTTCCCCTTGATCGCCGAGGTGTTGTCATATTCGGTGGTGAGCGAATGCCAGTCCGCGGCAAAGAAGAAGCATTCGTACTCCTCCTGGAGCTTGAGCCAGTTGGAGAGCACCCCGTGGTAATGCCCGAGGTGCAGCTTCCCGGTCGGCCGCATGCCGCTGACAATGCGCTTGTTGGACATAAAATAAGCTCCTTGCTATTCCTTGCCCCCTCCTGATTCAGGAGGGGGTTGGGGGTGGTCTGGTGAGGGGTTATCTCATCAAAAGCCGGTTCACCACCCCGAACACCAGCATGCTGTCAGCTCCGGCAAGAAGACGGATCGCAGCGCTCAGAACGGGCAGGATCAGGTAATCGAAGGTGGGGGTAAAGAATACAAGAAGAATAATGATTATCATGCCGTATGGCTCGATGCGCGAGAGGGCCTCGGACTGCCGGTAGGGAAGCATCCCCACCGCTACCCTGCCGCCATCCAGCGGCGGAAGAGGGATCAGGTTGAAGATGCAGAGCAGCAGGTTGATGTAGACCGAAAAGGCAAGCATCAGGATGATCGGTTCCAGGAACATCTGCTGGAACGATCCCCTTGCCATCTCTCCAGCGTAGCTGACGATTCCCCGCATGGCCAGAGCGGAGAGCGTGGCCAGGGTGAAGTTGGTCACCGGTCCCGCGCCTGCCACCCAGATCATGTCCCGCTTGGGACGGCGCAGGTTGTTGAAGTTGACCGGCACCGGCTTGGCCCAGCCTATACCGACGATGAAGACCATCAGTGTGCCGAAGATGTCAAGATGCTTGAGGGGGTTGAGGGTGAGGCGCCCCATCATCCGGGCGGTCTTGTCGCCGAACCGGTCCGCCACGAACCCGTGGGAGACCTCGTGGCAGGTAATGGCCATCAGCGCCGGCACCAGCATGATCGAGAGTTTGAAAAAGAAGTTTTCCATGAACCTTCCGAATATCGAGTAAAATCGATTATTTCTAGCAGATACAGGCAGGAAAGTCAATTACAGCCAACCAGTCCCCAATCCCTAGTCCCCAGTCCCCGCTCCTCGCATTTCCTCCCGGAGCCCTTCCACCACCGCCTTCACCTCCGCAATCATCTCCGCGGCCTGGGGTGACCTCTCCCGCCTCAGGTACTGCTCGAAATATTTGACGGCATCCGGGATCCGCTCCTGGTCAAGACAAAGGTTGCCCAGTGTCAGGTACGCCATGGTCAAGTCCGGGTCGAGGAGGATAGCCTCGCGGCATTCCTTCTCGGCCGCTTCCATATCCCCAATGTCGTAGTAAAGGTCCCCCAGGTTGAAGTGGGCGGCAGCATCCTTGGGATCAATCTCTATTCCTTTGCTGTAGGCGGCGATGGCCTCGTCATTCTTCCCGAGCCCGTAGTAAGCGTCACCCAGGGCGTTGAACGCGAAGACATTTGCCGGGTCGAGCTCCAATGCCGTTTTGAACGCCTTGATGGCCTCATCAACCCGCTCCATGGCATTGTAGACCAGCCCCATGCTCACATGGCCATCCGCGTCCTTAGGCTTCAGCTCCGTCACTTTATTGTATGCGGCCAGGGCATCTTTGTATTTCCCCATCTCGAAATGGATGTCTCCCAGGGCGGTCAGGGCATCGCAATCCTCCGGAGCCAGCTTCAGCCCTTCAGCATAGGCATTTATGGCGTCCTCCAGCTTCCCTTCCTCCGCCAGGGCATCCCCCAGGCAGAAATGCCCCTCGGGATTCACAGGGTCGCTCTTGATGCAGCGGGTGAACTCCGCGGCTGCCTTGCCGAACTCCCCCGCTTCCATGAGTGTTATACCCTTCGCCAGAGCCTCTTCGAAATTCATCATGATCTTCTCCTCCATCTGAACGATGGAACATACTATACCCGCTTTGCTTCTGTTGTCACATAAAAATCGGAAGACCGGGGGCTGAAGCCTGAAGACCGAAGTTTAGAAACCTGAATCTGTAAGCATTTTTTCGTCACAATGCTTTCATTCGCCCGCAATATGCCCTATACTTATGAGTTGAATCAGCTTTGAAAGGCAAAACATGCCAAAGGAAGCAACGGAAAATATCGGATTGCGGACCCTGGAGGACATAAGCGCCCTCATCCTCCACTCCCACGACCTGCAGGAAACCCTCGACAATATAACCAACCTCGTGGCCAAGAGGATGCACAGCGACGTCTGCTCCATCTACCTGCTGGAGGAAGACGGTGAAACACTGCTCCTGCAGTCCACCAAGGGCCTTTCCAGGGGATCGGTCGGCAAGGTCACCATGAAGACCTCCGAGGGTCTGACCGGCCTGGCCGTGGAACAGCGGGGAGTGGTGAACATCGAGAACGCCCCGGATCATCCGCGCTACAAATACTTCAAGGAGACCCGCGAGGAGCGTTTCCAGTCCTTCCTGGGGCTGCCGATCTTCGACCACAAGACGCCGGTAGGGGTCATTGTCGTGCAGACCCGCGAGTCGCGCGCCTTCACCAAGGAGGAGATCAGCTTTCTCTCCACCATCGCCTACCAGATATCGAGCATCATCGTCAACGGAAGGCTGCTGGATTCCATCCGGAAGAAGGAAGAGGAGCGGGCCTTTTTCGAGCGAGAGCTGGAGAAGTTCAAGGTGCGCGGGGCAGTCAGCGGCGAACGCCCACAGCCGGTGAAGCGCAAGGGGAAGCAGCCTTTCACCCTGAAGGGCTCCCCCGTCTCCCCCGGCTTTTCCTGGGGGAAAATCTATATCCTCAAGCGCCGTGGCCGCGAAGGGTCCATGGAGCTGGAGCGGTCGGGAAGTCCCCAGGAGGAGAGCAAGGCGTTTCACCTGGCCCTGGAAAAAGCCAGGATACAGACACTCTACCTGGAAAAGCGGGTCGCGGAGTCACTCTCCAAGGAAGATGCCGCTATCTTCCATACCCATCTCATGATCTTGGAAGACCGGGGCTTCATCAACAAGGTGAGTGAGCTGATCGAGCAGGGGCACAGCGCGGCCAGGGCGGTGAATGACGTGGTCGATCACTACGTCGCGGCCTTCTCCCGGATGGAAGACCCGTACCTGCGTGAACGTTCGGCGGATATGGAGGACATCGGCCGCCGCATCATCGACTCCCTGGAGGGAAACGGCCATCCCAAGCTCAAGTTCCGGGAGAAGAGGATCATCGTGGCAAGCGAGATCCTCCCCTCGGACCTCGCCACCCTGGACAACGAAAAGATCCTCGGCATCGTCACCGAAAAGGGGGATGTGAACTCCCACGCCTCCATAATGGCCAAGTCACTGGGGATCCCGGCGCTGGTGGGAGTGGAAGGAATTATAAAGCAGCTGGCCCCCAGGGACGAGATGATCCTGGACGCCAACACCGGCCACATCTTCATCAACCCGGACGACAAGGTCAAATGGGAATACGAGCGCCTGCAGCGCGATTACAGCAGCAAACGCCGCGAGCTGGATGAATTGAAGGAGCTGCCGGCCGTCACCACCGACGGCTGCGTGATATCGCTCAAGGCAAACATAGGGCTGATCTCCGACATCCGGGTGGCGCTCGCCAATGGCGCGGAAGGGGTCGGCCTCTACCGTTCCGAATTCCCCTACATGGCGCGCACTGCCTTCCCGAGCCGCGACGAGCTCTATCGCCTTTATCGCAGGATACTCGAAGGATTTTCGCCGCTTCCGGTCATCATCCGCACCCTCGACATCGGCGGGGACAAGGGGCTACCCTACTTCCACTACCCCAAGGAGGACAACCCCTTCATGGGGTGGCGTTCCATCAGGGTGTCCCTGGACGACCAGAAGACCTTCCGCGACCAGCTGGCAGCCGTGCTGATGGCCTCCCCCTACGGAAAGGCGAGCCTGATGTTCCCGATGATCTCGGGGGTGGACGAGGTGCGCGCGGTCAAGGCGATACTGGCGGAAGTGAAGGACGAGGTGACCCGCCGGGGCTTCGGCTTCGACCCGGACATCAAGGTGGGGATCATGGTTGAGGTCCCGGCCGCGGTCCAGACCGCGGACCTTCTGGCCCGCGAGGTGGACTTCTTCAGCATCGGCACCAACGACCTGATCCAGTACACCCTGGCGGCGGACCGCAACAATCCCAAGGTAAAAAAGTACTACGAGCAGTACCACCCGGCAGTGCTCCACTCCATCAAGCGAGTGGTGGAGGCTGCCCAGCACGCCGGCATTGGCCTCTCCATCTGCGGCGAAATGGCCACCGAGCCCTTGAACGCCATGCTCCTTATCGGCATGGGGATCACGGAACTCTCCCTCTCCGCCCCTTACATCCCGGTGGTCAAACAGGCGATTCGGGGAATTTCGATGGACCGGGCGCGGGAATTGGCCCAGACGGTGCTCGGTCTGGACAGCAGCGAAGCTGTGCGGAATTATCTGGCGGAGTGGAGGGAGGAAGCGGGGGTGTAGCAATACTATTGACGCCCTAAAGCGGCCTTCAGCTGGCTCTTTACATGTTTACACCTTTCCCGCCAGTATCACTTCAGAAGGGAACAGCATCTGTTGATGATACTCTCTGACTTCAATTGTGAACCCATGGCTCATTAATTTCTCAGACAGGCGCACTCCTCGACAACCGCCCATTGCCTTGGGTGACAGGTTGTAGATAAAGTCGTATAGTTTGCTCCCCAATTTTTCGCCATCGGTCATGTTTACCAGTATCAACCTGCCCCCTCTTTTCAAGACCCTCGTGAATTCCATAAGGACCATATCCATCTCCTCATAGGGGATGAGGTCGAACATGTAATTGTTCATCAATAAATCAACCGACTCGTTTTCTACCTGCAAATCGAAAGCGGTGCCGATACTGAGCTCATATTGTACTCCCGATAGTTTCCCGAGCCGCTTTCGTGCTTTTGAGAGCATTCCAGTTGAAAGATCAATGCCGACATTGCACCCGCTTGGATTTCTCTGCACAATTTCGAAAAAAGCCATACCCGTACCTACCGCCACTTCCAAGACAGATTGCCCATCCTCGATACTCGCAAGCTCAATCGCCCGTCTTCTAGCGCGTGACTCTGTCAGCTTTCCCCAGATATCGTATACGCCGGACAGTCTGTCATACACATGTCCGATTTCATCCTGTGAGATTCGTGCATCGAGCTTGCCTTCAGAGAAAAAAGACGGGGTTGCGCAACAAGAGACACCGCAACAGGAAAAAAAAGGTTTCATCATTATCCTCCTTCCCAACCAATTTTATTAATTTTCGTAAAACTCGTGGTTAAGCGGAATATCCTGGTTTCTGGCTCATCATCCACCTGCCGATGCGTGCGACCATATCCCTCGGCAGGAATCTGAGGGAGGCAATGGTAGCTTTGTTGGCGAACCCCGGAACGATGCGGGTGTTGCCCCGCAGCAAAGCACGATAACCGGCCTCTGCGACAGTTTCTGCGTCCATCAACCTCCCCTGAAAGATTCGCGTGCCTTCCATGTTCGCCCGACTGGCGAATTGTGTCTCTGTCGCGCCGGGACATAGGGCAGTCACCTTGACGCCGGAACCTCGCAGTTCATCTGCAAGAGCTTCCGTAAAGCTCAGGATGTAAGCCTTGCTGGCACAATAGACGGCATCAAGCGGCACCGGAGCAAAGGAGCCGGTTGACCCGACATTCAATATCCCACCCTGTTTACGTTGCACCATTGCCGGCAAAAACAGTTTGGTGAGAGAGGTCAAAGCAGCAATGTGCACCTGGATCATCCTCAGTTCCTGCCGGTGATCTGTTTCGACAAACGATCCATGCTCATTGAAACCGGCATTGTTTACCAGGATATCGACATGAATCTTGTTACTACGAGACTCATCGAATATCTCCTGCGCGGCCTCCGGTGCGGCCAGGTCCTTGACGATCCAATGCGTTTCAACGGAATAGTTCCGGCGAAATTCCTCTGAAATCTCCTCAAGACGTCGAGCGTCTCTTGCCACCATAACCAGACTGAAGCCATCAGCCGCAAATCGTCTGCTTAACGCATAGCCGATGCCGCTGGTGGCCCCTGTTACAAGCACAGTCCCCCGATCGTTGTTCTCTTTCATAAATTCCCTCCTTGGGTAACATGAATAATTCGACAATTCTATATTTTTACAAGTGTCAAATTGAGCGGATAAAAAAATAGCTCATTCCAACGTATGACGAGGCAAGATTTTGTTCACCTCATCAATTGAATTCTTGTCAATCTTTGCCGCCAGAAACTTACCCTTACGTTCGGTTATGATCAAGCCGGCATTGGCCAATTCCTTCAAATGATGGGAAATGGTCGGTGCACCTATGTTCAGCGAGCCAATGATGTCGCTGACGAAACAGTCGCAGCCAGTCTGGAAACTGGCTTCATGCTTTCTGGCGATTTCCAGGTAGAGCTCCAGCCTGTTCGGGTGTGAGAGTGCTTTAAACATCTTTGCCAATCTGAGTGTATTCATAGTCCCCTTAAACTTCGATAGTTGTCGAAGTGTAGAACTACACTACTTCTCCTGTGGTGTCAAGGACATTGTTGGGATTTACCAATCGTCCTTCAACTGCCAGGGAATTCGGGAGGGAGAAGTCAAGAAAGAATTAAGTATGGTGTCCCTGGAATTCGCCCCGGTGTCCCCGGAATTCGCCCCCCCCTTTGAGCCTTCGACCCCTTTGAGCCTTCCCGTTGTTAATAAAAAAAGGTCGTGTGCCAACTCTTGAAATACCAATGTTGAGACGCGACCCAATTGCTATAAATGCCGTCGAATTAGATGCAAGTATTAATATGTTAGCAGCAAACGATCATGCACAATCTCATCTTCGAGAGTTTCCCCCAACAGCTGGAATCGACGCAGCATCGATCTGCCGCAATTTACGAAGACTTCCCGTTCAAAGATGCCTTCGGGGATTTCCAATTTGCAGATGTGATTTCCAGACTTCTTAGTTCCGTCAATACTCAGTGCTATTCTGACGCCACGATTCTTAGCCTCGGCAATTTCCTGAAACAGGCTTGCCAAATTGAAATTTTGTCCACCATAGAGGATATTTTGGCAGTCCGCATATGGTGGGTCACAATAGATCAAATCTTTTTCTCTGCTGGAAGCAAAAGCTTCTCTATAATCAAGGCAAACGAAATCCGCCCCGCTAGTTCGTCTGCGCCATATATCTACGCGCTCGGCAAACGACATTGAGCTAATTGGATCGTGTATCCCACAAGGGGTAGACATGTAGCCGTCGGCTTTGCGGAATCTTACGACGCCTCCGTAACACGAGCGACACAAGAAAAGAAGGTCCGCCCCATTCGGGCTGGCATTATAATCAGCCTTTATTGCCTCGTAACCTTCCGGCCTTCCAAGTTTATGAAAACGGTCATAGCGGCTTCTATACCACTCGACCAGAGTTGCCGGATTGTTTCGGAGCATTTGCCATATATCCATCAATGGCTTAAACACATCGGAACCAACAGCTTTAGGTGGCTGGAAAGCCGCCAAAATTGCACCGCTCCCAAGAAAAGGTTCTCGGTATACACGGATATCCCGTGGAAAGAAGGATGCAATTTCATGGGCAAACCGTTGCTTGTTCCCAATCCACTTAAGTAACTGTGTCTTGAAAGGCCGCACGGATTGAAACTCCGTGCCGTAATAAAGGTCTAACGTATCTTCTTTGACGTACATAAAAGCGATAATATCCTAATTTGGGTTATGGTGTCAAGGTATGCTATTAAACTGCTTATGATACGTGGTCGTTCAAGCAAAGAGGAAATTGCACTCCGGGAAATGCTTCGGGATCGCCGAAAGTCATTAGGTCTTCGACAGGCAGACCTTGCTCTGCGTTTAGGGATGCCACAATCTTTTGTCAGTAAATATGAATCCGGTGAAAGGCTCCTCACATTTGTGGAGGTTCTCGTAATTCTTGAAGTTCTCTCCCTGGATATAAAAACTGTCGCCAAGAATATCACAACTGCCAATGAAGCCAAATCCTGAATTTCAAAATCTGCCGAAATCTTTCTGGGCCGCCGTTAGAACCTTGAGCCAAAAATGCGGCTATACTGTGCGAGGTACTGGAACTGTTAAAGTTCCTTCCCTTCATCAAATGGAATCGGCGTACACCGCACTGGGGCTGTCCGCCGATTCATTGAATACAATAGCCATCAACGGCAAGACAGTTGCCGAGCGATTATTCGCCTATTTTGCCTATCGCGCCGACGCCTTGAATACTATCGTTAAACCGCAACTTATGGATGCAACGGAGGCGAAGCAACTTTTTGAAAAGTTGAGCAAAAAGCTAAAGCCGACATGCCCTATTCCCATGAACAAGCAGAAGGGCAAAATGAAAGCACCGGCATATTTTACTGCCATTATCAATATGCTGATCGAGGCAAATGCTGGCAAAATTACGGTTGATTATGATCCAAGGGAGCTGACCACGGTGACTATTAATGGCTCGCCGCTCCGTACGCTCTCTCGAAGGGTTGACGGCGCTTTCCCTTCCGTTGTGAACCCCATCGCCATATGGGAAATAAAAGAATACTATTACACCACGACGTTTGGTAGCCGTGTTGCGGATGGCGTATATGAAACACTCCTTGACGGCATGGAGTTAGAGGAATTATCCGCTTCTGAAGGCGTAGACGTCCTTCATTACCTGTTTCTTGATGCACGTTATACATGGTGGGACTGTGGCAGAAGCTATCTCTGCCGAATCATAGACATGCTGCATATGGGTTACGTTGATGAGGTGATTGTTGGTCGTGAGGTTGTTGATCGACTGCCTGATCTCGTTAAAGAATGGCGAAAACTGATTTACGCTTAGAACTTATCCGTAAATAAGCTTTGCGGTCCCGCATCCCGTCTTCGCGGCAGTTATCTACGGATAAGTTCCTATTTTTTCCTTTTCCGCTCCAGCTCCTTCGCAAGCTTCCTGTCAAACGTGAACACACCCACGCCTGCAATCCGTGCGCGTGTTATCAAAACGCAATCAATGAAATCGAGACCGGTTTTCTCGAAGGTCGCCAGGGAATCCAGAAATACCGGCACTTCGGATGACATCCCCTTGTATCGCAACAAGCCTGAAAGGGTTTCACAAAGCTCGGAACGTGGAACCTGGTAATGCCTGGAGAGGATGAACACTGTTTCGGCAAGAACACCTTCGGTTACGACCGCCCGCTTGGCGCCTGATCTGACCTCCTCGAAGAATTGCTCGGCATCCTTGTTACTGGCTGGAATGTCCTTCAGCAAATAGCAGAGGATTGCGTTGGCGTCAACGAGCCAGGCGTTTTTCACGCGTTGCCTCCTCCCAGGACTTTTCGCGAATCTCCTCGAAGGTCTTCCCCTTTCCCTTTGCCGCATATTTCTTCAGAGCACCGGCAACACTCCGCACCGGACGGATGACAATCTCTCCGTCACGCTCCTCAAGTTCAACCACTTGGGTATTCAAGCTTTTTCTGAGCTTGGCTGGAATTGTAATCTGCCCCTTGCTGGTAATCTTTGCCGTTAATATCATACCAATCTCCAATCGCTTACTTTTTAAAAATGTAATCCACTATTACAACCAAGTCAACATATCTGATGCTCCCCCCGCGCCAGTTCCATGCAGAAGTCGCCTATGCGGGCCAGCTCCCGCTCGCAGATTTCCGTCGCCGGGCGGCGCACTTCTTCGAGGCTGCAACCCTCCTCCAGCAGCACCTGGACAGCAGCCATGGCTGGCTGGTCGATGGGGGTGCCGATCCGGCTCAAGAGGAGCACATAGACCTCCCTGATGCCGTCCGCCGACCCATGGATGAGCCTGGCCATCCGGTGTGCCAGGACATTGTAGATCTTTCCCACGTGGCTTACCGGGTTTTTCCCGGCGGCCGCCTCGGTGCCCATGGGACGGTTGAGGGAGATGAGGCCGTTCACCCGGTTCCCCCGCCCCACCTGCCCTGAATCCGCGTCCTCCGCCGATGTGCCGAGAAGTGAGAGGTAGACCCCGCCCAGCCCCCGCCCCGGAGCATCCAGAGTATTGTAGTGGACCCCGATCCGTCCGAATGGGGCGCGGTCCGCCAGGAACCGCTCCATCTCAATGATTATGACTTCCTTGCGCTCGAAATAGTCGCGCTCCGACTTGATCCGCCCGGCCAGTAGCGGCATGGCCACTGTCAGGTCAAGCTCGCTCCCCCTCCGCAAACCCATCACCTTGATATCCTCGCCGCTCTCGGGCCAGCGCTCCTTGAATTGCGGCCCGTTGAGAAAACGTTCCAGCTCCAGCACTGTCCGCTCGGTCGCGCTCAGGGGATAATACCCCACTGCCGCCGAGGTGTCGTTCGCGGCCCGCAGCGCGCCGGGGCGGGCGAAGATGTCGGTCAGCTCTTCCGAGCCGGGCGCCAGCACCACGCGGAACTTCAGGTGCTCGTCCGGATCGACCAGGCGCAGGTTGCCGCGCATCCACCGCCTGGCCGCATCCATGGCGATTTCTGCCACCGGCACCTGCTTGCCGCCGGATTCGAAGGTGGCCCGGTCACCGATGGTGAACTCCATCGGCTGCACCACCCGCCCCCCGCCGAACTGCTTCACCACCCGCCCGGCCGCCAACAGGCTCTTATCGATGTTGTGGTGGAGGATGGTGCCGAATTCCCGCAGGTACTCCCGGCAGAGCGCCACCGATATGGCGTCCATCGTCGCATCGCAGATGTAGTCCGGATGCCCGGTCCCCTTCCGCTCCACGATCTCCACCTGGTGCTCGGCGACCGCCGTACCCGTATAGCTTTCAACGCTGATCATGGGGTAATTTTATCATATTCCCCGGACTGTGCTTTAGGACAGGCAATTTTGCCAAATATCATTTTGACAAAGGCTTAATTGCCTGCTATTAATCTGGCATTTACTGTAAACAGTCGGCCTGTCACCCACCCCTCCGCTCAACTCCTGCATTATCAGATATTGAGACCTCCATTCGGTCTCTAATGCATAGAATTAACAATGGAGGTACACGCCAATGCCAGTAGATCCAAGCATGCCCCGCAAGGTACTCGTCATCCATGGCGTCCAGACCAGCCCCGACAACCTCAACCAGGACGTCCTGGTCAACGAGCTCATCAAGAGCCGTATCGGCAACATTCCCCTCAACTATGCCTGCCAGTTGTACCGCTACGAAAACATCAACGCCGATGCCCTGCAGAAATACAAGCTCCTCCTCGACCTGCTCGTGACCAATCCTGTCGGCCAGGCGGTGGGTGAGGCCGTGCTGGAGATGGTGGGCGATGTGGTGATCTCACTGGAAAACGGCTCGACCGCGAATGCGATCCGGCAGGGGCTGCGTCAGGCCATCCTGGAGATCTTTGCAGCGGGGAATCCCTGCTACATCGTGGCCCACAGCCTCGGCTCAATTTACACCTTTGATGTTCTCAATTCCCTCATCGGCGACGGCGAGCATTTCGATAGAAACTCGCGCAAGAGTTGGCCGGTGCAGGGACTTCTCACCATCGGCTCACCCATCGGCCTCGACATGTTCAAAAATACCGGCCGCAGCGCGATCAAGGCGTTCGGGGCGGGCGACAAGTGGTTCCGCTGGTTGAACATGTGGGACCCGAACGACCCGGTCGTTTCAGGCGATATCTTCGGCCAGCACCTGGCTGGTTACAAGATTGCAGAGAACTTCCTGTCCGGCGATCCGCAGCAGGGGTGGGTGATCCGCGACATCGTCACCGACACAGGCAAGAGCTGGCTCATGGCCCATACGGCCTACTGGCACAGCCCGATTGTCGGCGACAAGCTGGTCGATATGATGACTTCGTGAGCAAGGAGGTGAAAGATGCGACGATTCGGAATGATTTTGAATGTGCTGGCGCTATGGATCACGGCGGGATGCGCGAATTTCCTCTACCAGGGAGAGATAACCGCCCTGGATTCATACGGCAAAGAGCGGCATTTCGTCCTCTACTGGACCAAGACCGATCCCCTCATTGGCGAGGCGAAGGCCGGCCCTGCGATCCTCTTGACCGAATGCAGCCCGTTTACCAGAATCAGCTTCGATGAGCAACCGGACGGTCTCATATTTCGCGGCATGCCCGGCCTCGACCGGCTGCCGGGACAAGGCGGCGCCGTCGACCCGAACCTGATCTGCGGGAAGGTCACCAATCAAGCCAAATGGACGGAAGTAAAAGTGGGGGCACTTGCGGTTGCCATTTTCTGCGAGCCAGTCCCAAACGAATTTGCCGTGGAGCCGCGCAACTACCTGGCCGTTCGTCCGCAGCCCTACACGTTTATGGTTGCCGAAAAGGTGAAGAAATGGAGTTTTCTCGGTGAAACACTGGAAGGGCCGCCAGTACCGGCATGCAGGAACCAATAAACCGCTACATCGAGTAACCTATCCTGAACGCCCCCCAGTGCCTGCCGCGCAAGCGGACCGGGTAGGAGATGTCCCACATCTTTTCGCCGGTATCGCGCTGGTAGACCTGCACCAGGATGTCTGCCGAGTTCCTGGCGGCAGCCAGCCCCACCGGGTCGTCGAAGATGCGCTTCGTGCGGTTCCAGAGCCTGTCATGCTCACGGTCGCCGGTGAGTGTCCTGCTGAACTTGCTGTTGTGGGTGGGGAGATAGCCGTTGCGGTCAACCAGCACCGCGAAGACCACGTGGGAATCGTCCAGGAACCGGTCCTCCGGCGCCTGGATCGTTTCATCCATGAATGCGTCGTATTTCGTGTGGAACTTCTGCGGGTCAGTACCGGCAATCGGCGCGTAACTCTCGTCGAACAGCTCATCCAGCGCGAACCGACCGCTGGCAACCGCCTCCTCCAGCACCCGCTCCATGAGGCCAACCCCTGCCCGCGCCGCTTCCCGTCCCTTGGCCTGGATCTCCTCCTCCAGGTGCTTTTGCAGCCCTTCCGAAAGCGCCCTGATATCGGCTATGGCCGCCTCGATCTCTCTGGCACCGTCAGCTGTCTGGCGGGCCACCTCGCGCACCTCGTTCATGGTTACTGCCATCTCGTCGCAGGCGGATGTCTGCTGGTGGGTTGAGCTGGTGATCTCCTTGGCGGCCCGGGCCGTCTCCTCCACCATGGCAATGATCTGGCCGAAGGAATCGTGCACCCGGTCCACCAGGGCGGATGCGCCTTCCACCCCCTTGATCCCCTCCTCCGTCACCATGATTGTGCTGTTGGTGGCCTTCTGAATCTCCCGGATCAGCTCCCTGATCTGCGCCGTAGCCTCCACCGTCCTTTCGGCCAGCCGTCGTACCTCCTTGGCCACGATGGCGAAACGCTTGCCCGATTCACCAGCCCCTGCCGCCTCGATGGCCGCATTGAGCGCCAGCAGATTGGTCTGGTCGCTGATCTCGTCGATGATCTCCACTATGCCGCCGATCTTCTGGCTGTTCTCCCCGAGACGCAGCATGCTGCGGGCTATCCCCTCCACCTGCCCCTTCAGGAGTTCCATACCGCCAATGGCATTGGCAACCGCACCGGAACCCGCTACGCATTTCTGGGCCGTGTCATCGGCCAGCCGCTCTACAGTGGTTGCATTCACGCTTATCTGCCGGGCAGTTGCCGCGATCTCCTCCGAGGTCGCACTTACCTGGTGCACCGATGTCGCCTGCTCGGTCGCCCCGGCGGCCTGCTGGGCGCTTATGCTCATCAGCTGCCCCGCAGAGCCTGCCAGGTGGGAGATCGCCTCGCGCACTGAATCGAACAGGCGCCGGCCCCGGTCGATTTCGCTCCGCAGGTTCCTGACAATCACGGAGGTCATCCGGTTGAACGCACTTGCCACCCTGCCGATCTCGTCGTCGCTCGCCACCGGTATCTGCTCCTCCAGGTTCCCGTCAGCAATGCGCCGGGCCGCGGCGGTAAGCCTGTGGAGGGGGTGGATAAGTATTGTCACCACCAGGATAATCGTAAGTGTGCTGGCAACAAGGATTAATGCCATGCCGCTGATGATCTGGCGACGCAGCTCCGCCACCTTCCGTTCGGTCTTCTCCATCGAGAAGCCGATGCGGAATGCCCCCCAGTGCCTGCCGTTGACATGCACGGGGGCCGAGATGTCCCACATCCGTTCGCCGGTGTCGCGGTGGTAGTCCTGTTTCAGGTATTCGGCTGTATTGCGCGCGGCGGCTAGCCCCACCGTGTCGTTGAACATGCGCTTGGTACGGTTCCAGAGCTTGTCCTGCTCTCGGTTGCCGGAAAGCGGCCGGTTGTATCTACTGTTGTGGGTGGGGAGATAACCGTTTCGGTCCACCAGCACCGCGAACACCACCTGCTCGTCCTTCAACAGTTCGTCCTGAATGCCGACAATGGCCTTGTCCAGAAAGGCGTCGTACCTGGTGTGATACTTAGGGGGGTCGGTACCCGGTATGCGCGTATAGTTTTCGTCGAACAGCTCCTTCTCGCTCAAGCCGCCGGAATCGAGCCTGTCGCTCAGGATTCGCTCCATCACCCTGGCTCCTGTCATGGCAAGGATGCGCCCCTTTCCGAGAAGCTCATCTTCCCTGTTCGCCGTCCGGGAGCGGACAAAATAGATGGTGCAAAGCGTCATAATGACAACCATAACGGCGATCAGTATGACTACGATCTTGACCGACAGCTTCCTGACCATGAGCAACCCCTTTGTTAGCCTGATACCCGACTGTCATACAAATAAAATCATGTTATACATGCAATGGAACGTTTTTTCAATATGTTATATTCGGCCTACAATCACCATTATACAGATACAATAATTTGTTTTACTGCTTATAACGGGCAAATTTCCCAAATTTACCCCTTTCCGGGCACCGCATTCCTGCAACAGGCGCTATTTCCCAATATCAATTCTTCCGCGGGTTGACTGGAGCGGTATTATTATTATTATTTAATATTGATACACCCCCAACACGACATAAGACCACCGGAGGATCTGATGAACAGAGCCCTTGCGCTGCTTCTTGCGCTCATCGTTTCCCTCCCTGCCCTGGCCCGGGCAGGAGACAGGGACTATGCAGCGTTCCAGGCAGGAATGGAACTGGAGCGCGGGCTGATGATCTTCGAAGCCCGGGACAGGTTCCGCGAAGCAATCAGCCTTGCCCCGTCAAACTATGGATACCTGGAACACTATGCCTGGTTCCTCCACACCCACGGCTTCCGCGAAGAGGCCGTGGCCGTCTTCAGGCAGGCACTCCCCGGAATCGGCGAGAAAAAGGGGACGTGGCTCGGGCTTGCCTGGAACGAACGGAGCATCGGCAGGCCCGAGCGCGCCCTTGAGGCGTATGCGAAGGTATTACCGCTCCCTGCAGAGGGAAGCACGGCGGACAAACTCGCAGAGGCGGACCGGATTTTGCGCAGCGAGCAGGAGGAGCGGATAGCCAGGCTGCAGAAAGCCGCCGTCGGTCCCCCGGATGACGTGGAAGCATTGCAGGAGCTGTTCATTTCCCTGATGAGCACGGGACGGCACAGAGAAGCCGCGGACGCGGCCAGGCGCATTCTCACCCTCAGGCCCGAGGACGACCTGACTAGGCTCGACCTCGCTCGGGTCCTAAAATGGGGTGGAGACCCGGACGCTGCGGCCGACATCATCGAGAAGCTGATCTCCCGCCATCCTGAGAGCGCCTTTCTCCACCTGGAACTGGCAAGGGTGCGCGCCCAGCAGGGACAACTGCCCGAGGCCAGGGCAGCCTATGAAAAATCCCTTTCCCTCTATCCCGGCGCCGTTGTCACCAGGCGGGAACAGGCGGAGCTATTGACCAGGACGGGAGACAGGGAGGCAGCTGACAGGGAAGTGGCTGCCATTGAGCCCCGCCCCCATGAAACGCTGGACATCCTTCTGGCCAAGGCCAGGGTGTTGCACTTCACCGGGCGCACCAGGGAGGCTGTTCCCGCGTACCGCAAGGTCCTGGAGGAATTCCCGGGGAACAGCGATGCCCTCTGGGGTCTGGCCGAATGTGCGACGTATTCGGGAGACCGGGATACCGCGAAAGAAACCCTGGAGCGATGGGAGAGACTGGAGCCCCCGAACGAGAGGCTTCGCGCCCAGATGGAGCTCTACCGCCGCTATTCCGCAAGAGGAATCGAGACTAAAGCCGCTTACTACGGCAACTCCTCCGAGTTCTCCCGTGTCGATGCCGGAGTCGAATATAATCATCCCCTCTTCAGCAATAACATACTCACAATGGGATACCGTTTTGCGAACTTTCACCAGTCCGGATTTGACAATATCACCAGGAACTCTCTCCTGCTGCGCAATCGGGGGCGACTCGGCGAGTTCTTCCGTTATGACGCCGAACTTGCCGGGAATTTCTACGACAACGACCAGACCCACCTGAACGGCGGAGGGTCGCTCTATTTCGACCTGCGGGACCGGACTATATTGGGGGCCGGGATATACCGGACCGACGTTATCGACACCGAGCCCACCTTCCAGAACCCGATCTACAACTACGTGGTGACCATAGGGGCCGTGGGGCTGCACATCACCACGACCGATGCGTTCGTCTATGCGAAGCAGCGAGTCGGGGATGATCTCGACCTCTGGGGAAAATTCATCCGTGGCAGATACAACGACCACAACACCAAGCATGCCTTGACCCTTGAAACTGATTGGCGTCCATTCCATACAAAGGATATCCAGCTAGTCTACAATTACTTTCATCTCGATTATGAAAATCCCGCACCCAATTATGTGGAAGGGACATCGAGCGTCGGCGCCTATTACGACCCGATCAACTTCGAGGTTCACACCGTCGCCGTGGAACTGGAGCACGAGTTCGCGAAAAGCTTCCGGCTCGGACTTCAGGACAGGGTATCGTACCTTCCGAAGAGCGATGGATGGGCCAATGGCGTATTCGCATTTGCCGCCCTTGAACGAGGGGCGCATGCCTTCCGCCTGGATGCCCGTTATTTTTACCAGAATCGCGGCGTCGGAAGAACAGCCGACAGCGGCCATTTCCGGGCCGAAAATTTCATGCTGGCTTATTCCTACAGGTTTTAGGAGAAGACACAATGCATGCACGCTTACCACAACCTATTCGCAACTGGCTGAACGACCTTACAGGAAAAAAACCATACCATCGCTACTCTGAGAAGGAGACCCGCAAAAACCGTATTATCGGGCAGATACTCGCAATCGCCACCGTCATCGCTGCACTGTTCTATCTCGGCTTCTGCATCGCGTACGCAAACTGGGATGTCTGGTATGCCTTCATCCCGTTCATAATCGCCGACACCATGCTCGTGACCATCTTCATGGTTTCCGTATCGGTCCTCTGGTACAAACGGCGGCACCACCCCGGAGGGCTGGAACCTGATCGCATCTTCACGGTGGACATCTTCATCCCCGTCTGCCGCGAGCCATTGAGCATCGTGGAGCCGACCGTGGCGGCGGCCGTCGCCCTCGACTATCCGGCCAAGACCGTCCATCTCCTTGACGACGGTGAGGACGACCGCTTGAAAGAACTGGCCGAACGGTATGGCATCAATTACATCCGGCATGCCAACCATTCGAAACGGAAAGCCGGAAATCTGAACAACGCCCTGGGACAGACAAAGGGGGAGCTGATCCTGGCACTTGATGCCGATCAGGTCGCAAGGCCGGATCTGATAAGACGGGTCATCGGCTATTTCCGGCTCCCCCATATCGGGTTTGTCCAGACGGCCCAGCAGTTCCAGCTCCCGGAAGAAGACCCGTGGGGGAATGCGGACAACTTCTTCTACAAGGAGATCCAGGCCGGCAGGGACAACGACAATGCCGCCATTTCGTGCGGCAGCGGAGTCATGTACCGGAGAAGCGCCCTGGAGAGCATCGGCGGATTTTCCGAATGGAACATGGTGGAAGACGTCCACACCTCCATGTGCCTGCACGACAAGGGGTGGCATTCGGTCTATGTGGACAAACCATACACCAGAGGGACCGCCCCGGCCGACGTCACGAGCCAATTGAAACAGCGCTGGCAATGGGCCGTGGACTCACTGCGAATACTTTTCTGGGATAATCCGTTCCAGAGAAAAGGACTCTCCTTCAGCCAGAAAATCCAGTACATCCATTTCGGCTGGCATTACATAGTCATCGGCGTTTTCCTCCCCATTTTCTTCATCATCCCGCCATGGGCGCTCTTCACCCACAAATTCATCCTCACCGTCCCCGCCTGGGTGTACATTGTGGTGCGTCTCCCCTATTTTGTCCTCCAGGTCGCCAGCAACCACATACTGAGCGAGAAAGTCGACACCTTCAAGACCTTCCAGGCCCAGGCCGAGCTTTTTGCCTGTTATTTCGATGCGACCATGGACGCATTGCGGGCACGCAAGACAGTCCCCCCCTACACGGTATCCAGCAAGGTCATCCTTCAGGCGAACTTCGGAAGCCGGCTGCTCCGGTGCCTGCCTCACATCGCGGTGTTCATCGCATCCGCCACGGCAATCGTCTATGGCCTGATGACGATCCACGACGACCCATGGTTCTTGGTCATCAACCTCTATTTCTGCCTCTGGGCGATGCTGCTCGTCTGGAAGTTCATCATCCTGGCGCTCTGGCCCAAGTTCTTCGTGAAATGGGGATAGGGATATACAGGGAAGACAGTCTCATGTCCGAACAGGCCCTCTCCGAAACGGAGGGGGCGCTCGGAGTCCACTTCGACACGGTTTCGTTCTACCGGGCGTGGAACAGCTGCCGCATCGAAGATGACATTCCCTGGCTGGACAAGATTACCCGCACCCACCGCACGATCCTCCTCACATGGGAGCCGTGGAGTCTGGCCCACGATCCCGCCCATCCCGAGATTCAGCCCGATTTCTCACTGCAACGGATACTTTCGGGTCGATACGACGACTATATCCTCTCCTTCGCCCAGGCCCTCAAGGAATTGCCGAAACCGCTCCTCCTGCGCCCCATGCACGAGATGAACGGTAACTGGTACCCATGGTGCGGCACCGTGAACAACAACCGGGTGGAGGATTTCATTACGGCTTGGCGGCACATCAGGGGGCTGTGCAGGAAAGCTGGCGACGACGGGATCAAGTGGGTCTGGTCACCCTACGCCCACTCAGTACCTGACTCGGAGGAGAACGCCCTGGAAAGCTACTTTCCTGGAGAAGAAGAAATTGACCGGGTAGGGCTTGACGGCTACAACTGGGGGACGACGCGGGAATGGAGCAAATGGCAGGAGTTCGGCGAGATCTTCGGGCCGGCGTACGACGCGGTCTCTACCCTCTCCCGCAAGCCGGTCATCATAGCCGAGACCGCATGCGCCGAGGAAGGGGGGAACAAGGCGCGCTGGATAGCCGGCATGTTCAGCGATCTCCGCGAGAGATTCCGGCGCGTAGAAACCGTGGTCTGGTTCGACATCAACAAGGAGTGCGACTGGCGCATCGTGTCATCCGGCCGGTCGCAGCGCGCCTTCGCCGAAGCTGCGTCAGCCTTCAGCCTTCAACCTTCAACCTGAATTTCACTCCGCCGCCCCCTCCTCCACTGGTTTCAGCGTAAAGAGATGCCAGACCGTGATAACCACCCCCCCGAGGAAGACGATGCCGATTCCCAGGGCGATCCGGAACCAGAACATCATGTTCAGGTGGGCCGTGGAGTAGCCGATGTCCAGTAGCCGCTCCAGGTAGGTCTGGAGGATGCCGGCAACGCCGAAGACCAGGGAGAGGAAGAACATGGAGATTGACATGGTCCAGAACCCCCATTTCCCCAGCCTGTCGTTGTACTTCCGGATGTTCCTGAAGCGGGGGAAGGCGAAGTAATATATGGTCAGGTTGAGGAGCACGTAGGCCCCGAAGAACGCCATGTGACCGTGGGAGACCGTCACCTGGCTGCCATGGGTGTAATAGTTGATCTGCGGCAGGGTGTGGATAAACCCCCACACACCCGCACCGACAAAGTGATATATGGCGAGCCCCACGATATAGGTCCAGATGAGTGGATTGATGATCGGGTTTTTCCGTTCCCGCACATGCATCCAGGTGTCAATCACCATGAGGGCGATGGGGAGCGGCTCCAGGGCGCTGAAAATACCCCCCCACCAGAGCCAGTAGTCAGGGGCGCCGAGCCAGTAGTAGTGGTGGCCGGTGCCGATGATCCCGGTAAAGAGAAATAGGCCGGTCTCGGCGTAGAGCCACTTCTCCACCACCTTCCGCTCCACGCCGGTCACCTCCATGATGATGAAGGCAACTATCGAGGCGGTCACCACCTCCCAAGCCCCCTCCACCCAGAGATGGATCACCCACCACCAGTAATAGTAGTCGGCGTTCAGGTCCCTGTAAAAAGGGATGCCGAACAGGTAGAGAACCGCCAGGAACGTCACCCCGCCCAGGAGCATCCACTGCAGCGCCGATCTCACCTTCGCCTTGATGATGGTAATGGCCACGTTGGCGACGAAGAGGAGCGCCGCCACCACGATGACAAAATCGAGGGGCACCGGGATCTCCAGGAGCGGCTTCCCCTGGGTCCAGCCGAACAGGAAGCCTATCACCGCGACCACAGCGGCTCCGACGAACAGGCCGAACTGAATCCAGGCGATCTTCGTGCTGTATAGCTCCCGCTCGCACTCCAAGGGGAGGATGAAGTAGGCGCCCCCCATGAAGCCGAGGAGGAGCCACGCCACCAGGAGGTTGGTATGGATCGGCCGGGCCGTGGCAAAGGAGAAGGTGTCCACGAGCCCCTGGGAAAGAGTGAAGCCGTAATTGATTGCCAGCCAGAGCCCCATCACCACCTGGAGACAGAAGAGAATGAGCGAAAGTGCCATGTACGGATATGCGACGCGTTGGCTCTCGTAGCGGATCATTTGCGCACCTCCTTCCCGACTTTCAGGCTGAGAATGAAGTCGGCGATGAGTTCCGCCGTCTCGCGGGAAACCTGCTGCGGGGGCATGCCGATGCCGGGATGGACCGATTGGGGATCGAGGATGAACTTGGCAAGGGTTTCCTTGTCATAGGTGATTCTCGCTGCAATCGCCGAGAAATCACCCGCAATGTTGCGCCCCTGGTTCTCGAAGCTGTGGCAGCCGCCGCATGCCCCCATGACGATGTCCACCTTCTCCAGTTTTTGCGCGCTCACTTCGCGCAGCCGGAACGCCTTCACGTACTTTTCGTCCTGTGGCGGCCATTTCCGGTTCTCGATGTTCCCTACCCAGCGGAGAAATGCCGTCAGGTCCTTCACCTCCGTCTCGCTCACCCCCAGGTGCGGCATCTTGCGGAAGGAGTTCCTGTAAACCGTCTCCGGATGCATCACTATGGAGGCGATGTTGCTCTCCCCCAGCCGGAAGTAGGCCTTTGTCATATCCGGGGCATAATAGCCGCCGAATCCGAGGATAGTGTGGCAGTCGTTGCAGTTGTACTTATGCCAGACCTTTTTCCCGGCGACGACATGCTCGTCTATCATCTCCGTCTTGGCAAGCCTGGGCTCCTGACGGTGAAAATCATAGGTCATCCAGAGAAAAATCAGGGCGGACACGAGCGTACCCCCGATGAAGATGTTCCTAGCGGCTTTGCCGGTCATGGTCACTCCTTCCTGTTGCTTTTGATAAAGCACCGCATTAAAAGATACCAACCAAAGTAGAATTTGCAACTCCCCTCTCCCTAGCCCTCTCCCACAAGGGGGAGAGGGAATACAAAGCTCCCCTCCCTTTAATGGGAGGGGGTGGGAGAGGGTGAAATAAAAAAGCCCGCAATCGCGGGCTCTTTAGTGTTTCTGGAATTGTTGGAATAGCAGTCTTACTGCCGCCGCCGGTTGTGTTTCTGCCGGTAAACGTCGCGGCTTGCCCTGTTCTGCTCCCTGGTGAGCTTGGCGCGCTCCTTCCTGGTCAGATTGCCGTCAGCCTTCATCCGCTCCTCGTCCTGCTTGATTTTGGCCTGCTCCGCTTCGAGGCGCCCGGTTTCCTTCGGGGTAAGGGCGCCGCTCTCCACGCCCTGGTCGATCCTGCGCTCCTGGTTCTGCTCGCGCCGCTGGATGCGGGGGTCGTTGGTCCCGGCCAGGCAAGCGCCGGCAAAAAGGATGGTTGACATGCCGCACAGCAGGGTGGTGACGATTCTTCTTTTCATGGTGTGCCTCCTGAAACATTGGATGAAATTGCTTCTTGTCATGTTAAACGCATTAATTCCGATCTGGTTGACAAATTTTTTTCAAAATCACCTGAACCGGTAGGTAACACCTGCCATCACGGAGTACGATTTCAGGTTCGCCCCGTTGAAGCGGGTGACCGATGTGGTTCCATTGGAGAAAAAGGTCTGGTCGGTCCCGTCGTCGGTTGTCCAGTACTGGTAGCCAAAGTCGGTGGTAATGAGCCAGTTCCTGTTGATGGCGAAATCAGCCCCGGCTTTCGTGATTATCCCATAGCCGTTGGCCAGGTGCTCGAAGCTCTTCGGATGGTCGAAATCGGTCCGCAGATTCCAGTTCCCCACCCCCTCGTAGTCGACCCAGTGATACTCGAAGGTGCCGTGGAACCGCAGACTCCGGGAGGGAAGAACCTCAAGGTCGAGGCCTCCCCAAGGGCCGTACCACTTGGTTTCGTAGGTGCTGTCCAGCCCGGAGAAAGAGCCGGTGGCAGGAATGGTCTGGTAGCCGTCACGAATGCGAAGGTTCTGCTCGCGGTACGAAAACCCCGCAAGGGGCGCGACGCTGAACACACCGTTCCCGAAGCTGGTCTTGAGTCCAACCCCTCCGGTCACATCCCAGACGTTACCACCGCCACCGTCATTGTTGGAACGGGAATATTCCAGGGTGCGGTCGTTCCCGTTGTAATCCGAATCCTGGTTCTCCCCGCTCAGTATCCAGCCGTAACCGAAATTAGCCCGTGTGTAAAGCGAGAGCCCGGAGTCGAACTGGTGCAAATACTTGCCGCTGGCGTTCACCTGGAAGATCTCCAGATCCCGCCAGGTTAGCTCGGACAGGATATTCACCCCGCCACCGGCAATGCTCCAGTCAAAATCGTCGTGCCGGTAGCCATTTGTGACAGAGACTTCGAAATTGTTTGCCGGCTGGGCGAATGCCCGGCCTCCCGTCAGCCCCAAGAGCAGAACAGCTAAAGCAGTGACATGCATCCTCCACATGACACGAATCATGGTTTTCCTCCCAGCGCCAATGAATTGGATTATATTATATCAGAAATCAGAAACCCGCCTACCCCTCCCCGCACCACTGGAACCTGGGGAGATCCTGCCCGTCGACAACAACGGTCTCGGTGAACATCTCCAGCGGTCTCACCCACAGGGAATTATCGCCGTAGAGGCAGCGGTAGACCACGAGTTCCTCGCCGGTCTCACTGTGGCGGGCCACGTCAATCACCTCGTAATGGCGTCCCTTGTAGTGGCGGTAACGGCCGGGTTTCATATGCTTTTTCATTACCACGCCCCCCTATTTCTTTCCCTTTTCCAGCTCCTCAGTCAGCTTCCGCGTAAACGTATCGAACATCTGTTCCAGAACCGCTCCGATGGCGGCAGCGCCAGCTTCATTATAACGGCTGCCGCTCGCAGATTCATAGAAGGCGATGTACTTTTCCAGTTCCTCGTCGGTGAAGTTCCGGTAGGTATAGAGCGAGGAGAGTATCGTCTGCTGCCGGAGCTGCTCCCGTATCGCAGGCATGAGATTCTCCAGCTCATCCAGGACAGCTTCCTCGTCCCCCTCCTTCACCGCTACATTTTTCAGGGTGTTTGTAAATATGTTCATCAATATCCCCGTGACCAGCTCGGACGAGTGGGTCACCTCCTCCAGTTGCTGCATAAGGGCCACACGCTCCGAAGGTGGCGGAGTTTCCTGGAGCTCCGCCAGGTAACGGAGCATGGCGGCCTGCCGGCCCGGCCCCACCTCTTCGGACTCGGCAGCTGTGAACCGTTGCCCCGGCGGGCTTTTGAGCCAGGCAATGACATCCTTCATGGTCCGCGGATCTACGTTCTTGAGGAAATATTCGCGGCTGGTCTTGCGGGCCGCTTTCCGGTCGAACGATTCGCGGAGAAGCTGCGACACGCGGTCGCTCTCCGCCGTGGCCGGTTGTGTGGTCTGGCGCCAAGTCTGCTGGGCGTCCATTATCTGCGGCAGGCTGTCGACAACCAGGTTGAACCCGGACAGCTCCAAGGCGCTGTCCACCATCTCCTCCAGGTTTTCCGCAGCCGCGCCGATGACGGCCTGGCAGAGCAGAAAGGCCAGCATGGCTGTCAATGCAAGAAGCTTTTTCATGGTTCCCTCCGAAGGTTGAAATGACCTGCCTCAGGCATTTTTCTTATTCTGTAAAAAAATGACATAGCCCCGAAACCACGGGCTCGATACTAAATTCGTCGGTGCCTGCCATTCCCCATTTTGTATCAGCCCAATTTTAAACGGTATGGTTAAACGCGCAAGTGCAGGAAGATAGGAATTGTAATTGGCGATGGTTTGTTTACCTTGATACGTTTGAATGATGATCTCGTCAACAATTTCCTTGAGTTGGTCTATTGCTTCTGCATCGCCATTACTGGTCCAGTCCAGCAGGCCGGTAATACCGAGTTGAAAGTTTGCCGGCAATGCAGCCCGAACCTGCCGTAAAAAGTCTGCATATTCCCGCAAATGCTTCGTTCTTGCGTCAAAGTCTATCTGCAGGCCAGCTACGTCATTTCCTGAGAGTTGCCAGTGTTGGAGTCGTGAAAGGAGCGTTTGCATGATTTCAGGCGTCCAGCGCAGCGTGGTTGCCCGGTAGACCAGCCAGGTCCTTCCTCTTTTGACTTTTGCAACCGGCATTCCCTGTGGGATGACCATCACTTTTGATTGGTTCCGCTTCCTGACCTCAACGACCTGCCCCTGCAGGATATACAGGTTTTCTGCCCGTGCCAGAACAGGCTGGGGTCTGACTCCGCCCCATATCCAGAAAGACGAATGGTCCTCTGCCTTCACGACACCGGGATACGCCGGCCATGGCTGACCAATTGTCAACAGTAAAGCCGTCACCAGCATTAACCGCAATCTGAACATGATTACCAATAGTATTTGAGCGACTTCGCCCACGTCGTGTCCGGATAATCGTTTTTCAAGGTCTTGAACCAGGATCTTCTGACGGAGATAGCGACTTCATTCCCTCCGCAGTCGTTGTACCCCGAAGGCGCATAGCATTTGATTGCGCGAAACAGGGCATATGCCTTCAAGTCATGGGGAGCGTGCGTATCCGCCATTACCCTCTTGTATGCCTCACCCCTTGAGAATGTTTCGCCCGTAAACCGGGAAGGAGCTGAGCCGAGCACGGCCCCGACGGCATCAGCTCGCGGCTCGTCGGGAAAATCCCTGTAGCCGGGGAGTGATCCGAGGTTGTTGGATTTCACAAAATCGCCCAGACAAATCAAGCCAGCCGGGTCCTGTGGATCCTTTGCCAAAATTTTGGCGATTTCCAGTGTAGAAGGACAACCGTAATTGTCCTTGTTTTTTACGCCCGACCAGGTAAACAGAGCCAACTGCGGTTCACCATAATTTCCATATTGGGGTGCCGTATATTTCGCTGCATCCTGTGGCAAGAGGGCATAATCCTCAATGTAGCGTTGGTAGTGTCCCTTGAGCAGATCCTTGTAGAGCAGTGTGTAGAGCGCAAGGTGACGCTCCTGCACGGCGTTGTCCTTCAATTGTATGATCCTGCGGAGCAGATCCGGAGACGCATCATTCCGTATCAGGATGTTGCGGATCGCACTTTCGGTAATCGGTGATTTTTCCTCGAAAGCCAACTCGATTTCATTAGCCTGCTCGTAGTTGAGGGCCAGCGCCAGTTGGACTGTTTCGGCCTGAAGGGGCTGTTTGCAGACCGGCAGCAGGCTCAGCCAGAGCTGACGTGCGCCCCGGTGATCCTTTGTCTCTTCAAGGGCCAGGCCGCGCAATATGAGCCGGCTGAAGTCCAGGTAGGTCATCTCGGGAGGAATGTCAGCGGGCAGGGTTTTCAAGGCGCCCGCCGGATCTTTTTGCACATAAAAGCTATGAGCGGCGAGCAGATAGTCGTACAACGGCTTGTGACCGGCAAAAACCGGTAGTTGCTTCTCCAGGCCGGAAGCATCGATGCGCTCAGGGGTGCGCATCAACGATAGATCGAGGGTTGCCAGGAATATGGGATTGTCCATCTGTTCGGGCTGCGCGATGTCGAAGAGCTTGTTGTCGGCTTCCAGGACCATGGCATCCAGTGACAGGTTGTGCTGTGGAGATTCGGGGTGTTTCAGTTGCCAAGCATATTCCTCGGCAAGTTTCCGCGGCCGGTTCCCCATCCAGTAGACACGACGCAAGAGCCCTCTTGCCGATGGGGCGTACACGCCATTTGGGTACTCTTGCAAATACTTGTTGAACTCGTCTTCTGCTGCAGCAAGGCGTTGCTGATCGACCTTCTTCAAATCGGGGAACCCGTATTCATCGAATGCATCTTTCTGTGAGTGGTTGAGCCGGGTACGTCCCAGCATGTAGCGGGAGGTTTCCCGGAGCCATGCTTGGCTGGAATCCGCGAGATTTCCAAAACCGTCCAGGGCTTCATCATAGCGCCCCTCGTAGAAGGAAGTGATTGCAAGAAGGTACTGCCTGAACTCGTTGCCACTCGCTGAAGTAATTTTCAACGCCTTTATTGCCGGGCTGGCAGAGTTGCTGGATGTGTTGGAAAACACCTCTACGCAACGGGGCTTCAGCTCCAGCCGTGCGTCTGCCAGCAACTGCCGCTCGGCATCCGGCAGCTCTCCGGTATTTCCCAGTGCCTCGACAAATCCGTTTTTACCGATCTCGTTACTGACGCAGCGGCTTACCTCATTAGTGCCTTCCTGCATATCCTCTTTTTTTATGCTGCTTACCGCGTCGTTAGCCAGAAAAACATTACTTTCAAAATTCTTTACGCTGAAAGGTACATTTCCATAACCCTGCTCTGAATCTTCCTGGGCAATTGGCTGTGTCTGCAATTTGGCAAGACCGGCATCAACCAGCAGTAATTTCAGATTGACCCGCCTGTCATTGCCGGGTGATAGAAACGGCACATTACTGCAGGAAGCGTATTCACTCTGTACAAGCGTCCATCGAGGATTGCAGAAATAGTCGGAACTTGCTCCTGCCACACCGGCACTCAAAACAAGGGTGATACAGAGTGCAGCGAACAGTTGATGGTGGGAAATCATGGGAACCTCTCTTAAATGCGGCCATGGGCAGACCGTCGCCCGTTTTGCCTGTGATGTAGCTGCCATGATAAAACTCCTTCGTAATGTTAATAGCACTACAGCATCACGACATCAAGACATCATGCCACTAAAAAACGGGCAGCCCGCTGGAGCTGCCCGTTTTTGATGGATTGAATCGTAGGGGCGCACGGCTGTGCGCCCGTAATGTGTCCGGAAAAGCGTGGCTTACGCCAGGACGACCACCAGGTCCTCCTTCTCCACCTTGTCCCCTTCCTTGAACTTCACCTCTGCTATCACGCAGTCTTCCTTTGCCTTGATGTTGGTCTCCATCTTCATCGCCTCGGTGACCATCAGGACGTCGCCGGCCTTGATGCTGTCGCCGGCCTTCACGTTGAGCTTCAGAACCTTCCCCGGCATGGGGGCTCCGACGTGCTTGGGATTGGACTTGTCGGCTTTCTGCCGCACCGCCTCCTCGGTCACCACCGACTGGTCCCGCACCGTGACCTGGCGCTGTTGGCCGTTCAACTCGAAGAATATGTCGCGCGTGCCGTCCGGGTGGACCTTGCCGACCGCGTTCAGCTTGATGATGAGGGTCTTGCCCGGCTGGATCTCGATGGAGGTCTCCTGCCCCGGCTCAAGGCCGTAGAAGAAGATCGGGGTCGGGATCACCGAGGTATCGGAGAACTCCTGGCGGTACTTGTCGAACTCGGGGTAGACATGGGGGTAGAGGATGTAGCTCATGAGCGACTTGTCGTCTACCGGGTGACCTACTTTTGTCTCCAGCTCGATCTGCATCTCATCGAAATCCACCGGCTCCAGCAGTTCGCCGGGACGGCAGGTGATCGGTTCCTCGCCCCTGAGGATGACCTTCTGCAGCTCCTCCGGCCATCCCTGGTATGGCTGCCCAAGCATCCCCTTGAACATGCCTATGACCGACTCGGGGAAGGCGAGCTCCTCACTCTTGGTGAAGACGTCTTCGGGCTGGATGTTGTTCTTCACCAGGAACATGGCCATGTCGCCCACAACTTTCGAGGAAGGGGTGACCTTGACGATGTCGCCGAACATCATGTTCACCTTGTGGTACATCTCCTTGCACTCCTCCCACCTGTCGAGGAGGCCGAGGCCGGCCACCTGCGGCTTGTAGTTGGAGTATTGCCCGCCCGGGATCTCGTGGTGATAGACCTCGGCAGTGCCACTCTTGAGGCCGGACTCGAAGGGGGCGTAGTAATCGCGCACCGTCTCCCAGTAATTGGCCAGCTTCTGCAGGCCCGCGGCGTTGACCTGCGGGTCGCGCTCGCTCCCCTCCAGCGTCGCCACCAGTGCATTGAGGTTCGGCTGCGAGGTGAGTCCGCTCATGGATGAGAGGGCCGCGTCGACGATATCCACGCCCGCCTCGCAGGCCTTCAGCAATGTGGCGCTGCCGTTGGAGGAAGTGTCGTGGGTATGGAGGTGGACCGGTATGCCGATCTCCTCCTTGAGGGCCTTGATCAGCTTGTAGGCCGCCAGCGGCTTGAGGAGCCCCGCCATGTCCTTTATGGCCAGGATGTGGGCGCCCATCTTCTCCAGCTCTTTCGCCATGTTGACGTAGTATTCCAGCGGGTACTTGTCCCGCTTGGGATCGGTGATGTCGCCGGTGTAGCACATGGACGCCTCGCAGATCTTGCCGCTCTTCCTGACCGCCTCCATGGCCACGGCCATCCCCCTCGTCCAGTTGAGGGAGTCGAAGACCCGGAATATGTCGATGCCGCTGGAAGCAGCCTCCTCCACGAAGCGCTGCACCACGTTGTCCGGGTAGTTGGTGTATCCTACCGCGTTGGAGCCGCGCAGGAGCATCTGGAAGAGGATGTTCGGCACCGCCTCGGAAAGCTTGTGGAGCCGCTGCCAGGGACATTCCTTGAGGAAGCGCATGGAAACGTCGAAGGTGGCGCCACCCCAGCACTCAAGCGAGAAGAGGTCGGCCCCGAGGTACGAAGTGGGCTCGGCGATGTTCAGCAGGTCGTGCGTGCGGACGCGGGTGGCGAGGTTCGACTGGTGGGCGTCGCGCATGGTGGTGTCGGTGATGAGGAGCCGCTTCTGCTCCATGATCCACTTGGAGAGCCCTTCGGCCCCCAGCTTCATGAACAGGTCGCGGGTGCCGGCCGGGCGGGGCTGGGTGTAGTCGATCTCCGGAATGCGCGGATCAATGAGCGACGAGGATTTGAGCGGCTTGGCGATCCCGGCGGAGCCGTTGACTACCACGTCGCCGAGGAAGGTGAGAACCTTGGTGGCCCGGTCCTGCTTCTCCGGGATCTGGAGTAGCTCCGGGTGCTTCTCGATGAAGGAGGTGTCGCATGTGCCGGACAGAAATACCGGATGGGTGATGACGTTCTCCAGGAACGGGATATTGGTCTTCACGCCGCGGACCCGGAACTCCTGAAGCGCGCGGTACATGACGTGGGAAGCACCCTCGAAAGTGAGCCCCCAGGAGGTGACCTTGACCAGGAGGGAGTCATAGTGGGGGGTGATGCGCGAGCCGGTAAAGGCGTTCCCCGCATCGAGGCGGACGCCGAAGCCGGCCGATGAACGGTAGGTGGTGATGGTGCCGAAATCGGGGGCGAAACTGTTGGCCGGGTCCTCGGTGGTGATGCGGCACTGGATCGCATAGCCCCGCATGTCGATGGCGCCCTGGTTCGGGATGCCGATCTCCGGGTCGGAGAGCTTTTTCCCCTCGGCAATGATGATCTGGGTCTGCACCAGGTTGCGGCCGGTGATCATCTCGGTAACCGTATGCTCTACCTGGATGCGGGGGTTCATCTCGATGAAGAAGAAGTTGTCGTCGCTGTCGACCAGGAACTCGACGGTTCCGGCGTTCAGGTAACTTACATGCTGCCCGATGCGGAGCGCCGCATCGCAGATCTCCTTGCGCTTCTTCTGGCTGAGGCAGAGCGACGGCGCGAACTCCACCACCTTCTGGTGGCGGCGCTGGATGGAGCAGTCCCGCTCGAAGAAGTGGACCAGGTTGCCGTGGGAGTCACCCAGGATCTGCACCTCGATGTGTTTGGGGTTTTCTATGTAACGCTCCAGGAATACTGCCGGATTGCCGAAGGCGGCCTTGGCCTCGCTCCGGGCGGAGACCAGCCCCTCCAGGAGCTCCTTCTGGTTGCGGGCCACTCGCATGCCGCGCCCGCCGCCGCCAGCCGCCGCCTTGATGATGATCGGGTAGCCATGATCCTTGGCGAATTTCAGGGCCTCTTCCTCATGCTCGATCGGTTCCTCGGTGCCGGGGATTATGGGGACCCCGGCGGCTTGGGCGACCTTTCTCCCCGAGACCTTGTCCCCCACCATCCGCTGCATCTCGGCGGTCGGACCGATAAAGACGATGCCGGCCCGCACGCACGCCTCGGCAAATTCGGCGTTCTCGGAGAGAAAGCCGTAGCCGGGATGAATGGCGTCCACGTCAATATGCTTTGCAAGGGAGATAATCTCTTCGATGCCGAGATAGGCGTCAATGGGGCTTTTCCCCTTCCCCACCTGATAGGCCTCGTCAGCCTTGTACCGGTGGAGGGAGAGCTTGTCCTCCTCCGAATATATTGCCACCGTGCTGATTCCCAGCTCGGTGCAGGCGCGGAAAACGCGAATGGCGATCTCTCCGCGGTTGGCAACCAGTACTTTTCTGAACTTGCGTTTTTCCATGCAGATCCTCCGGCAGAACTGTTTTTATCAAAAATAAAACGTATACAAAGCCGATAAAATTTAGTAGCGCTAAAGTTATTTAGTTATTTTGAATAGTTACAAACCATTACCGCATCGTAAATAAAAACAGAACCTGAAAATAAAGTCAACTACAAACTCATGTTTTGCAGGCTAAAACGAGTAACAGAACATATATATTTATACAAATTTTCCCTTCCCCGTAAGCCGTGTTTAATGTTAGTATGCGACCATCGCGTTTAAACTATTCCAAAGGAGTATTGCGTATGTCATCCCGGAAAATCACCGCCATCTTCCTCTCCTCCCTTGCAATGCTTGTGCTCCAGACAGCCATGGCCGTCGGGGCTGACGAGACCAAAAAAGCCGCCCCGGCTGAAGCCGTTGCCGCAAAAGTCAACGGCGTAGCCATCAGCCGTGTCGAGGTGGAGCGGGCCGCAAAGGCCATTGCATCCCAAAACCCTGCAATGCCGGAAGATGCGAAGGAGCTGGAGAAGAAGGCTGTCGACCAGCTTGTCACAGCCGAAGTCCTCTACCAGGCAGGCAAAAAGATAGAGATCAAGGACCTGGACAAATTGGTATCCGAGCAGATCGTCAAGGCCCGTGAGCGCTTCCCGAACCCGGAGGATTACAAGAAAGCGCTCGATAGCTTCGGCATGACCGAAAAGGAGCTTGAAACCATTGCCCGCAAGGACATCGTGATCAACAAGCTGCTGGAAAAGGAATTGACTCCAACCGTCAAGGTCACCGACGAAGACCTGAAGAAGTTTTACGATGAGAACAAGGAAAAATTCAAGACCGGCGAAATGGTAAAGGCCAGCCATATCCTGGTGGGTGTGGACGAGAAGGCGACCGCCGAGGAGAAGACCAAGTCAAAGGAGAAGGCAGAGGCAATCCTGAAGCGGGTCAAGGGGGGCGAGGACTTCGCCGAGGTCGCAATGAAGGAATCCACCTGCCCCAGCGGCAAGCAGGGGGGCGACCTGGGCTCATTCGGCAAGGGGCAGATGGTTCCCCCGTTCGAGAAGGTCGCATTCTCCCTCAAGCCGGGTGAAATTAGCGACGTGGTTGAGACCCAGTTCGGCTACCATATCATCAAGCTCACCGAAAAGCGGGAAGCCGGCTACATGAAGATCGAGGATGTCAAAGAGCGTCTGCAGGAATACCTGATGAACCAGAAGCGGAGCAAGGCTTTCGGCGACTTCCTGGAGAAGCTGAAGAAGGAAGCGAAGATAGAAATACTTTAGAAAAGAAGGCTGTAGACTATAGGCTGTAGGTTTTCAAAGGCCGTTGGAGTCACGCTCCAACGGCCTTTTTGTTTTTCCCTTCAGCCTACAGCCTATAGCCTATTCCCCTTTCTTTTCCAAAAACATCTTGATAAGATCGATCGGCACCGGGAATATGGTGGTGGAGTTCTTCTCCGCCGCGATTTCGGTCAGCGTCTGGAGAAAGCGCAACTGGAGGGAAGTAGGCTCCGCAGCCAGCACTTTGGCCGCCTGGGCCAGCTTCTCCGACGCCTGGAACTCGCCGTCGGCGTGGATCACCTTCGCCCGCCGCTCCCGCTCCGCCTCGGCCTGCCTGGCAATGGCCCGCTGCATCTCCTGCGGGAGATCGATATTCTTCACCTCAACGTTGGAGACCTTCACCCCCCACGGCCCGGTGTGCCGGTCCAGGATCTCCTGCAGCTCCTTGTTGATCTTCTCCCGGTTGGCCAGAAGCTCGTCCAGCTCCACCTGTCCCAGCACGCTCCTGAGTGTGGTCTGGGAAAGCTGGCTGGTGGCGTAAAGGTAGTTCTCCACCTCCACTATCGCCTTGTCAGGAGCCATGACCCTGAAATAGATGACCGCCGAGACCTTGACCGTCACGTTGTCATGGGTAATAACGTCCTGGGGAGGCACGTCGAAAGCCACGGTACGAAGCGACACCCGCACCAGCCGGTCGACGCCAGGGATGATGAAGAAAAGCCCCGGCCCCCGCACCCCGGCCAGGCGCCCGAGACGGAACAGCACACCCCGCTCGTACTCCGGAAGGATGCGAACCGCACTGGCCAGGAACATGACTGCAATAATGACGACGAAAATAACAGGCACATAGTTGAAAATGTCAAACATTGGAACCTCCCTTTCTCACTTTCACCCTCATACCCTCCACCGCTACCACCTCGATCTTTTCACCGGCGGAGATCGGCTCATCGCTCCAGGCTTCCCAGTACTCGCCGCGGACAAAGACCTTCCCCTCCGGCGCGATGTCCGTGTCGGCTTTCCCCCGCTCCCCCACCAGCCCCTCGGCGCCGGTGGCAGGCTTTTTCCGATACGCCTTCAAAGCCTTGGTGACCGCGAAGAGAAAGAAAATGACCGTGGCAGCCACGGTGATGACGATGACCTGCCATGAAACACGTAGATACGGTTCCGGCGATTCGAAAAGCATGAGCGACCCCAGCACCATGGAAATGACCCCTCCGACCGTGAGCATCCCGTGTGAAACGACCTTGACCTCCAGTATGAAGAGAATCAGCGCCAGCAGGATCAGGAGTACCCCGGCGTAATTCACCGGCAGGGTCTGAAAGGCAAAAAAAGCGAGGATCAGCGAAATCCCGCCGAAGACTCCGGGCAGTATGACTCCTGGATTGGAGAGCTCGAAGAAGATGCCGAGAATGCCGATCATCAGCAGCACGTACGCCACGTTCGGGTTGCCGATGACGCTCAGGATCCGCTGGCGGGCCGACATCTCGCGAAATTCGATCCTGGCCCCGACTGTCCTGAGGACGACGGAATTTCCACCCCTCTGCAATTCCCGGCCATCAAGCTTCCGAAGGATATCGGCGCGATCGGCCGCGATAAGGTCGATGACCCCCTCCTTCAGTGCCTCCTCGGCTGGCAACGACAGGCTCTCCCGGACCATTCGCCCGGCAAGCGCAGCATTGCGCCCCCGTTTCTCAGCTATCCCCCGCAGGTAGGCCTCGGCGTCGTTCACCACTTTTTGCTCCATGACATTGTCCGGCTTCTCCCCGAGGTTGACCGGATGCGCCGCGCCGATGTTGGTCCCCGGTGCCATTGCCGCAATGTCGGCGGCCAGAGTGATCACCGCCCCGGCAGAGGCAGCCCTGGCGCCGGACGGCGCCACATGAACCACCACCGGTACCGGACTGGCCATAATATCCTTTACCATCTGCCGCATGGCTGTATCGAGGCCACCGGGCGTGTCGATCTCCACCAGCACCAGCTCTGCCCCGGACTCGGCGGCGCTTTTCAACGCTCCGTGCAGATAGTCGGCCGTCACCGGCGTAACAGGATCGGAAATGGCTAGAACGTGGATAGGCTTTCCTTCTGCGGCAAAAGCTCGCGCAGCGGGTAACAAGAAGAAAACCATCCAGCACATGGCAATTACGAACCACTTCATGACCCGACCCCCAAGGGATTATACCGCCACGGCGGCGCCAGTCAATTGGCCCCTTGCCAAAGCCGTCCAAAAATGCTATTAACGGCTCATAATGACCGTGAAGGAACAGGCAAAAATACTACTGGTTGACGACGAGCAATCGAGCCTGGAGGCGCTCACCCTCCTGCTCAAGAGCACGGGTCACACAGTATCTGCCACTTCGTCAGGTGGCGAAGCCGCCTCCCTTATCGGACGCGATAGCTTCGACATCATCATCACCGACCTCTTCCTTCCCGACTTCGACGGCATCGAGCTCCTCAAAAAAGCGCGGGATATCTCGCCGCGCAGCGAGGTAATTCTCATCACCGGCCACGCCTCGGCCCAGACGGCAGTCAAGGCCATGAAGGAAGGGGCCTTCGACTACATCGTCAAGCCGATCAATATAGAAGAGCTGCGCATCATCATCGCCAAGGCATTGGAGAAAACCCGCCTTGTCAGCGAAAACGTCTACCTGAAAAAACAGCTCCGGGAGAAGTACGAGTTCTCGAACATCATCGGCAGCTCTCCGGCAATGCAGAAGGTCTTCTCCAGAATGAAGAAGATCATCAACACCGACTCCACGGTTCTGATCCTGGGGGAGTCGGGGACCGGCAAGGAGGTGGTTGCCAGGGCCATCCATTTCAACGGCCCGCGCAAGGATAAGCCGTTCGTCGCCGTCCATTGCGGAGCCATTCCGGAAAACCTGCTTGAGAGCGAACTGTTCGGTCACACCAAGGGGTCGTTCACCGGCGCAATCCGCGACAAGATCGGCAAGTTCGAGGCAGCCAACCAGGGGACCATTTTCCTGGACGAGATCGGCACCCTTCCCATGCACCTGCAGATCAAGCTGCTTCGGGTCCTGCAGGAGCAGGAGGTGGAGCGGATCGGCTCCAACAAGCAGATCAAGCTGGACGTACGCGTGATTTCCGCCACCAACGCCAACCTGGAGGAAGAGGTCAAGAAGGGGAATTTCCGCGAGGACCTCTTCTATCGCCTGAACGTCATCCCGATCCTGCTGCCGCCTCTTCGGGAGCGGCTCGAAGACATCCTGCCGCTTGTCCGCCACTTCCTGGAAAAGTACTGCCGCTCCATGAAGCGCACCAAAATGGTACTACCAAAAGAGGCAATAGAGGCGCTGGAGATGCACGACTGGCCTGGTAACGTGCGAGAGCTGGAAAACACGGTGGAGCGGATAGTGGCCCTGACCGAGGGGGACCACATAACCCTGGACGATCTGCCGACCAACATGGCCAAGGCCTACGGAAGCACAGCCGGCCTGCCGACCCGCGTCACGACCGCTGGCATCGACCTGCCGAAAACCGTTTCCGAAATTGAGATGAAAATGATCTCCGAAGCGCTTGAGATTGCCGGCGGGGTGAAAGCCAAGGCCGCGGCCCTGCTTAATCTCAACCGGACCACCCTGGTGGAGAAGATGCGGCGGCTGGGAATGTCTTTGTAAAAGCAGGGACTAGGGACTGGAAACCGAAAAAATAAGCCAGTCCCTAGTCCCTAGTCCCTGCTTTTTCACCCGAAACACCGAATGAAACGTCGCCACCTTCGTCCCGTCCTCAGCGAACACCTCCGCCTTCCCGTCCAAAGTCCTCTCATCCTTCCATACCGCATGCGCCTCGGCCCTCACCGTTCCCCCCTTGACAGGCGCATGGAATTTCAGGGAAAGGTCGGTGGTGGCGAACTTGCTATCCTCCGGAAGCAGGGTCTTCATGGCAATGGCCACGGCCGTGTCGGCCAGCGCCGTCACCGCCCCGCCATGCATAAGCCCCCACCCCTGGGCCAGCTTCACCTTGAACGGCATGGTCAGGACCGCCTTCCCGTCGGCCGCCTCCTTGATTTGCATCCCCAGAAGCTCCTCGAAAGGCGCGCAGGCAATCCAGGCCGGCAGCTTGAACGGCAGCGGCTCCCCTTCCACCATCGGCTCGTCGTAAAGATGCTTGTACATTTATCCTCTCCGGTTTCCAATTCCTTCTATTTGCCCTTCCCCGACACTTCCTTCCCCAGAAGCCCCATAACCTGCTTCATGTCCTCCCAGACATCACGCTTCAGCGCCGCATCGCGCAAAAGCGCCGCCGGGTGATAGGTAGGCATGAGCGGGATGCCGTGGTAGTCATGGAACTGGCCGCGGAGCTTCGAGATAGGGGTATTGGTGGAGAGAAGGGTCTGGGCAGCGAATCTCCCCAGGGCAACGATGACCTGCGGACCGATGGACCGCACCTGCCGCAGCATGAACGACCCGCACGCCTCGACCTCGGACGGCAGTGGGTCGCGGTTGTTTGGTGGCCGGCACTTGAGGACGTTGCAGATGTAGACCTCGCTCCGCTCGAACCCCATTGCCTGGATGATCTTTGTCAGAAGATGCCCTGCCTCACCCACGAACGGCTCCCCCTTCAGGTCCTCGTCCCGCCCCGGCGCCTCGCCCACAAAGACAAGGCGGGCATGGGGATTGCCGACGCCGAAGACGAGATTGGTCCGGCCGTCGCCAAGGGAGCAGCGGCCGCATTCTCCCATTGACTGGCGGATTTCATCCAGGGTTTCCCTGCCCGTTTCAGGTGTTGCCTCGGAAATAAAGCCGGGCGACGCCGTTTCGGAAGTCTCCACCCCTGCTGCCAGCGGCAGGCCGTCGACCCCTGTTTCGGCAAGCTCCTCCAGATAGACCCGCAAGCCCCCCAGGGTTTCCTGCAATGTCAGATCGGCTTTCATGGACTCCTCTTTACACATGCTGCTTTGTCCTATATGCTTGAAAACATGATCATACTGATAATAGCACTGGCCACATGCCTGCTCGTACCAGCTGATGCCTTTGCCTGGGGAGCCGGCATCCACCTGCAACTCGGCTCCTCGGTCCTCTCCAACCTGGACGCCATCAGGCCCGAGGTGGCGGCCATCATCGCCCGCTTCCCCCACGATTTCCTCTATGGCTCCATCGCGGCAGACATCACGGTGGGGAAGAAGTTTACCCACTACCTGCTTCATTGCCACCGCTGGGCAATGGGGAAAAAAGTGCTGGAGCGGGCGGAAACCGACTCCCAGAAGGCGTGCGCCTATGGATACCTGACGCACCTTGCGGCGGACTCCATCGCCCACAACTACTACGTCCCCTACAAAATCATGCGCACCTTCTCGACCCTGACCATGAAACATGCCTACTGGGAGATGCGCTTCGAAGCCTTCGTGGACAGGGACATCTGGGAAACGGCCCGGCACGTGGCGCAGGAGAACTACAAGCTGAACGACACCCTGCTGCGCAAGGTAATTGCCGATACCCTCTTCTCTTTCGGCACAAATAAGCGGATATTCAACTCGATCCTCTTGGTCAACCGGCTGGAAAAGTGGCAGAAGGTGCTTCATGCCCTTTCGGCAAATTCCCGTTACGCACTGAGGGAGGAAGACCGCAACGAGTACATGGCCCTGGCAAGAGAAGCGGTTTTTGACGTGCTGAACAACCTGAACGACTCGCGGTTTCTTCAGGCCGACCCTACCGGGGAACGGGCGCTGAAAACCGCCGAAGCTGTGCGGCGAAACCTTCGACTCCTTTACGGCAGCGGCAAGTTGACGAGGGAGCAGGCAACCGCGGAGATCGAGGAGATGAGAAAGGTCCTCAGGGATTCCATCTGCTCCCCGAAGAATCTGCGGCAGATACACACCGGGAAACGCCGGCTCCTGGGCTTCGGGAAATTAATCGGTTGAGGTTTCCCCAGTCCTTTAGGCCCAGTTGGGTCCCAGTCCCTGCCTTTTAAGCTCCACCACCCTGTCCAGCAGAATATCCGCCATGACTTCCTTGCCCATGAGCGGCAGGTCCTCCACCCGGCCGTCGCGGAAGAGTAGCTTGGCGATGTTGGTGTCGGCGTTGAACCCGGCACCGGCTTGGGTCACGTCGTTTGCCAGCACCATGTCCAGGTTCTTCTCGGTCAGTTTCTTGCGGGCATGCTCCAGCAGGGTTTCGGTTTCCGCTGCAAACCCCACCAGTATCCTTTCACCCTTGATCTTCCCCAACTCGGCCAGTATGTCGGGATTCTTCACCAGTTCGATGGAAAGCGGCGCGTCGTTCTTCTTGATCTTCAGTTCCTGCCGCACCGCCGGACGGTAGTCCGCCACTGCGGCAGCCTTGATGATGAGGGTGGCGTCTGTCACCTTTGCCATAACCGCGTCGCGCATCTCCATTGCCGAAATGACCGGCACAGTCTCAACCCCGAAGGGGAAATCCAGGCAGGTGGGGCCGGAGACGAGGGTGACCCGGGCGCCGCGCCTGCGGGCTGCGCGGGCAATGGCATACCCCATCTTCCCCGACGAATGGTTGCTGACGAAGCGGACCGGGTCGAGCTCCTCCTGGGTGGGACCGGCGGTGACAAGCACATGCTCGCCCGCCAGGTCCTTCTTCGCCAGCGCACAGAGCGCCTCCTCGAAGATGACTGCCGGGTCCTGCATCTTCCCTTTCCCCTCCCAGCCGCACGCCAGAGCGCCGCTCACCGGCTCCGCGAACATGTAGCCAAGCCCCTTCAGCTTCTCTTCGTTTTTGCGATAGACCGGGTTTTCGTACATATTGACGTTCATGGCCGGCGCCACAAGTACCGGCGCCTTTGTTGCCATGACGGTGGTGGTGAGAAGATCGTCCGCGACGCCGGAGGCGAGCTTGCCGATCAGGTTGGCCGTGGCAGGGGCTATTATGAAGAGATCGGCCCGGTCTGCCAGGGAGATGTGGCCTATCTCCCGCTCCGAGATCAGGTTGAAGAGATCGGTGTGAACGGGGTTCATGGAAAGGGTCTGGAAGGTGAGCGGCCCGACGAACTCCTGGGCGGACTTCGTCATTACCACATGGACGTTGGCGCCGGCCTTGGTGAGAAGCCGCAGGAGCTCCACCGCCTTGTAGGCTGCGATGCCGCCGGTCACTCCGAGAACAATTTCTTTTCCCTCCAGCATGGATAACCTCCAAAAGGTGAAGCGCAGGCTTTAGGCTTTAGGCTGTAGGTTTTAGCGTAGCCTACAGCCTAAAGCCTACAGCCTGCCTCACAAATACGGATTGTGCCGCCGCTCGTGCCCTATGCTGCTGGAAGGGCCATGGCCGGGATAAACCTTCGTCTCGTCTGGGAGCGAAAGTAGCTTTCCGGTGATGGAAGCGATCAATTGCTCGTGCGACCCTCCCGGTAGGTCGGTCCTGCCGACGGAATCGGCAAAGAGGGTATCGCCGGTGATGACCATTCCTTCCGAAGCAAGATAAAGGCAGCACCCTCCCTGGGTGTGTCCCGGCGTGTGCAGCACCTGCAGCGACTTCCTGCCGAAATTGATCGTCATACCGTCCGTCAGGAATCGGGACGGTGCTGGAGAATCCTCGGCGACCACGCCATACCTGGCTGCGGTGACCACGGCACGCTGTAGATAGAGAGCATCGGCCTCGTGGATGAGAAGCTCCGCGTTGGTAGCTTCCAACACGCGCCGGTTCCCTCCCACATGATCGAAATGGCCATGGGTGTTCACTACAGTTGTAACACGGAGCCCCAGCTTCGCAACCACGGGCAGAATCCGCTCCGCATCGGCGCCGGGGTCGACCACAAGGGCCTCGCTGGTCTCGTCACAACCGAGAATGAAGCAGTTCACCCCAAGTGCCCCTACCACTACTGTTTCAAAAATCATGACAGCTCCTAAAGGTAGAGACGCATTGAATGCGTCTGGGGTTTGTCAGCGTCTGAGACGCATTGCAATGCGTCTCTGCGCAGATGATGTCCTGTAGTCAAAAAAGTTCCAGGTTCTTTGCTTTCAGCTGCTCGAACGGCGTATTAGCGAATTCCTTGCGCTTTTCCGCCTCGGGCCTTGCCAGCGCCGGCTGGGAGCATTCCTCCGGCACGACTTCGACCGGCAGGCATTCATCTTCCCCATGGCACGAATCCTTGTAAAAATACCGGTCGTACTGCCGGTGATAACCGGTCCAGCGGCTCTGGCTGTCGGGCTCCTTGCGGAAGTGAGTGCGGATGCCGTTGATCTTCGAGTCGAGATCGTCAAGATAATTGAGGATAGTCGCTTCCATGGTCTTGGGGCGCTTGGGTGAACCGAAGTCGTACTGGCCGTGGTGGGAAAGGAGCATGTGCTTCAGGAGCATGGCGGTTTCAGGAGGAAACCCGGGAATACCTCCGATTTTTTCATGCACCATCTCCACGCCGATTGTTATGTGACCAAGCAACTTCCCCTCATCGGTGTAATCGAAGGAGCGGTAGTATGACATCTCCCGCACCTTCCCCACGTCGTGCAGAAGCGCGCCGGTGATGAGGAGATCGCGGCGAAGGCCGGCATAAAGGGGAACAATGGAGTCCACCAGCTTGGCTACTGCCAGGGAATGCTCCAGCAGGCCTCCAAGATAGACATGGTGCATCCCCTTGGCCGCGGGCGCAGACTTGTAAAGGGGGAAAATCGCGGGATCGTCGAAGAATGCCGACAGAAGGGCCTTCAGGTGCGAATCGGCGACAGTTGACAGCAGTTCGTTCAATTCAACGACCATCTCGTCGATGCTCCGCTCCGATTCGGGAAGGAAATCGGCCAGCACGACCTCCGCGTCCGGCACCCGCTCCAGCTCCGCGAGGACCAGTTGCATCTTCCCCAGGTAGATGGAGGCCTTTGCCTTCACGGAAATGAAATCGTCCCGCTCGAAGAGGGAACCGATCACGTCCACGTTGTCCCAGACCTTGGCATCCACCTCGCCGCTCTTGTCCATCAGGCGAATGTTCAGATAGGGCTTGCCGTTCTTGGCCATTGCGGTGATCTTCTCCTTGACGAGAAAAACCGACTCCACATGGTCGCGGTCCTTGATGTCGGATACGAATTTCTTGCTCAACTCAGACTCCTTTGTATTTTCGATGCAATCGCGTCCGCCACCCGTATCCCGTCCAGGGCGGCGCTCATGATGCCGCCGGCGTAACCGGCGCCTTCGCCGGCGGGATAGAGACCAGAGAGGCTGACGGACTGAAAATCATCTCCGCGCAGGATACGCAGAGGCGCGGAAGTCCTGGTTTCGACCCCGACCAGAGTGGCCTCGGCGGTTACGAACCCCTTCATCTTCCGGTCGAAATGGCCAAGTCCGGCTTTCATGGTTTCAGTCACATACGGTGGCAGAACTTCATGCAGGGCAGCTTCGCGAATACCGGGACGATATGAGGAAGAAAGTGCCCCTCCCCTTGTGCCGAGAAACGTCATGAGATTCTGAGCCGGCGCCCGGTAATCACGCCCTCCGGCCACAAAAGCTTTCCGTTCCCATATCCGCTGAAACTCCACCCCGGCGAGCGGGTCTCTGCCGCCGAAATCCGCCGGAGTCACACTAACCACCAGGGCGCTGTTGGCGTGGGGAGCGTCACGCAGATAACCGCTCATGCCGTTGGTGACCACGCCTTCCGGCTCCGAGGATCCGGCCACAACCACTCCACCGGGGCACATGCAGAAGGAGTAGCAGGAACGGCCTGATGCCGGGTCGTTCCACGCCAGGGCGTATTCCGCGGGGGGGAGTCCGGCCGGGGGGTTCTTCCCGTACTGAATCCGGTCGATCAACTCCTGGGGGTGCTCCACACGAACACCGATCGCGAACGGCTTCGATACCAGCTCTACTCCGCTCTCCTTCAGCATCCGGTAGGTATCCCGGGCGCTGTGACCGGGGGCCAGGACCAGGACGTCGCAGGGGAGCTCAACGCTGTCATTCACAGTCACGCAGGCGAGTCTCTCGCCTGTCTTCCCGAGACCGGTCAGCCGGTTGCCGAAGCGGATCTCAAACCCGCTTGCCGTCAGGTGCTGCCTGATACCGCGGATGACCCCTCTCAGGCGGTCCGAGCCGATATGGGGCTTGGCAAGATGGGCAATCTCCTCCGGCGCGCCGAATGCCACCAGCTTCTCAAGCACGTAGCGAATGTTCGGGTCGTTCACCCTGGTGGTCAGCTTCCCATCGGAAAAGGTCCCCGCCCCACCCTCACCGAACTGGACATTGCTCTCCGGATCGAGCTCCCCGAGGCTCCAGAAGCGCTGCACGTCCCGCACCCGCTCTTCGACAGGCTTCCCCCGCTCCAGGACCGTGGCCGCCAGGCCATACTCAGCCAGACGAAGCGCGGCGAACAGCCCGGCAGGACCGGTCCCGACAATAACAATCCTGTCCGGACCGGTCAGGCGGGGAAACTGGGCTGGCGCCTCTTCCGCCACATGGGTCAGATCGGGCTCATTGCGGAATTGTTCCAGAAAAGCCGGTTCATTGCCGAGAACGAACCGGACGGTGCAGACGAAATGGATATTGTTCCTGTTCCTGGCGTCCAGCCCCTTGCGGACTAGCCGAAAATCCAGGATGTCTTCGGGACGAATGGAAAAACGCCGGCAGATTTCTCTTCTCAGCCGGTCTTCCGGCAGCCCAGGTGGGAGCGAAAGGTTCTTCAGAACGAAAGGCATGGCAAACGTTTCTCAGCCGGCAGCCTGAAATTTCTTGCGATCGATCAGCTGCTCGACGATGATCACGATGTCCAGGGGCCTGGTGGATTTGGAAATGTGCACGCTGGCCCCCATTTCAGGCGTTTCGTGCTCATGGGGGGGATCTTTGAACATGGAGGTGAGCAGGATTACGATCGGTTTTCTGTCACCGGCCAGGCGGGAAATCTCCATGCAGGTGCTGACCCCACCCATGCGGGGCATGATGAGGTCCGAAATGACCACGTCGGGAGCGTGCTCCAGATAGGCCTTAACACCCTCAACACCGTCGCTGGCTGTGCAGACCGCAAAGCCGTTTTCCTGAAATGCGTCGGTAAGGACTTTCAGAAAGAAGGGATCATCATCGATAATGAGTATCTTTTCCCGCGCGGACACCATTGCAACCTCGCTCCCAGTTGTCGCGAACGGGGCAATATTACCCTATGCCGCATGAAAAGAAAAGGGGGAAATGGGGCCGAATCAACGCCCTGCAAGGGGGAGCCGAATACAGAAGGTAGTGCCGGTGGCGTCCGATTTCTCCACTTCGATCCGACCGTTGTAGCTCTTGACGATACGGAGCACCAGCGCCAGGCCGAGCCCTGTACCGCTCGCCTTGGTGGTAAAAAAGGGGTCAAAAACCTTGGCAAGGTTCTCCTTCGGAATCCCCTTGCCGGTGTCCGTCACGCGCGCAATCACATCCCGATCGTCGTGATCCAGCTCGATTCTGAGGGTTCCGCCGCCCTTCATCTCATGGATGGAATTGACGATCAGGTTCGTAAAGATCTGCTCGATCTCGTTCGCATCGGCCGGGATGGCTGGGGGGACCTTCCGGAATTCCTTTTCCACCACGATCCTGTGCGTATCGGTCTGTGACCGGAAGAACTCGACCGCACCATCGATCACCGCTGCGACAGAAACGTCGCTGATCTCGAATTTGGGACGTTTGGCCACATCCAGAAGCTTGCGGAGGATGGTGTCGACCCGGTCGATCTCTTTCAGTATCTTTTCCGTGTATTCCTGCTTTTCGGGATCGTTGAGCCCGCTCTGCAGCAGCTGGGTAAACAGGGCAATGGAATTGAGGGGGTTACGGATCTCGTGGGTCATGCCTGCCGCCAGGTGCCCCAGGGCCGCCAGCTTCTCGCGCTGGATGATCTCGGCCTGGGCCTTGCGCAGTTCCTCGGTCTTCTCCTCGACCCGGGCCTCAAGCTCCCGGTTCCAACTCTCTATTTCCCGGAGCAACCGCTCTCGTTCCAGCATCAGCTCCTTGTTCTTCAACTCGACTGCCCTGACCCTCAGAACGCTCTCGATCCGCTCGATCAGGTTCTGGTTATTGAACGGCTTCAGGATGTAATCGGAAGCCCCCGCCTTCATCAGTTCGACGGCGATTTCCTCACTCCCCTTGCCAGTGAACATGATGACGTAGGTCTCTGGGAATCGGTGCCTGATCTCTTTCAGGGCGGTAAGCCCGTCCATGCCGGGCATCATGTAGTCCAGCAGCACGAGTTCGGGGTTCGATGCCTCAACGATCTTGAGCCCCTCGATCCCGTTAGATGCCGTCAGGACTTGATATCCGCGACTGCGGAGGATGATGGACGTGAGATCGAGAATAACCTCTTCATCATCAACGATCAGGATTGTCTGATTTTTGCCGTTCCCTTCCGGCCGTGCCATGGACAAATCCCCTTCTACTGCCGGCCTGCGCAGCCGGAACAGATTACACCAGGAAAATTCGGGCTGCAAGCCCTATCGGAGAAAAATTCATGAAAAAAGGCAGCGCGCGGCTGCCTTTCATGTAAACCTGCCCCAAACCCGGCTGTCACTCCGACAGTCTCACCGTCAGCACCGGACACCTGGATTTTCTGACCACCTTTTCGGCAGTGCTGCCAAAGAGCACGTGGTCCAGTCCAGTACGACCATGGGTTCCCATGATGATGAGAGAGACGTTTTCGGCATCTGCCTTCTTAAGAATTTCCTCATACGGTATACCAGAAATGACCAGGGATTCGTAATTGGGGAAATCGGCCAGCCTGGATTCGCAAAATTTGCGCATCATTTTCTCCGCCCCCTCGCGGATCTCCTCTTCCAGTTTGTCGAAGGAGATGTGCGGCACATAGAAACCTCGCAGATCGACAGGTTCATTAATGACGTGGATCACGATGAGCCTTGCGTTAAATGAGGACGCCATCGTCCGGGCGTACTCGAAGGCATGGTCCGAAGACTCCGAAAAGTCGGTGGCAAAAAGAATCTTGTCGATTGTTTTCATAACAGTGTCCCCTCCAGAAACATTTTAATGGCTGTTTTCCTTGAAAATCTTCCTGAGAATCGACTTGAGCTCTTCGATCTTGACCGGCTTGTTGATGTACTCGAAAGCCCCCAGGTTCATCGCCTCGATGTACGACTCCACGCCGCCATAGGCCGTAATCATTATCACATTGCTGTTCGGAAAATTCTTGTTCAACTCCTTGAGAAAAGCAATCCCGTTCATCTCCGGCATATTGATGTCGGTGACTATCAGGTTGACATCCTTCTCCCTCAGGTAGTTCAACGCCTCATAGCCGTTGGAGACGCTATCCACCTGATACCCTTCCCTGGAGAGAAGGCGGGACAGGCCGATACGGGCGTTCTCCTCGTCATCGACTACGAGAATTTTCTTCGGTTGCCTTGGCAAAGTTACTCCTGTGCAAGGGGATTATTCAGTGGGTATCGCTTAGTCTAACATGGCATGAGTGCCTGTCAAGTGACGAAAATCTATCCGTTTTTCGCCTTCGAGGCGCGTTCCGCCACTTTTTCCCGCAGCTTGACAGCGGTCAGGATAAGGTTTGCAATGATGGAGACGAAATAGACCTCGTCATCCGGAAAGGTCTTCATGGAGGTGGAATTGAGGTTTATCACCCCATATACATCCTTGCTGTCGGCAATGGGGAATGAGAGCATGGAGTTGAATTTTTCCTCCTGAAGTTCAGTGAACTGCTTGTAGCGAGGGTCCCGGGTTGCACAAGTAAGGGAGATGTGCTTGTTCTCCCTGGCTACTGTGCCGGTTATCCCCTCTCCTATCCTGATTCGGATCTTCCCCACAAATGACGGGTCGAACCCGTGGGTGGCGGCAAGAACCACCTCGTCACCTTCCTTGAGGTAGATCGAGCAGACACTCACCTTGAGCTGATCCGCCACCTTTTTACAGACAGATTGCAAAACTTCGGGCAGGGGAAAATCAGAGGAAACCAGCATGCTGATCTCTTCCAAGGAGATTATCTCCAGATGCTCCCGGTTGGCCCGTTGCATGGTGAAGACAAACTTCCCCCGCTCGCTTTCAAGAAAAGGGGCGAAACTGGCCCGTTGATAGAAAGGATTTACCGTCTTAACCTTCTCGGTGATGGTCCGGAAATCGGAAAAACCGCAACTGCATGTCAACTTGACGCGATAGTCGTCGATCCGCTGGCTTTTCATCGTCTTGCCGCACTTGCGGCATCTTGCTATAAGCTGCATAAAAACTCCAATCCGTTGATTAACCCATGAACCAGTGAAGATTTGGCGCGAATGTGCACTGTAGGCGGGATGTCCCTCCCGAAGCTTCAGCGAAGCAGGTCAACGCTCCACAACCCCTTCGGGACTCAATGCGACATGTGCAGGCTTCCCCTTTTCTCCCAGCTGCTTCAGCGGCTTGCCGTTGAATTCCGCTTCGACCCCGCCGGCATTGCCAATGTCCAGGGCGAACGTTCTCTCGGCTATCCACTCGATCAGGTCGCCTGGCTTGAGCTGATAGGTCTGGGAGACATTCTCGTCGATGGTCACGACCAGCCAGCACTCCTCATTGGCCTTGAGCCTTAGCACGTTTCCCGGCCGGGTGCTGGGGGCATCACCCTGGTTTTCCGTCACAGACTGCGGCAGCTGTTGGGTAAGCTCCATACGTGCCGAGCTTTGTCTGGCCTGAACCGGTGCCGGTTGTACGGCCGCCGCCGTTACCGCACTTTCAGACGCCCTTTTCTCCCCTTCTTCGTCGTGGGACAAATAGTAACCCGCCAACATGACTGCAAGAAACAGCGGCACAGACCGTGTAACCCAACGTTTGCCGGAGCCGTTCGAAGTTCTTCGTCCCCAGGGCAGAATGCGCCTTTCCGTCTGCTCCACCTTCTCTGATGACGGGGGATTGAAGGTCGCCTCGAATAGCCGGAGGACTTCATCGCCTGAAAGGCCGAGATATCCCGCATAAACGCGAAGGAATCCCTTCACGTAGACAATGTTGGGGAGTCTCCCGTACGCATCCTCCTCAATCGCCTTCAGGTAACCCTTGCTGATGCGGGTGGTCTCGGCGGCTTGCTCAATCGTGACACCACGCTGCTCGCGGGCTTCCCGCAGCAATGTCCCTGCAGATTTCATTTCTTCCTGCACGGCCCCTCCATCTGGGAAATGGATTATTTCAGCAAGTCGAGATATTCTCTGGCAAGGCGCCCAAGTTCGGAATCAGGAGCAATCCTGACAACTTCTCTGAAAGAGGCGGCTGCCGAGCGGTTTTCCCCTTTTTTCATGTAGGCGAGTGCGAGGTGGTAGTGGGCATCGGCATAATCATTAAAAAGTTCGATGGCCGCCTTGAATTCAGCTATCGCCAGATCGAACTTCTCCGTTGCCGCATATACCCTGCCGAGATAGAGTCGGGCCGGTGGGAATTGGGGATAGTTGACGACTGCTCCCCGCAATATGTTGAGTGCCCTTGCCGTGTCGCTTTTGCCGAGAAGGGCCACCCCCATATTGACCTGGGCGTATTCGGGATGAAGGTAGAAGAGGTCTTCCGAAACCTCCATGAACAACCTGTAGGCGTCATCCCAGCGTTTCATCTGTAGATACATCACGCCCAGTTCGTTCTTGGCTTCCGAATAATTGGGGCGAAGCTCGATAGCCCGCAGGAATTTCGGCTCGGCAAGGTCGGGCCGTTTTTTTAGAACATAAGTCTTCCCGAGATAATAGAGAAGCTCCGGATCATCGGGCGTATACTTCTCCGCATCGGTGAACTCGATCAGGGCCTTGGTAGGGTCACCCTCGCCCAGATAGGATATTCCCATCTGGGAATGATAGGTTGCCTTCTTTTTCGTCGCTTCGGTGAGGGCGCAACCGGACACCGAAATTGCAACCATGATCGAGAGCAGCAGCAGACGTTTCACAAAAGGCTCCATTACACGGAATGGCACGACACGGCATACCCCGGGAACATGCGCAATACCTGTAAAAAGCTAACAGATTTGCAGGGGCTTGTCAATGCGCGCAATACGGGCGTTCAAACGGACAATCACAGCACCGGCAAACCTTCGAAATGGGTCAATGACTTGAAATGCCTGAACCGCTCCTCGACTTCCGGATAGGTGAGCTTCTTCATCCTCTCCAGGCTGAAATCCTCCACATTGAAGGATGCCATTACGCTCCCGAAAATGATGGCTTGGCGGATACCAGCATCCGAAGTGTCGCCCGTGTTCGCCAGATAACCCATGAAACCGCCGGCAAAGGTGTCGCCAGCCCCTGTTGGGTCGAACACCTGCTCTAGGGGATAAGCCGGCGCGGCGAATACGGACGACCCGTTGAACATGAGGACCCCGTATTCGCCTCGCTTGATGATAAGAGTATTGACGCCGTGAGCGAGAATCTTCTTTGCCGCCTTCACGAGGTTCGCTTCCTGGGTGTACTGGCGCGCCTCCCCTTCGTTGATGATCGCGATGTCCACCCTCTGCAGGACCTTGGTGAGGGAATCGGGCTTGGATGAAATCCAGAAGTTCATGGTATCGCATGCCACGAGCCTTGCATTTTTCGCCTGGCTCATGACCTCCAGTTGCAGGTCAGGATCAATGTTCGCCAGGAACAGATACTCCGATTCGGCATAGCCAGCCGGCAACTGCGGCCGGAAATCGGCCAGTACGTTCAGATGCGTTTCCAGGGTCTGGGCCTCATTCAGGTCATAGCCGTATTTCCCTTTCCAGTGAAAGGTCTTGCCGGGCATGCGCTCCAGCCCTTCGATGCTGATGTTGCGGGACTTGAGGAATTCCACGCTCTCCTCGGGAAAATCTTCCCCCACTACTGCCACCAGGTTCACGTCCGTGAAAAAGCTCGCCGAGGTGGAAAAATAGGTGGCGGAGCCGCCGAGTACTGCGTCCGCCTTGCCGAATGGGGTTTCAAGGGAATCGAAGGCAACGGTGCCGACTACCAATATGCTCATGAGGTTCTCCTAGACGTTGTAGAGACAGGGCGGTGGCCCGTCTCGCAAGACGCCCGCCGGGGCGTCTTTGCATTCAATTTACAGGTATTTACCGACGATGAGGTCCAGATCCTTCTTCGTCTGCGCCGGGATGACCGACTTGTCTGAAATGATGGCGTACTGCATTGCCGTGGCGCACGGGCATGCCCGCTCGCCGCCGATCATGCCGGCCGCTTCCCGGATTATGTTCTTGGCCATGGCCACGTTCTGCCTGATGATCGCCACTACCGCCTCCACGGAAACATCCTCATGGGCGGTGTGCCAGCAGTCATAGTCGGTCGACAGGGCAATGATCCCGTAGCAGATCTCTGCCTCCCGGGCCAGCTTGGCCTCGGTAAGGTTGGTCATGCCGATGATCGATCCGCCGATATTTATGTACATGAACGATTCTGCGCGGGTGGAAAAGGCGGGACCTTCCATGCAGATGTAGGTGCCCCCCCTGTGGACGGTTGCTCCGGCGCTTTGGGCAGCCTGATGTAACGTCGTCGAGAGGTCCGCGCAGACCGGATCGGCAAAGCCGACATGGGCGACAATGCCGTTGCCGAAGAAGGTGTCCTTCCTGATTCCCTTCGTCCGGTCTATGAACTGGTCGGGGATAACGATATGACCGGGTTCGATGGCCTCCTTGAGGCTCCCCACCGCGGATACCGAGATGATCCGGGTCACGCCGAGCTTCTTCATGCCGTAAATATTGGCGCGGTAATTCACCTCGGAAGGCGTGAACCGGTGCCCCCTGCCGTGGCGGGGGAGGAAGGCCATCTTCACACCGTTCAATACCCCTGTGACATACTCATCGGAGGGATCGCCGAAGGGGGTCTCCACCTTCACCTGCCTGATGTCGGTCATCCCCTCCATCTCGTACAGGCCGCTGCCGCCGATTACGCCGATTATCTGTTCCATGAGACCTCCTTTGATAACATGGGACCTATAGGACTCATAGGACCTATGGGACGTTTCAAAATCGATTTATCTCTTCTCAAGTTTTCCCCTCAACTGCCCACATGCCGCCGAAATGTCGGCCCCACGGCTAGAACGGGTAATGACCGTGAAATGCTTGTCCAGAAGGTACTTGTGGAAGATGTCTATCGCCGCCTGATCCGGCTTCCTGAACGAACACCCATCGTGCTCGTTGAACGGGATCAGGTTGATCTTGCAGGGGATGCCGCTCACAAGTTTGACCAGCCTTTTGGCATCGTCGAGCGAGTCGTTCACCTCCTTGATCATCACGTACTCGAAGGTTATCATCCGGCGTGCCGGGAGGGGAAACCGCTTGCAGGCGGCCAGGAGTTCATTGAGCGGATAGCGCCGGTTTACCGGCATGAGTTGGTCCCGCTGCTCGTCTGTGGTGGCGTTGAGGGAAACTGCCAAATTCACGGTCACCGCGCGCCCCAGCTTGTCCATCTCCGGAACGAGCCCTGCTGTAGAGACCGTCACCCGCCGGGTGGAGAACTGGAGGCCGTCCTCGCCCGTGATGATCCTGAGTGCCCTCACCACGTTCTCCAGGTTGGCCAGTGGTTCACCCATCCCCATGAAGACGATGTTGCGAATATCCGCATCCTGCCCGGCCGCGCAGACCTGGTTGACTATCTCGGCGGTGGAGAGGTTGCGGGTCAGCTTGAAGGTGCCGGTCAGACAGAACTCGCATGCCATGGCGCACCCGACCTGGCTCGATATGCAGAGGGTATTGCGGTCCTCTTCGGGAATCAGCACCGATTCAATTGTATTCCCGTCCACAAGGCGAAAAAGATACTTCCTGGTACCGTCCCGTGACACCTCCACGACTTCCGGCATCAGGGAGCTGATCGTGGCCGATTGCGCCAGTTCGCACCGCAGCTCTTTCGACAGATTGGTCATCTCCTCGAAGGTGACTGCTCCCTTCTGGTAGATCCATTTGAATATCTGCCGGGCGCGGTACCGTTCCTTCCCCTGGCCGGAGATGAACGACTCCAGCTCTTCCAGTGATAAATTCTTTATGTCGACTTTTTCCATACTGCTATCCAAAACCTGTTCATCAATAATATAGAGACGTAGCATGCTACGTCTCTACTTGTATCTGTTCAATATATGAAAAAGCCCTTCACTTGGGAAGGGCTTTTCTTGGGGAATTTCAGACCAGCTCGAGGGAGCTGAAGAAATACGGTATTTCGAATGCTGCCGATTCGGGCGAATCGGAGCCGTGGGCCGAGTTTTCCTCAATGCCGAGGCCGAATTCCTTGCGGATGGTGCCAGGCTCGGCGTTGGCCGGGTTTGTCGCCCCCATCACCTCGCGCCATTTGGCAATGGCGTTTTCACGCTCCAGCACCAGTACAACCACCGCGCTGCGGGACATGAAGGCGCATAGATCATTGAAAAAGGGGCGCTCCTTGTGCACGTAGTAAAACCCTTCGGCCTGCTTCCTTGTGAGATGGATCTTCTTCATCCCGCGGATGGTGAAGCCGGCTTCCTCGATCTTGCCGAGGATCTTGCCGGTGATATTGCGCTCCACCGCATCGGGCTTGATGATCGCGAATGTACGTTCCATGAATTTCCTCCGGTTGATTTTCTCAATTGGCAAAAGACCGTTTTTATTATCATTTATTGCGTCCCGTGTCAAGAATTGGGCACAAAAAAAGCCTACAGCAAAAACTGTAGGCTTTATCATCCCTATATAGGATGTGCCGGAATTACTTCTTCTCGGCGGGAGCAGCCGGAGCGGCCGGGGCAGCTTCAGGAGCAGCCGGAGCTTTGGCGGTCATCGGAGCCTGAACCGGAGCAGTCTGCTCAGCAGCCGGAGCCGGAGCTTCTTCTTTCTTTTTGCAGCCGGCGGTGAAAGCCAGAGCAAAAACGAGGCACAGTGCCAGAGAAATCAGTTTTTTCATGTTGTTTTCACCTCTTTTCTTTGTAGTGTTCTTCTCGCGCAAAGCGCTTGGTCTCAAATCAACAAACGCAATATACTCGCATTGATTCAAAAGTCAAGATTTTTTTGGCCTAAAAAATACTCGCATTCAAAAATCTGAATATCCGGCAAAGCTCGGAATTAAAGCCGAGTCAAAACAATCAGAGATTGAGACAGACCATCTTGATATTGGTCATCTCCTCAATGGCATAACGTACTCCTTCGCGTCCGAGTCCGCTTTGCTTGTTTCCGCCATACGGCATGTGATCTACGCGGAATGTGGGGATGTCGTTGATGATGACCCCCCCTACGTCGAGGCGCTTGATCGCCTTGAAGGCCTTACCTATGTCATTCGTGTAAACCCCGGCCTGCAAGCCGAAAACCGAGTCGTTGGCCATGTCGAGGGCTTCGTCGAAGTTCTCGAAGGGCATCACGGTTACCACCGGGGCGAAGACTTCGGAACAGACCACCTTCATCTCTTTCGTAACCCCGGACAAAATTGTGGGGGCCAGACAGGTGTCGTCCACCACCTCGCCACCAGTTTCTACTCTAGCGCCGATCGATTTCGCCTCCTCCAGCCACTCCAGAATCCTCGTCAGCTCCTCGCACGAGATCATGGGGCCGATGTCGCTCCCCTTGTCCATCGGATCGCCCACCTTCAGCTTTTTCGTCGCGGCCACGAACTTCTGGAGAAATTCGTCATACCGGTTCCTGTGGACAAAAATCCGCTGCACTGAAATGCAGACCTGGCCGGAATTGGCAAAGCTCCCCACCACACAGCGCGCAACCGCGGCATCCAGATCCGCGTCCTCGTCTATGATGGTCGGCGAGTTAGAGCCGAGTTCCAGAGTTACTCTCTTCAATCCCGAGCGCTTCTTTATGTCTATTCCCACTGGCGGGCTGCCGGTGAATGTTATCATGGCCAGGCGGTCGTCTTCCACCAGCATGTTTCCCACGATACGGCCGCTGCCGATGAGGAGATTGAAGGCGCCGGCCGGCAACCCCGCCTCTTCCAGCAACGCTGCGAGCTTGACTGCGGTAAGGGGGGTCTTGGTGGCAGGTTTTAGAATGATCGAATTGCCGGAGGCAATGGCCGGCGCCACCTTGTGGGACACTAGGTTGAGCGGAAAGTTGAACGGCGTGATAGCCCCGATGATGCCGATGGGAACCCGCATGTAGTATCCGAAGCGGCCGGCTGAAACCGGCGAGGCGTCCATCGGGACCAGGTTCCCGTGCTCATTGCGTGCCTCCAGGGCGGCAAACCGGAATGTCTCGGCACTTCGCTCCGCCTCGGCAATGGCAAATTTCCAGGATTTCCCGGCCTCTTTCGCAATTATTGCCGCGATCTCCTCCTTATCGCGCAAGATCAACTCTGAAATCCTGTCGAGTATCTCCGATCGCTTCCAGGCAGGCATTTCGGCCATTGCCCGGGACCCGGCAGCGGCAGCCTCTATCGCCCTATCCACGTCCTCTGCCGTCGCTTCCGGCACCACCCCCACCACGGAGTTATCGTAGGGATTGACCACATCGATTCCCTTGCGGTCCTCGCCCACCCATGCCCCACCGATCAAAACCCTGAACCGTTTTGCCATGGCCACCTCCCGGCGCGCATTTGGAAACTTGTAAACAATGCCCGAATATAGTACATTGTTCCAGTATTATCAACCGATAACACGGAGGCAGATGTGAAGAATCGACTGTCCGAAGAAGAGCGCACAACACTGCTCGACATTGCTCGAGAGACCATCGTCACTTATGTAAAAGAGAGCAGCATGCCTGAGAAACAGCTTTCCAATGAAAGGCTGCATGCGAAACAGGGGTGCTTCGTCACCATCAAGAAGGACGGCCGCCTGCGGGGGTGCATCGGCAACTTTGTTTCCGACAAGCCCCTCTACAAACTGACCCAGGAAATGGCTGTTTCTGCGGCGGTGCGCGACCCGCGCTTTTACCCCATGAAAGCAAGCGACCTGGACGAGTTCAGCCTGGAGATCTCTGTCCTTTCACCTCTCTCGAAGATTGAGAACATCGACGAAATAGAGGTCGGCACCCACGGCCTCTATATCGAGAAGAACTTCGCCCGCGGCGTTCTGCTGCCACAGGTGGCAACCGAATACGGCTGGGACCGCGAAACCTTCCTCTCTCAGACATCCGTAAAGGCTGGACTGGAGCAGGACGACTGGCGCGACGGGGCCGATATATACATTTTCGACGCCCAGGTCTTCGGGGACTGATAGACCCGCATCTTCACCAAAGATATCTCCACCACAAAGGGAGGCGGCCACCGCCTCCCTTTCTTATTTGAATTCACCCTCCCCTTGACTTTAACCCATCCGGGTCTATTTATTTAGAATAGAAACCGAAACAAGAGGAGGGACTGAACCATGGCCATGAAAAACAGAACCCATCACGGCACAAAAACAACCAAAGAAGCAGCCGGTGTCCCGGTCAGAAGTGTATCGGGAGAGCTGGTTCCCCCTGAAATCGGAAGATTCATGCGTCCATTTGAAGAGATGGAGAGGTGGTTCGAGGATGCGTTCCACCGCCAAACCTTATTCCCTGCCTGGATGCCCCGCATCAAATTCCCCGAGCTCGGCGAGATATCGCCGTCAGTTGACATCTTCGAGGAAAAGGGTGATGTGGTGGTCAAGGCCGAGGTGCCGGGTATTTCAAAGGAAAACATCGAGGTGAGCGTCGCCGGGGATGTGATAACCATATCCGGGGAAAAGAAGGGAGAGGAAAAGGTGGAAAGAAAGGATTTCCATTACCACGAACGCTCCTTCGGCTCCTTCACCCGCCGCTTCCGGCTTCCTCCGGGGACGCAGACCGACAGGGCAAAGGCATCTTTCAAGGACGGAGTGCTGATGATCCGCATCCCGAAGAGCGCGGCTGCCGCGGAAAAATCAAAAAAGATCAAGGTGGATTGATTTAGTTACGGGTTGTGTAGGGGCACCCCTTGCGGGTGCCCGCTTGCCGCAGCCGCAAACAGGATATCCGCAAGGGGTATCCCTACAGTTAACAGATTCAGGAATGAAAAAGGGGAGATGCACAGGCATCTCCCCTTTTTTCACTCCCTGCTGATGAAAATTTAGTTGGCAGCAGCCTTGAGCTGAACTTCCCTGCCACCTTGGGCAGCCCACTTCTCGAGCATCTCGGTGGTAACGGACTTGGGACGCTCGATGGCATAGCCAAGACCGCGGTCCCAAGTGATGTTGGCCATGCAACCGAGTGCGCGGCCTACGCCGAAGAGGACGGTGTAGAAATCCCACTCCTTGACGCCGTAATACCACTGGATGACACCGGACTGTGCATCGACGTTCGGCCAGGGGTTCTTCGCCTTACCGTGCTCCATGAGTACGCCAGGAGCGGTCTCGAAGATCATGGCGACAAGTTTGAAGAGAGGATCGTCCTTGAGTCCCGGAGTCTTGAGGCAGAATTCGCGCTGCGCCATGTAGCGCGGGTCGGTCTTGCGGAGAACGGCGTGGCCGTAACCAGGAACGACCTGGCCGGAGTTCAGGGTGTCCCACAGTGCCTTGGTGACGAGTTCCTTGGTCGGCTCCATCCCCTTGCAGTATTTCTCCTGGAACTTGATTGTCCAGTCGAGAACTTCCTGGTTGGCCAGACCGTGGAGCGGGCCTGCGAGGCCGTTGAGACCGGCGGAATAGGCATAGTAGGGGTCCGACAGGGCCGAGTGCACCAGGTGGGTGGTGTGGGCCGAAACGTTCCCGGACTCGTGATCGGAGTGGAGGATGAAGTACATGCGGGCCACGTCGTCATAAGGCTTCTTCTGGCCGATCATGTGAGCAAAGTTGGCGCCCATGTCGAGGCTCGGATCGATGGCGATCTGCTGGTCGTTGCGGTACTTCAGGTTGTAGATGAAGGCGGCGACGACAGGAATGCGGGCAACGAGATCATAAGCGTCCTCGTAAACGGATTCCCATGCTGTCATCTTGTTGAACTTGCCGGAATTATAGAAGGCGGCGAACTTGGAATCCTTCTGCAGGGCAAGGATACCGACGGAGAGCATCACCATCGGGTGGCTGTCTCGCGGCAATGCGCGGATCGCGTCAAACACGTACTGGGGGACCTGCTGGCGTACCTTCCACTCGGCGACGACTTCATCAACCTCAGACTGAGAGGGAACATCGCCGGTCAGCAGGAAGGACCAGAAAGACTCGACGGTCGGATACTCGGAACCGGCAGCCTTGGGGAGGGCCGCGAAGGTCTCGGGGATGGTCTTGCCGCGGAAACGGATCCCTTCCTGCGGGTCAAGATAGGAAATGTCGGTCACCAGACTGCGGATGTCGCGGGCTCCGCCGATGCATTGCTCGATCGTCACCTGGTCGATCAAAACCTTGCCGTATTCCTTTACGAGCCTCTGGGTGCGGGGACGGAACTCTTCGATCTTCTTTGTGAGTGCGTCTTTCAGTTTCGACATAATCCTGCCTCTCCTTTCATCTTTTAGAGTTGACTGCTGTTTTCGCGATATATGGAATGGACCTTGCCCGAATCCTGTTCCCCGACGGGTTTAACAAAGAGCGTGGACAAGTCAAGCTTGCTGCGAAAAGGGTGTGACCAGAGAAAAACTACAAGGCCGCTGGAAAAGCGGGTTCACATCGGGGAGAAATTGCTTTTTAGGATACTGTATACAAATATTGATGTCTTTATAACATCACGCCGAATTAAATTCAACATAAATGTTTACGGTATATCCACCCGTTTCTCCGCTCGACGGGAGATGGGCAACCGTGCGGAACGGCAAAGCGCTATAACGGTGTTGCAGTTGAAAATCGGGACAGCGTGATGTGATGGGTTATTTGCCTTAAACAAGGCTATTAGAGAATGACCAGCGCTTGGTCGGAATGGGTCAGCTGCTTGAGCCCATCTTCTGAAATGTAGAAGGTGTCTTCGATGCCGATGGCCCCTTCGCCGGGGAAGACCGCTTTCGGTTCGAACGCGAAGACCATCCCGGTCTCGAAGACCATGTCGTTGAAGCCGCGGGCAATGAACGGGTACTCGTCGATCTCGATCCCGAGGCCGTGGCCGATGAAGGAAACCTGCGCCCCCCTGGTCCCCATGAAGCTTTCGGCGTAACCCATCTTCACAGCGAGGGCGAGACACTCGTCATAGACCGTTCCCCACGGAACCCCCGGTTTGACAAGCTCCGTCATCCACTCCTGGATACGGCACATGTCATCGTAGGCCCGGCGCAGCCTCTCCGAAAGCTCGCCGATGGCCAGGACCCTGGTCTGGTCCACCAGATAACCCTCCAGACAGCCGGCGAAGTCCACGATGATCGGCTCGTTCCGCTCGATCCGCTTCCAGCTCGCCCCCTGGCCGAAGGAGGGGTTCACCCCCATCCCGCCAAGCGGGGTATCCATATAGGTGGGGACAGCGGTATCAGCCCCCGAGAAAACATGGGCGTAAACCATCTCGCCGTTGAAGGCCCGCATCCGCACCAGCCCCTGGTGCCCTTCCCGGCGGGCCACGTATTCCAGCTCCGCGGCAAGCTCCACGTCGGTCATCCCCTCCCGGATCACTTCGCGTGCCCGGCGGCATACCTTGTCCACCTGATCGGCGGCGTCCTTCAGGAGATGGATCTCGTAGTGGCTCTTTATCATCCGGACGCGGCGGATAAGGGGGGTGGCATCCACGTACTCGGCATCCGGCAAGACTTTACGGTAGCGCTCGAACAGATTGACCGGCACCACGTCCAGTTCCATCCCGATCTGTTTCGGCTCGGAATAGCCGTACTGTGCGAGAATGGCCGGAAGGTCTTTCATGGAGGAAATGGGAACGATCTCCCGGAGGCCGGACTCCATCCTGGCCCGCTGGAGATCCTTGCGAACCATGTAGATCGGGTACCCCTGGGCCGGCAGATAGAGGCAGCCGCTCTGAATGGAGCCGGTGAAGTAGAAGAGATCGGCGTTCTGGAGGATTATGACGGCATCGAGGCCTGCCTCGGCCATCTGGTCCTGAAGTTTTTTGCAGCGATATTCAAGCTCGACGGCAGGCGTGAGACGCATGGGCATTCCCCCTTGGGCGAGGTTACTGCGGAATCGGGTAATGCTTGTATATATTAATATGCGAGGGCAAAGCAACTTTTTTCAAACTGTCGCTCGCCTTACGCCGCATGCTCGGTTTTTGAAAGGTAATATTCATAGTCCCCTTCATAGACCCGCAGCTCGCCATGTCCGATCTCGAAGACCCGGCCCACCAGGGACCGGAGAAAATGGCGGTCGTGAGAAACCAGCACGACGGTGCCGGTGAAGTTTTGGAGCGCGCCCAGGAGTATCTCCCGCGACCGGATGTCCAGGTGGTTGGTCGGCTCATCCAGCACCAGGAGGTTCACCGGCCGGGCTAGGATGGTCGCCAGCACCACGCGGCTCCGCTCCCCGCCGGAGAGGTTCTCGACACGCTTGTCCACGGAATCGCCGCTGAAGAGGAACGCCGCCAGCAGATTCCGGATTACGCCGATGTTCGCCAGCGGCATCGCTTCCTGCATGGTCTCGAAGACCGTCTTTTTCGGATCGAGCACATCCAGGGCGTGCTGGCTGAAGTAGCCCACCTCCACGTTCGCCCCGAGGGCCACGCTCCCGGAAGTCGGCTCCGTCTGCTCCGCCAGAACCTTGAGGAAAGTCGATTTTCCCGCTCCGTTTACCCCCACCACCGCGATCTTCTCGCACCGCCGGACCATTCCGGTAACTCCATGAAACACCTGTTTTTCCCCACCATCAGGCGTTGTCCACTGCTTCGCGAGTCCATCAATCACCACCACTTCGTCGCCGCTCCGCGGAGGCTCGGCAAACTCGAACCTGACCAGCCGGTCCTCTGCCGGTATCTCGATCCGGTCGATCTTCTCCAGCTTCTTTACCCGCGACTGCACCTGGGCCGCGTGAGAGGCCCTGGCAGCGAAGCGGGCGATGAAATCCTCCTCCTTGGCCAGCATCTCCTGCTGCCGCTTGTGGGAGGCGATCAGCTGCTCAAGTCGGATATCCCGCTCACGCTCGTAGAAATCGTAGTTTCCGCCGTAAGTGGTGATGGTCCGGTTGGCCACCTCCACGATGCGCGTCACCACCCGGTTCATGAAGTCCCGGTCGTGGCTGGTCATCAGGAGCGCCCCCTTGAAATCGTTGGCGAGCCATTCCTCCAGCCAGATGATCGACTCCACGTCCAGGTGGTTGGTCGGCTCGTCCAGGAGGAGCACGTCGGGAGAAAGGGTCAAGATGCCGGCCAGCGCTATCCGCATCTTCCAGCCGCCGCTGAACGACTCCACCGGGTAATTGAACCGGTCCGGCCCGATTCCCAGGCCGGTCAGTACCGTCTGTGCCCGGGTGTCCAGATCGTATCCCCCCTGGTGCTCGAACCGCTCCACGGCATCGCCGTATCGCTCCAACAGCGCAGCCATCTCGTCGTCCGGGAGAGGCTCGCACATGCGGGCTTCCATATCCTTCAGCTCCGCGGCGAGGCGCACGGTTTCGGCGCAGCCTGCCATCACCTCCTCAAGGGCGCTTCGCCCTGACATCTCCCCCACGTCCTGGGAGAAGTAGCCGACGGTGACATTCCTGGCAAAGGTGAGGTCCCCTGAATCGGGCTCCTCCTCGCCGGAGATGATACGGAATACCGTTGTCTTTCCGGCGCCGTTGGGTCCCACAAGGCCGGCGCGGGTTCCGGGCAGTATCTGGAAGCCGGCATCCCGGAAAAGAACCTGCGAGCCGTGCTGCTTCGTGATATTCGAGAGGTGAATCATCGCTCCCCCCTGATCATCCGGGTCAGTGTCCTGTCGAGGGCCGAGGCAAAGCGCTGCCGGTCCGTGAGACCCAGCTGCCCCGGTCCCCCATGAACAATCCCCGCGGAACGCAGCTCTTGTAAGAGGTCCCGGTAGGACAACCTTTCGCCGACGTTGTCCTCGGTGTAGAGATCCCCCCGAGGATCGAGCGCCAGCCCGCCCTTCTCCACGACCCGGGCGGCCAGAGGGATATCGGCAGTAATCACCAGGTCGACAGGGGCGACGTGATCCGCTATGTAGTCGTCGGCCACGTCAGGCCCCTCCGGGACAAGGACCGATGTCACCAGCGGCGTGTGGTGCTTGTCCATCCCCATGTTCGCCACCAGGACCACCGGCGTCTTGAGGCGATCCGAGGCCCGGAACACTATTTCCTTGATGATCCGCGGGCAGGCGTCGGCGTCGACCCATATTTTCATTTCGCGCCATGCAGAGGTTTTCACAGGGAGAGCTCCGCATGGCCGTGGTACAACTCATCGCGCAAGGCTGATATTTCGGGGCTTTCCAGGTAGTCGTCGAAATCCATCACCCGGTCGATGATGCCGCCGGGCGTGATCTCCACGATCCGGTTGGCAACGGTGGAAACCAGCTGGTGGTCATGGGAGGAGATGAGCACCACCTCCGAAAAGGAGGTCAGCCCGTCATTCAGCGCGGTGATCGATTCCAGGTCGAGATGGTTGGTCGGCTCGTCCAGAATCAGGGCATTCGCCCCGGAGAGCATCATTTTCGACAGCATGCAGCGCACCCGCTCCCCGCCGGAGAGGACGGAGGTCTTCTTGGTCGCCTCGTCGCCCGAGAAGAGCATCCTCCCCAGGAAACCGCGGGCAAACGACTCGCCGTCGCAGGGGGGGTACTGGCAGAGCCACTCGATGAGGTTCAGCTCGTTGTCGAAGAAAGCGCCGTTTTCCCTCGGGAAGTAGGAACTGGTGATGGTTACCCCCCACCTGAACTCCCCGGCGTCAGCCTCCATCTCCCCCGAAAGAATCTGGAACAGGGTTGTCCTGGCCTGTGCGTTTCCTCCGACAAAGGCGATCTTGTCCCCCTTGTTCACCGTCAGGGTCAGGTCGTTCAGCACCTTTACGCCGTCGATGGTCTTGGAAATCCCCTTGATCTCCAGGATAACGTCACCGCAGGGGCGTTCCGGCTTGAACACCACATAAGGGCTCTTGCGGGAGGAAACCGGCATCTCCTCCACGGTCAGCTTCTCCAGGAGGCGTTTTCGCGACGTGGCCTGCTTAGCCTTGGAAGCGTTGGAGCTGAAGCGCTGGATGAAGGCCTTCAACTCATCCGCCTTTTCCGTAGTCTTCCGGTTCGCATCCTGCTTCTGCTTCAGGGTAAGCCGGCTCGCTTCGTACCAGAAGTCGTAGTTCCCCACGTAGACCGTGATCATCCCGAAGTCGATGTCCGCGATGTGGGTGCAGACCTGGTTCAGGAAGTGGCGGTCGTGGGAGACCACGATGACGGTATTCTGAAAACGGGAGAGAAAGTCCTCAAGCCAGGTGATCGATTTCAGGTCCAGGTGGTTGGTCGGCTCGTCCAGAAGGAGCACGTCCGGGTTGCCGAAAAGTGCCTGGGCCAGCAGCACCCGCACCTTCTCACCCCCTTCCAGCTCCTTCATCTTCTTGTGGCGCAGCTCCTCGGGAATCCCCAGGCCGTTCAGGAGCACCGCCGCCTCGCTCTCCGCCTCGTAGCCGTTCATCTCGGAGAACTCCGCCTCCAGCTCCGCGGAGCGGATGCCATCCTCTTCGGTGAACTCCCCCTTGGAGTAGATCGAATCACGCTCGGCCATCACCTTGTAAAGCCGCTCGTGCCCCATCATGACCGTGTTGAAGACCGTATGATCGTCAAAGGCGAACTGGTCCTGGCGCAGCACGGCAATCCGCTCGCCGGGGCTCACCGAGATCTCCCCCTTGTCGCACTCCACCTCGCCGGCCAGGATCTTGAGAAACGTGGATTTCCCCGCGCCGTTGGCGCCGATGAGGCCATAGCAGTTGCCGGGGATGAACTTGATGTTGACGTCCTTGAACAGGACCCGCTTGCCATAGGAAAGTGTTACGTTCGATGCACTGATCATTGCTGCTCTCTTTCTAGTGAATATGACTTTCCGAAGCAGGATTTTGGATGCCAGGCTGCGTCTGCGGCGATGGAGGCGGAGGCGTGGTACCCACGGGCATAAACAGCGCCACGTCGCACAACGAGCAGAGCCGCGGGCGTAGCATGGCGCCAAAAGCATGCTTCGTTCAAATAAAAAACCACAGGAGGTGACCCCTGTGGTTCACGTACATAATCTTTATACCATTTTCAGACGGGAGAGGGCAATGGGGAAAATTACGACCTTAAAGGTTGCAGCTCAGACCCCATATGTCGGGAGAAGGAAACGACCGATCCAATGCTTGGAGAACTGGAAGGCGGTCCTGCCGCAACGCTTGCTCTTGTCATGGGTCCACTGGATTGCCTCCCGCTCGAGCTCCTTGCTCCAGGGGATCTCCACCTTCCGCTGCCGTGCCTCCCGTTCCAGACAGAGCCGCACTGCGTCCAGGTAGCGGTCCTGGGAAAAGGCATAGAAGGCGACCCAGATGCCGAAGCGGTCGGAGAGAGAGACCTTCTCCTCCATCGCCTCGCTCTGCTGCAGTTCGCCCCTCACATACTTTCCACCGAGATGGTCCGATTCGTACTCGGGCAGGAGATGGCGCCGGTTCGAGGTCACGTAGATAAGGACATTTTCGGGAGCAGAGTATACCGAGCCGTCCAGCGCACTCTTGAGCATCTTGTAGCTCAACTCCCCCACCTCGAAGGTGAGGTCGTCGCAGAGCAGAATGAACCGGTAGGGCTGGTTCTCCACGGCGGTGAAGATTTCGGAGAGGTAGATCAGGTCTTCCTTTTCGATCTGGATGACCCGCAGCCCCTTGGGGGCGAACTCGTTTAGCAGGGCCTTCACCAGCGACGACTTGCCGGTGCCGCGCGAACCCCAGAGAAGGGCGTTGTTGGCCGGCAGGCCGCTTACGAACTGGCGGGTATTGCTGACCATCACTTCTTTCTGTTCTTCGACGCCGAGCAGCTCATTCAGGGTGGTGGTATCGGTCACCCTGACGGGCTCCAGGAATCCCGAGAAAGAGTGACGGCGCCAGTTGGCTGCATGGCAGGTCGACCAGTCGATGGGGGCAATTGCCTTGGGGAGGAGCATCTCGACAGAGCCGAGCACACGCTCGAGTTGTGCAACAACTTCAGGTTTCAGATTAATCATGGTTCTTGTTCTCTTTCTGTGAAATATCGGTTTGAGGGTGGTCGACTGTATACGTCATTTCCCTGGCCCATGTCAAATAAAAATCTATCAATACGGGACCTTACAAAGTTATGAAGCCGCCAGGAATCAATTCCCGGCATTTGGTTTTCAAAAACAGAACGAGAGTTTCTTGACTTTGGTCAAGGCTTGGCCAACGCAATGCCGGTAAGGTGGCAACATGACCGGGCGGCACGGACAAACAGAACACACGCAGCCTGGTCACACCACCGAATCACCTTCCGAAAAACGGAGGAATCAGGAGAGAGGGATGAAAAGAATTTTTAACTGGCTTGGTTTTTCAACCCCTGCCAACAACACACCCAAGGAGGAAAAGATGTCGAACATGTTTTGCTACCAGTGCGAACAGGCCGCCAACAGCGGCTGCAGCAAAGTAGGGGTCTGCGGCAAGCAGCCGGATGTGGCGGCGCTTCAGGACCAGCTCGTTTACGCCATGAAAGGCATCAGCTTCTGGGCCGACAAGGCCCGCGAAAAAGAGGCGAAGGACCAGGAGATCGACCGCTTCATGATCGACGGCCTCTTCACCACCGTCACCAATGTTGATTTCAGCGCGGAAGAGATCGCCAAGCTCGTCCGCAAGGGTGCCCATCTCCGCGACAAGGCCCAGACCCTCTTCGAGAAGGCCAACGGCAGCGCATATCAAGGCAACGTTCCCGAGGCGGCCAAGCCCTTTGCCGCCGGCACCACCTCCGAACTGGTGGCCCTCGGCGAAATGCACGGGGTCAAAGACGACAGCATCGATGCTGACGTGAAATCGGTCCAGGAAATCCTGATCTACGGCATCAAGGGCTACGCGGCCTACGCCCACCATGCCCTGGTGATCGGCCTGGAAAACGACGAAATCTATGCCTTCACCCACAAGGCCCTCGCCGCCACCCTCGACAAGAACCTCGGCCTTATGGACTTCGTCGGCCTCGCCATGGAGTGCGGCCGGATCAACCTGGTCACCATGGAACTCCTCAACAAAGCCAACACCGACAGCTACGGCCACCCGGTCCCGACCCCGGTCCAGCTCGGCACCAAGGCGGGCAAGGCGATCCTCGTCTCCGGCCACGACCTCCGCATGCTGGAAGAGCTCCTGAAGCAGACCGAGGGAACCGGCGTCAACGTCTACACCCACGGCGAGATGCTCCCGGCCCACGGCTATCCCGGCCTCAAGAAGTACAGCCACCTCGCCGGCAACTTCGGCGGCGCATGGCAGGACCAGGCAAAGGAATTCGTCAACTTCCCCGGCGCCATCATCTTCAACACCAACTGCATCCAGCGCCCGGCCGACAGCTACAAGGACCGCCTCTTCACCTGGGGGCTGGTGCAGTGGCCCGACGTGAAGAACATCGAAGGGTGGGACTTCTCGGCTGTCATCAAGAAAGCCCAGGAACTCCCCGGCTTCGATGAAAATCCCGGCAAGGAGATCCTGACCGGCTTCGGCCACAACGCGGTGCTCGGCGTGGCCGACAAGGTTATCGACGCAGTGAAGGCCGGCCAGATCCGCCACTTCTTCCTGATCGGCGGCTGCGACGGCGCCAAATCCGGGCGCAACTACTACACCGAGTTCGCCGAGCAAGTCCCCAAAGACTGCGTGATCCTGACCCTTGCCTGCGGCAAGTACCGCTTCAACAAGCTCGACTTCGGCGACATCGGCGGCATCCCGCGCCTTCTCGACATCGGCCAGTGCAACGACGCCTACTCGGCAATCCAGATCGCCGTGGCCCTTGCCGGCGCCTTCGAATGCGGAGTGAACGACCTGCCGCTTTCCATGATTCTCTCCTGGTACGAGCAGAAGGCCGTGGCGATCCTCCTGACCCTCCTCCACCTGGGGATCAAGAATATCAAGATCGGGCCTAGCCTCCCGGCGTTCATCACCCCCAACGTCCTCAACTTCCTGGTGGAGAACTTCAACATCGCCCCGATCGGCACTGCCGAAGGGGACCTGAAGCAGATCCTCGGCTAAAAAACAACGGGGAGATATTGCCGATGCAGCATGCGGCAATATCTCCCCGAAGTTTTCTCACCAGCCATCGATTTTTCAATAAGTTACAATGACGTTACGCGTCAACATTTTGTGCCTCTTTTTTAGGCAATTTGCTATTCCGATTGAATTGTGTTCCACTTTTTCTTCCATCAACGTGTTTTCCACAAGCCTTTCCACAGACTTTGTGGAACATCCGCGAACAACGCGAATTTACGGGACAATTCGTTATTTCCCCAGGGCCTTCGATGTGCACGACTCCTGGTCGATGCGCACCGCACTTCCCTTTTTCACCTCGCGCCGGCATTTATCCCCCTCCGCCGCCACTGTCCCCCGTTGGACCGACACTTCCATTGCCCCGTCATCCGTGGCCTCCACAGTAAAAACAGCTTTTCCCTTCGGCTCGGCCAATCCTGCCGCGGTCTCGAAAACCAACCTGTTCGGCGTAGCTGTCACATATTCCACCTTTGCCGCCCCCTTGCTGAGGTAGAAACCCGTTATTTCGGCATTCAGCTCGATCACGGTCATACTGCTCCCGGTACCCAGGCGGAGAAGAGTATTTTTGAACAGAACCAGTTCAGCCTCCCCCTTGCCGACCTGAATGGAGTCGACCTGCTTCAGCCGCGTCCCTTCCTGGAGCGGCCCCCATTCCGTTCCGCCGAATACCCCGATCGTCACATCCCCCGACACCCCCTTGACCACCAAATCTTCGTTCCATGAATCAGCAGACACGCCTACAGGAGACAGTAGACAGCACAGAGACAAAATAGCCAGGAGCTTCTGCATAGACCCCTCCTCATCCAGAAATTACCGGTGGATTGTAACCCAATATCTTTTTAATTTCCATCCAAACCGCAGCTGCGTAAACAGAGGAAAGCCTGGACACTCTTCGCATATAGAGATTGGTTGCCTTGATGAAAGAAATGTCATGGAATGTCGCGGAGTTACTCGGCCATAAGGCGGCGTGCTCGGTCATTTTGCGGCGTAAATCCGGGGCGCAGAAAAAAATCTACAGACGGCACAATTTGTAAGGTGTTGCGATACGGAGTGGAGCGGGAGCCAGGTAGATTGGGTGAATGACGGTAAGAACTTTGCAGTTACATGAAAATGCTTTATATTCAAGTCGGCGTAATTTGCGCTCAACGGAAGATTCATATGAACATACGACGGTTTTTGCTTGTGGCAATATTTCTGGCGGTTGCGTCCCGCTCGCACGCCTTCTGTTTCCAGGAGGCGGGGGAGAAGTACGGAATCAGCCCGCTGCTGCTGGAATCCATCGCCCGGACCGAGTCAGGGCTGAAGGTGTCTGCTGTGGGGGTCAATGTCAACGGCAGCCGCGACCTGGGGCTGATGCAGATCAACTCCTCCTGGATTCGCCCACTCGGCCTGGATCCGGAGCGGCTCGTCACGGACGCCTGCTACAATACGGAGGTGGGGGCGCGGATCCTCAGGGAATGCATCGACCGCAAGGGGTACACGTGGGAGGCGGTGGGGTGCTACAACGCGGTCACCAGGTCGAAGCAGATCAAGTATTCCCGGAGGGTGTACAATGCTCTGAAGAAGGCCGCTGCCGCTTTGGCGACGGCAAAACGGCAGGAGGCGCAGCAGCAGGTGGCCAGGCGGGGTGAGCCGGTGCCGCCGGAGCTATCGTTTGCGGTTAGCGACGCCTTCAATGAGCCACAGGAGCTGCACCAGTGAGTCTTGTCACCTATATTCTGAAAAAGCAGCAATCAGTGAAGCCGTAGCGGCACGTCCCGCTGGCCTGCCGGGATCGCATGGTGTCCGGACGGGAACAGTGCGGCGGCATCTGCTCAGACAAAATTTAACCCAATTAGTTGGGCGTGCAGTGTATTTTTTTTAAATGCAAGGAGTGGGTTGGTGACTTACAGATTCAAGTGGTACTGTTGTGTCCTCGTTTTAATTCTGCAATTCGTCTTGTCCCCTATTGCTACAACTGTAGCGGCTCAAATGCAGGTTGAGGGTGCTGAACCCCAATCTGCCCCCTCTCAAGATCTCGACCTCCCCGAGCTTGCAGCTCAAAATATTCCTCTGCAGGAGAGCGACGGTTTACCGGATTCTCTCCCATCACAAAAGATTGACGGATCTCGACAAGCTGCCAGTGGCTTCGCTGTGCCGGAAAAACAGAATCTGGCAGAATTGATCGGCAAGTCTGACATTGCAGTATCGGTGGATGTTGACGGTCAATTCATAAGAAATATGGCTGAAAATCAAATTTTCGAGGGAGAATTTGCCAGTCAGGTAGGTGAGGCAAACCTCCCGGAGTCGATCCACGCAGGCCGAAGCTTCAATCGTGAAAGCCTCGCGACTTTGGCGCGTACGGAGCAGGCAAAAGCGCAAACCGGACAGGCCCTTGCCCTCCTGCTCCCTTCCGCGACAGTGCGTGCCAATTACGGCTATGAAACCTCCAAGCCTTCGGTTGTAATCAGCGACATAACCGGGGAGCCTATCTCCTCGGATACGCACACACGTTATGATGTGGCGTTTTCCGCGCGCCAGCCCTTGTTCGACCTCCCCTCTTTTCTGGATTGGCGACGCCGTAAAGTTATAGAACAGGCGCGCGGAGAGAATTATCGCGTAAGCGACGGTGATGCCTATGTCTCCGCGGTCAACGTCTATCTTTCCCTGGTATCCAGCCGTCTGCAAACTGACGTGACGCGCGATTTTGAAACCCGGCTTTCGGAGTTGCTCAGCTACATCGAAAAGCGCGCCAGCGCCGGAGCAGCCAGCATTTCCGACATGGCCCGAGTACGTGCGCGCATGGAGGCAACGCTGTCGTCCCGTTTGGAACAGGAGGCGGCTCATGCGGCAGCAGGGATTGAATTCGTTCGTTTGACTAATCTCGTACCCCGGAAGGTTCGTCTTCCGCTTCTCGAGGATGTTGGCGCTTCGTTGCTGCCGCAATCCTTTGCCTTAGCCGTTACCACAGCCATGAAATCCAACCCGGAAATTGCTTCTCTTGCAGCCGAGGTGAAGGCTGCAAAAATCGATATATCGGCGGCAAAGGGTCGATTTCTGCCCCGCCTCGACGCGGAGTATACGGATACTTATTCCCGTGGCGCGGGCGGTGAGCCCCGTTCCCAGAGAGATCAGCGCTACATGCTGGTGCTGAACTGGAATCTTCTCAGTGGCGGGAGTGATTACCAGAACCATGTGGAACGCTCGTCGCGACATAAGGAATTGCAGTACCGCCTGGACGACCAGCGCCGCCGGGTTGTTCAGACACTGTCAGCCAATTATGCAACGCTTGCAGCAACAAGAGAGCGGATCGCCTCCGGTTATGAGGAACTGACGTCGATTTCCACCGCAGCGGAGGCCATGTCCAAACGCATGCTTTCCGGCAACCAGTCCCTCCTGGATCTGCTTGATGTCTATGAGCGTTTCTACCAGGTTCGCTCCCGTCTGATCAGCCTGCATATCCTTGAGATGAGCACGGTGGCCCAGTTGGTTCGGTTGACGCTCGGCACTCCAGGAGCGGCTTCCGCGATTAAAACAGAGCCAACAAATCCAGATAAGCTGAACATTACCACTACGCCGTTGGCAATGGATGCCCCGGCACATCCCGGAACAGCTAAAGAACTATAATCGCCTGAAGGTGGACAATCGGTATGTCAATTGATCATGATGAGAACAACGACGGCTCGGATCATTTCTGGCCCGGCTACGTGGATGCCGTTACCAATCTGGTGCTAAACCTCCTTTTTCTTCTGACCATAATGACCGTCGCCGTATTCATGTTTGCCCTCGAGTTGGGGCGCTCCAGCAAAAGTGCGTCGGACAAGCCGCCGGTCGCCTCCGCCAAACATCGTGCTGAAGCCGTTTCCAAGACAACAGCCGATCCTGTCACGGAAAATATAGCCTTAAAACGTGAAATCCAGCGCCTGAATACGGAGCTTGCTCAGAGGGTTTCCCAAAATGTGCAACCTGTACGTGGTGGGTTGGCAAAAACCGTCGATGTAACGTCCAATGTGCCAAAGCCACAGAGCGGACTCGATAAGACGGCTGCAAGTAATCTCGAAATCGTAGTGCGTTTCACGGATGAAGCCGTAGCGTTTACGCCGGCAGAACACGATCGATTGCGCGAATCCTTGAAGCCTGTAGTGGCAAGTGAGAAAGCTGGTATTCGCGTCGAAGTCCCGGCCGGTTTTTCCGAGGCCAAACGCATGGGATTCTATCGAGCCATGGCTGTGCGAAATTTACTGATCGAAATGAAGATGCCCAAGGACAAAATTAACGTCTCGGTAGTTGAAGGAAAAAGCAATGCAAACGCCTCTCTGGTAATGGTCAGGTCGCGGTGACGGAGGCTAAGCGATTTCCCATGTTCAGTAAGGCGAGTGGATTTTTAAAGTGCTTGTCACCCCAGCGCACCTTTGTCATGTTGCTGATGGTCAGCAGCGCAAGCGCACTGCTCTGGGCCGCGATTGCCGAAGTAGATACCATTGTGCGCGCTGAGGGACAGATCATCCCTGCCGGCAAGTCGCAAATCGTGCAACATCTTGAAGGGGGCATTGTCCGGACAATTCTGGTCCAGGAAGGTCAGGTCGTTGTTGCCGGACAACCGTTGATGGAGCTGTCGGATGTGCAGGCACGTTCAAATCTGGGGCAGGACCAGTCGAAGCTTGATGCTCTGCGTGGGCGCGAGGCCCGCTTGCTTGCCGAGTTGAATGGCCAAAACGCGATCTTCTTCCCGAAAACAATGAACGACCCCAATGTCATCCGTGTGGAAACCGCTGCATGGCAAGCCCGTCGCGCCCAACTTGCCGAAGAGGTTCAGGTATTGCAGGCCCAAGGCATGCAAAAGAAGAACGAGCTTACGGAAACAACTTCAAAGCGCCAAAATCTGCTTGAAGAGTTGGATCTGGCTAGAAAGCAGTATCAAGTTATTGCCGGGTTGAGGAAAAACAACGCCGCCTCCGAATTGGAAGTGCTGGATGCCCAGACGCGCCTTCAACGACTCAAATCGCAAATCGCCGAAGCAACAACCGTTGCCCCGCGCCTGCAAGCCGCGCACTCAGAAGCCGAATCACGGGTTAAGGAAGCTGTTGCCCGTTTTCGTGCCGAAGCATCTTCTGAATTGACGCAAGTGCGTGCGGAAATTGAGAAATCAAGTCACGAAATCGGCACCAACGTCGACCGCCTCGACCGGAATATCGTAAGGAGCCCGGTTGCGGGGCTCATCAACAAATTGAATATCACCACCATTGGCGCCGTAGTGCGTCCCAGCGAGGTGCTGCTGGAAATTACGCCGAGTGATCAGCGTATCGTCATCCAGACCCGTGCAAAACCCAACGACCGCGCCAACTTGCGCCGGGGGTTGCCGGCGCGTGTGCGTATCGGAGCATATGATTATGCCACCTACGGCACATTTAAAGGCCATGTGACCGAGGTCAGCGCTGATACATTGAGTGACGAGAAAGGCAACCGCTATTACCGCGTGAATGTTGAAGTTGATATGTCAACTCTCATGTCACGTGCTCGCCAACCAGATGTGCTGGTCCCCGGCATGGCTGCAACAGCCGATATTGCAGTCGGTAAACGGACAATCCTGTCGTACCTTCTTTCCCCGCTGCTCAAGTTTCGGGACGGGGCGTTCCGTGCCGGCTGAGTTCCACTTTCAACGCTTCATGCTGACTTAATAACACTGACAAATTCCATCTAAAGAGAGAATCCCATGTTTAAAAAACTCAAGATTTACTACATGTTCGTAGCTCTCCCGTTTGTCATGCTCCTTACCGGGTCTGCGGTCTTTTTCCCTGCCATCAAATCAACCATAACCCGCAATCCCCATCCGCAAATCAACTATGCCATCTTTGTAATTGTCCTGAGCGGCGGAGTATTTATCCTTGTCACCGCGCACAGACTGATGCGAGAAGCCAAAACACTAGTGGATTATTCCGGAGCCATACGCGCCAAGACTGATTTGGCTACCCTCCAGGGAATGACTAACGGTTATACCGGCGACATATCCTGTTTGCTGCAAATGGTTGCAGCATCAGGGGGCCGCTTCATTTCCCATCAGGAACAGGCCGCCATTGAGCATGAACTGACAAACGCCCGGACTCGGCTGAATCGTCGGAATGCCTTGCCGCAGTACCTGACCGGCCTGCTGGTCGGTATGGGGCTGCTCGGGACCTTTATTGGTCTGCTAGCGACCCTGAATGACATTTCAGTCCTGATCAGCAGCTTTGCCGATCTCGACATGAACAATGCAAACCCTATCCAGGTGTTCAAGACCATGATCGAGCGGATGAAAGCCCCCATGCAGTCGATGGGAATTGCGTTCTCGGCCTCCATGTTCGGCCTGCTGGGGTCAATAACCCTTGGCCTCATGATGGTTGGTATACGTCGATTTCAGGGTGATATCTTCTCATTACTCAGTTCGGAAATCGCTCGGCACATCGAGGGTGCGCTTTCACGTGACGCTGTTTCTTCCAGGAGCGGGGCGGCGCGCACCGGCGATGAATACAAAGTGCTGATCCGGATCGAAGAACGGTTGACCGAGGCGGCGCGCCTGCATCAGAGAACGCTGTCTGCTGAAATGGACGACTTTCAAAAACAGCGGGCCGACATGCTGCGCACACTTTCCTTGCAGATCGAGGCGAGCAATAACCTCCGCAGCGAGTTGCAGCAGCTTGTCAGGCAACTCGGCAATATGTTCTCGGGCATGGAAAAGGGTAACAGCGAAATATCGGCCCAAATCTCCGAACTGACGGTGCAACTGGCTGCTGATGCAAAGGAATCCCAAAAGGTTATGAATGTTGTGGCGAAGAGTAACAGCGACATGTTTGCCCAGCTTTCCGAACTCACGGTCAATATGACCGGTGATGCAAAGGAATCCCATAAACTGCTCGCCATGCAGGTGGATGAGCAGAAGAGATTAAGAGATGCGCTCGATTCGTACAATATCGAAGAGAGGTTGGCCGAAGCAGCACGCCTGCAACAACGTGCGCTCTCTGCTGAAATAGATGACTTCCGGAACCAGCGGGCCGATATGCTGCGCACACTTGCAGAACAAGCCGAGGCGAGCAATAACCTCCGCAGCGAGTTGCAACAACTGGGCAGCCAACTCGGCACCATTTCCCATACGATGGAGAATGGTAACGATGAGATACGCGCCCAGATTTCCGAACTTATGATTCATATGACTGCTGATGCAAAGGAATCACACAAACTGCTCACCATGCAGGTGAATGAACAGATGAGATTGAGAGATTCACTCGATTTGCGCATAAAAAGCAATAGCCCGTTTGTCTGGACAGGTTCCAGTACTTAGAAATTTTGGCGAGATTGTTATTTCTTTCTTTGTCAGTTGTAAAGAAAGTTGGGATTAGGGGCTTATATGGCAATCGAGACTGAGGGTGAAAAAGGAAAATCCGTGATTAAAGGGCTTGATCAAGGGCAACACATTGAGCGCGCCCTAGTCGCACCGGACGGAACAATTACCATCCCCCATGGTGAACCCAAGCTCAAAGCGGTCGACATAGCGGATGTCGACTTGTTACTGAGCTTCTCCGACGAATCATATGTCATCATTCCAAATGGCGCCCTCGATGCCATAAGTGAGGCCCCTCCCCAGGTTTTTTTCACCGACAACAGCGACAGTCTCCTCCCCCCACCCAAGTCAAGCAATGACAGCAAGATCACCTTGGCTGATCTTTTTAAACTGGTTGGCATCAGTAACCACGCCAAAGCCGGCAGCTTGAGAGTGGTAAGCGGGAATGTGGATGCTTCAAAAACGCAGGAAGAGGTTGAGGCTCCCAAAAGTCACGATAACGAGCAAGTCACATCAAAAAATGTAGTCCTTATCGATAAAGCTGCTTCGCCTGCACCGATGGTCAAGGTAAGCAGTGTTATCGCATCGACCGGCAAGGGCCCGGGACTTGGCGCCATCGTTTCCACGGATGAACCTGTTGTTGCAGATGATCCGGTAGTACCATTGGTCACACCAAGGCCATCGGTCTATCGGCCCGGTCAAAAAGTTGCGCCCACAACCGACCCGACAATCGCGCTTGATCACAACATTACCGCCGACGACATCATCAACAGCGCCGAGGCGGGCAGCAACGTCGCGATCACCGGCACTGTGGGCGGCAACGCCCTGCCAGGCGACACCGTCACCCTGACAGTGAACGGCAATCCCTTCACCGGCCTGATCGCTGATGACATGACCTTCAGCATCGACGTTTCCGGCGCCGACCTGGCAGCCGACAGCGACAAAACAATCGTGGCCGGCATCACCACCAACACCACGGCAATCGACACCGAAGGATACCGGGTGGACACCCAGGTCGCGGCGCCGGGTGTGGCCCTGGCCAGCGACACCGGCACTAGCGGCAGCGACAGCATAACAAAGACCGGGACTATCACCCTGACCGGGATAGAAGCTGGCGCCACCCTGGAATACTCCACTGACGGCGGCACGACATGGGGCTCCAGCGTCACTGAAGTCGAAGGGAGCAACACCGTTCTGGTCCGCCAGACCGACGTTGCCGGCAATACCAGCGACCCTGGAAGCCTTACCTTCTCGCTTGATACGACGCCACCACCTGCGCCGAACGTAGTGCTTGCCAACGACACCGGCAGCAGCAACAACGACAAGATTACCAACGTCGGCACCCTATCCGTAAGCGGAGTGGAGAGCGGCGCCAATGTCGAGTACAGCATCGACGGCGGCTCCCACTGGAGCAGCGGTTTTGCCGCCGCCGAAGGCAACAACACGGTTCTGGTCCGTCAGACCGACACGGCAGGCAATGTCTCCGGTTCAACCACCTTCCGCTTTGTCCTGGATACCCAGGTCGCAACCCCCGGTGTGCAGCTGGCTAATGACACTGGCGTTAACGGCGACCATATCACCAGTGACGCGACGTTGACCATCAGCGCACCTGCCGAGACGGTGACCCGCGAATACAGCACCGACGGCGGCGGCAGTTGGAGCAGCGGCTTTGCACCGGTCGAAGGGAACAACAACGTAACAGTGCGTGACACCGACATGGCCGGAAACACCGTCACCACCAACCACTTCTTCACCCTCGACACCACCCCCCCCACAGTCACAGGGCAGTCCTTCAGCTACATAGAGAACCAGACAGCCGGGACGGTGGTAGCCACCGTGGCCGCCACCGACAGTACGGGAATCACCGGCTTCCGCTTCAGCGACAGCGCCAATACCACCAGCTTGGACGGTTACTACACAGTCGCTGACAACGGCCAGATCAGCATCACCGCCGACGGCGTTGCTGCCGGTGTGGCCCAGAATCACTTTGACGTCACGCCCAACAGCTTCACCTACGGCGTAGAGGCCAGAGATGCCGCCGGCAACTGGTCTGCTGCCCAGGACATTAACCTTAACGTTATCGCTGATTCCATTAGTGCCGACATCACCCGCCCGGTGGTCACCGCCGGTCAGTCTTTCAGCTACACCGAGAACCAGACAGCCGGGGCAGTGGTAGCCACCGTGGCCGCCACCGATGCCCGAGGCATCACCGGCTTTCACTTCAGCGCTACCGGCACGAGCACCAGCGCTGACGGGTTCTATACCATCGCCGACAACGGCCAGATCAGCATCACCCCCGCCGGCGTCGCTGCCGGAGCACATAACGACTTCGAGACAGCACCCAACAGCTTCATCTACGGCATAGAGACCAGAGATGCTGCAGGCAACTGGTCTGTTGTTGAGAACATTACTCTAAACGTCACCGACGTGGACGAAATTGCCCCGGCCGCTCCGGGGGTGGCGCTGACCAACGACAGCGGCTCAAGCAACAGCGACCACATCACCAACGTCGGCACTTTGAGCTTGAGCAGCATTGAGGCTGGCGCCACAGTTGAATACTCAACCGACAGCGGTGCCCACTGGAGCAGCAGCTTCACGGCGGTTGAAGGCGCCAACAGCGTCCAGGTTCGGCAGACCGACGTAGCCGGCAACGTCTCCGGTTCCTCCACCCTCTCCTTCACCCTAGACACAGCCGCTCCTGTCGCCCCCACGGTCGCCCTGAACAGCATCACCAGCGACAACATCCTCAACATCGCCGAAGCGGGCGGCAACGTAGCAGTCACCGGCACGGTCTCAGGGGAATTCCAGGCAGGGGACACGGTTACGCTCACCGCCGGGGGGGGCACCTACAGCGGTTTAGCCAATGCCGACGGCAGCTTCAGCATCAGCGTGGCGGGCTCCGATCTTGCAGGCGGCGGGAGCGTAACTGCCAGCGTCGTAACCCATGACGCGGCCGGCAACATCAGCCCTGCCAGCGCCCTTGTTACGCAAAACTACACGAGCGACCAGGTAGCGCCGGCCACGCCAACGCTGACGCTGGACAGCATCACTGCCGACAACGTTATCAACATTGCCGAAGCCGGCGGCCGGGTAGCGGTCACTGGCACGGTCGTGGGTGAATTCCAGCCTGGCGACACGATTACGCTGACGGCCGGTGGTCACACCTACACCGGCTCTCCCGCTGCCGACGGCAGCTTCAGCATCAGCGTGGCGGGCTCCGACCTTGCAGGCGGCGGGAGCGTAACCGCCAGCGTCGTAACCCATGACGCGGCCGGCAACATCAGCCCTGCCAGCGCCCTCGTCATGCAAAACTACACGAGCGACCAG